>NZ_JACXWX010000005.1 GCF_014764505.1 Phormidium tenue FACHB-886
ATACTCAGACCAGTTGCGGATGTGGTAGCTCATTGCGCTGAAGGATTGTTGCTGGTACTTCAACCCTATCACGTCGCCCATCCTCAACCTCTTCATGCAACAAAGCCACATAGAACTATAGACCGTTAGCATAGAAAGGCGGCACAGCTTTGCTGTGTCACCTTTCACCCGCCAAAAAACTAGGCTGACCAGGGTTCGCGGAAGTCAGCATATAGCGTTAATCCACCGTCAATAAATAGCGTTTGTCCAGTAATATAAGCTGCTTCATCTGAAGCAAGAAATGCTGCTGCTGCTGCCATTTCTTCAGCGGTTCCTGCCCGTCCCATCGGAATATGGCTTTCAACGATCGCCTTCTTCTCTGGATTATCGACCCAATCCTGGTTAATCGGGGTGATCGTGGCTCCAGGGGCGATCGCATTCACCCGAATTTTCTGAGCTGCGTATTCTAGGGCTAGCGTTTTGGTTAAATTCTCCATGCCGCCTTTGCTCACAGAATAGCTAACGTACATCGGACGAGGAATGATTTCGTGAACGCTGGAATTATTGATGATCACACCACTATAGTTACGAGATAAAAAATGCTTGATTGCCTCGCGAGCGCAAATAAAAGCACCCCTCAGATTTACCGAAACCACCCGATCGAATTCTTCAGCTGTGAGTTCATGAGATGCTTTTTCGCTTTGAATTCCGGCATTATTGATTAGGATATCGAGGCTGCCAAATTTCTCGATGACTGCGCCCATCATTCGCAAAATGTCGTCTTCTTTCGACATATCTCCTTGAATCAGCAGCGATTGAACTCCACACCCCTCTGCCTGATTGCAAGCCTGCTGCAGCGCTATTTCCTCGGTATCTTCAGCCTCCTCCTGGCTTTTGCGATAGTTGATTGCCACGTTGCAGCCTTCCTGGGCAAATCGAATGGCGATCGCCTGTCCAATTCCTGAACTCGCCCCTGTAATCAAAACGTTCTTTCCGCTCAACCCTTTCATGGTGCCTCCATCTAGCAGTTTCGCCATTATTATTGAGAATTGGTGGACATTAGAAGGCAAATTTCAGCTAACTCTTAATTTATCGAGCTAAAGCCAGCTGCTCATAGCTCTTACGGCAGATACCTGAAAAGTTGGCTTCTGGCACGTTCTATTAATCAGCAGCGGGCGGCTCTTTCACATCTCTACCTTCCGATAGCTGTCTTAAATTTGTCAGTCAGCGTACAAAGGAGGCGGCAGGAATCATCAGTATTTGGAAGTAACTTTGTAACTTCCAGACGAAATCTGATTATGGGTTTATCAGCGAGGAGCTATCCGGAATGCAATTTGTGACCGATCCGCCAATCGCTACCAAGATTGAAAAGATGAAGCAGCGGGTGCGCTGGCAAAGTTCCGGAATTTCTCAACGAGGGATCGATCAAACCTGCCTGGTGCTAGATGATCAACAGCCAGACGATCCAGAGTTTTCTTTTTTAGTAGTGGGAGACAGTGGCGCAGGGGCTCATCGTGGGCAAAACCCACAGCGGCGTGTTGCAGAGCAGTTGTTAAAACATCGGCAGGACTGCCGGTTTTTACTACATACCGGCGATGTGATCTACCTGACCGGCTCAAGCGAATATTACACCAAAAATTTCATTGAGCCATATCGCGAGTTTTTGGTGGGCGGCGATCGCTACAAGTCCCTCAAATACGATCAGCTCGTCTTCAATTTGCCTTTTTTTCTAGTTCCTGGCAACCACGATTATTACGACCTGTCCTGGGTTTATGGCTCATTAGCCCAGCTCGCTTTGCCGCTCCGTCGCCTGCTGCGATCGCAGCTCGATTTAGACGTAGGCTTTCACGGCTCTCACCAAGGAGATGCTTACGCCAAAGCGTTCATCGACTATTTAAAGGCGCTGTCGCCCGATGCGCTAGAAGATCATCTCGATCGCCACTACAGCACCACCACCGAAACCGGACGCTGCTTGCGCTATCAGCCCGGACAGTTCACCCGTCTGCCCAACCGTTACTACACCTTTCGGGCAGGCGGCATTGATTTCTTTGCGCTAGATTCAAACACCTTCAACGCCCCACTGCCGCTGCCAAACACCAAAGCCGGAGACGAGCATCGACGACGGCTGCAAGCGCTGCAGGCAGACATTGACAAACAAATGGCAGAGGTCAACCAGCGTTCTACCCAACTCAACCCAAACCACCCCGAAGAGTCAGAAGAGCTGCACGATTTGAGATCTAAACTAGAGCAGCTCGCAGAAGTGCAGCAGGACATTGAGAAGCAGCTCACCTCCTCTCCAGAAACGGTGACAATCGACACGGAGCAGCTAGAGTGGCTGCAACAGCGTTTAACTCAATCTTGGCAAGACTCAGCGGTGCGGGGACGAGTCCTCTTTTTTCACCACCCACCCTATGTCACCGAAGCAACGAAATGGCATCAGGCGCAGACGATCGCCGTGCGAGAGCGATTGCGAGAAGTCCTCAATGCAGTTGCAGCAAATGTGGGTGCGCTGACACAGGGACGACCGATTGTGGATCTAGTATTGAACGGTCATGCGCACTGCCTTGAGTATTTACGAACGCTAGATACAGGCAACGCAGACTCTCACATCAACTGGATTGTCTGCGGGGGCAGCGGCTACAGTCTACGGCGGCAGCGTGAAGAAGGCGCAGAGCTACCGGAAGCCTTTACCGCTTCTGGGCAACCGGTTGGGCGGGCGATCGCTAAGTCGCAGCTCTATGTGGGCCGCAGCGGGCAGGGCTATCAAAAACGCCGCCCTTATTCCTGTTTGCGAATTGATGTGAAAGCGGGTTGCCCTCCACAATTTGTGGTGCGTCCATTGGTGACGGAGCGCTTCCAGCGGCAATGGCTCGATCGAGAGCTGGATGCTTTTGTAATCTAGCAATTTGTAATCCAGTAATTTGCAATCCAGTAGAGGGTTACGCTACCCTTTGCGCTCAGAGTCTTTGCGCTCAAAATACTATTTACGCAATTGAGAATTGCTAAAATTTGATGCTGGGTATTTTAACAGTTCTGCTCTCTTCATTTGTTCTCACTTTTCAAAATATCATCGTCCGGATTTTATTCTCAGAGCAGCTCCTTCTGGGTTTATTTCTATTAGGTGGATACGTTGAGCCGAACCTGCAGAACTCCTTTCTGCTGATGTTCATGCGAATGCTGCTGGTTGTTCCACTGATGGTATTCCTTGCACCTAAGCTTTATCCTGCTGCGCTGAAAGAGATCAAAGATCTGTTTGCTCCCGATCGACGAGACGTTCTGCGTCAAGCTTTCGGCTGTGGCGTTTTGATGTTTGCTTACATTTCCTTGCTCTACATTGCCATTGGCATGATTCCAACGGGAATTGCCATGACCCTGTTCTTCACCTATCCCGTGTTTACGGCCCTGCTGTCCTGGAGGTTTTTTGGCGATCGCCCGACTCTATTTCGGGGATTGGTGATGGGTATCATCTTGGCAGGCAGTGCGCTGACGATCCCGCAATCTTCTGCTGCTTATAGCAGCCAGACAATCGCGATCGGCAGTCTCGCCAGCGTTAGTTCTGGAATCATCTACGCGCTCTACACGGTGATTGCCCAACGGTGTTTTGAGAAGCTCCACCCGATTCCCTTTACCTGGATTAGCTTTGCTACAACGCTGGTGTTATCTGGCGTGAGTTTGCTGTTTTGGCATTTGCCAGCTACCCAGCTTGCTTGGACACCCTTGTGGATTGGCGGACTGTTCTCAGGGCTGGTCAGCTTTGTTGGGCATCTGTTGCACAATCTCGGTATTCGGATGATCGGAGCAACCGCAGCCTCTATGATCGGCTCGAGCAGTCCGGCATTGACGGCACTGGTGGCATGGGTAACGATTCGGGAAGCCCTTAACCTGACCCAAATGCTGGGAATTAGCATCGTCACGGCAGGAATTGCCCTGATGAGCGGAGAGAAAGCAATAATGCGGCGATCGCAGCAGCCCTAAGAGGATATCTGAGAGGGCGATTTTTCAGCCGTTATAAAAACTTTCCGAGGTGCTGAAGCTGTGGTGAACGGTGGGAATAGATATAGAAAGTTCTAACCGTGTTGCGTAGAGGCAGCAGGCTAATAAGTCTTTGGCAGGAGATTAAACAACCAAGGATAGAAGGAAATTCTGTATCTAAAGTTACAAGAGTAGTTGATTTATGTGAATTGTTAAGTTATTCTGACTTTTGTTGCAGGTTGGCTGCCGACTCGATGTCCTAGCCTTTTGAGGAAGCTGTGTTCCTACTGCTCTCGGCAAGAGAGCAAAGTTTCGCATGGCTGCCTGCGGAGCTGTCGAGAGCAGTCGTCATTGTCTCGATCGTCAGTCCAGTTTTGAAATTCCCTTATCCTATGCAATCCTCTATCAAATCCAAAGTATTGAGAAAATTGCAGCTTAAGAAAGCGATCGCGGCTAGGGAGCGGCGGCTCAATAAACTCTTCCCTTCCAATATCAGCAGCGCTAAATATCAGCCTCGTTTCTCCCTGCAACACATGATCTTCTCTTGGTTGGGTGCGTTTTTGGGAATTGCAACACTGGGCTATCTAACCTCTCAGGAGCACTCTTTCATTGCGGCACCTCTTGGGGCAACAGCAGTTTTAGTGTTTGGTGTCCCAGATAGTCCCTTAGCCCAACCTCGTAATGTCATCGGAGGAAACCTGATTGCAGCGATCATATGCGTGACATTAGTGCAGGTCTTTGGCACAGCGCCTTGGGTCATGGCAATGGCTGTGGCAACAACAATCAAACTAATGCAATTAACCCGAACCGTTCATCCTCCTGCAGGTGCAGTGGCACTCTTGGGTGTATTAACTCATGCATCTTGGAGTTATGTATTGACACCTGTACTTGCAGGTTCAGTTGTGATCGTATTTTGTACAATACTGTTTAACAATACTGCTCCAGGGCGAACTTACCCCAAACACTGGTTATGAATAGCTGTATGTCACTAGGCGCTATATTTGATTCTTCAAATTAACAAGAAAAGAAAACCAGCAAGTTTTCACCAATCATGTCCACCCCCTCATGAAAGCGTCCTAACACAGCGTGCAGCTTTCTTGCTCTTGCTAGCTTTCCTCTTGTTCAAGATGGATAAAGTTGAGCTAAGAATTGCTGCTAGCATTTTGCAGCAGCCACAGCCCTGTGTAGGTCATACCTGAATCATCGGGCTGCACCAGCAGAAAATGTAGCCCTGCTGCAGACTGCTGCCGCTCTCGAAACGATCGCGCTGCTGCAATCACATCTGGGTCTTCAAACGTAGTTAGCACCCAGCGATCGACTAATGCTGCCTGCAAAATCAGCCCATCTGGATCACCCGGAATGTAATTTAGGGCAAATGGCTTTGCCTGCTGCAGCCAGCGAGCTAGCAGCATCGATCGCCGCCCGCCATCAATAATTACGCCTGGAATCATCGTCGTTGATGCGATCCCCAGCGCCATTGGGTACAAAGATTCCGGCATGTCCCGAATGGGAATGGGACGATGCTCAAAAGCGGCAATCAGGTCTTGGGCAGCAATTGCCCCAAACCGCCACTGGTCACCCCACAAATTCTCGGGCAACGGCAGCGGCGGCGGCTGATCGAGGGCGATCGGCTCATAGGGTTGACCCGTGTAGTGGGGCAGCGTGGGATATTCGGCAGCTAATGTTTGCAGAAGCTGCTTGAGGGCAGGGGTGCGGCGGGTTGCCTCAACCGGAATCTTTAAGGGTAGGCAGGCTGCCTGCAGCAGGCTGAGGGCTTGGGGACGAAAGACTTGAATGCAGTCGGGCTGTCCGGCTGAACCAATCAGCGACTGCAGTTGGGCAGTTAGCCAAGCTGCAGTTGCCTGCGCCTGAGGACAAAATGCCCGCGCGCTAAAGCTGCGGCTGGCATCACAAACGACCAGTTCCCACAGTGGATTGCCTGCCTCATCTTGCAAAGGACGCCGATAAAAATCAACTTGCCAAGTTGCCATTAGACATAGCCCAAATCCGCCTCAACCCTATCCTACCGTCAACGCCACCACACCCCTTACCATAATGCCAGCGGCAACCCGCTGCTTTTGCAGATCTTCTTCGACAGCAGCGGATCAGTCCCCTTTGCCAACAGATAAACCAACGATAAATCTTCGGTGCTGTATCCTTGCTGCAGCAAGAAATAAATGGCATGCCGGTATCGCTTGCCCACCATCAATAGAAACGCCTGCTAATCTAACCAGGGATACCGCCAGAGAACGATCGCGATCGCAAAAGGAGCAACCTCTGACTCAGCTAGCTGAGATAGGATTGAAAGATAGAGGACATTTACATCGGCTGTGGAGGAATGCAATGCAGATAAAAGCCTCTTTTCAGAGAGCTGCAAAAGCCTTAGCCAGCATTGCGCTCAGCCTGCTGATCCTGACAAGTATCTGGGTGCTACCCACGCAGGGAGCAAGTGCCGCTCCTTTGCTGACCCTGGAAGACCTACCCGCTGGATTTGCGCCCGCCTCCACAGCAGAAGCTAGCGGCTGCCAAATGTCGGGTGAAGCAATAGCATTTGTATTCCGATCGTCCCAGTTAACAGAGCTAGTCTGCACTTCTTCTTTTTCCTTAGCGGCTGCAACAGAGAACGAGCTGCAGCAAGAAATGATGCGGCAAGTTGTTGATTCGCTCTTGCAAAATCCCCAAGCATTCGTTGAGCAGGCAGACCCAACGCATACCAAAGCATTGGAGATCTTAGATGCAAAAGAAATTGGTGACATTGCGACTGGATTTAGCCTGGTAGAACCTGGAATTGGACGAACGGAAATCGTTTTGTTTCGGCGAGGTGATTTTCTCAATTCTGTTCTGGTACGATACGAGGCAAACCAAACGCCGATCGCTTCCTTAACAACTATCGCCCACCTGTTAGATCAGCGCACCAGCTCTCTGCTTCCTGCTAACTCAAACCCCGCCTAGCGTTCAAGCAATTTCCGATGCCACGAGTCAGTGTTATTGTCCCTACCTACAATGGCGATCGCTTCGTTGCCAAAGCAGTGGAAAGCGTATTGCACCAGTCTTATTCAGATTATGAGCTGATTGTGGTAGACGATGGTTCCAGTGATGGTACCGCCCAAGTTCTAGCGTCCTATGCCGAGCGCATTCACTATGTTTCCCAGGCAAATCACGGCGTTGCGGCAGCCAGGAATCACGGCTTGGCATTAGCACAAGGAGAATTCATCGCATTTCTAGATCAAGATGATGTACTGCTGCCCAATAAATTAGCGTTGCAGGTAAGCTGTTTTGAGCAACATCCTGATGCTGGAATTGTCCATAGCGGCTGGCAAATTGTGAATGCCCAGGGCACAAAGCTAGCAGACATTGAGCCATGGCAAGATGTTCCAGTTTTAGATGCAGTCGGCTGGATTAAGCGAATGCCTGTGCTGTTTAGCGCTATGATGTTTCGTCGCAGGTGGGTGGCGCAGGTGGGCGGTTTGAACGTTCAGTTTAAGCAAGCTTGCGATGTCGATTTGGTGCAGCGTTTGGTGTTGGCGGGTTGTCACTCGGTTTGGTTGCCGCAAGTCACCGTACTATATCGACAACATGATCGCAATGATTCACTCAATACGATCGTGCAGGCGGAAGAATGCTGGGCGGTACGCGAACAGTTCTTTGCCCGATCGGATATCCCTGAAGCAATTCGTCGGGTGGAGCGAGAGAGCCGTTATCATACTTTAGTTTGGATCGCTTGGCGGCTTTACCACACCAACCAGCTTCCAGAGATGGCAGCTTATTTAGAAAAAGCGGTGCAATACAATCCTGGAACCTGGACAGAGGCGATCGTCCAGTGGCTTGACCGATTTAAGGACTATGAGACGGAATACGGCTGCCAGTTTGATATGGAAAAATTGATGCAATCTCCTGATTGGCAAAGATTGCTGCAGCAGCTTTCTCAAGCTATTCATTGAGAGTTAGCCCTATACGAGTTAGCCCTATGCAGGGACAGTTAGGCTACAGCGCTTTGCACAAATCTCAGCGCAAAGCGCTAACTTTGTCTGCCATACCTACAGCTATGCGTTACAGCTATGCGTTTCAAGTAAAACTTTGCTGTAGAAGCTCTGCGCAGCACAGTGAGGCTTCTACAGCAAAGTTTTCGATCTAGGTGCATAACGCCTGAAAGAGGTGTAATTTTGAGTAGAATGTATATAGTATTCAAAGATACAGAAATTTAATTAATTTTGAGCGCTAGAGTGAGCGGCATGGCAACGAAGGCATTTCAAACAAGCAGTTCCCCAACCAGGCAATCCAAACCTGCCCACGCGATCGCTTCTTTTGCAGCTTCGATGCTAGTAGCTGCTCCAGCGTTTGGCATTCAACCTGCCAATGCTGCCCAACCCTTTTCTGGCTGCCTTCAAGCAGGTCAACGGTCCTTCTGTGATGCACCTGCACACATTAGTGCTGCCCCTGCCGCCGAGAACCCAGCACCTAACCTAGCAACAGCGCCAATTGCCCACACTGCTTTGATCAACCCCACGATCGACAAGCAGCTGGCTGATATACTGCTAGGCATTTGTTATATCGGGCTGCCAGTAGGAGTGACACTGGCGATCCTGCTGCATGACAAACATACCTACGATCGAGACATTCGGCTGAAAGCACAGGTTGCCTTATTAGAACGGATTTGGAAGCAAGTTCTTTAACTAAGTCCTTTAACAAGAAAGCAGCAGAGGTCGCTGGAACATTCTCAAGTCTTGCTTTCTCTCAGTATTTGCAATGCAACAAAACAGAGCTTGGTGGCACTTCGGGCTGCCAAAGTGCATTTAGGTTGACAACATCACCCGATAAGGGACTTGACTCAGCTTTGCTACGTTTGCTACGGTTATGGGCAGATTCAAATTCTGAAAGAAATTTTTCCGACCCATGGCTTCTTCTCCGCGCTACTTTTATTTTTGGTTTTTTACGAAGGTTCACCGGGAGTGAGTCCAAGTTCGTTTGGAACCTCAAGGTGAACCGCAGAATCAACTCTGCGGTTTTTGTTTTATTTAGGTTTTTATTCAGGCTATTCACTTATCCCAATTGCGTTCTTTATGATCTCTCACTCCGCTTGGTTTTTTAGCTTTTACTTTTGGCTCAGAATCTGCTCTGGGTGAGACGATCGCACGACCGTTCATCAACCCGGAGCCAACAGGTTCCGGTTTTTTTTGGCGCGAACCGCCTGCAAAACAAACGCTACTCTAGGCAATCTTTCTCTAGCAATCCTTCGATCTTTCTCTAGCAATCTTTAAGGAGACTCCCGTGCAAAAGGCTAAACTGGCTCTCAAAACAAATTCCGACCACAAAACGATCGTCCAACTCTCTGAGTCGGTGCAGGTCGGCGGACAAGATCTGCTGATCGTCGGCGGACCTTGCTCCGTAGAAAATTTGGCGCAAATGGAAGCAATCGCCTGCCGCTTGGCAACTGCTCCAGTACAAGCATTACGGGGCGGCGTATTCAAGCCACGGACCTCCCCTTACGATTTCCAGGGGCTGGGGCTAGAAGGATTGCAAATCCTAGCATCTGTGCGCGATCGGTATGGACTACCCGTGATTACAGAAGTTATGGCAATTTCTCAGATTGCCGAAGTTGCGGCACATGTTGATGTGTTGCAAGTCGGGAGCCGCAATATGCAAAATTTCGACCTACTGAAGGCACTGGGGCAAACCCAAAAGCCTATCCTTCTCAAGCGGGGTTTATCCGCCACAATCGAAGAGCTAGTCATGGCAGCCGAATACATCTTGGCGCACGGCAATCCTAACGTGATTCTCTGTGAGCGCGGCATCCGCAGCTTTGATTCTTACACGCGCAACGTTTTGGATTTGGGTGCAGTCGTGGCGCTAAAACAAATTACCCATCTGCCGATCGTGGTTGATCCTAGTCACGCGACGGGCAAGCGAGAACTGGTCGCAGATTTGGCAAGAGCTGCGATCGCCTGTGGAGCAGACGGCATTATGGTGGAATGTCACCCGCAGCCAGACCAGTCTATTTCGGATGCTCGCCAAACGATTTCACTGGAAGATATGGTGGACCTAGTTCGCAGCATTCAGCTGATTGCAGCAGCAGTCGGCAGAACTCTTCCTTCAGGAGCCGGGAGTCTACCCCGGCTTTCACTTGTTTAAAGGAAGAGCGATCGCCGTAAGCAAGGAGAAAAGTATTGTTTAGGGCTTGCGCAAGCAACCATTACCAAAGCAAAACTTAAGATCTTACTTGGACTGGCATCACCAAGTAAGTCATCTTCATCCCACCTAATGGAGTCACGATCGACGGACTTGTCGCCGTATTAAACTGCATTTGCACATCTGTTGTATTGAATGCCTTCAGCCCTTCCAACAGATATTTCACATTAAAGGCGATCTCCAGATCCTCTCCGGAGATTTGCGCCGGAATTGCCTCACGCCCATTGCCCACATCCTGTGCGTCTACAGATAGCACCAGCTCTTGCTTTACGCTGTCCAACGTCAGCTTGACGATGCTATTGCGCTGATCGGCAATTACCGCGATCCGCTCTAGCGCACTGCTGAAGATACGGCGATCGAGCGTCATCTGGCGGGAGAATTGGCGCGGGATGAGCTGGCGATAGTTAGGATATTGTCCTTCTAGAAGACGGCTGGTCAAGCGCTGATTCGCCCATTCAAAAATTAACTGCCCCTGATCAAAGCGCACTGCGATCTCTGCACTCGCCGGGTTAAGTTGAATCATCCGCTCCAGTTCCCGCAGGGCTTTAGCAGGTACAGTGACATCAAAGTTTTGTGCCTCTGCCTGAGCAGCCTCATCCACTGGATCGAGCGTCTGCACCACCGCCAACCGGTGACCATCTGTGGCAGCAAACTCCAGCCCACCCACCTCGGCCGTAATGTGTACCCCGGTCAGCACTTGTTTTGATTCATCTGCGCTAGTGGAGAACAAAGCTCCCCGCAATCCCTCGACCAAGCCATCGACTGAGAGATGCACAACGTTACCCTCATCAATGGTGGGGAGTTCTGGGTAGTCATCTGCACCTATTCCGCGCACCTGATAGCGCCCGGATGCTGATGCCAGAGAAACGATCGCTTCATCGCTGCTGTTGTCTAGAATCACTTCGCCATCGGGCAAGCGAGACACAATATCACCCAGCAGCTTAGCAGGTAGCGTCAGTGTCCCACCTGACTCAACCTGTGCCTCAAAGCTCGTTTGGATACCCAAGCTCAAATCAAATCCAGTCAGGCTTACCTGCTGCTTATCCACATCTGCAACCAGCAGCACATTGGCAAGCACAGGATGAGTTGGACGCGAAGGCACAACGCGACTGACGAGCGACAGGTGGGTGTTGAGTTGAGTTTGGGCGCAGATCAGTTTCATGAGTAAGCTGCCGAGAGTGAATGAAGAAGTTGAGCGTTAGAAGCAACCGCAAGTCAGGCGATCGGACTAGCTGCTAAATATAGCGCTTAACGGCAATTGAGAGCCAATCGTATCACTCCTAATTTGTCAGGTCCAATTTACCCCTAATTTCCTTGACAAGAGCAATCTTTTCCGTCAAAAAGTTCTTATATTCAAATATCGTTTTAAAAAGATCTAGTAGTTATAGGGCCTGTGGAAAAAGTGGAAAAAGTTTTAGAAGGGTTGTCTCTGCTGGGTTTTACGCGGTTCTAGGCTGTGGATAACTTTGGGAAAACTCAGGTCATTTTCCACAAGGTTTCAAACCGACGATCGCCTCTCCATTTCCTCTCAAACTTTTCCCCACTTTTTCCCCAGCGCTTTCCACAGAAAGCGACGAGTTTTCCACAGGCTCTATTTGCTTAACAAAACTTTACGCAAACAATCGTAATACAGAATTGCTATGCAAAATACGCATAGTAGTACCTAGGTTCGTACTAGTATGGTGTACTACTATAGTACGGAAGTTTGCGGAGTTTTGTCTAAGTAGGTAACTGCAGGTGGATAACCGAAGAGTTGCTTTTTATACATGTGGATGGTGTTCTCCCTAGCCTCCTAACAGGTTTTTGTGTAAAAGTCCGCGTAACATGGCTTTTACACAAAAAGGATCTCAAGCTAAGCGCGGAGCGTCATAACAAGCGATCGGCAGAAAAATGACCATTACCCATCTATCGCCTTCTGGTAAGCGGCAAAGATTCGGCGAAGATAAGCCTCCATGCTGAAAGACTCTGCGATCTGCTGACCCGCCATCGCCATTCGGTTCCGCAGCTGCCGATCGCCCAACAGCCCTTCCATTTTGTGTTTAATATCGCTCACCTCGTAAGGATCGACGTAGAGCGCCGCATCGCCGCAAACTTCTGGCAGGCAGGATACGTTGGAGGTGATGACAGGACAGCCAAAAGTCATCGCTTCCACCGGTGGCAAGCCAAAGCCTTCGTACAGGGAAGGAAACACTAAACAGAAGGCTCCCCGATACAGATAGCGCAGACTGTCCACTGAAACATATTCCAGTAGCTTCACTTGTTTGTTTGGGTTCTTGCTATCTGCGACGAAAGACAGCTTTGCTAGTTCATCTTCCCAGAGCCAGCCTTTTTTGCCCACAATCACCAGCGGGTAGTCGGTATCGAGGCTGGCGTAGGCATCAATCAATCGGCCGACGTTCTTCTTGGGTTCGATCGCCCCTACAAACAGCCAATACTTCTGATACTCCAGCCCGTATCCTTCCAAAACCTCAACAACTTCCCGTTTGCTGGCATCCAGCGGCTCTAGAGCAATCGGCTGATACGTTACCACAATCTTTTCTGGATCTGCTTCATCAAAATAAGTCAGCAAATCCTGCTTGGAGTTCTCAGAAACCGTGATGACGATCGCAGACTCCTTCAGAGCATCCTGCACTTTAAAGTAGAAGTTCTCTTTGTCGTCGAGCGTTGCGTAAGGCAGGCGGAGTGGAATGAGATCGTGAACGGTTGTGATCTTCTTAGCCCCACGAATTTGCATTGGTAAAGGATAAGTTGCATGCCAGAGATCAACTCTCTCAGGAACCGTAATTTCTGTTTTAAGATTCAGCTTTTTGTATAAAACATTAGCAATGCTATAGCACTGCGGCAGGTTAAAGGATTCTGCATACTTAAGGAACTCTTCTTTGTACTGACCGCGCTTCACCACAAAGTTGCGATCGCTCTTGCGGCGCTTTGCTCGATAGAACGGAGAAGCGGTTTTAGCTAACCCTTTTAGTAGAAACAGGAGACTGCGGTTCTCTACCTGGTTGTCATAGAAAAACACTTCATCCAGGATGGCGTTGGTCTTGTAGCCGCTGCGGCTCAACAGCACATCCACATCAGCCCCCAGCAGCGTTAGCGCCTGCACCAAACTCAGCCCGTAAGTTTTGATGCCTGTGCCTTTAGTGAGCTGCAAATTATAGCCATCGACCAGCACCTTAACGCCTGCCAAACTCAGATCGGCTGGCACAACTAGGGGAGGTCTTTCAATGTCTTGAGGAGTGGTGGCTTCCTGCTGAGCTGAGGGGCGAACTTCAGCGGGAACTGGAAGCTGAATTGGGGGGGCATCGGCAATCACTCGGCTTTCTACAGTCAATTCGCTCAAGTTTCCCCAGGTTGATTCATCTGCACCTGTGCGGAACGATCGCACTAGCCCCGGTACACAAACCACGTAGCCACCACGCTTCACGATCGACTGGGGTGACCAACAGGTAATCCACCAGTCTTCATCGGCTCCCTGTCCAGGTTTTCCTTTGTCGGGTTTGGGTGCGCCTAAATAGGGGGTAGGGATGGGCATAACGCCGCGCCAATAGTCCCGATGGGCGTGCAGATGTTGACCGGGCATCGATCGCTTGTACAGCACTTTGTGTCCGGCAATTTCGTCTGTGCCGAATGTAGGATGTTCTGCAGCATCGCGTCCGGCAAGCAAGGGACGGGTGAGCGGGTCTTGCACTCGCGCTAAAATTTTCAGTGTGTCAGGGTGGATGTCGACATCATCCTGGAAGTAGGAGATCCAGTGAATATCTGGGTCGGCAAGCCAGTAGTCTAAGCCGGCGTTCATGGCGTTGGGCAAGCCGCGATTCTCAGGGATGCGGAGCAGCGGTACCTGATATTTGTCGGCGATCTGCTGATTTTCTTGATAGTGTTCTGCGCTTGAGGCATCGTCCACCACCACCACCAGAATTCCCAGCGCCAAAACTTGCGGCAGCGATCGCGCTAGGCTATGCGGACGGTTGTAAGTTGTGATAACTGCGGCAGTAGAAGAGCTGGCAAGGGCAGGCGTTGCCTCAAGTTGCTCCTCAAATTGCTCTAGCAGTGCCTCTGCGTGAACTTCATCGACCGAGACAAGCCCAAGCAGCGGCGAACTGGAATAAATTACAAATACTTCATTAGCAAACGCTAGATAAAACTTTTCAATTACCTTCAGCGCTAATGGAGCTTCAATCTCGCGGGTCATGGCTTTGTGAAAAACCACAAACTGGAATTGTTCGGCAGGTAATACGTAGGAAACATTGTAATGATATGTTCCTGGAAAGTAATCGAGGAATTCGTTAGGAGCAAGGATGGCATCCAGTGGATCGGCAAACTTCTCTAGAAACGCTCGCGCCTGCATCCAAAACTCGTCATGAAGAGGAAAAGCCATAAGCAGAAGGGAAAATAGATCTATTCGGGGTCGGTTGGAAGTCCGATCGTCTTTTTCATTTTGAACCATGCCGATCGCAGCTTCCAAAATTTGCTAGTTCTCATTGCTTCGATTTGAGCTTGGGCGGTTTTGACCTGCTCCTGAAGCTGGCTAGCAGTAGTCTGGGACTGGCTAAGCTGCGATCGCAGCCGTTGTGCCTGAGTATGCAGCTGGCTGTGTTCTCGATAGTTTTTTTGGATTGTCTGTAGTGTTTTTCCAGAGGTGAATTCTTGATGCCAAAAAATGAACTTTAGCCGTGAAAGTTCGCTTGACCAGTTCTGGATCTGTTTGAGCAAAAGATGATGATCTGGCGGGGAGGTTTGCAGTTCACAGGTGAGTTCGTAGCTGAAGAGAAATTTTGTGCGCTGGGCAAGCAAGAACAACAGGCAAAGATCGCCATACTCACGGAGCTGAGGATCTTGTAGCAGCGTTGCATCAAGTACCGATCGCCTCACCACAATGCTGCTCAAAGGAATCGCCAATTCAAACGTGAGCAGCTGCTCTAGGTTAAACAGCTGAAACTGAATTGCCTCATTCTCATACAAACAGCCAGAGTAGGCAACACCATAGTCTGGGTGCCGATCGAGCAGCGAGACTAGCCTCTGGAGATGATTGGGATGCAGGATTGCTGCTTCATCTAAAACCGCGAAATAATCGGCGCTGACAGCATTCAGCCCTGCCCAAAGGAAACTGCTTTGGGCAGAAGCAGGCGTTTGAACGAGCTGAAAATCACCTTCTAGGTCAACTGGCTCTGAGGCAACGACGATCGGCTGATTACCCGCATGATTGCCCGCATGATTACTTGCCTGATTGCCATAAGATTGGCGAGCCACTTGTGCTTGCCTCTGCTGGAGGCTGGCGCCATCTTTGCCGGAATAGGGAAGAATCCATTGAACGGTTGAAGCTGGTTTTTCGGCGACCGACACAAATCCCTTCTGCCGCAGCACCGTTTCATGGTGAGGCACTAGATCGAGCAGCAGCTTTTCTAAAGCGAAGTGTTCCAGAAAGATCTGATGCGCTTGGGCAGACTTGGCGAGTGCTGCCTGTGGATTTGCTTGAATCCAGTGCATCAGAGTGGAAATGCGATCGACCTGCTCAGAGGGGTTGGCATCGGGGTCGAGGTAAAGCACACTCTCACCGAACCGATCGCGAATAAACGGATGATCGCCACAGATGGCAACCGCTCCCGATGCCACAATCTCGAAGATTCGCATGGAGGGCAGCCCATAATACCGATGCTCCGCACGATGCAGACACAGCCCCACACCTGTCTGATTCAAGGTTTGCAAAACCGTGGTGCCGTCATAAGGCAACGCGCCACGGTAGGATTGCTTCAGGTGCGTCCAGCCGTCAGGATTGCCATAGATGGTCATGTACTCTTTGGCATCCAACCCCTCAAACAGTTCTGGAAAGCGAGAACCATCCCAGTTAGAGCCGAGATACATTAAACGGGGAGGATCGAGGTTGGGCGGCTGGTAAGGCGTTTTGGGACAGCTGGTGTAGAAGGGCGCCGTGAAGAACGTTTTGGGTGTGGTGTAAAGAATTTGATGCAGCCAGCGATCGACCGCGCCTGAAGAGGTTAAGTAGCCGTCGTAGGTCAGCACATGCTTGACGTATTGCTCGGTACCCTCGAAGAACGAAAGCGGATTCCAGAGGCAGCCGTAGGTAGGGAAGGCTGCTAGCTTGGGGCTGTTGTTGTGTAAGGCGATCACAAAGTCAGGCTGAAAGGCGTTGACTTGAGCTGCCGTTTGAAGTTCTACCGTCTCCCAGCCAAGATTTTGAGCCGCTAAGGCAATCCGCTGCGCCAATTCTGTTTCAGCAACCAATTGACCAAAAAAGGGATTCTGCAGAGCGACTTTCATGATGGGGTAACTGCAAGCTGGCGCTTCACCGCTGCAAATTTGCGCTCATACTCGGCAAAGCCCCAGCGATCGAGCGGTTCTTTGTTCAGCACGTCTCGCTTATGGACAACGAAGCCCCCCCAAACAGACTGACTAAACTTGAACGCCTGCGGATTAACTTGGGGATGCACCCCAAAGAAATATTCTTCGTAGTGATCGATCATTTCTTTTTCGGGCAGAATGCGCCCCAAATAAGCTTCGTGCAGACGGGCAATTTCCGGTAGCCCGACAGTTTTCCAGCGGGCAATCGATTTTTGGTCTTCGTAGCTGCGAAACAGACCGACGAACGGTTCGATCGCTAGAAACTTAGCCCCGTACTTTAAAAAGCGCAGCCATAGCTCATAGTCCATCGCGAACTGAAAGCTATCATCCAGATAGCTACCCGCCTTCTCAAAAATACCGCGCCGCCAAAAAACGCACTCCTGCGGAATGTAATCACTCAAATACAAGCTTTTCTCACAAAAGGGACGAAACGGGGAACAGTAGCCAAACCGCCCAGTCTTGGTGATGCAATTGCGCTGACCGTAGATAACGTCGATCTCAGGATGCTGATGGAACTGCTGGACGATCGTACTGATAACATCTTTGTCGGCATAGCAATCATCAGAATTGAGATATGCCAAAATCTCACCGGTACAGTGCCGAAAGCCTTTGTTAAGCGCATCGGTTTGCCCATTGTCGGGTTCAACGATCAGCGTGGCAAAATGGGGCTTGTATTTCTCTAGAACGTCTTTTGTTTTGTCGGATGAAACCGCATCCACAAACACATATTGCAGGTTGGGATAATCTTGCCCAATCACGCTGAGAATTGTTCGTTCGACAAACTCTCCCTGGTTGTAGGAGGGAGTCACAATGCTAACTTGAGGGCTGTAGGGCACTTGCAGCTTATTCTCGTCCATTGCGGTCGTGCTTGAGGGCTTCTAGACTTTGGTGAATTTTGACGAGTTCGTTGACTAGCGTTGTGTTTAATTTAACGTCTGCTCGATCGCTCTTGATGTCGTCGATCAGCTTATACATTTTGATAAACTCTTCCCCAACCTGATTGGCGATCCGGCTTTGATAATCTAAATTGACTTTGCGTAATCGCTCGACTTCTTTTGAAAGCTTTTCGACTTCTTTTTCCAGACGATCGATTTTCGTTACGCTCTGCTCTCGCACAATCGATCGCGCCTCATCTGCTGCTTCGGCTTTGACAACTTTGTAGAGCGGATTGAGGGTGTAGTAATAAGCTTTTTTGATCAGTCCTCTAACCATTCTCGGTAAATCCAATAAAGTTCAGTTTAGCGGCGATCGGTCGATTATCTGGAACAGGTAGATTTTGAAACTGCGAGAAGCGGAGATCAATGCGGCGACGATTGGCAGCACCTCCAGCGGGCAGCGGCAGGTTGAGCTTAAACTGACCGGGCTTTAGCAACTGTCGGGCAATTTCTTTGCCATCGACAGAAACAGCTAGCGCAGTGCTAAAGCCAGGATCTTTAATTTCTGGAACTGTCCCTTCCAGCCGCAGAGGTAAAGCTGGGCTGGGTTGTTTGAGGCTAAAGAAAGCCGCTTCAGAAATCCAACCATCTTCATAGGCTCCAGAATACTCCAGATCGGCATGGGCTAAATCGTCTGGAAAGGTTTGCAGATGCGTCGGTGGATTCAGCGCTGCATACTCTTCCTCCGATACCAATGAAATATCACGCCCAAATCCAACCAGCTTACGTCGATCGGTGGGAATATCTTTGCCGTAGAGGTTCATCAAACCAGTTTTGCGGCTGGGAAACCGCTTCCCTTCAACTCCCATGTCAATGCCAACAAAGTTGTGTTCTTCTATTACCTGTGCGGATAAAGGCGGCGAAAACACATGGGCAGAACCACGCCCGACGATACCAAAAGCTTGCCGTGACGTGCCGATCGCTTCTGCAGGCGGCAGCTCATTTCCTTTGTCATTTTTGAGGCTAGCGGTCATGTTCAGCTCCAGCCGAACCTGTGGCGCGGGATGGATCACCTCAAATAGAAAATGACGCCCCACCCCAGACATCTGCTCCTCTGGAAAAAAGTAGTCTTTTTCCAATTGATAGAGCGAAATGTGCTTGGTCTCTCCAAGATAGTAGTGTTGTCCCAGCTCAGAATGAACGAAAATCAACAGGTTGTCAATTTCATTCAGAGACTGCACGGAAAAGTTGGCGGTAGAGCGGAGATTTCCATTCGTTTTCGCGTCAATCTTGAATCTGCGGTTGTTAAATATGTCTTGCAGCGAAGTAGTGGAAACCAGGACAGGTTCGCTGGCTGGATTGGGTGCCAGGCTACTCAATGCCAGGTTGTTAAATGGGTTCTTTGCAGACGGACGCTGCGGATCGCGCAAGTCAAATTCAGCGTGTTGATAAGTTTCCAGATAACGTTTCAGCAGGGATTGAGTGATCTGGTTGAGCTGGCGATCGGGGAATGTTTGTAAACCACCTAGAGCCTGCGCAGCGATGGGTTCATAGAAGTTCCGGCTGGGAAACAGCGCTGTTCGTCCAGCAGTATAGAGCGCTTGAAATTTCGCCATGACAACGTTGGCAGTGTCAAGCAGGAGGGGCTGCGAGGGGGGGATGCTCGAAAGTAAGGTTTGAAATTCTGTATTGATCCGCGCTTCAGAGGCATTGGGAATTTCAACGATGCTCTTCCCGATGCCACGACTGCTTTCTACATAGCCAAACTGCTGAGTAGAAAGGCTAATCATACCTAGCAGCACTAGCGGAATCAGCTTCACTAGCGGTCGCCGAGCCGTGCTGACCCACCATACAACCAGCGTTCCGATTAGAAATGGCTGAATGAACATCGCCAGCTTAAACAAGCCAAAATCGTTTTCGCGCCAGAACAACACCAGCCCAATGCCCAGCATCACCACTGTTAGTGAGGCGATGGGTACCCCCGAGCGCATCAGGAATAAGCTGACGCAAACCGCTGTTACCAATAGGAATGCACCCAAAGCGATCGCCACTGACAGCCAAGGCTCCTTGGGGAAGCTGGAGAGCTGCAGCAGGCTCCAGAAATTGGCTAAGCCGCTCGGCATCAGGTAATACGGGAAGTAGCTCTCTTGCAGATCGACCTGCTTGGTGCCAGCTCCCGCTTGAGCCTGCAAGAATCCTAGAGCTTTTAGGAAGTGGCTATTTAGCAGCAGAAGACAGGTGAGAGTGGCAGCAGCCAAAAACAGCCCTGATCGCCCTAAGTGCATCTGTCGTCGCCAGCGCTGCACCACTGCAAAAAGCAAAAACGCCAGCACCAGAAACGGCAAAACTTCCGGGTAGGTAATTAGCAAGCTGCTCCCCAGCAAACCTACCAGTATCCCCCATCGGATTAGCTCTGCGCGGTTGGCAGTTGGGGGCAGCGCCACTAACCCAGTCAAAGTGCCGCTCAGCAGTGCTAACCCGCCAACCTGCGCGATGAGCTGATAGACTGTGCCCAAGCTATTTAGCGCAGAAATGCTGATTAATACACAGGTGATCAACGACGCTTGGTAAAGTGCTCTAGTTTGTGCAACCAAAGCCCCTACCGCGCTGATCAAGATCACATGCAGCGCCAAAATCGTTGGCATAAAAACCTGATGCGGGGTTAGTCCTGTCCAGCTACAGACCCACGCCAACAAAAACTCACTGCCAGTTCGGATAACGCCTGGAACATGCATGAACCAGTAGAACAAAGAGTAATCTTTGCCGTCCATGACTTGATCAATATCAGGGACGCTAAAGAAGCTATACTGTAACAGCCGCTCTGCCGCTAAGCAGTAGTTCGCCATGTCGTCGTTAGCGTAGCTTAGCCAATCAAAGCCAAATTCCAACATCGGGCGACCCGTGAGGAAGAGCGCGGCTAGAAAAATACTGGTAAAGGGCAGATATTCCCGCCACGGCAGTTTAGGACGCACTCGCCACAGAATGCCAACGCTAACTGCCAAAAGCCCGATCGCCAGTGTGGCTCCAAAAGTTTTGACCGGCAACCCCAACCGATTTAGCCAAAACAGCGGCAGCAGCATCGTGGCAATCCCCACAACCGGCGCAAGCAGCATTCTCCGCAGCAGGTTGTCTTGCCGATCGAGGATTGCCAGAACTGCCTGACCCACGACAGCCCAAAACACAAAAAGCGTGATCGTCAACCCCACTGCCAGCACAGCTTGCCTCCTTTTCGTCGGTAAACTTCTATTTCTACTGTTGAGTTGAGGAGGGATTGAGCGAGCGAGCTGCAATGGACTCACCCCGACGGGTAACAGGCATCGGTGCACTCCCCTGAGTTTTGCGCGATCGGGAGCGCTCGCTCCAAGTTGCCCGTCGAATCTGCATCAGCTCCAGGAAATTGCGCCAAGTTCCCTTCAGCGGGTCATAGCGAGTATCAGCATCATTGCTCCAGAGGACGGGGAACTCCAGGATTTGATAGCCCTGCATCAGCGCCCGCAGAATGACTTCTGTGTCAAACATGAAGCCATCGGTGAAGGCTTGCCCGTAGAGATAGCGCGCCACATCGCCACGATAGAGCTTAAAGCCGCACTGTGTATCGGAAATGTAGCGTGGCACACCCATAACGGTGTACACCACATAGCTGTAAACCTTAGAGCCAATTCGCCGATAGAGCGGCTGACGCTTGCGGACGCTGCCCCGCATCCGGCGAGAGCCGTGGGCAATGTCACACATCCCCAGGTTCAGCATTGACAGCCCGATCGTAGCAATCTCATAAGGGACACACAGCCCGGAGTCAGCAAACATTACAAATTTACCGCGCGATCGAGTCATGCCGTAGCGGAGGGCGTGTCCTTTGCCGCGATTGGGACGATAGGTCAAGACGCGTAAATTCGGAAACTCTGCCTCAAACGACTGAGCCACCGTAACCGTATCATCTGGAGAGCCATCGTCCACCACAATGATTTCCCCTGTGAGCCGCTGGTTTCCCAGGAATATAGCAGCAGCACGGATGTCTTGTTCAATTTTCCGAGCTTCTTTATAGGCAGGAATCACGATGCTCAGGTCAAATTCGTGTTGCTCAATATTCACTCCTCGTCTCCTTGCTCACATCCATTACCGATAATACCGCCCGTAGGTGAAATACTGGACATTGTTCTAAATGAACGCCTCAAATCATTGAATGAAAGCGTTACCGAGAACGCCGCCAGCGATGCCAGGCTTTTCTAATACCTGAGCCAAATGTTAAGTATCGATGTCCTAAAAATCCTAGCGGGATGTTTAGCCCTACCGCGATTAATTTCGCGGTAAGAGGAGCTAGCCCTAGTCGAACACCAGATTCAACGACTACTAACGTCACTAACCAGCAGAAAGCTACAACGACCAGATACGTTCTAAATTGACGAGCAGTTGAGCGCTCAAAGTTTCTGAAATTAAGAAATTTGTTGAGCGTGAAGTGACAAACGACTGCAAGGCTATAAGAAATGGAAGCGGCTAAAAATACGTAAGCTTGATGTAATATTAACCATTGGAATGTTCCTACATCCACGAAAAACACCAAGCCACCGATACCGAGGTAGCGCAATAGTGAAAAAACTAATTTTGCAGAAGGGGTAGACAAGAGCGGGTTAAGACCAACAAAACTAAAGGACCAATTTTCGCAGCTGCGAATAAGCAGTATTTTAAAGTGAATACTCAACAGAGCTTTCGCAATGGATAGCGTGTTTCTCAGCTCTTTTAGCGGCTAGTACTTAGTGCTTGATGGGTTGGAGAGGACAACTTTAATAGGTTGAACTGGTGTCAGCTTGGTCGGCACCAAGAAACCTAGAATAACTACCCACTGACCCAAAGGAATATGAACATATTCTTCAATTTTTAGCCCAGCCTTTCTAGCAGATCGAAGAATTTGACTTGCGGTGTGCTGAAAGGTAATGGGATGAGGAAAGTTCCAGAATTTATAAAGTAGTCTAAAAACAATTTTCTCAAAGAAATGAAACCAACTTGGAACGGTACTTTCAATTAAAAGAATTTTTCCAGCTGGGGTTAAATGGTTTGCACAGTGCTCCAGAATCAGCTCCATGTTTTTGACAGCTTCCTCTGGCGAAGTACCTGTTACATGGTGGATCAACATCTGAATGACAATTGCGTCAAACTTTTCTTCTAGATCGAACTTTAAAGCATCGCCCCGAATGGGTGTGACATTTTTACCATAATCTGCGGTTTCATCAATACAAAGATCGAGAATCACGACCCGCTCTAGACTTGCAATGTCATAGTTGAAAAAACCACCATTGCCAATATCTAAAAGCGATTTGCAGCCCTTCAGTTCAGACTCAATACACATTCGACAATATACGTATGTATCGAGAGTCAAAACTTTATCTTGATACCATGCATTATCACCAAAATACGTGGAATTTTTTTCCTCCATTTTGTTTCCCATCTGCCCCTTACCTCTCGCATCTTTAGCAAAAATACTATCTTCTAGAACGCACAGTTTAGACTGAATGGAACTAAGCTTGCAAGGGAAACCGTTTTCTGGTAGCTATAGTTAGACAAGTCCGAGGCTTAGAGACAGAGCGATGAGCGTTCTGTTCCTTTCGCTCTGGAGGTCGTGCAAGGTCGAATTATAGCCAGTCTTCATGCTTAAGATCAAACTGTTCGCAGATGGAGCCAACCTGGACGATATGCTTTCTGCCTATCGCGGCGGCATGGTTCAAGGGTTTACGACCAACCCCACGCTAATGAAGCGAGCCGGAGTGACAGACTACGAATCGTTTGCCAGAGAAGTACTGACGCAAATTCCCGATCGCCCTATCTCCTTTGAGGTTTTTGCCGATGATTTTGAGACGATGTATCGGCAGGCGATGTGCATCAACACTTGGGGCGAAAATGTCTATGTCAAAATTCCAATCACTAACACCAAAAGCGAATCCTCGATTCCGCTGATTAAGCGACTTGTGGGTGAGGGCATTAAGCTCAATGTCACCGCCATTTTGACGCTCGAACAAGTCCAAGCGGTCAACCGCGTCCTTAGCCCTATGATTCCCTCCGTCGTCTCAGTCTTCGCCGGACGCATTGCCGATACCGGCATCGATCCGGTTCCGCTAATGACCGCGGCCGCGCAGATGCTCAAAATTGAGTCCAAAGCCGAGCTGCTGTGGGCAAGCCCTAGAGAAGTGCTCAACGTCTACCAAGCAGAAGCGGCAGGCTGCGACATTCTTACGGCAACGGGCGACATCCTCAAAAAGCTGTCGATGTACGGCAAAAACCTGGAAGACCTCTCCCGTGAAACCGTGCAGATGTTTTATGACGATGCCTGCAAGGCAGGGTTTCAGATCGAGTGTTAAGACCGGGGAGAAAGAGTTCCAGAGCCAATCCGCAGTAGATTCGCAATAGATTAAGGAAGGCATGACGCAACGAACCGTACTGATTACCGGGGTGGCAGGGTTCATCGGCAGCAACCTCGCCGATCGCCTGCTCACCGAGGGCTTCCGAGTAATTGGCATCGATAACTTGGCATATGGTGTGATTGAGCAGGTGCCGGAGGGCGTCGAGTTTCACAAGCTGGATATTCGATCGCCCGATATCTACCCATTCTTCAAAAATATCGACGCAGTGTATCATCTCGCTGCGAAAAATTGCATTGCTGACTGTCAAAATGATCCACTAGAAACCAGCGATATTAATGTGACAGGCACAGTCAACGTATTTGAGGCAGCAAGGCGGGGTGATGTCGGCAAAGTGATTTATGCCGAGTCTTCAGCGCTTTATGAAGGATCTGCGGTGATGCCCACACCCGAAAGCGAGGTGTACCCCGAAAGCTTCTATGCCGTCAGTAAGCTGGCAGGCATGGCGTTTGCGGAAGCCTACCGGCGGTTTTACGGAATGCACACCACGGCGCTGCGCTATTTCTGCGTCTATGGTCCCCGGCAGGACTATCGCCGCACGATTCCCCCAGTGATGAGCGCGTTCATTATCAATTTGCTGCAGGGCAACCCGCCGACGATCTACGGCTCTGGGAACAAACGGCGGGATTTTATCTACGTGGATGATGTCAACGACTTTCATCTGCAGTGCTTGGACGACCCGCGCACCGATGGCAAGGTTTATAACTTGGGCAGCGGCAGCAGCTACTCGGTACGAGAAATCTATGAGGCGATCGCCCGTCTGCTCGGCTCTGATCTGCAGCCGCTCTACAAACCCGATCTGCCCGGTGAAGCCGAAGAAACCTTGGCAGATATTTCAGCCGCAAAAGCTGTAGGCTGGTCGCCTAAAGTCTCTTTAGATGAGGGATTGATGCACTCTATTACCTTTATCAAAGACAAGGTATTATCGCCATGAGCGGAGCGATCGAAAACCGGGACTACAAGCTGGCAGATTATCTAGCGCGATCGGCAGATTACTACGCTTTGACCAAGTATCGAATCGTCATGGCTTGGCTGCCCAAAACACCAAATCTACGCGTGCTAAATGCAGGCTGTGGCTCTGGCGAGATGAACGTGCTGCTAGCACAGAACCCAACTTGGCAGGTGGAGGCGATCGATGTCGATCCGGAGGCAGTCCGCATCTCCGAACAGCTCAAAGCAGAGCATCAGCTCGACAATCTAACCGTGTGGCAGTGCAGCATCGAAGCGCTGGAAAGACCGCTAGAATATTACGATGTAATCGTTTCAAACGACGTGCTGGAGCACATTAAGGAAGATGTGCCTGCCATGAAAAAACTGGCGGATCTGCTCAATCCCCACGGGGTGTTGTGCATTTCGGTGCCGGCACTGCAGGCGCTGTTTGGCTACCACGATGAACAACTCGCCCACTATCGTCGCTACAATCAGCACAATCTCACGCGCAAGCTGCGTCAGTATTTTGTAGTGAAGCGCTGCCGCTATTTTGCCGCCATCCTGATCCCGATCGCCCTAATTTATAGCTGCTGGCTGCGGAAACCTTATCCCGTCGGAGAACCCGGCAAAGAATCGCTAGTCACCAAACTGCTGAAATTTTTGCTCTCCCTGGATGCTAAACTGCCTCTGCCAACAGGGACTTCTCTGATTGCAATGGCAACCCCCAAGCCGATCGTTCAACCAGGAGGAGAGCTGTAATGTCAATGGGTGTACTGGTGCTGGCTGCTGGAAAAAGCACTCGAATCCAGCCAATTTCAGGCGGCATCCCCAAGCCGCTGCTGCTGGTGAATGAGCGCACTATTTTAGAGCGCAATCTTAGCTGGCTGGCGCAGTCAGGAGTTGAGTCTGTTTGGATTAATTTGCACTACCGACCGGAGGCGATTCAGGAAGCGATCGGCGATGGCTCCCAGCTTGGCTTAAGAGTATCTTATTCTCTAGAGCCGGAGATATTGGGGACGGCAGGCGCTTTCAAAAAGCTGGAGCCGCACTGGAAAGGTGAAACGCTGGTGGTCTACGGCGATAGCTTAGTGCGGTTTGACTTGGCGAAGTTTCGGGCAGCGCACCGAAATTCTAAAGCCGATGTGACGATCGCCCTATTTGACCAAAACACCCATGCTCATACGGCGATTGCTGGCGGGCGAGTGGTAATGGACGATCAAAACCGCATCACGGCATTTGTGGAAACTGGAGCCGGAGAAACGCCTCGGTCGCCGCTGGTAAATGCTGCGGTGTATCTGATCGAGCCAGAAATTCTAGACCTGATTCCGCCCGAAACTTCCTTTGACTTCGCCCGCGATCTCTTTCCGCAGATGCTCACTGAAGGCTACTATCTGCAAGGTCATCTGATCGACGGGTACTGCCTGGGGCTGGATACGCCCGAAAGCTATACCAAAGCAATGTCTTTGATTGAATCTGGAGAAGTAGAGCTGGCATGATCATTACTCGTACCCCTTTTAGAGTCACCCTTGGCGGCGGCGGCACTGACCTGCCCTCCTACTACGAGAAGAACGGCGGCTTTATCTTTGCGATGGGCATCACCAAATACATGTACGTGATGATCAACCCACCGACGATCGATCGCATGATTCGGCTACACTACACCCAGAGTGAAACGGTCTTCCATGTCTCGGAACTGCAGCATGAGCTGGCGCGTGAGGCGCTGCGCTATCACGGCATCGAAGACAAAATGGAAATTTCTTCGATGGCAGACCTGCCTGCTGGAACGGGAGTCGGCTCTTCTAGCTGCTACCTGATCGGCTTGCTGACAGCGCTGCATCACTACCGTCGTGATTACATCTCGCTACAGGCATTAGCCGAAGAAGCCTGCGACATTGAGCTAAATATTCTCAAGAAAGGGATCGGCAAGCAGGATCAGTACATGGCGGCATTTGGCGGGCTAACGGTGCTGGAGATCGCTAAAGACGGCAAAGTTGTTGTGAAATCAGTCAGCATGGATACCAGCGCCATCGCTGAATTTGTCGCCAATACCCACATTTACTACACGGGCTTCCGGCGCGATGCGGTAGCTGTTCTCTCAGAGCAAAACAGCGCGATGCAGACGGCAGCACCTCAGCGAGAAGTCGTTGCCAACAGCCTCAACCACATCAAAGACTTGGGCTATCGAATTTTGGGGGCGATCGAATCTGAAGATTTTGATGCGTGGGGCAGAATGCTTGATGAACACTGGCGCTTCAAAAAGCAGATGTCTTCCCGAATCACGCTCACCAAAGTCGATCAAATTTACGACGAAGTCCGACAAAACTACAATGTGCTGGGCGGCAAAATCATTGGCGCTGGCGGCGGTGGTTTCTTAATGCTCTATTGCGACAAGAACCACAAGCAGCTAGAGCAGTTCATGGAAGCCCAAAAGATGCCGCGTCTCCACTATACGATCGAGCCAGAGGGAGCCAAAGTCGTGGCAGATGTGTCGCGGAATGACACCTTTGCTTTTCACGGCAGCACCATTCGGCAACCGATTGCTGGCTAATCGTTTGGCTCATTGCTTAGGTAATCCGTATGGCGCATCCCGATATCCCCTGTCTTATTTGCCGCACGCCCGCCGCTCAGGTAGGGGTGAAGCGGGGCAAATGGCGATCGCAGGAGTATGTTCTGTATCGCTGCCCCCACTGCAGCTTCGCTTTCGTGGGCAACCCCAGCACTGATTACGACCAGATTTATACGCTGGAGTATTACAAAGGACAGGGAGCAGACCCGCTCACCGATTATTTCACCGAATTAGAACAGCCGAAACAAACGATTCGCCGCTATGAATGGCGCGGCATTACGTCGATCGTTTCCCAGCTGCAGCCGCTCACCCCTGACACCACCTGGCTAGATTTTGGCTGCGGCAATGGTGGCTTGGTGCGCTGGGTGCAGTCGCGCCAAGGCTGTAATATCGTTGGTTTTGAAGAAGGAGCGATCGCAGAAGTCGCCCGCAGCCAAGGCATCCCTATTCTGACGGCAGAGATGCTGGCAGCCCAGGAAAACTGCTACGACGTGATCACGGCGATCGAGGTGCTGGAGCATGTCGACGATCCGATCGGCGTTTTGAAGCAATTGTTTGGGCTGCTGAAACCAGGTGGAGTCTTTTTCTATACGACGGGTAATGCAGCTCCCCACGCCGATCGACTGGTCGAGTGGGGCTACGTCGTGCCCGAAATCCATATCAGCTTTTATGAACCTGCGACGCTGGAATACGCGATGACAAATGTAGGCTTTAGCGTCCAGTCTCCGGGCTACTTGAAGGGCTTTACGGATGTGATTCGCTTTAAGGTGCTCAAAAACCTCGGCTTGAAGCAGATGAGCTGGTGGGAAAAGCTGCTGCCCTGGTCTATCTTGAGTCCGCTGATCGATCGCCGCTATGGGGTTTCAGCATTTCCGGTAGGGCGGAAAGGAAAATCATGACCGAAACGAATTTAGCTGGCAAAAACATTTTGGTGACAGGTGGCAGCCTGGGAATTGGCTATGCCACGGCAGAGACTTGTCTGAAGGCGGGCGCAAAAGTGGCGATCTGTGCACGTAATCCGGTCGATCTTGAAGCTGCCGTTCGCAAGCTAAACGAGCAGGGCTACGATGCCATCGCAGGTATTCCTGCAGATGTCACTCAGCAGGATCAGGTGGATGCAGCTCTGGATGCGGTGGAATCTCACTTTGGTACAGTGAGCGCTGTGATTCATGCGGCTGGCATCTTAGGACCGATCGGCGATATCACGCAGGTCGATCCAGTCGAATGGTTCAATACAATTCAGGTGAATCTGTTTGGGGCAGTTTTGGTGACTCGGCAAGCCTGCCTGCGGCTGCAAAAAACGGGCGGTGGTCGGATCGTCTTATTTTCTGGAGGCGGTGCTGCCTATGCCTTTCCCAACTACTCTGCCTATGCCTGTAGCAAAGTTGGCGTCGTCCGGTTCACTGAAACGATCGCCCAGGAGATGGCAGCTTCCCAAATCGAAATCAACTGTGTTGCGCCCGGTTTCGTGATCACTCGGCTGCATCAGCAGACCCTCGCAGCCGGAGAGCTAGCCGGTAAAGAATATCTGGAGAAAACTAAAGCCGAGATCGACAAAGGCGGCGTTTCACCCTATGTCGGGGCAGCTGCGGCTGCTTTTCTTGCCTCTGATGCCGCTAATGGCATTACAGGTAAGTTTGTGGCAGCTCCCTACGATGGCTGGAACGAGTGGAGCGACCACCTGGAAGAACTGCGCGACACCGACATCTTCACCTTGCGCCGCATTTTGCCCAAAGAACGCGGCATGAACTGGCAATAAGCTGTTTCTTACTTCCCATGCCTCTATGAAAGTTGCCGTCATCGGCTGTGGATTAATCGGCAAACGCAGAGCCGAAACTGCCGCCCATCACCCCGACTCCAACCTCTCGATTGTTGCAGATATCAATATCTCTGCTGCTGAAGCTTTGGCAGCACAATATCAGTGCCAAGCCCTGACCCACTGGCAAGAGGCGATCGCCCATCCAGATATTGAAATCGTTGCGGTTGCCACCCACAATGGCTTGCTGGCAGAAATTGCGATTGCTGCTCTGCAAGCCGGAAAACATGTGCTGATCGAAAAACCAATGGGGCGCAATTTGGGCGAAGCGCTAAAGATGGCAGAAGCTGCCCAGCAAGCCGATCGCATCCTCAAAATTGGCTTCAATCATCGCTACCATCCCGCTTTAGCAAAAGCCCACGAATTGTTTCGGGCTGGGGCGATCGGTGAAATCATCAATATTCGCGCTCGCTATGGACATGGGGGGCGTCCGGGCTACGAGAAAGAGTGGCGTGGCAACCCGGAGCTGGCAGGCGGCGGCGAATTGACCGACCAAGGGGTTCACATTGCCGATCTCATTCACTGGTTTGCCGGAGTGCCTGCCGAAGCGTTTGCCTATCTGCAAACGGCGATCTGGTCAATCGCGCCGCTTGAGGACAACGGGTTTGGCTTATTTCGCTTTGCTAATGGGGCAGTCGCCAGCTTCCACACCAGCTGGACGCAGTGGAAGAATTTATTCTCTTTTGAGATTTATGGGCAAAAGGGATCGCTGACAATTGACGGATTGGGCAAAAGCTACGGCGTCGAGCGGCTGACGATCGCCCATCGCAAGCCCGAAGGCGGTGTTCCAGACCTGGAAGAACTGGTGTTTGACCAGCCCGACACCTCCTGGGAGCTAGAATGGCAGGATTTTATGGCAGCCATCACCGGTCGATCGCCTTACTTAGGAACGCCTGAGGAGGGTGTAAACGCGATGCGAATGCTGGATGCATTGTATCGATCGGCAAAAGCGGGAGCGGTGGCAGATGTCTGATCTCGCTTCGGCAAACACCGATAGCAATCTGCTGAGACCCGCCGTATTTCTCGATCGGGATGGCGTGATCAACGAAGTGGTGTTTCGCCAAGGGAAGCCTGCGTCACCCCGGCTGATCGAAGAGTTCATCTTTGCAGCAGATATTGAGTCAGCGGTGAAGCGGCTAAAAGCAGCAAATTTTCTGGTGTTTGTCGTGACGAATCAGCCGGATGTTGCCCGCAACAAGATGGAGGCGATCGTCTTGGAGCAGATTGCCATTCAGCTTTATCAACGCTTGCCCATTGACGATCTGCGCGTCTGCCCTCATGATGACTGCGACAACTGCACCTGCCGCAAACCCCGTCCTGGTATGCTGGTTGAGCTAGCGGCTCAGTGGCAGGTGGATCTGCAGCAATCTTTCATGGTGGGCGACTCCTGGAAAGATATGGAGGCAGGCAAACAGGCAGGATGCTGCACAATCTTACTGGCGCGAGACTACAACCAGGGCACAACAGCAAATTTTACCGTTGAGTCTGCCAATGCAGCGGTTGAGGTAATCTTAGAGTGCTCTAATCTGGGACAAATGGCGCCCAACGGCTTGGAGAATTCAGCAATTAGGACAGTGTTAGCGCTCGAGTAGTTTGGAGGTTTTTATGGGTTACACGGCAGAATATTTTGTAGATGCCAAAACAATTATTGATGCGATCGACATCAATATTGTCGAAAAGATGGTTGATGAAATTGCTGCGATCCGAGAGCAGGGGGGGCGGTTGTTCTTCCTGGGGGTCGGCGGTGGTGCTGGACATGCGAGCCATGCCGTGAATGACTTTCGTAAGATCGCTGGAATTGAGTCTTATACGCCGACTGATAATGTTTCGGAGCTAACAGCTCGCATTAATGATGACGGTTGGGAGACGGCGTTTGTCAACTGGCTCAAAGGCAGCCGCTTGAATGACAAAGATGGCATTTTTGTTTTCTCAGTCGGTGGTGGCAACGCCGAGAAAAACGTCAGCGTTAACATTGTGTCGTCGCTGCAGTATGCCAAAGAAGTCGGGGCAAAGGTGTTTGGGGTTGTGGGTCGAGATGGTGGCTACACGGCGCAGGTGGCAGATGCCTGTGTGGTGATTCCACCTGTCCGCAGTGAAACTGTAACGCCACAAACGGAGGCATTTCAAGCGGTCGTTTGGCACCTGGTTGTATCCCATCCCAAGCTACAGAAGTACGAAATGAAATGGGAGTCGGTGAAGTAGTATCGCGTGACGCGCATGTTAGGGCAATTCTTGTTGTACAAAAGCTCCGCGCAGCGGAGCTTTTGTACAACAGTTCTTTCACAAAATGATTTTAATCTAGGTGCATCGCGCCGCCTTACATTATGCTGGGCAACGCCGCTAGTCAAAAAAGCGGGAAAAGCTAGACAGCCTGCGCCGCACCCGCCGATCGACTGTAGATTCTAGCGATCGCTTCAGCACTTTAATCTGCTCTGCCTGGTCGTGGATAAACTGCTGCTGCGTTTTGGCAGATGCCACAATTTTTTGGACGGCTTCCCGTTTGCTGCGGCGGATTTCCTGGATTCGCTGTTTTTGCTCTTGCTTGAGCTGTTCGATCGCATATTCAAGCTGAGCAATTTTTTGCTCCTGTTCGTGAATAATCTGGAGTCGATCGCCCGCAGCAACCGTTAGCTCAGCAATAGCCTGTTCCTTTTCCTGGAGCGCCTCGTTTTGCTGTTGCAAGACTGCTTCTTTTTCTTCAACCTGTGGCAACAAAGACTCAAAATAGCGCAGCTTCTCCAAAACCACGAGCCAGTCGATCGAGTGCTGATAGGCGTACTTCTGTAGACCAGCCCGAATTGCTGCCGGATAGTAGAGAATCACATCATTCAAAACCATCACTTCATGCGCTGTGCTCAGCCCATAAAGCCTCTTGAGAATTTCATCCAGAGTTGCCCACTGCGCAATTCGGTGAGGCGCAGGCGGCGTACAGAGAAACAGGCGAGCATCGTCGATCAAAATAACGCTTTCAGCATTGAGCGAGCCGATCGCCTCTAGCTCATCAAGCAGCGGACATTGCGACGCTTCGCCTGCCGTTTCGTCTGCCACACACCAGTGGGCATCCAGCCAATACAGCACAGAGCGATCCTGCAGGGAGGGCTGCAAACGACGCAAAAACTGCTCAGAACTGTCGTGATACACCTGAACGGCAGCTTCACCCGCAAACCGCTCAGCCGCTTTTAGATAGTATTCCTGAGACAGCTCAACGGTGTGAATCTGCTCAAAGAATGGCAGCACCTGTGCAGTGCTATCACCCTCAAATGTTCCTGTTTCAATGAAAGTGGAGAGAGGAAGCACCTGCTTTAGGTGAGCAACAAGATTTGGATCAATTGAAAAACTAACTGCTCCCACAAACCCACCTCTTTCCTGTTTCAGTGGCTGACGGCAATAACCCCAGTAGAGTGCCGGGTATGACAGATTGAAAATCTTTCAAACTCCATAACCCCCTAGAAGCTGGGTAAAACGATCGAGATTTGACCGCAAGTATGATTGTAGTCCAAGCGCTTTATTCAACGTTACTCTGTAGCCGTATGCAATTGATTAATGTTGCATAGGGGACCCAGACAAAGGAGCTATCATCCCGAATAAGTCAGCCGTTGGTTGATTACGCTACTGTTGCGCTTCAGGTTTAGTTCTGTTTCTGCAAGCTGGGCGAGCTGATTTTGCAGAGTAGCTGCCTTGCGCTTCGCTTCCACCTTGCGCTCCAGCGCTGCTTTTGCCAAATCTTCCCGCTTCTTCTGCAACGCCAGTCGCGCCACTTGATCCCAGGTGATTACTTCATCTTGGGCTTTGCTGTACTGGTTCTGCAGCGTTATCTGCGTCACAGAGATATTGCCCAAGGCCTGCTGCATCAGCGCGACTGCCTTCACCGGATCGCCTTCCTGCGCTGCTTCTTCGATCGCCCGCCGATTTGCCAGCATTCCTAGCCTGCTTGGGTCTAGCCCATAGTTGATCAACTGCTGACTTGTATTCTGCCCTGTTTTGCACCAGTTCACAAAATGTTCACAGTTGTTGGTCAGCAGGTTGTAGTCGCGCTCGCCAAGCCGGCTTTCAGCCCGTTCCACAACCACATCTGGAATGTAGGCGATCGGCACTTTCTTGGTGTAGATCGGTGTCCCTCTGGCGAAGGTTTCGAGGGTTGTCCGCTCAATCACGGGGTCGCCGCCGCCTTTATAGTAGTGAATCACGGTTCCGTCACCGCAGTCGATGCCATGATGTTCGTAAACGGCATCCAATCCAGCGAAAGGACGCATTACATAGATTTGATCACCTTTTGCCATCGAAGAATCTTTCACAGAGGAACACTATATATGATCACATACTTAAATAAGTGGTGTGGGCGATCGATAAGTCCGTACTGATTTGGACATACTGACTGGACTAAACTGACTGGGCTAAAAATTGCTGTTGGCAGTGCAGTAGATGTACTTAAGAGGTCTAGGGCAGCTCTGAGACAACTGCCTAGAAACGCTGAAACTTTGCGCTCAGTCGTTATCCCCTCATCAGTCAGGGAACGCTGAAGATAATTGAGCGACTATCGAAGATTCACAACTCGATAGCGAATATTGCGATTGCAAGGATGGGGTTGTCATGCTAAGCCCTGACGTGAGACTGTCTTGTCGGCTAGATCAAATGCCTGGTTCAGAATGGGAGTTACAGCGGCTACAAGTACTGCAAACTTTAGGTTTGCTTGAAACCGAAAGCATCCCGGTATTTGAAGAAGCAACCCAAACTGCAGCCCATTTTATGGATACACCAATCTGCATTCTGGGTGTAATTGACGGCGATCGCCATCTCTTTAAGTCTGCCGTGGGGCTATCGCGGATTGGGCTGATGAATGATCTGGCAGCCTCTCGCCAACTGCCGCGTCTCGATTCGTTTTGCAGCTACGTGGTAGATAGCCAGAACATCCTGGTAATTCCCGACACCATCGCTCATCCGGCTTTTGCAGACAGCCTTTTAGTACAGCACTATGGCATTCGCTCTTATCTGGGTGTTCCATTAATTACGTCTAGCGGGCATTGTGTGGGCAGTTTGGCAGTGATGGGCTTGGCAGCACGGCAGTTTAGCCAAAAAGAAATGGAGCTGCTGCAGCTCACTGCCCGTTGGAGTATGAGCGAGTTTGAGCGCAACTACCTGCTGAAGTGCTCAAAAGCAATGCCCTCGCCCGCTCAAGCCCCCAGCGTTCCCTCAGCAAAAACCAGTCTAATTGCCGAAATGACGCAAGAGCTTTGTACACCGCTCACGTCGATTTTGGGCATGGCAAGCGTTTTAGGACAAGGCATTTATGGCTCTCTGTCAGACAAGCAGAAAAAATATATCGAAATCATTCACAATAGCGGGCAGTATCTGCTGTCATTAGTGAATGAAATTGTGGAGTTGGGTACCTTAGACGACTCCAACCAATCGCTGAATTTGGCTCCAGTCAATGTGGAGATGCTCTGTCAGCAGGCGATCGCTACGCTGCAGCAGCCTGCCCAACGGCGAGAACAGCAGCTTAAACTCACCGTAGAACCAGGTCAGCGGATTTGGCTTCTAGACAAAGAAAAAGTGCGGCAAGTGCTGTACCATCTCATCTTCAGTGTGATTCAATCCTCCACGACAGACAGCACTATTCGGATTCATGTCTCTCGGCGGCAAACTTCACTCAATCTCACGGTTTGGGCATCTCATCCGTGGTTGGGCGATGGGATGCCACAAGCCGAATTTGCTCCCCTCCCCGACCGCAAGCTCCTAATTGAGGCTCATAGTTTCGATTGGTACACACCAGAGCGAGATTCCATATCCAATTTTGAACTGGCTAACGCTGATTCCTGGTACACCGAGGCAGAATCAGCCCCATTCCATAGCGATCGCAACTCTACCCCTGCTGAACCTGAAGATCCGTTCAAAGCGTATAGCTCCCGCCCAGAATTGGGGCTAGCTTTCAGTCGCCAGCTTGCAGAGCTTCACGGTGGCACAATCGAAATTCGCGGCTCTGCTGAAGCAGGCTACCGCTATGTCATCAAGCTGCCGCAGCCACAAGGGGCAAAGGAAGCGACCGACAGCTAGTTTGGCTGGCAAAATTCCGGTTTAGCTTATTGAAAAAGCTGCGGTCTGCGCAGCTTTTTCAACAGGTGTGGAGATCGTATAGCGCTACATGCCTATAGGGACAAACTAGGTACGTAGCGCCATAGCTGCAGATCTCAAGTTACATTAATGCCCCACTTTTGCTTCCGTCTTAGCGATCGCCAACAGCGTCTTCACGACTGAATCTGGATTGAGGCTAATCGTATCGATGCCTTGCTCCACCAGGAAGGTCGCAAACTCTGGGTAATCGCTGGGAGCCTGCCCACAGATGCCGACTTTGCGCCCGCTGGCTTTGGCTTTTTGAATCACGACTCGCACCATCGTTTTCACAGCTTCGTTGCGCTCGTCAAACACATGCGCGACTAAAGAAGAATCGCGATCGACTCCCAAGGTCAACTGCGTCAGGTCATTCGAGCCGATCGAGAAGCCGTCAAACACTTCAGCAAACTGGTCTGCCAAAATCACATTGCTTGGCAGTTCGCACATGACATAAACCTTGAGGTCATTTTCTCCTTGCACTAAGCCATGTTTCGCCATTTCTGCCAGCACTTTGCGTCCCTCTTCGGGAGTGCGGCAGAAGGGAATCATTGGAATCACATTCGTTAAGCCCATCTCGTCGCGAACGCGCTGCATCGCTTGGCACTCCAGCCCAAAGGCAGCGCTATATTTCGGATCGTAGTAACGGGAAGCTCCCCGCCAGCCCAGCATCGGGTTCTCTTCGTCTGGCTCAAACCGTCTGCCGCCGATTAAGTTGGCATATTCGTTGCTCTTGAGGTCAGACATGCGGACGATCACCGGGTTGGGGTAGAAGGCGGCAGCTAACGTGCCAATGCCCTGTGCCAGCTTGTCTACAAAGAAATCGGACTTGCGATTGTACAGCGCCGTCAGGTTGGCGATCGCCGTTTTCGTTGCTCCTTCTGGAAGCTGGTCAAAGTGGATCAGCGCTAAGGGATGCACCTTGATCTGGTTGGCAATGATGAACTCCGATCGCGCCAGTCCCACACCGTGCGCTGGTAGTGATGCTAGCGAAAATGCTTCCTGAGGATTACCAACATTCATCAAAATTTTGGTGCGGGTTTCGGGCAGCTCGTCCAACTGCACTTCTTCTACGTCAAACGGCAGCAGCCCAGCATAGACTTTGCCCTCATCGCCATCAGCACAAGAAACCGTGATTTCCTGCCCGTCTTGGAGCTGGTCGATCGCTTCGCCGCAGCCCACAACTGCCGGAATGCCCAGCTCCCGTGCAATGATCGCGGCGTGGCAGGTGCGTCCGCCTTGCTGAGTCACCAGTGCGCTCGCTTTTTTCATGATTGGCTCCCAGTCGGGGTCGGTTCTATCTGCTACCAGAACTTCACCCGCTTGAAACTCGTCCAGCTTACTAACATCTGTAAGGATGCGGGTTCTGCCCTGACCAATCAGATCGCCCACTGCCCGCCCTGTAAACAGAGGTTTGGCGCTGCTGTCCTTCAGGCTGTAGGTGCGCAGGACGTTCCCAGATTTGCGAGACTGTACGGTTTCGGGGCGGGCTTGCACAATAAAGAGCTGACCCGTTTGCCCGTCTTTTGCCCATTCGATGTCCATTGGGGTTTCTTTGCCATGGACAGCAGAATAGTGGTCTTCAATGATGCAAGCCCACTTCGCTAGCGTCAAGATTTCATCATCGCTGAGGGCAAAGGTTTGTCGATCGGCTTCTTCTACCGCTACGGTTTTGGTCATCTTGCCAGAATCGTAGATCATCTTGGTTTGTTTGCTGCCCAGCCGCTTGTCCAGGATGGGCTTAAAGCCTGCCTTCAGCGTTGGCTTAAAGACGTAGTATTCATCCGGTGTGACCGAGCCTTGCACAACTGTTTCGCCCAAGCCATAGGCAGCGGTAATCAGCGCTGCATCTTTGAAGCCTGTCTCTGTATCGATCGAAAACATTACCCCGGCGGTTGCCAGATCGGATCGCACCATTTTTTGCACGCCTACAGACAGCGCTACATCTAGATTGTCGAAGCCTTGAATGGCGCGATAAGAAATAGCACGATCGGTAAACAGCGATGCAAAGCAGCGGTGGCAGGCTTCCAGTACGGCTCGAACGCCATGGATGTTGAGATAGGTTTCTTGCTGTCCGGCGAAGCTGGCATCGGGCAGATCTTCTGCTGTAGCGCTAGAGCGAACTGCGACATCTAGATCGTTAGCGTAGTGATAGCGGCAGTCGGTTCGGCGCTCAGCATCTAGGCGATCGCACTCTTCCATTTCAATGCCGTAGCGTTCACACAGCTTGAGATAGGCATCAATAATGGCTTCCTCTAGCTCGGGTGGAAACGGCGTGTGGAAGACCAGTAGCCGCGCCTGTCTGCCTCGCTCCTGGAGGTTTTGAATATTATTGACATCGAGATCTGCTAACAGCTCCCGCAGCCGTTCGGTCAGCCCTGCTCGCTGCATAAAATAACGAAATGCATGGGCAGTTGTGGCAAAACCAGTGGGCACGTTAACTCCTTTGGCAGTGAGTTGCCCAATCATTTCACCCAGTGAGGCATTCTTACCGCCCACCAGAGGAATATCAGCAATGCCCACCTCCTCAAACCACAGCACAAAGGCTTTTTCACGTGCCTCTCCGCCCAGGTCCGGGCTGGCTTTAGGCTGGTTTGCAATGATCATTGAAGTTTCTCCTAAATCCCAATTTGTTAAAGAAAAGTGAAGCGAGAAGTAGCCTTAAGTAGCTTCTAAGCAGCTTTAATTTGAGTACAATGGTATGTCTCGTTCCTGTAGCGAATGAGGAACCGATCAACGAATATCATCTGTTTGCATTTAGCAATCTGAGCGTGCATTAGAACAACGCTCAGCCGACACATCTACGCTAACGCATCCGATTTGGTATCAGTGGTAAGCCCTTATAATTATCAAACTAACTACGAAGCTAATTCAGAGGCGTACAATCGCGCTTCCCCCTTCTGGAGGAGGCAAGGATCAGAGGAAGCTGAGGATTTTCAGCGTTAACAATTTGTATCTTTTGTAGCGCTTATTTTGTTCAAAAATCTGGGCTATGTTCTGCGTCATAGCATTCTCCAGCCCGCCAAACTCGTCCAGTTTCAATGCGGCTTGATCGAGTTTGCAGCCAGGAAATTCCGGTGGGATGAACTTCGGTACGATCGGCAGCTGCAAGAAAAAATTGTAGGGTTGCAAAAACGATCGCTGCCACTCCACCGCACAGTAAAATGAAGCTAATCAACGCTGCAAATCCCTGGGTGCGATAGTAGGGGTTCTGCGCCTGCAGACGTTTAGCCGATCGACGCTCGCGCCCTGCTAGAAAAACGAAGTAAAAGCTAGGCTTGGGAAAAGGAACGGAGAAGCGCAGCTCGATAGCATGTTTGCTCCAGCTGAACTGCCGAAAAGCTAGCTTGAGGACGTCGAGTTATTCAGGCGTGAAAGAGTGCCTTGCAGCCGCGGGAATTTGAGCAATGACTCGCTCAAAGGCGGAATCAGCATTTTGAGAAGAGGGCATGATAACTCTATATCTGCAAGAAGTTCCTAGCTTGTCATGCCTGTTGTGGGTTACTGGACAAATTCCCATCTAGTAAAACCACTGCTTTTGCCAACCTGCTCTGCCCAATTTCTTCAAATTAGGACAGCTATAACGGTAAGTTTCCCGAGGCATTTCAGAAAGCGTGAGCGCTGCCTACCTTACCCAAACTACCTAAACCGTATCACTCGGCACTGCCCATCCTAGATAATATCCGCACATAATGAACTTACGTAAAGACGTTGATAAGTCACTTCATCTTAATGAGTCGCTTCATCAACGCCTGTGTTGGGACTGTATCCACCCGACGCCATGATTTTAAGGTCTAGGAGAGACTGAGTGAACGCAGCAGAACAAGCAAATGGGCTGGAACTGGCAACCAAAATCGCAGCTGTTGTGAACCTGTTTAAGGCCCAGTTTCCAGATGCACGAGCCGATTTAAAGCCCTGGTCAAACGATCCAGACACCAGGGAGCTGATCGATCCGGACTCGATCGACATTGGCTTTCATCTGCCTGGCTGGAGTCGATCGCTCCAGAGCCGGAGTGTCTTGGTGCAAATTCGGTTTTACGAAGACCCAATCGATGCTGTTCGGCGGGTGATTGGCATTGAGGCAGCAGGCTTTACCCACCTGGGCGAGCAGTGGCGGCTGTCTACGATTGAGGATTGGCAATTTGTCGGCACAACCCAGCCAACCGATGAGCTTAAAGAGAAGCTAAAGCTATTCTGTCGGCAGATTTTTGAGCTTTTTAATGGCAAGCAAGACACTGCACAGCCGAATTAATGCTTCAGCTCTTTTGTAGCCTCTGTAGCCTCCTGTAGCCTTCAGTTCAGGCTAACAGTCTGATGCTGGCTGAACAAGAACCTTTTTTGAAAGTTGCGCTTCAAGCAGCTTTAAAGAGCAGTTTGTAGTTTATTCAAGGGGCAAATTGCTGCAAATCCAAAGAAATTCTGTAGAAGATCGCGCAAAAGTTAAAAAAAATTACTAAAATCCTGGCTTGATTAGCGTTTAGCTTAAGAACTTATTAAGAGAAAAACCAAATTCGAATTCTCCGATTACCTTTGATCTCAAGATACCTCCTAACTGCGTCTCCAGCCTCGACCGTCTAAGCCCTTGGGCAAAGCGGTGGGGGCTGATCTTTTTGTTGGCTATCTGAGTGCCTATCTGGTCGCTGCCTGTTGGTGCTATTTAGAGCAGATCGCTTTGCAGGGTAGATAGATTCAGTATTTTTCACAGCAACATGGGCACAATAGGCTTCAAATAAGTTACACCCTACGCTAGCTTCTCCATTCGCTTAAGTCGTTCTACTTACCGCTTGACCTCTTCATGAAGCCTTTACCAACTCGTCTGAAGCCTTCATCAAGGCATCAACAGGGGGTAGTAAGTTCCGTTGCTATACTGAATCAAAATTGCACAATCCTTTAATGCCTTAACTGCCAGTGCAAGATCGGAGTTCCTATGCAAGATAAGCGCAATTGCTACCAGGTTGAATCAGTTCCTACCCTTACTCCTCCTAAACGCTTAGGGAGCTATTTGGTAGACGCAGGATTGCTAAGTGCCGATCAGGTCAATGTGGCATTGAATGACCAACGGGCGACCGGAATGCGGTTTGGCGAAATTTTGGTGGCGCACGGCTGGCTGAAGGAGCAAACCATTGAGTGGGTGATGAAGCGGGTGGTGGAACCAGAGCGCAAGCAGCGCCGTAAGCAGTCTGTACCGCCTGTTGCTCGTCCTCGCAGTTTAGACGTGCTACGAACTGCGGCTGCCGATCGGGTCTATTCAGCAGACTCAGCTGCTGACACTCCTAGAAGACCTCCCCTCCGCCGCGAGCTGCCGATCTCTAAGCCATTGCCCTCTGTGAAATCCTCAGATAGCGATGTGAATTGGGTAGGCTAGCGCTTGACGCCAGACGGGACGCTACAGTAACGCATTAAGCTCAGTAACATATTCGCTTAACGTTAATCAGCATCAAGCTGAATGTACTGACTGTTAAATTGTCTCAGCTAAATCGTCTCAGCTAAATAGGCTCAACCGCAAACAGCCAAAGCCAAAAGGGCAGCAACACTAATAACGCAACTGAGCCGATCGCCAACGCTGTGACCGTCAGATCTCGATCGAGGTCGTAGGCTTCGGCAATCACTAAGGTAGCAAAGGCGGGCGGCATTGCCATCTGCAGAACGATTACAAGCTGCGGTGCGCCCGTAATGCCGATCAGCGGCAGACTTAGCCCCAGCAGTAAAGGGACAATCAGCATCTTGATACTGAGGCTAGCAACTGCCTGCCGGACGTTTTGCCAAGAGCGCAACTGGCTGAGGCGCATCCCCAGCAGAATGAGCGATAGCGCAATTACTATCCAAGCGCAGGTTCTCAGGGCAGATTCGATCGCCATTGGCAGCGGTACTACCCGCAGCCCCAGCCCTAGAAAGAAGCTCCAGAGTGCCGGATTGCGAACTAGCGCCTGCAGCAGTTCGCTTCGGCTTTGCGTTCCTTTGCCAAAGTATGCAGCTAAAACAACTCCCAAGCCATAGGCACCCAAAGTGCTGCCTAGCGTATCGAAAAAAACTGCCCAACCAAAATATGGCGTTCCCACTAGGGCTAGCGTGACTGGATAGCCCAGATAGCCGGTGTTGCCCACCATTGCCGTCAGTAGAAAACTGCCTTGTGTAGGGCGATGGGCGATCGGCTGCCCCCAAGCAGGAAAGACATGCTGCAATCCGCTTTGCTGCAACCAAACCCGTCCCCAAATCCAAACTCCCGCAAGTGCCGCACCGACTCCTAGCGCTACCCAGCAGACGAGCGGAGCCAGCAGCACTGAAGCCGACAGGTCTGCCTGTCGCAGAAAGACCATAATGCTAAGCGGCACACCTACCCAAAACAAGGCTCTGCCTAGATATAAAGGGAGGTTGCGGAAAGTTGGGAAGTAATGCGGCAATCCATACCCCAACAGCAGCCCCAGCCCTACCCATCCCACTAGCGTTCCGTAGAGTCTGATAAGACTATCTATTCCAGGCATGGCATATCGGGGGTAGATGGGGTGGCGATGCTATTTGCTTGAAGCCTTACCAACACCATAACGTTTGATTTATAGGCTTATTGCGTTTTTACGGTGACCCCTAAGGTTGCTGACTGAACTCCCTACTTTGGGCTGGATCAGCTATAGTGACTCCGGATGGGAATGATCTTTCACGAAGGTCAGGACAGCTCTCATCAGGTTCGATCGCTATGCAGGAGGATGCAGCCGTGGAGGATACCAATCTTCCCGAAATTTCTGACCCCCCCAAAGAACTGCCGCTAAAAGATTTGCCTAGCGCAGCTCGAGATATTCCGATGGCTGTGCGCGAAATGCCGATTGTCCAATCGGCTAAGCGGGTAAAGCGGCAGCTGTGGCTGTGGAGGCTAGGTGGCACTAGTGCAGCAGCGTTGCTAGCAGTTGGAGCCAGTCTTGCGCTGCGCTCCCCCTCCACCCCATTGCCTGCTCCTGCTGCCTCGGTCAGCCCGTCTCCGGTAGCTGCGGCTCAGCCCAGCCCGACAGCCTCTCCTGATCTCTTAGGGCATCTTCCCTATGCCGAAGCCCCTAGAGAAGAGCTTGAGCCAATCACCCCTGATGCCAGCATTTTGATGCGAAAGCCTGCTGCTGAGAAATTTATGGAAATGCAGGCAGCCGCTAGAGTTCAGGGCATTGAACTCGTTCCTCTCTCAGGCTTTCGATCGATGGAAGACCAGAGCCACGTCTTCTTCGATGTCAAAGCTGAACGCGGACAAACCCCAGTTACTCGTGCTGAAGTCAGCGCTCCTCCAGGTTACAGCGAACACCATACGGGCTATGCAATCGATGTGGGTGACGGCGAGCGTCTCGATCTGAATCTTCAAACAGAATTTGAGTCTACCAGAGCCTACCAGTGGCTTAAAGACAATGCAGTTTCGTTTAACTTTGAGCTTTCGTTTCCCAAAGACAACAAACGGGTGAGCTATGAGCCCTGGCATTGGCGATTTGTAGGCGATCGGCAGAGCTTGGAGACGTTCTACCGGGCAGAGCCGGCAGGACAGCCCCAGAACCAGGCAGGACAGCCACAAAACCAGACAGGACAGCAGAATTAGGATTGCCCCATCTATTGGGAAACAACCCTGACGGATTAGATGACTGCCAGAAGACCGAGCGCTTTCTGCAATCGATAGTGTTAAGCAATAATAAGAAAAACGCTGTTGACTGTCGATCGCATGAGCCAAACCTCGCTGAACCTGGTTGCTATCACAATTTTTGCGCTGGTCATGTCCAGCCTTCTAGGACCTCTGTTGCACATCTCGCCGTTCGTGCCAGCGATTGGTATCGTAGCTATTCTTGGCATCGCCACACTTGATACGCTGAGCTGGCAAGGTAAAGGTGGGACACTGCTGCTCGATTGGCTAGCTAGCTTTTCGCCTGCCCACCGGAATCGGGTTATTCACCACGAAGCGGGTCACTTTTTGACGGCATATTTGCTGGGCATCCCCGTCACAGGCTACACGCTCAGCGCTTGGGAAGCCTTTCGGCAAGGGCTGCCCGGGCAGGGGGGAGTTAGCTTTGGCTCTCAGGAGTTTGATCAGGCAGTAGAGCAAGGGACGATCTCAGCTCATCTGCTCGATCGCTTCTGTACCGTACTAGTAGCAGGCACGATCGCTGAATCATTGGTGTATGGCGATGTGCAAGGCGGGGAAGACGATCGCCAGAGATTTCGCCTGCTGTGGTCGCAGTTGCGCCGCCCTAACAGCGAAGGTGAGCTAAAAGAGCGATTGGCGCAGCTCCAAGCCAAAACCTTGCTCAAGACAAACTGGGCAGCTTATGAGGCATTAGTTTCAGCAATGACGGCTGGGCTATCGGTGGAGGGGTGCTGTGCGGCGATCGATCAGCACACGGCCGAAGCAGTTGGTTGACCCTTCTGCAAGCCCTCCGTAAGAAGCCAGTCGGGTGGGCTAGCATGAAAAAACAGCCCCACTCTCAACCTTTACCTAATGCCGACTTGCCCGCGCTGCCATCAAACTGTGGAATCTCAGGCGATCGCCTGCCCCTATTGCCACACTGCCCTGAAAGCTCACGGGCATCCTGGCATCCCGCTCTATCGAGCGACGGGCACTGAATCGCTCTGCGAAACTTGCACCTATCACGAAGATGACACCTGCAACTTCCCGCAGCGTCCTTATGCCAAAGAATGCACGCTGTATGAGAATCGGCTGCAGGCTAAGCCAGAGGCTCGCCGTAAGCCCGGCGATTCTTCTTTCAACGGGTGGTTGAGGCGAAATTCTGCCTGGCTGGTGCTAGTGGGTTTGATTGTGATCAGCATTCTGATTGCGATTAGGCAGTAGACCAAGATGCGTCAAACCGTAGATTCTAAGTACGGGCATCCTACTAGGGAAGGCGCTTTAAAACAGCGACAATACTATTAGGTGAGTTTGCGATCGACCCTTGAACCCAGCGCCCTTCAACACCGACCCTGACCATTCCAATGATGAACCTCAAGTTAGTCAGCCTAACCGCGAGGCGGTTCGTTCTGCGGCTGCGTTAGTGCGATCGACCCCTTCAGAGTTTCACTTCGATCGCGCCAAGACCAGCCTCAAGCAAACCATTAACCGCTACGCCCATCAGCTCCGCGTTCGCCGCCGCAATCCGGAATCGATCGAGATTCAGGCGGCAATGAAGACCGATCTCGATCGGCTTTCCACCTCCCTCGATAAACTCAACACCTGTCTGATTCGCGTCGCCGTATTTGGTCTGGTCAGTCGGGGTAAGTCAGCGGTGGTCAATGCGCTGCTAGGGCAAAAGATTCTTCAAACGGGTCCGCTGAACGGCGTGACGCAATATCCCCGCTCGGTCTATTGGGCGGCTCCTGGTGGGCAGGTGCAGGTCGAGTTGATCGATACTCCCGGATTGGATGAAGTAGGCGGCGAGATTCGGGCAACGATGGCGCGAGAAGTGGTAGATCAAGCAGATTTAATTTTGTTTGTGATCTCAGGCGACATCACCCGCACGGAGTATCAGGCGCTGCAAGAACTGCAGGCGGTTCACAAACCGTTGATTTTAGTGTTCAACAAAGTCGATCTTTACCCCAACCAAGACCGCCAAACGATTTACCACAAGCTGCAAATGCGATTTGGCGGCAATGGCAATCGTCCTTTTATTACGCCAGAAGACATTGTTTTGGTTGCTGCTGAGCCAGCCCCTGTGGAGGTGCGGGTTGAGTGGGCAGATGGACGAGTGACGCATGAGTGGGAACCTCCGCCTCCTCAAATAGACGAGCTACAGGAAAAGCTGCTGGAGATCCTTAACCGCGAAGGGAAATCGCTGCTAGCGCTGAACGCCCTGCGGCAGGCAAGAAATACCGAAGCCTCGATCGCCCGTAAAACCCTGAATCTGCACCGGAGCGACGCCGAAGATTTGATCTGGAAGTTCGCCCGCTGGAAAGCGCTGGTAATTGCTCTCAACCCCTTTGCAGTTCTCGATTTGCTGGGTGGAGCCGCGACGGATCTGATTTTGATTCGCTCTCTCGCTAAGCTCTATGGCTTGCCCATGACCCGCCACGAAGCTGAAAAGCTGCTGAAGTCGATCTTGGTTAGCTCAGGAGGGCTGCTGCTAAGCGAAGTGGGAACGGGATTACTGCTAGGATTTGGCAAAAGCGCCTCGGCAATTGCCACTGCTTTTGACGGCGTATCCGGGCTGATGGCATATTCTACAACGGCGATCGCCCAGGCTAGCATGGCAGGCTATGGTTCTTATCGCGTGGGTAAGGCAGCTCAGGTGTACCTAGAACAAGGCTGCACTTGGGGCGAACAAGGGGTGGATACCGTCATGCAAGAAATTTTGGCGCAGGTCGATGCGGACACTGTGATATATCGGCTGCGGCGTGAGCTAGGCGTAGAAGAATAAGCTCTGGTGGGGTTTGCTGCGACACAAGTGAATTGACCTTTTGCATGAATAGTGGGGCAGCGAAGCTGTCCCATTATTCACGTACCTAAAACCTTATTTAGGCAAGAAGTTTAATGAAAGCGGTTGACGGTTGTTAAAATTTCTTAGCACTTAGAAAGGTAGTCCCCAATTCGCAGTACAGTTGGCTCTAAAGTTCGTTGTTCTAATAGGAGAGTCAAAAGCTATGGGACCTTCATACGCAGCTTCATATCTGCCGTCGATCTTAGTGCCCATTATCGGTTGGGTGTTTCCTGCCGTAGCGATGGCGTTTTTGTTTATCTACATTGAGCGCGAAGATTCGCCGACCTAAGCGCCTTCACCCCCAAACTCTTTCCTAAAAATTTCGCTGCTCTGCCTAAAAGCAACGTGCTGGGGCAGCGATCGGTGAAAATCAACTTTGGAGATAAACCGACATGACAACTGATGTAATTAAACCTGCTGACGATCCTCAAATCGGTAACCTTGCAACCCCTATTAATTCCTCCGACTTTACTAAAGCGTTGATCAACAACCTGCCCGCTTATCGCGCGGGTCTGTCGCCTCAGCGCCGAGGGTTAGAGATTGGTATGGCGCACGGCTATTTGCTATTTGGACCGTTTGCCTACACCAGCCAATTCCGCAACACAGGCGTTAGCGATATTGTGGGGTTGATCGAGGCGATCCTACTGGTGGTGATCCTCACGGTTTGCCTGTCTTTGTATGCAGGGAGCCGACCCAATAAGCCCGTCAAAACTGTGACAGCGCCCAATACACCCGCTAGCTTAGATTCCTCCGAAGGCTGGAGCGAGCTTGCTGGCAGTTTCTTGGTCGGTGGCATCGGTGGGGCTGGGTTCGCCTATCTAGTGTATGAAGTGTTCAAGTCTGGTGTATTGCAGACGTTCGGCAATCTGTAGAGTATTAGCTGCTCATCATTTTAGCGGTGCATTGCACCGCTAAAACCAGAAAACTGCGGTTCGCATACGCGAGCCGCAGTTTTCTAATAAGCGCTTATGGAAGGGAAAATATCCGGGCGCTAGTTTGATTAGACTGAGGAACCCAGCCCAGCGTAAGCACCGTAAAAGAAAAGTCCCACCACGACCAGAGCGCCAGTCACAGCGATCGTCCCGACTATCCACAGGGGAATTCTGCCAGATTGCAACATTCTTTTTTTAACCTCTCAATCACTTCAAATCGTAGCTCGTCTGCTAAAGGCTAAGAAAACCTAACCGGATAGCAAAATGTTAGTTGAAGAAATAGCTGGAAAATAGAATGCCCAGCACAAAAACTAACAGCAGACCTAAATACAAAGAAGTCCGGTTTAATTCGACAGGTTGTCTATTGGGGTTGGGAGTCCGTTCTAGTGGCACAAGCTTCTCCTAGCGCTGAATAAACTGCATGGATGCGATTGCCCCCAAGAAGAAAACTGTGGGGACAGCCAACGTGTGAACCGCCAACCAACGGACGGTAAAAATTGGATAAGAAATTGGTTGATTTGGAGAATTGCTAGTCATAATTCGACTCAATAAATGTGGCTCAATCTACTTGTTTAAGAAGTCGTCAATCTGTTGTTTAGCGCTCTCACGATCCATGATGATCGGCACTTCTGTCCGCTCTGGGGTGTAGTACTGATCTGGGCGGGGCGTCCCAAAGATGTCATACGCCAAACCCGTGCTAACGAACAGCCAGCCTGCTACAAACAGCGCTGGAATGGTGATGCTGTGAATCACCCAATAGCGGATGCTTGTCACAATATCTGAAAACGGACGTTCTCCAGTTGTTCCAGCCATTGATCTCCTCCCAGAAAGAGCAAGTGTAATCAAGAATATCTCAGGTTTGTGTCGAGCAAGCTTGCCTACTAAGCAAAACCTAGTTCATAGTGCGATCTTTACTTTACATCATAAGAGAGTGAGTAAAGAGTCTCAAGGTTTGTCATTTACTTTGTTTTAAAGCAAACTTTTCCCTTTGCAAAATCGATTGACAAATTAGCGCTTTCCGCTGCTTCTAGCCAGAAGTAAAAACAACGTCTGGCGCAAGAATAGGTGTTTTTACCTCCTAATCTTTATCGCTGCTTCTAAGCAGCTTTGTACTTTAACAACGTGCCCCGCTGACCCAGAACAAACCCCTGTTCAGGATTGACAAACACAATCTTGTAAAGATTAGATGGCACATTCTCAATCTCACGATCTTTTTGCCAAGTTTTGCCCCCGTCAAAGCTGGCAAGCAAGTTGCCGCTGCCACCCGACACCCAAAGTTCATTAGGGGTGCGGTAGGTGAGGTCTAACAGCCCCCAGCTTGTTGAAAACTCAGGCGTGATCGCCTCGCTCCACTCCTCAGGAACATTAGACTCATTAAACTGGACAGTGCCTCCCCGTGCTAACAGCCACAGCCCACCGTCCTTGTTAAAGCCCATGTTCTGCAAACGCCGAGAGCTATTGCGGTTGTAAGGTTGCCAAGCCGCTTGACCAGGTTCCCAAACTGAGTAAAAGCTGCCCCGTGCAGATACTGCCACATACCTACCATCAGCCGATCGCGCAATATTTCGCAGCACCCCCACCGCTTCCTGCACCAGCGCTTGCCACGTCTTGCCACCGTCCTTCGTTTGATAGATCGCGCCTACATCAGTTGCCATCTCTGCAGTCTGCGGCTTCAAGGCCGTAATCATGTAGGGGGCGCCAGGCAGCTTTTCGCTAAGCGGAATCCGCGACCAAGAATTCCCACCGTCCGTAGTATGCAGCAGCAAACCGGGCTGGCCCACAATCCACCCTTCATCATCCGCAAAGCTAACGGAGCTAAAGGTATAGATGCTATCGCCCAGATCAAGGCTCCGCTGTTCCCAGGTTTCGCCACCGTCTTTCGTTTCTAGCAGCGTCGAGTTTACCCCCACTAACCAGCCATGCGTTGCGTCAGCAAACGCAACGTCTGCTAGCGTTTCCTCGGTTGGCAGCGGCACCACCTCCCAAGGGTTGTAGCTGATAGAAGGTAAAAAACCTCTGGTGCAGCTTGTACAGAGCAAGACAGCAATCAGGACGATCGCAATTTGCCGAACGGACTTGAGAATCGAGTGCATTGGAATTTGGTCTTATGCGTTTCACTAATGTTTAAGTAACTTTGCAAAGCTTTCAGCCGATCGTCAAAGTGGATCGACTGGGAGCTTTGCCGCTATTGCAGTCCGTACAGGCTCAAGAAAAACAGCACCGCAAGCGCCAAGCCGCCAAAGATCAATAGATTCTTTTGACCCGGCGTTAGCGTATTAACTCCAAAGCCGTAGTTCAAGTTATCTTTGAACCCAGACGGATTACCTCTAGGACCCACATTTTGGAATCGAGGCTTGCGCACACCGCAGACTGGACATCGCCAAGTATCCGGCAATGCCTCAAAAGCAATTCCGGCGGCTATATCGCTAGTGCTATCTCCCTTAACAGGTTCGTAGACATAGCCACAGGCACTGCACTCGTAGCAGTCAAGCAGGCGGGGATCAGCAGCTTCTGTACTCATGGGTGGATTGCACTATATAGTTGCACTAATACAAAAAGAATTCAGAGCAGCAAATCTTAAAAACTCTGTTAAAGATTATGACATAAAGTGATCCTTCCTTAGAAGGATGATGAAACAGGGATAAAGAATTCGAGTGGGACGATAGAAATCAAACCTCCTACCGTCCCACAGCTGCAACCTTTATCCTTCACCTCTCATTTTTCCCGATTGCCCTGTCCGTTCGGAGGCTTGGCGAATGCGGCAATCAGCAGGCACACAATGCCGATATTGATACAGACATCTGCCAAATTGAAGACCGGGAAACGGATGAGGCGGAAGTCTAAGAAATCGACAACCTGCCCGGCAGTGAAGCGATCGATGCCGTTTCCCAATGCGCCTGCCAAAATGCAGCCATAGCCCAACTGCTCCAAGCGGCTGAGGCGGGGGGTCAGCCAAGCCAGCAAGATCAACCCCAAGCTAACAACCAGCGAGAGCCAGCGCAGCCATTCGCCGCCTTCGCTAAACAGGCTGAAAGCAGCCCCTTTGTTGGTGACATAGGTGAAATGAAACACACCCGGCAGCAGCGGCAAGGATTCTCCCAGTTCAAAGGTGCGGACGATCGCAAACTTCGTCACCTGATCCAACACCAAACCCACTACCGCAGCAACCCAGAACAGCCGATTTCTCAAATTCATACCTTACCTACGGGTCGCTGCCAAAACTTTACAACGTCTAATAGAACATTAAACGACGCAATAGGAACGCAAGTACAGCGACCGCACAAACGATCGCCAGCTGTCCCAAGAGCGGACTAAGCGAGTAAGTCACAATCGCTTGAATCAGCGATCCTTGACCCAACCCCATCCACTGTAAATGCTGCGCCAGCCAGAGGTAGCCAATTCCTGCAAGGTGAATGGTGATTAGCCCACACAAGCAGCTTAGCGCCAAATGTTCTAGCCGCACTGGAAAGCGAAACGCCAGCCAGCCACAAACCCAAGCGCCTGGCACGAACCCTAGCAGATAGCCAAAGGTTGGGCGATACACGTAATCGAGCCCGCCGCCGTGGGTAAACACATTAAACCAGGAGCTTAACCCTAACACCAGATAGGCAATTTGCGAAATTACTGCCGCATTGCTGCCGCCCAAACAGCCCACCAGCAGAGCCGCTCCAAACTGGCAGGTCACGCCCAGCGAGTATGCGGGCGCACCACCGCTAACCAACCCCCAAGGGCTGATGATGAATGCCTCTAGCAAGGTTGCGCCAATCGTCAAAATTAGACCAATGATCGCCCACAAGAGTTGGGTGGGTAGAGCCACGGTTGCCTCAGAAGAAGAAGGATCGGGGGGAGGAGCGGGAAGGAAAGGGCGAGGAGGGGAAAATCTAGTTAGCGGCTTGGGTTTCATCACACGTCTGGCACTCCGATCGCCTGCCGCAAAATTATAGCTGGCGATTTTTAGATCGAGCGACGACTTTACATGTGGAGATAACTGTTAGTTTGTCGGTGCTTTAGCGAACGGCAGCAAAGGCTTCAGCCGAGCGACGAGGAATGTCGTAGGTGAAAAAATCACGTGCCATGAGGGTGTTCGGGAAGATCGCCTTGGCTTCAGCGAGCAGATCGTCTAGGACGACCGAATTGCCGGGAGCATAGCGGGGGCTAAAGTGGGTCATGATTAGCTGCTTCACCTGCCCGCCCAAAGCAGTCTGGGCTGCCATCGTGGAAGTAGAATGCAGCCGCTGATGGGCAAGTTCAGCATCTTGGTGGGCAAAGGTGGCTTCGTGAACTAGCACGTCGGCATCTTGGGCTAGCTCAACTGCACTCTCGCAGTAGATTGTATCGGTGCAGTAAACAAACTTTCGCCCTGTTTGCGTTTCGCCGCACAGCTCTGCCCCATCAATAATTCGCCCATCGGGTAGCGTAATTACCTCGCCGCGCTTCAGCCGCCCATACAACGGACCTGAAGGAATCCCAAGGGCAAGCGCTCGTTCTACATCAAACCGTCCCGGCTTGTCTTTTTCTGCCACCCGGTAGCCAAAAGCCGGAACCCGATGCGTCAGCGGCGCACAGCTCACGGTGAACTCGTCGTCTTCAAAAATGACACCCGGCTGCACGGTGTGGACTTTCAGCGGGTAGGAAAAGTGGGTCTGCGAATAGCGACTGGCGGCTTTTAGGTATTCCTCAAGCTTGGGGGGACCATAGACATCAATGCGGCTCGGGTTGCCTGCCAGCCCGCAGCTTGCCAGTAGTCCCATCAAGCCGTAGGTATGATCGCCATGCATGTGCGTCACGAAGATGCGGGTAATCTGGCTAATCCGCACATCGCTTCGCAAAATTTGATGCTGCGTACCTTCGCCGCAGTCAAACAGCCAGACTTCCGATCGCTGCGGTAGCCGTAGGGCAATGCTAGAGACATTGCGCGATCGGGTTGGCACACCCGAACTCGTTCCCAAGAAAGTAATTTGCAAGGCTTAATTCGACTTTTAGAGAGGCTTTCTTTTAGTTTATGGTGACATATTGGAGGGCAGGAGTGAGAAGTCTAGAGTTTATGAACAGGTGCTGTTATCTTTCCGCTGTTTATCTGCCCCACCGCCGGAAACCTCAAGATTATTAACTCCGTCGTGCAACTGAGAATCGGGTTGGCTTCAATCAAGTTTTGTCGGTTGATCGAAAACCTAACGACAATCCTGAGCAAATTGGCTTAATATTGTGCAAAGTTGGAGATCGCTTAATTAATTTCCTGTCCGACAGCAGTATTCAAAGGTTCTCTCTGGTTTAACTTCTTTTTTCTCTGTAAAAGTTGATTTTAGAACCATCAGCCAGTGTTTTATCGTTCTAACTTCAGTGTGAGGAGTTTTCGTCCATGACGGTTCAGTCCTGTGCTGCTGACAATGGCAGTCTATCTCGTGCAGTTGAAGCTCAGCGCCAGCCCCATCCATTGATGCAGTTTATTCTCTGCCAAGGAAAGAAAGTCTGGTGGTTGTCTTTGCTCCTGTGGGCTGCGGCAATCTTTCCTGCCCATGCCGAACAGCTAGCACTGCGGGTAGCCATCGAACGAGATGTCAATCAAGTGAAAATTGGCAGCTCCACCGATGCCACCTTGATGGATGGATCGGGACAGGCGCTTGCCCCAATTCCTGCAATGAACGCCGTAATGACCGAGGCAAAAGCGGGTCAGGTTGCCGTAAACCAGATCCAAACTAGCCAGGTCTGTGTGCAGCCCAGCGGCGATGGCTACGTGTTCATCGGCGATCGCTGGTATCGGGGCTCAACTTGTGTCGTGCCGACTAGCGGCGGGCTGACGGCAGTGAACTATGTCGATTTAGAACAGTATCTTTACAGCGTGGTGGGCAGCGAAATGCCGACCGACTGGAACCTGGAAGCGCTCAAAGCCCAAGCGGTTGCTGCCCGCTCTTATGTGCTCTACCAGCGCAATGGTGGCGCAAACGCTGTCTTTGATGTGGGCAATACAACTGCTTGGCAGGTGTATGGCGGGCTAGAAGAAGAATCTGCTAGCACCCGGGCAGCAGTCGATGCTACGCAGGGACAGGTCTTAACGTATCAGGGGCAAATCATCGATGCGGTCTTTCACTCCTGTGCGGGTGGACGGACGGAAAATGTGGAGGATGTCTGGACCAGCCCGCTTCCTTACCTGCGCAGCGTCGAAAGTCCCGATCTAGACTCTCCCAACTGCCGCTGGGCAAAAACAGTGCCGATGGATGAGCTGAAGCAGCACTACAACGATGTCGGTATGATTCAGGCATTGATTCCGGAAAAGGTGACGGCAGGCGGACGGATCGTCAAAATCCGCCTTCAGGGCAGCGAAGGCGATCGCATCATTGATGGTGACGATCTGCGTGACGCCCTCGGGCTCCGCAGCGCTCCGTTTCAAATCATCCCGCAGCTCTCGCAGGTGGCAAGCGCTGGGAATGTGCCTGCTGCACCTACTGCCTTTGAGTTTACGGGGCAAGGCTTTGGACATGGAATCGGTATGAGCCAATGGGGCGCATATCGTTTGGCGCAAACCAACTGGAACTATGCTCAGATTTTGCTGCACTACTATACGGGTGCGTCGCTGGCGCAGATCGATGTGCAGTAGAGATTGTACGAGCCTTTAGAACACTGGCGTGAGCGCGAAGCGCTCACGCCAGTGTTTTTAGGATTGTTCAAGGCAGCCAAACATTTGGCAAAACGCTGTGAGTGAAGCGGCGGATGGTTTGATTCAGCGATCGCCCCCACTGGATGTGCGGTTCATCCGGCTCGACTGGAATCACGCTGGCAGGCATTCCCAGTTTGAACCGAGCGATCACGTTATTTGCTGCCTCTAATCCGGTGACATAAGCCTTCTCTTGCGACCAGGAGCCGTGGCGGTTAATGATCCAATCGCCGCTCATAAACAGATTCTCAAGGCTGGTTGTGCCATGCAGCATCGATGGGTAGCTTCCTGGTGCAAAATGCGTGACTGCTCTCGGCAATCGGACGACGCTGTGATCGATCACGGTTGCTGAGCGAAAGGCTGGAACGCAGGTCGCTAGATCGCGGTGGACTTTGGCGACGATCTGTTCATCCTCCATCGGCAAAAGCTGATTGGCGTGATAAAAGTCGGCTTCAATAACGCTACCCGGCTCATTTTTCCATTCGTCGTGCAGCGCATTCAGATCAAAGAAAGTCCAGCCTGTCGTGGTGTCAAACCCAAAGCAGGCATTAGAAGGTAGCGGAACATGGACTGGGCGATCGAACCACAGCCGTGTTGCCAGCACATCCACTGCCCCCAAATTCATCAGGTTGCGAAACTCCGAAAACTGTCGGAGGCTGCTGGCGCTGACGATCTTTTGCATGCCCGTCACGCCCACCGCAAAAATGACCGCATCTGCTTCAAAGACTTCATCGCCGCAGACCACACTAGTCACCCGCTTGCCTTCAGCATCCAACGTGAGATCCGTAACGCGGCGCTGGGTCAACACTCGCCCGCCTGCCTTCTCAATTTGTGTCACCCAAGGACGAAAAATCATTTCGCCGACTGTGCCTCGGCACCAGACGACATCAAAATTGGGCTGGTGCGCCAGGATGAAGTAGTAGAGCATCCCCAGGGCTGCTGCCGCTGAACATTGCTCTCCTGGTGCAAACAATCCCACCAGCAGCATCGGCTCAAACGATTCCCGGTAGAGGCGAGCAGACACGCCAAATTGCTTAAATAGCTCGCGGGCAGTCACAGAGTCGTAGCGTCGCCAAGCTGCGTCGGAGTTGTCGAAGTCGAGCAGGGCATAGAGGAGCGGCAGTGCAGAGAGGCGATCGCTCAAGGGCAACCGCTTGAAGCGAGTATAGAGAAACGTGCCCAGCGGCGTGGGCAAGAGTGGCTCATCTTGAAAGATGGGTGACTCTACCTCCAAGCCTGCTGGGGAATATTGGGACGATCGCGTCCAGTCGGTAAATGGCTTTAGCCCCAGTTCGTCTACTAGCGTAAATATATTGCGATAGGGATACCAAAACCCATGAATTCCGGCTTCGATCGATCGCCCCTGCGCGGTTTTCCAGCCTGCCACCAATCCGCCGGGATAGGCTCCTGCTTCCAACAAGGTGACATCGTAGCCCTGCTGAGCGAGATGATGCGTGGCTCCTAAGCCTGCCCAGCCGGCTCCAATGACAACAACGCGGGGTGAATGGGACATGAGTATGGAATTGGGTTACAAGGTACATTAAAAAGATTGTACAAAGCAGCCCTTAACCCATCTGCCCGAAGGAACGTTATGGAATGGACAGCCGAAGCGGAAGCCCGCCTCAAAGAAATCCCCTTTTTTGTGCGTCCGGCGGCACGCAAGAAGATCGAGAAGTTTGCTCAAGAGCTAGGACTGTCTCAAATTACGGTTGAGGTTTACGAGCAAGCGAAGCAGAAGTTTGGCTGAGCAGCAGCGAAAGACGGCAATCGGTCGATCGGATGAGGGGCATAAACGTCAGGAATTGTATCGTATTATTAAGGCTTTATCATTTAAGCCAATTCCTCTGTTCTAGAACAAGAACAGGAGAAGACTGCTTTGCTATTCCTCATCTTCTACTGTGAACCCTCGTATCCTTATTTGGTATCGCAGCGATTTGCGGCTGCACGATCACGAACCGCTCCATCAAGCTTTACAACAGGGAGCGATCGTCGTTCCGGTGTATTGTTTTGACCCGCGCCAGTTTGCCGAAACCCCGTTCGGCTTTCCTAAAACGGGTGCATTTCGGGCGCAATTTTTGTTGGAGAGCGTAGCAGATTTACGGCAATCGCTTCAGTCGTTGGGGAGCGATCTCATCGTGCGGCAGGGTCAGCAAGAGCAGGTCATTCCGGCATTGGTGCAGCAGCTCCAAATTTCGGCGGTTCACTACCATGCGGAAGTCACTTCAGAGGAGCTGGCGGTCGAGAGTGGGCTGCGGGCAAAGCTGGCTCCACTGGGTGTTTCGCTCCAGTCCTTCTGGGGTCACACGCTCTATCACCCAGACGATTTGCCATTTGAGCCGCAGCGCGTACCGGAGCTGTTCACCAATTTCCGCAAGCAGGTAGAGAAAGATTCGTCTGTTCGTCCGCAGCTATCAATGCCGAAAGCGCTGCAGCCGCTGCCAGAAGGGGTGGAGCCAGGCAAGCTGCCGACGCTGACAGATTTAGGACTAGAAGCGCCTGAGTTTGACGATCGATCGGTGCTGCGGTTTGAAGGCGGCGAACGGACTGCCAAGGCACAGCTCGATAACTACTTTTGGAAGCGCGATCGTCTGCGGTTTTACAAGGAGACGCGCAACGCCATGCTGGGGGCAGATACCTCCTCTAAGTTCTCGGCTTGGCTGGCACTGGGCTGTTTGTCGCCGCGCTACATCTATGAGCAGGTACTGCAGTATGAGGAACAGCGCGTCCGCAATGATTCTACCTACTGGTTAATCTTTGAGTTACTTTGGCGCGACTATTTCCGGTTTATTTGCGCTAAGCACAGCAACAAAATCTTTTTTGCATCTGGCTTGCAGGGGATCGACATTCCCTGGAAGCAAGACTGGCAGCGCTTCGATCTATGGCGCGAGGGCAGGACGGGCTTTCCGCTGGTGGATGCCAACATGCAAGAACTCGCTGCCACTGGCTACATGTCAAATCGCGGACGGCAAAACGTTGCTAGCTTTTTGACTAAAAATCTGGGCATTGACTGGCGCATGGGAGCCGAGTGGTTTGAGTCGCTGCTGATCGACTATGACGTGTGCAGCAATTGGGGCAACTGGAACTACACAGCAGGGGTAGGCAACGATGCCCGTGGCTTTCGCTTTTTCAACATCTACAAGCAGGCGAAGGATTATGACCCGCAGGGTGAGTTTGTCAAGCATTGGCTGCCAGAACTCAGACAGGTTCCGGGTGGCAAGGTGCATGATGTGGCAAGACTCAACCCTGAAGAGCAAAAACGTTATGGGGTGCGGCTGGGGGTAGATTATCCGAAGCCAATTGTCGATTTATTCAAGTCTGCCCAGGCGAACGAGAAAATATACAACGCCGCTATCAGTCATAGATAAAGCAGTATACCGAGTGAAGCAATTAAATTAGCTGCTTGGCGATCGCCTTTAAGCCCCGTAAAATATACAGCAAGTCTTTTGCCTCGAAGACCTGATAGATCTTTGACTGGGCATACTTGGGGAAACACTGTGGAAATAACTTTGGAAATACAAGTTTACGATCGTTAGTTACCCTGCCAAATCGATAATCTTCGAAAGATTTACGTTCCAGGTGGAGCAGAGTAGTTGAGAAAGCGGGTGAACTGCGGCTGAAAAAGCAGCTTGACGGTTCCCACCGGACCATTCCGGTGTTTAGTGATGATCAGTTCAGCAATGCCGCGATCGGGCGTATCGGGATTGTAATACTCTTCCCGATAGAGCATCATCACCAGATCTGCGTCCTGCTCGATCGAACCACTTTCGCGCAAATCTGACATCATCGGGCGTTTATTCGTACGAGATTCCACTCCGCGGCTGAGCTGCGACAGGGCAATAATTGGCACCTGCAGCTCACGCGCCAGCCCCTTCAGCGATCGGGTTACCTTCGACAGCTCCTGTACCCGGTTGTCAGAACCACTGCCCTCCATCAGCTGCAGATAGTCAATCAAAATTAGCCCCAATGCACCGCCCTGCTCAGCCTGTAGTCGTCGGGCTTTCGATCGCATTTCTGCCACAGAAATATTGGGCGTGTCGTCGATAAAGATAGGCAGCTGCGACAGCACACTAATCGCATTTCCCAGTGGCTCCCATTCCGTTTGGCTGATCCGCCCCGATCGCAGCCTGCCGCTTTCGACCTGTGCCTCGCTAGAGAGCAGACGATAGACGAGCTGCTCTTTAGACATTTCCAGACTAAAGACGGCAATCGGCAGCTTATGAAATGCGGCGATATTCCGGGCAATATTGAGGACAAAGCTGGTTTTGCCCATCGAGGGGCGACCTGCCGCAATGATCAAGTCCGATCGCTGAAACCCCTGCGTCATAGCGTCTAGGTCATAAAAACCGCAGGAGATTCCGGGCATCACCAGCCCCAGCGATCGACTCTCAATATCTGCAAACGTTGAGGTCAAGATATCTGCCGTTGCCATTAGGCTCTGCTGTGGGCGGGCTTGGGTGATGCTAAACACCTTTTGCTCCGACCGATCCAGCACCGATTCCAAGGGCGCATCAGCTTCGTAACCCAGTTGGGCAATTTCGTTGCCCGCCTGAATGAGCTTGCGGCGCAAATACTTCTCTGTGACGAGCTGGGCGTACTGGTCAATGTTGACCGCGCTGATCGTTCGATCGATCAGCTGTGCTAACTGGCTTGTACCGCCTACCTTTTCCAGCAGGCCGCGATCGCGCAGCCAGCTTGCCAGGCTCATTAAATCTGTGGGTCTCCCTTGGGCTTGCAGGGCGAGCGCAGCCCGGTAGATCTCCTGGTGAGCGCTGATGTAAAACGCCTCCGGACGCAGCAGTTCCATGACTCGTCCGAGTGCCTCTGGATCAAGCAAAATTCCGCCCAGGATAGCTTCTTCAGCGTCGATGTTTTGCGGGGGGAGGCGATCGCTGTACCCCTGGAAATTAAGTTCTTGAACCATTGGAGCGGCAGGATGAGGAATGAGGTTTACGGCTGCGGAGCAGTCGGATGCAGCCTGAGTGGTGAGTATTCTAGCTTGCTTTTCCACGGATCTAACGACCAATCCCTAAAAAATGTACTAATTTTTGTACTGCTATTGTCGTACATTTGTACTAGTTTGTCCAGGTTGCAAGCATGAAAAAAGCTGGGTGAGACCACCCAGCTTTTCGATTTCACTCTTAACGTCTAAAAGGCGAAGCCGCCACGAGTTGGTTAGCTAGCTACAACCTGAACCTGAACGGTTGCCGCAACTTCCGGGTGAAGCTTGATGTCTACGCTGTAGGTTCCCAGCTTGTGGATGTCTGGAACCGAGATGGTGCGGCGATCGATCTCAATGCCTGTCGTAGACTGGATCACCTCTGCCACTTCCTGGTTGGTCACAGTTCCAAAGATCGAATCTTTCTCACCGACTTGCTTGGCGATCGACAAAGCCGTTGCTTGCTCTAACGCAGCCTTTTGCGCTTCGGCTTCCTTCTTCAGCTCTGCCAAACGCTGCCGCTCGGCTTCCCGCCGCCGCTCCACTTGCTTGAGGATGCCGGGTGTAGTATGAACTGCCAGCTTCTGCGGCAGCAGGTAATTGCGAGCATAGCCTGGTGCTACCTCAACCAAGTCACCCGCCCGACCCAGCTTGCTAATGTCTTTGTTTAGGACTAACTGAACTCGTTTTACCATAGCGTTCCCCGCCTATCTTATTCTCTAGATAGCAATAAAGTTTGACTATTTTGTCGCCAGTTGACAAGCATAGCGAAATTAAGGGAGCGATCGCAAGAGGAATGGCTAGTTTTTGAAGGACTATCCGCTTTGCCTTAAGGGATGAAGAGTACCCAGACGGAGGCTTTCAGGGTTTTAATTGACTCTTCTACAATTAGGTCATCACGTTCCATATCTGAATTCATCTTGGTCAATTTTAGAAGCTAGATTTAAGCGTTTAAAAGCATCTTTCATATCTTTCTGGAGAATAACTTATGGTAGACAGTGTTGACGGACCCTTCAACGGTAGGGTCTGGGGAACCGACGCAGCCGATCGCCTCTATGGATTGGGCGGCAGCGATCGACTTTTGGGATTAGCCGGAGACGATCAGCTCTATGGCGATGCGTTTCCGCCCCCTGATGTGCCAGTTCCGCCTCAGGTTCTAATTTTTATATCCCCTCATAACGACTACCTTAACGGGGGGGGCGGCAATGACAGCTTGGATGGCGGCATTGACAACGATCGATTGATTGGCGGCGCAGGCGATGACGTTTTAGTGGGTGGGGTTGGTGGCGTTTATCAAGAGTTTTCTGGCTCGGTCAATGACCCCGTACCCAAGCGCAAGGGCGAAGTCGATCGGCTCACGGGAGGCGAGGGCAGAGACACCTTTGTGCTGGGTGATGTGAAGCAGGTCTATTATGCCAGCAATCAGCTGCGTGGCTCTGACGGCGACGATTACGCCATCATCACAGACTTTACAGACGGTGATGATACAATTCAGCTCAAGGGCGGCACTCGCTACCTCCTGCAGTCTGTCCCGCTGGGCAGGGCTTCTGGGATTGGCATCTATGTCGATCGATCGGCTTCTCAGAGGAATGAGCTGATTGGGATCGTGCAAGGAGCCAGCCTTGCTGTTCTAAATCTAACCGACCGTCCTGCGGGCGGCATTTCTGTAATTACCTAGCGGCTACAAAAATTGCCCTGCTGCTATTAAAGGCAGCAGGGCAGTTAGTTTTCAGATCAGTTTGGGTCTAGCGCTTTGCTAACTTCTTCGTCAGCTTCCGCAGCCGGATTGACTCAGGTGTCACCTCTAGTAGCTCATCCGAGCTGATGTATTCCAGCGCTCGCTCTAGGCTCATGTCAATCGGTGCCTGAAGCTGTACTAGCTCATCGCCGCCTGCTGCCCGGTGGTTAGTGAGCTGCTTGGTTTTGCAGACATTCAGCTCTAGGTCTTGCTGGCGGTTATGCTCACCGACGATCATGCCTTTGTAGACCTTGGTACCCGGTGTGATGAAGAAAGCGCCGCGATCTTCTGCGTTCTTCATCGCATAGAAGGTGGCTGTGCCTTCCTCGAAGGAGATTAACACTCCGTTTCGGCGAGTTTCTACCTCTCCAATGATGGGGCGGTAGTCCAAAAAGCTGTGGTTCATGATGCCGTCGCCGCGCGTCAGCCGCATAAATTCACCCCGGAAGCCGATCAAGCCACGCGCTGGAATCACGAACTCTAGCTGCGTGCGACCATTGCCGCCCACCTGCATGTCTTGCATTTCGCCTTTGCGCTGACCCAGCCGCTCGATACAGCCGCCAACTGCTTCGTCGGGCACGTCTAGCACCAGTTGCTCAAACGGCTCACAGGGCTGACCGCTTACCTCGCGGTAGATCACCTGCGGCTGCGAAACTTGAAACTCGTAGCCTTCCCGCCGCATGGTTTCGATCAGGATGCCGAGGTGCAGTTCACCACGACCAGACACGAGGAATTTATCAGGCGAGTCAGTCTCTTCAATTCGCAATGCCACGTTGGTTTCCAGCTCGCGCATCAATCGATCGCGTAGCTGCCGAGAGGTGACAAACTGGCCTTCCTGCCCAGAGAACGGCGAATCATTGACCGAGAAAGTCATCTGCAGCGTGGGCTCATCCACTTTAATTAGCGGCAGCGCTTGTGGATTGGTGGGATCAGTAATCGTTTCACCAATGTTGGCATCGGCAAAGCCAGCGACCGCGACGATATTTCCGGCGCCTGCCTTATCGAGGTCAATCCGCTTTAAGCCCTCAAAGCCCAACAGCTTCGAGATCTTGGCTTTGACGATCGAGCCATCCTCTTTCACCAAAGCGGCTTGCTGACCCATTTGAATCGTGCCGTTGTGGATGCGACCAATGATGATCCGCCCTAAATATTCCGAGTAATCCAGCGTGGTGACTTGAAGCTGCAGCGGCTTGGCTGGATCGCCCACTGGCGGCGGCACATGCTTGAGGATCGCCTCAAACAGCGGCTTCATATCTACTGCCTCGTCTTCTAGGTCGTTTTTGGCAAAGCCTGCCAACCCAGAGGCAAACAGATAGGGAAACTCGCACTGGTCGTCATCTGCGCCCAATTCGAGGAAGAGATCAAGGACTTTGTCGATCGCTCCAAATGGGTCAGCTTGAGGACGATCAATCTTGTTGACGACGACGATCGGACGTAAGCCTTTTTCCAGCGCTTTTTTCAACACAAAGCGCGTCTGCGGCATCGGTCCTTCGTTGGCATCCACAATCAGGATGCAGCCATCTACCATGCCCAGCACCCGCTCGACTTCGCCGCCGAAGTCTGCGTGACCGGGTGTATCAACAATATTGACTAGAATTTCGCCATAGCGAACGGCAGTGTTTTTCGAGAGAATGGTGATGCCCCGCTCTCGCTCTAGCGTGTTGGAGTCCATAACGCAGTCCGGAACTTCCTCGCCTTCTCGAAATGTGCCGGACTGTTTAAGCAGTGCATCAACAAGCGTCGTTTTGCCGTGGTCAACGTGAGCAATGATGGCAACATTGCGAATAGGCAGCGTCATAGGAAAGATCCGTAGAGAAAAGGAAAATCTTGATGAAGAACGGTCTACTTCTTTTATAGACTTCGTTGCTTTCTGCAAGAATTCCGTGTAAAGAAGCCGTAATGATCTTATCTTAACTGTTCACAAAATTTATGGCTGCTTATCAAGTGTTGAAGATTGCTCTTATAGCGCTACGCGCATATGTGAGGACAAATTTTTTTGCAAAAAGCCCCGTGTAGCTGAGCCTTACACAACAATAATTTTGATCCAGGCGCGTAGCGTCATAACCATGCCAATTTTTGCTACGCCAATTTGCGAAGAAGGGGAATAGTTTGGAGGGCGTACTACAGGAAGTATGGACCTCTAAATTTCTTAAGGACCCGAGAAAATTGCCTCGTCTAAATCGCTGCGGCTCAGCGAATATTTGAACGATCGCTGGATATCTTTACCGTCTGCCCCAGCGCCGATGTAACGCACCGCCAGCGAGTCGATCTCCATCCAAATCTCGGCTTGCCAGGTGGGCCGGGTGATGTGCCAACAGTGGCGGTTTTCCTGATCTTGCTGGCAGCCGTGAGAACGGAGCCATTGCTCGATTTCCGGCAAGGGATAGTTGTAGAGCGGTGTAGTGGGAGGAAGCGACATGACTAGATCAAGCTGAGATTGCTTAACCTATTGTAATAAGTCTTGTACTTAAGTCTTGTCCTGGGAGGGCATGTATCCTACTCAGCCTTCCAGCAACTCAGAGCACAATCTCTCCTCGGACGATGCCAACGCCGATTGCCAAGAGAATACATCCCAGGAAAGTAACCGCCAGAATAAATAGGGCAAACAGCTCTCCAGCGGATAAGGGACGATCAGTAGGGTCAAGATAGACAGTCGATCGAGTCTTTTGCTTCTCTGTGACTGGACGATACAAATCTGCAGGCGGCTGGATCACCGTATAGCGAGAATAGCCAATCCTCAAGTCGTAGGCGATGCGGCGCTCTGGATTGCTGAGTGTGGCATAGGCTTCGTTAAGCTGCTGAAATTTGGCTGTAGCGATCGCTGCCGGTAGAGTTGTGGTGTCAGGGTGATAGAGCTTGCTGAGCGTCCGGTACGTCCGCCGAATCTGCTGAGCAGAAGCAGAGGGGTGCAAATTCAACAAATCATAATAGGTTCGATTTGCTTTTGCTTCAGCCATCTGGTGCATCCCTTAATCCACTTACCAGTTTGTTCTAACCTGCCGTTGTTCAACCGTCTCAAAGTTAACCTGTCTCAAAATTAAGCTGTTTCAAAACAGTAGTCAGTCCGAGTCAAGCGAATTTGGGCAAGGGTGAAGATCACCGGGATGACTCGCCCGTAGTTAGTCGCGATCGTTCGCCAGCCCAAATCACTCAAAAACCAGGCCCACATTGCCGGGCCCAAAAAAGTAAAGAGGCTACGCACTGCCCCATAGCGGACAGCACTCGCTGCCATGGTGCGGCTAGCAATTTGTAGCGCTGCCTGACTTTGAATTTGTGCTGCAACCGTTGCCCCCCCTTGCAAAACCGCCTGCTTTGCCAGTTGGTAGGCTGCCATCTGCAGCGCAAACTGACGTGCCACGAGCTGCAAGATCCAGGGACGAACGACTGAGTTAACTGCTAATACACTACCGCCTTTCAGCAGCAAGCTCACTGGATCATTATGGGCAGCAGGCGGCAGCTGTTTTGCCAGATGCGATTCTGAAATGACGCGCTGCATCTGCCCTGCAATTGCCTGTTGTTCAGAAGGCGGCATCTGCTTCCAGGCGCGACTTAGCAGATGTAGGAAGATTTCGGCTTCTAGATCTTCAGCCGTATCCGTTTGAGCGTAAGAGATTTTTAGATGGCGGCAAACCTGAAGCAACACCTGGCGATAGCTAATTTCGCTGGCTTTGCCACGCAGCACCGTCATGCCATCAGCAGCCAAAAACCGAAATCGATCTTCAATCGCCTCTAACCAAGTGTCTCGATCCTGGCTCTGCACATCGAGCGGCTCTGGGGTGTAGACATAATCCAGTGGGTTAAACTTTCGGCGGAAAAGGATCTCAGTCAACGCCTGCAGTTCTTCGTCTGTTGCCAATTCTAACGCCGCTGTTAGCTCGTCCAAGATCCATCCCTCCACCGCTACTAAGTTTCCCTGCTGTCCAATATTCTACTGAATCAGTCAAGTCTTCGGGAGTAAGCTGAGAAGAGGAATGGGGGTGAGGCGATGAAGCTTGATGTGGTAGTAGTTGGGGCAGGCATGGCTGGCTTAATTTGTGCTCAGCAGCTCCAGCGATCGGGCTATCGGGTGGTTGTGATTGAGAAGTCACGCGGGCTGGGTGGACGGGTAGCAACTCGTCGGCTTGCCGGAACCTGGGCAGATCACGGGTTGCGCTGCTTGGAGGTGCAAGGCGATCTCACATCGCTGCTAATTCAAACGCTGGTGCAGCAAGGCATACTGCATCGCTGGACAGAAACAATTCACGACTGGACAACAACAGGGCTGCAAGTGTCTCCCGTACAGCATCCGCGCTATGCTGCTGCAGAAGGCATTACGGCAGTTGCTAAAGCATTGGGAGCAGGGTTAGAAATTCGGCGGGCTCAACGGGTGCAGGCTATCGCTTTCCAGCCCGATCGCAGTTGGAAGCTGACGCTAGAAACGGGTGCAGGCTCCGGGGCAGAGGTAGCAAGTCTAGCGGTTGTGCTGGCGATCCCTGCTCCACAAGCATTGCTGTTGCTGCAGCCAATCGCCGACTGGCTGCCAGATGACCTGCTAGCAGCACTGCGCTCAGTACAGTTTGCGCCTTGCATCACCTCGATTGCAGCTTACCCGATTAAGTATGCAGCAAAGTTTCAAAACCTTCCCTGGCAGGCAGTGCAGTTTCCAGCAGGGGCAACGCTGGCTTGGGTAGGACTGGAAGGCAGTAAACGATCGATTGAATCGAGTGAATCAACTGAGACATCGCCTACGCTAGTTGTTCAAAGTTCGGCGGCATTTGCCGAGCTTCACCTAGACGACACAGACCTCCAGCCCGTGGGACAGCATCTGCTGACGCAAGCGGCAGAGGCGCTGCTACCTGCCCTGGCAGAGGCAGAAGAACTCCAGGTGCATCGCTGGCGCTATGCTTTTGTATCGCAACCTTGGCAGAATACGAGCCTTCAGGCTGCATCACTGCCGCTTGTCTGTTGCGGAGATTGGTGTGGGGGCGATCGTCTGGAGAGCGCCTTAAACTCTGGTTTGGCAGCCGCTCAGCAAATTGCGCTCCAGCTAGGCACCCCAGTTGTAAGTGAGACTGCTGAACCGATCGCAGCCTTTGCCGACCTGCTAAAGCTGGTTAGTGCACATTCAACTTGATCTGAAGTCTGTAGGGCTTTATGGAGTAACGCTCTACGAAGCCATCATTCCCTTAAAGAAAAAACTATCGGTAGTCAATGCACTACCGATAGTGAATGATTCTCGAAAGGAATTGAGGTTAGTCTGCTGCCCCTGTCCCTTCTTGACTCATATTGTCGCGCTCGGCATCGTCCTCCTGGCTGCCTCCGCCAGCGCCGTAGCGCCGTCTATTGCCGAATCGACCAACGTTAGTACGCTTACGAAACTTACGAGCGTAAGCCTGGTTACGGAGTGCTTTTTCTTTCTTTTGATTACGGCGTTTAGCCATTCTAAGACCTCTTTACCTCTATTTGATTGAAGTTGAACTAGTTTGAGCTGAGCTTAGACAGAAAAATCTGACGGGGTGGAGGCTTTAACAAGGTGGAGACTTAGCCAAACGAAAGCTCGCTTAGCAAGAAATGCGCTGAGCTACGCCAAACTACGGCTCCATCCAACCTTTCCCACAGGATGTTTACTCTATCATAGTTGGTGCGATCTTGGCTTGGGGTTGATTTCCTGGAACGCTTGTTGGGCAAGGTTTTCAAGAAAACAGAGAGGTAGATGAAATTTTCCTCATAGCGTTTTGTTGGCTGGGAATCTGTCACTCTACAATCCCCTCAGCCGCAATCTGCGATCTGGCAAATTCTAGAGCGTCCGCGCGGCTGTGCAGCTTTCCCTCGGCTCTGGCAAGCTGAATCGCATCTAGCAGATGTCCAATTTGAGGGCTAGGGCGTAGGTGTAGCTGCGTCATCAAATCTCGTCCGCTGACCAATGAGACGGGATGAGCAACCGGGTCGTCGGGCGTTAGAAAGCGATGGAACAACGCCTCGATCGGCGCCTGAGTCGTCCCTTGAGCAATTGCCAAAACTGCCAGAGCAGGAAACGCAAAGCCAATACTGCGAAAAAGGTGATACTGATCCCGCAGAGATAACACCGATTGAATTTGCGGCAAAGCTCTGATGACCGAGAGCACCGCCTGCACTTCGGCGCGGCTATATTTCAGCCGCCACAGATCTTGCTCTGCTGCTGCCGGATCTTCTGCAACCAAGCAGGCCAGCTTGGCCACCTTGAGCCAGCTCCTACCTGTACCTGAAATTTTTTGCTGATCCCGTAGCCAGCCCTGTAGCTCTTGCCCAAATGCCGCCTGCTGCTCGGCCAGGGCGATTGCCGCTTGGTCAATGCCTGCCACCTGCGAAAGTTTTGTCGTCGTCGCATGGGGAAACCAATGTGTCAGCAGACCATCTTCAAAGGCAAGCGCCAGAAAAGGCGTTCCCTTGGCAGTGCTAAGCAGGTAGCCCACTTCTGACTGAATCCGCTCTGGCGCAATTGATTGCAGCAGCGGCGCCAACAGCCGAATCATCTGCTGCGTTTCTGGGTCTACCTTGAAGCCAAGCTGAGCTGCCTGTCTGTAGGCTCGCAGCAGTCTCAAGGGGTCCTCCTTGAGATTGTCTGGCTCCACCATGCGAATCATTTGCTGCTGCAGGTCAGCATGTCCCTGGAGGGGATCAAGAATGTGCTCCGTATGAGGGCTGTAGGCGATCGCATTAACCGTGAAATCTCGTCTCCGCAGGTCTTCTTCGAGACTATCGCCCACCTGCTGAGCAAAGTCTACGGTGGCGTTCTCAAACACAACCCGCGCAATTTGGCGATCGGCATCGAGCAGGACAAAACCAGCCTGGTAGTGAGCTGCCATTTTTTGAGCAGTTTTAACAGCTCCTGCAGGCATGACAAAATCCAAATCTAGATATTCGGCGCTTCTGCCCAGCAGTGCATCTCGCACATTGCCGCCCACTAGATAAGTTGTTTGCGGTAGCCAATCCAAACTAAAAGGCCAAGTTTGGGGAGACAGTGCTGAAACGTCTAATACCGGAGATGTTCCCTGGGAGGGTGATGAAGCTGCGCCTAGAAATGAATTTGCCTGGTTCAACAGTATTGCGTCCAATGTCAAGTCCGAATGAGTATCCGAATGAGTAAATGTGCCCGCTGAAAAGGAGGTGCGGCTGATGGATGAACTAACCTAATTTTTCTCTGCGACAGCACCAATCCCGAAGAAAATCGCCACTTCTTTTCATTTTGTCAATCTCACTCCAGGGTGGCTGCCAGTTTTAGGAAAACTTGAGATACATTATCAAAAAAGGGTCATACAAACCTAATTTTGCTCCGTTCGTTTCGCTGCTGCTTATCGCTGTTGGAGGGCTTGACTCATGTGTATTTGCGTGAACTGTCATTATGTCGATCGCTGCACGACATATCATGCCGTGGAGCATCAGCACCAGCAGCGCCATCTCACGGAATCCCCTGATTTTGAGGCGGCAGAACCTACCATCAACGTTAACATTCGCCCACGCCAAGACGAAATTGAGATGGAGTGGGATGTCGTAGGCTGCCTCAGCTTTAAAGAAGAAGTCGGCAAATGGTCGCGGCTGCGCCCCGGTGAGCTAATTCCGACTTAAGTCTCCAGTTAGGCTGTGTGCTGAAAGATTAATGTGCTGTACAGGTGAAAAGCCGCATCCCAAGCCGAAGGCTGTTTGCGGAATACATCAATATGAGCCGGAAAATTCCGAACAATTGCTAGCTGCTCTAAGGCAGTTTCAGCAAATGGCGTAAATTCTGACCCTGCAGATCCAGAGGATTGATGTGGAGTGGCGTTTCCGAGAGGCGCCGCTCCGTGAACTCGATCGCCTAGAAAGGCAGCAAGCTGATTCCAGCGGATGCGAGTTGTGGCTTGGCTAACTGCTCCATCCTGGCTAGCGTCAAACACCACCCCTTGATTGAACTGGTACGCTCGATCGCAAAACCGCAGCAAGCAGCGGCGCTTAGGCAGATGCAAATCTAGCACTTGGGCGTAGTCCTGCGTTTCTTCTCGGTGCGTCAGCGCTTGCCGCTGGAATGGCGCATGGCTGACCACATCCACGACATCTTCAAAAATGGGCAATAGCCCATTCACCCGACGGCTCACTTCCGACCACTCGAATGTTAGCGAACCGAGCTGATCGGATTCATTCAGGCAGACGATTTGGGGTTGAGGCAAGGCAGATTGGATATACTGCACTCGAAACACGCGAATCTGCTGCAAATCTGCCAGTGATACCCAAAAGACTGGAATGCCAGCTTGCCGTAGCGCCTGCCCCAAAACCTGAAGTTCGCCGATCGCCCCAACTCGGTACAGCCGCCAACCTCGGCTAGGCAGCAGCAGCCGTGCGGCATAGGCGTCGATCTTCATGATGCGAGCAAAACTCTGGGCAGCAGCCTGCTTGGCAGATGCATCGATCGGCTCTAGTACCAAAACACCCTGCGCGGTTTGGCTCGGATCAGCCATTGCTTGGGCGATCGCTGCTTCCCTTTGGCTCTGTGCGGCTGCGGCCAAGCGCTGCAAACCCTCCCGTGCTTGCGCTGCCACTTTCGTCGGTGTGGCTCCCTGCAACAGCCCTCGATAGATCGCTTCTGCGGCTTCAGCTTTTCCCGTCACTTCTCGCAGCCGTCCGATGTATAGCCGCACCCACAGGTTGTCAGGCGACTGCTGATGGAGTTGCTTTAACAGGTGAGCAGCCGTTTTGTAATCTTGGCGATCGAAGGCAGCAGAAACTTGGTCGAGCATGAGAGTTCAGCGATCGGTTTTTTCATAGCCTAAACCGTTTTGCCAATGGGTGGCATCGCTTCATATACAGACGCAACGATTGCCATTACTACAACAGGTGCCGTTACAGCCCTGAGGATGCGAGAACCCAGCGAGATGGGCTGGTAGGCTGCAGCAATTGCCATCTCAACTTCAGCGGGTGTCCAACCGCCCTCGCAGCCTGTGGCCAGGATGAGAGAGGATGCTGTAGTTTGCTGCAGGGTAGACAGCAGCGGCGATCGCGCCCCCCGCTCGGCGCAGAGATAGCAGGAGCCATTGTTCCAAGTTTTTAACGCTTCAGCCCAAGGGGTTGGCTCCCAGATTCTGGGTACGATCTGCCGTTCAGATTGTTCGGCGGCTTCAGCTGCAATCCGCTGCCAACGATCGCGCTTTTGGACACTGGGATTGAGCAAAGTGCGCTGGCTGAGCACAGGCACGATTTGCTCAACCCCTAGCTCTGTGACTTGCCGCACGATGTCTTCCATGCCGGTTTTGGGTAAGGCTATGAGCAGCGTTACAGAGACGGGCAGCTCGGTTTGAGCGGCAATTGGCTCCAAAATCTTGGCTTCGCGGAGAGTACTGCCGAGGGCAGAAAGCCACCCGTGTCCCTGCCCGTCCATTGCAATAAAGCGATCGCCTGCACCTAATCGGAGAACCCGACTGAGATAGTGATGCTGTTCCGGCGTGAGATAGAGGGTTTCGTTAGAGAGCTGGCTGGGGGCAATTGTCACCCGCTGGAGCTGAACCATAAGCGGCAGGACTGGCAGTACACCTTCATTATAGGCAAGTTTTGCTAGCACCATTAAAAGAATTTTGCAACATTTATTGCAAAACTGTAATATTTACTGTTATATTTATTTACATAAGGTAACAACGCACTCCTCCTAAGAGTCCATCCGAGAGCGCCGATGCAGGCAGGGTGAAGAATTTAGTCTCCTTGCTTATGTTGCTTAGAGGATGAGCTGAAACCTTCAGAGTAGTTGAGAGGTAAAAACCATGACGATGCTAATTCTAATCGCACTGTTTGTTGTAGGCTGGGTGGCGGCTGCCGTAATTGGGACACAAGTCTACTTCTTGGGAGAGCAAACCAAGCCAATTCACGAACGCAACTGGAATTCAGACTCCTTCGAGGATTTGGCAGAGTCCATCACGGGAACTGAAACTGACTACAGCAGCCGCATTCCGGGCTACCAGGCGTAGTAAATTTGCGTAGTAAATTTGCAGCCCTCCTAACGATCTTCAACGCTTTCGTAGATCTTTTAACCCCCTAGCGGATTACTCCGCTAGGGGGTTAAAAGATCGATAGAACGAAAGATCGGAAACATCTAGCAAACCTGAAGAATTTTAGAGAGTCCGTCGCTCACACGTTAAACTGATTCCTCTTGAGATGCCTTTTTAAGCTTTTTCGAGGTAAAACACTATGTCAGAATTTCAAGACTTTTTGAGGCGGCGATTTGCGTACGTGGCAATCGGAGAATTCAAGTCTGGCAAATTTGAAGAGGCAAGACGGCTCTACGAAGAAGCGGTTTCATCCTATGGTGAGGGCTTCAAGGGAACCTATCTTTTGCAAGAACCTGGAACCGATCGCGGTATTTCAGTGATTTTTTGGGAAAGCGCTGCTGATATGGAAGACAACCGGACTGAGGCACATGAAACGATCTTAAAAAAGATGACACCGCTTTTTGCTAAAGCACCAGATACAGCCTTCTATGAAGTGGTTTGTGATATCCAACCCAGTGGCTCAAAAACTATAGAGTCTACGCAGTCTTAGTGTAATTGTCAGTGCAACTGCTTACCTTTACCCTCAGGGTGGGTGAATAATGCTCATCCCCTGCCTGTAGACAGGTTTTCAGTCATCCAATCTCTTACATAAATCGTGGGGTGGCGAAGCCGCCTCACGATTTATTTGGTTAAAAATCTATTCGTATAGGAAGCCTGTTGTGTTTAAAAATCTGGTCCAAAAAGAAGGATGTAGATAAGAAGCCCTGAAATGATGCCATAAGCACAGGCAACCAACGACCTAAAGGGGAGGCGTCCTGTTATGAATATGTAGAGGCTCAGGGTAAGGGATATAACAAATTCTCCCAAAGGAATTTCGCGATTGTAATAAACGATCGCATATCGCGTAAACAATAGCAGGAAGATCATCCAAACGCTAGACAAGAAGTAGAAGATAAAATCTACTAACTGGTGCGTTACTCCAAGCGCCTGGTGCGATTTATTGGCAAAAGAGAGATAGCCTGTAATCAGAAGAGGCAATATCGTGGCTGCGAGGCTTCTGGCGCCAGCTTCCGGGCTAACCATGAACGATTGAATAATCAGATTGAGGAGCAAACCCGCCAAAATCACACGTGCAGCCATGATCATCAGGCGATTTAGTGTTTGTCTCAACGACTGAGCATGACCTTTAATATAGTCTGACCTTTCCGTGTGATTCGTATTTTGAGGCATTGACAGCACCGTAAAGTATAGGACGCTTGCCTTAAGTTAACAACACTTACCCCCAGTCTTCGCAGCTATCTAAAGTAGGAAAGCGATCGCCTGCAGTAGGCGATCGCTTTCTTACTAAAAGATCGAGTTGGCTCGGTTTGCGCTTTGAGATGCGCTCGGCTGGCTTAGTTAACTTCAACTGCCTTGACATCTACAGGATTCTTATCCGTAGTCGTCTGGGTAGCAGTTGTGCTAGCCACTGCTTCTGTTGATTTTTTGTCTTTGCCTGCTTTGATGCGATCGAGCAGGATCTGTGAAACTTCTGAGATAACGAGCGTTATCACTGCAACATCATCAATTTGACCAATGAAGGGAATGAAGTCAGGAGAGATGTCCAGCGGGCTAAGGACATAAGCAACCGCTCCCAAAATAATCCACCAGCGGTACTTGGGGTTGCGAATTGTCTGCCGGAACCAGTCGTAGAATTTCATGTCTTTGTCCTTTTGGGTACGTCTTGACGGCATGTTGCCTTTCTTGATCCAATTTTCGCAATTCCAAAGGGTTTAGCAAACCATCCTCAGGGGAGGATAGCCGATCTGATTTAGGAGAGAGAACCGATTTAAAGCTTTAAAGCGCTGCTTGGATAAAACTTGCAATGGTTGCCTGAGTGCCAGCTCGATCGCTTAGCTCGATCGTCTATCCCCAGCACGGTCCATCCCCAGCACGGTTGCATTAACTTTGGCAGCGCTGAGTGCTCATCCTTCGTTCTTGCAGCTATGCTAAAGGCAACCGTCTTCCAACCCGTTCTACAGCCATGTCTCGCAGCCTTAAGTTTCAACAGCTTTGGAAGCAAGCCATTCCTGCAAAGCTGAGCAATATTGCTCGCTCATGGGTCATCCAATGGAAACAGAAGGAGTCAGCCGACTACCGCACATGGCGCAATCAATTTTTGGGCGATCGGCTGCGGTTTGCTCTGTGGATCACGGCTGCTTGCTTCCTCACCTTCGTTATCCAGGGCTATTCGCAGCTCTTCTTTAAGCCGGATAAGGTGAGAGCAGATTTTACAGAAGCGATGGGCTCGGCTGATTTGTTTGAGCCACTCCTCCGCATGTCTATTACTGCCGACATCGTTCGAGCCGTCTTGCTGTTAGGCTGCCTAATTTTAGTGCGAACAGCTTGGGGACGCCGCCGCTCGGTGCTGATGTTTCTATATTTCTCCTGGACGATTAGCCTAGCTCCACAGATCGTTGGAACGGCGATGGGCATCCCTAATCCAGTTCTTAATGACTGGATTCTCATTTTCTTTGCTCAAGCGATTCTCATGCCGGTCCACTGGGGGCTTCACCTTTTTTCTCAGCTTGTTCCGCTGTTTTATTACATTACGGTTAATCTGTCGCTGGGCACGACTTCTATTGGCGATCAACCCATCTTTGATGAATATGCTTCCATCTTTATATTCTGGGCTTGCGTGATTGCAGATATTTCTGTATTCACCTATGAGCGACTCAAGCGGTCAGAGTTTGAGTCTCGCCGCGAGTTAAAGCTATTTCTCCATGCGGTGACCCATGATCTGCGTGCCCCAGTGACGGGGACTTCGATCGTGCTGCAAAGCTTGCTAAAAAAACCAGAAGAAAAAATTACCGTCGATCGCGCAGATCTAGAATGGCTGCTGCGCGGATGCGATCGTCAGAATGCGTTGATTAATTCTTTGCTGGAGGCACATGCCAGCGAATTTGGCTCGATGCCGCTCAATTTAGAGCCAATCCGCCTCAACGAATTTATGCAGTCAGTGCTTTCAGAGCTTCAGCCGTCTTTAGAGAGAAATCGGGTGAATGTGATCAATCACATCCGTGAAGATCTGCCCGAAATCGATGGCGATCGTCATCAGCTTTGGCGCGTCTTTTGCAATATCATCACCAACTCCCTCAAACACAACCCCAATGGAATTGAGCTAACCCTTGATGCAGCCCTGACGACCCAAAAACTTACCCGCCCCAAATCTTTTACCAGCTTATTTAACGCCAAGCTCAAACCGAATCACTCCAAACAGAAGCAGTGGATTTACTGCTCGATTCGGGACAATGGCGTTGGGATTGAGCGCAAACAGCAAAAGCGGCTGTTCGATCTTTACACGCGTGGCGCTCAAGCGCGCTATATGCCGGGGCTGGGGTTGGGGCTTTACCTGTGTAAGCAGATCGTTTCGGCGCACGGCGGCGAGATTGGTGTAATCAGCCAGCTTGGCGGGGGTGCTACCTTCTGGCTAACGCTGCCTGTGGCGCAGAACACTCCCCGCTAAACAATGCCCGCTCGCAGCGCCACCACAGCCGCCTGAACACGATCGTCAACAGACAGCTTGTTCATAATGCTGCGAATATGCGTTTTAACAGTGCTAAGGCTGAGATACAGCTCTGCGGCAATCTCTGGATTGCTGTATCCCTCCACCATCAGCTTCAGGACTTGCAGCTCTCGCTCAGAGAGCTGGGTAATTGCAGCATTGGGCTTGGGCATTCGCGAAGTCGCTGGTTTCAGCTGATCCAGCACATGTCGGACGATTTGTGGATCAAGATAGATCGTGCCATCTTGCACAGTAGCAATTGCTGCAAACAGGCGATCGATATTCGTTCCTTTGATGCAGTAAGCATCGGCTCCACTGGAAAGCGCAGCGATCGTTTCATGCTCAGTGCTGTGGGAAGTCAGCATAATCACATGCACCGCAGGCTGGTTCGCTTTGATCTGCTGAGTCGCGGCAATGCCATCTAGCTGTGGTAGCCCAATATCCATCACGATTAGATCCGGCTCTAACGTTTGCGCTGCTTCGATTGCCGAATAGCCATCGCCTACTTGTCCGACAATCTGAAAGCGAGAATCGGTACTAAGCAGATGTTTGAGACCCAGCTGCATGACTGGATCATCTTCTACAATCAGCACCCGCACCGTTGAGCGGTTAGAGGCGATCTCACTAGGTTTAGCAGGGAAATTAGACATGAGTCTGTCCTGTCTGGAATTGACAGCGCTAGTTTGGTAAGCCTGTTTGATTTATAGCAACCGCTATGGTTGTTGAGATAAAGAATATTTTTGTGGGCGTGCAAAGCAACCCAAAAATATTCTTTGTGCAATGGCCAAGTTCATACGTTACTTGTTAGCGAGTGAGAGCCGCTGTGATTGTTTGCCCTGAGCGCCGATTAATTTGCAGCACCATTACTGCTGCCACCAAACATAGCCCACCTGACAACATAAAGGCATGTAGATAAGTACCCTGCCAGGTTCGTAGTGCGCCTGCTCCGAAGGCTGCCACCGCTGCACCAACCTGGTGTGCTGCCACAATCCAGCCAAACATCACCCCTGTTTTCTCCTTGCCAAAGACATTAGTCGTCAAACGAACTGTGGGAGGTACGGTGGCAATCCAATCTAGCCCATAAAATACGGCAAAAATCCACAGCCCATAGAACGACTGATCAAAGCTAAACGGCAGAAACAGCAAAGATAGACCGCGCAAGCCATAGTACCAGCAGAGCAGCTTACGGCTATCGAGACGATCGCTTAACCAGCCCGATGCAGTCGTGCCCACAAAGTCAAAAATGCCCATCACCGCCAGCAGACCTGCTGCCTTAACTTCTGGAATGCCGTGGTCAATGCAGGCAGGAATCAAGTGAGTGCCAATCAGCCCATTGGTGCTGGCTCCACATACAAAGAAGCTGCCAGCCAGCAGCCAGAAATCACCAGATTGTGTCCCCCGCTTTAGATCGCTTAATGTGGCAGCGATCGGGTTTTGGGAAGGAGGGGCTGATGGCGTCCGGCTGGGGGCGATTTCCGGTGAGTGCTCTGCCGCCCGCTCACCCAATGCCCGTAGCCCCACATCGCTGGGGCGACTCCGCATTAGCAGCCCGATCAGGGGCATCACCAGCAGGGCAACTCCGGCGATTAGCAGCACTGCGATTCGCCAGCCAAACCGCTCTACCAGCGAGGCAAGCAGCGGCAAAAACACGAGCTGCCCTGTAGCAGTGCTGGCAGTCAATACGCCTAACACTAAACCGCGCCGCTCGGCAAACCAGCGGTTTACCACAATTGCTCCTAGCACCAGCGCCAGCATCCCTGAGCCACCGCCAACAACTACACCCCACAGCAAAATGAGCTGCCAGGACTGAGTCATCAATGGAGTTAAGCCAACGCCTACCACCAGCAAGCCCAGCGAAAACAGCATCGCCTTACGAATGCCAATTCGCTCTGCCACTGTGGCGGCAAAAGGACCGATCAGCCCATACAGCACTAGATTGATCGAAATTGCTAGCGAGATCGTTGCCCGTGTCCAGCCAAAATCCTGCTCCAACGGCACCATCAACACCCCCGGAGCCGAGCGAATTCCAGCGGCAATCAACAGTGCTAAAAATGTCAGTGCTGCTACCACCCAGCTGTAGTGAACCGATCGTCTAGCTAAAAATGAAGCGATCGACATGATTTACCCTGCAAAGAACAAAGCTGCACTGGCAAACCTACTATCTTTTACAGATTTCATCCAGAGACAATTTGTCTCACTTTAAAGAGGGAATCTGTTTTTTTAATTTGCGGCAGTTCTATTTGTGTTTGGCTAACAATGCGCTACCCCACCACTCCAGACGGTCGCTATTTTGTTGTCAAAGGCAAACTATGGCGATGTTCCAACCCTGCCCTCACTGAAGCAGAACGATCGCACTTAGTCAAAGAGCTGATGAAGGCTCGTCGTGCCGTTAAAACAGCAATGCAGCAAAATGAGCCAGCGCTGGAAACAGCTCGTGCAGCAGTGAATGCCGCCAAAATAGCGCTAGGCGAGCGTGGAGCCGTTTGGTGGGCGGATGGTGCACCCGATTATAACCAGCAGCCAGTTCACAAAACCCCTTATGCAGACTGGTATAAAGCGCTGCCTGTTGATTAGCCAATCAACAGATGCAAGGATTAAATTTTTGTTCCAATTTAGGTATTAAGTCTCTAAAACTCTCCAGATGATCCTGATAAGCTTAGGAAGGAATAACAGTGGCTAACCAGGAAACCTTAGAGTAGCTGGATGTCGCGGCATGTCATAGGCTGTAGGTTCAATATCGATGATTACAGGGCGATTTTTGCCCAGTCGGGGTTGCACAGCATCGGTTCGTTGGAGCCTGCGGTCTTTTGAAGGCTTGTTTTGTGGAATGGACTTTGTTCATCCCACAAGCTCCACTGCTGTTGAACATCTTGATCTTGCAATTGCTAAAACTTCGGAATCGCCAAAGCAATGATTCAAAAAGTGGCACTAGGGAGCTTCTGCGCAGGCATCGCCCTGTCGATCGCGCTGTGGTCAAACGACAAAATGGTGCAGGCTGCCGCTGTTGCTGCAGGTTCCTGTCTTGCCAGCTTTAGCGCCACGTCGATTGTGCTAGAACAGCACCGCATCCGCAAAAGCCGGACTGCCCACGCTGATCTCTACATCGAACTACTGCGGCAAATGAACCGCCGCACTCCACCGCCCAGACCCCAGCGTCCGATCGCCTGTCAAGGCTGTCACTTTTACCATGGCAAAGCCTACGGCGGGGAGCAGCTTGTTTGTGCAATGCACCCCTATGGCGTTGAAGATGATTACTGTATGGATTGGGAAGCCGAAGAAACTGAAGCAGTGGATGCTTCCAATCGGCTTTAGCTAAGCTCTTAAGCGAACGACAGAACTTGCAGCCACGCTCGCTTTAAAAGTGAAAAGAGTACAAAAGTGACTACTGCCCACCACGATCTCTGGTTCAATCAGTAACGGAGAGAACTACCGCGCAGAGGAACTAATTTTATGGTGGCGATCGCATCTGTTCATGGCAGAGAAATTCTCGACTCCCGTGGCAATCCTACGGTGGAAGTTGATGTGGTATTGGAAGATGGCAGCAAAGGGCGAGCGGCAGTTCCTTCAGGAGCATCCACAGGTAGCCGAGAAGCTTTGGAACTGCGAGATGGCGACGGGCGATACGGCGGCAAAGGAGTCCTCAAAGCCGTTGCCCATGTCAATGAAACAATTGCCACAGCGCTCAAAGGGGCTGATGCAACTGATCAGGCAGCGATCGATGAGAAGATGCTGGCGCTAGATGGTACAGAATACAAATCTAACCTAGGCGCAAACTCAATTCTTGGGGTTTCTATGGCGGTAGCGCGGGCAGCCGCAGCCTCGCAGAATGTGCCGCTCTATCGCTACTTGGGCGGCGATGCCAATCTGCTGCCTGTCCCTTGCTTCAACATCCTGAACGGTGGTGCTCATGCCGATAGCAGCGTTGACTTTCAGGAATATATGGTAGCCCCGGTCGGAGCGGCGACGTTTCGCGAGTCATTGGAAATGGGCGCAGCCGTATATCATGCACTCAAAGCAATCCTCAAGAAGAGTGGCTACAGCACAGGCGTAGGCGATGAAGGCGGCTTTGCACCCAACCTCAAATCCAACGTTGAAGCAGTGGAGCTGATTTTGCAGGCCGTTGAAAAAGTGGGTTTGAAGGCAGGAGAAGATATGGCGATCGCCCTTGATCCTGCCACCACAGAGCTATATGAAGACGGCGTCTATGTCTTCTCAAAATCAGACGGCAGCCGTAAGTCTTCCGAGGAGATGGTGGCGCTTTGGGAAAGCTGGGTAAATCAGTACCCGATCGTCTCAATTGAGGATGGGCTCGCAGAGCAAGACTGGGACGGCTGGAAGCTGCTCACCCAAAAGCTGGGCAGCAGGATTCAGCTGGTTGGGGATGATGCCTTTGTCACCAATCCCAAAATCATCCAGGAGGCGATCGCCGCTGGCGTCGGCAACAGCACGTTGGTCAAAGTCAATCAGATTGGCTCGATCACCGAGACGTTAAAGGCAATTAGCATTTCGCAAAGTGGCGGCTACACTTATATGATCAGCCATCGTTCCGGCGAAACGCCAGATGATTTTATTGCAGACTTGGCGGTGGCAACGGCAGCAGGGCAAATTAAGACAGGCGCACCTTGCCGGGGTGAACGCCTTGCCAAATACAACCAACTGCTGCGGATTGAAGAAGAACTGGGCGATCAAGCCAAATATGCAGGCTGGGCGAAATTTAAGAAGTCTTGACGGAAAATAGTAAGAAACCGTCAAAACTCGCTTCTTTGCTCAATTTACTGTAAAAAACAATAAGTGCAATGCACCGCCGCCAGTTTGCCTCGCGATCGAGCTGGCGGTTTTTCTGTTGATCTGTCTAACGACAGCTAACGATTCTCTCTTATGGGCTAGGGTTCCATAAATTGACGCTGGTAGGGTGAGAATGTTTGAGCAGTGGGAATTTGGGCAAACTCTGCCCGACGCCCACAACGCGTTTTGCAATAAGGAATCGTTAGTGTGGATATCTACATCCTAGACTTGATGGTCATTGGTTTACTCCTGCTGACGGTAACACTGGGATCAGGCTGGATTATTCGATCGCCTTTTTCGTTTGCTCTAATTTATCTGCTGGTGGGGATTCTTCTCAGTCCCTATGGGTTTGGCTTAATTCAGATTCGTCCAGATGCAAAGTTTTTAGAGCGGCTAACGGAATTCGTGGTTCTGATTTCGCTGTTCGGCTGTGGCTTAAAGATGAATCGCCCCTTCAACTTAGTGGCTTGGGGTGCGACGGTGCGGCTGCTGGGACTGCTGATGCCCCTGTCTATCTTTGCAGTTGCAGCGCTTGGTCACTTCGCGCTGAAGCTTTCTTGGGGAGAGGGCATCCTGCTGGGGGCAATTTTGGCCCCCACCGACCCAGTTTTGGCATCAGATATTCAGCTCAACCATCCTGAAGATCGCGATGGGCTCCGGTTTGGGCTAACCTCCGAAGGGGGACTAAATGATGCCCTAGCCTTTCCTTTCGTCTACTTTGGGTTGCACTGGCTAGAAGATGACAACTGGCAAAGCTGGTTTGGTCAGTGGGTGCTGGTAGATCTACTGTGGGCGATCGCCGCTGGTGTCGGTATGGGCATTTTGGTTCCTAGAGTCGTGGTATGGATGGACAAGCGCATTCGAAGAATCCGCCCAGTCAATGAAGCGATGGAAGAGTTTGTTGCTCTGGGCATTATTCTGCTCACCTATGCCCTCACAGAGCTAGCCCACGGCTATGGGTTTCTGGCAGTTTTTGTGGCAGGGGTTGCCACTTACTATGCCTATCACGACCCTGAGAAGCGTCAGGTCTACCTTGATTTTGTGGAGCAAGGCGAGAAGCTTGCCGAAATTGGTACGATTTTGCTGTTGGGGTCGCTGCTCCGGTTTGAACCCATGCTCCGCTTTGCCGCGCCTGCTCTACTTGTCGCAGGGTTGCTAATTTTTGTAATCCGTCCGGTGGGAACCTGGATCAGCACGATTGGCGCAAAATATACGCCTGTGAAACGCTTACTATTCGGCTGGTTTGGTATTCGTGGAGTTGGTTCTCTTTATTATTTGTTTTACTCCCTTGGTGGCGGCTTGCGGGGTGAAGTTGGTGAGCTAATTGCCTGGGTCACCCTCATCACTGTTGTAATTTCGGTGGTGCTACATGGTATGACAGCAACGCCGTTCATGGATTGGTATGAGCGGTATATAGAAACTCGACAGCAGCGGCTCAAGGAAGCCTTAACGAAATCAGATACGTTAGATTGACAGAAGATTTCTCATGATGAATCTTAAGCGGTTACTAAAGCTACGAACAGATGCTGATCTATTTTTTAAGATTGGTGCGAATGCTATAGATTTGGTGAATGAACTGCTGAACCAGCATTAAAGTTATTTTGCCCTGGGTATAGTGCTCCGCGCTTAGCTTGAAATCTTTTTGTGTAGAAGCTTTGCGTAGCAGAGCTTCTACACAAAAACTTGTCCTGATGCATACGGGCAGCGCTATAACTATCAAAGAATTTCTATGCTTCACCCGAGAATCCTAATAAATACCAGTCATGCTGCTGAGGCGTAACGCGGAAAACTGGTAGAGCTCGGCAATCGAGCGGCATTATTGTTTGTTTCTTCTACCATAAATGCAATTTTCACTCAATTTCCAGTATCATACATATACAAAATGGGTCTCTACCGCGCATTGCTAGCTTTGTACGTGAATTAAGATGAAAAGCCCGCTCTGTGAGCCTTTTCAGCCTGATTCGCAAGCAGATCAAGCAATGCTAGTTTCGACTGAGCCAGTTTCGACTGATATAATTCTGGTGATAGGTGCTAGTTCTTGCAGGTTGTGAAAGGGGCAGAGGGATTCCCAGTTGAATTTGGAGTGGATTGGCTAACCACTGGACCAGTTCGCACAGGGTGAAATGGCTACTACAATTGTTCCCTCACTGGGGTCACCTCCCCTCCTAGCCCAGTAGCAGTAGGCATTGCAGGGTAATCTATTACATGCTCACCAGGCAGAATTAAGCCCATGAGAATCAACACCAGTACAAAATGACAGCTGGGCTGTACAGCCATACAATCGGCTGTGCAGGGCATGGGCAAAACGGGTGCATCTACGCTTGTCATCCTACTCTTATAAACTTAGAGCCAGTCTGCCCAAAGCGAATTCTGCAGCGAATTGGTTCGATTGCTTATAGGCGATTAGGTTTTCATGTAATTTTAGGCTCAATTTAGGAAAAGAACCTGCTGCTGTAGTAGCTGTCGTAAGGCTAAATCCATTAGTCAGAATCACGAGAAATCGCAAACATCATAATTCCTACCTTATACATGGTTGCACACCAGGCAGAAGGATCAGTGACAAACGGGATGCTAGCACTGCTCAAAGAGAATGCCGAACTTCGGCAACAGCTTACTAAACGTCAGTATAGAGAGCAAGTGCTGCTAGAAACTAAGCAGCAGCTTCAACGCCTGCTAGCATTTAGCCCTGCAGTCATTTACAATAGCCGACCTGACGGCAACTACGGCATTACCTACATTAGCGAGAGCATTAATCAGCTTGGCTATGAGCCGCAGGAATTTCTAAAAGATACTGGACTTTGGCAGCGAGCTGTTCATCCAGAAGATTTGCCGTATGTCTTGAATACACTGGCTCAGCTCATTCATCAGGAGTCTCAGGTTCTTGAGTATCGCTTCTTACATCAAAACGGGGGCTATCGCTGGCTACAAGACCAGCGTCGGCTGATTTGTGATGTACAGGGGCGACCGATCGAAATAGTCGGTGCTTGGCAAGATATCACCGAGCGCAAAGACATTGAGCTGGCATTATTTCAAGAAAAAGAGCTGGCACAAAACGTGTTGCAATCGTTGGGCGATGGTGTGATTACAACGGATATCGCTGGACGAATTCAATACGTCAATCCAGTTGCTGAACAGCTAACAGGGTGGCAAGCCAATCAAGCAATTGGCTCACCGCTTGCTGAGGTTTTTCAAACGCTTAATGAAGTCACACGTCAAACAGCTGAAAATTTAGTAGAAAAAGTCTGCAGTTCGGGCAAAGTTGTTGGGCTATCGCATCCAACGCTGCTGATTGCCCGTGATGAAGCCGAACATACCATTGACCACTCAGCGGCCCCGATCCGCGATCGCCAAAACCGGATCATTGGGACAGTGATTGTCTTCCGGGATATGACACAGTACCACTCGCTGGCTCGCAAGCTGTCTTGGCAGGCAAGCCACGATTCCCTAACAGGGCTGGTGAATCGGCGTGAGTTTGAGCAGCAGCTTGCGGAAGCGATCATCAGCGTCCGTGAACAAGAGCAGCAGCATGTGCTTTGCTATCTGGATCTAGACCAGTTCAAATGGGTGAATGATACTTGTGGACATGTAGCAGGCGATGAACTACTGCGCCAGCTGGCCGCCTTGCTTCAGCAGCAGGTGCGGGCTGCCGATACCTTAGGACGTCTAGGGGGTGATGAATTTGGCATTCTGCTGCACCAGTGCAACCTCGACTCTGCCTGCCGGATTGCAGATGCCATCCTCAAAAAAATTCAGAGCTTTCGATTTGCTTGGCAAAATAACACCTTCACAATTGGGGTGAGTATTGGACTGGTTGCCATTGATCTAGATAGCGGTGATCTTAACTCAGTGCTCAGTGCTGCTGATGCCGCCTGCTATGCCGCCAAAGATAAAGGACGGAACCAAGTCCATATTTACCAAACCGACGATAGCGAGTTGGTCCGCCAGCGGGGTGAGCGGCAATGGGTGGCGCGCCTCTCCAATGCCCTTCAAGAAAATCGGTTTCAGCTGTATCGACAGGCGATCGTGCCGCTGGGTCAGTCATGTGCAGATCGGGCGCAACATTGGGAGCTGCTGGTGCGGATGGTGTCAGAGCAGGGAGAGGTTGTGCCGCCCATGGCATTTATTCCGGCTGCCGAGCGCTATGGCTTGATGGCTGCTGTCGATCGCTGGGTAATCAGCCGATTTTTTAGCAGCTATGCTGCCCTGAATCCTAGTTCCCAGCCTGATACGCAGCCTCTCCAAGATCAGTACGCGATTAATCTTTCAGGCGCTAGCCTTAATGATGACCAGTTTTTAGACTTTCTGCGGGAGCAGTTTGAGCGCCACGCTGTGCCTCCGCAGGCGATCTGCTTCGAAGTCACAGAAACGGCAGCGATCGCCAACCTTGCTAGAGCCGTTCCGCTGATTCGTGAACTGAAGCAAATCGGCTGCTGCTTTGCACTAGATCACTTTGGTAGCGGCATGAGTTCGTTAGCCTATCTCAAAAATTTGCCGATCGATTACCTGAAAATAGATGGCTACTTCGTCAAAAACATCGTGAATGATGTGGTCGATCGGGCGATGGTGGAGTGCATCAACCGAATTGGACATGTAATGGGGCTGTATACGATCGCTGGCTTTGTTGAAAACGACGAAATTCTGGGCAAGCTGCGAGAGTTAGGAGTTGATTATGCCCAGGGCTATGGTATTGATGAGCCTGTTCCGCTCAATCTTGCGCCTTAAACGAGAATTGCCCGAAGAAACATAAGGCAGCGTTTCTTCAAGCAAGAAACAATTTTTTACAGAATCAATGCAAATTCTGATGCAAATGCAAATTGCTATAAAGCCTGAAATTCTCAATGATTGCAAGCTCTCAGGCGGATTGCAAACTTTTAGACTCCATTAATACTTGACATGCTCGAAGCTTCTGTGATCTTCCGGGAGAGTCCAGATTGGTGCTGTTAAAGTGTGAATACCCTGGATTGAAGGCAATCTTGCCATGTTGATGCACAGAGTTAGATTGAGCTGGAGAATGCTGCCAAGCGTTTGGCAAGCGTTAATTATCGTGTGTTTGGTATTGGGGATCTTTTTTCGTTTTGTCCAGTTGGACAGCAAAGTTTATCAATACGATGAAACCTTCACGGCATTGCGGGTTTCTGGCTACACCGAAGCTGAAGTAGTTGAAGCTTTGACAGAAGCGCGTCTTGTTTCTGTTTCAGATATCCAGGACTTTCAGCGGCTTAATACCGAGAAGCGTGGTGTGGATACTCTGAAGGGATTAGTGCGTGAAGAGCCCCAGCTAACGCCTTTATTTTTTGCATTAGAGCGGCTATGGGTACGCTGGTTTGAGACGTGGGGCAACGGCATTGTTGTAACCCGCAGCCTCTCGGCGATCCTTAGCCTACTAGCGTTTCCGGCGTTGGGATGGCTCTGCTGGGAGCTGTTTCAATCACCGTCGGTTGCTTGGCTGGCAGTCGCCCTCTATGCTGTTTCCCCCTTTCATGTGCTGTATGCGCAAGAGGCGCGACCTATCGAAGCTTGGGCAGTTGCCGTGTTGGCAATGGGTGCTACTCTGCTGTGGGCAATCCGGCGAAGAAGCGAATTGAGTTGGCTCCTCTATGCATTGTCGGTTGCAGTGAGCCTATACACATTTCTGTTCTCGAGCTTTGTAGTTATGGCGCAGCTGGCATATGTAGCGACGCTCGAACAGCTTCAGCGCCAGCGCATAGTGGTAGCTCATTTAGCTGCCGTAGCGCTTGGGGTGATCATGTTTTCCCCCTGGTTTCTCAAACTTCTCCTAAATACTCAGCAGGTACAAGAAGTAACAAACTGGACAAATCAAGGAGGTCCATCGCTATTCACGTATGGAATCACGTGGATGCACAATCTAAGTTTGGGGTTTGTAGATGGTAACCTGTCATCGGCAACGCCGCTAGTTCTGAAGCTGGCACTGAGACTAATTGAGGTAGCCACTGTAGCCCTGATCGTCTATAGCTTTTATTTTATCTGGTCTAAAGAAAAACTAAACCGCTGGCTGTTTGTCGTCGCTTTGGCAGGTGTTCCGGCGTTATGCTTAATTATTCCTGATCTGGTTACTAATGGAATTCGATCGATTATTCCTCGCTATGCTGTTCCCTGCTATCTGGGAAGCCAGATTTCAGTTGCTTATTTGTTGACAAATAAGCTCAACGACGTTGCTCGACAGCGGTTTTGGTCCATAGTAACAGTGCTTGTACTCTCTGGGGGTGTGCTCTCTTGTGCCGCGATCTCTCAGGCAGATACCTGGTGGAATAAGATGATCGGCAGTGCTAATCCAGCGCTTGCCCAACAGATCAACCAAGCTGATCGTCCTCTGCTGATCAGCGATGCTGATATGGGCGATCTCTTCTCGCTTAGCTACTACCTCGATCCCAAAGTGCAGCTGCTGGTACGACCCCAGTGTTACGCTTGCAACCTAAATCGAACGCTAGAGAATCGTCCTTACTTGCCCACCATTCCTAAGGGATTTAGCGATGTATTTGTGTTTCATCCTAGACCTTCGCTTGGCTGGATGGAAGCCTTGAAACAATCGCCATACCCGCTACAAGTGGTTTCAGAGGGGCACGATCGCTGGCTGTGGCGAGTCCAACGATAGCAGAAGAGGAACAACCTGGGGCGTGAAAGCTAGCTTTCGCGCCCCAATCGATTAGTAGTCTTTTCCAAAATAAAGAATGCCAGATCCTGGCGTGACTCATGCAAATTCTCTAGTCGGACTGCCTGAGGTGGAGGTATGATTAGCTTCGCCCACTCTACCTCCATAAAACACGTAAGTCCTGAATCAGCTTGAGGAGACCAAAGGAGAAAGCTATGCGAAGCGCACAGACATCTTTGCAGCGCTGTGGCAGTTTGTCGATCGCCGCTTGGGGAATAAGTGCAATCATTCCGGCAGCAGTATCGTTTGTTGGTGCACCTGCCTATGCCGATATGGTGCGGGGCAGTGGCACTTTTGAATTGGCAGGGCGATCGCCTCAGCGGATCAGCAGCGTTACCTATGAATACGGCAGAGAATATAACCGGACTCTATTTCTCAATCTCAACGACGGACGACGCATACCCCTTCGGGGAGCGTTAGAAGAAGGCGATAGTGGCGTTTTCTTTGTGAATGGGTCTGGTGATGCGGATGCCTCTGGTATTTTGCAGATGACCTTTTTCAACGGCAATCCAGACACCGTGACAGGCAGAGGACTCCTGGATGGACAACGGTTCACGGTAAGCTTCCGCCGCAGTTCAGATTCAAACGGCAGCAATTCGTCCCAGGTTCCAGCTCAAACAGAGCCATTAAACCTGCTTCAGCAAGGATCTGGAATTTACCAGGTGGGTGACCGCAGCACCGCTATTGTGCGAGCAAGTGTGGCAATCCGGGCAGACAGACGAGTCGAGCTTGCTTTTCGATTGGCAGACGATCGGCTGCTGCGGCTCACCGGTGAACTAACCAGTCGCCTAGAGAATGCGATCGTTGTGCAGCTAACCAACGCAGGTAACGCAGATGCTAGCGGCACCGCCAACATTTCACAGGGCGAAGGCAGTGCGATCAACAGCATCGTTATCGACGGCACAGTAGACAGACAGCCGCTGTTAGTGGATTTTTATCGTTAGCTTGGCGCTGGTAATGCTTCAGGTCGGGGTAATCAGGCATTGCTTAACAGGGGAATGATTTTTGAGTGAGAGGGGCGCTCCGCGCCCCTCTCACTCAAAAATCATTCCCGAAATCAGTAACACCAATAAGCGATAGTCGCGGATTGACGATTATCCCTATTCCCACCTATTCCCTTCAGTTCCGAAAACGGCTAGCGGCTTTGAAGAAGCCTCTCTATTGTGAATGTAGAGCGCAATGCTCTCAATGCCGCTATCTTCTGACCTTATGCCGCCCACGCTTGACCCCACCCCCTACTATCGGGCGATCCAAACCAAAGATGCTCGATTTGATGGGCAATTCTTTGTGGCAGTGCGGAGTACAGGTATCTACTGCCGTCCGGTTTGCCCTGCAACGACACCGAAGCCAGAAAACTGCACGTTTTACCCCAGCGCTGCGGCTGCCCAGCAGGCAGGGTTTCGTCCCTGTTTGCGCTGCCGTCCGGAGCTAGCGCCTCATTTGTTTGCCTTTGTGGGAACCGCCAGCACGGTTTCGCGAGCGCTGCGGCTGATTGCAGACGGTGCCTTAGATACTGGCTCCGTTGAGGCATTGGCAGCTCGGCTGGGTATTAGCGATCGCCATCTGCGGCAGCTATTTGCTAAACACCTGGGAACTTCTCCGGTGGCAATTGCTCAAACGCGGCGATTGCAATTTGCTAAGCAGCTGATTGACGAAACACCGCTTTCTATGACGGATATTGCGATCGCGGCAGGATTTGCTAGCATTCGTCGCTTTAATGATGCCGTGCGGCAAACCTACGGACGTTCGCCTTCTGAGTTGCGAAGACACACTGCCCCCATCCCAGAAACTAACCTCACCATCACCCTTAAGCTCTCTTTCAGCCCGCCTTACGATTGGGCAGCAATGATGCGCTTTCTGATGCCGCGAGCTACTCCAGGATTGGAGGCAGCAGGCTTAGATAGCTATCGACGGGCGATCGCAATTGACGGCGATCAGGGCGTAGTCGAGGTGCGTCCTGTTGTAGGGAAAAATCACCTGATTGCTAACATTTGTTTTCCCAAGCTGGCGCACTTAGGGCAGATCGTGGAGCGCTTGCGCCGAATGTTTGATCTGGGTGCAAATGCAACAGAAATTGCAGCTCACTTCCAGACAGATCCAGTGTTGAGGGAAATTGTACAGCGGCAGCCCGGACTGCGAATTCCAGGTGCGTGGGAGCCATTTGAGCTAGCGGTGCGGGCAATTTTGGGGCAGCAGGTCAGCGTCAGCGCTGCGACTACCCTGGCAGGGCGCTTGGTGAGTGCCTATGGAGAGCCGCTAACGGTAGGCACTGCGAAGGCATCCCTGCTACAGGCTGTGTTTCCGCGCCCAGAGCAGCTAGCTGATGCAGATTTATCGGTCTTGGGCATCCCCAGGGGACGGGCGAAGGCGATCGTTGCCCTTGCTGCCGTAGTTGCCGAAAATCCGCAGTTCTTCACCCAGTTTCACAGCCTAGAAGAAACTATTCAGACCCTTTGTCGGCTTCCGGGTATTGGCGAGTGGACAGCTCACTATATTGCACTGCGTGCCTTGAGGGAACCTGATGCTTTTCCTACCAGTGATTTGGGCTTGCTGCGAGCCATGGCGGCGCTCGGATACACCGTTACCAAAGCAGAACTTGCAGATTATGCTGACGCTTGGCGACCGTGGCGAGCGTATGCTGCTATGCATCTGTGGTCGATGGGCAACCAGAAGCAGTAGGCAATCAGCAGCAGGCGATCGGCAGAAAGGGCAGCTGATGTTTAGAATAGTATCCCTCTACATTTCCTATGAAAGAACTTTCGATTGATAAATTTGATTCTCCAGTAGGTGAAATTTCGTTAGTTTTTGAAGTTGAAACACTGTGCGCTTTGGATTTTCAAGACTATGAAGCACGGATGCTCAAGCTGCTGCAAAAGCGCTATGGCACGGTGCATCTGGTGCCACAGCGTCGCTCCGAGATGCGTGATCGGCTGACTGCCTATCTAGCTGGAGATTTTACCAGCCTAGATAGTGTCTCTGTCTCGACGGGCGGCACATTATTTCAGCAGCAGGTTTGGCAGGCGTTGCGCTTCATCCCGGCAGGCACTGTGCTGACCTATCGAGAGCTGGCGCTGCGCGTGGGTAAACCCACTGCCTGTCGAGCAGTTGGCATGGCAAACTCGCTCAATCCCGTGTCGATCGTCTTGCCCTGCCACCGAGTGATTGGGGCAAATGCGTCCCTAACTGGCTATGCGGGTGGTCTAGAGCGCAAGCGTTGGCTGCTTCAGCATGAAGGAGTGCACTTGTAAGATACAGCTCTGCGCTGAAGCGACTTACTTTTGAAGGCTATGCGTAGCTTTCGGAAATAAGTGGAATTTATCCAAGGATTTTGTTGCAGCTATGCCTAAACAACTTGCCAGTCCACCGGTTCTGGGAAAGACGGAGTGGATACTGCTCTTGGTTCTCTCCGTCCTTTGGGGGGGATCCTTCTTCTTTAGTGAAATCATTCTTCAGGATTTGCAGCCGTTTACCGTTGTATTGGGTCGCACCAGTTTAGCAGCGATCGCTCTCCTGCTTTTGGCATACTGGGGCGGGCAAAGATTGCCCAGATCCTGGAAACTCTGGCGTTCTTTTGCCGTGATGGGACTGCTGAACAATTTGATTCCTTTCAGTTTGATCGTTTGGGGTCAGACCCAAATTGGCAGCAGCCTTGCCGCAATCCTGAATGCTACGACGCCTGTTTTTGGGGTAATGTTGGCGCACTTTCTAACAGACGACGAACGTTTGACTGCTAATCGGCTCTGGGGTGTGCTGTTGGGGTTGTCTGGGGTGGTGGTGCTGGTCAGCCCGAATCTACAGCAGGGGTTAAACCTACAAGGATTGGGACAGTTTGCCGTACTGGGAGCAGCTCTTTCCTACAGCTTTGCTGGACTTTATGGACGGCGATTCAAAGATATACCGCCGACTGTGGCAGCCGGAATGCAGATTATCTGTACCGCGATCGCTATGCTGCCAGTTGCCCTGCTGTTAGAACACCCATGGACAGCTAGCCCTCGTCTGGAAACTTGGGGAGCCCTGCTAGGCTTGGGGTTGCTGAGTACCGCGATCGCCTACCTGCTCTATTTTCGGATCCTTGCGGTCGCCGGAGCCACAAATCTAATGCTGGTCACATTTTTGATCCCCGTCAGCGCTTTGCTGCTCGGTGTAGTGGTTTTGGGCGAGCGGCTGGAGTGGACGGCGATCGCAGGGATGGGATTAATATTTTTAGGGCTAGCGGCGATCGACGGACGGCTGATTGCTCAGCTCAAACGCTCCGAAAAGCGGCTTTGAAGCCGATTTTAAGGGCATCCAAGCGACTCGCGGGTGTCAACGCCTGTGATGGGGTTTGTTCCTTCTGCCACTTTGCAAAGGAGGATGGTTTGTTCGCGATCAAGCAGAGCAAAGCTGAAATCTGCTCCGGTAATCTTAGCGCCTTTAAAGTTGGTTTTTAGCAGCATGGCAGATTCTAAGATCGCGTCTGTCAGGTCTACACCCGCTAAGTTGGTGATATAAGCGATGCCATCACTAAAGTTGGCTCCACGCAGGTTCGCGTTGGTCAGGTTTGCGCCATTGAAGACTGCACCCCGTAGATCGGTACCGCTAAAATTTGCGCCGACCAGCTTAGCATCACCAAACTCGGCCCTGGCTAGATTCTGACCTGAGTAATCTTGGGTTGAAGCGTTTACGTCATCAAAAGCACGAATTGCGGCTGAGCTTGCGGCTTGGGCAGAAAGCGGCACTGCAATAAAGGTAATGAGCAGAACAAGACAAAATCCTAAAAGCGACTGGAGTAAACGCATAGCAGCTAAATAAGTCAACCTCTAAACTGTTATAAAATTAACATTTTTTAATGTCAGTTCAATATCCTGCAGCACTCCAAACAGAAGCGTACAAAGCAAGGCTGACTCGCAATTGCGAACCAGCCTTGCTTGAAGTAATTAACGCAAAACTGCAAAACTGAACTTTATACAACATCACACAGTATGTTGATTGGCTGCTTGCAAGAGATATTCCTCGTATTTGGTTTGAAGCGTTGCGTCTTCAAAAACCAGCTTAACTTTAGGAGTGTGGTTTCCAGTTTGGCGAGGTACCGCCGCTAAAATCTGCTGGGCAAAGTCAGCAGAGACAAATCTGTTGCGTTCGATCGAATCCAATGCAGTTTGCGCTGCGGTTGCCAGTTCGGCTTCTGAAGCCTGCGTGGAGATATCTACTACTGCTATCTGCTTCGGTTCTGGGCTAACTTGCTCAATAATTAACTTTTCGCGGCGAACTGGAACCTGGATCATTCGCGTTTCGATCGCTTTGCGAACAGTAATCTCACCCACTTTGCGTCTTAGCCGATTGACAACAAGACGCTCTTCCAACAGTTGAATCGTTTCTTCTGCCACGGTCGATGCCACTGGCTGTGATGCAAGTGGCTGTGATGTAAGTGACTGTGATGCCATTGGCTGTGATGTAAGTGGCTGGACTACTTCGGGAACTGGCTGGAGGCTCGTCTTTGTTTCGACAAGTGGGTGCTCCTGACGATGGGCTGGGACAGAAATAGATCGGGTTGTCCCAAGGGTTGTCTCAGAAATCCAAGCTGAACCCAGCGGTGCAGAGGTTTCTAGTTGCGCAGAGGCTTCTACAGGAAGCATCGTTTGTGGAATTGCTTGGGAACTAGCGGAATGAACAGCGGGTTCTACCCTAGTGCCAGTCGGCTTTGTCGCTCGATGCAAAGACGGGTCATACGTGGAGCGATGATTGATTTCGTCTTTAGTGAGATTAATTAAATTAACTCGCTGAGTTGCTCGATCGATACGGAATTCTTCTGGCTCGACTAGAACCAGCTTCCGGCTCAACCATGAACCAATATCTATAACAATGTAATAGAGCTGCCCAATATCATTCATCAAAATATCTGCAACTTTTCCAACGCGTTCCTCGTTGTTTGCCCAGACGTCGAAGCGAATGATATCTGAAAATTCATATGCATGGCGACTCTGTGGGTCAGAATCGCTGATTCGAAAAAGATCCATAGGTTCTATATTAGATCGCTTCATGTTCATAATAGTTTTGCGGGGTTTATCAAAAGCGAACTGCCACATAGTTCAGACTGCTGGTTGCGTCCATCCCATGTGGCATGATATATGTTCCAGGTGTAGCCTCTAGATAGGGCAACCTGTCCTATCTAGAGGCTAAGATTTTGCAGGATCGCAATCAATGCAGCGCTAATATCCGCTATCGCACTACAAGACTACAGCCTGCAGTTTAGCTCCGCACGTTAGGGTTGCCGCTCTTATCAATGTCAAGGCGCTCTTTACGAATCGTCTCATCTGCCTCGACGGTATCGCGATCGACTTCCTTGCGGACTCGGACTTCCTCACGTACAAACGCTTCTTTGTGGATGTCCGGTGTTTCTTCGTAAATTTCCATCCGAGCCACTTCGCCCTCTTGGAAGGCATCACCGGTTCCTACAACAGCTGTCGTATCCGTAGAATCGACGCGCTCAATCACCACGCGCTCTTTCTCAACGGGCACGGAAACGTGGACTGTCTCAGTCTCTACACGCTTACCAACCGTTACTTCACCAGTCTTGACGCGGGTTTTGTTAGCGATCAGCCGCTCTTCATAGAGTTTCAGGTTTTGGTGATCGCGCTCGTTGATGTCGAACAAAGCGGCGTCATGGTCATACTTGTAGGTGTCACGGTTGTAATTGGTTACCCGATTACCCGCTAGGGCACCTTGATTCGTCGCGGTGCTCCGGTCAGCAAGAGGTGCAGAAGCATCCAGTGGGCTTGCTGCTTCCAGAGGTGCTACAGGTGCAATTGGATCTGCAGTCGTGGCAGTCGCGGCAGTCGTGTTTGCCACATTGGGACGGTAAACGCCACGAACACGCTCTTCGTAGTCGTAGTCTACCGTAGAACCATCGTACTCGGGCAGGTTCTCGACTTGTTCACGAGTCAGACCACTCACACGTACACGTCGATCGTTATAGTCGATCTGCGTCCGTCCGATTGGCAGAAGTACTTTCTTACCAAAAATCCATGCGCCTGTATTCACGATCAGGTAACGGAACCGACCTTCATCGTCCACTAGTAGATCGTCAACAGATCCAATCTTATCTTCGCCGGCGTAAAGACTATAGCCAATAATGTCCTGATTATCTAGCTGATCACGGTAGTCAGGATAGAAATCCTTAATTTTGTGCAATGCCATCTGGTTATCCCTCAATTCACTTCAATGAATTCAGTTACCAAGTTAAACCTTTGTCAGCAATATTCCCTCCCTCTGCTGAACTAGATGAGGATGCGTCTTTGTATTCAATAGGGGGATTTCAAAAGCAAATCTTTTACAAATTCTCTGCAACATTAGATAGAGGCTTGGGTACTTCTAAAGGTATACGCATAAAGGAAGAAAGGGTATGTAAAAGGCGGATGTTTCTTTGAATACAATTTACCTTTATTCCAAGCTTATTCTTTTGACAGACGTAGCTTAAAATACTCTGCCTCTACAGTACAGGTGAATGATCTGCTCATGCTTTGTGCCATGACCTGGTACTGGGCTTAAACCATGAAAGCCAAAATTTAGCGCTGAAGTGAAGAGCGATTGCTAATCGACAGCTTCAACTGTAGCAATCTGTTCTAATCCGGTTTAACCCGGCTCTTGGTGCTCTTTGAAAATTGAGAGGAAGAACAAAATGGAGCAAATGCAAAATAAAACTAGCTCATCCCAGTCCCCAGCCTCAGGCAAAGGTATCCGGGTTCAGAAAACTGTCACGATCGACAAACCTGCTGAAACGCTGTATCAATTTTGGCGCAACTTTGAAAACCTACCGACTTTCATGCGTCACCTCAAGTCTGTAAATATCATCAACGATACTCGCTCACATTGGGTTGCCGATGCTCCTTTGGGTCAGCATGTCGAATGGGATGCAGACATTACCAATGACCAGCCGAATCAAGCGATCGCTTGGACTGCTACTGCAAATGCAGATGTCGATCATACGGGTTCTGTGGAATTTCGACCGGCTCCCGCAGGACGTGGAACTGAAGTTAGGGTAGTGATGGACTACACGCCGCCCGGTGGCATTATTGGGGCTGCCCTGGCAAAACTTGTTGGCAAAGCGCCAGAACAGCAAATTGGCGATGAGCTTGCTCGCTTCAAAATGCTAATGGAAGCAGGCGAGATCGCTACTACAGATGGACAGCCTAAAGGAGGCTAATAATACTCTAAAGTCTCTAAAGTAACACTCAGAAAATACGGTTAAGCCACCATTCCTGAGATGCATAAGGCTATTAAATTTATACACAACTTCTAGCACGGAGAATAAAGCATGAGAGCTGTATGCTGGCATGGCGCGATGGATATGAGAGTGGATACGGTACCCGATCCAACTATTCTTAATCCACAAGACGCCATTATTAAGATTACTTCTACTGCCATCTGCGGCTCTGATCTGCATATTTATGATGGCTTCATTCCCACGATGCAAGCAGGCGACATCATGGGACATGAATTTATGGGTGAAGTCGTTGAAGTTGGCAGTTCTGTCAGAAAACTGAAGAAGGGCGATCGCGTCGTGGTTCCTTTCCCGATCTCCTGCGGTCATTGCTTCTTCTGCCAGCGAGATTTATGGTCACTCTGCGATAACTCTAATCCAAATGCCCCGATGGCAGAAAAGCTGTACGGTCATTCTCCGGCGGCGCTGTTTGGCTATTCTCATCTGTTGGGTGGCTATGCGGGCGGGCAAGCTGAGTACGCGCGAGTTCCCTTCGCCGATGTGGGACCTATCAAAATTCCCGATGGCTTAACCGATGACCAAGTGCTGTTCCTCAGCGATATTTTACCCACTGGCTACATGGCAGCCGAGAACTGCAACATCCAACCTGGAGACACAGTTGCTGTTTGGGGCTGCGGACCTGTGGGGCAGTTTGCCATTAAGAGTGCGTTTCTGCTAGGTGCAGAGCGGGTCATAGCCATCGATCGCATCCCAGAACGGCTACAGATGGCGCGGAAATATAATCCCTTGGTGGATTTGATTAACTACGAAGAGGTGGAAACGGGTGAAGCTCTCAAAGAAATGACGGGTGGACGTGGACCTGATGCCTGTATCGATGCTGTGGGACTAGAAGCGCACGGCATGGGCTTGGAAGGATTTTACGACAAGGTGATGCAGTCAGTCCGGCTGGAAACTGATCGCCCCAATGTGCTGCGACAAGCAATTGTTGCTTGCCGTAAGGGCGGAACTGTTTCGTTAGCAGGTGTATACGGCGGCATCATCGACAAAGTACCCATGGGTGCAGCATTCAATAAAGGATTGACCTTTAAGATGGGTCAAACTCATACCCAAAAGTATCTTCGTCCGCTGCTCGAACGGATTCAGGCAGGCGAAATTGATGCCACCTTCGTCATTAGCCATCGCCTACCGCTTGAAGATGCACCTAATGCCTACGACATGTTTAAGCATAAGAAAGATAACTGTACCAAAGTAGTTCTCAAACCTGCATCCTAAAAGGAGGAAGATTATGAATTTTTCAAAGTCTTGGAAGTCTTATTTCCAGCGCTTTACTTCGCTGTTGCTGTGTTTGGGGCTGATGGCTTCTGTGGCGCTGAGCAACAGTGCAGCGGCTTTGGCCGCCTCTAACACAACTGCTGGTCAGGGTGAAGTGGTGATGCCTGAGTGGTATCCTGATGACCACCGTGACATCGATACAATGATTGAGGAAGCGGGTGTCAAGCGGGAAGGATCTAACGATGTCAGTGCCGATAAAATTGGCCTAGACAGAAACACCAACGCTAACAACAGCGATAATCCTAACCTGCTCGATCGCGCTCAGCAACGGATTAAAGAGGTGGCTGGTGATGTTCAAACGAAGCTCGAATCTAATCCTGTTGAGAATGCCAGAGCTGCAGTAGAAGGCATCCGCGATCGGGAAGGACACCTGATTGAAAGCGCGAAAGGCTCCGTCGGTAAAAAAGCCGAACGATTGCTAGAAGACGGCACTCCGGTTTACACTCGCCGCTAAATCAAAACTGCAAATCACAGGAGCTGTATCTTTAAGGTGCAGCTTCTATTTGTTTAAACTATTGAAACTACAGCAATCGCAATGACATACCCTCAACCCCCTTGGACACTGCAAGGTTATGGGCTGCAAACAGTTCAACTCATTGATATCGATTCCATTCGCTCACAAATTCCGCCGCAGCTCAACATCGTTCCTGTGTTGCCCGGTAAAACTGCTGGCGGAATCTATGCTGCAGCTTATGGCACTGGCTCTACGCTGCTGTACAACGAGCTGATTGTAGCGGCAGCTTTGGTACAGCATGCCGGACGAATTGGGGCTTGGATCTCTCACATCTACGTTGATAATGCTGATTCAGTTGCTGGCGGACGCGAAATTTGGGGATTACCTAAAGAAAATGCTCAGTTTAGCTGGGAGATGGGCGATCGTCCTTCTGTACAGGTGCGCCAAGGGGAGCAATTGCTATGCCACTTGAGTCGGCAGTGGGCGGTCCCAGGCTGGCAGCAAGCTTTTACGGTGCCTGTGTTCAGTTTGCTGAATCAGCAGTTGATTCAGTTCAATGGGCAAACTGACTTTAAGTTTTATCTTGCCGGGGTAGAGGTGCAGATTCCGTCAGGTAGCCCGTTAGCACAGTTGAAGATGGCTCCACCCTGGCTTAATTTCTATTTCAATCCACTGCAGTTGGTAGCAGAAGCACCGTACTTTGTAAAACAGTGATCGGACCACATTCTCAATCGCGCCTAAACGTAATAGCGCACCGTGCAAAACATGGTGCGCTATTAACATCACTAAATCAACCTCACTAAAAAGTGAGTAAGGCGAGCTTACATTCTGCCTTTTTGCATTACTTCTTGCAGATGGTGCCGGACTTCTTGAGCCTGTTCTAACTCTGCCTGCTGCAATTTCTGGATGAGCTCTACACAGGGCTGGGAGTTAGCATTCTGTGCATCTTTCAGGTATGTGTTGTAAAGCTGAACGGCTTCTGCTTTGTTCTTCAGAATAGCCACTAGATCAAATTCTAGATCGCTAATTGCTTGTGTGTTGCTGTTTGTTGCTACCATACAAATTCTCCAGTCGAACTTCGGGCTACTCTGAAGATCTTGACGATTGTTGAGCGGCATCACCATCGCTCGAAATGTGGATCATGAAATGTCTTGATCAATACATTTCAACTTTGAAACCAAGCGGTTAGCGCCAGCGCCAGCCCATCAGCCGCATCATCAGGCTTCGGTGGCTTTTCCAAATTTAGCTCTCTCGCTACGGCTTGCTGGACATCCTGCTTTCCGGCATTGCCATGCCCCGTCAAGGCTTGTTTCACTTGGGCAGGGGTAAACTCCACCACTGGAACTTTGTACTGCGCCAGCACCAGCATCACTACGCCCCGTGCCTGCGCCACCGCAATCGTATTGCCCATCTTATAGAAAAACAGCTTCTCGATCGCCACCAAATCTGGCTGCACCTGCGCCAGCAGGCTGTGCAGGTCATCGTAGATGATGCAGAGGCGATCGCGCGTTTCTATCTTCGCGGGCGTTTGGATCACCCCAAAATCTAGCGTTGCGACGGCTTGCGGCTGCTCGCGCCCGTGTGCAGCTCGACACAGCACCGCCCCAAAACCCAGGATGGCAAGTCCGGGATCTAGACCAAGGATGCGTTTCTCCATGAGTAGCGCTAAAGATAAAGGGCTGAGCTAAGTGTACTCTAGATGTACTATTCTGCAACCCTAATATCCAGAACTTTATAGCGCTACATACCTATACCAGAACAGTTTCTTTGTGTAGAAGCCCCATCTAGCAAGACTTCTACACAAAAAAGATCTCAATCTAAGCACAGAGCGCCATCATTGCAATTAATGAAATTTTTCTCGCAATCGACTACATCCAGCAGCTACCCAGCCCCGCCAGAGGACGACTGGGGCTGAGTAAAAGTCCTATTGACTTGCTTACCTCTGCAAAGGCTAGCTTTTACCGTTTTGGCTAACTTCCTGCCCCGCATCGACAATGCCAAACACCTGATTGAAAACCTTCCCCACCTTGTACCCAGAATCGATCGACTCCAACGGGTCTTTCCGCAGCCGGTGCCGCAACGCCATCACCATGACCTGTTTGATATCTTCCACGGTGACCTCTGTGCGGCCGTCTAGCGCAGCAAGGGCTTTGGCGGTGCGGTTGGTAACGATATCGCCGCGCAGCCCGTCTACGTCTAGCTCTGAGCAAACCTGAGAAATTTTGATTTTCAGATCGCGATCGATTGTCACTGACTTCAGCCGTTCCTGTGCGCTAACCAACCGCTGCTGCAGTTCTTCCTGCTGAGGACGGCACTGTTCTAGAAAGGCTTCTGGGTCTTGGTCAAACTGCGATCGCTGCTCCACGATCTCAACGCGCAACGTCGGATCTTTAACCGTCCGGATTTCGGCATGCAATCCAAAGCGATCGAGCAGCTGCGGACGCAGTTCGCCTTCTTCTGGGTTACCAGAACCAACCAGCACAAAGCGTGCCGGATGGCGAATCGAAATGCCTTCCCGCTCTACCGTGTTCCAGCCTGACGCGGCAGAATCTAGCAGTACATCTACCAAGTGATCGTCTAGCAGGTTTACTTCATCCACGTAAAGGATGCCGCGATTTGCCTGCGCCAGCAGCCCCGGTTCAAACGCCTTCACGCCTTCCGACAGGGCCTTTTCAATGTCAATTGTGCCGCACACCCGATCTTCCGTTGCGCCCAGCGGCAGGTCGATCATCGGCACTTTTTTGGTAGTTGCCTCAATTGGCTCACCCGCCTCAAACTGCTGTTTCACTGGATCGCTCATCAGACCCACATCGCTGGGGTGGCTGTTGAATGGATCGCCTACCGCAACCTCAATTTCGGGCAGCACATCTGCCAAGGCACGAATTGTCGTAGATTTGCCTGTGCCACGATCCCCCATGATCATCACCCCGCCAATTTTGGGGTCGATCACGTTTAGCAATAGCGCAAGCTTCATTTCTTCTTGACCCACAATCGCCGTGAACGGGAACACCGCGCGGCGAGCAGCAACTTTGGGAGCGGCAACCGTAAGACTCATTTAAACCTGAAATGCTAAGAAAATATTAATGACCGTTCTTTATTGTGACACGAAAGCGGAGCTGGATCAGAAGTCAGAAGAAAGGTCGAAATTTAGCGCTTTGCACTCAAATGCAGACAGGTTTTGTTGAATGCCGTGTGGAGGGCAGCGCACAGCAAAATCTGCTCTTCAAAATATCTAGAACACTGGCTAGAGCAATGGCTAGCAAGCTGGTATAGGCTACGCGCATACGTTTAGGACAAACCTTTTTGTGTAAAAGTCCTGCTGCGCGGAGCTTCTACACAAAAAGAACTTTAATCCAGGCGTGTAGCGCCACAGTTAGCGATCGCAGCGGCTCAGGCGCTCTTGAGCTGCGTCCAGAAGCGCTCATAAACTTCTAGTTTGTCTCCCACCGGGGTAAGTCCTTCGCACTTGGCAAGGAGCGCTTCCGGTGGGAAGAGGGTTGGATTGTTCTTCAACTCGCCAGAGAGGAGATCAAAGCCGGGTTGGTTGGGTGTCGCGATCTTCAGTTCGTTGACGGCAGCAGCAGCGTTTTCAGGCTGGAGGATAAAATTAATCCACTCATAGGCAGCATCAGGGTTAGGGGCGCTGACCGGAATGGCGATCGTGTCAGTCCACAAAGAAGTGCCGCTTGCAGGAATCACGAACTTGAGCTGAGGCTGCTCGGCAGGGAGAAGATTACCAAGCGGGGAGAAGGTCATGCACATGGCAAGGTCGCCGCTTGCAAGCTGGTCTTCCCAACCGTAGGTTTGGAACGAAGCCACGGCGGGTTTGATTTCGCGCAGCTTGTTGTATGCCTCTTCGATCTCCTTGTCGTTGGTGGAGTTGTAGGAGTAGCCGAGCGATCGCAAAGTTGCTCCCATCACTTCCCGCACATCATCAAGTAGCGTTAGCTTCCCAGCAACTCCGTCTTGGAATTTCCACAGATCGCTCCAGTCCTGGGGGGCTTGAGTCCAAACCTTTGTGTTGTAGATGACGCCTGTCGTGCCCCAGTTAAACGGCACGGTGTGCGTGTTATTGGGGTCATAGCTGGGATTTTTCCAGCGATCGCGCAAAGTATCGAGTCCGCGAATTCGGGATTGATCCAGCTTAGTTAGCAGATTGAGATCGAGCATCTGCTGCACAAAGTAGTCAGATGGGTAGATGATGCTGTACTGTTTACCCCCGCCTGCCTGCAGCTTAGCCAGCATTGTTTCGTTGGAGTCATACACATCGTGAATGACTTCGATGCCAGTTTGCTCAGTAAAGCGCTTAAATAAGTCCTGTCCGGCATAATCTGCCCAAGTGTACAGATAAAGCTGTTTGCTGCCTTGCCCGCTCGACGTGGAAGCTGTCTGCGCTGTCGGAGAGGCTGCCGAGTTAGAGGGGCGTTCTAGCGCTCCCCGACAGTTAGAGAGCGCTACCCCTGAAAGGGCAGCGGCAGATAGCTGCAGAAAACGACGGCGGCTGTGGCGAAGGCAGTAGGCTTGGCTGGTCTGACGAGAATTAAAACGCATGATACACAACAGGGTTGCATGATACACAACAGGATTGAAAGATTTCGATCGCAAAGGCAGCCTCTCCTCTGAGGCAGGAACGGCGATAGAGCAGCAGGCTCCTTACGTCTCGTTGGTCATACTGAAGAATTGGTACAAATTATATACAGGAGTTTCGGCCGCAGGGGGTGCAAAGGGCTTAGCGAACGTAAATGCTTCTGGTGTAGCTCCATGCTGCCGCAGACGGTTTAACCGTGCTTGCGCTTCTGGGAGGGTAGGAATCTGCCCTGCCGCAATCCACCACAGCACTACACTGGGTAAATCGCTTGTCTCAAACCACTTGCGGCGATCGCGCATCGCCTGCCCGTGCCCACCGCGATAAACAAAGGTCTGCAGCGCTTCAACAGACTCCCACACCGATAGATTGACCAGCAAATGTGGATCGTCAAATGCTTGGATATTGGTTGCGTTTCCGGCTTCGGTTTGCAGCCGCCAAACAAAACCAGGGGTGCGATCGGCGATGGCGTTGATGGTGTCTAGCTGAGCAACAAAGTCTGCCATGACGGGAGCGGTAAGCGGTGCGACGATGCGAGAAATATTGAGCTGCGCTAGATGATAGATCGTTGAATTCATGAGCTTTGACGCAAAGACTACTTTTTAAGAATCCTTGCAGTCAAGATCGTCTGTCTTGCAGAAAAGTGACATGCGGCGAAACTGTCCCGGTGTAATGCCATACCGCTGTTTGAAGTAGCGGGTCAGGTGGCTTTGGTCTGCCATGCCCACGGCGAGTGCCACTTGGGCGACAGGCTCACCCAAGCTAAGCAGCCGTTTGGCTTGGGCTAAGCGCACTTGAGTTAAGTAGGCATGCGGCGGTAGCCCTGTTGCTTGACGGAACATGCGGATCAGGTAAGCTCGGTTGAGCTGGGTGAGCTGCACTAGATCGCCCAGCGAAACATTGGCACTCCAATTCGCCTGCAGGTAGTCTTTAATGCGCTCGACATGGACGGGTTCCTTGCTTATCTTCTGCTGCGTCGATCGCCCTTCGGTATAGCGGTGCAGCAGCACTGAGAAGAGTTCTAGACAGAGCGACTCTTGCCGCAGCCGTTCGGTGGGTTGTTCTAGAGTTTGATGAAGATGCGCAATCGCCTTAGCAAGGGCAGCATCGGGAACGAGTGCTTGTTTGAAAGCGATCGTGCCCAATTTGCCCGTTTCAGCCGCTGCCTGCTGCATCAACGTAGGGGGCGGATACAGCATCCGATAGGAAAATGGTTGATCATTCACCGAATAGCAGGTATGCACTTCATCGGGATTCATCAACACTAGCGTGGCAGACGGGGCATAGTACGTGGTGCCCCGATAGAGACTACCGCTAACGCCTGCTTCCATGACGGCGATCGAAAAAGTTTCATGAGAGTGGCGGCTATATCGATGGCAGAGCGCCTGGGCTTGATAAAGCTCCATACCCTGCAAATCCGGAACTTGCCAGAATTTTAGAGGAGGCATCTCGTCAAACCGCTGGTTTCCATAGAACAGTTCTTCTCTATATTTGTCCTGATCGCCATAGAATAGTACCGACAGCATTCGATGCAAATCTTAATTTCTTTCCGGGCATCTTCTGCGTCACCTGTCCTGACTATTCATCCTTTATTTGCACCACCCGTGAAGCTTTACATTTATCACACGCCTGAACTGATCCCCTCTGCCCAGCCACCCGACTGCGCGATTGCTATTGATGTCCTACGGGCAACTAGTACCATCGCAACCGCCCTTGCGGCAGGCGCAGAAGCCGTTCAGGTGTTTAGCTCAATGGATGAACTGATGCAGGTGAGTGACCACTGGTCGCCTGATCAGCGGATACGAGCCGGAGAGCGCGGCGGCAAAACTGTAGAAGGCTGTGACTTAGGCAACTCGCCGCTAGACTGTACTCCAGAGCGGGTCAGCGGCAAGCGCTTGTTTATTAGCACCACCAACGGCACTCGCTGTCTCTCTCGAATTGAGAAAGCCCCCGCTGTCCTCGCTGCCGCCTTAATTAATCGAAGAGCGATCGTTCAATATCTGCTAAAATATCGCCCTGAGACGGTCTGGATTGCAGGATCTGGCTGGGAAGGTAGCTTTTCGCTAGAAGATACCGTTTGCGCCGGAGGGATTATTCATGCCCTCAGCAACCAGCTGAACGGGCATACCTTAGATGAAATTGCCGGAAATGATGAGGTTTTTAGCTCACTTGCCTTGTTTACTCAATGGCAGCACGATCTGCTGGGGCTGTTGCGCTTCGCTAGCCACGGTCAGCGGCTGTTGCGGCTAGGCTGCCTAGATGACCTCAAATATTGTGCTCAAACAGATACTTTGGACGTATTACCGATGCAACGGGAAGTAGGAGTTCTAGTGAAAGCTTAAGTAAAGCCTTATAGAAAAAGAAAAAACCCCGCCTTGCGGGGTTTTTTACTTGAGAATTTCAGCGCCTAGCGCCATAAGTTACACCGCTCAGGGTGTTGTGCCGCTCAACAGCACTTTAGTCTCTGATGCGCCTGATCTACGGAGCTGCTGGCTTAGCCGGAAGCTAAACAAACCAAACAAACTAAAATGCCCTAGCAGTGTTAACAAAAGCGACTGAGCAGTGACTGTCTCCACTGCTACCCAAGGAATCGCTGAAAACAGCCACATGCTCTGCGGCACGCTTGTATTGGCAAAGGCAAACATGAATGCGATCGGCGGCAGCACAATTAAACCGCTCACCGTACCAATTGCCCAAAACTCGCGCTTAGGCAAGCGGCTGTTGAGCATGACTTGAGCGATCGCCATACATACCAGCATGACACCCGCATTCAGCAGCGCTGTCAAAATCGCTCGCTTCTGATACTCCGCATCCGACCAGCTTGCCGCCCACGCCAACATCATCACCATTACCAGCCCGATATTAATGGCCATGGTCAGCAGCATTGGGCTGTTTTCTGCCCAGAGCAAATCTTGCAGCAGACTCTGCCAGGCCCGCTGCGATTGAGTACGGCGGTAGCGTGCCCAGTCTTGCAATTCCTGCCGTGCTGGAGATAGCAAGATTGCCAGCGCCAGTAAGCCCAGCAAATTGAACAGCATCAGCAGGTAGAAATTATTTAACAGCAACTCCGGAACGACGCTGTAATCCAACTGTGGAGGTTCAGCAGAGCCTATGCTGCCCATATAGGGAGGCGTCGCTTGAGTTGCAAAGCCAACAGCGATCAGCTCTAGAGTGGCAACCAGCCCATAGCTCTGGCGTTTGCTAAATAGCGTAGCGCTCGGTGTCCGAAAGCGGCGATCTAACGCCACCCAAATCCAGGCTGTTAAGACGGAATAATGCAGCAAAAAAGCTGCCAGCAGGCGAAGCGGCGTAATCAGAAATGGGAATCCAAACCATAGAAACCGGATATTATGCTGCGGATCTGCGAAAGACTGAATGGCAAACGCTGACCCGTCTAGGTGTCCAAGCAGAATGGTTGGGCTAAGCAACGTTAGCCAGTTGCCAGGAAAAGCATATCCGGCGCCCCTGTACACAAACATCAGCAGTATAAACACTACCCCACTGCTGCACCAAACCTGCAAACCGCCTAGCTTGGGAAGTGCTAAGTTCACCAACAGTCCAGCGCTGTAGAAAAACAAGCAGGCAGCGATCGTTACCAGATCAAAGCTCAACATTAAGCCGATCGATACTTGTCCATTCAGTGCTGCCCAGATATGCAGCGGCAACGCCAGCAATACGCCCAAATACAGCACTACAGGCACACCCAGCAGCTTACCCAGCAGGATTTCCCACGTCGCTCGCGGGCTCAGCCGAATAAAATTCAGTGTGCCGCGCTGCTCTTCCTGGGTCACGTCATTTGCCAGCAAATAAACGCCTACCAAAATTAGCAAAAAGCTGCCCGTTAAACTTAGGCTCACAAAAGTATCTGCCCACCAGACTTGCCAGTTAATCAGCAAGTTGCCAACAGCATCTCTGACGCACATTTGCTCCCCCAGATGGAGCAGCTTTCCAGTGCAGTAGTGATGAGAATTCAGCGTTGAGATTGGGGCAGGCAAACGCCCGTAGCAATAAATCAGCAGCAAAAACTGCACAATCCCAGAGAGCGCGATCGCCAACACCACCGTACTCGGTTTGATACGACCTTTTAGCTCCCGCAACAGCTGCGGATTCCAGTTACCTAGTTGATCGATGAGAGGAAACATAAGGAAAAAAGAAAAAATAAGGAATGAGAGGTAGATGCACGACTGGACAGCGGCAGGATGCGGAGTGCTCCTAGCCGATCGCGTTGAGCAACATCTTTGTTTCTGACTCGCCCATTTTGCGGAGCTGCCGAGCAGCGCCAAAACTAACCAGCGTAAACAGGCTAAACTGCCCCAGCAGCACCAAAACTACCGTCTCCACTGCAACCCTCCCAGCGATCGCCACCCATGGAAAGGCAGAAACCAGCCAAAGCGAATGAGAAAGCACATAATCCCTATGCTCCAGATAGCCCAGAAATACAGCGATTGGTGCCAGCCCAATTAACGCAGCCAAGGTGGCGATCGCCCAGAGCCCCCGATGAGCAGCACGACTGGCAAGGATGAGCTGGGCGATCGCCACATACACCAGGATTGCACCCGCATTCAATAGCACCGCCAGCACCCCCTGCACTTGATCCTGCGAGTCTGTCCAGGTTGCTATCCATACCAGCAATATTCCAGAGACAATGCCCACGTTCAGCGCCATTGCCAGCAGCATCGGGCTGTTTTCTGCCCCTAGCAAGTCTTGCAGCAGACTGTGCTGGGGTTGCTGCGGCTGGGGTTGGCTTGGCTGAGTGCGACGATAGCGAGTCCAGTCCAGCAGCGACTGCCGCGAGGGAGACAGCAATAGCGCCAAAATCGGCAAACCAAGCAGATTCAAAGTGAGCATCGCATATAGCTGGCTAGCGACGATTCCCTCGTGATCTACAAATCCCAGCAGGATTAGCTCAGTGCAGGCGACTAGCTTGTAGCTTTGGGGCTTGCTCAACAGTGGAGTGCTAGACGATCGAAAGCGCCGTCCCAGTGCGATTCCAATCCAAGCAATCCAAAATCCGTAATGCAGCAGCAGAGCAGCGATTAGACTGAGGGGATTCTCTGCAAAAGGAATGCCCATCCATTGCCATGCTCTTAACGCCTCCCACTCGTAAGCCCGCTGAGCATCCCAAGCGAACTTGAAGAGGGTGACTGGCGTGAACATCAGCAGCCACCTGCCCGGAAAGAAATCTAAAAACTTTCCGCTATTCAGCATCACCAACAAGACAAGCACAAAGCCTGTACTCAACCACGCCTGTAGCCCCCCCATGCGAGGTAAGCTGAAGCTAACCAAAATTGCAGCGCTAAAGAAGAACAGGCTCGCAGCAATCGTCACGGCATCAAAACCCAACAGCAGCCCCATCGACACGCCGCCATTTAGCCCCGCCCAGACCTGCAATGGTAGTGCCAGCCCCAGCGTTACGTATAGCGGCAACGGCACGCCCAACAGTTTGCCTGTTAGGATTTCGCGCGTCGATCGTGGACTCATCCGCACGAAATTGAGAGTGCCGCGCTGTTCTTCCGAGCCCAGATCGCTAGCCAGCAAATAGACACCGACTACGATCAGAAGAAAGCTGCTCGCCCAGCTCAACCCCACAAATACATCTGTCCACCAAAGCTGCCAGTTGATCAGCAAATTTCCAGCCGCATCTTTGATGCAGATCAGCGCTTGGTAGCCTGTTTGCAAACCGCTGCTGCAATAGCGGTGGCGTGGTCCTTCAATCAGCGAAGAGAATTGAGGCAGTTGCCCCCAAAAAAAGATTAAAAGCAAGCCCTGTAGAGTGATTGATACCAAGCCTGCCAAAACTAGCGAACCTGGTTTTAGCCGCCCCCTTGCCTCGCGGAGCAGTTGAGGGTTCCAGTCGCCAACCCGATCGAGAAGAGGAAGCATAAGAAGCGTTGTGAAAGGTTGCCAGAAGATTTATAAGGGGGAAAAGAGGACAGCCTTACGATGCTTGCTGATGCTCCATCTTGTGCAGGAAGATCGTCTCTAAGTCCTCCCGTGTGCAGTGAAACTCACAGATTGGAATTTCTGCCCGGATCAGCGATCGCAGTAGCTCTGCCTGATCTTCCGAGCTGCCTGCAAAATGAATCTGCACCTGCTGGGATGGCAACAATTGCCAATCTTCTACGCCTGGATAGTGACGCAACGCATGGATCAAAGGGTCTGGGCTGCCCAGCGTCGCCAGCAAAATTTGGGGACGGCTAAGGCGGTGGTAAATCTCTTGGAGGCTAGCGCTTTCCACCAAACAGCCCAGCTCCATAATGCCGACAGAAGTACAGAGTTCAGCTAGATCACTTAAGACGTGCGAAGAAATCAAAATCGTCATGCCTGCTTCCTGCAGCGCTTTGATGATGTCTCGAAACTGCATCCGGGCGATCGGGTCTAAGCCTGATACGGGTTCATCGAGCAGCAGCAGCAGCGGCTGATGAATAATAGTCCGTGCTAAGCTAAGCCGCTGCTTCATCCCGCGTGACAGGCTAGCGGTGCGGCTGTCTCGTTTGTGACCCAGGTTGACGATCTCCAACACTTCATGAAGACGGCGGCTGCGTTGAGGTTCGCGCAGGTGATAAAGGCGGGCGAAATAGTCGAGATAGTCCCAGACGGTCAGGTCGTCGTATAGGGGGAAGTCATCGGGCAGAAACCCAATGCGGCGTTTGAGGGTGGTGTGGCTGCGGTCGCGCAATAGCCGCTCTCCAAACAAATAAATTTCTCCTACCGAAGGCTCTTCGGCCGTCGCCAGCATTCGAATCAGGGTAGTTTTGCCTGCGCCATTAGGCCCAATCAAACCATAGACTTCGCCTGCTTCCACTTGCAGGTCAACATCGTTTACGACGATACGACGGTCAAACCGTTTAGTGAGTTCATGCGTAGAAATTGCCAGTTCTTTTGCCACGATCGCCAGTGTTATAGAGGAGAATGAGCTTCGTTAGAATCGATTAGATGAACAGTAACAGAGACAATCTTTTTTACCTTGTACCGTTTGTCTGCTGATCAAATGGTTAATTTGACTGGGTCGCCTGTCTTAGCTTTGTCAGAGGTAAATTTCCCTTTAGCAAAGTCAATTTTCAAAACAAAATGCACCCATCTAATCCTTCAGAGCATGTCTGAGAAGACTATTTTTAACTGACAAGTTGTTCCATTTCTCTAAATCTCCCTTTGAAAGAGACACTTTGAGTGGCGCGGGGGAGCCGCGCGCTTAAGGCAAGAAGCAGCTTTTCAGCATTCTTCAGAACGGTGAATAGCTATGAATATACTCAGCTTCAGGATATTCTTTATGTAGCTAAAGCTTTACCCTGATACAGTGCTTCTAAGTGAAATTTCTGAATCTCAGAGGCTTTGTAATCCCAGAGGCTTTGTAATCCCAGAGGCTTTGTAATAAAAGTCTTAGATCCTGTTTGAGCTTTAATTTGTGCAGAGTTGTGGTTAGGGTTGGATGCAACAGATGTAGAGTACACTGCCGTTTCACGGTTAGATGGTTGAATTATGGCTACTCTAGCCTCTCAATGAATCGATCGACTAGAGCAAGTACAGAAATTGAAACGGCATATTCTCAGCGCAGTACTGCACAAAAACGTCCTCAATCTTGCGTGTAGGCTATGTAGCGCCTTGGATATGTAGCGCTATGCCATCAGAACAGCAATAAAAGTGGACGCAAAGGCTCTACCTCTGCATCCACTGTCAGGTCTGGATTTAGCAAGCGTTCTTTAATTCAGCAAGAAATCAATCTCTCGATCCTGCCAGCGGGCGTTGCCTAGAACTGCCCCTCGGAAGTCGGTATTCTTCAATATGGCTTGAGAGAAGTTAGCGCCGGTCAGGTCAGCGCCTCGGAAGCTTGTGCCCCAGCGAGCAAACAGCGTCCCGCTAATCGTCGAAATGGTTTCCCTGCGGCGCAACGCTCGCCAGCTCACGTAGGCGCTTAAAATTAGCACCGTCATGATGATTGCCGCACCGGAAACGGAGGTAGGGGCTACGCTTAGCGTTCCCAAAAAGGCTAGGGCGAAGCCAATTGCCACTACTATTGCCACTTTACGGTTTACCACTGTCCAAGCAATCAGCGAAAGACCCACCGCAGCCATTGTTAGGGATGCCACAGCGAAGTCAAGTACGCTAGCAATGGCGATCGCTGCGGCTGTAGGAATGGCAACAGAATGGATCATAGCGGCTGTAAATGCCAGCGCTACCGCGATTGCAAAAACAGTAAAACTGGCGGTAATACCTTTACGCAGAGCAATGATTAAGAAGCCACAGTGGACGGTAAGCGCAATGATCTTCGCAGTGAATTCTAAGTAGGCAGCGTGGAACTGCAAGCCGATCACTGAGGCTAACAAAGCAGTAAGAACGCCCAATAGGACAGCAGTTAGAAACAGAAGAATTGCAGCGATAATCGCGGTGTGTAGCTGTAATCCTGCCCTAGCGTTTGCAAAATTTGCATTTTTGAGGATGGCATTTGTGAAGACTGCCCCCCGAATGTCGCACCCACTAAAATCTACATTTGATAGATCCTGTCCCCGAAAAGATTGTCCCTGGAGATCTTGCCCTCCAAAAGTCTTTTCTTCTTGTATCGGGATATCTAATTGCTGCTGATTGTGCATACTAACCTCATCAATGCTAAACCCAATGACAACCTAATACAGTCACAGCGGCGTATATTCCGGTTTTTACTCCCAAAAGCTAGAACTTGAGATGAATCGCAACAAAAACAATCGAAAGGAAAATGAACTACGTAGAACCAGCCTATCTTTTCCTTAGCCTCCTCCCAATCAAGCAACTGACGCAGAGGCAGATTGACAATGTTACACATTGTTAGACAATGCGCTCATCTGATATTTTTGACAACCGTACCTGATTACGACCCATGTATAGGAAGTGGTTTGGCGGAATTATCCGTTAAGCCAATCAATTTGGTAAAGCACCTAAGGAGAGATTTAAACCGAAGCAGTGGATTTTGGCACCAGTGGTTCATGCCACTGTCCTAAAGCACATTGTTTCGAGACACGCTGCAATACGGGCTGCTGCACCCGCTTCACCCATGCGCCGCTGCCCATTCTCCCGAATGTCCTGAAGGCGACGTGTATCCTGCAACAAGGATGACACCACATCAATGACCTGTGAAGGAGATTCTACCAGAATCACTGAAATTCCTAATAGGCGACTTTGCGCTTCTGCGAAGCTGGGCGTGAACTGCGGTCCTTTCCCTGGCAAGATAATAGCGGGTTTCCCTAATCCCACAAACTGTTCGGTTGCAGTCCCTGCCATAGCGATCGCTAAGTCTGCCTGATGCAAACAATCATTAAAAGCAGAAGTCAAGATCAGTGTTGCAGTTGCTTTCCTAAAGCTGAAAGAACTCCCAGAACTGAGTGAAGAAGAGCCACGGGGTGCAGCAAAAGTAGGTAAACTATCAGGCTGTATCTTAGCGCTGCTCAGCTCGCCTTGCCAGCCTGCTGCCTCCAATGCCTGTTGCAGTGGGGTTAATTCTAGGCTGGGGGCGATCGCTGCTAGAAATAGCAGATGTTGCGGTAGAGACGCTGACAGCAGTGCTTCTGCTGCCTGCAGAATGGTTTGCCAATTTTCGTATGCCTCTGGTGCTCTAGAACCAGGCAACAGCGTCAGAGTCAGCCCGGGTTTGCCAACGGCTGACCCAAAATTAACGCCGGTAGGGTCTAGCCCGTCCATCATGGGATTGCCCAGATCAAGCGCAGGGATTTTCCACCGCCTCAATCTGGCAGCCGTCAATGCGTCCCTGGGAAACACAGCTTTGCAGCGTGGATGCCGCATCAATGCTCGTTCCCAGGGCAAATACGCCGATCCCAATGAACTTTCTAACTGCTCAAACCAAGATCGACGAGACAGAGCCCCCTGTTCATCGCGCAGATGGTATTCCGACTTTGCCGTACCTACGAAGGCATAAGGTGCACCACTCCACCAAGCAAACAGCAGCGGTACGATATCTCCCACCGCTAAAATCACCCCACCTTGCTGCGCCCACTCCCGTACCGTTTGGAGCTGCAGCCAGGTGAGCTGTAGCAACCCTTGCTGCAAATCTCGTACAAGCTGTCGTCCATCCATGTAGATAAACCCACCTGATGGCATCTGCTTCGCTGCTCCAGCAATGGGAATCCCATGGCTGGTGTAAGCGTTTCCTTCTCCGACGATCGGCAGCGCCAAAAGTTCCAGCTGTTTTTCCTGAAGTTGAAGTGCCTGCAGGATGCGCAGCGCGATCGCATCTTCACCATGACCATTACTGAGGCAGAGCAGACGCATTAGAGGGGGAGGGATAAGAAATGAGGTTGAACTTGCTACAGCGATTCAGGGATGGTGGAGGGGCAGCAGACCAGCCGTTTGTGAATAGGCATGACCAAGTAGAGCAGGCAACTGGCGGCTGAAGGCGATCGAAACCACGATGCAAATGCTGCTTCCAATTATGAAGGCGTAGGAAACGCCGATCTGGTTCGTCAAAGCGCCAAACAGGGCGGGCGAAGCAATAATTACCTTACCCAAGCCTACCACTGTTGTCCGAGTGCTGAGATATAGCCCACACCCAACAACGCTCCTATCTCCGAAGCTGCCGTCAAGAAGCCGAGGGTATGGGCATTACCTTGGAGGACTTGTGTAGCGTAGACGGGCAGCAAATGAAAAAAAGGCAGTAGTTTCTTGATCTTCAGTGCCGGAAAGTTGAGCGGCATAGGGTTAGCGAATGCAGAACGACTTCTCATCATCCGGGAAGCCCTTTTTCAATGCAACTAGCCCTCAGATGCAAATTCTTACTTTCCACTTGCGTCCTTTATGGTTCCTTTCTGCTGCTTTCGTCTGAATTACAGTAGGCTGAATGAAGACTCTGTGATATTCAAACGCATGACCACTGGGCTGCTCTTGATTGCGGCAGTATTGGTACTGGGCGGAGTAATTGCGACGGTGGGCGACCGCCTTGGCACAAAAGTGGGCAAGGCAAGGCTGACCTTGTTCAATATGCGTCCGCGCCGCACGGCAACGCTAATTACTATCTTGACGGGGGGAATTATTTCTGCTTCTACACTGGGCGTTCTGTTCGCGGTTAGCGACCAGCTGCGAACAGGGGTTTTTGAGCTGGAAAAAATTCAGGATGATTTGCAATCGGCACGAGAAGGGCTCAGCCAAGCCAATGCGGAGCAGCAGCGCACTGAGCAGCGGCTAAAGCGGGCACGACAGCAGCAGGCAACTGCACAACGACGGCTAGAGCGGATCAATCGATCGCTGCAGGCGGCCGTAGAGCGACAAGCCAACACCGAACAACAGCTCACCCGCACCCAAACCCAGCTGCAGCAGGTGCAGTCGAACTACCAGCAGGCACAGAGTTTGCTTGGATCGGTGTCGCAGCAAGCTGCTAGCCTCCGATCGGAAATTCAGCAGCTCCAAAGCGATCGCCAAGAGCTAGTTCGCCAGCGCGACGAAGTACGGAGCCAAATTGCCCTGCGGGATCAGGAAATTGCTGAGCGCGATCGGGCAATTTCCGACCGTGAGGCACAGCTGCAGCAGCTAGAGACGCAGCGAACCTCTCTTTCCCAGGAGATTGCCACGCTGGAGGGGCAATATCAGCAACTCGACCAAGAATATCAGGATTTGCGGGAGGGTAATGTTGCAATCTTACGCAACCAGACCCTCTCGGCTGGGGTAGTACGAGTTGATGATCCCAGCGCTGCGCCCCAAGCGCTGAATCGATTGCTCCAGGATGCCAACCAGTTTGCGACACAGCGTATCAGCCCTGCCACAATGGGAACAAATGACCCAATTGTCCGGTTGCCCACCGCTGAAGCCGAGCAGTTTATTGATCAAATTGAAGACGGCAAGGTTTACGTAGTTCGCGTTCTGGCAGCCGAAAACTACGTCGTCGGGGAGCCTCGCGTTCTAGCAGGCGAAGATGGCGTTAAGGTCGCAATTAGCGCTATTCCCAATCAGCTAATTTTTCGACAGGGGCAAGCTATTGCCGCTTCTACCATTAACCCGCTCAGCATCCCTCAGTCTGAACTGCGGGCACGGCTAAGCGTACTCGTTCAAGCCGCTCAATTTCGCGCTCGGCAGGCAGGCATCCTGTGGGAGACGATCGAACTTCCCGATCGAGAACAGCTGACTGCTTTCCTAAGTGAAATAGAACAAGCTACCCAAGCGCTAGAGATTCAGGTGATCGCCGCTGAAGATGCTTACACAGCCGGAATGCGGCTAGAGCTGGTGGCAATTCAGGCGGGGCAGGTGGTGTTTAGCACAAACTGATTTACGCCAGTACTGCTTTTAGCTTCGCCAGCGTTGCCATCTCCCGATCGCTAACCTTAGTTTCACCCGTTCCAAATAGACCATCCCCCGCAGCCTCAGCAACTTGCTCCGCGGCAGCATAGATGAACTGTTGGTACTCCGCTAGCTCAGCAGGAGTGGCCTTGGGCTGTAGCAGGCTGATAGCTTCACGAATTGCTGTAGTTGCCATTTCTATTGCGTTCTCAGGCGTCGCGTCTTTGGGTATTTCCTCCAATGGCAGCTTTTTCAGCGTTTCATTGGCAAACACAGCCTGAATGATTGAATTGTTGGGGTACTTGCGGGCAGCGCCTGCGACTTCTTGGGCTAGTGCCGTTGCCTCGATCGCCGTTGAAACAACTCCCACATCTGCCATTGCAACTGCCATTCCGCTGAGGGTAACAGCCCTAAGGACGATCGCGGATTCTTCGAGAGTATAAACCATATTGCCTGCTCCAGCCTTTTGCTACGGGGCTATTTCGATCAGATGTAAAGGGTTCTCCTAAGTGCTAAAGGAGCTAAGTACTAAAGGGGCACTGAAGGCGCTTTGCACTCAACCCTGCTCCAAATGAAGATTTAGAAGAAGTAAAGGCGCAAACATTCACGTCTTCCGCGAACACTTACGCCTTTATCTACATACCTACAAAGACCTAAGACAATCTAACCAGCATTCTGGGTTACTTAAGAATGCCGAAATAGAATGCAGCTACTAAAAAGTTGCCTGCTAGAAGCAGCAGCGCCCAGCCCAACCGAAAGGTATAGGGAGGCTTAGCAGTAGGTGATTTGGATGTCATAGGAATTTCTCCTCATCTAGTGAATAATTGGCAAACCAAGATTATTATCGGCTGATTAGGATGCCAAAGTTTCTTGAACAAATCAAAGCTTATTCTTATTCTGCAAAGAAACCGCAGGAAACTTAATCTCCTAATGGAAGAATTCACATTCAGGCAGTTCTCCCCTGAGACTGACCTTCTAGCCTGCCTACAGGCTCAGCCTCACCTGCATGATAAGAACTCCGCACCAACGGAGCCGATCGCACATGCGAAAAGCCGATTTCACGAGCAATAGCACCCAGCCGCTCAAACTCTTCCGGTGTCCAGTATTTCTCAACGGGCAGATGCGCCAACGACGGACGCATATACTGTCCCATCGTTAAGCGATCGCAGCCCACCGACCGCAGATCTCGCAGCGTTTCAATGATTTCTGCTTCGGTTTCCCCCAGCCCCAGCATCAGTCCAGATTTCGTGGGGATCGTTGGGTCAGCCTGCTTCACCACTTCCAGAACATGCAGCGATCGTTCGTACTTCGCGCCACGGCGGACTGGAGCTTGCAGCCGCTTCACCGTCTCGATATTGTGGTTGTAGCAGGCAGGAGCAGCTTGCACCACGGTGGTAATTCGACCGCGCTGGCTAACCTCGCTGCCCAACCCGCTCCAAAAATCTGGAGTCAGGACTTCAATCTGAGTTTGAGGATTCGCCTGCCGAATTGCCGTCATGGTTTGAACAAACCAACCTGCGCCTTGGTCGGGCAAATCGTCCCGTGTCACAGAAGTCAGCACCACATAGCGCAGCCCCAGCAAACTCACCGATTCTGCAACTTTCTGCGGCTCTGCGGGGTCAAGTGGCATGGGCGCGTGTCCTTTATCCACCTGGCAGAAGCCACAGGATCGCGTACAGGTAGGACCCATCAGCAGAAATGTGGCGGTTTTTTGGGCATAGCACTCGCCCCGATTTGGACAGCGCCCCTCTTCACAGATCGTGTGGATCTGGCGTTGCTTAATAATTTGCTGCACGGTAGAAATGTCGCTAGCATTACCGATTGGACGGCGCAACCAGTCGGGCAGGTTCAGCAAGGAAGACTTCTGGGGAGTCTGGGGCGATCGAGCGGCTGCTTGAACCGATTTTGCCGCTGGTGTCTCCTCTAGGGGCATCATATCTACAGGCTGTAAAGACTCTCTCCCTAGCCTAATCGAAATTTCTCATTCACGACGGGAAACCCGTTGCAACGCTATTGCAGTTCGCTACGATTCAGGGCGGACATAGAGCGCTTCGTGCTCGGAGGGGAGTTCTTGTTGGGCGCTGGGCAGAGTGGGTTATGTGTTCAGCCCAAACTCGGCCATCTTCTGTCTGACTCTCAGACAGACCCTTCATAATTTAAACAGTCGTTCAATCATATCCTCCTATGAAACTCTCGAAGAAAACCCTGGATCAGCGGCTCAACCACGTCTATGACGTCATTATCGTTGGGGGTGGCGTAGGTGGTTTGTCAGCAGCAATCTATCTTCAGCGCTATCGGCTGTCCTGTCTGGTGATCGAGAAGGGAAAGGGGCGATCGTTCTGGATGCAGGATGTTACTAACTTTATGGGATTTGCGCCACACCAGTCCGGACGCGATTTGCTGCAAGGGGGGCAAGAACATGCCCTTGAAGTAGGCGCAGACCACCTGCGCGGCTTTGTGGAAGACGTGATTGATGAAGGCGATACCTTTGCCGTCAAAGTGAAAGTGGGCAGGGTCGATAGTATCTATCCGGTGTTTCGCAGCAAATACCTGGTTGCCGCCAGCGGCATTATCGATACCTTGCCCCAGCTCGAAGACATGCAAAACGTCTATGACTATGCAGGCTACAACCTACATGTCTGCTTGATCTGCGACGGCTACGAAATGGCAGATAAAAAATGTGGTTTATTTGTGAGTTCTGAGGGGGCAATCAACACTGCCTTCGTCCTCAACTGGTTTACGCCCTACATCACCGTGTTTACAGACGGCAAGGTTGAGGTTGGTGAAGAAATGCGACAAAAACTAAAGGATCATGGCTATCCGCTGATAGAAGCGCCCATCAGAAAATTTCTCGGACAAAATCATCAGATGACGGGCGTGGAGCTGGCAGATGGTTCGGTTGTGGAGCTAGAAACAGGATTAGTCTCAATGGGATCAACGTATCACAACAGCTATCTGAAGGGCTTTGATCTGGAGCGCCGGGGCGAAAACCTGATTACTGATTCCATGTGCCGCACATCGCATCCGCGCATTTTTGCTGTTGGCGATATAAAAGAAGGGATAAATCAAGTGTCAATTGCCGTGGCTGATGGTACATTGGCAGCTACAGCAATTTGGCGAGAGGTTCGTCGGGCTTCTCCGCCGCGCCGTTGGGAAGAAAACCTGGTGCAGTCTTGACCCCAACTAATGCAAGGCTAAACTCCCTTATCCCTTGTCCATCCTTACCGGAGCAGAACCGTGACACAGATCGAAGCGCTGACCGTTCCTGAACTACAAGCAGAAGTTGCTCATCTACGCGCAGAATTGCAGACACGCGATCAGTTAGTCCAGCAGTTGTCGCAAGAGCTATTTCGCCTGGTCAAAGGCAATGCCGCCTTACTGCCTCCTCCTGATATTTCAGAACGGCAGGCAGCAGAGCTACGAGCGCTCCGCGAACAGCTCCAGGGCTTTGAAGAGCAGGTGACTTTTTATCAAGGGCAGCTTGCCGACCGGGAGTCTGAGGTTTTTCAGCTCCGTCAGTCTGTGCAGGAGCTGGGCGATCGATCGCGCATGTTGGAAAGAGTGGTGCAGGAAATGCCCCATATCTACCGCGAAAAGTTTGAGCAGCGATTGGCTCCAATTAAGGAGAAGGTCGCCCTGATTCAGCGCGAAAATCGCCAGCTCCACGCTGAGCTACAGAGCGTGAGCTATCGGCTGGCAGTCCGAAATCGCCGCGTCAATGAGATCGATCTACCTAGCTTTCCACGGGTGGCGCTGCCGTCGCTGGGGTAGCACATGGGGGCAATAATACCCCCATGCGGCGCAATGATTTTACATTGATGCCACACCTAAGCTTTGTGGCTCTACTAAAACTCAAGTGACCCAATACTAGCTACTTCAAGTTTCCAAGCCGGTAAGAGTTCGGGGACAGTCAGAATGTCCCCGTTCTGTAGAAGGATGGTGTCTACCTTCTCTCGTTACACTTCAATGGCTTTTACGCTTCAATGATTTGGGCACGACAGTCTACAGGTGCGCCAACGGCAGTACCAAGTTCTAGAAACTGCAGAATTTTAGCTTTAGGGCTGTCCAGGCTGTCGATTCTGGAGCGCACCTATATTCAAGAAGCTGGCGCAGCAAGGCTTTAGCTGTCGCGCGGCAGTTCCTCAGGAGTAGAAATTTGGCGTAAGTCTGGCAGTTCGATCGTTTCTTCCTGCCCCACCAGCTCTTTCTGCGGCTGCTTCAGCTCGATCGGGATGCTGAGCGGCTGCGGCTGTTCGATCCAGCAGCTAGCGACTGGCAGGGATTCCTCCAAATCCTCTAGAGGGCGCGGGATAACCATGACGGCGTGAATTTCGCCAATCCGCTCGGCTTCCTGCATCCCTATTTCAACCGCCATTGCCACATCTGCCACCCGCCCTCGGACGATTGCAGTACACAAGCCATCACCAATGACTTCGTAAGACGCAAGCTGTACATCTGCCGATTTCAACATGGCATCGGCTGCGCCAACCATGGCTGGGAAGCCACGTGTCTCTAGCAGCCCCACCGCTAGGTTGCTGAGGCGGCTGTAGCCCTGGTTTGCTGCAATGCGAGAGAGGCGATCGCTAATTGGCAGCACCACTTCTAGATTGGGCAGAGGGCGCGTGATTACCGTTTTAGAAATAAGCTGCCCGAATTGCTCTGCCACATCTGCGCCTGCCTCGACTGCCAGCCGTACATCAGAGATGTTGCCACGCACTACAGCGGTGCAGTAGCCACCGCCTGTTTTCTCGTAGCCCACGAGCCGCACTCCTGATGACTTCAGCATCATATCTGCCACGCCGACAATTGCCGGAAAGCTATGGGTGGACACTAGTCCCAAGGCGCTGCCGCTGGGAATGGGCGATCGAGAGGAAGAGTGCATGGAAAACCTGAGCGCAGACGAACTGGGTTGGGTCTGCATTCTTAATTTCTAGTATAGAAAGGGAATCAAGGTTGAACGCGAGGACACTTCATCAGACGTAGATTTCTCAAGACGAATCTGGATCAGGCGGCGGATCTAATGCTTGCCGCTGTGGAAACATCCGAATCATCATCTTTTCCATGTAGGCTCGCCCATAGACAATTTGTTGGGCTGGCGCTGTTGGGGGCGGCTCTGGAGTGGGTTGAGGAGGCTGGCTACCGTTGCGATTCTCCGCTGGCGCTGGAGGAGGAGCTGTGGCTGCTGGAGTAGTGCTGGGACTCGCCCAAGGAGAATCTAGCTGAGTGTGAGAGGTAGCAGTGCTGCCATTGCGGTCAGCCGGTTTTTCGGCCGGTTTAGCGTCAGTCGGTTTAGCGTCAGCAGTGGCTTGCGCGTGAGTCTGGCTATGAGTGTGGCTATCGGTCTGGGCTTGAGCTTTAGTAGAAGGCTCGAGCTGACGACTGCGATCGCCCAGCAGCGACTCCGCCGATATAAACTGCTTTGGCTCAACCGAGCAGTTCAAAATTGTGGTGAATGAGCCGATGCAGGCGTTTGCCCCGACAGTGCTGCTGCCCACAATCAAAATGCCGCTGCCCAGCGTTGCACCCGCTTCAATCACCAAGTTCCCTTGGTTAGCGTGCAGAATTGAGCCGCTGCCAACGCAAACCCCTGCCTCTACCACTATCCGGCAGCCCGGATCGGCTTGCAGCAAAACGCCCGATGCGATCGCCGCCGTCGGATGAATCACGACATCACCACTGACAAATAGGTGGGAGTCATTGATGAGAACCAGCGAAGGCGATCGCATAGGAAGATCCTTGAGGGTGATCAAATGGCTTGCCGCCTAAGGACGTTGAATAACCGTCTCAGCCACCCGTCGCTTCGTTTTGGTATCAACCCCTACTAAGCGCACGTACTTGCCTGGGTTCTCGGCAGCACAGCGTTCTAAAGCTGCCAATACATCAGAGTCACGGCTGCTCTCAATGGCAGCGCAACTTGTCCAGGAGCTGGTTTGGAAGCGGCGCTTATCGGCATGCTCTGCCGAAATGCGATAGCCCTGAGCTAGCAGCTGACGGACTTGATTGACAACCTCAGCATTCAGTTTGCCGCTTCCAGCAGAGCTGGTCTGACGGGGCTGGGAATAGCTCTGGGTATTGCTAGGACTGCTATGACCATTGCTGTAGCCATTGCTAGAAGCCTGGTAGCTCTGAGAAGGCGTGTTACTGTCGCCCGGACGTTGGATGATTAGCTCAGCCACCCGCTTTTTCGCTTTAGTGTCGATGCCAAACAGCCGCACATAAGAACCTGCGTGTTCATTGAGGCAGTTTTCTAGAGCGCTGATTGCCTCTGATTCGCGAGATGCCTGGATGGGCGTACAGCTTGTCCAAGAGCTAGTTTGGAAGCGGCGCTTATCGGCATGTTCTGTGCCGATCTTGTAGCCATGGGCAACGAAATTGCGAACTCGCTCGACAGCTTCTGGAGTTAGGCGGGTATTAAAGCTAGCAGCATTGCTCTTCGAGCTGCCGTAGCTGCTGCCGCTGCCGCTGCCGTAGCTGCTACCGCCGTAGCTGCTGCCACCACTATAGCCGCCGCCGTAGCTACTAACGGAGGGCGGTTTAGACGGTTGACCAGGCTTATCACCGGGACGCTGGATAATTAGCTCCGAGACGCGCTTTTTGGCTTGCATATCGATGCCAAACAGCCGGACATATTCGCCTGTATGTTCAGCTAAGCATTGCTCCAAGGCATTTAGAACATCAGCTTCTCGGTTCGTTTGGACGGGGGAACAACTTGTCCAGGAGCTTGTCTGGAAACGGCGCTTGTCGGCATGTTCCATGCCAATCTTCAGCCCTTGAGCTAGCAGTTGGCGGACTTGTTGAACGACATTGGAATCGAGACGAGTGGTGACCATGAGACTGTTTGGATTAGAAGGACTGGGTTTGCTAGAAGACTGTTCGTTAGGAGACTGTTTGCTAGAAGACTGATAGACTTTTTCGAGCTTCTGACGAATGGGCGCAATGCAAGTGACATTTTCAGCATGGTGGTAGCCCGATCGCAGCGCGTGGTTAACCCCTATCACATGTTCGGCGAACTGGGCATCAGCAGGCTGGACGTTGGGCAGGCGATCGGCTTGCTGCTGCGAGGTGATCACAGAGCCAGACGGCACAAATTTTCCTGCCGGAATTTCCACATCTTGAATGAGCACATGCATCATCACAATGCAGCCATCGCCGACTCTGGCATTAAAAATGGTCGAGCGAAAGCCGATGAAGCAATTGTTCCCGATGTAAGCCGGTCCATGGACTAGCGTCATGTGCATGATCGATGTATTTCTACCGATCCAGACAGAATAGGGCTGGTCGTCATCTCCTAAGACGCGCCCCTGTGCCAGCCCGTGAATCATGACCCCATCTTGAACGCTCGTACCTTCTCCAATCCGAAAGGAGCTGCCCTCATCTGCCCGAATGGACGTTCCAGGAGCGATCAGCACATTTGCGCCAACTGCTACATCGCCAGTCAGGTTGGAAAAAGTATGCACATAAGCGGTGGCATCAACCTGGGGTTGAGCCGAGCCTTGCGACCGGGTGGGAGGAGCCGCAGAACCACCAGCGACCATAAAAATCTCTCCTATATTCAAGCAGCCAATCGGCTGCAATCTGTTTGGAAGTCTGTCTCATTGCGGAGCGGTTCAAAGAGCATGAACAGCCAAATTCGCCTGACGATCAGCGCTAGAGCTGATTGCATCCAGGCGGTTGTAAAAGAACCCCGTGAGAAACCAATTTTGCCTGCGCAATGTGACAGGCAAAATTGACTTTCATGTTCTTAAACCTCAGAAGAGGAGGGCTAGCGATCGCTTGTCCAAAGCCGGTCAACACCTGACTCGGCACCCAGGAAAAGCACCTACCCTAGCCGATCCTGCTCTCGCTTGCTGTAAAGCCGTTGATTATCCACGCTAACTGTGTCAATGATTCCCACCACCAGCGCGTCAAGCGGGCGACGCTCACTTCCTTGAGCCTGACGAGCAGCGCTGCCCCGGCTCACGAGTACCCACTCATTCACCCCAGCGCCCACGCTGTCAGCAGCTACCTCATACTCTGGCAAGGGTTGCCCTGCCTCATCGAGAAACTGCACCAGCAAGAATTTGACCCCGGTCAGACTTGGCTCCTTCTGAGTGCTGACAACCGTGCCGCAAACTCTAGCAATTTGCATGGGTTAGGCTTAGGAGCGGCTAATCGGACGAATGCCGCTAACACTCTCGCGGAATGCTTCAACTGCCTCGGTGTAACGAATTGGCAGGACATATTCCAGGTTCTCGTGGGGACGAGCAATGATGTGGGTGGAAAGCACCTGACCGCCATTGACCCGCTTGACATTTTCAATGCCAGCCGCAACAGAAGCCTGCACTTCCGAGACATCGCCCCGCACAATTACTGTGACGCGACCGCTGCCGATCTTCTCATAGCCCACCAGTGTCACACGGGCAGCCTTCACCATCGCGTCTGCTGCTTCTACTACGGCGGGAAAGCCCAGCGTTTCAACCATTCCAACTGCAATAGCCATCGTTAATTCTCCCTTCCAGTAATCTGTAACCTAACGAATCAAGCTGATACCTCAGCACCTTCCTGTAACTCGCCATCTGTCAACTTAGCAACTCTAGAAGCTAAAAACAGCTTGGCGCCGTTTCTAACTTCCAAGCCTCTACGATCGGAATTGCTCCACCGATTCGGTGTAGCGAATCGGCAGGACATACTCCAGGTTTTCGTGGGGGCGAGCAATGATGTGAGTCGAAATGACTTCGCCTCCGTTTACTCGCTTAGCAGACTCAATGCCAGCCGCAACAGAAGCCTGTACTTCCGAGACATCGCCCCGCACAATTACTGTGACGCGACCGCTGCCGATCTTCTCATAGCCCACCAGTGTCACACGGGCAGCCTTCACCATCGCATCGGCGGCTTCCACCACCGCAGGGAAACCCCTAGTCTCAATCATCCCAACCGCAATTGGCATTGTTTATCTCCTGCAACCAATCCTGCAACCGAACTCCGTGTGTCCCATGACACTCTGCTGAAATGCCGCCTGAAAACTTGACGGAAATGGCAATCCTTAAATTTTCATTAAAGCACTTTAGAATTCCCAAGCTTAACAATACAGGTCTGATTTAACGTTTGGCAATATAATTTCAGATGATTGTTTTTATAGCAAAGATAAGCTTGAATTATCTTCTAGCTTAATAATACTACCTAACTGTTGCTTTCCTTATCGCTTGCGATAAATCAAACTGCCCCAAATAATGCCTCGAAATCATAGCAGTTTTGGAAGTTTAGACTAGCAGTTCTAGAAGTTCAAAACTGCTGCTTGACTAATCAAAACTTATGGTTTTGCTGCTTAACAAAGCTAATTTGCTTCACCAGAGAAAAACTGAAATCACTTTAACAAACGTTTGGCAAACCTCTAGACAACACCTACAAAGTACCGCTAGAGTCTAGATTTTACGGAATGGTAGTCTATTCTTCTAAATCTATTCGAGCGCAAAAATAATACTCAACTAATGATTTTTGATTATATCAGCGATAAGTACCATTTTTGCTTTTTAAACAGGTCTATGACGTAGATCGATTCCTTTAGAAACAAAGGATGGCAATCTGTTATGAAACGAAAGATTAGAAAACTTAAGTTGTCAATGCTAATATTTTCTTAACAAACTGCGCGATCGCCTCAGTACCTCATCTACTCATATTTCACGCCTTTTGGCTGCCTCAAAGCTTGCTATTAGCCCGCTGAGGTTCGTTTTGGGCTATTTTAAGAGCATCACGCTTCACCCCTTCGGCAGCCGTGAGAGGGCATCTTTGTCCGCCCAGTGCTTTATTTCCTGACTTACGAGATCCACTGAAGTAGAGACCCATGATCGAGTTCGTTTCTCAGACCAGTTGGTGGGTTCCCATTTATGGCTTGATCGGCGCAGTCATAACACTGCCCTGGTCGATTGGGCTTGTTCAACGTACCGGACCCCGTCCTGCTGCTTACCTCAATATTTTGATGACGGTATTTGCCCTAATCCACAGTGCAGTGATTCTGTGGGCAGTGTGGGATATGCCGGCAGAGCGATTGCTGATTCCCTGGCTGCATGCTCCTGGCTTTGACATTTGGCTAACTCTCGTTACCTCTAGAATCAGCGTAGGTGCTGCCTTTTGTATCACAGGCTTGAGCCTGCTGGCGCAGGTATTTGCGCTGGGGTATTTAGAAAAAGACTGGGCGTTAGCCCGGTTTTTTGGGCTAATGGGCTTCTTTGAGGCAGCCCTCAGCGGCATTGCCCTTAGCGACTCGCTTTTCCTCACCTACGCTCTGCTGGAAATGCTGACCTTCTCAACTTATCTGCTGGTGGGCTTCTGGTATGCACAGCCCTTGGTAGTGACTGCGGCACGAGATGCCTTTTTGACTAAACGGGTGGGCGATCTGCTGCTGCTAATGGGGGTAGTGACGCTCTCAGCGATCGCAGGTAGCATGGACTTTACTCATCTAGGCGTGTGGGCACAAACCGCGCAGCTATCTCCCCTGACGGCGAATTTACTGGGTGTGGCGCTGCTAGCAGGTCCAGTTGGCAAATGCGCTCAGTTCCCTCTAAATCTGTGGCTGGATGAGGCCATGGAAGGGCCAAACCCTGCTTCAATCTTGCGAAACTCGGTTGTGGTTGCCTGCGGGGCCTATGTGTTGATCAGCCTCCAGCCTGTGCTGGCGCTCTCGCCACTAGCGCTCTCGCTGCTGATTGTGCTAGGAGCAATGACGGCGATCGGAGCTTCGCTGGTAGCAATTGCTCAGATCGATATTAAACGGGCCCTGTCTCATACAACGAGTGCCTATCTGGGGCTCGTCTTTCTGGCAGTAGGGATGCAGCAGGATGAAGTGGCGCTGCTGTTCCTGTTAGTACATGGCATCTCCAAGGCGCTGTTGTTTATGAGTACGGGCGCGGTAATCTTGACGACCAGTACCCAAAACCTGACTGAAATGGGTGGGTTAGGCTCTAGAATGCCTGCAACTGCTACTGCTTATGTCGTGGGGGCGCTCGCCTCAATCGGGCTGCTGCCGCTGGGTTGCTTTATGGCAATGCTGGAGTGGGCAGAAGCAGCATGGACGATTGCGCCTTGGCTGCTTGGCATTTTAATTGCAGTCAATGGGCTAACGGCGTTTAACCTGGTGCGGATATTCGCTTTGGTGTTTTGGGGCAAGCCGCAGCCTAAATCTCGTCGGGCGCCAGAAGTGGGCTGGCTCATGGCAGTGCCAATGGTAATCCTGACTGTGCTCAACCTGCTAATGCCACTGATCTTGCAGCGTTGGGACATGCTGCCCAACTGGGATCATCTAAACCGTGGGGTTGTGCTGCTGCTCCTGCTCTCCAGTATTTTGGGCTGTGTGGCGGGCGGTTGGGTTTATCTGCGCCCAGAGCGGACAGGTAAACTGCTACCCGACAACCCGCTGCGGGAGATACTGGCAGACGACTTTAAGATGAACCGTCTCTATCAGCTCACTGTAGTGCTGGCGGTTTCTAGTGGGTCTCGCCTGACGGCATGGTTCGATCGCTATGTTGTCGATGGGCTGGTCAACTTTGTGGGTGTTGCGTCTCTGTTTAGTGGCGAAAGCTTGAAATACACCATCTCGGGGCAGTCGCGTAACTACCTGCTAACGCTGTTTGTGGGCGTTCTGGTGTCGGTGACAGCGGTGGGTTGGGCGTTTTGGGAATGGTCGCCTGAGCTGCACTCAATGGCATTGCGAATACAGCCGTAGTGGCGGAGTGAGGAACGAAGGGGCAGTTGTGGGGGCGGGTTGCTCGCTCCTGTAGAAGGATGAGGGATCAAGCATGTTGAGTTTGTTGGTTTGGGCACCGATTGTCGGGGCGTTGATCATTGTGGTGTTACCAGAATCGACCGCATCAACCCGCTCGCGGCAGGTCGCAATGACGATCGCTGGGTTTGGGGTACTGTGGTCGCTCTATTTAATGAGCCAATTCAGTCTGAGTACGGCTGGCTGGCAGTTTCAGGAATCCTTGCCATGGCTGGAGCGGTTAGGGCTGACCTACCAGCTCGGTATAGATGGGCTGTCTCTGCCTTTGATTGTGATCAACAGCCTGCTTACCTGGATTGCACTCTACGCTACCGACCTACAGGTTAACCGTCCTCGGCTTTATTACATTTTGCTGCTGACGCTGAGCAGCGCAGTCTCTGGCGCATTTCTGGCGCAAAATCTGCTGCTGTTCTTTCTGTTTTATGAGATAGAGCTGATTCCGCTCTATCTAATGATTGCGATCTGGGGTGGAGCGCGGCGAGGCTATGCCGCAACTAAATTTTTGATCTACACGGCAGTTTCTGGAGTGTTGATTCTGGCAGCCTTCTTTAGCTTGGCGCTGCTAAGTGGCTTTGCTACGTTTGACTATGAAGTGCTGCGATCGCACACGCTCCCTGCTGCAACTCAGCTAGTGTTGCTGGTTCTGCTGATTGTAGGCTTTGGCATCAAAATTCCGATTGTGCCGCTACACACTTGGCTTCCGGATGCTCACGTTGAAGCGCCGACTCCCGTTTCGGTGCTGTTGGCGGGGGTGCTGTTGAAGCTGGGCACCTATGGGCTACTGCGGTTTGGACTGGGGCTATTTCCAGAAGCATGGGGCGTAGTGGCTCCGGGGCTAGCAGCAATCGCCGTGGTCAGCGTTCTCTATGGCTCGTTTGCGGCGATCGCCCAAACGGATATGAAAAAGATTGTGGCATACAGCTCCGTGGGGCACATGGGCTACATTATCCTTGCTGCTGCTGCTGCTACACCCTTAAGCCTGCAGGGGACGATCGCCCAAATGATTAGCCACGGCTTGATTTCGGCAATGCTGTTTCTGCTAGTTGGGGTGGTGTATACCAAAACGGGAACGCGTGACATCAATGTGCTGCGGGGCTTGCTCAGCCCGGAACGGGGCTTGCCTCTAATTGGCAGTCTGATGGTAATGGCAACGATGGCGAGCGCCGGAATTCCTGGAATGATGGGATTCATTGCCGAATTCTTGGTTTATCGCAGCAGCTTTGAGGTCTTTCCACTGCAAACACTCTTGTGTATGGTAGGTACAGGCTTGACGGCGGTGTATTTTCTGATGCTGGTGAACAAGGTTTTCTTCGGTCGTCTGCCTCAGTCGCTCAGCAATTTGCCTTCTGTGGAGTGGCGCGATCGCATCCCGGCAGGTATTATGGCGGTTCTGATTCTGCTGCTGGGGATCCAGCCCAATTGGATGCTGCGCTGGAGTGAGCAAACTAGCGTGGCGCTGGGAACTGGAGTGATGGAGCGATCGGCACAGGCGGCAATGGTAGCCGCTGAAGCAGTGGAGCAAACCAGCGAGGTGCAGGAGATCGTGGTACAGGAAGCTGTCGCTCCGGTGCTGGAACTCTCGCAAAATTTAGGGCGCACTACCCTTAAATAGACTTCACTGGAACGACCTCCACTAGTGTCAGTAATTAGGTCCTGTATGAAGTTTCAGAGGTCTGGCTAAAAAGGAATTTGCTCACGTAGGGCTTGCAAGAGAGTGAAGCGACCAGCGACTGGCCGCTCCCTGCAGTTGATTTGCAGGTAGTGGCGACAGAATGCCTAGATGCTACCAGCGATCGAGGCACAGGAACAGCGATTCGGAAGTGGCGCTAGCGCTTCGTTAATAAGTGGGTTGAGGCACCCTATCAAGCTAAGGCAACCCGCCAGAAACAACCTAGAAGCAATAAGAATTCAACAAGGCGCTGTTGCTCAAGATTGTCCAATAGAGACAGCAGGAGAGATATCTCAGATTGTTATACTAAAGGCGCTAGCCAATCCACTTTAGACGATCGCCCGCTTTAACCCTTGTCTAACGGGTCTGCCTCTAGGCAGCCGCAGAACCAAGATGCCTGAGCTGGTTGCCCCTCGCTCTAAAGTCAAATTTGCTGTTTCTCTTCAACAAAGTCTCGATTCAGCAAAGTCTCGATTCAGCGTTTGTCCTCTACTTTTGTTTTGCCTGTCTGTCGCGTATGCAGCCTACTGACCCTGGTAAGTTTACTGAAAAAGCCTGGGAGGCGATCGTCAAATCCCAGGATGTTGCACGGAGCTATCGCCATCAGCAGCTGGAGGTTGAACATCTGGCGATCGCGACGCTGGATTTAGAAGGTGTGGTGACCACAATGCTGAGCAAAGCAGGTATTGAGCCAGCTCGGCTGAAACAGCAGATCGAAAACTTTGCGCAGCGCCAGCCCAGAGTCGCGTCAGATGGACAGCTTTATCTAGGGCAGGGGTTGGATATTCTGCTCGACAAAGCTGAAGCCTCCCGCAAACTTTTTCAGGATGAATATATATCGGTCGAGCATCTGCTGATGGCGCTGGCAGAAGACGATCGGATGGGTCGGCGGCTGTTTCGCAACCTGGGTGTGGAGCAAAAGCAGCTAGAGCAGGCGATCAGAGCAGTGCGCGGCAGCCAGAAAGTGAAAGACCAAACGCCCGAATCCGGCTATGCCGCGTTAGAAAAGTACGGGCGTGACCTAACGGAAGCTGCTCGTCAGGGCAAGCTCGATCCGGTAATTGGGCGAGATGAAGAAATTCGACGGGTGGTGCAAGTCCTCTCGCGCCGCACCAAAAATAACCCGGTGCTGATTGGTGAACCGGGTGTGGGCAAAACGGCGATCGCCGAAGGGCTAGCTCAGCGAATCATCAACGGCGATGTGCCAGAGTCGCTAAAAAACCGTCAGCTGATTAGCCTGGATATGGGATCGCTAATTGCCGGAGCAAAATATCGGGGCGAGTTTGAAGACCGCCTGAGAGCTGTCTTACGCGAGGTGACTAGCTCTCAAGGGCAGATCGTCCTATTTATTGATGAGCTGCATTCAGTAGTAGGAGCAGGAGCTGCTCAAGGCACAATGGATGCTGGAAACCTGCTGAAGCCAATGCTGGCGCGGGGCGAACTTCGCTGTATTGGCGCGACTACAATAGACGAATACCGCAAGCACATCGAAAAAGATGCTGCCCTAGAGCGGCGCTTTCAGCAGGTGTACGTTGGTCAGCCCAACGTTGAAGACACGATTTCCATCCTGCGCGGCTTGAAAGAGCGATACGAAGTCCACCACGGGGTGAAAATTGCTGACTCAGCGCTGGTGGCAGCGGCAACGTTGTCTGATCGCTACATCAGCGATCGCTTCTTGCCCGATAAAGCGATCGACCTAGTAGACGAATCGGCCGCCAAGCTGAAGATGGAAATCACCTCGAAGCCTGTAGAGCTAGAGACGATCGATCGACGGTTGATTCAGCTGGAGATGGAGCGGCTGTCGCTGGAAGGGGAGGGTCAGTCGGCAGTTGTCATTGGGGCATATCGCGGGTCACGCGATCGGCTAGACAAAATTGATCAAGAAATTGCCGATTTAAAAGTCCAGCAGACTGAGCTGAGTTCACAGTGGGATTCTGAGAAGCAGCTTTTGACGGCAATTAATGCGCTCAAAGAAGAAGAAGAACAGCTCCGCCGACTAATCGACAAAGCTGAACGAGACTATGACCTGAACACCGCCGCTCAGCTCAAATACGGTAAGCTAGAAGCTGTGCATCGTGACTTAGAAGAAAAAGAAGCGAGCCTAGTGGAAATCCAGAAGCAAGCTTCTTCGCTGCTGCGCGAACAGGTTACGGAAGCCGACATTGCTGAGATTGTTGCGAAATGGACGGGTATTCCAGTGAACCGGCTGATGGAGTCGGAGCGGCAAAAGCTGCTGCAGCTCGAACGATTTTTGCATCAGCGTGTTGTGGGTCAACAGGAAGCCGTGGAAGCCGTGGCGGCAGCGATCCGGCGTGCCCGTGCAGGCATGAAAGATTTGGGGCGGCCGATTGGCTCCTTCATGTTCTTAGGTCCGACGGGCGTAGGTAAAACTGAGCTAGCGCGAGCGCTTGCGGAGTGCTTGTTTGATACCGACGAGGCGATCGTTCGGCTGGATATGTCCGAGTATATGGAAAAGAACTCGGTAGCGCGATTGCTTGGTGCACCGCCAGGATATGTCGGCTATGAAGAAGGCGGGCAGCTTTCGGATGCAATTCGTCGTCATCCCTATTCAGTACTGCTGCTAGATGAAGTTGAGAAAGCCCACCCCGATGTGTTTAACGTTTTACTGCAACTGCTAGAGGATGGACGCATTACCGACTCGCAAGGGCGTACTGCAGACTGCCGAAATACCATCGTCATCATGACTAGCAACATCGGCAGTGAATATATCTTGGATGTTTCAGGGGATGACTCGCAGTATGAAGAAATGCAGCGGCGGGTGATGAACTCGCTGCGATCGTTCTTTCGCCCAGAGTTTCTCAACCGAGTCGATGACATTATCCTGTTCCATCCGCTCAGCATTAAAGAACTACGGCAAATTGTTGCCATTCAGCTCCAACGGGTTCACCGCCTGCTTGGCGATCAGAAGATTCGCTTAGAACTCAGCGGCAATGCTCAAAACTACATTGCTGATGTCGGCTATGATCCGGTCTATGGCGCCCGCCCCCTGAAGCGAGCGATTCAAAAGCTAGTGGAAAATCCGATCGCCACCAAGCTTTTAGAAAATACCTTCGTCGAAGGGGACACCATCTATATGGATGTGTTAGATCAGGGTTTAGTCTTTTCTAAGAAGCCAATCGTTGCCAGCTCACAGCCGATCGTTGAACCTCAAAGTGTTTCCACAGATAGCTAAATTACGGCATGCAGAACAGAGCTAGCCGGACTGCTGGCTAGCTCTCTTTCCTGCGATGGATTCACAGTTGATGGGGGTGTGAAAAGGTATAGTTATATATTCTGTAGAGAAATAGTAATCTTAACTTTAAACTTTAATGCAACAGGAGCGCCTCTCAAGTGGAGTTTTCGGTCTTGATCAGATTTTGCGTGGTGGGCTAATTCCTCAACAGGCATATCTGGTGCGGGGCAATCCTGGTACTGGGAAAACGATCTTGGGGCTGGAATTTTTAGCTGCAGGCACCGCCAGGAGCGAAAATACATTATTCATTGCGCTGGGAGAAACAGAGGCGCAAGTCTGCGTCAACGCCAGAAAACTGGGCTTCGATGCCGACGCAATCAATTTTCTTGATTTGACTCCAAATTCCAGCTTTTTTAGCGAAGTGGAAACCTACGATATCTTCTCGGCAGCAGAAGTAGAGCGAGAGCCAATCACCCAACGTATTGTAGAGCAGGTCAGACAGCTTCAGCCTAAACGAGTGTTTGTGGATGCGGTTACGCAGCTCCGCTACCTCTCGACGGATGTGTTTCAGTTTCGCAAGCAAATGCTGTCATTCATTCGGTTTCTGCTAGAGCAAGGCGCAACAGTGCTGTTGGCTTCTGAAAGTAGCGAAGCTGCTTCAGATGACGATCTACAGTTCATGAGCGATGGCGTGATTCACCTCTACCATGCCAACAACAGTCGCAGCCTGCAGGTCAGCAAGTTTCGTGGCTCAGATTTTCGAGCGGGAATACATACGTTGCGCCTAACAGATTCAGGCATGAAAGTTTTTCCGCGGCTTCAGCCGGAAGTATATCGGCAAGATTTTGAGACAGAGGCGATCGTATCAGGTGTGCCTGCTTTGGATGCGCTGATGGGTGGCGGCATTGAGCGCGGCACAACAACTCTGTTTACTGGCTCAAGCGGCACAGGCAAAACGACGATCGGCGCTCAGTTTGTCAAAGCAGCGGCAAGCCGAGGCGAGCGCTCGGTGCTGTATATGTTTGAAGAGCAGACAGATATTCTGCTGCGTCGTTGTGAATCGGTTAATATTCCAGTGCATGAGATGATCAAGCGGGAAACGTTCTCGCTGGTGCCGATCGAACCTCTGCGCTTCAGCCCAGATGAATTTGCAGATCTGGTGCGCCAAGAGGTAGAGCAGAAGCATGCTCGACTTGTGATGATTGATAGCGTTGCAGGCTATCGGCTATCCGTTCAGGGAGCGGATTTAGTCAAACATCTGCACGCCCTCTGCAAATATCTGCAGAATATGGGTGTGACCGTGATTCTCATCAACGAAGTTGAACAAATTACCGGAGACTTCAAAGCTACTGAGCTAGGCATTAGCTATTTGGCAGATAATATAGTTTTCTTTCGCTACTTAGAGATCGATGGCGAGATGCGAAAGGCGATCGGCGTTTTGAAGAAGCGATTGTCAGACTTTGAGCGAACCCTGCGGGAATTAAGCATTACCTCAGAAGGAATCAAAGTTGGAGAGCCTTTGGCACGGCTCCGGGGACTCCTAAGCGGTATGCCGGAGTGGGTAGACAACTACCGTGCGCCATGAAGACCCATCGCTAATCTTAGTCGTTAACTGTAACCGCCGTAATTTACAGTTGATGACTGAATTCCTGCAGTCAAAAGGATATTCTGTTTTTGCAGTAATCCGTCTAGAGGAAGTTGATCAAGCCCTGAATGGCTCTTTTACAATCAAGTTAGCACTTGTTGATATTTCTGGGTTTGATGCTGGAATCTGGGCGTTCTGTCAGCGGTTACGTCAGCAGGAAATTCCTTTTCTAGTTATTTCTCCTTCGCAGCAAGCGGCAATTCAGCGGGCAAGCTTAATGCGTGGAGCATTGGGTCTTTTGGTGAAACCGCTCGTGATGCGAGATTTGCTGCAGCTCGTTCGTAGTTTGGTCAAGGGAGACGGATGAATCGCATTCTGCTGCTGCTGGAACATCGAGAAAACAGCCGCCTTTTATCCGAATGGCTAGCGACTCGCTATGAGGTTGTGGTAGAGGATTGGAATGCTGCAGATGGCTTGCTCTTGTCTTGCCCGTTTGATCTCTGCATTTTAGGAGCCAGGGTGCTAGACCAGCTTTGGCAGACTGTGCAAGCCAGAAGAGCTGCTGAGCAGCCTGTTCTGCTGCCGTTTCTCCTGGTTACGGGTCGTCAAGATGTGAAATATGTGACGCGAGACCTCTGGCAGAGCATCGATGAACTGATTATCCAACCGATCGAAAAAGTAGAACTGCAGGCAAGGGTAGAAATTCTGCTGCGGTCGCGTCAGCTCTCCCTGCAGCTCAAAGCCACGAATCAACAGCTCGAACAGCAGATTACTGCTCGACAACAGGCAGAAACGAATCGAGACCAAGCGATCGCTGCTCAACAGGTTGACTTAATGCAGCGTAAGCAGGCAGAAGCTGCTCAGCGAGAAAGCGATGCTCGGCTGCGGTTTGCGTTGGAGTCTGCTCAGATTGGCGAGTGGGAGCTAGACCTGACTGCTGAGCCTTACTGCATAAGGCGATCGCTGATTCATGACCAAATCTTTGGCTATGACTCGCCGCTGCCAGCCTGGAGCTACAAAACTTTCCTAAACCATGTGCATCCAAACGATCGGGTTTGGGTGGATCAACGATTTCAGCGTGCTCTGGCAGCTCATGAAGATTGGGACTGCGAATGCAGGATCGTTTGCGCTGATGGCAGCCTTCGCTGGATCTGGGTGCGGGGCAATACCTACCGAAATACCAACGCTGCCCCAAGCCGCCTGCTAGGAATCGTGGTGGATATCACCAACCGCAAGGCGGCAGAAGTGGCACTGCAAGAAAAAAACGAACGGCTTGCCCTCCTCTCAACGATTGCAAACCACCTACTGCAAGAACAGCCCCAGAACTTAGGCGGCTTACTGCAGCAGCTCTCTGCCCATCTTGGTCTAGAGGTGTATTTTAACTACCTGGTGGAGAACAATCGGCTGCGGCTAAACGCCTATGGCGGCATTTCTGAGGCAACTGCAAAAGAAATTGAGTGGATAGAGTGCGGTGAGGCAGTTTGTGGCACGGTAGTGCTGCAGCAACCGATCGTGGTAGAAGAAGTGCAGCGACTAACCCACTACCTGGCTGATCTAATTCACTCGTTAGGAATGACTGCCTATGCTTGCTTTCCGCTGATAGGGCGGGGAAAGGTGCTTGGCACACTCTCCTTCGGAACGCGCCATCGCACTCGGTTTCAACCTGATGAGCTGGCGGTGATGCAAATCGTCTGCGATCAGGTAGCGACTGCGTTGGAGCGATCTCGCTTAATGGTGGAGCTGCAGCAGCGGGCAGAAGAGCTAACCCGCGCCAACCGGATTAAGGATGAGTTTCTGGCAGTGCTTTCGCATGAGCTGCGATCGCCGCTGAACCCAATTTTGGGTTGGGCAAAACTGCTGCAAAACCACGATTTTGATGCTACCCTCCAGAAAAAAGCGATCGAAACGATCGAGCGCAACGCCAAACTCCAGTCGCAATTGATCGAAGACCTGCTGGATATTTCTCGAATTTTAAACGGCAAGCTGACGCTGGACATTGGCATAGTCGATTTGAGGGCAACTGTTAGAGCTGCTCTAGAAACGGTGCAGCTAGCCGCTGATACTAAATCTATCCACATTGAGATGATCGTTACTCCTCTGCAGGTTCGGGGCGATGCCAACCGCCTCCAGCAGGTTGTCTGGAATTTACTCTCCAATGCCATCAAATTCACGCCAGTGGGCGGGTCAGTAACCATAAAGCTAGAGCAGCTAGACTCTCAGGCGCAAATTAGCGTCAGCGATACTGGCAAAGGCATCCAGCCCGACTTTTTGCCTTACGTCTTTGAATCTTTTCGGCAGGCAGACGGCTCAATTACGCGTAAGTTTGGTGGGCTAGGGTTGGGGCTGGCGATCGTCCGTCAAGTCGTAGAACTGCACGGCGGCACTGTGCAAGCCGCAAGTCCGGGTGAGGGGCAGGGCGCCACCTTCACGGTGCGACTTCCGCAGCCGCAGCCTATACAAGTCGCTGCTCCTATCCGTCCTGCCCCTTCATCCTTGCCTGCTGACCACCTCCCGCTTTCAGGAGTTCAGGTGCTTCTGGTAGAAGATGACCCAGACTCACGCGAATTTCTAACCTTTGTGCTGGAGCAGTCTGGTGCGTTAGTCACTGCTGCTGACTCAGCGATCGAAGCACTAGAATTGTTAACTCATTCCACGCCCGATGTGTTGCTCAGCGACATTGCTATGCCTGCGGTAGATGGCTATGAGCTGATTCGGCAAATTCGATCGTTAGCTGCGAACACAAACAAGCAAGTTCCAGCAATTGCCCTCACTGCTTATGCCAGGGAAACCGATCAGCAGCAAGCCCTTAAAGCAGGATTCCAACATCACCTCTGCAAGCCTGTTGAACCGGCAAAACTCATTCAAGCGATCGACTATTTAGTTGCTCTGAGGAACTAAACAGGGAATTAATAAAGTCAGCCCTGGAGTAGAGAAACCGTTACATTCAATACAACTGAGGCAGGATGGCGAAAAGAAATGCTTCTTTTAACGTAAAGGAAGACAGGTGGGATTACCTATAGTGCTCTGCGCTGACTTAAAGTGAACCGGTTCTTTGAGAGCGGAGCGCAACCTTCAGAACAATTTGAAGCTTTTGCAATTTCCAGATTGCGGCAATTCGCTACTGTCTTTCATTCTAGAAGTACGGAGCAAAATCATGAGCTTGAACGAAAGAGCTAAAGCAGTAGCTGAAAGCGTTGAAGAAAAGCTTCAAGATGCAGCAAGCAAAGCAGGCTAAAGCAGCAGGTCGCAATGCCAAAGAATATGTCAAAGGTGAAGTAAAGCGCAATTTGGGTCGTGATTAATTATTACAGCGCAAACTCGCTTTACCAAACTAATCTTTCAAACTGCAAACAGCGATTTTGTTATGCTCCATGCTCTTTCTTAAAAGAGATTCCGGGCAGGCAGCAAACCTGGTTTGACACAGCTGAAGTCGCTGAAGGCAGTTAATTTATCTAAACTCAAGGAGGTTAACGTGTCGCCAATGCAGCATTTTCGTAAACTCTTCGTTGTGCTTTCCCTCGTTCTAGTTTTGGTTACAACCTCTGCTTGTGGTGCAGCAACTCAAACGCGAGATACAGTTCAAAGCCCAACTGACAGAACCACAGTCGGCTATAGCCAACTGGAGCGGGGCAACACCGCTAGCGGACAAGATTTTGGTAACTGGGTTGTACAAACTAGCAAAGGCTTGATCCAGGATGCATATGTTCGGGATAACGACAAGCTAGGCGCAGTCATTTCACCGCAGGTTAAGCCGGATGAAGTCCGACCTTTAGCAAGATCGTTGGTACAAGGATTTCACAAAACCGCACCCGATCGAGACCTGAAAGTTTTGATGTACGCACCGGACAAGAAGTTGATTCTGACGGCAACCTACGACAAATCGAAGAACCAGGTTCAGTACGAATAGGGTTGCAATTTCAACGAATTTTCAATCACCGTAGCATGAAGTTTATAACAGGAGATCTGCAATCATGAGTAGCAGCGACAAATACAGACGCGAAATCATGAACGACCTCGCGCAAGGCGACACAGAATCGCTAGGCGAGATGCCAGAAGCAAATAACTACGAAAACTTCGATGATTTTGCTCAGCGGTCTAGCCGTGAAGAGCGTCGGCAGTTGTTTGGCCACTCGTTCCATCCCGATCGAGTTCCCACCAGCCAGATGGAACCGGAACTGCAAAAGGCAATCGCTCAGATCAAGCCGAATGAACGCGACGATGTGGCGCGTGAATTCTTCAAGCATTTGAAGCAACGCGGTTTGAGCGATCGGGATTTGGAGCAGCAGTTGGGTCTCTCTACCCATCATGCCAGCCGCATGTCCGCAGATGATGTGAGCAAACTGGCAGGTTTCACCTATCACAACCACCCAGACATCTTCCGGGAAGTGTTGGCAGACCAGCCAGCGCTGATCAAATTCCTCAGCAACCCGCTCGTGGGCGCAGCATTTGGAGCGGTTGCAGCGAAATGGCTATCGAACCGTCGGTAGTAACTTTGGTAGCCAGTAAAGCATAAGCAGTTGCGTTGGGCGCTGAAGTTTCTTCAGGCTCAACGCAGCCGATCGAGGGTTAAGTTTGGTAACAGCACCGGGGAGGTTATTGTGGCACTACAGGGCGCAATTCTAGATATTGATGGAACACTGGTTTTAAGTAATGACGCACAGGCGAAGGCTTGGGTTGAGGCATTTAACGCTTTTGGCTATGGGGCAACGTTTGAGCAAGTGCGTCCTTTGATTGGGATGGGTGGCGATCATTTGGTTTCTCAGATCGTGCCTGCATTTGATAGTGAAGAAGGCAGTGGCAAGGCGATCGCCGATCGCCGTAAAGAGCTGATCCTCAACCAATATTCTGCAAATTTGTCGGCTGCTAATGGCGCCCGCGAACTCGTCCTGAAAATGAAAGAATCAGGACTCAAGCTGGTTGCTGCAACTTCGGCAACTTCTGAAGAGCTAGACGTTTTGCTGAAGGCGGCTGATGTGGAAGATTTGCTCCCGGAAGCAACGACTATTGATGATGCGGAAGCCTCTAAGCCATCTCCTGACATTGTAGAGGCTGCTTTACATAAGGCTCAGATGGCTCCAACCGATGTGGTGATGCTAGGCGACACACCCTACGATATTGAGGCAGCTAACAAAGCAGGCGTAAAAACGATCGCTTTCCGCTGTGGTGGTTTCTCGGACGAAGACTTGTCGGGAGCGATCGCCATCTATAATGACCCTGCCGATCTGCTGGCACAGTACGATCAGTCGCCTTTGGCAGAGCAAGCTGGCCAGACACGGGCTAATGAGATGCAGGGTAGTAAAACGCAGGGTAGTAAGCAGGGTAGTGAAATGCAGGGTAGCGAAATGCAGGCTAACGAAACGAAGATTAATGGAGCACAGGCTAACGAGTCCCAGGTTAATCCGGCGCAGGCTATTGGAGTCCATCCTGACCAGCTAACTTCGGAGATAGACACTCTTAGAAATGAGCTCTCGACCTCCGAAGTTTCCCAAGATGGGCGTAAACTCGCGAACCAGATCAACGCTTTCTTGGATCAGTTTTTCCAATCCACGGGGCAATTCGCTCGGACAAATCAGCGTGCTCTGCGTGGAATTGGCCTGATTTTGGCTGTCCTGATTGCCACCAAAATTCTCTTTGCAATGCTAGATGCCCTCGATGACATTCCGCTGCTGCCAACGCTGCTGGAATTGATAGGAGTGAGCTATGCCATTTGGTTCACTAGCCGCTACATGATGAAGGCTTCCACGCGGCAGGAGTTAGTTCAAAAGCTACAGAGTGCCAAAAGGAAGGTTGTAGGCTAGGAACTTGGGGTAACCCAATCAGCGCTTGAAGACAAGGCTCACTTCAAGCAACTGGCAGGGAACCAGTGAAGCTTCCCATCTAAAATCCACTTAAACCAGCTATTCACAAGGAGGACTCTATGCTTTTACAGGACAAAAAGAACGGTACGCTTATCGAGATTACGGATACGACTGAGCTGTTTAACCCTGTCCGTAGTCAGGTTTCTGGACGTGATCAGGCAGGTCAGGAAGAGCAAGATCCAGTCATGTACGAAAAAACAGCGCTCATTTTTCCTTCGGGAGAAAATCTGCCGCGCTGCTGGATTGATGCAGAGTATAACGCTGCCAAATAATTCTTAAAAGTGGGTGCTACCGTCAATCTCAATTCTTGGAAGGGGTGGCCCTCTAAGAATTGAGATTAACAGACTTGAGGGGTTCATAGACCCCTCAGTTCATCCGCCTACAGGCTTGCCATTACCAATCGCGCCGCATCCAAAGTGCGATCGATGTCTTCATCGGTATGCGCTAACGACATGAAACCTGCCTCAAACTGAGACGGTGCGAGGTAAACACCCTGCTCCAGCATGCCGCGATGGAAGCGAGCAAATTTAGCTAGATCAGCTTTTTTGGCATCTTCATAGTTATGAACGGGTCCTTCTGTGAAGAAAAAGCCAAACATGCCGCTGATCTGGCCACCACAGGCAGCATGACCGGTTTCTTGGGCAATCTGCAGCATGCCATTGGCTAGCTTTTTAGTAATCCGATCGAGCTGCTCATAGGTACCCGGACGCTGCAATAGCTCCAATGTTTTGATACCTGCCGTCATTGCCAGCGGATTGCCTGACAGCGTTCCAGCTTGATACATTGGACCCGCCGGAGCCACCATCTGCATGATGTCTTTGCGTCCACCATATGCTCCTACGGGCAGCCCACCGCCGATAATTTTGCCGAGCGTGGTCAGGTCGGGCGTGATGCCAAACCGCTCTTGAGCGCCACCGTAGGCGATCCGAAAGCCAGTCATGACTTCATCAAACACTAGCAGCGCTCCGTGTTCTTGAGTCAAGAGCCGCAAGCCCTCTAAGAATCCGGCATCCGGTGGAATAAAGCCTGCATTACCGACGATCGGCTCCAGAATCACACCGGCGATCTCCCCCGGATTTTCATTGAACAGCACTTTTACAGCTTCTAGATCGTTATAGGGAGCCGTTAGGGTGTTGGCAGTGGTAGATTTCGGGACGCCGGGCGAGTCTGGTAAGCCCAGCGTTGCTACGCCCGACCCGGCCTTAACTAGGAACATGTCAGCGTGCCCGTGGTAGCAGCCTTCAAACTTAATCAGCTTGTCCCGCCCCGTGAAGGCCCGCATCAAGCGCAGCACCCCCATGCAGGCTTCTGTCCCAGAGTTGACAAAGCGCACCATCTCAATGCTGGGCACAGCATTAATTACCATCTCTGCCAGCACATTTTCTAGATAGGAGGGCGCCCCAAAGCTAGTGCCTTTTTCCAGTGCGTCCCGGAGGGCAGCCAATACTTCTGGGTGAGCATGACCACAGATTGCAGGACCCCAAGTGCCAATGTAGTCAATGTATTGATTGCCGTCTACATCCCAGATGTAAGCGCCCTTGACTCGATCAAAAACGATCGGCTGCCCACCCACTGACTTAAACGCCCGCACAGGAGAGCTCACCCCACCCGGCATCAGCTTTTGGGCTGCCGCAAAAATTTCTTCTGATTTAGTAGTTTTCAGAGTGGTTGTGGTTGTCAAAATCTTCTCCCTTTAACAGCTTCAATCGATAGCAATGCTTGATTAAGCAATGCCCGTTTTTCATAGTATGCCAGTTCAGTATGCTAGTAGGCTTTACGGCAAAAAACGATACTTGCCCTAGCGCAGATTGCCACAGGAAATGTCGCAATCTTTTGAGCTTAGTGGAGGCGAGAGCAGGTGCAACTCACCACCCAGACGAAAGTCCTATCTTTGGGCACAGCGTGTTATGCCCGCCCATTTATTATCCTATCGAGTGAAAGCCGTATCGGTAGGCTGCAAGGAAAATCAAAGATTGATGACGCAAAATGCAACGGTTGTGGGTTTGGCTGAAATTCTACATACTCTCGGCATCTTGGTTAGTTGCCGTACTGATTATGTATGCCGAATTTCGCTTGAATCCACCTTCAGCCTCTACCGCGCTGGCTCACTTCAACATGATAGGCAGCCGAAATCTACCCGGTGAGTTTGAGCGAACTGTCTTTTTATCGATCGTCGAGCTGGTGATTCTAAGTCTACTGCTACGTCCTTGGTCTACGGAGCGGCTGCCCTCCCGATTAAGTGTGGCGATCGGGCTGTTGCTGTTTTGGATGGTGCTGTTTGGCATCGCGACCATGAACTCTGGCGGAATTTCTAGGGTGAACCTACTGTGGATGATTGGTATTTGGCTAGGTTTGCTGCTGGAGTTGGCGGGCTTGATGTTCTGGGAATGGCTGCGAAGCTTGCGGCGATAGAGTAAAATAGCTGGCATTTATAGCACTATGTGCCTTAATCAAAATTATTTTATGTAAAAGCCCCGCAAAGCGGGGCTTTTACATAAAAATGTGTGCGTGTAGTACTCGTGTAGCGCTATAGCTAGGTTGACCCTAGCCTTACTGTGCCCTCTAGGTTTTTATGGAAGAAGCCAAATCCGGTGTTTGCTGGGCTTTGGATTTTGGCTGCCAGCGCTTGAGCTGAACAGCAACCAGGGCAGTTACCAGCGTACCGGCGGCGATCGCCACCACATATAGCCCACCATTGCCCACGGCGTTTGGAATTGCCAGAACGAAGATACCCCCATGTGGAGCGCGTAATGTGCAGCCAAACAGCATTGACAGCGCTCCGGTCACGGCAGACCCCGCAATACAGGCGGGCAGCACCCGCAGCGGATCTTTGGCTGCAAAAGGAATTGCGCCCTCAGTGATGAAAGAAATCCCTAGCACCGTTGCCACTTTGCCCGCCTGCCGCTCGTCTTCGTTGAACAAGCGTTTAGCGATCAGGGTTGCCAGCCCCAGCCCCAGCGGTGGGGTCATTCCGGCTGCCATTACTGCTGCCATTGGCGCATAGAGGTTAGTTGCCAGTAGCCCCACTGCAAAGGTATAGGCTGCCTTGTTGACGGGTCCGCCCATATCCACTGCCATCATGCCGCCCAAGATTAAACCGAGAATGACGGCATTGGTTTGCCCCATGTTTCGCAGGAAAGCCGTCATCCCATCCAAAATTGCCTTAACCGGGACGCCAAACACATAAACTAGCAGCAGTCCAACGATCAGGGTAGACAGTAATGGAATGACCAGGACAGGCTTCAACCCTTCAAAGTTGGCAGGTAGGTTAATTTTCTCGCGTAGAAACAGCGCCACATACCCAGCCAAGAAGCCCGAAAGGATTCCGCCCAAAAAGCCCATCCCTAAATTAGCTGCCAGCATACCGCCAATTAGACCGGGGGCTAAGCCAGGGCGATCGGCGATTGAGAAGGCAATAAACCCAGACAGAACAGGTACAATCAGCGCGAATGCCGACTTGCCGCCAATTTGCATCAGCGCATCGCCCAGCGTTCCGGGTTCTGGCTCCAAACCAAACACAAACGAAAGGGCAATGATCAAGCCACCCGCCACAATCACAGGCAGCATATACGATACGCCCGTGAGCAAATGCTTATAAGGACCCGCCCGCCTTGCAGACTGATCGGTTTTGGCTTGCTGCACTGCCTGCATATAATCGCCCGATCGTCCTTGCCCACCGTTTGCTTCTGCTTGCCCAACGGCGACAGGTTCTGGCATCGCTAATGCCGATTCGATTACGCCAGTGCCGTTTTTGAGCGCCTGCGTTGTAGAGGTTTGGTACAGCCGCTTGCCCGCAAAGCGCGATAAATCTACATGCGTATCTGCCGCAATTACTACGGCATCAGCACGATCGATGTCATCGGCAGTCAGCTGATTTTTTGCCCCAACCGAACCTTGCGTTTCGACCTTAATCTCGTGCTTTAGTTGGACGGCCGCTTTGCGAAGCGCTTCGGCTGCCATAAAGGTATGGGCAATCCCGGTGGGGCAGGAGGTGATACCAACCAGATATTTCGATCTATTAGCAGCGACCGATGGCACCGGAACTGACGCGGAAGCCGCTGCAGCTGGGGGAACTACAGAGGGCTGGGGCGTAGTCTGTGGTGCTTGGGGTGCTCTCGATCGGGCTTCTGCAACGGCAGCTTCGATCACTGAGTGGGTATCTCGGATCGCTCTGCTAGTGGAGACGGTGTAGACTGGTTTGCCCTGAAACCGATCGAGGGGAACATGAATATCGGCAGCAATGATGACCAGATCCGCAGCCGCAATTTCAGCATCGGATAACACTGCTTGGACACCGTTCGCTCCTTGAGTTTCCACACGCATCTCGTAGTCCATGACCTGCGCTGTTTTCTTGAGCGCTTCGGCTGCCATGAAGGTGTGCGCTACGCCAGTAGGGCAGGCAGTCACCGCAACTATTTTTTGAATGGGTTCCATTTTTATTTTCCGTTTATCAATAGCAAAGTGAAGTGCTAATTCAACGCTGCTTTTTACATTGGTTCAATCGTGACCTGCGCCAAAAGCGATTCCACCTCTGCAGACGGCGGCAACCGTGCCCCCACTTGGCTTAACGTCCCGACTGAGAAAGCTGTTGCCAATCGAGCGCAATCTGCTAAAGGCAGGTTTCGCAGCTTACCTGTGACAAACCCTGCCACCATGGCATCGCCCGCCCCCACGGTACTGATTACCTCTACTCGCGGTGGACGCGCCCATAGCGCTGTTTCTGGTTCAACGAACAGCGCGCCCTCGGCTCCCATCGATACCACAATGCAGCTAATTCCTTTTGCCAGCAGCTCGCGAGCGGCCTGTACAATCTCAGATTTGCTTGTGAGCGATCGCCCTAGCCCCTCCTGTAGTTCATCCAAGTTGGGCTTAATAGCATAGGGGGCAGCCGCGATCGCCTGCCGAAAACTTTCTCCGCTGGCATCCAGCACCACGGTTTTTCCCTGTGCTTTTAACCGCTGAGTCAGCTTGGCATACAGGCTCGGATCAACTTGTGCCGGTAAACTGCCTGCAAGAATGAACCAGTCATGGTCGATCGCCAGCTCATCAATAATGCGATCGAGGATCTCCACCTCTGCTGCCGTGGGAGCCAGACCCGGAAAGTTAATATCAGTTACTTGGTCTTGCACCTCATCAATAATTTTGATGTTAGTGCGGGTGCGCCCAGCAATCGGCACAAAGCGATTGGGAATAGACTTACGATCGAACCAGGTTTGGAACAAGTTCAGATTCTCTTTGCCCAAAAATCCGGATACGGTGACAGCAACACCAAAGTCACTCAAAAAGGATGCCACATTTACGCCTTTGCCACCCGGATCGGCTTGCTCCCACTGAACGCGATTAACCTCTCCTGCCTTGAAATTAGAGATTGCAGCGGTCTGATCGATCGCTGGGTTGAGCGTGACGGTCACAATAGAAGAATTCATAGGACATGTCGAGTAGAGGCGGCAGGCACATACCCACCGCGATCGGGGGCAGCAGCAGATCTGCCTATGGGTGTTAGATCGTCAGCGATCGGACTTCTTGAGCGGTGCGGCAAGCCAATGCGCGGCGAGCCAGCGTCTGAGTTTGTGAGTGAGACAGGCTACGCAGTTTAGCTTTGATTGCAGCAACACTAGGAATGCTAACGCTGAGTTCGGCAACGCCTAGCCCCGTCAAAATAACCGCGCCCAGCGGCTCACCCGCAATCCCTCCACAAACGCCGACCCACTTGCCGTGTGCCTGCGCTGCTCGCACTGTCTGCTGGATCATCCGCAGCACTGCCGGATGCAGACCATCCGCTTGCTTAGCGAGGGCAGGATGTCCCCGATCCATTGCCAAGGTGTATTGCGTCAGGTCGTTCGTGCCGATCGAGAAGAATGCCACTTCCTGGGCAAATTCGTCTGCCATAAGCACAGCAGACGGTACTTCGATCATCATGCCGTAGTCCACAGGGTCAGCGCCTACCTCAGCCCGAACGGCTTCGGCAATCTCATGGGCAGCCTGAAAATCCTCAAGGGTGGCGATCATGGGGAACATGATTTTGACCGGAGCCGCTTGCGCTGCCCGAAAGATGGCGCGGAGCTGCGTCTTGAACAAATCCTGCCGCTGCAGGCAGAGCCGGATGCCCCGTACCCCCAGAAAAGGATTTTCTTCTGCCAGCAGATTTAGATAAGGCACAGCTTTGTCACCGCCGATGTCTAACGTGCGGACGATCAGCGGCAGCCCGTTCAGCGCTTGGGTCATTTGGCTGTAGGCAGCGAACTGTTCTTCTTCAGTGGGTGGCTCGGTGCGGTTGAGGAACAGAAACTCCGTTCGCAGCAGACCCACGCCTTCTGCCCCAGCGTTAACTGCCTGTTCTGCTTCGCTGGCTGCGCCGATGTTGGCAGCCACTTCTACCCGGTGCCCGTCGGTGAGAATAGCTGGCTGATAGCAAGCCAGTTTTTCGGCATCTCGCTGGGCTTGCAAATCTTGCTGCGCTGTTTTTGCCACTTCGAGATCGGCTACAGTAGGATGCGGATAAAGCTTGCCGCTGCTGCCGTTGAGAATGCAGAGCGTCCCGTCTACAAGGTCGAGTATCGCAGGACTTGCCCCCACAACCGCTGGCATATCTAACGATCGGGCAATAATTGCCGAGTGGGAAGTTGCGCCACCATAGGCAGTACAAAAGCCCACCACCAAAGTTGGATCTAGCCCTGCCGTATCCGAAGGGGTGAGATCTTCCGCAATCAGAATCATCCGCTCATGGGGCAACGGAGCTGTTTCTTCAACTGGTTCAGCCAACTGCCGCAGCACCCGCTCTCCCACATCGCGCAAATCCGCCGCCCGTGCTGCCAGCAGCGGATCGGCAAGCTGCTGCAGCGTTTCTGCCCGATGCTCATAGGCTTGCTGCCATGCCCAAGCAGCGCTGTGTTGCTGCTGGATCTGAGCGATCGCCGCCTGCTGTAGCTCTGGGTCATCTAAAAATTCCTGATGCGCCTGGAAAATTGCGGCTTTAGCAGCACCTGCTTTGGCTTTCATCTCCTGATATAGCGCTTCTAGCTGCTGGTTGGCTGCATCGATCGCCTGCTGCAGCCGCTGTTCCTCTACCGCAGAGTCTTGGGCGGTGGATTCAAACTTAAACTTGCGCCGCTTCAGCTGATAGATGGGAGCGACCACCAGCCCCGGCGAGGCAGCAACTCCAGGAATTGCCGGAGTTTCAAGTGTGAGCGTGTCTGCAACAGAAGGAGCTGACACAACCGCGCTGGGAGAATCGGCTTCATCTTCTAAGCCAGCCGCGATTGCTACACTCAAGGAAGCTAGCGCCTGATCTGCATCCACTCCTTGCGCCATCAGCCGCAGTGATTGCCCACCTTCTGCTCCTAGTTTCAACAGAGAAACCAAACTTTTAGCGTTAGCGGTGCGATCGCCAACGCGCACCCGAATTTCTGACTCAAATTCTTTGGCTAAATTTACCAAGAGGGTAGCTGGACGTGCGTGTAGTCCTGCTTTTCCAGGTAGCATCACCTCAACAGACTTAGAAAAATCTTCAGGGGCTGCCGCTTCAGAATCAGACGCAGCAGCACGAGTGAGCTGCTGAATCACTTCTGTAGAATTAGTCGTCTGGGAAAGTTGCTGCACCGCAGCCTCATCGCCCAAGATGTGGGTTAAGTTTGCCAACACCTCTAGATGTTCGTCTGACTTGGCAGCAATACCAACCACCAGCCGCACAATTTCGCCGTCATTCCATTCCACACCGTCTGGTAGCTGCAGGACTGCAATACCCGTTTGTCGAATTAAGTCTCGATCTTTGGGTAACCCATGTGGAATCGAGATTCCGTTTCCCAAATAGGTATTTGCAACCGTTTCTCGTTCCATCATGCTGGTGATATATCCGGGCTGCATATGCCCAGTGTTCACCAGCAGCATTCCCACTTGTCGGATCGCGTCAGTTTTGTCTACTGCGGATGCTCCCAGTTTGATGCTGTCTTTAGTTAAAGTGAGCATGTTTTCGCTTAAACCAATTATCTTAAAGCTGAAGAACCTATAGATTACAGCTTAGTGGTTTAGCAAGATTGCACAGAGTTTTGTTAATGATTTGATAAAGAATTAAGAAGAGTTAAGTACTCGTCCAGCTCAATCAAAAGTCACTCTAAAGAGGTAGGAGGAGTGACTATTCGAGAACATTATTAATAACTGTACTAGTTCGGAGATGTGGGCTGCTTAGTGAAAATTTTTGCAATCAACAGATGTATATAAAGTTAGAGGGCAGAAGGGATCGTTTTAGGTTGCCTTCTGCCTTCCTAAACTCAAAATTTTCATTTGTCTCAGTGTTCTACTGCTCAGCAGGTGCCGGTACTTCCTTCACAACCCAGCCCTTTGCCTCCAGCGCTGCGATCTGCTGATTCCGCTCATCAACGAGCTGGTTGACTGCTTCTAAAGTAAGCGGAAAACGATCGTTTAGCTCATCACGGTCAACGTGATAGGAGAAGGTAATGGTTCCTAGAGGACGAAGCTGCTTCACCTCGGTTTTGCCGCCTAAGGTTGCGCTGACATCGTAGAACGGAGCCAGTTGCTCAAAGTCACGACGTTCAATCAGCTTACCGGTGTTGGAGTCGTACAGGAATGCTGAGAGATTGGTTAGCTGGGCTGTTTTATCTTGGCTGCTCTCGATCGTGATGAAGAGATTCGGCTTTGAGGGGTCAGTGATAGCAGCGTCATAGGTTGCCGATAGGTAAACATTGTTGCCCCCTTCCTGACGAGCAATCAGCCAGCCTTCGTAGTCCAGTTCTCGGGTGTAGCCTTCGCCCTGCCAAATTCCTTGCCAAACATATCGCTGCGGAGCAATTTGCCGCTTTAACAAATTAGCAGCCTGCACTTCAGTCAGGTAAGGTTCGCGGGTGCCATCTAGCGGGTCGATATAAAAAGCAGATCGGTTTTCGCTCTCAGGCGTAGAGCCTACCTGAGCCGTAATTGCTTCTGGCGCTTGGTAAACGGTGGCACCCGATGCCAGCGTTACAGCCTGCCAGCCTGCAGGAGGTGCGATCGGCTGCTGCTCCGCTTGGGACCCGGCGATCGAAGTTGCCAAAGTTGTGGTTTGGTTGAATGCCCCTTCTACTTCAGTGATGGGTTGGGGCTGTGTTAGCTGTCTTAACTGTGCCAACAAAGAGGACTTCGAGTTGTTGGAATGGTCAATTAAAACTAGAGAAACAAGGGCTACCACAAAACCGGTGTAAAGCAGCCAGATATCAGCCGGGGTTTTTGTTCTTTTAAGGTTTGCCATAGCTCGCAGAGTGAATGGAGGAATGAGGGTGTAATTAGCAAAGATATTGCTAAAGAATTTAAGAGGTAAAAAGCTTTGCAAAGCCCCCTGAAGGAGCGTCTGTAACCTATAGGCAGCCTAAAGTTCGGCTCTTTGCATATCCCAACTTCAGGACAGGCAAAAGCTAACCGTAGAGGCGACAATTTAACTCAAAAGATTTCTAAACTGCACTACGCTTGCCTTGGTAGAAGCTGCAGAGCGTATTTATCGAACCAAGCTCCCTGACTGTATTTGACCCAAACGTTCTCTTTCACTTTGAGCAGTCCCAACCCTGTTAGTTTTGCCGTAGAGCTTTGCCCCTATCGACAACACTCTAGATCTGACGGTTTGGACGACTCAAGAGAAGTTAGCGGACTGGAGCAGAAGTTGAGTTCGGCGGAGTTAAAACTAACTGCATCATTCAATTATCCTGCGTCCTGTTTCAGTTAACTTCCTTGAAAGAGAGGCTAATCACCTGTTGAAGAGTGGTAGCAGTCATCTAATTTCATTAAACTGACGAAGCTTAGTGTTAGCCATCTACATCTAGGATGAGAACTTAACCAGCGGCTTCCGTCTAATTCATTAGCCTTGACCTACTACTTATACTATGGGTCATGCAAAAACAATTATCAAGTGTGGATGCCACATTCTCAACTGTCATTCACAAATATAAATTTGTGCTTTGAGGAGAGCGATTAGCAAACAGTTCAATCACCCGATCGGGTAGTTTACAAGCTGTCTAAATGGGTTTCCAAGTACGCCTAGTTTAACTAAAAGCGACTGGTATAAATTATCTCGAAAAAAGCTCAGTGTGGTGCTCTTTCTTTAGAAAGAGCTGTCAAGAACAAGAATTGATTCAAGCTGCTGAATGCTTTGATGTTTTGATTGATACAGGTTATTAGAGCAAATGCTACTTAAGTTAGACAAACTATTTTTATTAAGCAGCCAATATAAACATCAATAATAGATAGCAAAGATCGACAATTTAAGTTACTTAACGGCTTCTATTCAAACCTGAACTGATTTAAGTATTGATCGAGATCACTAGAGTTCCAAAGTTTGTGTCTTTTTCATTGAAGCTTTTTAATTCCTTTAAATTAGTTCAACGCCTCCCCAACTAATTGCAGCACTCAAACCTTCTATGAGGCTGCTGCGATTTGGCTCAACACAGTAAAGCATTTTGCAAGTGCAGTGGACGGTTCTGCGATTGCCCACAAAACTTGACTGCTCCAGCTAAACATGCTCTACCTGCTCTATACGGGGGCATGCACCTTAATTCAAGTCATTCCTGTGTGAAATGCCTTTACTGTGAGAGTGACAGAAGCGGAATAATATTGTCGATCAGTGTTCTTCCCAAAAAGTTCCTGATTTCGCATGAAATCAGCCGATCGATCGATCTTGAAGAAACTGCCTGCAACTAAGGCGAAAAGCGCTTCCCTGAGTTTGTGTCTATCTTCACAAAGATGTTTTTGAAAGAACATAAACTCTTCTAGAGGATAATTTCGTGAAACTGTTAGGTTCTCATTTGAAGAGAGCAATATTCGCCTCAGCTCTGCTTTTTACTACAGTGGGCTGCACTGTTCAAGCAACTCAACCCGTTGCCGCGCCGACTGCTACTTCTTCACCTTCGTCTTCTCTGCCGCAAGATGCTCTTGGTGCTTCTAAGCTGACGGCGCGTGCCTTTGGCCCGGTGCAAATCGGCATGACAGTGCAGGAAGCAACTCAAGCTGCTGGTATGCCGTTGGTAACGCTACAGGGAGGCACACCTGAACTCGATCAGATCTGTAGCTATGTTCGGCTCCAGAATGCGCCCGAAGGATTTCAGTTTATGCTGAACCGTGATCGGATCGTGCGGATAGACGTGCGCAGCCAAAACATTAGCGGAGTGGCGGGTCGTACTACCCCAGCAGACCCGAACCTTGAAGTGAAGAGAATTGCTACGCCAGAGGGAGCCGCGCTCGGCAGCAGCGAAGCCGAAATTCTGGCGCTTTATCCAGGACAAATTGAAGTGACAAATCACAAGTATGTCTCGGGCGGGCACTATTTAACATTCACTCCCAAAGATGCCGCCGATGCTAACTATCGCCTCATTTTTGAAACAGATGGCGATCGCGTTACCTACATCCGTGCCGGACAGCAGCCGGAAGTGGAGTGGGTAGAAGGCTGTAGCTAGTTTTTTCTGTTATCTAAAAGGTTCCTATGAAGATCAAACTCTTTGCGCTATTTGCTGTTCTTACGAGCGGTGTTGTGGCTTGTACACCCCTCGTAAACTGGGCGCAATCTGTCTCAGTTGCCTCCACCCAATCTCCAACTAATTTAGTCTCACTATTTTTGGTCAAAAAAGACAATCTGCGCAATGAATTTAGGGGTGAAGTCTACCCCTTGGCGCTGCTGATTAACGGTCGCTATGTGGATGTGAGCCAAGACCTAACGCTGCAAGTCCGTAATGATTTTGCTGTCGATCGGCTAGTTGAGCTTAACGAAGATCGATCAATGCTGCGAGCAATTCAGAATTTTACAGTGCTGAATGACTCGACCCGGCTGGGGCAGTTTACGGTGGACAAGCTAAGCGTGGGTCAGTTTACCTGCAGCTCTCTTCTCATCGGGCAGGGGCAGTTCACAGGCGATCGTTCCCTGCCAGAGCTATATCGCACCCTCCCTGATGACCGCGCAAGCGGCTTTAGCGGCAGCGTGGGAGAGCAGCAGTTTGATGAGTCCTGGAAATGGGCGATTGCTACCAGCCAGTACAAGCCGCTGTCTGCCCCTAATTTACCTGCTGTAGCGCCAGACCAGTTTAAGCAAGACCTGTTGACGATTGGTGAGCCGCTAATTCAACAGGAAAAAGCAACGCTGCAGGCGGGTGAGGAGTTTGCTACAGAGCCAACAGTGGTTGAATCGGTGGCAGTTTATGACCTGGATCGAGATGGACAGCCGGAAGTGTTGGGTCGGCTGCGTAAAGGAATTGACCCAGCCACCGCATCTGCTTCCCCTGCTGCTAGAACTGTTACTGTCTATGCCAATGTATGGCTTGGCTATAAGAGCAACCAGCCTGCTTTGATTGCCGATGAAGTGACACTTTATCGCTACCCAGTCACGCGATCGCCCTCTGATGTGATTGGCATTGTCGATCTAAATAACGATGGCACCGAGGAAGTAATCGTTAGAAACAATGGCTATGAGTCCACAGGTTTTAGTATCTATGAGCTGAAAGGTACTCAGCTAGAAGAAGTGTTTAGCGGGGCGCAATATGGCTGCTAATCAGGCGTGCTTGGTATAGCGCGATCCGCCTAAATTAAAATTCTTTTGGCTGTTGCCATCACGGATAGAAGATCTTTGTGGGCATAGTTGGGGTGCGCTCTGCGCACCCCAACTATGCCCTTGTTTTACTGAGCTGCCAGCTGACTGCTGCCTTCACCCGACCATTGCACCTGTTGCAGCAGCAAACGCTGTGCTTCCGGATCTAACGACTGCAAAGCCCGATTAACCGCGCTAAGTACCGCCAGCAAAGAGGCAGTCACAATATTGGAGTGAATCCCTACTCCGTGTAGCGTTCCTTTCACAGGCTCGCCTGCTACTTCAACATAGGCTACAGCTAGAGCGTTGCTGCCTTGGCTCAGCGATCGCTCCTCATAGTGATGCACCCGCATATTGAGATTCAAGGCATTCAGAAACGCATCAATTACGCCATTACCGTACCCATTCACTTGTAAAGTGCCATGACCTACCTGTAAGCTTGCAGAAATCATTTGCACTTCGTTGTCCTGACCCGTATCAGAAAGATGATGCGATCGATACTTAAACGGGGTCTCAACCTGCAAATAAGCTTCGTTAAACATTTGCCAGAGTTGATCTGCTGTCATCTCTTTGCCTTGCTCATCCATTGCCTGCTGCACGATCTGGCTAAACTCGATCTGCAGGCGACGCGGCAGCACCAAATCATATTCCCGCTCTAGCAAGAAGGCGATGCCGCCCTTGCCCGACTGGCTGTTTACCCGCACAACAGATTCATAAGACCGTCCCAAATCGGCTGGGTCGAGCGGTAAGTAAGGAATTTCCCACAGGCTGTTGGGCTGCTGCGCTGCAAACCCTTTCTTAATTGCGTCTTGGTGCGACCCCGAAAATGCCGTAAATACCAGATCGCCCACATAAGGATGACGCGGATGAATCGGCAGCTGCGTACAATATTCTACCGTCCGCGCAATCTCATTGATGTTTGACAGATCGAGATTAGGATGGATCCCTTGCGTATAGAGGTTTAGCGCCAGCGTGACCAAATCCACGTTGCCAGTGCGCTCACCGTTGCCAAACAAACAGCCCTCAACGCGATCGGCTCCTGCCATCTGCGCCAGCTCAGCCGCAGCGATGCCCGTGCCGCGATCGTTGTGCGGATGGACGCTAATCACGATGCTGTCGCGGTTTGCCAAATGGCGATGCATCCACTCGATCTGGTCGGCAAAGATGTTGGGTGTGGCAACTTCTACAGTGGCAGGCAGATTAAGGATGGCTTTGTGATTGGGTGTGGGCTGCCACACTTCGATCACGGCATCGCAAATTTCTTTGGCAAAGTCTAGCTCAGTAGCAGTGAAGGTTTCTGGAGAATACTCAAAAAACCAATCTGTCTGAGGCTGGGCAGCCGCCAGTTCATTAAACAGCTTGGCACTGGATACAGCTAGGTCAATTGTTCCGGCGCGATCGAGCCCAAACACGGTGCGACGAAATACAGGCGAGGTCGCATTATATAAGTGAACGATCGCTTTTTTGACTCCCTGCAGCGCTTCAAAGGTGCGGCGAATCAGCGGCTCTCTGGCAGGTGTTAGAACTTGAATGGTGACATCTTCGGGAATCAAGTCCTGCTCGATCAGGTGACGGACAAAGTCGAAGTCGGTTTGTGAAGCGGATGGAAACGCGACTTCAATTTCTTTAAACCCAATTTGAATCAGGGTTTGGAACATTTGCAGCTTGCGCTCGATATTCATTGGCTCAATCAGAGCTTGATTACCATCGCGCAGATCGGTGCTTAACCAAATGGGCGGCTGGGTGATGGTTTTGTTGACCCAGGTGCGATCGGGCAGATGAACGGGCTGAAAGGGACGGTATTTGCTTGCAGGATTGGTTAACACGATCGTTTTCTCCGCTGTCGTTTGTAAGTTCGTTTAGATTCGTAGATCAACAAAGCATTAGGGCTGTCAGGCTGTCGTAGCTCCCGACAACCCATCCACAGTCGCAGCAGTGCTGCAAAAGTGCTTAGCATAAACACCTCCAGAAGAATATGGGCAAGAGAATTTGAGCGATGCAAAAACTGGAGCGTCAGTTTTTTGTGGACAAGCCAAGCTCCAGGCACAAAAAATTAGACGGTAAAGAGGGGTGATAGGCACTGTCCGAACGACAACCTACACGCATCTAAATTGAAAAAACTTGGTTTATGTCAAAAAAATCTACTGCCCTAAGGCAGCAGCAGAAGCAGAAGTTGAAGGGATAGGCGCTTCATTTGACAAAAACTTGATTGCACGTTCTTCATCATAAAGGGAGCGATCGCTTGGGTCAAGGGAAAGAGAAAATTTTGCTCTGCTAGCTCCAAATCGTGATTCAAGACAATAAGGGCTTTCATTACAGCCTCCGAATCATTACAGCACCAGGTAAAAAGCTTGCCCCACTCACCGCTGCCAATCTCCCGCATAATAATAAGCAGATGCTTTACATTCCTTCATCATGGCAAGAGACCTGCGGGGATTCCTCAAACAGCTTGAACAGCGCGGACAGCTCCGCCGCATTAGCGCTTTAGTAGATGCTGATCTAGAAATTGCCGAAATTTCTAACCGAATGCTGCAGCAAGGCGGGCCAGCACTGCTGTTTGAAAACGTCAAAGGCTCGCCCTTCCCGGTTGCGGTTAACGTCATGGGAACCGTGGAGCGGATCTGCTGGGCAATGAACATGGAAACCCAGGTTGAGCTAGAAGAGCTGGGCAAGAAGCTGTCGATGCTGCAGCAGCCCAAGCCGCCGAAAAAAATCTCTCAGGCGATCGACTTTGGCAAAGTTTTGTTTGATGTGGTGAAAGCCAAGCCCAACCGTGATTTTTTTCCACCCTGCCAGCAGGTGACGATCGACAAAGATGGTCTCGATCTCAACACCATTCCGCTGATCCGTCCGTATGTTGGAGATGCGGGCAAAATCATTACGCTGGGGCTAGTAATTACCAAAGATTGCGAAACCGGAACGCCCAATGTGGGGGTTTATCGCCTGCAGCTCCAATCGAAAAATACGATGACCGTGCATTGGCTGTCGGTACGCGGCGGGGCGAGGCATCTGCGGAAGGCGGCAGAACAAGGGAAAAAGCTGGAAGTGGCGATCGCATTGGGGGTCGATCCGCTGATTATTATGGCAGCCGCTACGCCGATTCCGGTTGATCTGTCAGAGTGGCTATTTGCTGGGCTGTATGGTGGGTCGGGTGTGAAGCTGGCGAAATGTAAGACGGTGGATTTGGAAGTGCCTGCCGAGTCTGAGTTTGTGCTGGAAGGGACGATTACACCCGGTGAAGTGTTGCCCGACGGTCCCTTTGGCGATCATATGGGCTACTATGGCGGCGTTGAAGATTCGCCGCTGGTGCGCTTCCACTGCATGACGCACCGCAAAGACCCGATCTACCTGACGACGTTTAGCGGTCGTCCGCCTAAAGAAGAAGCGATGATGGCGATCGCCCTCAACCGCATCTATACGCCTATCTTGCGGCAGCAAGTTTCGGAGATCGTTGATTTCTTCCTGCCGATGGAAGCCCTCAGCTACAAAGCGGCAATTATCTCGATCGACAAAGCTTATCCGGGGCAAGCGCGTCGGGCGGCATTGGCATTTTGGAGCGCGTTGCCGCAGTTCACCTACACCAAGTTCGTGATCGTGGTGGATAAGCAAATCAACATCCGCGACCCACGTCAGGTAGTGTGGGCAATTACGTCTAAGGTCGATCCAGTACGGGATGTCTTTGTGCTGCCAGAAACTCCGTTCGATACGCTCGATTTTGCTAGCGAGCGAGTGGGACTGGGCGGACGAATGGGAATTGATGCGACTACTAAAGTCTATCCGGAGACAGACCACCCTTGGGGAGAGCCGCTGGAGTCTGACCCGGCCGTAGCAGCAATGGTCGATCGCCGATGGGCGGAGTATGGGTTAGCAGATTTGAGAGCAGGCGAGGTTGATCCTAATCTGTTTGGCTATGATATGCGCTAGCCTACCCAATGCTTGTAAATGAGCGGATTTCGGTACGTTTGGCGACCCTATCTAAATAATTCTTAACATCGGTTCAGCCAAAAGGTAGAAGGAGCACCTTTTAAAAGTGCGGTATGCTACTGACACACTGTTCCGCAAGGATACAAAACTTATGTTAACGATGCCTTCGGCTCCGATCAGCTCCGGTTCGATCAGATCAGAGGTAGGGTACGTTCTGTGCCACTATGTCAACAAGACCAAGCAGCTTCAGGTCGCTCGGATCTCTAATATTCCAGGTTGGCGTTTGGAGCAGGTTATGGTTCCGGGGCAACAATTAGTCTTCAAAGCGCTGTCCAACGCTCGGCTAGAGGTCTACGCGAATCAGTCCGGTGTGGTGACGCAGATTAAAGAAATTTTGTGTGCAAATCTCGAAACTCCCAAAAAGAAATCCCGTTTGACGATCGCTTAAGGCGCAAACTTTAAAAAATCTAATTTTCAGAAGAAGGGATGGCATAGCCATCCCTTCTTTTTGGGTTCATTGAGTGGCTAATTGAGTCAGCAAAATGGGCATAGAAGGACAGGCTTTACCATACTCCTACCTATGCCCTTAAAGAATTCAGCCACGCTAGCTTGCCGCACTAGCTTCAGGAGCGGCAAACAGCTTTAGCTGAGCGACTCTTCGTTCTTTAAAATCAGATGGTTTTGCGAATCAAAGCTGATTTTGCCCTCTTGCTGCAGTTTGCCCAGTAGCCGGGTAATTGTGACACGGGTGGTGCAGCAGGCGCTGGCAAAATCTTGATGAGTAAGGCGGGCGCGCAGCCGAATGCCTCGATCGGTTGGCTGCCCAATCTCCTGTCTGAGAAGGTCAAGGAAATGCTTGAACCGATCTTCAACCCGCAGTTGCCCATAGACAGATAGAAAACTTTCCGTTTGACGCAAGCGCTGGCTAATTAGCGGCAGCACCTTTTGGGCAAGCAGCGGTGACTGGGTAACTTCGGCAATCGAGATTGAGACAAGCTGTACTTTGGAAAGGGCAGTAGCTTGATAAGTTTGCAGTGAGGTCAGGTTAGAGCCAAAAATCATTGAGTCTCGCGCCAGACCCACTAGCATCTCTTCACCACGCTCTGATAGCGTAGTCAGCTTCACCATTCCATGTAGCACAAACCAGACCTGCTTAGGCTCTAGCGGAATTACATCTCCTTTGGAGTAAACTTGCGTGGGGCGATCGCTGCTGAGGCTTTCTGTCAGCGCTTCGCGTCCGGCTTCTGCCTCTCGACAATCTATAGTATCGCGCAGCATCCACCGCAGCAGCGGAGCCTCGGTCTCCCAATCGCGGCTTTGCTCAGCCGATAGCTCGATCGAGTAGGGCACTCCTTGAGAATTCTGCAGCCGAATCATTAGCTCAATGCGGTTGCGTTGATGGATCTGGCTCAGCTTTGTTTGCAGCAGGGCGCGATCGTCAGGGTGGATCAAGCTGGAAAGCGACCGACCGATCGCAGACTCGTGCGGCACATTTAGCAGAGTAGCAGCAGCAATATTCAGTTCTTGAATAGTTAATAGCTGATCGGTGACGAGATAGCCTTCTTGCATCAACTCAGACAAGCACTGGTAGCGGAAGCGCTCGGCTTCCAGCTTGGTCTGTAGATCATTAAGTTTGTCGTTTTGGAATGTCAGCTCATTCATCACAAGCTGAAGCGCTTCCGAAACGATGCCAAGTTCCATCAGGGCAGTGGGCAGCAACTCCACTGGAGGTGCAGGGGAATTACTGACGCTGCGATACAACTCTGATAAACGCCCGTGAATCTTGGCAATCCGATGGTTTAACAAATTCACATTACTCATACAGTTATCAGTCACCAATGATGCTCAGGGCAAGGATGCCATCTGCAGACGAACAAGACATCTTGAAATATAACTGCAAAACCTTATTGCGGTTTTGACATCTAGTTAGAGCGAAAATCCTCTCAAAGCTATTAATGAGAATTTTCTAAAGAAATTGTTAAATCCTTAAATTATTTAGGAATGAAGAGACATATATAAATGGAAGTAACCTCAAAGCTGCACTAAGTAATCCTTAAGAGCCATTTATAAATCTTTGCTTTTCAAGTTATTGGTTTGCTGATTGGATTTAAACCGTCTTCGGGTATAGATAACGCAAAGAGCTGAGTAGGTTATTTGATTAACACGGGCACGTTAGTTTTTCTCGATTAGTATGCTGAAGCTTGCTTCTATGAAAATGGAAAAATACTCCTTAACTTGCCGGTATTTGAACGAAAATCGGCTTTTTTAGGATTACTCATGTCTGCAAAGATACCGGTAGCTGAACCCAGTATGAAATTTCAGAACTAGACAAACTAGAGCCATCGATCTCACCAGATTTCATCTGCTCAATCTCGTTGTATCGATAGACACACACCCGATTAATATAGCTCCGCCCCTGCGGTAGACGTTAGGAAGAAAGAGAGATTGATATCCTGCCAAGGCGATCTTCATACTGCTGGGCAATCTTCAATCGTTTGTAGAATGCCTGCAAGCAGCAACATCTTCTTTACGTCAAGTACTCAGCTAAGAGGGGTTGAACCATGCTTAAAACTTGGCTGACAACCGGTGGCATTACGCTGCTGGTTGCTCTGGGCAGCTTCCTGATTAGACCTCGTGACATCCCATGGGCAACACGGCTCGATCGTCCTCGTTGGCTTTTCTTTGAGCCAGCGATTCCCTTCATCTGGACAGCTATATTTGCCTGTGGTTCGTGGTCAGCAGCGCTAGTTTGGCGACAGCAGCCGCATACCTGGCAAACGTGGCTGCTAATGGTTCTGTATTTGCTAGTAGAGATCGTTACCGTTGCCTATATCCCAGCTACTTTGCGGCTCCGGAGTCTCGCAGTGGGCACAGTTCTGGGTGGATTGGGTGCAGTACTGGGCGTGGCTTTATTGCTGACAGTTTGGCAAATCTCAGCCGAAGCCGCATTGTTTCTATTGCCTTACGTCATCTGGAGTCCAATTGGCACCTATACCACCCGCAGAATGATCGATCTAAATCCGGAAGCGATCTAAGCAAATCGTCATCCAAGCGCATTAACAATCTGAGCGAATTGACAGGTCCCCAATTCGTATAGTGGGCTGCTGGTTGCCTGCCTCGCGCTAATCAAACTTGCTATTGAATCTGCCTTGCCACTACTGGGTTTGCACTGTTACTGAAGTCTGCACTGTTGGTTTGCTATGTTGCGTCCTTTCCCTGTTAAAGAGTTGCCCAAGGGGCTGCGAACGGTAGTTCTGCTAGCTCTGCTTATCCTGGTGGCTGCGTTGATCGGCTATCAGCTTGATATTGCTTTTCCATCTGCTCCGGCGCTAAACCAAACGCTGACTCCTATGGTGCAGCCTCCGCCTTCTGCGATCGGCTCTTATGATGTTTTGGGTCGGGCTGTGGATGCAGAAACAGCAGCCCAACTGCTGCAAAGTGAAGAGGGTCGGCAGCAGCTCTCTCCTGATGAAGGTGCAGTTGCCGTTACAGAAGATTTGATTGATCTGGGACGGCATCAGTTTTATGAAGAAACGTTTGGCAATCAGGTTTTCTTCACCGATGTGGTAGGTGTTCTAGACGGTGAGATTAATCTGGTAACGGTTTCAACGGCGATCGCTAAGCTGGCTGGCAAACCCACAACAAATCTGCAGATTCCCCTGGAAAAAGATGTAACGATCGGCGGTCGGGAATTTAAAGCAGGAACAGTTCTCAATACCGGATTAGATATTCCAGCAAGATCACTCGTTCCCTTAGGGATGCGAATGCAGGTTCACCAAGGCAAGATCCGGGCGGGGATTACCTGTGCTCTGTGTCATGCCGCCGTGGATTCTCGATCCGGGCGAGTCATAGAAGGGGCACCCAACAACGATCTAGATACGGGGTTGATCCTGGCTTTTGCGACGAATTCAGCGGCAATGTTCCGCCATACGGGCGTCAATCCGACGAAGCTGCCGTTGGGGGAATTGGCTTATCTAGATGCTAAAGGGCAAGAGCTGCGCTTACCCGCTGCCGCTGCCGTTGAAGAGGCTGTGGATGCCGAGATGCTGAGCTGGGCACCTGGCAACTTTGACTCGACCCCAACCATGGGAAATAACCCGTCCCAGAATCCTTCTTCCTATACCTTTGAAGCATATCCCTACGGCTGGAGTGGTCATTCGGCGATCGGCTGGTTTCACGGACTAACCACGCTTAATAGCAATGTGCATGCAACCAACTCTGATGCCACTACCAGCGCAGATTCCAGCGCCATTACTTTGGGCATTGATAAGGAAACTTATTTGGGAGTGCTGCTGCAAAATTCGGCAAGCCCTGACTATCGCTTGCCTATGGGTGAAACGCCTTCAGCTTTCTTTGAGCGGATTGACCCAACACCCGGCATCCCTGCCATGAACGAAGTCGTGACGATGCCTGGCTATCCCAAGGGTTCGCCTTTCATGCTCGATGGGCTGATCGCAAACTCTCCCGGGCAGCCGATTGGTCAGCAGCTCAACGCCATGTCGGCTTGGCAAAACACGCTCTCACCCCCGTCTTACACCGGGTCATCGCTGGAAACCCTCAAACAGGGGGCAGCCGTCTTTGACCGGGCGGGCTGTGCATCCTGTCACAGCGGGCGATATTTTACCAATCACCGTGTGATCTTAGAGCGCCAAATCAAAACGCAGCCCTCGCGCGCCAAGGCCCTCGCCGCGATCGGACGTAGCTTTATCCCTCCCAAAACCTACCCGAATAGTGTGACTGCGCCGCCTCCCGCAGATGCACCTGTGCTGGATGTCCCGATCGATATTACGCCAGCAGCCGATCTAGAGCTTTCCCTTGCGCTCAACAATCCGGCAGGCGGCTACAAAGTTCCCAGCCTGATTGGCTTGGCGGTGACGGCTCCTTACCTGCATGATGGCGGTGTGGCGGCAACAGCCGAGGTTGCTCCCAACCAGCTTGGTATGGCAGGCACTCTACTACAGCAGCGACGACCTGACCCAGCCGCTAGTCTGCGCGTCTTAGTCGATCGCCAGCTCCGCTCTGCGGCAGTCGCAGCGAACCGGGCTAATCCTGACCTGCAGCGGGCAAATATTGACGGCAGTGGGCATGAGTATTGGGTAGATGCCAAAGCTGGTTTCACCCCGGACGAACAGAGTGCTTTAATTGAATTCCTTCTGTCGTTAGATGACGATCCAGCCGTATTACCGGAATCATTGACGGAATAGGTTATAGCGCTTTGCGCGCAAATAAAGCCGCTGCTGTTTGGACTGCTGATGCACAAAGGATGCACAGAGGCAGACATTTCAAAGGGCACGTTTGGCCTGTCTCCGTCACTTGACTACTTACAAACTCTATGCATTATCTCGCTCTCGCAACAGATTACGATGGAACTCTGGCAACCGATGGAAAAGTTCATGAGGAGACGTTAGCCGCGATGAAGCGGCTGCGTGAATCTGGACGGAAGCTAATTCTGGTCACTGGGCGTCACTTAGACGATCTACAGCAAACTTTCTCAGAAATCGCTTTGTTTGATTGCGTAGTTGCTGAGAATGGTGCATTGCTGTATTTTCCTGAAACAAAAGAAGAGAGACCTCTAGGTGAATCCCCTTCAGAACGATTTGTGGAAGCGCTGCGATCGCGTCAGGTGAAGCCGCTTGGCGTTGGCAAAGTAATCGTTGACACTTGGCAACCCCACGAAACAGCAGTTCTGGAAACGATCCGTGATCTAGGGCTAGAGCTACAGGTCATTTTCAACAAAGGGGCAGTGATGGTGCTGCCGCCTGGTGTCAACAAAGCTAGCGGACTGGCGGCTGCTTTAGAAGAACTAGAGCTGTCGCCCCACAATACTGTGGCAGTGGGGGATGCCGAAAATGATCACGCCTTTATGGATCTCTGTGAAGTGGCGGTTGCTGTGGCAAATGCGCTGCCGGCAGTAAAAGAAACTGCCGATTGGACAACCCAAGGTAGCCGAGGCGAGGGCGTAGTGGAGCTGATCGATCGGCTGATTGAGTCTGACTTGGCAGAAATAACGGATGCCCTGCATCACCATTCGGTTGCCTTGGGAACCTGTGCAGATGGCTCAGAAGTACAGCTCCACCCCTTCCGCGCCAGTATGTTGATTAGTGGCACCTCCGGCGGTGGTAAATCAACCTTTGCAACAGGCGTATTAGAACGGCTAGCTGAGCAAGACTACCAGTTCTGCATCATTGACCCCGAAGGCGACTACGATAACTTTGAGCAAGCGATCGTCTTGGGCAGCAGCCATCAACCGCCTGTTGTCGCAGAAGTTCTAGACCTGTTGAGCAAACCTCATCAGAATGTTGTGGTGAATTTGCTGGCAGTCAAAGTAGACGAGCGTCCTAATTTCTTTGCCGGACTGCTGCCCTCACTGTTGGAACTGCGCGCACGCACCGGCAGACCGCATTGGCTGGTGATCGATGAAGCCCATCATATGCTGCCTACTACTTGGGAATCTGCCTCTTTAACGCTGCCGCAAGCCTTGAGTAGCGCCATGCTAATTACGGTGCATCCCGACAAAATTGCACTACCTGCCCTGCGGCTGATCGATACGGTGGTTGCGGTGGGTCAGTCTCCCGACCAAACGGTTAGTGCTTTCTGTCAAAAAGTTGAGCAGCCCGCGCCAGCAAATTTACCGCATGCGCTTGAGTCTGGCGAAGTGCTGACTTGGTTCTGTAGGGCAGGCGATCCGTTCCGCCTCAAGATTAAGCCGCCCCGCATGGAACGACAGCGCCACAAGCGCAACTATGCTGAAGGCAAGCTAGGCGAAGATAAATGGTTCTACTTCCGAGGACCAGACGCCAAGCTGAACCTAAAAGCACAAAACCTGATCGCCTTTGTGCAGATTGCTGAAGGGGTAGATGATGAGACTTGGCAGTACCACCTCCAAGAGCAGCACTACTCAAAGTGGTTTAGTGAATCAATTAAAGATGAGACGCTGGCGCAAGTGGCATCTGAAGCAGAAGCCCAGCCAGAGGTTCCTGCTACAGAAAGCCGCGATCGCATTATTCAGGCGATCGAGCAGCGTTATACCTTGCCTGCTTAGGCTCCACTAAACACGGGAAATCAATGCACTACAGAACCACCGATATAGCGTTACGCGCCTAAGAGGTTGATTATAGGCAAAGCCCTGCAGCACAGGGCTTTGCCTATAATGCTTTGTTCTAACTATGCCCGTAGTGTTATGCAAGTAATACAAGCACTTAACTCAGCGATCGAGCTATCCTCAGACCAGCGTCATCTGGTAGCCTTGCTCGACTGCCACGCTGGGAAACATAGGCAGGCGGATTGTAAACACGCTGCCTTGTTTTGGCTCGGACTGAACTTGAATTACGCCTTGGTGTGCTTCAACGATTCGCTGCGATAAATACAGCCCCAGCCCGCTTCCTGATCGCTTGTGTTGCCCGTGGTGGAATCGTTCAAATAAGGTGACTTGATCTTCAGGAGAAATGCCAACGCCTGTGTCTTCAATCTCGATCGCCACAGAAGGGGAAGGGATGGATTGATCGAGGGACTTGTCTAGGATGTTGGTTAAGCGAATTTTGACGTAGCCTGTCTCGGTAAATTTGATGGCGTTGCCGATCAGGTTAGTCAAGACTCGTCGGAGTTCTTGATAGTCTGCCATTACGGTAATAGGAAGGTCTTCTGAAGCAGCATCCGCCTCAGCACCGTTTGTCTTGGACTTGAGGCTATTGAGGTTTGGCTCAAGAATGAGATCAATTCCTCGTTCACTCGCTAGCGGCTTGAGCTCTTGAGTCACCTCATGAATCAGCTCCTGCAGATTACAGGAAGAGTAGGTTAAGACTTTGCGCCCTGCTTCGTGGCGATACACTTCCAGGAGCGTATTGACCATCCGCAATAAATTTTGGTTGCTCCCCACCATGCTGTTGATCACCGCTTGCAGATCTGATGAAATGTCACCAAAGGCATTTTGCAGAATGAGTTCCATCATCCGATCGAGCGCTACCAGCGGCGTGCGCAGATCGTGAGTCAGCCGAGATACAAAATCTTCGCGCTGCCGCAGCATTTGTGCCTGGGCATCAGTGCTGTGCTTCAGGCGCAGCAGCGCTCGCACCCGTGCCAGCAGCTCATCTACATCTAGTGGCTTCCGAATGAAGTCGTCCGCTCCAGCATCTAGCCCCTCAACGACGCTGGAACGCTGATGTGCTGTGATTAACAGGATTGGAATAAAGGGTAAGTTGGTGTTTTGGCGAATGCAGCGTGTGACCTCGTAGCCATCCATCTCTGGCATCATTACATCGAGCAAAATCAAATCTGGTGGAGCTGCTTCGATCTGCGCCAGCGCCGATTTGCCATCTTCTGCCAAACTAACCTCATATCCGCTATTTTTCAGAAGCGTCTGAATCAAAAATAGATTATCCGGAGCATCGTCAACTGCCAGAATACGATCGGGTTTGGAGTCAGATTGGAGAGACATTGAGGAAGTATGAGGGGAAGGCACATGAGATGGCGATCGATTGATTTCAATCTAGTCTCAATCTAGTACAAAAATTCCTCAAAAGTGACAAGGTATTACTTTGTATTTCGAGAAATATTCTAAAGCTTTCGTTCAGATGATCCATCCAAAAAGAGAGCAAGCAACGTTAAGAAACTTCATTCTTGTGACTCTATATACTTTTTCGTGAATAGATAATTTAAAAATGCAGCTTTACTGTGGGGTTAGCAATGCAGTAAAGCCGCATGAAATCCTAGGACTAGCCGCCTCAATGGATTTTCGTGGGGTTTTCAGGAGAATTTGTTGTGTTTGAGGCTTTCTTCACTCCAGCCGAGACTCCAGAGTAAACTGCTGCGGATCGCCCATCAGCTCTATAGCTACCTGACGGGAGGGCGGCCGCCAGCTTCCTTGCCGATCGATGACTTCCACCACAATTTGGCTGCCTTGCTGGCGGGTCTGGTAGGTCGTGGTTGCCCAAGCGCCGGATTGATACTCAAAACTCTGCCCATCATCTTCATAAAGCGTCCATTGCCCATCACCAGGCGCAACTTTCAGCGTTAGCCTGTCGATCGGACGCTCATCGGCATACTGCATCACGGGCTGCATAGGAATAATTGTGCCTGCCTTGACATAGAGCGGCATTCGCTCTAGCGGAGCCTCTGCCAGGATATAAGTACCGCCTTCGTAGCGCGTTTGGCTCCACCAGTCGTACCACACGCCCTCCGGTAGGTAGACTGCCCGACTCTCTACCCCCGGACGACAGATCGGCGCTGCCATAAGCCCCTCGCCCAGCAAGACCTGATCTGCCAGCGCATAGGTGCGGGAATCTTGGGGATAGTGATAGACCAGCGGACGTAGAATGGGTGCGCCCGTGGTGCTCGCCTGCCAAAACAAAGAGTATAGGTAGGGTAATAAGCGGTAGCGGAGTTGGATATAGTCGCGGCAGATTTGCTCTGTTCGTTCGCCAAATGTCCAGGGTTCATGACGTGCCGTTGAGAAGGCAGAATGTGCCCGCATTAATGGGTAGAGCAGCCCCACCTGCATCCAGCGGGCAAACAGTTCCGCTGTGGCATTTCCGGCAAAGCCCCCGATATCACAGCCCACAAAGGGAACGCCCGACAAACCCATGTTGCAGAGCATAGGTAACGACATTTCCAGATGATCCCACAGCGATTGGTTATCGCCCATCCACACTGACGACCAGCGCTGCACGCCCGCAAAGCCCGATCGCGTTAGCACAAACGATCGCTGCGTGGGTCGCTGTTGCGCCAGTGCTTCATAAGCTGCCTGTGCCATGTGCAGCCCATACAAATTGTGGGCTTCGGCGTGGGTTGCCCGTTCTTCGAGGGGTCCCTGCGGCGCATCCAGCGGAAACCAAATCTTTTTGCCCTCATCCCCAAACGGGCGATCGTTCATGGCGGGTTCATTCATGTCATTCCAGATGCCAGCGACGCCTACATCGGTCAACGCTTTGTGGTTGTCTGCCCACCACTGCCGCACCTGCGGACGCAAAAAATCGGGAAAGACGGCTTTGTCAGGCCAAACGTAGCCGTGAAACAGGTTACCTTCTACCTTGCGAACAAAGTAATCTTGCTCCAAGCCTTCCTCAAACACCGCATAGTCTGCCTCTGGCTCATATTTCACCCCCGGATCGACGATCGTCACTACTCTGAAGCCTGCCTCTGCCAGGTCGTGCATCAGCGTTTTGGGATCTGGAAAGCGCTGGCGGCTCCAGGTGAAGACGCGGTAGCCCTGCATATAGTCAATATCCAGGTGAATCACATCGCAGGGGATCGATCGCTGGCGAAACTGCTGTGCTAGCTCTCGCACTATCGTTTCCGATTCATAGCTCCAGCGGCATTGATGGTAGCCGAGTGCCCATTTGGGCGGCAGCGGCATTCGTCCGGTTAGCTCGGTGTAGGTCGATAAAATTTCGGCGGGTGTGGTGCCGTAGATCAAGTAGTAGTCTAGCTCGCTGCTGCGGCTTTGCATCTGCCAAACGCCCGGATGCTGTGCCCCCAAATCAAACTGGCTCCAGAAGGTGGAATTTAGGAAAATGCCGTAGCAGAGCTGAGGGCGCAGCGCAATGAAGAACGGGATCGCTTGATACATCTCATCGGTTTGAGAGTTGTAGTCTAGCGAATCGACCGCCCAGTTGGTTTTGCGCTCGGCTAGCTTATCTAGAAGTCCGGTGCGCTCGCCGAAGCCATAAAAATGTTCGTCTGTGCTGATTTGCTTCCAGGCGGCTACGCCACTCGCAGACCACCCCATGCCGCCAATTATTCCGCCTTCTGGTTCGGCATCTTCGGCAAACGCCTGCCCTGCTGCATCAAAGCAAACCATCCGGCAGGACTGCCGATCGATCTGCACTCGCAGTTGTTCGGTGCTGAGCGTGATCACCTCTTCGGTTTCTGCTACGGTGACGGGTATGGTTTGCCAGTCTTCGTCTGCCTTGGCGACCGACCAAGAGCGACGGGGTAGAAATTCACCTGTGGGAGCCAGCCGCACCCGCAGCAGGTTTGGCGCTAGGGCTGTGATTTTTAGCCGTGCGTAGCTTTGTGAGTGATCTGACTGGGACTGGGGAGGGATGTTGCTGGTGCAGGTGAGGTTAATGCTGCGATCGTCTTGTTCAAAGGATTGGATCGCATCTGGCGTTGACCAGGCTTGCGCCGTGGTAGGGAGTTGTCCGAAATATTGGGGCATATCGTTTGGTGGGGTCAACCTTGTAATAGTGATTCGGCTCCGTCGATCCAAACTTCTGTGCCTGTGATGTGGCTGGAGGCATCTGAAGTAAGGAACAGCACTAGCTGAGCGACTTGTTCGGCTCTGCCCGATCTGCCATCGGTGAGGGGAATTCTGCCTTCTGGAAATTCGACGGGTTCTTTGACTTGGTCAAGGTTGCGCTGCTGCGTACTGTCGTCAATGTTGGTGTCGATTGCGCCGGGACAGATGACGTTAACTCGAATTCGGTGCTCTGCTAGCTCCAGCGCTACCATTTTGGCAAAGGCGACTTGGGCTGCCTTGGTGCTGGCATAAGCAGTCGCGCCTGTGTTGCTGAAGATGCGGGTGCCGTTGACTGAGGAGTTGATGACTACTGCGCCGCCTTGGCGCTTTAGATAGGGGACTGCATATTTTACGGTGAGAAAGGTGCCGCGCAGGTTTGTTTCAATGGTTTTGTCCCACTCTTCAGGTTTGAGTTCTTCGATCGGTGCCCAAACGCCGTTGATGCCTGCATTGGCGAAGACGATATCGATGCGTCCTAGCTGATCGCCTATTGTTTGAAAAGCCTTCTGCATTGCGTCTGGCTGTGAGATATCAGCGATCGTTGGGATGGCTTTGCCGCCCTGCTGCTGGATCTCTGCGATCGTTTGCTGGTTTTCCTCGGGGTTGCGATCGATTGCGGCAATTGTTGCACCTTGCTGAGCGAGTAGTAAAGCGGTTGCTTTGCCAATGCCTGAGCCTACTCCGGTGATTACTGCAACTTTGTCAGTTAGCATTGTCTTTAGGGGGGTGGATTAGTTGCGGTTTAGTGTGTGTATTTCAGATTAAAATTAGGTGATTTTGTTTAATCGTCTTGGTTTTGATTTTAATAGTATTAAGCTGTTAAACGATTAAGATTTTAATGTAAATGTTGTATCTGTATTGTTGTTTATCATATATTTTAGACATTATTAAAGTTTAGGCATCGTGTAAGTGCTATGCAATTGCATCTTAGCCAGAAGACCTTTCCCTACACCCCTATCAGAGAACGCAGACTTCTCCCGACTCTAGATCAGGTTGATGATGGGTGGCTAGGGGGTGGGGCTGGATTTGAAGTGCTTTGGTTTGTTTAGAGCGATAGTTTGGCGTTTCTAGCAGTTCCCTTAAAACTGTTGTGCAAGATTAAGGATCTTTCCTCCGTCTGCAGTTGGATTCTTTTAGATGGTGTTAGTGCTGTTGGGGATTTATTTGTGCTCGGTTATTTCTAGGATTGCTTGGACTAGACGATTGAGATCTACAGGCTTGGCAAGGTGGAGCTGAAATCCGGCGGCTAGCGTTTGCTGTTGGGTGACTTCTCCTGCGTAGGCAGTCAGGGCGATCGCGGGGATCTGTCCGCCTTGTTCGGGTGGTAAGGCTCTAATTTCTTGAATCAGCATATAGCCGTCGATGTCTGGCATACTGATATCGCAAATCAGTACGTCTGGCTGCGATTGTTGGAGGACTTGTAGCACTTCTGATGCCGAAGAAACGATCGTTGCTTTAGCGCCCTCGTGCTGCTGGAACACGAACTGCAACAGATTTCGCATGTCTGCATCGTCATCTACTGCCAAAATATGAATATTGCTGAGTGCAGATGGGCTGTGCAGCAGTTGGGAGGTGGGCTGTGCGGTTTCGTCGGGCTGCTGAATTTTTGTGCGGGTTGCGTCCAGCAGATCTTCAACGAGCTGCACTTGAAGTTTGGCGTTTCGCTCGATAATCTCTAGCGCCTGCCGCATTGTTTCTTCGTCGTATTGGTTGCTTTGCAGCAGTTTTGCCCAGCCCAGTACAGGCATGAGGGGCGATCGCATTTCGTGGGACAGGGTTGCTAGAAACTCGTCTTTTGTGCGGTTTTCTAGTTCTGCCTGCTGTCGCGAAGATTGTTCTAACTGGAGTCGATCGCTTTGTTCTACCTCTAGCTGCTTCTGAATTTCAATATCAGTGCAAGTTCCAAACCATCTGATAATTTCTCCCTGGTCGCCTTCAAGCGCAACTCCCCGCGAGAGATGCCACCGATAGGTGCCATCTGCCCGTCTCAAGCGGTAGTCTGTTTCGTAAGTGGTCAGCCCTTGTTGAATTGCTGCTGCCCACTGCCTCTCTAGTCGTTCAAGATCGTCTGGGTGCACTGTCACATGCCAGCCCTTACCCAAAAGCTGTTCGGCTGACAGCCCTGTGTAATCACAATATCTTTGGTTGACATATTCATTTTCGCTGAGCGAGTTCGTAACCCAAACGAGCTGTGGAATTGCCTCCGCTAGGTAACGATAGCGTTCTTCGCTTTGGTATAGATCTTCTATAAATTGTTTGCGCTCTGTGATATCGGTGGTGCTGCCGACAACTTTTACAGGTTTTCCTGCAGCGTCTTTTACAATAATGCCATAGTCTCTTACCCAGCGGTAATGACCGTCTTTGTGGCGAACACGATACTCATATTGGTGATAGTCTGTCAGGTCTGTCAGGTTCATCTCAGAGTGCGACTGGCGATCGTCTGGGTGGATGAGGTCACTCCACCACTCCAGCGTTGGTTCTGTTTCTGCCAGAGTGTATCCCAGTATTTGAGTTAAGCCTTGCGTCCGCTCTACTCGCATGCTTTGCAGATCGACTTCGTAGATTAAAGAATTGACGGCGAGTGCTGCCAGCTCAAATCGTTCGTTTAATTGTTTCAGCTCTAATTCTGCTTGTTTGCGATCGGTGATATCTGTAACCATTCCATCCCAAACGACGCTACCGTCAGATTGAGGCTCTGGTTTAGATTTGACCTGGAGCCATTTCAGCCGTCCGGATGGCAACAGCACTCGGAACTGAACGTCTAAGTCGCACAAGTCCCGGTTGGCGGCAGCAATGGCTGCGCTGACTTGTTCTCGATCTCCTGCATGGGTCATCTCCCAAATTAAGGAGGGATGCAAATCTTCTGGGGCACATTCGTAAATTTCGCGGCTTTTGGGGCTAACGTAGGTAAATGTATCTGAGCCATCAGCCGCCATCACATACTGATAGATCATTCCTGGCACGTTGGCAACGAGGCGCTGAAATCTTGCTTGGCTCTGGCGTAGCGCTTCTATTGCCTGTTTGCGATCGGTGATGTCGTTCCAGCAGGTGATTGCTCCCATGATTCTGCCAGTTACATCGCGAATTGGCGTTGCCTGCAGCAGGGCGGTAATGCGAGAGCCATCCGATCGCTGAACTAGCCACTCCTCGTTCGCCACGGTTTCACCACTATGGGTTGCCCGATATAGGGGTGTTTGCTCTAGTGAGGGACGGTTTCCGTCTGGCAGCAGCAGCCCATAGGCGCGGCTGTGATATTCCATGGGAATCCCTACTAAAGCGTCGCTCGCTCGTCCGATTAGCACTTCGGAATACTTGCTGTTCGCCAAAATTGGAAACTCAGGGGGTCTGCCGACGATCGTGATCCCTTCAGGCACATTTTCTAATAGCAGATGCAGAGTGCGCTCAGCCTCTTCTGCTTCGTAGGCGCGGCGCTGCGCTTCTTGTTTGGCTGTTTTGAGAGCAGCTTCGGTCTGCTTACGGTTGGTAATGTCGTAAAGGACTGAAACTGCAGAAACGATTTGCCCTTGAGCATCACGAATTGGGGAGGCGCTGGCTAAAACAGTCCGGCGCTCGCCATCTGCACAAAGGATAGAGAGTTCTTCATCAACCACCACTTCCCCTGCCTGTAGCGATCGCACCAAGGGCGCTTCTGCAGCAGGATAAGACCGCCCATCTGGGTAGAAGGCAAGCTGCTGCATCAGGTAGCCTTCCACAGAATCAGCGCTAGAAACTGAACCCTGTACAAACTGTTGCACCTGTTGGTTCATGAATAGCAGCCGTCCAGAGGGAGATGCTGCCACAACTGCGGCGGGCATCTGCTGCAGCATCGTCTCTAGCTGGCGCTGCTTAGACTCCAGTTCTTCAATCAGCCGTTGTCGTGCCTCTTCTGATTCCATCTGCGCTTTAAAGCTGAGTTCAGTTCGCCGCTTAGCAATTCTGAGTTCTGCGCTGAGGGAGCTAATCAGCAGGGCTACCAATGTAAAAACGCTTAGAAGGAGCAGGCTACCGGGGCGCAGCGCTAGAGAGTTGATAGGCGTAATGAAGAAATAACTAATCGATAATGCTGCTAAAGCCGTTGCCGCTAAACCTGCCCCAATTCCGCCCCGCCAAGCGCTAATCGCAACTGCCGCAAAAAACAAAGCCATATTGACTGGTTCTAGATAAGCACGGATTAACAGCGTCAGTGCAGTAGCGATCGCCACTGTTAAAATTGCCAGACCATAATTTAGCAGTTGATTTTGCGAAGTTTGAAACATAGCAGACTTAAAACTAAGCGGCGAAAGACAGGAGGGAGACGAAGCTCCGGGGAATCACAAAAGCGATTATTTCTATAATGGATAAGTTTTTAAGTTGCCAAATACTGCCCAAATACTACTGAGAGCAGGAGTGGCAGCATGCTCTTTTTGGATCTTACATTTAGTTAAGTTATCTTACTGGATCTCATTCTAAAGTCGTAGCTCGTACAAGCTATCCCAATTTCTTCAATCTGCTAGCCCTAAAATTTAGGCAAACTGATGTAGCTATTTATTCAAATATGGATTAGATAAACGTTTAGCTGATTTTATCATCCACCTGAGGATAGACTGAAGACAGATCGTTTTAATGGGTATAAAAACTGGATTCTCAGTTAACCGTGAAAGTGCAAAAAAGCACAACAAAGGCGCAGTATTCTCACTGCGCCTTTGTCTTTCTAAGTCGAGAAGAACTTGCGTCAGAAACGCTGAATGCTACGGTCGGGTTTTGGGTCCATAGCCAATTACTGCCACTTTATGGCGGTAGATTAGCTCTGCACCATACCAGCCTGTCACTGCTAGCAAAGTTGCAATGACAAGTGACAAAATCAACCCTATGGGTAAGATCGGCGCTGCTCGATCGCCCCAGCGCAGTGCAATACTAACCACTGAGAGACTCAATGCAGCCACATTTCCCACCATGTGGATCCAGCCAGCATTGTGCTGCCGGACTCGATCGATTCTCAAAAAGTCCATCATTCCGCTCAGGGCAGCAATAATACCCGTCAGAATGCCTGCGGCGAGCAACCAAAACGATGCTCTTGCCCAAAATAAATCACTTGTCAGCCAATAACCCAAGTCAGTTGCTAAAACGGCTGACAAGAAACCGATTGGAAAGGTTACCAACAGAGGATGTAAGGGATGTTCTGCGATCGCGACTGTGCTAGGAACACCGCTATCACGATACTCCTGCTCATCACTCTCAATGAAGGGAGGAATACTGGGGGTACGAGCCATGATTATCTCCGTGAATTTGACTGGGAATTATGCCTGTAACAAGGAATCCTCCTGCTCTGTATTTGAGCAGGAGGCAAGAGTAGGTTATCTACAACGAGTCAAGCATTCGAAACACTGCTGATTTAGCTTATAGCAGAAGACATCTCTTTTTGTAAACGCTCTTTGGTTGCCTTAAACTCGGTGGCAATCCGCTCGCTTTGTTGGCTAGAGCAGTTGTCCCGAATTGCAGCAAACATAGTGCTTTCTTCCTGACGGACGTGATCCATGACAATATCTTTCAGCTGGTTAACCTGCTGCTTAAATTGCTCTGAACCAGGAGGTAGCGCTTTGATTTGATCCAGCATTACCTTCATTTGAGCTTGTTCATCATACAGCTCTTGCACATCGCCTTCGCCATAGAAGGAGCGCACTGTCGGATAAACAACTTGCTCTTCTGCCTGAGCATGAACTGTCAGATCCTTGTAAAGCTGACCGAAGTACTCTTGGATCTTCTGCGGATCGTTGCTCTGGGCAATCTCTGCAAACAGCACATTCACCTTCTGGTGATCCATCCGAATCACGTCTTGAATGTTCATGTCTGATTTGTCAGACGCCTGAGTAACAGCGCTGCCCGCTACACCAGAAACTGCTGCAACTGCGTCTTGTACACGCGCCCACAGCCCCTGATCGGCTTCTTGCCCTGTTAGCTCACGGACACCCAGAACTTCCAGCACGCCCTTCAGTTGCTCTTGGTGTGCTCGGTTCTCAAAGTTGACGGTGTTGAGCGGGGTGATGGCTGCTTCCACATCTGCGCCCACTTTCTGAGCTGCTTTGTGAACAATCAGACCGCTCATTACCTGCTGGTGCTTGAGCAATTCATGCTGAAACACTTTCTCGAACAAGGAAAGCTTAGAACCCGACATGAGTTCGCTAATCTTGCTGATCATTTCGGTGACTGTATCCTTCGGCTCTGAAGGTACTCCATATTGGACAATCACCGTTTCTAGAACGCCTAGATTCTTCTCATCATCTTCCAGCATGCTCTGGAAGCGCTCGTGAATCTTTTGATCTGAAATTTCAGATAGAAATCTACGTTCGTTCTCGATTAGTAGCTTCTGCATTTCTCTAATGCTTGCCAGCTTCATGGCAATTGAAGCTCGTTTTGTATCATCTAATGTGGATACCATTTCGTGTTCTCCTTCTTGGATGCAGCGTTCATCATGCGTATAGCTGTAGTCTTACAACAATCCTGCTTAATCTCATCGTCCCTGCGGTTGAACGTTTCTAAGCTTTGGCTACGAAAAAGTATCCTGTGCTGCAATTTTTTATTAAGCAAAAAAGTATTTCTTGAGGCTGACCGCTTTTAATCGAGCAAACATTACCATAGATAGACAATAAGTCGTCTACCTCAAGGGGTATACCTACTGATATAGACCGATCAGCTTCTTTCAAATGAGGGAGGCTAATACAATTTGAATCCTTTAGGCTTTAACTCAACATGTGAATACTGAAGCTTTGAGGATGTCGTATGAGTATAGAGTCAACGCCACAAGAAGCACCAAAAGCAGAAGACCAAGAGCGTGTCACGAAACAGCCAATGACACCTGAAGAGGTCGATCCTGCTCAGAAGCGGGAGCACAAGGAGATGCTGGAAAAGAGCGGCAAATCCTTGCCTCTAAACCCGGGTGACTATGTGGATGAGTCCAAGTCTCTGCAGGAAAAAGCTCAGCAGGTGGCAGTAGATGCTCCTGACATTACTGGCGATCACATTACCGTTCCCGCTTATTTCGTAGTGGATGAACCCGATGGCTCGCAGAAAGCCCTGCACCATATTCGCGACGCTGAGGAAATCTCCGATGTAATTCGGCAGGCGCGAGTTGATGAGAACGGCGAGCGGACTTGGCGATAAACTGAAGAGATTTTGTTTTTCCATTCGTCTGATGCTTGCACTTACAGACCTGCAGTAACGCAGATTCGTGCAGGAAAGAGCGGGTCCTGTATGAGTGAAGCGATACTTTAAGCAAACTTAAGCAAAACAGTGAAGGAGAATTACGATGAATCAGCTGATGTCTAATGCAATTGCAACGGTTACTTCTTTCTTTAATCAAGTTCGTCCAGAGCGGCTGTTGATTGTGCTGCTGGCAGGCTGTTTAGTATTGTTTACCACTGCTTGCAATCCGCCTTCTCCTAGCGTTAGCGGTACAGGTGGCTCTTACACAGAAAAAGTGACTCAGCCGACTGGTTTGAGAGAGTATACCGATCGCGCGGATAGCAAGAGCCGCCCAGATGCTGACACTTACAGGGATGGCGTGAACGATCGCGGAATCAAGAAAAGCTAACATAGTTTGAACTGAGCCAGCATCAACTTTTGTTATGCCTTTAGGTAAAGGTCTTCGGCGACGGTCGGAGACCTTTTTGCATACAAGCAAGGCATAGAATAGCAAACGTTGCTTCAATACTGTCTTTCGTCCGTAAGTTAGTTATATAGCGATCTATAGCTATAGAGCTCGGACAAAACTAGCGTGTTCTTAAAATGCATAATAAAGTCAACATTTAAGAAGATATTTGTTTGTCTAATGCAGGTGGGGATCGCTCTAGATTCTCTCTAAAGGTAGGTGTATCAAACAGACTAGAACAATAACCTTTGAGTATTACTCATGCGATTTAATCGTTGAATTAACTGGCACACAGGAGCAAATCAGTTATGGCATATTCAGATGAACCATTGGGCAGTAGGGTTGTTGACCGTGCGGTTACCGTTCCCGCCGTGGATTATCACGATCGCGTCCGTTGGGGTCCCATTCTAGCTGGACTAGTAGTTGCAATTAGTTCACAGCTAGTATTGAGTGGGCTAGGAGCTGCAATTGGTTTAAGTACTATTGCTAATTCGGGTGCTCCCCAATCAAATGCGGGTAACGTAGGTACTGCAGTTGGCATCTGGTCAATCATTAGTCTGCTGATTTCTTTGTTCTTGGGCGGTTGGATTACAGCTCGGGCTTGTGGTCCAATGAATCGCAGCACTGCCTTGCTAAACGGTGCAATTCTATGGGCAACCACGCTGGCGATCAGCGCTTGGCTGCTATCCAGCGGTGTATCTGGTGCATTTGGTGTTGTTGCTTCTAACGCAGGCGAAATTATTACCCAAGCGCAAACTGCTGCGCCGCCTAGCCCTGGTGCTATCCCTAGCCCAACGACTGAGCAAACCCGTGATATTGCAGGAAATGCAGCTACCGTAGGCTGGTCGTTTGCACTTGGCTCTCTGTTGGGGCTAATTGCCTCGTTGATTGGTGCATCGGTAGGTACACGCACTCCTCGTGCAGTTCCCACAACCCGCACAGAAGTCTACACGAAGTAGATTCACATCTAAGTAGACTCGTAGCTTGTCTTGTAGGTTTGCGTCTGCGCGGCATAGGTGCAGGCGCAAGCTACTTTAAACAAAGAACTATTGCTTCAACAGGGGTTGGGCGTTGCCCAGCCCTTTTTGCTATGCAGAAAAGCTGATGAAGCTATACATTCTCTGCAACTGTCTTCAGGAATAGTAACACCTAACATCGACAAGAGAATATGTCCTCAACCGTGCACCCAACCTAGCCAAATGTAGCGTTGGAATCAGCGCAGCCGCGAGAGTCTACCTATATTCAAACCGTATTTTGTGCTGCGCTCATCGGGATTGCGGGCAGGCTGGTGGCAACGGTTTATTACTATGGGCTGAATGGGTCAGAAACTTCATTTTGTTTGTGCTGCTGTTTCGGACAATCGACTCTATCACGCCTCATCTTGAGCATTACACAAGACACTTGTTAGTACCACAGTCATTCTCAATGTTTTATCTGATTCTGCAATCGTACCAGTCATTGTGATTGCTAGCTTTGTGAGTTTTTTGCTAACGCTGGAGCTTTCATTATTAGGACGCAGCGATCGCGGATTTCCTATTTTACAGAGCCAATTATTACAGAAGGCTGTAGCTGATTAGGAGGGGTAGCGGCTGCTTGACGAATTAGCGATTGGCTTTGGATCAGACGGTCAGCCAGTCTTATTCTGCTGAATTAAAGCCGAGCGGTGGTGAGACATGAGAAAATTAAGGGGCTACCCATAGAACTTGAGATCATGTCTGCGATTCCCGTTGACCAAATTCGCTACAACGAGCAGGGCTTAGTGCCTGCGATCGTCCAGGACTATCTAGACGGCACAGTGCTAATGATGGCGTGGATGAACCGCGACTCTCTGCAAAAAACAATGGAAACCGGGCAGACTTGGTTCTGGAGCCGATCGCGCCAAGAACTCTGGCACAAAGGCGCTTCTTCAGGACACTTACAGTACGTCAAATCTCTACGCTATGACTGCGACAGCGATGCGCTGCTGGTGACAGTGGAACAGGTTGGTGATGTGGCATGCCACACAGGTGAGCGGAGCTGCTTTCATCAGGTAGAAGACGCTGTAAAAGCACCGCCTGCTGATACATTGTCTCAAGTCTTTGAGGTGATTTGCGATCGCCGTGACCATCCCAACCCAGACTCCTACACCTACAAGCTGCTGGCAGGTGGCGACAACAAAATCCTCAAAAAAATTGGAGAAGAGTCGGCAGAGGTAGTGATGGCGTTTAAAGACGATGAGCCAGAAGCAATCGCTGGAGAAGTAGCAGACTTGTTCTATCACACGCTGGTTGCCTTGGCGCATCACAAGGTAGACATTCGAGAGGTCTATCGCAAGCTGCAAGAGCGGCGACGCTAATAGAGGGGCTGAACCCCGCTTTGGCTTTCTCCTCCATTCACAACCCGCACAAAGAATGCCTTGTTCAACCGATCAATCACCATGACTCCCCAGCCTTCCCAATCTCTACAGCTTCCTGACAGCAACCCCGCTCTTTGCCAAGCGATCGCTGCTGCCATTGCCCATAGCCCCCATCAGCGGATCACTTTCGCCGAATTCATGGATCTGGCGCTGTATCACCCGCAGTATGGCTACTATGTCTCGCACCCTAAGGGCATTCAAAGTGATTTCTTCACCTCGCCCCACCTTGGCGCAGACTTTGGCGAACTGCTGGCAGAGCAATTTGTGCAGATGTGGGAGCTGTGCGATCGCCCCAACCCCTTCACGCTAGTTGAAATGGGAGCCGGACAGGGGCTAATTGTGCAAGACGTATTGCGCTATCTGCACCGCCATCATTTCCCTTGCTTTGAGGCAATTGAATACATCATTATCGAAAAATCGGCTGGGCTGATTGCCGAGCAAAAGCGCCGCCTGCAGCCGCTTACTCAATCCGGTGTACGGCTAAGCTGGAAGAGCTGGGAGGAAATTGAATCAAATTCGATCGTAGGCTGCTGCTTCTCAAATGAACTAGTGGATGCTTTTCCTGTTCATCTATTTGAAGTTCGATCGGAACAAATTCAGGAAGTTTATGTGACTGAAAACGATGAACCAGAAGTAACTGAATCTTTAAATATTATTGATCCAACAGAACAACAGGTTGAGATATCTGCAGAAGGGTTTGTTACGTTTCAAAGGCAACGTTCCACCCTGCCTTCGCAGTTCAAAGAGACGATCGCCCCTCCCTCCACTGCCCGCTTGGCTGACTACTTCCAGCGGATCGGGTTGCCCCTCCCGCAAGGCTACCCAGACGGATACCGGAGCGAAGTTAATCTGGCAGCGCTAGATTGGTTGGTTCTTGTTGCCGATCGCCTGCGTCAAGGCTATTTGCTGACGATCGACTATGGCTATCCTGCCTTCCGCTACTACAGCCCGCAGCGCAGTGGCGGTACGCTCCAATGCTATTTCCAGCATGCCCATCATTCCAACCCTTATGTGGCAGTTGGGCAGCAAGACATTACTGCCCACGTTGATTTCACTGCCCTAGAAAAGCAGGGAGAGCGCTGTGGCTTGCAGACGGTTGGCTTTACTCAGCAGGGCTTGTTTCTCATGGCGCTTGGATTAGGCGATCGAATTGCTGCCCTCTCAACACCCGATTCAGACCAATCGCTGCAGGATGTCCTGCGTCGTCGTGAATCGCTGCATGCGCTAATCAACCCGATGGGGTTGGGCAACTTTGGCGTTTTGGTGCAGGCAAAAGGTTTGTCGACCCGATTGCCGTTGAGGGGATTGAGCGGAGGATAAGGATGCTTTTCAGCGGGGTGAAAAGAACCAGCAGAGGGAAAGGTGCCTTAGATGAAGTTGCCTTAGATAAAGATGCCTTAGATTTGGACGCCTTAGATCTAAGGGATGATTAGCCTGTGATCGTCTGCCTGCTAATCTAAAGAAACAGTAAATTCTCAATATCGCCATGCTGACTCCCTCTCAGTCTGCTGATTCTCAGCCTACTGGCGCTCAGCCTCAAACTCAGTTCTACACTTGGCAGGGGCACACCTGCGCTTATGAAGTTTGGCTGCCTGCAATTGAGACGGAGAGCAAGCCAGTTCCCTTGTTGCTCTTGCATCCGATCGGTGTGGGGCTATCGCGGCGTTTTTGGGATCGCTTCATTCGGGCGTGGCGAGAGGCGGGGCATCCGCAGTCGATCTATAATCCAGATTTACTGGGCTGCGGCGAGAGCGCAAAGCCTCATATCGCCTATACGCCAGAAGATTGGGCAGCCCAGCTTGAGTATTTGATTGACACGGTGATTCAGCAGCCTGTGATTCTGGTCGTGCAAGGGGCGCTGTTTCCGGTGGCAATCGCGCTCGCTCAGCGTCAAGCCAGCGGCGATCGAGTTCGTGGACTGATTTTGTCAGGTCCACCCGCTTGGGCGGTGATGACTAAGCCGACACCGGAGTGGCAGCAAAAACTAACTTGGAACTTGTTCTTTGATTCGCCCGTTGGACGGGCTTTTTATCAATATGCCCAGCGACGGCAATTCATTCAGTCATTTTCGGTGCGTCAGCTGTTTGCTGAGGCGAGTGCGGTAGACGACGAATGGTTGTCTAGGTTGGAAACAGACGCTAAATCTGCCGAGAGTCGCTACGCCGTGTTCTCTTTTCTGGCGGGCTTCTGGCGGCGCAACTGGGCGATGGCGATCCAGCAGCTCACTGTGCCAACGCTGGTGGTCGTCGGTGATCATGCCTCTAGCATCAGCCAATCTGGCAAGGGCGACACGCCCAGCAAACGCATAGATGACTACCTGCACCATATGCCGCAGACACAGGGCTTGCAGATCAGCGGGCGCAATGTCTTGCCTTATGAATCTACAGATGCTTTTGTCGAGGCGATCGCGCCCTTTATCGAGCGGCAGGGTTAAGCTTGCTGTAAACTGCCCTACGAGTTTTCTTCCGGTGCCTCGCTGTTCTCTGATGCTATTTCCTCCGTCGTTTCCTCTGTCGTCTCCTCTGTCGCTTCTTCAACAAACAGCCTCACCAAGCGATTGTAGGTGCCAGCTCCAATATATTGCGGGTAGCGGTGCAGCCGGCTGTAGACCCAGATCAGGTCTTCACCATAAAAGATGCGGATGTCTTGCAGCAGGCTTTTGCACTGCGGCTTGAGGGCATTGGCAGCATTAAGGGCATCTGTCCAGCGATCGAAGTCTTGGGAATAGCCCTGAGTTCTGACTGTAAACATTGGAAATCTTGTCTGGATAACTGCAGCGTCTTACTAGCGCTGCTTTAAATTTTAGCGCTAGCAAAAATTCTAGTGGAAACTATCCGGGTTTCCACGGAATTTGGCTGTAGCCAGAAACTATGTAGCGCGGCATTACCGAGTGAAAAATTCAGATCTGTACCTTTCTAAGAAAACTAAAGCCGTCCGGATGGTTTGAAGAGCTCTCAGAATACTTCACCAATAGTTTCTAGAGAAAAAGCAGGTGATAAAGACCTAATAAATTCAAACCAGTAGAGTTACTGAACTCCCTTTAGCTTCTTTATGATATGAACCAGCCTTTAGTAGAGTTACAAGAGTTAACAGAAAGTTTGTACTGGCAGCAAAACTCTGTCTTTCCGCTAGTAGCATCCTATAGGTATATCTCAAGTTTGCACAAAATTTCAGTTTTGTTGTCACTTCACGAAGAAATCGATCGCTTTTAGTTGAGTTGTAACTGACAAACGCCTGATCTACCAGTTAGCTTTGACTTAGCCATGACTTTTACCACTCTAACGTTCATTGTTCTGCTGGCCTTTACCTTTGTAGTTTACTGGAGCATTCCCAAGCGATCGATACAAAATATCTTCGTTTTTATTATCAGCTATGTTTTTTATGGCTGGTTTAATCCGTTTTACTGTATCTTTCTCTTTGCTTCCAGTGTGATTGATTACTCGTGCGCCTTGGGAATCGATCGCTTCAATGATCCTAAGATCCGCCGTGCATTACTCTGCACCTCGCTCTGTTTTAACTTAGGAACACTAGGATATTTCAAGTACTGGAACTTCTTCACTGACAACGTGAGGGAAGCACTAGCGGCTGTTGGCTGGCAGCTCGATTTTGTGACTGTTAATGTTCTGTTGCCGGTGGGCATCAGCTTCTACACGTTCCAAAGCCTCAGCTATACAATCGACGTTTATCTGAAGAAGCAGCGAGCTACAACAGATTTAATTGTGTATCTCAGCTATCTGGCATTCTTTCCGCAGCTTGTTGCAGGACCTATCGATCGCGCAACTGATCTGCTGCCCTACTTCTTACGCAATCGCGTTTTCAATTATTCAATTGCGGTTAATGGCTGCCGTCAGATCCTTTGGGGTTTCTTCAAAAAGATGGTGATTGCAGATAATCTCTCACCCATCGTGGACGCAGCGTATGGATATGGAGGAGTCGATCGATTTACAGGACCGCAGCTGGCATTTGCCACGGTTGCATTTGCGCTACAGATCTACTGTGATTTCTCAGCTTATTCTGATATTGCGATCGGCACTGCAAGGTTGTTTGGCTTCGATTTGATGCGAAACTTTGCCTATCCTTATTTCTCGCAGTCGATGTCAGAATTCTGGCGGCGCTGGCATATCTCCTTGTCTAGCTGGCTCAAAGATTACGTCTATATTCCTCTAGGCGGTAGCCGAGTTCCCCCGTTTCGTAGAGGCGTCAACGTGATGGTAACGTTTCTGTTGAGCGGGTTATGGCATGGCGCATCTTGGAACTATGTCATGTGGGGCGGCATTCATGGGGCTGTAATTCTGACGGAAAGGCTGTGGATTGGCAATGCACCCACTCTCAAGGAAAATGACATTCCCGGAGGGCGAGAGTTTTTGCCCAGCCCCAAGGTATTGCTGCGGATGCTAATCACCTTTACCTTGGTTTGCATCGCCTGGGTATTCTTCCGAGCGGAAGGCTTCACAACAGCGCTCACGGTGCTACGAAAGGTTGCCACCGAGAGTTTCCAACCCGCTGCCTATCGATCGTTTGCCACTGTGTTTGATGCCGCACCGCTCGACAGTAGCGTTCTGCTGGTATTAAGCCTGAGCTTCATCCTGATGGAATGGATTCATCGCCACCAGCCGCACCCTTTAGAAATTGGCAAGCTGTCGCCTTCTTTACGGTGGGTTATTTATTCCATCTTCATTTGGCTGACGCTATTTTGGGGTACTTGGAACACAGGTCAATTCGTTTATTTCCAATTTTGAACCATGGTAGGAATGCAGAAGTTCATCTACAAACTTTCAGGGTTTGCGGCCATGCAGGCTGTGCTGTTGGGAGGGTTTATGCTGCCCTATTTTGTGAATCACAAATTAACAGTAGAAGATGGATTCATGGCAGGGACGCTCGACAAACATGCGCTTTTGCAGCAGCAACCCTCACCACGATTGATTTTTGTAGGAGGATCTGCTTTTGCCTTTGGCAATAATTCAGAATACATTGCTCAGCAGGTGGGGGCACAATATCACCCAATCAATATGGGGCTGCATGCGGGCTTGGGCATGCAGTATATGCTGAATGAAATTCAAAATGGTCTCAAACCCGGTGATGTTGTTGTGCTGTCGTTTGAGTATGAGAATTTTGTCGACTTTCCACCCGGACCTAAAGATGTGTCTGATGTGCTAGAAGCGCGCTGGCAGAACGTACAATATGTGCCGCTCAATTATTTACCTGCCCTTTTGGACAAAGGACTGGTAAATGGAGGCGGCATTCTACGCCGATCGCTGCAATCTTTGACGGGCGAAATTAACCGTGAACCCTTTTATCAGCGCAGCACCTTCAATAAGTACGGTGATGTAGTAGGTCACTACGAACTTCCTAGCCTCACCGAGGAGGTGGCAAGCGACGGCAAAACGTTTGAGTTTCAGCCCCAAGCCATTCAGCAGGCAGTTCAGTACATGAATGATTTCTATGCAGTCGCTAAAGCGAAAGATGTGAAAGTAGTTTACGTGTACCCGCCCTTAGTCGATCGCCTGCTGCTTAAGAGCCAACCAGAAATACAAAAAATTGAATCAGCGCTGTCAAACGAGTTAAAATTCCCAGTTCTCGATCGCCCCGCAGATGTAGCTTATCCGGATAGCTACTATTTTGATACTCGCTATCACCTGAATAAGATAGGAGTTGATGCGCGATCGAAACACCTTGTAGAGAAGCTATCGCAGTATCTCAAGGCTGAATAGAAAATAATCATACTTCACCAAGTCTCAACTTTGTTGAAACGCTGGTAAAGGATTAGCTAATTCAGCCAAATTAATAGATTTAGATGAGCCTATGTGATGAAATTGAGAAAGCTCTAGTTTGATTGGTGTGAAACATTAAGTAAGTTAAAGGGGCAGAGTGGTATGAGGAAGTGTGTATCAGAGCTTTATAACCTTCATTCTGGTGAAGATATTTATGTGATTGGCACAGGCGCAAGCCTGAGAACATTTCCACTATCATTGTTCAATAACAAAATTACGATTGGCCTAAACCAAACCTGGCGAACGATTCCTACGCGCTATAGCATCACTATTCATCCCGATCTCAGTATTCCTGAGTTTCTGCCTGGAGAGCAGCCGCATCCGGAGATCACCTGGATCACCAAGTACGAGAAAACTAAAGCCCTGGTGACACCAGAGCAGCTGCAATACGCCGAGGAACACTTCTACTTTTTTGAGATGGAGGGTCGCCCCAATACCCAGCCACCCGACAAGCCGACCGACTCAGGACGAATTTTGGACTGGGTTCGTCAACCTACAGACAATAAACTGTATTTGTGGACTTCGATCGCCCAGGCAGGGGTCAATCTTGCTGCAAATCTAGGCGCAAAAAATATCATTCTGGTCGGCTGCGATAACTGCGCTTTGCTGGGCAATAATCACGTTCACAAGCAGCATACACGCTGGCGCAACGCCACCCCAGACACGCGCTACCGGGAATACTACGAAGGGCTGGCAGAAATGCGTCCAGTGCTGCGTGAGCGAGGCGTGAACTTGGTCAGCATGACACCCTTCTTGAGTTTGGAAGCGCCTGAACAGGATTTTGAGCGACTGTGCCAAGAACTTGATCAACCGACGTTCGTTGCTAGCGGTGCAGATATTTCACCTCAGCTAAATCTGCGGGACTACTACATCGATCGGTTTAAGCGGCAGTTAAAGCAGGTTGCCAAAAAAGTAATGCCAATCGGCTAAGGCTGGCGCTCGAGGCTTCGGGGTGGTTCTATATCTATAGCTCTTCAATTTGAGCCTAATTTGAGCCTAATTTGAACTCAAATTGTTTGTGAACGCCAGCTCTTGGCGCTCGCAACCTGATTCTGTGCGGTTTTGAAGACTATAGAAATTGGTTCGTAAGAATTAAGCGATGAAATCATCAGGGCTGTATTCCTGTCTCACGATCACCTGTTAGATTCCTGAAATCATTGATGAACACATTACTTGATACCATAAGCCCTGACCAAATTTTTACTGATCCATTTCCGCATATTGTAATTACAGATGCACTAGAGGAGCAACTCTGTAGACGATTAATTGAACAGTTTCCTTCGATCGATTTGCTTTCAAATGGAAAGCTGACGACCAGTAACGAGCGCTTTAGCTATCCCACACGCGACGTGCTGAACAATCTTGAAATTAGTCCGCTCTGGCGAGAATTCATTCAGGCTCAAAGCTCACCTACATTCTGGAGTCAGATTGTTCGCTTGTTCAAGCCAGAAATTCTCAGGCTACATCCATCCTTTGAGCAAACCTTTGGTGCAATCGACAGCCTTCAGCCAGGCGTTCGCAAAGTCGATAATTTCTCCACTGCAGATGTGCTGTTAGACGCGCAGATTTGCATCAATGCGCCCGTACTGCAGCCTTCTCCCTTGATTAAGCAGGCGCATGTTGACCGCCCCCAGGTGGTTTATGCAGGGCTTTACTACTTGCGGCATCCAGACGATCGATCTACAGGCGGCAATTTGGAGATTTATCGCTTCAAAGGCAAACCCTATAGCCTTCAGGGACAGTACATTGACGACAAATATATTGAGCGGGTCAAGACAGTGCAATATGAGCGCAATGTGCTGGTGCTGTTTATTAACTCGGTGCAATCGCTACATGGAGTGACTGTTCGATCGGTCACAGAAACGCCCCGCTGTTTTGTAAACTTGATTGGCGAAGTCAAGCAGCCACTGTATGACTTGCGTGCCTATCAAGAAAAGCAAAACTTGGTGTCTCAGTTTACCCGCAGATTATCAAGTGTGAAACCCTAATTGGAATGCTTCTGGTTTTGGGTAGGGTGACTACCCACCCTACCCAAAACTAGTGCTTAAACAATAGCCCATTGGCGTTCAATTCGGCTGCACTGAGTTTTTGTCCGGATAGTTCAATGCAGATTACGAAACGTCTAATTTAAGACTAGCACTAGTTCAAAACCATGAAAATCTTTGTGTCCAGTCGCTCCCTGTTGTTTTCTCAAGTCTACCAGCATCGACTAGACCTCTTAGTTTTGGTCTTCTTGCTAATTGAGGCGAGCTTAATTTCGTTCGCTGGCTCTCAACTCGTTGATCCTGTCCTGCTAAAAGATTACACCGAAGATGTTTGGTTTGGCTCCGACATCGAGCGTGTTTTTGGCAACCTCACGGATCGCGGCAGCAACTATTTTCGTGCCAAAGTGCATCCTCTATTTCCCCTGCTCACCTTCCCAGTCACTAAGCTAGTGATGCTTGTCGCTAGCTTGCCGCCTATCGAAGCAGTTAGGGTGGTGAATGCGGGGACAACGGCCCTATGGGCAGGCACGATGTTTATCACGCTGCGGCTAATTGGCTGCCGTCGCTCGGATGCGGCTCTATTGAGTGTGTTGATGCTGTCTAGTGCCGCAGCCCTTTTTTGGACTGTGATTCCAGAGTCTTTTTTGTTTGGTTCGCTGACTTTGGTGATCGCCCTTTGCTTTGTCGCTTTGAGCCAGCACAAACCGCTTTCGCCAGTTTGGGGAGTTGTGGTCAGCGCGTTGACGTTGAGCATTACGACCACAAACTGGATGGTGGGAATGATCGCCACGACTGTGAGCTACTCGTGGAAACGATCGCTCATAGTCACCGCTGCTGCTTTAGGTGCTGTGTTGGTGCTGTGGCGAGTACAGTATCACTTTTTTTCGTCTGCTACGTTCTTCATCGGCAATTTTGGCGAAGAAACCAACTACATTTTGCCGTCTACATCAGGTGGACCGCTCAGAGTCTTTCTGGCTTTTGTGTTTCACACGATGGTCATGCCAGCAATACGGCTGCTGCCCAGTAACCGCAGTCAACCCGAGTGGCCCATGCTCAGCGTTCAGCTAACAGATCCAGGCTCAGGTGGTTTTTGGGGCATTGTGTCGGTGGGCTTGTGGGCAGTGCTGCTGCTGCTGGGTATCTGGAGCTGTTTTACAGTTCGGCAAAACCTGAAATTTCGGATTGCGCTGGCGCTGGGGCTGCTAGGACAGTTGCTGCTTTACACGGTGTATGGAGAAGAAACTTTTCTGTATGCCATCCACATCGTGCCGTTTCTAATTGGGCTATGTGCGATCGCCACGCTAACTCGGTTCCGCATCCTGACTCTCGTTCTGACAGCGCTGTTATTGATTACCGTCAGCGTCAACAATAGCATCCTGTTTGGTCAGGCGACTGCCTTTCTCAAATTCCGGGGACCTTTACGCGAACAACAGCCTCAAAGCAATGTTGAAGGAACTATACAGCCTGCTCAATTCGTCCTTGAGCAAGCCACGTTGCAGGCAAGCTTCAATCCAGAAATACCGCTCAACAGCCCTTATATAGAGCTTCGCACCTGAATGAAGAGAATTGTTGAAAGCGCCACGGCGTGAAGCTGCAAATGGCAATGGTTTGGAGATCGAAGGCAAAGCGCCGTAATCGGCAGATGAGGTAAAGTATGGGTCAGTCAATTCACCAAAAAGTGCGGCAGGTTAACCAAAAACTATTGGGCAAGCTGCGTGAAACGGGGCTTCTCGGCAAATATGATTTAGTTTTTGTCATCCACCCTGGCAATCGTGGCTGGATTCTGGATGCGATTTGCAAAGAAATTGCCAACTATTTTCCTGGAACCTGCTACTTCCACTACGCCACTTCCCATTTGCCGCCGGCTGATGCTTACTTCTTTTCCCACTATTCGCTGCTGGTTTCCTCGCTTCAAGCCAACCCAGATCTAGTCAAACGCAAGCTGCTGGTTTGGTTTACCCATCCCCGCTCTGAGTCAGAGACTGGCTTGAGCGATCGCCAGCTCTATAGCGCGCTCAACCAAGCCACTAAAATTATCTGCACCTGCTCTCAGTTTGTCGATCTGCTGCATGAGAAAGGGGTTGACCCCAGCCGCACCACGTTTGTTCTGGGTGCAGCCGATCCCGACTTGTTTCAGCCGCACTCGCGGTCGACGGGGGCGATCGGCTTTAGCACCGCCTACTATGCTCGTAAATCCCCCGATCTAGTTTTAGAGATTATTAAGCAGCTGCCACACCGTCCTTTTATTCTGCTGGGCAAGGGCTGGGAAGCTTACGATCGGTTCACTGAGCTGAAGGCACTGGAAAATTTCTCCTACGTGCAAGCACCTTATGCAGAGTATCCCCACTACTATTCGCAGATGGATGTGTTTGTTTCCCCTGCCAAGTTGGAAGGTGGACCCATCCCTCTGATCGAAACGATGATGTGCAATGTGGTTCCCGTCGCCAGCAAAACTGGCTTTGCCCCAGATATTATCCAACACGGCGAAAATGGCTTTTTGTTTGAGACAGACAGCCCTGCTGAAGTGGTTTGCGAATTAATAGAGCAAGCGTTTCAGATCAAAACTGATGTACGAGCAACGGTCGAACACTTAAGCTGGAAAAACTTTTCATCAGAAATTCAAACATTCTTGTAGTAATTTTGCGGAGCGACCTGTCGCGCTCCGTTATTAGAAAGAAGAGGGTGATTCTGTCAAGAAATTTTAGTTAGCACTGAGCCTTTTGTGAAACGCACAGGCAGTTTCCTTCTGCTTGGCTCAGCCAATCGCCCTGTAGAAGGTGCAATCTACCATCTGTTCCTTCAATACCAAGGTTTTTATGCAGCTATCTGTCGATTCCCGTCCGACGCATGAAGCAATTGAACTGCTGAAATTAGAAGCGGATGCTATCAACCGGGCAGCAGAACGCTTGCAGTATGACCAGCTAGAGCGATCGCTCAGCCTGCTAGCAACCTGTACCGGCAAAGTGGTTTTATCTGGGGTGGGCAAGTCTGGGATTGTCGCTCAAAAGATCGCTGCCACGCTCAACAGCATCGGCACGGTTGCAGTGTATCTCCATCCTTGTGACGCACTGCACGGTGATCTGGGCATTGTCACAGCAGCAGATGTGGTGATGCTGCTCAGCAACAGCGGCGAAACAGAAGAACTCATCGAGATGCTGCCCCACTTAAAGCATCGCCAAGTGCCCATCATTGCTATTTTGGGCAACCTCAACTCCACGCTAGCAGCACAGGCAGATGCGGTACTAGATGCTGGCGTGGATCGGGAAGCTTGCCCGCTCAACTTAGCGCCCACCACCAGCACAACAGTGGCGCTGGCGATCGGCGATGCCCTCTCTATGACGCTTCTGCAGCGACACGGGCTCACTGCAGAAGACTTTGCGCTCAATCACCCGGCAGGGCGGCTGGGCAAGCGGCTGACGCTGAAGGTGCTGGATCTGATTGCGGCAGAATCTCGCTCCGTCAAGGTGCTGCCCGAAGCTTCTTGGATCGAAGTGCTAGGCGCCATCAGTGCAGGTGGACTGGGTGCAGTGAGCGTCGTAGATTCTGACGATCGGCTATTGGGCATCATTACCGACGGCGATCTGCGGCGGTGGGTGCAGAAGGTGGAACTGTCGGAGCTGAAAAATCTGCAAGCCGGAACGATGATGACCGCAAACCCGACCGTTGTATCACCGCTGCTGCTCGCCTACGAGGCACTGCAAATGATGGAAAATCGCCCCTCGCAGATTTCTGTGCTACCTGTGGTGGACGCTGCCCAGCAGTATATTGGGCTGGTACGGATACACGACATTATCCGGAGCGGCCTGTAGGGCGATCGATCTAGAAGATATACCTTGTTTGCCGCTAGGGGTGAGAGCAAGCGCCAAGTCGCAGACAGGGTACAGAAGAGTTTTGCAATGGGAGAAAACAGGGTATGAAGATCTTGGCAGTGATTCCGGCTCGGTATAACTCACAGCGCTTTCCAGGAAAACCGCTGGTAAAAATTGGCGATCGCCCGATGGTGCAGTGGGTGTATGAAGCCGCGAAGAGCTGTTCCGTCTTCAGCAAAGTTGTAGTGGCAACGGATAGCGATTTAATTGCAGAATGTGTCCGCAACTTCGGTGGTGAAGTAGAGATGACCCGGAGTGACCATGCAACGGGAACCGATCGCGTTGCTGAAGTAGCAGCCCGCTACCCAGAGATGGAAGCAATTGCCAACGTGCAAGGCGATCAGCCGTTTGCCACACCGGAAATGCTAACGCAGCTCATGACCCCTTATCTGGAGGGCAAACTGCCAGATATGACGACGCTGGCTTGTCCGCTGGAGCTGGAAAGTGGCTATGCCGATCCTAATGTGGTGAAGGTGCTGTGCGATTGTCACGGTCGTGCCCTCTATTTTTCACGATCGCCTGTTCCGCACTTCCGCAATCCGGGTGTAGCGCCAGTGTTTCACCATCTAGGCTTGTATGCCTTTAGCCAGGCTTTTCTGGCTCAGTATTCGCAGCTCACCCCTACCCCGTTTGAGCAGTGCGAAGCGCTTGAACAGCTGCGGGTCTTGGAACACGGCTATCATATTCAGGTTTGCCTGACCGAGAAGGCAGTGCCGGAAGTGAATACCCCTGAAGATCTGATCCAGGCAGAAGCATTGGCGGCTGCAATCGCATAGCCCTGTGCAGGTAGCGACAATCGCCCCAATCTTCGTTTTAATTGAGAAGAATTAGCCCTTAGCGCATTAGGACAGAAATAGCAGATGATTCAAACTCAAATTACAGAGACGGTGAAAGCAGGTGATGGCTGCCCCCTAGTGCTGATTGGGGGACCTTGCGTGATCGAGTCTGAAGAGTTCACGCTGCGCATGGCAGAGCAAATTCGTAAGGTTGCCGATCGCCTCGGCGTTTCGTTTGTGTTCAAGTCATCCTTTGATAAGGCAAACCGCACGTCGGTCAATTCATTTCGGGGCGTGGCGATGCAGGAAGGGCTGCAAATTCTGCAAAAGGTGAAAGAGCAGATTGGGGTACCCGTCCTGACGGATATTCACGAGAGCTATCAGGCCGCGATCGTTGCTGAAGTGGTAGATGTCCTGCAGATTCCGGCGTTCCTCTGTCGGCAAACCGATTTGCTGATGGCAGCCGCCGCTACGGGCAAAGTGGTCAATGTCAAGAAGGGGCAGTTTCTAGCGCCGTGGGATATGAAGCAGGTGGTTCGCAAGCTGGAATCAGGCGGCACAAACAAGATTCTGCTAACCGAGCGGGGCACCAGCTTTGGCTATAACACGCTGGTCGTGGATTTTCGATCGCTGCCTCAGATGCGTGAGCTGGGCTATCCGGTGGTATTTGATGCAACGCACAGCGTCCAGATGCCGGGCGGGCAGGGCGATAAATCCGGTGGACAGCGGCAGTTTGTTCCCTATCTGGCAAGAGCGGCAGCAGCGATCGGCATTGATGCGCTGTTTATGGAAATCCACGAAGACCCGGACAACGCCCCCAGTGATGGACCGAACATGATCCCGCTAGCGCAGCTTGAAACGGTGCTGAAGCAGATCTTGAGCGTTCGCAATAGTCTGGAAGCGAGTGTCCCTATGGCGTTGCACCAGTAGCGCCAAGGATGTGTAGAGATATGCTGAACTCTGAAGACTTGCAAACGCGGCTCTCGAAAGTCAAGCTTTTGGCGCTAGATGTGGATGGGACGCTGACCGACGGTGGGCTTTACTACACCGACAGCGGCGAAGAACTCAAGAAGTTCAACGTCAAAGACGGTCAAGGAATAAAGTTAGTGCTGCAAACGGGTATCGACGTGGCGATTGTCTCGGCGAGTTCGTCTCCTTCCACACAGCACCGTGCTAAGAAGCTGGGAATTTCTCATGTGTATATCGGCATGGAGGACAAGCTAACGGTCATCCAAGCGCTGTGCGACCAGCTAGGAATCGATCTGATGCAGGTAGCTTATGTGGGCGATGATGTGAACGATTTGCCCGTGATGCAGGCGATCGGCTGTCCCATGACAGTGGCAGATGCGATGCCGCAGAATCAGGAGTGCGCTTTCTACATCACCAAGCGTGCGGGTGGTGATGGAGCCGTTCGTGAGATCTGTGACTTAATTATCCTGAGCCAGCTGTCTGAAACTGGAAAAAAGAACTATAGCGATTCTTAGCTGTGAAATGTGGTTTTCTGTGCAGCGCCTCTAGCGCTACACAGATTGCCGCAATCTGCTGGAGACAATATTCGTCTCTTTGTTTAATTGCTAAGCCGCCCATCTGGAGGAACCATGACTGCTTCTCACTCCCCTATCCGGTTGTTTATTGGGTCAAGCCCTAAGAACTCAATCGAAGAGAAAGTGTTGCGATATACGCTGCAAAAATACACCGATTACCCAATCGAGATCAATATTATCGACGGTAAAGCGGGAACGGTCAAAACACTAAATACAGGGGAAGTGAAGCAGCTGCCCCACGATCTAATCGATCATGTCAAAGGGGCAACAGCCTTCTCAATGGGACGCTGGGCAATTCCGGAGTGGTGTAATTACCAGGGCAGAGCAATTTACTGCGACTCGGATCAGCTGGCGCTTGCTGATCTATCGTTGCTGTGGAACACCGAAATGCACGGCGCAACGCTGGCAATGGTGCCGGTTAAACAAGCGAAAAGCAGCAAACATTTCTACAAGCAGACGCTAAAGTCTTATACCGAAACAGACGAAATCTATTACCTCGCGAGCGTCATGCTAATCGACTGCGAAAAAGCCTCGGCATGGAGCTTAGCATCGCTAATCGATTTGCTCAATCGCCAAACGTTGTCGTTGCGTGAATTAATGTACGTTGGCTCCCAGTTTCGCAACCGGTTTAATGTGTCTGTGGCAGATTTACCCTGCGAATGGAATCATCTCGATTATCGCGATCGCACCACAAAGATCCTCCACTTCAGCGATCTAACAACCCAGCCTTGGCGTTTTCATCACCACCCGATCAGCAGCTTCTGGGAAAAATACTATCTGGAAGCGGCAGAAACTGGTTTCCTGACCTCAGAAGAAATTCTCAAGGCCCGATCGGAACGCTGGATTACAGAACGGATTAAAGCGCTGCCTGCCCTGCCCAAAAGTGTGCGCTGGTTGGTCAACCCAATCTGGCGTACCAGCAGCGCGATTGGCTGCGCCATCCAAGACTCCTTTAATGCACAGGCACGACGAGTGCGATCGCTGCCTGCCAAACTCTCTGGGTTTCGATCAAAAGGAGTAAGTGCCTGACGATGCTGAATACCATGCCCGCTTGGAATCAACACTCTATTGAAGAAGTCGATCGGCGTGCTTGGGAGGCGATTTGTAACTGGTCGGAGCATGGCAAGGTCGAGGTCGTCCGCGAGGGCATAGACTACAGCCACTTAATTCGATCGTTTCTGTGGGATAAAGTATCGCGAGCAGTTCGTCAGCAGTGTGATCCAGACCAGTTTGAGTTTGAAGCCCAGCTGCTCGCGCCTGTTCACCTGCCGCTCACTCCAGCTCGGCAAGCGGCTTTACCGCTGTTGGAACGGCTCAAACGCCCAGTGATTTCGCTGTTTGCTGTTCGAGATGCCATTCGGCTGAAAGCACAGTCCCGCAAGCCGGTGCTGTTTGTGCCTTATCGCAACGCCCGCTTGGGTACGACGATCACCACGCTGCATCAGTCTGCCCAAGCCGCAGTCGTCGTTCCCTATGCCCGCACCGTTAAGCATGATATCGGTATCCCAGTCCGGCTGCCCCGCCGCTCAAGTTCTTCTGCAGATATTAAGTATGCAGGCTTGCTGTATGAAGGGGTCGTGCGCGGACTGCAGGCGTTCGACATTGCGCTACTACCCCAGGATGCTGAAACCCTAAAGGGACAAATTCTCAGCCAAGTCAGGCAGATTCGAGCCGTTGCTGAAGATCTGGCATTTCTGCTTCCGCAGGCGATCTTGGTATTCTCAGATAATCATTTTCCCATGCAAAGCTATGTTCACGTTGCCAGACGGGAAGGCATTCCCACGATCATGCTGCAGCATGGGCTGGACTGTGAACATTACTGTCTCGAAGAAGCCTACGCCTCTGTAATTGCCGTGTGGGGCAAAGCTCGACAGCAGCGCTATCAGCAGCACTCCGTTCGGCAACCCGATCGGCTGCAGATTACGGGCAACCCAGAGTACGATCATCTGCACCTGCCCGAAAAGATCGATACCAGCGGAGACTATTGGCTTTGGGTCACCCGCCCACATACGCCAAATAAGTGCTTTTCGCCATCTCGATCGCCCCACGAAGGACTGGACATTTTGGCAGCATTTCTGCCCGTACTGCGACAGTTGCCCGATCAGCAATTGGTTATCAAGCCGCATCCCTATGATTACACCAACCTGTACCAGGACTATATCGATCGAAATGGGCTGATGCATCAAGTCAAACTGGCTACAGCAAGCGTACCAACACTTCTGCCGAATGCCAGTCTGGTGATTTCTGAAGATTCTACAGCTGGGCTGGAAGCGATGTTTTGGGGCAAGCGAGTGATTCATGCACACTTTGCAGCCTGCCCGCCAACCGTTCCTTTTGCAGCCTACGATGCCGCGCTGCCTGCTTATTCTGCCGAAATGCTGCAGATGGCATTGGCGCAAGTGCAGCAGCTCACCCCTGTCCAACACAGCCAGATGCTGCAAGGGCAACGTAGTTTTTTAGAAGACTATGCTGGAGTTTGTGACGGGCTGGCACATCAGCGAATTCTCTCATTGATAACTGAAGTGGTACAGCGATAGGGGTGGGCTGGCACTGAAAATGCTTTCAAGACCGCCAACGCAAAACCGATCGAGATTGGGATGAATGCTGGAGGAAGTGAGGTTATGGTGGAGCTAGATCGTCGATCGCCTGTTGTGGTTTGCGCAGCTGATAACAACTATGCCATGCAGCTAGCCGTTGTGGTACGGTCGGCAGTTGAGCATTTAGACGGCGATCGGCGCCTGCTTATCTATGTAATAGACGGTGGAATTACCTCTAGGAACAAAGCGAAGATCCTACGCTCGATCGACTCCAGCCGCTGCAACATTACCTGGCTACAGCCATCATTAAATCTGTTAAGCCAAATGCCTGTCTCAGGACATATCACAGCTGCTGCTTATCTGCGAATCCTCATTCCAGATTTACTTCCGGATGCTGTAGAAAAAGCGATATACCTGGATAGCGATCTCATCGTCAATGCCGATTTGGGAAAGCTCTGGGATATCCCACTTGAGAAAGCGCTCTCTGCGGTTCAAGATTTTTCAGTTCCCTATGTCTCTTGCAAAGGAGGGCTGAGCAACTACCGTGAACTGAATCTTTCAGACGATCGCAAATACTTCAATTCAGGTGTTTTAGTATTTGATCTCGAACGGTGGCGCTCAGAGAATTTGAGGCAGAAAATTTTCCAATACATTGCTCAAAATAAGCGCTCTATTCAGCTACATGACCAGGATGCCATGAATGCGGTTCTGGCATGGGACTGGCAAGAGCTTGATCCCCGATGGAATCAAACGCCTCACATCTTTAAGCCTTTATCCTGGCAGGAAAGCCCGTTCAACGAAGCAGTGTACAAGCAGATTCTACAAGATCCCTATATTATTCATTTCGCTTCTGCTGCAAAGCCCTGGAATAGCCGCGAGATTTATCCGGCTACCGATCTGTTTTTTCAGTATGTAGATAAGACAGCTTGGGCAGGCTGGCGGCTGACACGCTGGCGGCGGCTGCAAAATCGGCTGCTGCGAGAAGTGAAACAGTTCCGCAGACGCACTCCCCAATGGCTGCCCATCTAGTTGCCTTTATCAAGCACGAGTGCTATACCTCGCGGAGTTGGTATGAAAACCCCGATCGCCTTCCTGATCTTCAAACGTCCTGATACAACTCAACAAGTATTCAATGCAATCCGGCAGGCTCAGCCCCCTAAGCTATTAGTGGTGGCAGACGCAGCCCGACCCGACCGCCCTGGTGAAGCCGAACAGTGTGCCGCCACGCGCGCCATTATTGAGCAGGTAGATTGGGACTGCGAGGTGCTGACGAACTACGCCGAGAAGAACTTGGGCTGCAAAGACCGAGTGGCGAGTGGCTTGGACTGGGTGTTTGACACCGTAGAAGAGGCAATTATCCTGGAGGATGACTGTGTTCCCCATCCCAGCTTTTTCCCCTACTGTGAGGAACTGCTGGAGCGCTATCGAGAAGACGATCGCATCTTCTCTATCATGGGCTACAACATGCAGAACGGGCAGCCGCGCGGCAGCTACAGCTACTACTTCTCGCGTTACTTCCACTGCTGGGGTTGGGCCTCTTGGCGGCGAGCTTGGCAATATTACGATGTGGACATGCGCCAGTGGCAAGCGGTGAAAGAGACAGGCTTGCTGCATCACATCTTAGACGACGCAGCCGCCGTCACCTATTGGACAAGAGAGATAGAGTCAGTCTATGCTGGCAGGCTGAACACTTGGGACTATCAAGGTATTCTGTCGGCCTGGCTGCAAAGCGGGCTGCACATCTGTCCAAATGTCAATCTGATCTCCAACGTTGGCTTTGGTGAGGCTGCAACGCACACAAGCTTCAGCGACAGCCCACATGCAAATACGCCAGCCCAGCCGATCGCCCTGCCGCTCCAGCATCCCCCTTACGTGGTTCGCCATGCCGAAGCCGATCGCTTCGCTCAAACAAATTACTACGATGTCAATCGAACCAAACGCGCCATTCGCAAGCTGAAGCGGATGCTGAAACGATAGGCAGAACGCAAGAGTTTTAAGAGCCAGTAAAGATGCGGCACAAATCGCCAGGAATTCCTGATTCCGATCGGGCAAGGAAGAATAGGGATGCAGTGACCGTCTTCTTTTAGTTGGGTCGTCAACCATGCTAAAAAATCCTTTAGAAACGGCTTTTCGGAAGCCCCTCCAAAAGTCGTCCTCCGCTCGCATCATGGTGTTTGAGCTGGCAGTGTATGGACACCATCCGGTCTATATTCAATATCTGGTGGAGTACTGGTGTAAGCATCGGTTGGCAGGACAGCTGAGTTTCGTAGTATCCCCAGAGTTTTTGCAGGCGCATCCCCAAATTGTTGAGCTACCAGCGAGCTATGATATCTCAACTGTGGAATTTGTGGCGATCGAGCGTGAGGAACAAACTCAGCTCTCTCGACAAAAGCATTCATTCTGGGGGCGAGCTCAGCTAGCGTTTCAGCAGTGGCGGCTGGTTTGTAAATATGTTGAGAAGCTGCAGGCAACTCGCTGTTTAATTCTGTCGCTCGATTTCTTTCAGCTGCCACTGGCGCTTGCTTCTAAACCGGATTGCCAATTCTCTGGAATTTATTTCAAACCGATCCTGCACTATCCCACATTCTCCAACTACGCCTCTTCCTGGAAAGAGCAGATCCAACGACGGCGGGAAGCATTGATCCTCAATCAAATCCTGCGGAAGCCCCAGCTGCAAACTCTATTTTGCCTTGATCCGTTTGCAGTTAAAGCAATTAATAAATTGCATCGGCAGCCCAAAGCTGTTTCTCTCCCTGATCCAGTGCAGCTTTACGATCCTATGGCGATCGACACGGCTGATCTAAAAGCAAAACTGCAGATCGAACCTGATCGACAGGTTTTTCTGCTGTTTGGAGAACTGACAGGACGGAAGGGGATTTACCAACTGCTGACCGCAATTCAACAGCTGGCGCCAGAGCTGTGCGAAAAGCTGTGTTTAGTAATTGTGGGTCGGGCTGGCGTTGAGGAGCAGATTCAGATTAAGGTCGCAGTGCAAACGACGCGACAGATGCAGCCTGTTCAAATTATTGAGCATTATCAGTATGTGTCCGATCAGGAAGTGCAGGCTTATTTCCAGCTATCAGATGTAATTTTGGCTCCCTACCAGAAGCATGTTGGCATGAGCGGTATTCTGCTGCTGGCGGCGGCAGCTCAAAAGCCTGTCCTCAGCTCTGACTACGGGCTCATGGGGGAAATGGTGCGGTGTTATCAACTGGGGCTAGCGCTCGATTCTACCGATGCCGTTGTCCTAGCACAGGGACTCGCCCACTGTTTGCTCACAGATCCAGCGGAGATTGGTAATCGGCAGCAAATGCAGCGATTTGCCGAAGAAAACTCTGCCGATCGGTTTGCTGCCACAATCTTCGAGGCGATTTAGGGTACGGCTGACGGTGGCTGAAAGTTCGGCTGCTCAAACTATTGAAGTGATGCTCATGAATGCTAAAACGATCGCGCTGTTTGATCTCTCTGTGACTGCTGACAGCCCTGCCGGAAGCTGTATCTTGCAAATGCTAAAAGGGCTTTGCCAAGACTATCAGTTCACAGTGTTTGCCGATCGCTTTGAGAACCCTGCTCCCGATCAAATTACCTGGGTGCGGGTGCCGCTGCCCCCAAAGCCAGTGCTTCTGCGCTACGTGGTGTTTAAGTGGTTGGCTGCCCTCTCGTATCGCCAGCATGTGCGTCATCATGGCAAACCCGACCTGATCATTGGCACAGAAGGGCAGTTTCCAGCCTGCGATATCTCCTACGCGCATTTTTGCCATCAGGCCTATCTGACCCAGCACAAGGTGAAAGCTAGCCTGCCCCGAAAGCTCGCCCGCCTGTTGACCCGTCGCTTTAATGCCGATATTGAGCGACAGGCATTTGCTTCTGCTGAGGCGATCGTCGTTCCCTCTCAAGGGTTAGCGACCGAAATTGAACAGACCTATACCGCTTTAGTGCAGAAGAAGATTACCGTAATTCCCAATCCGGTGGATATTCAGCGGTTTACTCGTCCTGTCACGTTCGATCGACAAGCCTTTCGCAGCCAGCTAGGGTTTGGGCCAAACGATCAGGTGATTGTGTTCTCGGCGCTAGGAGATTTTGATCGCAAAGGGTTAAACCTTCTGCTACAGGCGATTGCAGCTATAAACAACGCTAGGGTCAAACTGCTGATTGTGGGCGGTTCGCTCCCCGAAGTGAGGGAATATGAAACGATACGCGATCGCCTGCAGCTATCGAATCAGGCGGTGTTTGTAGGCTTTCAGTCGGATGTGCGCCCGTACCTCTGGTCGGCTGATTTGTTTGCGTTGCCCTCGCAATACGAAACCTTTTCTTTGGCTACCTTTCAGGCGGCAGCAGCAGGGTTACCTGTATTGGTTACAAAGCTCTATGGCGTTGAGGAGTTTTTGAAAGATGGCATCAATGGTTGGCTAGTTGAGCGGGATGCCGCATCGCTCGCTGGGGCAATTCAGCAGGCAGTTGCCGATCCCACGAAACTGGCTCAACTTGGGTCGGCGGCTCATACCGGCGCTCATGATTACGATGCCGCGATTTTTGTGGAGCGATGGAGAGCTATTTTGCGATCGCTGATGGGTTTTGAACAGGCGGCTGATGCACCTCATAGTCTACAAACAGCTTCAGCAGAGCCATAGGCTGAGATTTTCAGACAGTTGATAAGGAGGTTACTAGGTGCAGCAGACGATTACTCTTTCTCATGAAGACCGCCAAGGGTTTATCAAAAACTCGATTTTGGTGTCGATCGCTTTTTCCAGCATGTATCTGTCGCGGATCGCTGACGTGTTGGGAGCACCAGATTTTATCAACTTTCTCCATTTTGTGACCGTTCCTGGCGTCTGCCTCTACGCCTTGGCAACCACAAAAACCAAAGATCGCCAGCAGATTTCGGTGATTTGGGGATTGCTGGTTGGGATGAGCGTATTTTTGGCAGTAAATCTGATCAGCGCTCTGGTGAATCAGGCAGGGGTAATTAACGTTCTGCTCAACTTCCTGCTGCTGGGCGAGCCATTCCTCATGCTGCTGGCGATCGTCAGTTTGTCGGTGACAAAAAATAGCATTATTCAATGGCAAAATTGGCTTGCCTGCCTGGCTTGTCTGAATCTAGTCTTTGTTTTTATTCAGAAGTATGCTCTAGGAGTCTCCAATCCTGATTTGCTGTACGGCATTTTCTTCTCGGTTGCCGGAGCTACAGTTTCTTCAATTGTGTCAATTACGTTCGCGCTTTACTACTTTGTGAGCGCCCCAAAGACACCGCTTTGGATTCGGATTGCGCTGCTAGCAGCTACGATCTGGCAAATTTTGATCTCGGATACAAAACTGGTTTTGGGATCGCTTCTGTTCGGGTTTATTCTATTGCCTTTCACTAAGGCAAGCTATCGAGCGATTCTGTACATTTTGCTGGGTGGGGCGGCTATCTATAGCTTTATTTGGGCGATGGCGAATGTGCCAATCTTCAAAGCCTATAGTATCTGGATACCGGCAGATTTTCTGTCTCCTGATGGTGAATTCTTCCGGGCAAAGTTCACAGCATTTACCTACATTCCTAAGTTCTACTCGTCAATCTGGAATTGGTTTTTTGGCTTAGGTCCAGGACATACGATCGGACGGTTAGGTGGATGGATGATGGAAAAATACGCAGATCTTCTAGATCCACTCGGTGCGACTCATCCCTATCTAAACCTGACAAGCGACGTATCGCGGCTCTCGTTTGCGCAAACTCGCAAGGCAGGCGGAACGGCGCTCTATCTGCCTACGTTCAACTGGGCAGGTATTTGGGGCGATCTTGGAATCGTAGGATTAGCTTCTTATCTGCTTGTTTGGGCAATTGTTTTTGTTAATTTCTGTCGAACAGATCTTTCGCGCTGGCTAGTGCTGATGCTGGTTGGAATTGGCTTTTTCCCAGCCTATTTAGAAGAACCTAGCGTCATGCTGTTTATTGTGTTCGTGATCGGGCTACGCTGGCACGAAACGAAACAAACAAGCAAATAAATGCTTTAGCTGCTCTAGGTCAGCCGAAGCTTCCGGATACGCCAAGCTTGGGCAGTACATTAAAAAAGATTGCTATGCTCTTTCCCTGGGAAGTTTATAGCAACGAGGTGCAATTCAGAATGAGATGCAGTATGAAAAACACAATTTTCAGATTTGAGCAAGCATTCAGAATATTCTCAGAGATAGTTCAAGCAAATTTCTCTAGAACTAGCTCGGCACCTGAACAGGAGCATAACGCAAAACTCCATGAAAAACGGGTGCTGTTTATTGCTCCTATCTACAACTATTATCCTATCTTAGTTCATGCGCTGCAGCTTCAGTCCCACAAGAATTGGCAATTAATCTTAATTCATGACGGACCAAACTCGACGGGTCTTCAAGAGACAGTGGAGCAATTGAAAGATGAGAGAGTTACCTATCATGAGACAACTACTCGTCACAATGATTGGGGGCATACGCTCAGACAAGAGGGACTTGAGAAGATAAAAAATGGTTTTAGTGGCGACTATGTCATTATCACCAACGCGGATAATTATTATGCGCCCTGCTTCATCGAATCTATGCTGAAGGCGCTTAAACGCGATACCGTAGCCGTATATTGCAACATGGTTCATAGCCACCGAAGCTGGAACATAGTCAGCTCTCTGCTAAGGAGAAAGTTCATTGATTGTGGCTGTGTCATGGTTAAGCGCGATGTGGCGCTAGAAGTCGGTTGGCAAAGTAAAGATTTTGCGGCCGACTGGTTTTACGTGAAAGACATATTAGCGAAGTATCCAAAATCAAGTTTTAGTAAGGTTAATAAGCCTTTGTTTGTGCATAATTAAAACACTTTGAACACGGTTTATCGCTTGCTCACACAGGGTATAGGGGCTATGAAAAATACGATCTATTTTGTTGTGCCTGCTATTCCAGAATCGCTGCAAAAATTGCTAGATGAGGACAAGCCGCTTCCTCCGCCAGAATCGCTTGCACCTGATAAACCTCCCCTGCGAGGAGCGCAATGGTCTTGGATTTTTCAGACCTTCCTCTACATGAAGCAAGCAGGCTTGAAGGTTGCCCTAGTCGATCGCCCAGTTCCGGGCGAAATCTGTGTTGCTCACTTCGCAACTACAAAAAACAAAATTTGGGCGCCAACTTCTTTTGTTGTGGGCGTGCGGGCTGACAATTCACCTTTGCGGATGCGTGAAATTGAAATTGTTCAAAGTCCGGCAAATTTAGGCGGAGAGGATGTTTTTCTAATTCACCATTGGCCCCAGCCCAAATTAATCTCCCGCGATAGCGCAAGGGGCGATCGCATTGAACGCATCAGCTATTTTGGCGGTCAAGGTGGGCTTTCTCCTCAATTTCAAGAGGCTACATTCAGCAATGCCCTCAAAGATTTGGGAGTTGAGCTGCATCTCTGTTTCGACACTACTCGCTGGCACGACTACCAAAACACCGACTTAGTTCTGGCTGTACGGAACGATCTACATCCGCTATTGGTTAATACTAAACCCGCTTCAAAGCTTGTGAATGCCTGGAAAAGCGGGTGTGTTGCCCTATTAGGAAATGAGCCTGCCTTCCGGGCTGTGGGTCGAGTGGGAAAAGATTATTTTGAGGTCGATCGCCCTCAAGATGTTCTGAACTTAGTTAAACAGCTCAAGCAAGACCCGATGCTGTATAGACAGGTACGCCAGTCTGGTCTTGAGCGATATCCAGAATATAGCTTCGAGGCACTTCAGCAGCAGTGGCTTGATTTATTCACAGGTCCGGTCGCTGAGGCGTTTGAGCAGTGGCAGAAAGGGCTGGGCAAAAACCCAACTGCTTGTCATGTCCGCCGATCTTGGCAATCTGCTTACCAATGGCTAGACCACAAATGGTTCTATTCGCAGGTTCGTTCTAGTCAGCTCGTGAGCCGGCGGCTCAGCCAATTTCAAGTGCAAAAATGGCAGCTTATAGGAGGAGAGAGATGACGGGTACAATCTTTTTCATTTTCCCTAATATTCCAGAGCCCATTCAGACGCTTTTAGCCACAAATCAGCCCCTGCCTGCTCCAGAAGTTTTGGCATCTCAGGTCGCACCTGAGCATCAAACAGCGAAAGCAGGCCAGTGGTGTTGGATCTTGCAAACATTCCTGTACATGCAACAAGCCGGCTTAGATGTAGCCTTAGTTGAAGAGCCTGTGGCAGGGGCAATTTGCGTGGCTCATTTCGACACCACCAAAAACAAAGTTTGGGCACCTGATGCTTTTGTGATCGGCATTCGGGCAGATCGTCCCCCGTTGCGGATGTGCGAGGTAGAAATTGTTCAGAATCCTGAGAACCTGAGAGGAAATCAGCGGTTTCTCGTCAAGCATTGGCCCCAGCCTGGATTGATTCCCCGTGATGCAGCAAGGGGCGATCGCGTTGAGCGCATCAGCTTCTTTGGCAATCATGTCAACTTCTCGCCCAGATTCCGCGATCCATCCTTTCGGGATGCGCTGAAGGAAATGGGAGTAGAGCTGAACATCTGCTGCGATCCGGCGCAATGGCATGATTTTCGTGAAACTGATCTAATCTTGGCGATTCGCAACAACATTCATTCGCTCGTTCGAAAGACCAAGCCACCCATCAAATTGATTAACGCCTGGCAGGGACAGTGCGTGGCGTTGCTGGGAGAAGAACCCGCCTATCGGGCGATCGGACGACCCGGAGAAGATTATTTTGAAATTGCAAGTCCACAAGATGTACTCAATATTGTGACTCAATTCAAGAACGATCCTTCTTTATATCAGCGCGTCCGGCAGGCAGGTATAGAACGCTATCGAGACTTTAGCGTTGAAGCGGTACAACAGCAGTGGATCGAGCTATTAAAAGGCCCTATTGCTGAAGCATTTAAGGACTGGCAGCAAGGCGTAGGCAAAAATCATTCTGCTCGCTATGCCCGCCGTTCTTGGCAGGCTACTCATCAATGGGTCGGTCAAAAATGGTTCTGGTCACAGGTACGCTCAGGCGAATTTATGCAGCGCCGTTTGTCTCAAACTCGCTAGGCTGTCTTGCAACACCGACACACGCCCTCCACAAAATCTGGCATGCCACTTCTGTGTAGAGCTGCCCAAATTTGAGGTTGCACTCTCAGATCGGGGAAGCTTTTGAATTGGGCCAGGTTCTTGAGAAGCTGCTTCCTGTCGCTAGATCGAGCTTCTGACGGATCGCGTTTTATTCCTGATTTAACTGCCGATCGCCAGTAATAGAGAGAAGAGTCATACCATTAAATATACCGCTCAAACAGTGCAAGAAATACGCCCGCCCTCAGACGATCGCAACTCGATCGGCTTTGTGACTGAGGCTGTCCTCACTCGCAAGACAGTAAGCGCCAAATCTCCTCGACTGGCTTGGCTATTTCCCTCATTAGAGCAGGGAAATTACTGGCATCCTGTTTTGAAGGAACTAACGCAAGTTTATCCTCAATCGATTGTCTACACTGGCACCTGGACAGGTTATGCACCGGGATACGAAGGCAGCTTCCAGGTGGAAGTCGTCGGTAAGATGAGATTTGTAGACACTGCAGAGAAAAGAGCTGCATATGGTCGGGGCATGATTGTGGTATCTCCAGGGATTGTGAAGGTACTGCTCAAGGATAAACCGGATGTAATCTTCACTTCTGGGTTTTCGCTCTGGACGCTGTTGGTGTTGTTGACCAAGTTTATTGGTGGCTGGCGCGTTGTGGTGATGTATGACGGCAGCTCGCCTACAGTGGATTACCTGGATGCACCAGTGCGGCTATTTGTGCGGCGGCTGATGACTCTAATGATCGATGCCTTCGTCACCAATAGTGCTGCTGGCGAACAATACCTGACAAAAACCCTGGGTTCAAAGAACGTCTTTGCCAAACCTTACCAAGTTCCAGACGCGAAAGCCCTGCTGAACCAATCCACAGCTGCCATTGCCGATCTGCCTCAGCAAAAGCCCATCTTTCTCTTTGTTGGTCAGCTGATTCCGCGCAAAGGCATCCAACCGCTTCTGGAAGCCTGCAAGCGGCTCAAGGATGAGGGCTGCGACTTTACGCTGCTGGTAATTGGCAAAGGTGAACAACGATCGGAACTGGAGCAATACTGTCGAGATCATGCCCTCACTAATGTGCGCTGGGTTGGCAGCATCAGCTACGGCGAATTAGGAACTTATTTCCGGCAGTCGGATGTGTTCATTTTGCCGACGCTAGAAGATGTCTGGGGCATGGTGGTTCTAGAGGCTATGGCGCTGGGTAAGCCAGTCCTTTGCTCTCAGTGGGCGGGCGCGGCGGAGCTAGTCAAAGCGGGTGAAAATGGCTACCTATTTGACCCACATCAGCCAGAGTCGATTGTGGAAGCCATGCGTCACTTTATTGCACAGCCAGAGCAGATCGCACCTATGGGACAGCGCTCGGCTGAGCTAATTGCTCCACACACGCCAGAAGCCTCGGCTCAGTTTTTGGTGGATGTAGTTCGATCACTTGTGTGAATGACTGCACCGTGAAGTGCAGATGCACTTCTAGACAGGCTTCTGGACAAGGGAATTTTGCGAGGCATTTCATGAACGTTCTTCTATCTGCATACGCCTGTGAACCGGGGAAAGGATCGGAGCCAGGAGTCGGCTGGAGCGTGGCACAAGAGATTGCGAAGTATCACTCAGTTTGGGTGTTGACTTCTGAGACGCACCGAGACGGTATTGAGGCAGAGCTGGCGCAGCGTCCGATCGCCAACTTGCATATTGTTTATCTCGATCCGCTGGGCTGGGTATATGACTGGACGCAGGAAGGCAAACGTCCTCACTGGGATGTCCATTTGCATTATTACCTCTGGCAGCTCAAGGCGTATTCTGTCGCAAAACAGCTGCATTCCCAAGTTCAGTTTGATGTTGTTCACCATGTTACCTACGTAAAATATTCCAGCCCCAGTTTTCTGGCGTTGCTGCCGATTCCCTTTGTCTGGGGATCGGTGGGCGGGGGTGAGTCGGCTCCGGCTGCCTTTTGGCGCGATTTTGGCTTGCGTGGAAAAGTTTATGAAACGCTACGAAACGCCTCTCGCTGGCTGGGCGAACTCGATCCCTTTGTCCGGCTAACAGCGCGTCGCAGCCACCTGACTTTTGCAACCACTGAAGATACAGCTCGGCGGCTGCGATCGCTCGGCGCAGAGAATGTACAGGTTTTGCCTGCCATTGGGCTATCAGACGCTGAGCTGGAACAGCTTGACCAATCGCTTGTTTTGCCCGCCACTCCAGGCAAAATTCGCTTCATCAGCATGGCGAGGCTGCTGCATTGGAAAGGGCTACATCTGGCGCTGCAGGCTTTTGCCAAAGCAGAGCTATCAGAGGCAGAGTATTGGATTGTGGGCGAAGGCCCAGAGCGCGATCGCCTGCAGGCGCTGGCGGAAGAGCTGGGCGTTGCTCATCAGGTGAAATTTTGGGGACGCTTGCCCCGCCACGAAACGCTGCTCAAGCTTAAGGAAAGTCAGGTGTTGCTCCACCCCAGTCTGCATGAATCTGGAGGATTGGTGTGTTTGGAGGCAATGGCATCACGGCATCCTGTCATTTGCTTAGATTTGGGGGGGCCTGCGGTGCAGGTGACTGCCAAAACTGGATTCAAAATTCCCGCCGAGTCGCCAGATCAGGTAGCTGTCGATTTGGCAAAAGCAATGCTGCATCTGGCAAAAGATACTGAACTGCTGCGGCAGATGGGAGAAGCAGCGCGTCAGCAGGTCTGCGATCGCTTTGCTTGGACTGCCAAGGGCAAGATGTTTGCTCAACTCTATCAGGACTTGGCAAGCAAGCCCTCGTCTGTGAAAGAACTCACTAAACAACCCAGCTCCTTTTGATGAATGCATATTCTAGAGGTTCACAATCGATATCAGATTCGGGGCGGCGAAGATGAATGCTTTGAAGCTGAAGTCTCGCTGCTGCGGCAAAAAGGACATACGGTAGAGCTGTTTGAAGAAACAAACGATCGCGTTGAGCAGCTAGGTAAACTCCGCACAATGGTGCGAACTCTCTGGTCGAACGAAGCTTACCAAACTGCCCGTCGCATGCTTGAGGTGCAGCGCTATGACATTGTGCATGTCCAGAACTTCTTTCCGCTGATTTCTCCATCCATCTATTACGCTGCCAAAGACAAAGGAGTTCCGGTGGTGCAGACATTGCACAACTATCGGCTACTTTGCCCAAACGCTCAGTTTTTCCGCGAGGGTCGCCCCTGTGAGGATTGCTTGGGCAAGCCGATCCCACTACCGGGAATCATTCACGCCTGCTACCGCGACAACCGGGCGGCATCAGGAGTGACTGCTGCCATGCTAACGTTGCACCGACTGCTGAAGACTTGGAGTGACACCGTCGATTGCTACATTGCCCTAACTGAGTTTGCCCGCGAGAAATTTATTCAGGGTGGGTTGCCTGCTGAAAAAATCGTTGTGAAGCCTAACTTTGTGACAGACCCAGGGATGGGTAGCGGTAGTGGCGGCTATGCGCTGTTTGTCGGGCGGCTCTCAGCAGAGAAAGGAATTGAGCTGCTGCTGCGATCGTGGCAAACGATCGGCAAAACGATGCCGCTCAAAATTGTGGGAGACGGTCCACTAAGCCCTCAGGTTGCCGAAGCTGCTGAAATGATACCGGGCGTTGAGTGGCTGGGGCGGCGATCGCTGTCCGAGGTGTATCACCTCATGGGAGAAGCGGCGTTTCTGGTGTTTCCCTCGCTGTGGTATGAAGGATTGCCCCGCACGATCATTGAAGCCTTTGCCACGGGAACGCCTGTAGTTGCAGCAAACTTGGGCGCAATGAGCCGCTTGATCACAGCGGGCGAAACCGGGCTACACTTCAGCGCAGGCAGCGAGGAGAGCTTGGTGGCTCAGGTGGAGTGGGCTGCCACCCATCCGGAAGCCCTAGCTGAGATGCGGCAGCAAGCCCGGATTGAGTACAAGGAAAAATACACTGCAGAAGCTAACTACGAACAGCTCATGCAGATTTATAGCAGCCTTAACGGATGAGCTCTTCCCACAGCAAAAAGAGCAGAGTGATATCTGCACAGATATCATATTGATGTCAGAAATGGGATACAACATAGTATCAACGGTGTCCTAAATAATAACATTTTGACTCTGCTAGAAGAATATTTTTTGGAAAACAGTGACCCACTCCAAATCGACGTAATCCTCACGATCAGCCAGGATTGCCTGTGTCGCTTCCGGAGGCGATCGTGCTGCCTGCCAGTCTGAAACATAGTCTAAAGGCGCTTAATCCAAAATTATTAAAGAGAACTTGTCACCCTCCCACAGACGGCGACAATGCTTGGCTGAGGATGTACGATTAATTATCGGGCTAGCCACTTCTCCTCCATGAAATCGCTATTTCGCGGCAAGATCCTAGACAGGCGCTATCGTATCGTCCGGACACTGGCTAAAGGTGGATTCGGGGAAACCTATATTGCTGAAGATACTCGCCTCCCCGGAAATCCTTGGTGTGTTGTCAAGCACTTGAAACCCGGTAACTCCAACACGACGCTGCTAGAAAATGCCAAACGCCTGTTTTCATCTGAGGCAGAAACCCTGCAAAAGCTGGGACGGCATAACCAAATTCCTCAGCTCCTGGCTTACTTTGAGGAGAACCGCGAGTTTTACCTGGTACAAGAGCTAATCGAGGGACATACCTTAACCCGCGAACTCATCTCAGGACGATTGTGGTCTGACCCTCAAATTTGCTTGCTGCTGCAAGAAATCTGCACCATCTTAGCGTTTGTGCATGGGCAGGGAGTGATCCACCGCGACATTAAACCCGATAACATCTTGAGACGGACGCACGACCAGAAGCTAGTACTCGTGGACTTTGGCACAGTCAAGCAGGTTGTGGCGCAAAACCACATCAGCACCACTATCATTGCTGGGACGCCAGGCTATATGCCCACCGAACAAGGGCGGGGTAAGCCCCGTCCCACCAGCGATCTCTACGCCCTCGGCATTATTGGCATTCAAGCGGCAACTGGCTTAAAACCTGCCCAGCTTCAGGAAGATGCCAACACGGGCGAGATTCAGTGGCAGCCTTGGGCAAAATGTAGCGAGGAATTGGCAGCGATTTTGTCAAAGATGGTGCGCTATCACTTCAAAGAACGCTACCAAACGGCTGAGGCGGTGCTGCAAGATGTAGAACGATTGCTGAGCAGCTTTGAACTTCCGGTTCCTGTTCCAGATGCTTCGATCGACGCACCTAGCGCAGAGATTCTAGCTGAGGAACCGCAAACCACTACATTCGCACTCCCTGCCCCAATTGCTCACTCCGATCGGATGACAGCAATTGGCAGTCTGGTAGAGAGTTTGGAGAATCCCACAGCCTTACCTACGCTGTCGCTAAACACGACTGAAATCTCAGCCGATACCTTAGCCGAGCCAACGGCTATTTTGCAAACCTCCCTGTCGCCGGTCGAAACTGTCCTTTCAAATCCGCTGTCTGCCTCCACTGATGTCGCTGAGCCACTGCTCGTGCAAACTGCCCTCTCGGAGGCACCGCTCCCTACCCCGCCCATCGAAACGATGGTTTCGCAGCCACCCAACTCGTCTGCTGACCTTGTGCTGCCGTCGATCGTTGACGAGGAATCGATCGATCGCAGTTCTGATACGGTAGTTTTGTCTCCCCATTACCCCGATTCCTCATCCAGTCCAGAGGCTCATACCACTCTGATTGCTCAACCGGCATCTGCTCCTCAATCTACGCTTCTTCAAAACGATAGACAGGTCGTATCGCCGCGTCGGTTCCGCTGGCTGCTTGGCATCGGGGCGGTCGGCGTAGCGATCAGTGCGATCGCTAGCTCGACTTATCTTTGGCAGCAGCGACAGGCTTATCTGAAGCAGCAGCAGATACTCCAGGATGCTAGAACGCAACAGGTGCAGCGCAGCTACTTGGTTTGCATTCAGCAAGCACAAACGGTTCCCCAGCAGTACACCGACCTTTACAAAACGGCTCAAATTCTGTTGGGAGATTGTCAACTGGCGCTGGCGCAGCAGATGGCTCAACAAAGCCGCTTTAGAGAGGCGATCGTCACTGCCAGCCAAATTTCGCTCAGCCACGCAGCATATCAGCAAGCTCAACCCCTGCTCGCCCAATGGGCAAAGAGCATCTTGAAAAGGGCGACAGACCGTTATCAAGGCGGCAAGCTAGATGAAGCTGTGGCAATTGCCAGCGCAATTCCACAGACCAGTTCGATCTATTTTGAGGCGCAAGCTGCGATTAAAAAGTGGAACCAGGAATGGAAAACAAATGATACATACTTTAAGGCAATACAAAAATCATTGAAAGAAGGGCGCTGGGAATCTGTGCTGGCTGAAGCAAAGAAGCTAACCACGACCTACTGGCAGCAAAAAGTGAAGCCAATCGTTCAACAGGCGAATACTAAAATTGCTGCTGCAAATGCTGCCCGATCGCTCGAAGCTCAGGAATCTAAACGAGAAGACTATGCCTCACCGCCAGCATCCTACTCGTCCGGTGGCTCTGGTTCGTCCGGCTCCTATTCGTCGGGTGGTGCTGACTCAGGCTATAGCGCGCCCGTAGCTCCGCCTGCAGGCTCTGGTTCGTCTGGCGGCGGTTGGGGCAGCAGACGCTGGTAAGGTGCTATTCATCCGAGCGAAAAACGTTAATTGTCCCATCGCCGCTGCCTAGTGCAAAGGCTCGACCATCCAATCTGAAGCTAACCGCTAAGATTCTCTCTGTTCTTTCAGAGAAGTCGCGAATCACTTCGCCCGTTTGCACATTCCAAATCTTGGCAGTGTTATCCCAGCTTCCGCTAATCAGGGTACGACCGCTGGGACTAAAGGCAAGAGAGGTAATGTAGTCACTATGCCCTCTTAAAGGCTGCCCTACTTGTTTTCCTGCCAGGTTGACGAAGTAGATTGTGTTGCTCTCAGGCTGCGCTGCAGTCTGATTCTGGGCTGCTTGCTGACGAGAATTAGGGCTAAAGGCGAGAGTCTGCCCGTCTGGGCTAAAGGCGATCGCATAGATCGCAGATGCATATCCTGTTAAGGTCCGGATGGGCCTACCCGTTTGCCAATTCCATAGTTCAATCACGCGTTCTAAGCCTGCGCTGGCGATCGTAGAACCATCAGAACTAAAGGCGATCGCCTCGATCCACTGATTCGTTGAAATTGTCCGCTCTAAGGCACCAGTCTCTACATCCCAGAGCCGAATTGTTTTATCTGCGCTGGCGCTGCCCAAGACTTGACCATCTGGGCTGAACTTAACAGAGGTCACAACATCGGAGTGCGCGGCTAGAGTATTGAGCAGTCGTCCATTTCGCCAATCCCATACTTTAACTGTGCCATCTAAACTGGCGCTCGCCAGCAGGCGACCATCCGGACTGATGGCGATCTCGCTGATTTGGTCAGAGCTAGGCGATAGAACCCGCTCTAACGATCGAGCCTGCAAATTCCACACTCTAATCGCTTTATCTGCTCCACCGCTGAAGAGATAGCGTCCATCTGGGCTAAATACCACCGATCGCACTGGAGATGAACTGCCGTTGGGGTCGGAGATCGTATCTAAAGTTACAGTTCCAGGCTGCCACGAGGGATCGATAATATCTGCTGCTGCATTCGGCTGCTGCGAGAATTGCTGAGTGGTAGGCTGCTGTGAGCTGAGAAAAGCTGACGTGAATGCCGGCGTCGCCGAGCCTAAGGGCTGAACGGGCAGCCATACAGACACTAGACCGAGCGAAATTGCAGAACCAACAGACCGAAATAGCATAGTTAGATCAATAGTTAGACCAGGAGACAGCAGAATTAGCTAGGACTTGCGCCCCATCCATCCAATATATGGCAGGACAAATAATGCGCAAAACTATAAGAATTGTCGCAGCTGCCACCCCCAATCGACCCCTTACAAAAAACCTGCTGATTCATACAGCCGCCGCACGATCGCGATTAGCTTCGTCCCATACTGTGGGTCTGCTGACCACCGCTCACTCAATTGAGAAACCGTTGGTGCAACCCCTCGCCGCACAAACCGAAACCGAGGATCAACCGACTGTTGAATCAACGGTTCAGGACTTGCATAAGCCTTAAGATGCTGCACATGAGCCCGTACGCCAATTCGCGCATCCAGGAAAGTTTGCGTTGCTGCCCCAATTCCACTCAGCCCCGCAAAATTGTTCTGCTCAGGTGTAGCGCTATAGGGGAATCGCAGAAAGTCCGTTTCCAGACACATCTGGGCAAATGCGAGGTCGTGGTTGACCCCCTCGATCGCCGCTTCCTCCCGATAAAGCTTCGGTAGATCCGCAAACTGAGACAGCTCTGACTGCTGAGCCTTCAAAAACATCAGCATCTGCACCTCGGAGGTATTGCCCCGCCCCATGATCTGGTTTGGCAACGCCGTCAGCATCAGCAGCGATCGCAAATTCAAAGTGCTGCTGTCTTTATCCCAGCTCACCGAGAGATTATGATCCCGCAGATCGATCGCCCGAGCGTAAACCAAATGGCGATAGCGTAGTCGATGCAGGGCAGCGCCTCCTACCTCAACTCCTAGCTGATCAACTAAATCCACTGGAATGTAGGGGTTTCCCTCTACCAAAATTCCCTCATCGTCATAAAACGCTCCGTTGAGCGTAATGCCAATCGTTGGATAATCTGCTGCTGCACTGTCCATTGCTTGGCTCCAGCCTGCCAGACCCTCTGCCATTCCCAGCGCCACATCCTGCGGCTGCGCCGGAATTACCCACTGGTCTTCCAGGTTAGTCAGCCGCCCCACCTGCATCAGCAAAGCCGGAACAGCCAGATCGCGGCAAAAAGCCAGCCGCCCTAAGTTCGTTTGCGAATCCGACTTTGTGCCCTGGCTAGCTAGCTGCGGTACTCGTCGCAAATAGGCTTGCAGCAGCTGTTGAGCTTGAATGCGGCGTTGCTCATTCTCGGCGATGTAGTAAATGGCAGTCCCCTGATCGATCGGCGGCATGGCAGCATACAGATCCAGCGCTACATCTCCCTTCTGTGCCCGCGCATTAATCCACTCGATTGCCTGACTCAAACTCAGGTCGTCAGGAACTGCAACTGCCTCAAACTGGCGCGATCGCAAAATTTGCACGACCAAATCTCGTAGCAGCAGGATCTGACGAACGGTTGTGCCCCGATGCACTGTCAGCCGATGGGCATAGTCTCCCTGCTCCGCAGCCATCAGCCCAGCCGCGATAAAAATCCGTCCCATTAGCGCTCCTCACTTCAGCACGGCGATCGATGTATGACCTCCGCTCCAAATCATAGTCATCAAATCGCAAATGGGCACAGGCGATCGGAGAAATCCTGGGGCGATTTGAAATTACTCTCTGCCCCGCTGATAGGCAGCGATCGTAGTAAACTCATTCACCAATTGGCTATAAACCTGCTGATACAGCCCAAACAGCGTTTGATAGCGCTCAGACAGCTCTAAATTAGGCAAATGGTAATCGCGGATCTGAATCAACGACTGCACCTCCGACAAATCGTTCAGCGCCCCAACCGCATACATCGCTAGTGCAGCCGCCCCAAAACCGCTTGCCTCATAAACTTCTGGAATCAACACCTTGTAGCCAAACACATCTGCCATCATTTGCAGCCAGGGTTTCGATCGGGCAAAGCCACCCGATGCCCGTACCACCTTCTCGCCCTCTGCTAGCTCACTCAACACAGCCGTAATGCTGTAAACGCTATAAAGAATGCCTTCCAAAACTGCTCTTACAAAGTGAGCGCGATCGTGGTGCAGCGCTACCCCAAAAAATACTCCCCTCGCGTCTGAGTTCCAATTAGGAGCACGTTCGCCCGTTAGAAATGGCAGAAACACTAAGCCATCTGCGCCTGCTGGCACGCTCTCAGCTACCTGAATCAAAATCTCGTAAGGGTCAACGTTCTGTTGCTTGGCTTGCTCTATTTCCGCCTGCCCAAACCGATCGCGGAACCAGCGCAGCACAAGTCCACCGCTATTCGACGCGCCGCCAATCAACCAATGCTTTTCAGTCAGGGCATAGCAGAAAGTGCGTCCTTGGGGGTCGGTTAGCGGCTGTGAAACCACCTGACGTACCGCTCCACTCGTGCCCACTGTCACTGCAAGCTGGTCTGAGCCGATCGCCCCCACGCCCAAATTCGCCAGCGCTCCATCGCTCGACCCCACAATCACAGGAGTATCAGCATCCAGCCCGGCGGCTTCGGCATATTCGCGCCGCATACCGCGCAGCTTGTAAGTAGTGGGAACAAGCTCACTCAGCTGCTCAGCCCGAATCCCAGCAATCGCCAGCGCTTCTTCATCCCAGCGCAACAAGCGCAAGTTCAGCAGCCCTGTTGCAGAAGCGATCGAATAATCCACCACATAGCGACCAAACAGCCGAAACAAAACGTACTCTTTGATAGAGATAAACTTAGACGCTCGTTGGAACCGCTCTGGGTCTTGCTCCCGCATCCACATCAGCTTTGGCAAAGGAGACATCGGATGAATCGGCGTGCCGGTGCGTTGGTAGATAGCAAAGCCGCTCCCCTGCTTCAGCCGCTCGACCTGCTCCACGCTGCGGTTGTCTGCCCAAGTGATGCTGTTTGTTAGCGGGCGATCTTCAGTATCCATCGCAATCAGGCTGTGCATTGCTCCGCTAAAGCCGATCGCCTCCACTTGGTCAGGCGCGATATTTTGCTTCAGCAAGTCCTGCAGTCCAGCGATAACTGCTGCAAAAATGACTTCTGGATCTTGCTCGGAGTAGCCAGGCTGGGGAGCGCTGAGCGGATAGCCATGGGTCGCAATCGCTTGCATTTCGCCCGCAGAGGTAAAAGCAATAGTTTTGGTGCTAGTTGTGCCAATGTCTATGCCAATGAAAACCATAAAAAGCTATAGGTGCGGCATTGTTTCGCCGCTACAGAACCAAGAAGATTTCCGTCTTATATCAAACTGCAGCAACGAGCGCTTCGACCAGATGGGAGAAACTAGGGAGTTCCAGCTCGGTTCTGCGAGCCTAGGTGGCGCCGAAATCTTTCTGGATCGAAATCTTTCACACAAAAACTTGCCCTGACGTATAGGCGTAGCGCTAGACAATCGAGAAACTGGCGCTTTGGGGTACGCTGAAGAAAATAAAGCTCAACTCCCATTCATGCTAGAACTGCACTGCCACACCACCTGCTCCGACGGAACCCTTACCCCCACTCAGCTTGTCGAAGCCGCGATCGCTGCTGGAGTGCGCGTCCTGGCAATTACTGACCACGATACGATGTTCGGCTGGGACGAAGCATTTACTGCCGCTCAGCGTCGAGCGGTTGAGATCGTTCCTGGCTTGGAGCTAAGCACGGTACACAATGAGCGTTCGATGCATATCCTCGGCTTCTATCCCGATCGCAGCAAGCTAGCCCAACCCTTGCAGGAACGCTTGGCAGGGCGGCAGCGACGGGCACAGCGGATGATCGAGAAACTAGCAGACCTTGGCTACCCGATTGTGCTGCCGCAGCGGGCGGCAATGGCGCCCGGTCGCCCCCACATTGCCGCTGCCTTGATTAAAGCGGGCTACATTCACTCGCAGCAGGAGGCATTCGAGCGGTTTATTGGTGAGGGTAAGCCTGCCTATGTGGAGTACGAGAAGTTTTCAGCGATCGAAGGCATCCAGCTTTTGCGGAGCTGTGGGGCAGTTCCCGTTTGGGCCCATCCTTATTTGTTTCGGGGTGGCACGGTGGAAACTGTCTTGCCCAACTTGGTTGCTGCTGGGCTGATGGGCATCGAGGTGTATCACCCCAGCCACTCCCCCAGCGACTGCCGCACGCTAGAAGCCCTCTGTCGGCAGTACAGCCTGCTGATGACGGGCGGCAGCGATTTTCACGGCAGCAAACTCGGTGAGAAAGACGATCGCCACACGGGGCTAAATCAGCTCCAGCTCTCGGATGAACTGTTGGCGCCTTTGCAGCGGGCTGCCTTTGGCTTACGGCAGCAGCTAGTCCAGAGTTAACGATGCCTGCTCTATAGCCAGTGCGATCATATGCGCACCCACATTGCCACCCCACCGCCTCGTCCTCGCGCGGCAACCAGGACATCTGTGGCTAGAAAGAAGGCGAAAAACGGCAGCTTGGCAACAGGCTGCTGCTCAAATTCTTCTGGGCTGTGCTTGCCAAATTTCCCCTGATAAAGCAGGCGATCGAACCCCAAAATTTGCATTTGGTGAAAATCAAATGCCAGCAGGTTGCGCTTGCCTACATAGCGACAGCGCCCCCTCAGCAAAACTCGCAGTCCGGCAAAGGCAATTTGGTTGGTAATCTCTCCCAGATGGGTCGGTGAATCAGCGGTGCTAAAACCAATTTGAGCAGGCGAAAACTTGGGCATGTAAAAGCCCCTGCCTAGCACAATACCCCCTCGCTGAACTTTGCGCGTTCCCGTGGAAAAACAAAGCTGCCAATCGCCTAGAAATGCCTCAAAGGGATAGATAAGCCGCTGCTGTTTAGCAACTTTTTCAGCCTGCAGCAGTGCCTCAACCATTGCGCTGGCAGCAGGGCGATGTCCCTCTCCCCGAAATGCCTGTGCTGCTTGCGTTAGCACTGCAATATAATCTGGAACAGCATCAGGTAGAGCAGCAGGTGCCATCGGATCGCCTTCTGGCTAATTTGACTTCTGTAAACGGGGCAGGAAGGTTGCGCCATGCTGCGTCACTAGATATGTCCCTGACTGTTGCTGAATCAGCAGTTCTCCGACTGCTTCATCATCCACAAATTCAAACTCTTCAGCAACTTTATCTGCCCGCTGCAGAGCAGCGATCGCTTTTTCGTCGCCCTGCTGCGCCAGAATCGTTAGCATGTTGAGAATAGTTTGATGAATCGATCGGGACATTCGTTCTGACATCACGCTAGCTCTGATGGTATGTTAAAGCCTAGTTCTGTATCGTATCACTTTATGTGGATTGGAATCCATGCAAGATGACGTTGGTTGGTACAGGGAAGGTAAAGCTAAATTTCAAATTGGGAACGCATTCTATCGCTTGCAAAGTCAACTTGCTAGGGATTTGGGTGTTCTAGCTGCAGCAGTTTATCGGGCTAATGTTGGATCGTTAAAAGTGCTGGATGCAATGGCAGGATGCGGAGTGCGATCGCTGCGGTACCATCTGGAAAGCCAAGCAGATTATCTATGGGTGAACGATAGTAATCCAGATGTTCACCTGGTTCTTTCCAAAAATTTGAGCAGCACGATCGCACCTAATTGCTACCAGCTCACGCACTTCGACGCCAACCGTGTTTTCTTCGAGTGCTACAATCAACAGAACTTTTATGATCTCGTTGATGTAGATGCCTTTGGTGCGCCTGCTCCCTACGTGGCAACAAGTTTGTGGGCAGTGGCGATTGGCGGCTTGCTTTATTTAACTAGCACCGACGGACGCAGTGCCACTGGGCACAATTTTCACGGCAGCTTGGCAAATTACGGTGCCTATGCTCGTTCACATCCCGCTGCACATGAACAGGGGCTGCGGCTGTTAATTGGTACTACTCTGCAGCTTGCAGCAGCGAAAGGATTGGGGATTGAGCCGGTCTTTTCTTTGTTTAATGGGCAGGTTTACCGAGTCATGGTACGGCTGATAGCAAAATCACAGCTCACGGCAGCTCACTACGGTTTCTTGGGATATTGTCGATCATGCGGCAACTACCAATCGATCGCTTGGCGGCAGCTTGGTAAAATCACGTGTCCGCATGATGCCTACCCGCTAGAAGTAAGCGGCGCAATGTGGCTGGGACGGCTACATGATACCCACTATCTGGAGCGTATGATCGCGATCGCGCGGCAGCCCGATTGCATCGCCTTGATGCAGCTAATGCAGGCTGAAGCCGAACTACCGCCTTACTTCTATACGCTTGGTGAAATTGGGCGACGCGGGAAATTGGATATTCCAAAGCGATCGCACCTGATCAAAATTCTGCAGGGCTGGGGATATGCAGCGAGTACCACTCATGTCAATTCACAGGCGATTAAAACAAATGCAACGCTACAAACTTGCATTGAAGCAGCTCGGCAAATGACAGAAAGATAAAGCGGTAGCGTATTGCTGTTTCCTCTAAAGATCAGTAGATAGATCAGTAGATGATGTAAGCGCGTAGCGCTATATTTCAGAATTGCCGGCTAACGTCCCAGATCGTGCAGCGAATGAATCACCTTCACACATTGAGCTGTAACCGCTTCTAATGCTTCTCGATCGGTAGAATTGGGCGGCAGAATTGGCTTGCCGATCCGCACAGTGATGGGAGTGGGTTGAGGCAGTTTGTTCCCCTTCTGGACAATTGCCTGCGTTCCCCAGAGGCTGACAGGCAGTAGCAGAGCCTGTGTTTTAGCGGCAAGCATGGCAGCCCCTAGCTTGGGGGCGGAAATGCGGGCATCAGGGGTGCGGGTTCCCTGGAGAAACACCCCTACCGCCCAGCCATTTTCTAGCTGCTGCAGAGCGGCACGGATGGCGCTGCGATCGGCTGAACCTCGCTTCACAGGATAAGCGCCATAGGCGCGAATCGCCTGCTTCAACATGGGAACCTTAAACAGCTCCTCTTTCGCCATGTACGATACCGGACGGCAGACACAGTTAGAGACAATCGGCGGGTCAAAGTCGCTAGCGTGGTTTGCCACAACGATCAACGCCCCTTGCTGCGGCACATTCTCTGCGCCATAGATGCGTCCCCGAAAGTAAAGGTGCAGCATGGGGCTGACCACCGACCATTTGAACAGGTGATAGAGCGCAAGACTCATTCGGGGTTCCCGTTGGCGCATAGCTAGACCTCAAACATCGTCTAGTTCAGTAGTCGGATTCGGTAACTCAGACAGAGCACTTACATTCCCCAACACAAGTTCTGGGCAAGTCCGTTTGATGATCCCTGTCAGTACTTTGCCAGGTCCAATTTCAATGACCTGTTCAATTCCTTCTTCTGGCATCCGCAGGCTGATTTCTCGCCAGCGCACGGCACCCGTCATCTGTTGCACCAGCCGGTTTTTAAGCACGGCTGCATCAGTAGCGGGACTGGGTTCCACATTAGACAATACTGGAACTTTTGCAGACTGAAACTTTACCGCATCCAAAACGGGCTGAAATTCTGCCGCTGCTGTTGCCATCATCGGTGAGTGAAATGCACCATTGACATTCAGCTTCACGGCTCGCTTTGATTTGACGTTGGCAAGCACAGAATCCACAGCTTCTGGTGATCCAGAAATCACAACCTGTCCGGCATTGTTATCATTTGCTAACACAACGTCTGGCGTTTGGGAAATGGCTTGCTGGAGCTGATTGCGATCGAACCCTAACAGAGCTGCCATGACTCCACCTGATGCGTTTTCCATCAGCTCCGCTCTGCGCTTCACCAGCCGTAGCCCTGCTTCAAAATCAAACACGCCTGCTGCGTATAGCGCTACATATTCACCTAAGCTATGACCTGCTACCAAATCTGGCTGATGAGCACGATCGCCCATCAGATCCACCAAAATAGACTCGATTGTATACAGGCAAGGCTGCGTGTACAGCGTTTTGGAGACGCGATCGTCTGGATCTTGACACACTTCTGGCACAGACCAGCCCAAGATGTCTGCTGCCTGTTCAAACTTTGCTTTGGCTGCTGGCAAGTCGTAGAAATCTGCTCCCATGCCAATGGTTTGAGATCCCTGTCCCGGAAACACCCACGCCGTTTTCATCGATTTCTTGCTAACTCCTAATCGCTCTCAGTAGATTAGTGTCGCACATCCAGTCCAATCAAAATGAAACACTTTCCTCAAGATTGCGATTGATGAGATGAAGGATGAGACACCTGCGGAACGGCAAAATATTCCTTTACAGAAGTATTAGAGCGCCCCTACCTGCCCCACCGGAAAATGGCTGCGCCCCAGGTTAACCCTGCTCCAAAGCCAGCCGCTGCGATTGCATCTCCCACCTGAATTTTGCCCGCCCGCACTACTTCATCCAGGGCGATCGGAATAGATGCTGCAGAAGTATTGCCATACTTTGCCATATTGCTGATCACTTTTTGGTGAGGAATGTGGAGGCGATCGGCAACGGCTTCTAAAATCCGCTGGTTTGCCTGGTGCAGCAACAGCCAGTCTACTTGCTCGGTGCTGAGTTCGGCGCGAAATAGCGCTTTCTCAATCACTTCTGGTACTTTTTTGACTGCAAAACGGTAGACTTCTTGTCCATTCATCTGGATGAACTGGAAGCCCCCCTGCCCAATCGTCACATCGTCTATCAGCGCTTTGGGTTCAGGCTGATATGCCAAAGTTAGGCAGCTATGCTGTGTGCCATCGCTGCGGAGTTCAAAGCCAAGCAGATGGTCAGCGCCAGAATTTGCCTGCATGACGATCGCCCCAGCCCCATCGCCAAACAAAACGCAGGTGCGGCGATCGCTCCAATCTACCCAACGCGACAGCACATCCCCACCAATCAGCAGCACATTCTGAAAAACGCCTGTGCGGATATACTGAGCGGCTGTCACCATGCCAAAAATGAAGCCAGAGCAGGCTGCCGTCAAGTCAAACGCGACCGCTTTAGTGGCGCCCAGTGCGGCCTGAATCTGACAAGCCGTGCCGAATAAGTCATCCGGCGTAGAGGTGGCAAGCAGGATCAGATCGACTTCAGATGGGGCAATGCCTGCCATCTCAATTGCCCGCTGTCCGGCTTGTACAGCGATCGTCTTGAGCGATTCAGGCGGCTGCGAGAGGCGACGCGAGCGAATCCCGGTGCGGCTAGAGATCCACTCGTCTGAGGTTTCTACTAGCTGGCTCATCCGATCATTGTCAAACGCGATCGGGGGCAGGGCCGAGCCGCTTCCTGTAATGGCAATGCCTATTCCTGACTCGTTTAGCATCGATTTTCCATGGCTATGTGGTGGGTAGAATCATCAGCCTGTCATTCTACAGGTCTACTGACTTCACACCGGAGGACTGGTAGTCTGCTGGCTATTCGTCTTCTGCGGCGGCAGCATTTGTCTTAGCGTACTGGGCATGAATGCGGTCTAGCACGCTGTTGTCAACCGCTTCTTTCGCCAATCGCACCGCATTGAAGATTGAAGGCGCTTGTGAGCTGCCGTGACTAATGATGCAAATCCCATCTACACCCAGCAGTAGGCCCCCTCCATGCTCAGCATGATCCATCCGCTGCCGAATTCGCTTAAGGTTAGGCTTCAGCAGGAGAGTTCCCAGCTTACCGCGCCAGCCTTGAGGTAGCTCTTCGCGGATGATTTGCAGCAGTGCCTCCGCCATAGCCTCTGCGAACTTCAGCAGCACATTGCCGACAAACCCATCGCAAACGATCACATCAAAATGACCAGACAACGCATCCCGTCCTTCAGCGTTGCCCACAAAGTTGATGCGAGTATTCTCTTGCAGAAGCTGGTGAGTCCGTAGCGCTAAGTCATTGCCCTTGGAAGGTTCTTCACCAATGTTCAAAAGCCCAACTTTGGGTGTTTCGATTCCCAGCACATACTCGGAATAAACCGTGCCCATTACCGCAAACTGCTCTAGAAACTTGGGACGGCAATCGACGTTAGCCCCGACATCCAAAATCATCACCGACTTACCCGCCATCAGCGTGGGCAATACGGTGCCGATCGCCGGACGATCAATTCCTGGCAAACGACCTAGCCGCAGCAGCGCTGAAGCCATTGCTGCACCAGAGTGACCTGCCGAAACTACAGCATCTGCCTTCCCCTGCTTCACCAAATCCATCGCTACATTGATTGAAGCTTTAGGCTTGCGACGGATGGCGCTTAACGGCTCTTCATGCATCTCCACTAGAGTTTCAGACGGCACAATCTCCATCTGAATGGAAGAATTATGCAGCTTAATCAGGTCTGCGAGTTGCTGAGGCTCACCTACAAGTAGGATTTTGACCCCCAGCTCTGCTTGCGCTCTAAGCGCACCAGCTACTATTTCGGCGGGAGCGAAATCTCCCCCCATTGCGTCTACTGCGATTCGTGCCTGAGTTGATCTCATTGATCAAAGTGATAGAAACCTCACAAATTTTATCAGATGGAATCTACCGATTGGTGCAGGAGACGGAAAAAGGAGAAAGAAGGCATGACAAACAGGCAAATTTATTCAACTTCGCCGGGTGGCACGATCCGCTGGAATAGATAGCCTGTACCGCGAGCCGTCAGAATTAGCTCTGGATTGCTGGGATCGTCTTCTAGCTTGGCGCGCAGGCGGGAGATATGCACATCTACCACACGAGTATCTACATGGCGCTCAGGCGTGTAGCCCCAAACTTCTTGAAGAATCTCAGAACGGGAAAAGGGTTCGCCCGATCGCCCCACCAGCAGCTCTAGCAGGCTAAACTCCATGCCCGTCAGCCGGATACGCTCGTCGCCTTTGTAGACCTGCCGCTTATTGGTGTCGATGCGGATGTTGTTGATGTGGATGACGCCAGAGCTGGGAATGCCAGATGTCCCCACTTTCTCGACCCGCCGCAGCACTGAGCGAATCCGCGCTTCTAGCTCTTTGGGCGAAAAGGGCTTCACGACATAATCATCTGCGCCCAGCTCTAGACCTGTGATTCGATCGGCAACATCGCCCAGCGCCGTTAGCATAATGATCGGCACGTCTGATTCTTTACGAAGTTCTTGACAAACGCCATAGCCATCTAGCTTTGGCATCATCACATCCAGCACCACTAAGTCAGGGTCAGCATTGCGGAAGGTTTCTAGTGCCTCTTCACCATCTGCTGCGGTCACTACGTCATAGCCAATCATCGAGAGGCGCGTTTCCAAAATTCGCCGAATGCTGGCTTCATCGTCTACAACTAAGATCTTTTCTTTGTGATTTTCCAATTTACTTAACACTCCTTAAAGTGCTGTTTTGATAGTTAATTTTTGCCGCTTTATCATTAAGATATTAGCTCATTCAATTGCGATTAGAACTTTCAATTCACCGCAAAACGCACATTTCAAGGTTTTTTAACTTTTATCTCGTATCAGTATATTAAGGCAAGGTATGGCTAAGTTACAGGCTTTAGAGAAGTGAAATAGATAAGTGAAAATTAGAAGATTCTTTGCAATCTCAGCTCATAGTTTGCAGCTTGCTATCCCTGTCGGTCGTTTATCACTAACTCCTCAATTCTTTGCAAATTATTAAATTTTCTCAGCATGGCAAAGACTCGATCGCTTTACGTTTGTAATCAATGTGGTGCAGAATTTCCTCAGTATTTTGGTAAATGCCCTGCTTGTAGCGAGTGGAATACTTTAGTAGAACAAGCGCTGCCCTCTGCCCCGGCCGCCAATCGCGCCACTGCTTTAGTAGCCACTCGCACCAGCAAAAAAAGCCGCACTGCTACAGAAGTGCAGCCGATCGCCGCCCTAACTCTGAGCGAGATTGCCGACTACCCGCAGGCAAGGCTGTCCTCCGGCTATGCCGAACTCGATCGGGTCTTGGGTGGAGGCATTGTTCCGGGGTCGCTGGTGCTGATTGGCGGCGATCCGGGCATTGGTAAATCAACGCTGTTGCTGCAAGCTGCCAACCAGCTGGCAACTCAGTACCGGATGCTATACGTCTGTGCTGAAGAGTCGGGGCAGCAGGTGAAGCTACGATCGCAGCGCTTAGGGATTGGCAAAGGGAAAACAGCAACCGAAGCCGCAGATCTGTATCTGCTGCCTGAAACAGATTTAGAGTCGATCATTCGGGAGCTGGAGTCTTTGCGTCCACAGGTGGCTGTAATCGACAGTATCCAGGCGCTCTACTTCGCTGCGCTCAATTCGGCTCCTGGCTCGGTGGCGCAGGTGCGGGAATGCACGGCCGCCCTGATGCAGGTGGCAAAACGGGAAACCATTACGCTGTTTATCGTGGGGCATGTCACCAAAGAAGGGGCGATCGCCGGACCCAAAGTCTTAGAACACTTAGTGGATACGGTGCTCTACTTCGAGGGCGATCGCTTTGCCAGCCACCGCTTGCTAAGAGCCGTCAAAAATCGCTTTGGAGCAACCAATGAACTGGGCGTATTTGAAATGGTCGATCGCGGTTTAGAAGAAGTAAAAAATCCTTCTGAGCTGTTCCTGGGCAACCGTGAGGAGCAGTCTCCGGGTACGGCAACGATCGTCGCTTGTGAAGGAACCCGCCCCATTGTCGTGGAGCTGCAGGCGCTCGTCAGCCCCACCAGCTATTCCTCACCTCGCCGCTCAACTACTGGCATTGAATACAATCGCCTGCTGCAAATTTTGGCAGTGCTGGAAAAGCGAGTTGGCATTCCCCTCTCCAAGCTAGATGCCTACGTTGCTTCTTCAGGCGGGCTAAGTGTGGGTGAGCCTGCTGCCGATCTGGGAGTTGCCGTTGCCGTTGCCGCTAGCTTCCGCGATCGGGTGGTCGATCCATCTACGGTGCTGATCGGCGAAGTGGGTCTTGGCGGACAGATCCGTCCCGTCTCGCAAATGGAGATGCGGCTACGGGAAGCTGCCAAGCTGGGCTTCAAAAAAGCAATCATCCCGGCTGCCCAGGCTGAAACGCCTGCTGAGCTAGAGATCATTCCGGTCGCACGGGTGATGGATGCGATCGCCATTGGGCTAGGAAGCAAAGGAGCTGGAGAGCCAGAGCGGGTCGCAGTCGACGAGGAGTATTGATTGGTTCTGGTTGCTTGGATGGCTCTGCTATGCAAAGTTATGCAGAAGCGGACCCTATGCTTTTGACAGATAGCTGCCTCAAAACAATGTGATATGGTACGAAAACTAATTTTTCCGGGGAGCGGACATGGAAGACTTGAGAGCCGAACTCACCAAAATGGTTGATGAGGCGGAGTGGGAGTGGCTGATGCCTCATGCCCAACGTGATGCGCTCGTCATGGTCAATTCGGCTTTAGATTTGGTCGAGGTGGGAGTGGCTATCGCCAGCGACAATGTGCCCACGGTGCAGCACTGGATTAGCGAGCAGTTAATCTACAAGCCTTCACCTGAGCAGCTATCTGATTGGGCAGGCGATCGGAGCCATCGGTTTAATGCGTTGATCGTGCAGCCATATGTATTGGCACAAGATTTGGCAGTTGCTTAAGAGCGATCGTTACTCGCTAAGAATTAGCAGCGAATAACGATCGCCCGGTTGTACCAGCAGCTGTAGGTGGTCATCGTTGAATGTTGCGCTGGCTAGAACCGATCAAAAACACTCCATGCGCCCTAGCGCTCGTCCCACTCTACTGCCGCATCTGTTAGCGCTTGGTCTACGCTCTTTTCGCCTAGCATTGCAGCTTGCAGGTTGTCATAGACAATTTTCTGTAGCTCCTTAATATCCTTGATGTTGGGCAACAGCACCTCGGCATCCTGCATCTGTCTAGCACTAATCGCCCGGGCTTGATCTAGCGACGGCGCAGTCTCGGTAACGGCAGTAAAATAGCTATCTTGCAGCGCTTTTTGCGTAGAAGGCAGCACGTTTGCAGCTTTGGCAAAGGCAAGCTGGTTTTCGTCGTTGGTCACAAATAGCGCAAACTTGAGCGCAGCATCAGGTACGTTGGTGTTGCGAGGAATCACCAAATTCATTACCGCTACATTCTTTTTGTTGGTGCTGCCAGAGATCTGTGGGGCAGAAGCAGAGACCTTAGCAACCGCAGGTGCATTCGTTTTGATCGTCTTCAAGAACTGTGGACCAGTGGAAAGCAGCGCTGTTTCGCCAGACTGGTAAAGCTCGATCGCCCGTCGGTGTCCTTGGGTCAGGGCTTCTTTGGGCAGCAAACCTTGGGTGTAAAGGTCTGTCCAATACTGAAAAGCAGCTTTGCCTTCAGGGGTATTAAATGCTGCTTTGCCTTGCTCATCTAGCAGCGGCACGCCCATCTGCACTAAGGATTGCAGCACTTCTGCCGAATCTTCTGGTACAAAAGTGGCAAAGAAAGCGTACTTCCCAGTTTTTTCTTTAATCTGCTTTGCAACTTGAGCAAGCTCTGTATAGGTAGTTGGCGGCTGTGCTATACCCGCTTGCTTCAACAAGTCCTGGTTGTAGATCGTAATGCTAGTTGAGAGGTACCAGGGAAATCCAAAGCTTTTGTTCTCTAAGGTGTTAGCCTGCCAAATCTTGGGAAGATATTGAGCACGATCGCCCTCTTTCACCTTGCTGTCTAGCTCAAGCCAAGCATTCCGTCCTGCTAGCTGTGCCGCAAAATCGGGGTTGAGATTCACCACGTCTGGCGCTGTTCCTGCCGACACCGCCGTCAGGATTTTGCTCTGCATGTCTGCCCAAGGCACATCAACCCATTTGACGGTTGTACCAGGATTCTCTTTCTCAAACTGAGCAATCAGTTGATTAAAGTAGTCTGTAAACTGCGGCTGAAGCTGCATTGTCCAAAACTCTACTTCACCGCCCCCGCCCGAACCTGTCTGCCCGGAACTTGCCTGTTCAGAACTAGAGGGAGTTGGGCTACAGCTGGCAATTGCCCAACTTAAGACTAGTCCCAGCAGCGCAAAAACTCCGATTTTTCGCCACGTTTTTATCTTCATATTGAATAATCAATTGCTCTCAAGTCTCAGTCCAATAGCCTATCATCTGCTCAATAAGGTCATGGTGGATCTAGCCTGTAAATGGTTCTTGTAAATGGTTTTTTGCTTCTCAAGAACCTGCTCCAAAGAGCGAATCGTTGACCAAACTATCTCAGACCCAGTTTTTGTATGGAGTGTGCCACAGCAAGGAATTTATCAAAGATTTAAGGTAACAGCAGGTTTTTTGGTTCAATAGCCGGGAATCTGGCGTTGGCTGGGTCAGGAGTGCATCCTGCCGATGCGATACCTGCTGGGAGCTGATTCTTGCGATCGCTGATTTCTTGCACCTTCCGCTAAATCTGGGGTGATATGCTAAGTTTTTCCGCTACAACTAGAGTATGTAGTGGAAATTTTTTCTTAAGGTTTGTATCCTTGTGGCAAGATTCAAATTCACTGCATTTACAGTGAGGTAGATTTTAGACATCCGCTTCAAGACTCTGTAGTTTGGGTATCCTGGGTGGATGTAAATTGAGCGGAATCTGATTTCCACTGTTTCTCTTGATTGCCTCAGGTACATATCAGGTTGGCATTTGCCGGAGGGCTGTTTCTAGCCCAGCCTGTCTTTATTCGTGATTCAAATGGATAAACGCTGTGGTTAGCCTCAAAAATATATTCTCGAAAAAAACAAGGGGAGTCGGCGTTGAACTCACGCCCGATCGAGTGAATGTAGCGCGGCTCAAGAAGAAGGGCGCAGGCTTTCAGCTGGTGACCCTTGCCTCAGCGGAAGTGCCAGAGGGGATTTTCCAGGAAGGACAAATCCTCGACTCTGGGGCAATGGCGGAAATTATTCAGTCGGTAATCGCAGAGAGCAAGCTGAAGGTGAAACACGCTGCGACTGCCATTCCTAGCGGTCGGGATACTGTGACGCGCATCATTCCCGTTCCGGCAGAGCTAGACGATCGGGAGCTACGCGAGATGGTGTTGAACCAAGAAGCAGGGCTATATCTACCCTTCCCGCGTGAGGAAGCCGATGTAGACTACCAGAAGCTTGGCTTCTTTGTGGATGAGGACGGCATTGAAAAAGTGCAGGTGCTCCTGGTTGCCACTCGCAAGGAAGTTACAGATCTCTATATAGAAACATTTCGGCAGGCAGGCTTACTGGTTGATATTCTAGAAATTAGCAGCTTCTCCCTGATTCGAACAATTCGACAGCAGCTCCGGCAGTTCACCCCTCAAGAGGCAGCTGCGATCGTCGATATCGAATTCGAGAATACGGAGATTTCGATTGTGGTGGATGGGGTTCCGCAGTTTTCTCGAACTGTTCCGATCGGCACGTACCAAGTCCAGAATGCTCTCAGTCGCGCTATGAACTTGCCTTCCTCCCGCAATACTGAACTGCTGCAAGGCATGACAGTTCCCATTACACCGCTAGACAGCATGGGCGCGATCCCCAAAGTGGGTGGCACTAATCCTGGAACGGCGGCAATGTTGCGCGTGTTGGGCGAACTAGCAGACGAACTTCGTCGGTCGATCGACTTCTACCACAACCAGGGTGAGAATATGGAAGTGGCACAGCTACTGCTGGCAGGACCCGGTGGAGCGATCGGTCAGCTCGATGAATTCTTCTCGCAGCGCCTTAGTCTGCCTGCCAGCCAAATTGATCCGGTTTCGGCGATGTCGTTAGATGTGAGCCAGGCACTTCCGCCTGCTCAGCGAGTTGGATTGGGCGTGGTGTTGGGGTTGGGGTTACGAGAAGCATGGTAACGGGAGGCTTGGTAGCATGTACGGGCTAGATATTAATTTCCTGAAGGATCGAACCCAACGTCCCGCTGAGGCAGGGCTGAGACCTGTGGGTCAAGTTGGAAGCGATCCCCGACCCTATTACATTGGTCTGGCGGTTGCAATAGCCTTGCTGGCAGTGACGGGTGGGGCTTGGGCGGTGTTCAAGAGCCAGAATGCCGAGCTAGAAGCGCAGCGTGCTGACCTAGATAGTCAGCTAGCGGCTTTGCAGCTGCAGCTTGGTGAAGTGCAAAATGTGACGGAGCAAGTCAACCAAATTGACGCAGAAAACCAGGCGCTAGCCACAGTGTTCGATCGAATTAAACCATGGTCTGCAGTTATGCAAGATGTACGCGATCGAGTTCCGAACGGAGTGCAGATCGATGCCATTGAGCAGCTTGCCCCCCCTGAAGTTGCTGCGGCTCCCAGCCCCAGCCCTACTGCAAGTCCAACTGATGGCTCCAGTCCGACGGCTGCAGCAACGCCTGCGCCACCGACACAAGTTCCTACCTCTCGCATTGGCATCTCAGGAAAGGCACGTTCGTTTAATGATGTTAATGATTTTCTGCTAACCTTGCAGCGATCGCCCTTCCTGAAGGGAGAAGACGTTAAGCTCGTCACCTCAACGTTGATTGATAATCCCACTGAGGTAGAATTCTCGTCGCAGCCCGCCGCAGGCGGTGAGATTAGAGTGCAGCTACCCCAAGTGGTGGAGTATAGGATTGAGGGCAGCTTTACAGATCAAACGGCATCAGAGCTGCTGCAAGATCTGGAGCGTACCTTGTCAGTAGGGCTAGCAACTAGAATTCAGGCACTTCGGGATAGAGGAGTTCTTAAACCATGACGGCAAGCGGAGATTTCATCCCCCAAGACGGAAATGCACCCGCCTACCCTAAAATATTTGGGGTCAGCATTACTCCTACAGTAGGGGGCATTTTGATTGCCCTGCTAGGTTTGGTTGGCGCTTACCTGCTCTGGAGCAACCTGCTTCAGCCTGAGTTGGACAAGAACCGGCAGCTAAAAGCTGAAATCGCCGACAAGCAACAGCAGCTCTTAGCACAGCAGGAAACCCAAAGGCGGATTACTGAAGCTAGAGCCAGGCTGCAGGCTGCTCGACAGCTACAGGCAGATGTCTTAGGTCTATTTGCAACTGAACAGAGTATTGACACACTACTGCTGGACGTAAACGAGCGCGTCAATTCAGTCAACGCTGGCATTCAAAATCCTGAACAACGGGCAACGCTTTCTAGGTTTGATTTGAACAATGAACTGTCGGGTCCGGTTGCAGATGGTTCGCTTGGTACAGCGGTCGATAATCGACTACAGCGCTACGTGTACAATGTGGAGCTGAAAGGAACGTTCCCGCAGACTGCCTCAATTATTCGCAACATCGAGCGGCTGCAACCGCTGCTGATCATTAGCGAGCTACAGTCTGAGCTGGACGGCACCCAGAAAATTGTTTTGGATAGCCAAGGGCGATTAGTTCCTGCCAACCAGCCCAATACTCGAATTACAACTGGTTTCCGTATGGATGCCCTTGTGCCAATACGAGATCAGGCGACTGCAACGCCTACAGCAACGCCTTCTGCAGCTGCTCAGTAAAGTTAGAAGCACATTCTTAGTTAATTCAAAAGGTTTCAACTAGAAGCGGCAACAGCAAGATCCTGCTGTTGCCGCTTCTAGTACTGTGTCAGAAGACTTAGTATAGTTCTTCTTCTTGGTGCGTGATGATAGTGACATCAGAAGTGGGATAAGCCACGCAGGTGAGGACAAATCCAGCTTCGATTTGATCATCATCCAGGAAGGACTGATCGCCTTGATCAACGGTGCCAGAAGTGAGCTTGCCTGCGCAGGTAGAGCAAGCGCCAGCGCGACAGGAGTAGGGGAGGTCAAGCCCTTGCTCTTCGGCAGCATCCAGAATGTACTCGTCATCTGGAACTTCGATCGTGGTATTCAATCCTTCAGCTTCGTTGATCAATGTGACCTTATAGGACGGCATGTGGTAATCCTCTCAGTGTTCGATACGGCAGTTTGAGTCCGCCCACAACAAACCCATCGGTTCCCAAATCGAGCAAGCTTGCTTGGGCTAACTCTACTCTGATACTACGGGAAAACTTTGAACCTGTAACCTCTAATCGATGGGTACGATGAATGGGATTCGTAATCAGAGTGACCCTGTTAATCCTAAATTGCTTATACTTTGAAAGTTTTTAGGGAAGTACTCTAATTTGCTGTTCCCGTAAGAACAGTAGATCAAGCCAACAAAAATTACTTCTTGCTAATAGATGAAACGGCTACAAGCTATATCGATTCAGCAATGCAGCGACCACGTTGAAGTAGTCAATGCTGCACTCTAAATCAATTTCCTATAGTCTTTACTAACGTTAGAAGCTTGAATAAATTAGTAGGAATTATCAGTTTTATGAGCTGTTGCAATCAGCGAGAAGCTAAGCGGCTGCTAACAACAAACTAGCGGGTTTTGTGGAAAGTATCTTCCCTGCTCGCTCTCAATATCGTGCAAAAAATCTATTGATTACAGCAACTCCCAGTCGCATGAGGTACAGGTATTGTTGCCGCACTTCATGCAGCATATAACAATACGCTCCTTCAATTGAGCGCGAAGCGTTATATAGTTCTGCGCTGATATGAAATGCCCAGTTCAACGGCGTGCTGAACGCAACAAACAGAATCCTATTGCTGTAGCTTCTCACTCAGATGAATAGCAATTGCTCCCAACTTATCTACTTGAACATGGATGTGCCCTTGGCGATCGACTGCAATCGCCTCACCTGTACAGCTTTTGCCATCAGCAGCTAAACGTCCAGCTGTGATGTTGCAATAAATACCAGCCGTCAGATCAGTTTGAAAGGTATGGCTAAGAGGTTCGTCACTGCGATTGATGACTACAAAACCACTGCTGCCGCGCCCAAAAGCAATTTGGTTGCCGTTGCTCCACCAGTGGGTTAACGGTGCATCAGGTGGAATCTGATTCCGAAAGTTGACCATTGCGGCGACTATAGGATGGCGGTGTTCGCAGATCCAATCTTCACCGCACAGAGCCTGTCCATTGCTATAGATGCGATTTGTCTGTCCCTTGGGGTCGGCAGGTGGTCCTTGGCTTTCAGACTCGAAAGCATAGCTAGACATCACTTGAGGTCTCCCATAAGGAAATGCCAGCATAAAGAGGGTAGCAAGGTCGTACAGTCTGCCGTTTTTATAAGTCAGATAGTGACCACCACCACCATGTCCGCGCTGCTTGTCATGGTTGTCAATGAAGACGATCGCCTTCTCGCTAGGCATTAAACCCCAGCTCTCGCCCAAAGTTTCTAGCTGAGCAAGCGTTTGCCCATCAATTCCTAAAAAGGACTCACCGACGCTCCTGCCGTATTCAAACTCAATCACTTTGCCGTTTGTATAGTACTCGCTCTTGCGAATTACCTCATTGCCTGGATCAATGACCTCCTGATAAATATAGGGGTCTGGATCAACGGCAGCATTAACCTTCTGCAAGATTGCTGCCACATCTTTGCTGCTGATATGTTTGGCAGCGTCAATCCGAAAACCATCGATGCCAAGATGTACCAGATCGATTAAATAATCAGCGATCTGCTGTTGCACTTTATTCGATTTAGTTTTGAGGTCTGCCAAGCCCACTAGCTCACACTCTGTCACTTCCTGCCGATTTTGGTAGTCGGCAATCGCTTTTTTGCAGGAATGAAAATCGGGCGGTTGATAGAGCCCTGGGTAATTGTACTTAGTGAAGCTTGACCCAGCATTTCCCACCCCTTGTGTTAGTGCCGCCATGTGATTAATGACAGCATCCGCATAAAGCTTAATTCCGACGGCATGACAGCGCTGCACCATTGCTGCAAACTCAGAGCGGCTGCCGCTGCGGCTCTCGATCCTATAGCTAACAGGCTGGTAGCGCTGCCACCAAGGAAATCCTTTTTCTGGTACAACTACATGCTCAGCTGCAGGTGAAAGCTGTACAGCACCGTAGCCGCTTGGAGCCAAAAAAGCTTCGCATTCCTGCGCCACATCTTCCCACTGCCACTCAAACAAATGAACGAATACGGGAGTATTCGTTTGAGTGGCTGACTGGAGACCAAGATGGGAAACAGGGTGGTGGGTATCCTTAGCGCTACCAAGCGCAACTGCCAAACAAAGTGAGAACAGAATCAGGAAAACAGCTAGCCGCAATGAAAATTTAAACTTTGCAAGGAGATTGATCATCTGCCTAAGTCAGCCTGATAGGTTGGGCACTGGGTCTGAATGGCAGCGATCGTTACGGCAACTTCAAATTCACTGGGCAGAGTACCACTTGTCTGAATTTGACGAAGCTGGTTGATTGTGCCTCCATTCTCTAAAAAAGGGCAGATAGTATCACTGTAGGCAAGGATGGCTTCCTGATCGAGAGTTCGGGCATAGGCGATCGCTCTTGGAGCTGCTGCCGCGGCAAATGCTTGCCAAAAAGGAGCATGGCTCAGTTGCGTGCGTACTTGCAGCTGGCAATATTGTTTCAGGTTGATTAAGCTGCCTGTTGCATCAATGGCACTGTAGCCTGATAGATTTTGCAATGGACAAAGCCGTAGCGGATCTAGAGCTTGTGTGGTTGATACATCGGCCCAAGCGGGCTGAACTTTTGATGCCACAAGGCTTCCTATTAAGACAATACCGAGAACCAATGGCGACGCTTTTAGAACCATAGAGCCACAAACGGTTAGGATCTGCACAAACTTGTTGACCGTAATGAGCGATCGTCATCTAACTCACTTGTGTGAAGTATTCCCAAGCATTTTCTGGTGTTAACCGGAGTACAGCGCTTCTAGGTTCTCGATGGACCAGAACTTACACCCTTGATTTTTAGCGCTGTGATTTCTATTGCAGTAAGCGGATGGTGAGATTCAACCTACCATCCGCTTACTGAGCGCACAGTTTCCGGAAACCATAAGCGCTTATGGCTACAGCGAATAGATCTGACCGTCAATCAGTAACCGTGTGATCCCCTTGGCTTGCAGATACGGGCGTACCTTTTGAAAGACTCGCCCATCTGGCACTTTAACGACGCGCTGCATCCGGCGCAAAAATCGCTTGGCAATGCGATGATTGTCGAAAATCGGTAAGGTCTTTTCCAGAATCTCTGCGTCTGGAATTTGCCCTAGCTCCGCAAAATCTTTAAGAGGACGGGTAATCAGCTCTGAGGCACGATCAACTACCACATAGCAAGTGCGAGGAATCTGCGCTTCAGAGAGGGGCAGCACTTGTAGACTCTTGCCCTTGGCAATCTGAACAGGGCTGAAGCCCTCGATCGCCTCTCCATCTACTTCATCATCTAGATCATCGTCTAAATCATCATCTAGATCATCGTCTAGGTCATCTTCATCCAGATCATCTAAGGCTTCTTCTAGATCTTCGTCTACTAAGCCTGCATAAGCACTGCTCGATGTCTCAGCGGCAACGCTCTTAAGTTCTACTGAGGCGGACGTGCTTTGAGCTGTGTTAGCTTGCGAGCTGTTCTTTACTAACAAGATGGGCTTATTAACGCTATCAAACTTCTCATTAACCTGTGGCTCATCCACAACGCTAGTCACAGCTGCTTCCAGCTCTAGCTGAGCCATCTGTGGTTCTGGTAGGGGAGAATCATCTGCCGTCTGCTGAGGGTTCGATCGCTTCCGCTGACGGCGAGTAGGAGTTAAATCTACCGGAATGGGGACTGCATCTACTGGAGCGGTTGCAACATCAGGATCGACTGACTGCGATGCTTCTTCAACTTCAGGACCATCTTCTGCCTTCGCCCCTAAGCGCCGCTGCTGCACCAGCGCTTCATATTCCTCCTCTGGCAAACTTTGCTTTAGGATGCGGCTGATAGTGCTGTTGCTGACTCCATAGCGACCGGCAAGCGTTGCCGTAGTCTCGCCGGACTGGCGATACGCCTCAATTACCGCTTGCTTGTCTGCCTCAGAGAGTTTTCTGGGAGCCATGTCGATTCGTTTCCTTCAGTCGCCAAACCATTTAGAACTTTGCTTTGCCGGAGAAGGGCGGCAAAGTTGCCCTTCAGCTAACAACAATACTAATAATCCCTATCTACTGTACCAAACGGAACGCTGAGCGGGTGTAGGGTTCACAAAGACTGAAGCCGACTTTGGTAAAGATTAAAGTCTTGATGCAAGAACTTCATCCGCGTCTACGCCCGGTGCGGCGACGAGTGGAAAGGTCGTATTCCAGGGCAGCACCGATCGCAATTAAACAGCCGCTAAAGATCCAAAAGACTTCTGGAAGTGCACCCGTTTGGTAGTTAGGAATGTTGGTAGTTGCGTAGTTGAACCAGACATCTGCAATGTAGTAGGAAAAGGCAGCGAAGGCAATAAATCGCCAGGACAGTGCAAACCGTCCACCCCAAAATGCCAGCAGTAAAGTAGTTGCCATCACCACTAGGATCACATCACCGATGATGTAGAGCCAGCCAACTGCATCGGCAAAAGGAGATAGCTGTTGGTCGAGAGCGGTTGCCCAGGCAGGTGCGGTGCTAATTGCCTCGGCAGGTGCAGGATCTCCCGGACTAGCTGCGGCATCTGCGGGTGTTGCGGCTGGAGAGACTAGCTGAGAGGTCATTGTTGTAGCCTCTTCAGTCACCGTTGTGTCAATCGGCTGTGTGGCAACAGTGGCAATTGCGATACCTGCTACGGCGATCCCAACCAGAATTGCCCACTGTATAGGTGTCAGATCGAGCCGCTTAGACATCACTGCCCGCAAAATGCCCCAGCCTAGAAAAACATAAGCGGGAATAAAGAAAAAATCACCCGGAGACACATCAGGGTCAATGCCTAAACCCAGCTCCCAATAGGCAAACAACAAGTTGCCAATGAAGTAAGAGAACATGCCCAAGCCGATCGCCAGCCACACTGTCCGACCGCTAACAATCGCTGAGCTGCGCCAGTTGCGGAAGCATAAAAACCCAGCGCCCAGAAAGGCAACTTCTTCCAGAACATAGGTCATGATGCTATACCACTGTGGATGCTCTTGCTCTGGCGAAACGCTGAACAGCAGAAAGAACAGCAGCGCAATGACTGCCCAAGCGGTAGCAGCGAAAACAATTGTTTGGACTGCTAAAGGTTTTGCGGTAGAAGCTTTGTTAGTCAAGGTACAGATTCCTCGGAGAGCGTGGCGAAAGGGGCGATCGGCACACGAACACAGGTTTGCATGAATCTTTAGTTACCTTATTATGCCCAAGTGCGGGAAACTTGAACGGGTTTATTTTAGAGGACTTGGTTCACCTTTTAGAAGGAGGGTGAAAGCCTGTATTTTTTCATCTTCTTTCTTGCTTTAGTGCCACAGCTTCCCGGCGGGAGCCTGTTTTAACCAGTTCAAAAATTGGCTGCGATCTTTAGAGGGCATGTCCTGCAGTGCATCCATAACACGCTGTGTAAAGGTGGCATTGCCGAAGTGCTGCTTGCCCAATCGGTATAGCTCTTGAAGCAACGTGTTGAGATGGTGCTCTTGCCAGAGGGGAACCTGCAGCGAGGCTAGCGGGTCTACTGTTAGGAGATGCTGAATTGCATCAGGAGATTGAGTTTGTGGAAAGCGCCACTGCTGAAAAACGGCTGCAATTTCCTTCTGAAAAGTGCTGATTTGTCTAGCTCCCAGCAAATCTTCAATATCTAGATAAACTGCTTGCAGCAGCAGAAGCGCTGCCTGCACCATGGAGGATGGAGTTTCTCCACTCATCGGTGCTTCTGCAACTTCTCCAGCAAGCTGATCGAGTCGAATCTTGCCCCAAACGCTAAAACGTTCCGGTTCTTCTAGCAGAACGCAAGCTTTGCCCCTGTTATCGGTGAGATCACGCCAGAAAGACTTAGCTTCTTCTTCTTGGGCAGCATTGAAAACGCTAATCAGACGGAAGGGTTGACCCTGATACTGCAGAATCGGGATCTGTTGATCCTTCTTGGGATGCTGAACAGACGTAATCTCAACGTCTTGCCGTTTCAAGATAAACATGGTGCCGCTAGTTGACTCCTATCGGGGTCGGAAGAAGAACGGAGCTAGTCGCCGCGCTGGGGTGCATCTCAACGCGTTTAGCCTGTCTGGTGAAATGAGCGAGCCTGCTTCAAACACCCAACAGGATAGACTTGGGATGCACTCATCTCACTATCCTAGTGTTGCGGCAGTAAGATGTTGACAAATCGCTCAGATTCACTATGGAATTAGTAGATTCCTGAGCTTTATGCTACAGTTTCTTGTGCCTAATGCTATAGTAATCACCAGCTACAGCCACATTGCCTCTATTCTGCCCACAATTGTCCATTAAGGAACGATTGGCAGAACAAGTCAAAAACGGTAGCTGTCTAGCATTAACTGCTCCAGTAGCTCAGCTGGATAGAGCAACTGCCTTCTAAGCAGTCGGTCACAGGTTCGAGTCCTGTCTGGGGCGTGCCTCTAAAATCAGGTGTTTCAGCCTTCTTGACCTTGATTTCAGAGCGATTAACCATCTATAGGAGTTACGAATAATTGGTTCTAATTCCTTCTAATTCATCCTAAATTAGATCAGCTTTAGGATTTTGATGGCGCGAAAGATCTACACGCTAGAGGCAGTAAACGATCGCCTGAGAGCCTCTCACATCGGTGTTGAGGTACTTCAGCGTGGGCGAAAACTGTCGCTGAGGGCCACCCTACCACCGAAACCAGGCAGCGACAAATCTAAGCCGCATCAACAGATTATCTCGACTGGCAAATACTCCACGCCGGAAGGACTTGAGGAAGCAGAGGCGATCGCCATGGAACTGCGATCCCAGCTTCAACGCGGACGTTTTAGCTGGGAGGCTTGGTCAGAGGAATCAGCACCCGTCGATCGAGAATCGTGCGGGTCGGTTATAGCTCGCTATAAACCTTACTGCCTTAAGCAGATCATCAAGAAATCTGGTGAGGAAGGCGAGCGGGTTTGGCACAAACAATTTTGGCTCTACTTAAAACATCTTCCTGCCGAGTCGAAGCTAACACCAGAGATGCTGATCCGAGTCGCTGAAAATTCAACCGAGGAAAATACTCGCAGCAGACAAATTTGCTGTCAGGAATTTAAAAGATTGGCAGAGTTCGCGGGAGTGGCGATCGATTTTTCGTCTTACACCGGAAACTACTCGCCCAAATCAGCGAAGCGTGAGATCCCTTCGGATGAGGAGATCGCCGAAGCGATCGACCAGATGAAAAATCTGAAGTGGCGCTGGATCGCTGGCATGATGGCAACCTTTGGGCTACGCGACCATGAGTGCTGGCTCTGCTCGGTAACGTGGCAGCAGTCGGACCAGTCCCCCGTGCTGGCAGTGCGGGTTGAAGATGAAACAAAAACAGGAGAGCGAGAGGTGCTGCCATTTCATCCAGAATGGGTGGAGCGCTGGCAACTCTGGGATGTGCAGCGCCCAGATGTAACAGCGAAGTGGCTGAAAGATTACAGCGATCGCACCTGTAAAGCGTTCAAGCGATTGAAAGTAGGGTTCACGCCTTACACACTTCGCCACGCCTGGTGCATCCGTGCTTCAGTTTTCTATAAACTGCCTCTGCCTGTCGCGTCCGCCATGGCTGGACATTCTCCAGCGGTGCATCTGGCAACCTATAATCGCTGGATTTCAGCGGCACAATACCACAGCGCCTACAGCGAGGCGATCGCCCAAGTGCGACGAGGAATTTAAAAAATGACCATGACAGAGCAAGAGGAAAAATTTGTCCATTTCACATCCAGCATTGAGAGGTTCAACGACACTTGGAGAATTCTGCAGCGAATAAAAAAGGATAAGGGACACCCCCTTGTAATCCCTGCTTTTCGATTTGCTCTAGTCCAATACTCAATACCTTACAAAGGTTCTAGGAGTGCTGAGGCAAAACGTAAATTGCATTACCTCGATAGCACATACATACCGAAAGAGCATTTTGCTTTACATGAAAGACTGCTTGCTGAGCGCGACCAGCTTCACGCTCATGATGATCTCAGCGTCAAGGACGCCGCGCTTCATGTTAAAGACACAGCGGATGGACCTATCGTCACCACAACAAAAAACAGGACCTATGGCATTGACGAGTTTGGAAATATTGACGCAATCATTGATCTGATCGAAAAAACGGTAAAGAGTATGCGCGCGGATCAGCTTCGGTTGCAGCAAGAACTAAGTTCTAACTGCTCCGAGCGTTATGGCGTCTATCATGGCTTCCGCTCACCCGGTGATAGCTCCAGCCGATCGAGGCAGCGCTGAACGTGGACATAGTAGACAGGCTTGCTGGTTCCAGGCTTACGGCGATCGCTCACTTCTTTACCTTTGCCCACACGCAGCAGTCCGGAGTCGATCGCTTCCCAGAGTTGGCGATAGGAGTCATAGCCCAGCAGGTCATAGGCAGAACTGGCGGGATGCCACTGCCGCCGGGGAGTAATCGTGCGATCTTCGAGCTGCTGCCTGAGTTCGCGGATCGTCGTGGTTAATTCTGCCAAAATTTTGGGCAGGGCGGGCGGCTCCTCAATATCTTCTAGCTCCCAATCTCGCTCTGGCAGATCGGCTTGATTGAGTTCGTAATGCTCTAGATCCTCTGGCATCTATTGCTCTCCTTCCAACTGCCCTCGAACTTTCAGCCAAGCCTCGATCTCTAACTTAGCCCTATCGAGGTCAAAATAAAATCTGCCCGGACTCCAGCCGTCTGCCCAATCCATGTGCAGCTCATGCCCATCCAGCACTTCGAGCTTTGCCAACCATCTGCCGCGATCGCAGTAGCCGGGGCGCGCTTCCAGGGCAATCATGCAGTGCTTGCCTCTGATATGGAGGTAGTTGAGTCCTTGCTCGGTCAGCACCGTTATCCATTCGCCGATCGGCGTGCTCTTGAGGTCTCCCCAAGTTGGTTCAAATAGTGCGATGGTCATGGGCGATCGCCCTCCCACTTCACAGCGCGGAGAGCATCGCGCGCCTTCATCAAGTCGGCATACGCATCAGGATCTTCTGCCATGATCTGCACCAACTCAGATTGCTCCAATTTCTGCAATGCAAACTTCTTTCCAAACTGAAGAAATCCATGACACTTTACACAGACAGATAGATCGCCAGGGCTAGGGGACGCTATCCCAAACGCCTCTGTATGGCTGTCGATCTCATACCCACACCAGGGGCAAGGGGTTTTAGATACTCGTATCGTTTTCATGGGCGATCGCGTAGTCCTAAACTAATTTCCAGAACTTGAATGTAGTAGTCGTCCCAATTCTTATCGGGCAGCAGATCGTCTCTCAATCCGTGGTCTCGCAGCATATTTCTCAACTGCATCCCAGCACCGAGATGCCAGCACGTTATCCAGTCGTCAGGTTCAATTGCGTGTCGCGCTTTGCACTCAGCCTTGAACTCTTGAGGCAAGGTTTGAAAGACTGCGATCGCCTTCTCTAGCACGTCTGGAGGAATCTCTCTTAGCTTTTCCTCAAAATATTGCTTGCGTTCCTCTGGGGTTTTCATGGGCGATCGCCTCCTCTAAACATTTCCTCTAACTGCCTGCGCTGACGGAATGTTTGAAATTCAGCAATCAGCGGATAGGTTTCTTCTGCCTCAATGCCAGTTCGCTCCATCAAGAACCAGCGGAAATAGGCATCGCTCTCGGCTGCTTCAGCGGTCTCAATCAGGAGGATCGCATGGTCGATCGCCTGCACCGTTTCCCACTGCACTGGCTCACCGTACCAGAACACGTTAATGAGTGCCTTGCGGGTTTTCAGTCCAAAGATAACCTCAACGCCTTCCAGTAAGGGCGATCGTCCCTGCTTGAGAAATTCACGCAGTTGGGCGGCCATCGTCAGCGCTTCCTGCTCTGCGGATGACAGACGAGATGCAAACTGCTGTAAAGAGGCGCTGTCAAACCCTTTAGGCTTGGACTTCTCAGCAGCATCTCTGTGTAAAACCATCATGCCTTTGACGATCGCCGCTTCTCCCTCGGCATAGCCAACCGCTTGAAACAGTGCCTGTGCTCTGGCTCTGGTTTCGGTCAGCGAGAGCAGTCCATTTTTCTGATTGAGCTGCCAGTAGACAGCGGGCTGATTATCCTCTCGGAAATAGGCGTTTGTGAAAATGATGTCCGGCTCAACGTCCGGCATTAAAGGGAGTGGGTTTGTCATGGGCGATCGCCTCTCAAGCATTCAAAGCATTGCCCATCTGTGATTACTTTTGCGTCGTGCTCAACGCACCATTCGATCGGGTTACCTTCTGCGTCGTAATGTTGGTCATCTGGTGCAGGGCTACTTGCTCTAAGCAATGCCAGTTCTTCAACTGAAAAGTCATCAGCTTTGCAGCCTCGTTCTAAGCAATGCCAAAGATTTGTTAGTCCATCCAACACAAGCTCATCGCCACAATAGGGGCATTCATAATAGGGAGCGTTACTCATGGCGATCGCCTCCCTTTATCCAAGCTTCTAACCGCAGCAGAACATCATCAGAGGTGTGCCCGTCAAACACTGGAGCACAGTCTAGATACTCAACCTTGCCTTCAAGTAGATTCCAAAACTTCTCAGGAATGTGATAGGTAATTTGCCCTGTTGATAAATTCATACCCGCAATGAACCAGCCAGCCCAAACAGAACCATCATGATGTTTGCGCGATCGCCAAGAGAGCCTCGGGTGAGCAATCATCAAAGCAACGAAGAGTAAGCATCTGTGATTGTAAAGTTCATCAAATGTGTGATATCCATCTGATACTTTGCCTGCATCGCACGGAATAATTAGCTGTCCCATTAGCCCCACCTCAACAAATCTTCTAGCTGTTCTTTCAACCGTTCAAACCAGTCGCATACAAAGCTTTCTGCCGTCTCAAAATCAGGGAATTGCTTTGCAAGAATTCGCGTTCCTCCAGCGTAAATAGTCAGTCCATACACAAAGCTGTCATCTTCCAGCCTGGAGGGCGATATCCAGACAGCGATCGGGAAACCCTCGGTGGGCGGTTTCATCTCGTAATTAGCAGCGTGGCGCGTCCAGTGAATCATGCCACCTCCTTACGCCGATCGAACTCCTCATTCATCCAAAGCTCGATCGTCTCCAGTTCACCATCACTGCACCAGCTCAATATCTTGATCGCAACATCCTTCATGCTCAATCCCCTTCCAAACTGGACGATGAACTGCTCTGCTGCAGCACGGGCGCGATCGACAGGCTTAACTGCGCTTAAGTTGACAGACTCAACGGTTTCGACTGCATTAGATGGTGCAACTGTAGGAACAGCCTGCTCAACTTGTGGCACTTCCAAATCCGAAACGGTTTCGGTTTTGGCATCCGCTCTGCGATAACCGAAATCAACGAACTGACCGGGCGTGAGTTTATCGAGTGTGCCATCCTCCCACTGCACTTCCAAATGAGGCGCGATCGCCATCACCCTCCCACCCTGCAGCTCTGATTCGATCGCATCTCCAGTCTGCAAGCCAGCAATCGCAGCAGGCGGATTCTGATAGTTGTGGATGCGGGCAGCTTTAGCGCGGCAGTAGTCGAGCTTTGCCTGTGCTTGAGTCAGGCTATCGAAGACGATGCTCCAGCCAACAACCTCGAAGCAGTAGGGATGCTTACCGGATACCGCTCGCTTGAACGCTCCAGGCGCGAACTCATCGAACTTCTGCTGCACTTCTTCAAAGGGTGGCTCATCAGCAGGTACAGCAGACTTGAGCCGCCGAAGGATACCGATCGCATCTTTGTAGGTCGTATCCGGCTGCATCACCGCTTCGAGCTGCTGCCAGTTCTCTGGCTTGGCGATCTGCATGTAGAGCTGAGCCGATCGATCTCCCACAGCAGGGCAGTTTTCCTTCAGCCATGTGCCCCACTGTCCGTGAGGGACATGTGATTTTGCCTCTAACAGCCGATCGCCCTGCTGCTTACGGAGCTGGAGAGCAGCTTTACCCGCAGCGATCGAGGTGGTTTCGGCTTCGTCTGCCTGGGACTGGAGATCATTGATTTGGGTAGCGAGTTGGTGCAGGTCTGAGGGGACGATCGCGGTTGAGATATCCGACAGGCTGTCGCTTTTCTCCAGGTCTGGGGCGATCGCCTGCTCTGGTGGGATAAGCTCTTCATCCTGGGATTCTAGTTCGGTAGTAATCAAACCTTCTGGCTCTGCTGCTCCTCCTGCGATCGGTTCCACTGGCTCTGCTGCTGCCTGCATTGCCTTATCCATTTCCTCTATGACCTGCTCAGCGGTCATCGGCGGCGCGGCTGGCTCTGGCTCTGGCAAGGGTTCATTGCCCGCATAGGGTTGCAAGCATTGCGGATTGACCATGCACACAGACATCGAACCTTCTGCGGTGCGGATTTGCGGGTAAAACTTGCCGCTGCTTCTAGTGAAACAGACGATCGTTCCGTGCTGTCGATTGAGTTCGCTTGCCCAGCCATCCTTGTAGGCGTTCTCGGTGTTGATATCTTCGGTAACACGATCGCCCACCTTCCAGTGCAACTCAAACGGTAGAAGCTCCTGCAGTTGGATTTTGCTGGTTTCGCCTGTGTCCCATTCCACAACGGCTTCCACGGTATCCGCATGGCTATAGCCATCGATTATCTTGCCGGGAATCCAGCCCTGCTCAAACTTAGCAATGACGCGATCGCCGTCATCCAGGTTTACCCAAGCGGGTTCGCTAACCTCGTACTCGATCTCGCCCTGGGCAATGGTTTTATGGTCTTCGTCTCCCAGCCAGTTTGCTGCCAGCGCTTTGTAATATCTCACGCCGTCATCTGGCTCGGTTCTAAACAAATCAACTTCATCGATGTACAGCGGATATGCTGCGCCTTTCACTTTGACCCACTGCTCTGGGTAATACTTGAACTCCCAGGGGCGCAACCTTGAAAGCTCAAAGGTATTTTCAAAGCGATTGGAAAGCTTCTGGAGATGGGCGATCGCTCCATCGATTTTCAGAATCTTCCATGCTGCTTGAGAATTCGTATCAATGTAGACTCGATCGCCTACCTTAAACCCCTCGTTTTTGCCCTCAGAAGAAACTTGGGCGGGTTCAACGGCTTCTGATACCTGTGGGGTGGGTTTAACCGCCTTGCTGCGGCTTGTTCGTGCGTTGCTTGTTCGTTTTGTTTGAGCTGCCATAGTTAGATTTCTGTTTTGGTGAAGCGGGGTGGTTAGATTTTGGGTGAGGAGGTCAGTTATCTCTGAGCCTCTTGAGTTCTTCCAAGGCAGCCGCTCACAGAGCCAACAGCCTGCTGGTTTCGTGTCGTCTGACCTCTGCAGAGCAACGGGAACTGCCGACAAAGCGATTAATGAGGCTGAGATAGTAGGCAGCTTTGGCTTCCTGCCAAGCAATCGCGTGAGGATTTGGAGGTGGGGCGATCGGCTGGAGGTTCTCGCAAACTCCGAGAACTTCGGTTTCCTTTGGGGTGAGCTGGTAGGTGAGGAGGTCAAGCTGCATCGCTACCTCCTCCCTGCAACGGCTCGATCGCCCATTGGATCAGGTAACCGTCAAAAGGGTAGCCATGCGTTTTAACAAAGAAGCTTAGAAAATCCGCGATGCAGCTAAAACCGTCTGCAATTGCCATCTCCATCGCTGCATCAGCTCTGAGTGGCGCTGCTGAACCGTCAAGCCAAATGGCTCCATCGTTGATATGGATTGGTCTTACAGCAATACAGACAGGATCTGGCTCAACAAGCTTGCGGCAGTGGCGTGTTCGCATTCCGGTGTAGAGCTGAAGCCGATCGCCTACTTTGGCGTGGCGTCCATCTTTTCGAGGTGCGCGGATGGTTTGAGTTTTCTGACCAGTGCGAACCAGCTCAGCAAACCGAGATTGAAAGTTATAGGCAACCATCAGTCCTCCTCCACAATCACGCCATTGAACGCAGAGGCGATCGCCTCTGCCGCCATCTGCGCCGCCTCATCGTCAGGAGGAATCCGCACGCCTACCTTGCGAGTGCCGTCTGTCACGATGAAGCCATCGGGTCCTAGGATCCGAATCGATCGATCGCGGTAGATGGTCAGCGGCATCTCTTCAGTCACCAGCAGCGCTACGCCGTTGAGGTGATGAAGTTGGAGCCGATCGCACTGGTGCAGCGGGTAGAACTGCTCGCACACATCCAGCAGGCAGGGAACGCCATTGCGGGGGACGATGCGCCGCTGTGGAGCGAAGATCGTCTTGTCGGGAACGTGACAGACCAGCGGGGCGGTTTTGAGCCATTCTGGAGCGGCGATCATTGTGCGGCTCCCTTCACATCGCTGCCAGCTTGAGCCGCCTTCGCTGCATCAACAAACTGCTGCGTTTCGACTGCCAGCACATCGACGATCGAACTCATCTGCGCCTGCTGAGAGCGGAGGTTTGAGATCTGCAGCCGGGTCTGCTGGAGGACAGCACGATATTCGGCTTGCTCCTCCGGGGTCATATCGACGTAGGCTTTGACCTCGCCAGCGGGAAGCTGCGGCTGGGGGGAGAGCGATCGAGCTAGCTTGATGAACTCAACTGGCGTGGGTAACGGAGGGACGCCCTCGGTGAATAGCTTCTGCGCCGCTTTGACAAACTCCTCGGTGGTGAGCCGCTCATTGATGCTGGCGTAGTAGAGCGCGATCGTCGTTGGGCTAAACCGGATGCTGAACCGCTCCAGCACGCCGATGAATAGGGGTTCAAAGGTCTTGTAGTCGATCATGGCTTGAGTCCTAGTAGCTGCATCGCCTGACTAACAGCCGCCGCCGCTGAATAGCCACTGCCGGTAGAGACAGGCGTAGGGGAAGGGGGATTGTGGTGAAGGTCGATCGCCAGCTGCCACAGATCCTGCAACTCGCGAGTTTCATCGCATTTGAGGCTGTAGTTGGAATGGAGCGCTGAGGTGTCTTTGCGCCTCAGAATCTTGTTGATGTTGGGCAGGTTGGGCTGTCCGTTGGGCAGGTCGTAAATGCTGCCGGGCTTGTGCGGATTGCGCCCGGTCTGAAGAACTGCCTGCACCATCTGCGGGTGAAAGCTGCCATCTTCCAGCCGCCATGGTGGGCGCTTGTGCTGCTTGTAAAACTCACGCCAGTTTTCCACAGGCGGCGGCGCAGCGGCGGAAAAGTCGTCCTGTTTCTCACCTACAGGCTGAGTTGTTAACAGCGGTTCCAAGCATTGACGATCGCAGTTCCCTTCCGGCTTGGGTTCGGATTCCATTTCCGAAACCGTTTCGGATTTAACTTCGATCGCTTCTTCGTTTTTGTGGGTGGGTGCGCTGTTTAAACAAGTTTGATTAGTATTTAAAGTCTTTAAAGTATGAGGAGATCTAGAACCCTTGTCCTGTGCGGATTCTGGAGGCTGAAAGTTGTCTGTAGACAACAATTGTTGTGTAGCGATCATCTCGGTTGTCTGTAGACAACTCAAATGATCTGTAGACAACTCAGATGATCCACAGACAACACCTTGATCACTACACAACGGGTTGTCTGTAGACAACGGGTTGTCTGTAGACAACACCCCTTTGGAGTGCAACCGGACTTTAGCGTGGGTAATTTCCAGGTCAATCCAGCTTTTTTCGTTCAATGCCTTTAATGCCCGACTGACCGTACCTTTGTTGACCTTTAGTTGATTGGCGATTGATGTCACCTCAACTTCAATGTCTCTATCCCCAAAGGGGTCAAGTGTCCTCAAATAGAATAAAACTGCCATCTCTGCAGGCTTTAGCTCTGCATAGGCTTTCAGCCATTCATCGGTTGTCAGAGGATAGTAGAGTCGCTTGCTCACTCCTCACCTCCGAGGGCGTATCTTTCGTGGTTCATGGTTTTATCTCTTTGCATTGGTTGAGGTAAGGACTTGGTTGGTCAAAACTTTTAATTCGCAGCGTCAAACAAACTCTGCTGCACTGGCACTGGACGGGCTTCCTCAATCACGTCGATCGCTCACTCGATCGCCTCTATCCGATGAGCCGCTGTTTTCTGCGAAAGCTTGCCGTCTCTGACCCAGTTGGGATAAACCGACTTCCGCACACCCAGTTCACGTCGCAGCTCTGCCAAAACTTGCTCAGGTGTCATGCTGCATCTCCCTCGTCTGCCGCACTAGCAGCAGCTGCACCGTCTTCGTGTCCAAACTCCAGCCAGTCAATGAAAGCCGCTGCTAGTGCGATCGCCATATCCTCGTCGCTTTCAGAGAAGCGAGCGGGCAGTTCCGTGTCTAGCAGTTTCACCATCCACTGCCCTCGGCTGTGTCGGATTTCCAGCAGCACTTCGGGAGGCAGCGCTAAAACGATCGCCCTCAGCAAATAGGCGAGTCCCTGCTGATGGAGCCGATCGTCCTCTGCACTGAGTTCGATGCTCAACGGGGAGTCATTAATCTGCACCTGGTACCAAGTGCCATGGATTTGTTTGCAGAGGCTTGGCTGCAATTCTGCCAAGCGTTTGAGTAAGGGTTCTAAGTCCTTCGTCACGTCATTCCTCCCAGTTGGGGTAAAAGTTCTCTAGCCAAAACAGCAGGGCATTGCGGTTGTAGTAGCCCTCGATCGCCTCGATCGTTGGCATCTTCAGCAGGTGGTGCAGCTCTCGAAATGCAGCCGCATCTCCTCGCAGCAGGCGAGTGATTAAGTGGGGCGTTAGGTTGCAGTTTTGAATCTGTCTGCCTGCTGCTAGCTCGATCGCAATCCCTACCCAGCGCTGCTTCCAGTTCACTAGCAGCGGCTCTAGCCGTTCATCGCTGCTGAATGACAAACTCCCATCACTCCAGCGGACGATCGGCTGCTCTGATCGGGTAGCTCGGTGCAGCTTCCAGCCTTCCACCACGCCATAACGCTCGGAAGGTAAGCCCTGAAACTCCACAACAAACCAGCCTGGCTCCAGCGGCAGTGGTGGGCGATAGAGGTTTGTGGGTGAACTGCTCCTGGCTCGCTCCTTATGAACGAATGCTCCTTTGTCTGCCAAGCGACGGCAGGCAGTATTCAAGGAATGAATGCCCATCTGATAGCCTTCGCTTTCAGCGCGGCGTTTAATCTCTGAGGTGTTGAGCGAAGGAGTTCCAGGGGGCAGCAGCTCTAACAGAATCTGCTCATAGCGCTCGATCGTCGTGGGTCGGGCAAGGCGATCGTCAAAAACAGCAACGGTTGCGGTTATCTGAAAGCGACGGCGTTCCACTACTGAATAGCGGCCCGTCGATCGCAACCACAGCTCAACGAACTCATCGTCAATCTGCTTCTGCAGGACAGCGACACGCCGCCAGCGTTTCTGGAAGAAGCATTCAAACTCATCGCCCCGCCGCAATTCGCTGTAAGGCTTGAGAGTGGTAGAACGTGGGTTGAGGGAGGCGATCATTTTCTACCTCCACACTTGGAGCCGTGGCGCTGCCAGATCACGTCTAGTACGCTTAGCTCACGCTTGGAGATGACGGACTTAGCGCGAAGCCGCGCTATGAATTCCCCTTCAAAACAGGTCAAACCCGCAAGATTACGTAAGCGATCTAATTTTTCACGGATCGTTAACTTGCGTGTTTCTCCTGACGATCTTTCCGGCTTTTCATGCTGTACACTTGTAGATGAAGATATCGAAGTGTAGCTCAGTGCTACAAAACGCATATTGCAACTCCTTTGCAATGTGTGGAAGTGAAAAACAGTCGCTTGGCTTTGGACGGCTTAGGGCGGCTGTTTTTTATTGGGAAAACCAAGAGAGGCGTTGGGGCTGTGGCTCTAGCGCCTCTCTGCCTTTGGGGGTGATCGCGAAGCGCTGGGCATCTTCGCTGAAGTGGTATGTCACAAGCTTTTGAGCAATTAGCGGATCGAGCGATCGTTTCAGCGCTTGGTAGTCATTGCTGGTTGCATCCAGCAGTTCGTAGCGGTAGCGATCGGCTGATTTCAATAGCTCTAGAATCGAGCGCTGCTGTGCATTGAAAGCGGGTAGATGCGGGCGATTGGTCATGCGGCTTGCTCGCTTTGCTCAACCTGTTTCAGGCGATCGCATTCATCCAAATACTTTTCGAGAGCGGCAATGACGAGCTTTACTCGTTTGGTTCGTAGATCGAGAGCAGTTTGAGCTAAACGATGGTTTAGCTCCACGGGCAGCTCAAACGTTGCCTTGTGAATTTCCATGTATCCCTGTAAAACTGTAGGATTATTTTCAAAATGATAATAGGCTTATCAGTAAAAATGCAATAGTCCTATCAGCTTTTTAGCGAAAGCTGTGTATATCAACTTGGCGATATTCTTGTTTTCAAATATCGAAAGCAGTTTTGGATGTAGTGGAAACGGGGCAGAAACGAGAGCGACTGGCTAGCCTGTTAATTGATTTTGCTGAGAAAGAGGGATTATCAGGGCATCAATTGTCGAGGCGAATTGGTGTATCCCAACCTTCTACCAGAGCGTATTTGGATGGGGTGACATATCCATCGGAGGAAACGCGACGGAAGATTGCAAAAGCGATGGGACTAACGTTTGAAGAGTTTCAGTCCAAAATTGACGACACAGTCGTTCAGCGGGAACGAACCACTGAAGAAGTGTGCCGTGAGATTCGAATTATGTCCGATGAAGACTTTGTTGAGGTTGCAGGCGTTGTATTTGAACGATCGCTCGCTCAACTTCAGCTAAAGGCGCATGAGCTGACCAATCAGCCGCAATAGACAGGCATAGGCGCTAGGGTGCAAAGTCCCTGATTCAACAAGTGGGTCTAGCACTGCATCAATTTTTGTGCGAATAATTTGCCGATCGATGAACTGCTGCGCCTTTGTGTAAGCAGCTTCAGAAGTCGGATAGTGTTCATGATCTGACAGCGGCTCTGCGCCTTCTTCCGCATCAGCATGGTATGCAAAAAACTGCCAAGTCGTTTGATTTGTCGATAGCACCATGATTTTCCAGTCTTGGTAAGAACGCATATAGAGAACAAGTGATCCTTACCTTTACTAATGTGCTTAATTGCTTGGTTTGGCGCTTCAGGGCAGCCGAGCATGAAGTAAGTATCAGTCAGAATAGAGTTAGCCACCCCGATCGGCTCCCGTGGAAAGCAGCGGAGAGGGGTGGCTCCTCTTTGGGCACTCTGGTGGAATTCAATTCCACGGGAGAACCATGCAACAGGAATTTAAATGGCGAGAGAATGTCTTGGCGATCGGCGTCCTGCTGACAATCCTCACCACAGTTACTTACAGTTGTGGACGACCCTGGACGTGTGCTGAGGCTGAGAGTGAACTGAAAGCCGTCGATCGCGAGCGTGAGCATGCTTACGATGCGCTTGATACGGGACTTGTTAATCTTGACTACCGGGAGGATAACGCAGCATACGATCGCGCGCTTAACCGTTGGGCAGAGGCACAGCGTACTCGCGATAACAAATGTGCAGGCTGACCACAACTAAGCTCCTTGCCAAATCCGAAACGGTTTCATTTTTGGAAGCGGTTCAACTCAGACAAGAAATGGCGATATCATGACCGAACAGTTCACCCGAACAGTTCGCCATGACCACCACAACCCTCGATCGCTTCCCGATTGCCCAGCTCCCCGATCGCTACACTATCGGGCGCACTGCTCTTTACGATCGCATCAATGCGCTGTCGATCGAGCCAGAGAGGGAGCGCAATCGCGCCTATGTTAGCCCAGAGCAGCTTCGCCTGTTGGATGCTCTAGACACTCACCTGAAGCAGGGCAAGACTGTGGAAGCATTCCTTAACCGCTTGAGCGAACAGAGTGAACTGTCCGTTATGTCTGTTCAGCCAGCGAACGAACAGAGTGAACTAACTCCCTTGCCGCCAAGCTGGATGCTGCTTGTAGAGTCGCTTGCTGCTCGCCTCACGCCACAGCCGCTAGACCCGCTGCTGCCTCAGCGACAGCTGGAGGAGATAGCCGATCGCGGGTGGGTGGTGTCGAGTTCGCAGCTCCGGCAGGTGCTAGGGGTGAACGTTCGGGAGGGTGAACGGTTAGGGTTTGTTTTCAGACGATCGGGCAGAGTGGGGCGGGAGTGTGGGTGGAAAGTGGTGAAGGTGTAAGCAAAATTGCTAGAGCGGTGATTTGGTAGGCGATCGCTCATTGGAATCGTGGCAGAAGTGATACGGGTAGCAGCAGTGTTTCCTCAATCTCTTGGCGAACTTCATGGCTCACATAGCAATCGCTGTTGAGACAATTGACCAGCAGCAGATTCGCGTCGTAGTACTGTTTCAATACTTGTTTTTGATCGTTGCTAAACTGCCAATCATGACCAATGTTGCGATGTTCAATCATCACAGTTCTTAATTGCTCAGTCCAGCTTTGACTATTTGCTTGCCACCACTTCTTCAAATTGTCCAAGCTCTCAAAGTCTGCACTCTTAAAGTCTGCATTTGATAGCCGATTCCTAAGCTGTTGCAGTGCTAGGTGCAATTTACGGGCGCGGTCGAGGTCGAGGTCGAGGTCACGGTCGCGGTCGCGGTCGAGGTCGAGGTCGTGGGCGAGGTCGTGGGCGAGGTCGAGAGCGCGGTCGAGGTCGAGGTCGTGGGCGAGGTCGAGGGCGCGGGCGAGGTCGCGGACGAGGGCGCGGTTGAGGTTGAGGGCGCGGACGAGGGCGCGGTCGCGGTCGCGGTTGAGGTCGAGGTCGAGGTCGCGGACGAGGGCGCGGTTGAGGTTGAGGGCGCGGGCGCGGTCGCGGTCGCGGTCGCGGGCGCGGGCGAGGGCGCGACCGCGGTCGAGGTCGAGGTCGAGGGCGCGGGCGAGGGCGCGACCGCGCTCAAGGTAGAAGGCTCGAATAGCAGCAGGTTTATAGGGTGCTCCTACAGAAAGAGACTTTTCATTCACCCAAGATAGGAAGCGCTGAAGCTTCTCATCTCGGCTTACCAAGCTATCGATCTGCTGTTTCATCAGCTGCAATAAATCATCTGCACTCTCCAGCATCCCCACGCTCAGCAAGAACACTTCTCTCCAGCGCTGTTCAGTCACATGACTTGCTAGTTGTTGCAGTAGTTCATCGCTCCGTCTTTCTTTAATCCGTCTGGCAGCAAAGTACTCCTGGAACGTGAGATGCGAAAAGGAGTAGATACCCCGCGCTCGTTCGACCAGTAGCCCATGCTGTGCCTCAATCGACTTGAGGATGACTTCACTGTCTTGTTCTATTTCCTCTCGATTAACATTGACGCGGGATAGGTTGCGAATATAGCGAGCAATCTGCTGCTCAACCGCTGTTTGTTTAAAGAAGTAATTCCCCTGTTCAAAGGTTTCCAGTGCAATCTGACTTAGCAAATCTTCCTTGCGCTGCAGCGACAGCTTCTTGTAGACTTGGTCGCGCTCGATGTTGCGTTTGATGTCCCACTTTTTGAGCAATACATCCAACCCCTCTTTGTATAGCTCAGCGCGATTGACCGGGAAACTGCCGGATTCCTCAAACACAATACAAAGCAGCGTTAGCAACAACGGATTGGTGGCTAGCTCCCGGATGCGCGATTCTTCTTTTATCTTCTGCATGAATCGCTCTGCCTTCACCAGGTCATCTTTAGCTAAAAACCATTTGTTAGCAAAGCTCTTAATTTGTTCATTATCGAAGTCGGCAATTTCAACTTCAGTAAACTGTTCAAAAGTGTATTCTCGGGCTGCAATGCGACAAGTCATTACAACCTGGTTGCTATCAAACTTGTCAGTGAAGTCTCGAATTTCTTGCAATACACGAGAGCTATCGGCTTCCTTGACCTCGTCTAAGCCATCCAACAATACAAGCAGGCGTCCTGCCTTCAGGAGCTGCTCAACAGAGGTTTCGGTCCAGTTCAGAAAAGCCTGAATCAAGCCTGCTTTCATCTTCAAATTAGAGGTCAAGCCATAGCTACTGAAAAGTTGATGCAAATAGTTCAATAGACTCGGCTGATCAACGGCTTCTGCAAAGTCTTTGAGCGTCACAAATACTGGAATCCGTTCTGCTTGGAATGCCCCACCAATGCATTGAATCGCCAAATACTTGAGGAATGTCGTCTTTCCAGCTCCCGGTTTACCCAAGATCATTAGCTTAGAGTGTTGTTCAACAGCGTCTAATCCTGGAGTTCGAGTTTCACGTATGTTGCTCAAGCCAAAGCGCTCGAAGTCATCCACAGGAGCATCTTTGAGTAATTGATCGATTCCTAATCGTCTGCGTCCAGCAATCTTCTCTAAAAGGTTGACGTGGGTGTAGATGTCATCTAGTCCAATAGGGTGGCTCATATCCAACACCCGCATCGTGCCACACCGCTTTTGTATTTTGTCTCGGATGGCTTCGCGCACTTGCTGCACTAACTCGTCGATGCTGGTCGGTAAATCTGCTTGCTGCACTCCAGCTTCCGGTTCAGCAATCTCGCCCCACTCTAGCCCCAGCTCCGTGCAGATCGCTTGAAAGAGTGACTTCTCAACCGCTCGTCTAGCGAAGAAGTTGCCCACCACCTGACGGGTACAGCGTGCACCGCCTGCCAAGTAATCTTGGGTCCATCCCTTGCGCTTAAAGGCAAGATTCGCCTGTTCCAATCCTGTGATCGACGCCCGGAGTGATCTTGTCATATGCTTACCAGAACATTTACATAAGTCTGACATAACCCCAACGCCTTACCCTAACCCAGCTTCGGCGATTCTCAAAGATGCTGAAAGAGTCCACTTAACGAACTCGGTATAAGGCAATGTCAATTTCTACTCAGCCTCAATCTACTCCACTGCTCGGTCCAGTTCAAACCCCCCAAATTGCTCAGAGCCAGCCTGCTGCGGGGGTTTCCTGTCTACCTGCCCCTACTCCTTCCCTTCAGGGAGACTTAATCACATTTTTAATTCTTGTCGCGGCGACTGTTTTGGCAAAGGTGTTGATGGGGCAATCTCCTGCATCAAAGTAGACTCTGGCAGATTAGGGGCGATCGTCTGTGTTTTGAAGAGCAGAGACGATCGCTGCTTTTTTCACATCCGAAACGGTTTCGGTTTTGGCTTGGTACTTCCTCTCGTCAAAACACGCTTAAATCCTGGAGCTTGAGAAAGTCGCGCGGTGTTAATTTCAAGCCCAGTGTTAAACCCTCAAAAGCTTGTGCCTTAGTAGTTTCAGGTTCTAAAGCTTAAATCCGTCCAGTGTTAAAATTCTGCAGGATTTCAAGCCAACAAAAAACCGCCGACTGCATATAGATCGGCGGTTTTTGTTGTTGAGTTTTTGCTAGCACGCCATTATTTCAAGCCAACGAACATCGTAGACTTTGTGAACGCAGAAGCCTGGTATGCGCCGGTAGAGATCTGAGAGTCCAACAGATGCGCCTCTATTCGACAGGGCGATCGGCGCATCTCGCCCCACTACCTTTCCCGACGCATCCAAAAACTCAATTGCTTTGACAATGCCCGCTTGAAAATCCGAGCTGGATGCTAAGGTGCAAACTTCATCTCGGCTTAGCTCACGGTAGCGGTTTTCGTCCTCAGCTCGAATCTGAGCGACTGCTGCTAAAAAAGTAAATTGCTCAAAGGTCATCAAGCGCGATCGGTGTGGCACGTTTGCCCATGTCCGCCAGTTCCCCCATGCGTCATTAGAGATCGCCTTCCCATAGATGACACTGCAGCAGGACCGGACAACTGAAGCTGGAAACTCGCGCTGTTTCAACTCAATCGTCATCGTCATCGGCTCCCTCCTCTTTGTCCACCTCAGCTCGAATTCTGCTTAGTTTGTCAATGTAGCCACTTGCTATCGCCCGATATAACCCTTCGGCTATCTGCTCCTGCACCCACTGCGACACTGTAATTCCTCTGGCTTGGCAGATCCGGGTAATCGCCAGATGATCGGCATCTCCTACAGTGGCGGTTATCTTTTTCCCTTGAGGCGATCGAGGCATTGACTTCTTGCTCATGGCTACTCTTCCGATTCTCTCATCTCTCAAATTTACTCCTAGTTTCTATTCAGCTACTACTAATAGTCTAAGAAAAGCCTAAGAAGTTGCTAAGTAGAAAATTCTAAGATAGATTCTACTTAGTCACCATATAGGGATTTGGCATGAAAGAAACCAACCAAAGCGGGGCAATTGCACCTACAAGCACCAGCAAACCTGCACGCCGCAAGCGTGGTGAAGTAACAGCGCCAAAAGCTGACGAACAAGTAGCACGCGAGCGAGAAGCTGCTAATGCGGCTGAACACCCAATCACTCAACGGTTTCAACAAACAGAGCAGACTGTGACAGGACTGCTCAACGCCCGCGACGCTTATGTAGACGATCGAATTCGCAGCGTCGGGCAAGCATTTGAAACGATGGAAAGCGACGTTCTATTAGGCGTTGCAGACTATCTAAACGAAGGGCGTCAGGCTAGGGAGGCGTTAGGGAATGCCCCGTTTCAATGCCTCGTGGACAAGTTTGTTTCATTCAGCAATTCAGCTGCACCAGCAGAAGCTGAAGGCGCAAGAGCTGAAGGACAGTAAGCAAGTATTGACGATCGTTGGCATTGCGATCGGTGTTGTAGTTGGGATTTTAGGAATTAGCGCAGCGGTACAGGGCTATCAAGATGCAACCAAACCAGCCTATATACGACTTCTGGAGCGAACCGACTGATACGCAAAACGGGTATCAGGTGCCACCTAATGTGGTCATGAATCCGCCGCAGGGTGCGATCGTTCCGCCCAGTCCTGCAGCTGCGCCTGCACCTCGCCTTGAGGTTCAGCCTCGGCTAATGCCGCCAATTAATCCCACACTGCAGCAAACACGCGATCGCTTGGCAGGGCTGAAGCCTGCACCTGTTCGCCCCTGGTGGTTCCCGTTGGCGATGATTGGCGCTCCTTCTGTCGCCTTTATGGTCGTTGGCGTAACTGCTGTAATTGCCAGTTCAGGGCAAAACGCGCTAGTGCGATCGGCGCTGGAGGCAAACAGCGCCGTGACGATGGAAGGAATGAGAAACCGCACAGACTTTAGCCCAGTGTGTGTGATCTCTTGCTTCGGTATGGATATGGGTGCAGCTGCACAAGCCGCTACGCAAGCTCAACCCGTTCAGCCGATCGCCCCTAAATATGCAACCGCTGTGGCGATCGACGGCGTAGGGCTGAATGTATGGAATGGTGAGCGAGTAGTGAACACGATTCCCGCAGGCGACAAGCTGAAGGTAATACAGGTTTCTGGCGAGTGGACGCTGGTGGAATGGGTCGGTGCAGGCGGGTTTCAAGGTTGGGTTAAATCGCAAGGAGTGCAAAACTAATGGCTTGGGTTACAGAACCGGATTGCAAAATATCTGAGATTACAGCAAAGTTTCCAGACGGTTTAGAGAGCGATTATGTTGACCCAATATTGGGTCGATCGCTGGTTGAACACCTGAAAAGCTACTGGCTTGTAAAGCAGATGCATGGCTATTCGGATGGATACGAAGCAAACAAAGTTAAGGCTTACCTGGAGCCTGAAAAATTCACAGAACGCGATTGGCTAACGATCGCCAAGGTCTGTGGATTCGGCAAGTCGTGGGCGTTCCGTCAGATTGAAGACTTTGGAGGAAACTAATGAGCATACTAGCGACACTGGCACAGCAATATTTTGGTGCAGGTAATAACGTTTCATCGCTGCAAGTTGGCAGCATGGGCGCGATCGGTTCCCAGTTTGATGCTCGCATCCAAGCTCTTACAGGAGAACTGGGGCAATGGAACCCTTCAGCAGAAGGAGCGATCGAACGCTCTCAGCAGGCTTCTGCAGCTGAAACTGAGAACGTCATCTCTCAAGAATGGTGTCGGCAAACTCAGCGCCTAGCGCGGGCAAGATTATCTGCTGCACAGACGATCGGCAACCATCAAAAAGCAATGGCTCAAATCAGCGTGCAGACTGCCAGATTGCAAGACCAGCAGGTTAAGGGGCTATTCCCGCTTGCTCTGCAAATGGGTGTCACTGCTGCATCTCACCAAGGGCGGGTGAGTGCGATCGCTCAGTCTCGCAGTCGTTTATTCGGGTGATCATCATGCGAACAAAAGTCAGTATCTGGGTGCGAGAAATCCCGTTGTATGAGCAGGTAATTTGGTGTTTTGCGATGGTGACAGCGATCGCTCTGATTTCATCTTTGGTGCTTGCACTCTGGCAGTTTGGCACACTAGGCGGCATGGTAATCGGGTTTGCGCTATGTCGTTTATTGCAGGAGCTGCTGCCATGACGCGAACAGAGGATTTTATCCAATGTCCAGAATGTGGTGACCTCGCTGGTTTTGTAGAGACTGTAGACAGCGAAGACTGCTATCACTGCAACGCCTGTGGAGCGGACCATCAAGAGCTTGCCGACACAACGGAAGAAACAGAGTCATGATGATTCGGCTAGGGTTACTGGGATTCAGCGGTGCACTGTTAGCGGGTCATTTGATCCGCTTTGTGCCCGCTTTTCAGCATGGGGTGTCGATCAGCTTAGCAATCCTGCTGCTGATTGTGGTGCTGGGTGCAGCAGTTGGCGTGGCAACGATGTACATCAAGCGTCCCTACATGCGGCGGCTTGATTGGTACATGGGCGCGTTTCCAGCTGTTGTAGCGGGATTGGCGATCGTCGGGTTAGTCGTTGTAGGAGCAATGCTGTAATGCTGCTGACTGAGAAACTTTTGTGGGCTGGAGCGGTCGGCGGGTTGTCGATCGCTATTCCATTTGCAGGTTCTCTGCCCACCTACGCAAAGACTGCAGCGCTCACCACATCGTTCTTTAGCGCGGCTGGATTGGTCGCGCTTGAATCGATTGGCGCAGAGTGGAAGCGTTATCAGTTGGCGCAGCAGAAGATTAACCAGTCAGCGATCGAAGCGCAGTATGGTGCAGAAGATGCACTCCTGCAGGTTGTAGCAGAGCTGCAGCACCCGATCGCTGTTAAGAACTGGATTGCTGCCAATGTGCCCTACAATGCTCAAGAATGGGCGTTTCAGCAGGCAGGAGTGTCAGCACTTGCACTGCAAGAAATTCAGTTTGCTCGTCAAGTGATGGGCATGGTTGAGCAGCCGCTTGCAGAAATTCAATCAGAGGTTGTTAGAGCGCAGGCGCAAGAGCTTAATTTAGACGAGTGGCGTGAGGCAAACGGCGGTGGTGAAGCAACTCCAGAGGAGCTGTATGCTAACTGCCAGAAACGATCGATGATCTGGGCGGGCAACCCTAGAGAAGGCAAAACGGTGGCAGCACACTTTGCGCTGTGGCTCTGGGCAAAAGCAGATCCTAAGCTGGTCATCTTTGCTTTTGATAAGCATTTTGGGATGAACAACGATCTCAAATTTGCCAGCAACTGGGTGGGCGTGCCATTGCTTGAGGAAGTGCCGAAAAACGTTCAGACCTGCGTGGTTAAAAAATCAGCGAAGGACTTAGAGAAGTTTCTGCGCAAGGTTCAGGAGCTGCTGACGTATCGTATTCAAAACAACATCAACACGCCTCATGTGGTTGTGCCGATCGATGAGTTCACCAACCTGCTGGAATCGCTTGACGAGAAAGAAGTAGAGTCGATCGTCAAAATCTTTGCTGAGATTGCTACCGAAGCGCCCAAGTATGGCATCTATTTCTGGCTTATCCTGCACTCGCTAACCAAAGAGGAAATTGGCATCCCTCGCAAGGTTCTACGCGCCTGCCATGTGGTGATGGGCTGCGAGATGACTCAAGATACAGTGCAGGTCCGAAACTGCCCGCGATCGCTGCCACAGGAGGCAGTTGATTATGGTCAAAGCGTTTATCGTGAGCGTGGTCTGCCTGCTGGGTTTGTGACATCTCTGCCGATTCCACAAGGCTACCTGCCACCGCCAAACTTACCTAATGGGCTAGCTGATCTAAAAATAGATTGGGCTGGCTCTGTTCAGACTCTGGCGGGTACTTCCAAGCCTACAGGCGATATCTATCAATTCCTCCTGCAATGGCAGCAAGAAAACCCAGACGCAAGCGACGATCGACTACTGGCAAAGTTCAAGGAACTAACCGGCAGGCAACTCAACGCCGAAGGACTGCAAAGCCTAAAAGACCTGCTCGATCGAATGCGAGGCGCAGCGGCATGAAAACTCTAGATTGGGACGCTCGCTATGAAACTTTCGACAACGGCTACAAGCAGCTTGTGCACGCCGCTACAGGCTCTATCTGCTGCTGGTGTATGAAAGCATCTTCTACCTGCGTTCATCATGCTGAATACGGCAAGGGTGATATTCCTGGTGTGCATTGTTTTGCACTCTGCGATGATTGCCACAGCGACCGGCCCGATTGCGTTCATCATTCCGCGAACTGGCAGAAAAGCAAAACCGATCCAGTATTTGGGAATCGCAATACAGAACTCGCCCTGATGCGCTTAAAATTTGGCTATAGCGTCCTTTCAGGTAATTGATATGTATTCGCTCGAACAGCTCTATGGAATGGCTCAGGCGGGGTTAATAGATTGGTCGGTATACTATAACGCACTCAACTCACAGCAGCAGTTGCAAGCCGATCGCTCATTTCAGGTGCAGTCGGCGATCGATGACTATCAAGCTCAGCAGCAGTTCAATAATTGGGCAGTGAGCCAAGATGCGATGTATGGCACCAATGTGCAACAGCAAGCCGCGCAGCTCCGGCAACAGTGCCAGCAGGCTAGCCAGCAAGGGTCGAAGTCGATCATCAACAAATACTTCGGCGGCTAAAACCGAAACGGTTTCGGATTTGAAAAGGGGCGATCGTCTAGTGCGATCGCCCCTCGTTGTAGGTAGTTCGCTTACTCTGCCTAGTTTATCCCTCGCCGCTGCCATTGCCACCTTGAGCGATCGACTGAATCAGCCGTAGCATCAACGCTCTGTCTTTATCTGCCTACTGTCGCAAATCTTCAAAACGGCGGCTTGCTTCAGCGCGATCGGCTGCTGCCTGCTGTCTACCAGCTACTGCCTCTTGATGATGAGCTTCCATTAGATCAGCAAGTTTGGCAACGGTTGATTTTAGCTCAGAGATGTTGCGGCTGGTTTCTGCAATTGCCGCGTTGACTTCTGCCATGTCGGTTTCAAGGCGATCGAGGCGCGGTTCTAGGTTCTGTGGGTTAGTCATCTGAATCAGCTTCATCTGGAATGTAGCGGAGTAAATCTCCCGGTTGGCAATTTAGGGTAGAACACAGCTTAAGCAGCGTCACCCGGTCAAGACGAGGTGGCATCTCATAGGTGTTTTTTAACTTGCTAACAGTAACTGGGTGCAGCCCGGTTAGTTCTGCGAGTTGGCGATAATCAATCTCTCGATCCGCCATTACAGCAGCCAAGCGCCACTTGATTGGCATTGTGTCTATTGGGATTGCGATCGCACTCATATTACCTCAGTTTGCTGATTGCTTATTAGCCAGTATAACTACTCTGTTAGTCATTTCAACTAATATATCAGCCAAATCGCTTGACGGTGTTAGCCGAAACGACTAAAGTATTAAATGTAAGGGCTAAACCTTGCAAAACCAAACCCGCCCCTGCTGCATAGCCTGAGAAACTTCAGCAAAGGGCGGGCGCAAACCCTACAAAAGGTTCAAGTTAATGATCGCACAACTTCCCCAAATCGCAGCATTTGCAGCAGCCGAACGCGGCTCAGGTCGCCCAGACGAACTCGATCGCGCTACCACGGAACTCCTCTCTGAGTTACAAGCTCAAGCGGCAGTACCAGCCTTCCATTTCTACGTCACCGTTGAACATCCCGAGAAAGGAGAGAAGGGCTTCTACCTCGACACGGACAGCGATCGCTTTAACGATGTGATGAAAGCCATCATCCTCCGTCGCAAGGCGTTGAAGCTATTCGGCTACAAGTTCATTGAAGCAATCGATCTTGGCTCCTCACCGTTCTAAATCTCACCGCGATCGCTCAGCCCACGGGCGATCGCGCTATCTCACCCCCACCTGCTTCAGTTCTCCAGAAGTGCCCCAAACGTAAACAGGCGATCGCCCCTCTTCCACAAGCAAGCGATCGCCCTCCCTCCCATAAACACGCACAGGAGTAACTTCATGCTACCCGCCACACAAGATTCAGCAGCACTCGAAGCCGAGCTCGCCCGCCTCAATGCCGAAGTTGCTCGCCTTACAGAATTAGCTTACAAAGATGCTCTCACAGGCGTTGCGAATCGCCGGATGTTTGACGAGCGATTGAATGAAGAGTGGAGCCGTGGCTCTCGGACTGAATCGCCACTTTCGCTGCTGCTAATCGACATTGACCACTTCAAGAAGTACAACGACACGCACGGGCACCAGGGTGGAGACGATCTGCTGCAGGGTCTAGGCGCTCTGTGGGCAGCAATTGAGATTCGCTCCTTCGATCTGCTCGCGCGCTATGGCGGTGAAGAATTCGCAGTCGTTTTGCCTGACACATCAGTTCATGGTGCACTGCGAGTAGCAGAGCGCATCAGACAAGCAGCTTATGCCAAAGGCGTTACGGTGTCGATCGGTGTGGCAACGACTGTGCCGAGCTGGAAAACTGAAGCAGCATTGCTGGTTGAGCAGGCAGACAAAGCACTGTACTGGTCAAAGGCAGCAGGACGCGATCGCGCCACGGTATACGAAACAGAGCTTGCAGCCGCCTAATTCGGGAACTGTTCATTCACACTCAATCCACAAGAAAACTATGTCAGTCGATCTCAAAGAATTTCCCCAACGTATCGCCAGCGTTCGATCGCAGCTCCTCATCCAACAGCAGAATCACCGCCGTCTGAGCGATATTCTGAATAGCCTCGATCGTGATATCGATCTGCAAATTGCATCCAGTAGTGACCTTAAAAACGAATTGCAGCGCAAAGCAGCAAAAGCTGAGCTGCAGATTGACGAAGAATACCAGGCAGCGCTGATGGAAGTGCGGAACTCAAGCGATCGCATCACTGCACTGGAGATTGAGCTAGAGCGGCTGCGAGGGCTGTTCTCTGCCAGCAAGTTAGAGGTACGACAAGCGATCGTGCGTGCAGAGTTAGAGGCGGCTTAAGTATTCGATCGCCCCTCAAATCCGAAACCGTTTCGTTTTTGCAGGGGCGATAATTTTAATGAGAGATAATTGATTCATGAGCAGCGACATTCGAGAAATTATCAAAGATCTGAAAGCCTGGTTTCCTGCGGAAGCCCACAAAGAACGCGACTTGCCGGGCGGCGGCAAATGGTTCTATATTCCGTGGCAGCTTGTAAGAGAGCGGTTTGATGAGGTTTATCCGGGCTGGGAAGTTTACTATTCCACACCTGTCTATCTTGGCGATTACTGCGTCATTACTTGCACCATCACGATCGCGGGTATCTCTAAGCAAGGCGTTGGCAATGCTGAAATCCAACTGCTCAGCAGCTCCGGCAAAAACATGGCTAGAGGGACAGCAGTCGAGCGCTCGACAGCAGACGCCTTTAAAAATGCAGCAGAGGTATGGGGTGTTGCCCGCTATCTCGATGAGCAAACTGATCCGAAAGCAAAAGCTGATTTCGTGCGCTACATGCAGGGCAAAGGTGACGGGCGAGCTGCTGCCTACTATCACCAGAACAATGGCAGCACTGCCAAATCGACTTCCCCAGCGCCAAAGCAAACGAAACCCTTTGGGCAGACAACGCAGTCTAAAAAAGTTGCCCCACCTGCAACCAACGTTGTGCCACTAGCCAAACCTGCTGCTGAGCCAACTCTAATCACCGACCCTCAGCGCAATCGTCTCTGGGCGATCGCCAGCAACGCAGGGTTTACAAAGGAAGGCTGCAAAGCGCTGATATTTGCTTACGGCTTCAGCTCCAGCAAGGATATCACTACAAACGCCTATGAGGGACTCTGCGAGAAGGCTGCAGATCCAGACATGGCAGCGATCTACAACGATCGCGCTGTGAAGGAAGCAGCTGCAGAGCGGGAGTTTTAACGCGGGCACTCTGACGTATAAGCCCAACCGTCAGACCGTGATCAAATCATCGGACATCTACATCAGCGAACAGTCGATCGCCAACCTGACCCAGGCGGCGATCGATCTGCAAACCCGCTATGGTATTGAGCCTGAGAAGATAGAGCAAGCATTGGTAGGCTGGCTTGAGAATGGCATAGAATCGCTAGCTGCTGATGTGCTCTGGCACTTACAAGAGGGCAGCGGGAACGCCGTAATCGGACGCAAAGAGTTTGAACGCAGGGTGCAGAGATAGGGAACGAATAGACGTGGTAGATGCCATCGGGAATGCTGTTTCAGCGTCCCCGATTTTTTTATCTCTATGTCTCCCCACGATCGCCACACGCTCACCGCCCTCCTGCAAAGCAAATCGAAAGCGGCGCATCTATTCGGGTTTGGCATTGCCCTATTTATCTTCCTGCCCAGTGTGTTTCGAGTTGCCGGCGATGAGAACCTGACCATCTGGCAGCGATTAGAGCAGCTCTCTGTCGCAGCAGGACAAACACTTTTCACCGTTGCTCTAGCAGCTGTGCCTCCAGAAGCGATCGCAGGCAAATCTGATTCCACCGACGATAGCGAGGCGTAGTGTGTCAGGTTCCCCCTGGAAAAGCTTTGTTCGTTGGCTCAAACGAGCATTAGGATTCAGCGCCGATCGCCCCGCCCTGAAAATCTTGGAGGAGTATCACGCAGATGGTATCAGCGTCTTGCGGATTGAAGACGATTCAATTCCCGGATGCTGCGAGCTTTGGAGAATTGACAGGCAGCGTGAACAAATTAAGTTTTTTATTTGCATCATCAACACCCAGTCCCAGCGAGAAGACCTTGCCGGAGCTGGCAGAACACCTGTCAGCCAGCCTAGAAAACCAAAACTGGTTGACAATATCGAGCAACAAATTCAAGAGCAGAAAAATATACTCGCTACACACTATTGGATATCCGGCTGGAGTAAGAGAGTGCATAGCGTGGATGCAAAGGGTAGAGCGTACCAAGCCGATCGCACTTACGATCTGCGTCTGTTGGCTTGCGATCTCCAAGGGGCAGCCGGAGCGTTTGCAGGTGATAAGCACGCCCGTCGCTTTGCCCGAAAGATTGTCAAGCGGTTAGCCGCTAATGAGTTCCGTGAATATGGACATCACCGCACCTGGCAAGCGGCTGTAAAGTCCGTAGATTGGCAACAATGGTTGCAGGGATTGACACAAAGCCACAACGGAGGAATCGATCCAAATCATGTTCTACAGCCACCGAAATATAGGAAGCGATCTTCCCGCCGAGGCTGAGGAGTTCATCAAGGCACTGTTTGCCCTCTGCGATGCCTATAGAGAGCAGGGAGTCGATTGCATCAGCCTTGGCATCAGCGACAGCGATCTAAAGATTCTAGCGACTGTGCGGCTCACTCCAGAAGTCGATTTGCCTCTTCCAACCACTGAGCTACAGGTTGACGGTTCGCCTGTGGCTGGAGCAGATCTACAGCGCGAGTAAGCATCGCTTCTAGCAGCTCAACGCGATTGTTAGTGATCTCCAGTTCTAGCAGCGCTGCCTCTAGATGGTCTTGTTTCTGAGGTTGGGGAGTCGATCGCTCTGGCTTGGGCTGGTCGGGCTGCAGTTCCTTGGTCAGCAAGCCGATCGTCTGCCCGTCTGCAGTAGTGGCTTCAACTACCACGCCCTTGGTCGAAAGAACCTCCACGGTCTGCCCGTAGTGGGGCGAAGACTCATCCAGCACTGTTACTGTCTGCCCTGGTTGAAACGTGGCAGCAGCTTTCGACTTCACCGCATCGGCGGCGCGGGCAATGTGAGAAGCTGTGGGCTTGCCGGTAGGGGCGATCGCCTCAGCGGCCTGCATTGCTTCCACTCGCTGTTCTACGGGCAGGGCTGTTAGCGGTCGGGCTTGGGCTTCATTGGCGGGCAAAATGACACCAATTGGTGTCATTGAGCTGACGACTTCGGCGGCTTCAATGAGCCGATTGGCGTGGGTTTTGGAGATCGTCCAGCGATCGAGGCAGTAGGTTTCAAAGTCACCATGAGAGTCGCGATATAAACGATTTTCCCGAATCTCAGCGAGCGCTTGCCCTGCCTCATGGAAGGCTTTGAGTCCCCGCTCGATCGCCGCCTCCAGGTGTGACAGCCGAATTTTCTCATCGATGCCCAGCGTCATTCCATCGCCTCCTGTAGCGGTGCTTTCAGTCTAATTAAGCCCTCCTGAATGAGCAAGCGAACCTCATCCACGCTACGGCTCAACTGCTTGGCTATAGCTTCCTCGCTCAACCCCTTAAAAAAGCGCTCGATCATGCAGGTGCGGATCTCCTTGGGCAGGCAGGCAACTTGCAATTTCAGCGCTTGGTGGAGGACAGTGCGATTGCTCTCCTCCACCTCAGCACTCAGATGGGGCGCGTTGTCGAGGTCTACCATCGGCTTGCGCTGTACTGCTTCGCTCATCCAAGCCCACTGTGCCTCGCAGATGCCATGAGCTGCTGCAGCGGTTGTGAGGTCGATCGCTCTGCCCCATTTCCCTAGCTGCTTCTGCGTCCGCTTGACCTCGCCCACCTTCTCAAACGTTCGACGCGGCACCTTGTAGCCACCCCAGTGATCGCGTAAGAAGTGCTGCATCTCGCCTTGGATATATGGGACGGCAAAGCTAGAGAAGGCAGCGCCGGTGCTGGGGTCGTACTTGTCGATCGCCTTCAACAGCCCGATTCTGCCAATCTGCGCCAAATCTTCAACGGGTTCAGGACACTGGAGGTGAACCCGATGGGCGATTTTGAGAGCCAGCTTATCGTTCTGGGCAGCGAGTTCATTTCTCAAGCGAGGCGATCGGGTGCGACGGTAGCGGCTCCAGATTGATTCAGCGGTGACGGGCGCGGCAGGTGCGATGAGTGTTGCTGGCATAGGAGGCGGGGGAGGAAAACTAAGCTTCCTCCGAGTTATCGCCTACTCGACCTGTCCAATCCCCAAAGTTTATGCTGAACTTTTTGATGAAGCTTGTGTAAACGTCGGTTAGCTCAGCATTTTCACTGCCTTTCGCTTGGTTGCTTCACCCCGTCGATCGTATCTGGCAGTAGTGGAAGGGTTCGAGTGCCCCATCAGCTGCTGCACCGTGGAGAGGTCGGCTCCAGCATCAAGTAGATCGCTGGCAAACGTTCGCCGCCAGTCGTGTGGGGTGTGCGCCTCTAGCTCTGCCTGACCGACTCGCTTGATTAAAATCGTCCGTACTGACTCATCGCTCATCCGCCGCTGCGTCATGTGTCCAGCTTTGTTGATGGGCAGAAACAGTGGGCCGGGTTGAGCGCCTCGCAGCTCCAGCCAGCGCTGCAGAGAGCCGATCGCCTCATCAGTTAGATAAACCTGTCTGTCTTTCCGTCCCTTACCGCTGCGAACCTTACAGCTAGATTCAGTGAGGTCTAGATCGCTCAGGTCTAAGCCGACCACTTCAAAACGTCGCAAACCCGATCGCAGAATCCCCAGCAGCGCTGCATCTCTCATGCCTGCTGGTGACTCGTCCTCTAAGCAGGTCTGCATCAGTGCTGCCTGCTCATCTGCCGCGATCGATCGCCCGGTGGGGAGCTGCTGCGATTTGATATTTTTTACGTCCGCTGCCTGGTGATAGTCCTCAGCGGTCATCAGTCCCAACCGCCATGCTTCCCCCAGAACCGATCGCAAGGCAGAGAGCATTCGATTTGCCGTAGCGGGTGCATAGTCTTCTTGCAGCTTGGCTCTGATGGCTGCGGTGTGGCGATAGCGCAACTGATGCCAAGTGAACTCGATCGCCGTCTGCCCCGTTGTAAGCCGGGCGATCTTCTCCAGCGCTTCACCCTGCACCCGTCTGGATTTGGGCGTGAGGCGCATGAGATAGACCGCGACAGGATTGGTGTCGATAGCGGTTTTGGAAAGATCGGTTTGTTGGATGAGTAGCTGTGACATACCGCGATCGTTCCCGCTTGCCTGGCTGTCGCATTGTTCAGTCAGGCTCTATTGGGTCATCTCGCCCAATTCCTAGCGATCGCAGTGTGACCCGAATGCTCTCCCAGTCTTCACCGCAGTAGTAATATTGCTTGCGTCGCAAGTTGGCTAGATAATAGCCTGCCTTGCCACCATTGATCCGGAAAAGCTCAACGACAACTTGCTGCTTTGAGATGCCATACAGCAGTTCAAAATCTTGTAGATCGACCGCGATTGGCAGTTGCCTGTAAAACATTTTGCCTGACATAAGAAACCACCCTTCGGATTTCCGTCGCACAACACGGATGTAATCTGGGTGGACAATGGCATCGTCCGACATCTTATATTTATTTGCCCTCCATCGGATCGTCTCTCCCAATTCCCAGTGATCGCAGCGTAGTTCTAATGCTCTCCCAGTCTTCGCCACAGTAGTAGTATTTGCGATCGCGCAAGTTGACTAGATAGTAGCCAGCCTTGCCACCGTTGATGCGAAACAGCTCGACCACAATATCAACATCGCTCAGCCCATAATCCCTGTCTCTGCTCTCAATTTGCTCAGGGTCAAGAGGTTGGGCTCTAGGGTTATAAAACACTTTGCCCTCACGAAAGCGCCACCCTGCCGAATCACGTTTAATGATGCGGAAATAAAAGGGATGAATGATGCTGCCCATTGCTCCGGATAATAACTTGTGAAAAGTTCAATTTACAAAAACAATCAATTTTCTTGCAGCAGCCGATCGGCTGAACTACAATTTCAGAGCCAATTTGAGGAAATCCCATGAATAAAGGTGAACTGATTGATGCAGTTGCTGAGAAAGCAGAAGTTACCAAGAGGCAGGCAGATGCGATCGTCACTGCAGCGATCGACGCAATTATGGAAACCGTTGCAAGTGGTGATAAGGTTACGCTGGTTGGGTTTGGGAGTTTTGAGCCACGTGAGCGTGCTGCCCGTGAAGGCAGAAATCCGCGCACTGGCGAGACAATGACGATCGAGGCAACGAAAGTGCCTGCGTTTGCTCCGGGCAAAGGGTTTAAGGAAAAGGTTTCAAGTTAGACTAAAACGATCTCCTCTGCTGTATGCAGAGTCATGCCAGACGCCCGCCTATCGGGCGTTTTTTGTTGTGATTTTGTCACCTCGATCGCCATCCTGACAAACGCCACAGCCCAAACCACAAGGGAACTTTAGCGATGTCACCCACAAAATTTGTCACCTGACATGTCATCCGCCGATCGTTCTGTCGTCAAAGCTGAATATCTTAAATCTAATGACTCGATGGAGGCGATCGCCAAGCGGTTCGGCATCAGCGAGCGGACTCTAATTCGCTGGTCGAAGGCTGACCCTGAAGGCGAGTGGACAGTGCTTCGGAAGGCGAAGACTATAGTTTCTGCACCCAAGCTGCAGGTGATCGATGGGGAGCTGCCTGCTAGAGAAAATCGGGTGCGCCGGTCTAGAGGGACGATCGATGAGCTAGAAATTATTGAGCTGGCGATCAGCGATCTCTCTGCCACGCTAGCGAGTGGGGAAACCGATAGCCGATCGCTGGGCAGCATCGCTGGGGCATTGGTGCGACTGCTGGAGTATCGCCGCAAGATTCAGCCTGCTACAGCAGCAGAGCTGGCAGAGCTAGTTTTGTCGCTAGGCATTTCGCCTACTGAATTTGTTTCTGAGTTGAAACAGCGGTGGCAACAAAGCGCGTAGATCGCAGGCAGGAATTGATTGATGAACTGGAACTCCAGTTTGAGTTGAATCAGCCTGAGGAAGACGATTGCCCTCAGCCTCTAAGCTTTCGTGAATTTGTCGATCGCGTCTATCCCAAGTACAAGTGGTATCATCACTGCGCTGTGCTGGCGAACGTACTGCAAGAGGTGGCAGACGGTAAGCGTAAGCGAGTCATGGTATTCATGCCGCCCAGAGCTGGGAAGTCGCAGCTCACCTCTAAGTTGTTTCCAGGCTATATGCTCTATCGCTACCCTGAGAAATGGGTGGGTTTATGCTCCTATGCAGCTGAGCTTGCCTATACTCTCAGCCGTGCCAGTCGGGATGCCTATCGGGAGATCGGCGGGCAGTTCAAAGATGATGCCAATGCCGTCAAGAACTGGGAGACGCTAGCAGGCGGCGGCTGTTGGGCAGCAGGTGTGGGCGGTGCAATTACGGGCAAAGGCTTTGGCTCAGTTGCGATCATCGATGACCCCTTGAAAAACGCAGAGGAATCGCTGAGCGATCGCATCAAAGAAAAGCAGCGAGAATGGTACGGCTCCACGTTCTACACCCGAGCTGAACCAGAGGCAGCGATCGTGGTGGTGCAAACCCGATGGGCAGAAGACGATCTCTCTGGCTGGCTGCTCTCACAAGAGTCAGAAGATGAGCCGGAGCACTGGCATGTGGTCAACTTTGAATCAATCAAAGAAGAAACACCGCCGAAGTTTCCAGCCACCTGCACCGTTGAGCCAGACTGGCGATCGCCTGGTGAGGCACTCAACCCAGAGCGGTTTGATGTCAGTAAGCTCAACCGATTTAAGAAGCGGCTAGGCTCCTATTTCTTCAATGCGCTCTATCAGCAGCGACCTTCACCGCTAGAGGGCGAGCATTTCAAGCGCAACTGGTGGCAGTTTTACAGGCAGCCTCCAGCTCAGTTCGATCAGCTCATTCAATCCTGGGACTGTGCGTTTAAAGAAACCAAGTCCTCAGACTTTGTAGTGGGGCAAGTTTGGGGCAAAAAAGACGGCTACTTCTACCTGCTGCACCAAGTGCGCGATCGCATGGATATTAATGCAACACTGACCGCCATTCGCGCCCTATCTGCGAAGTATCCTAATGCCAACGCCAAACTAGTCGAGGATAAAGCCAACGGTTCAGCTGTGATCGACTTGCTCAAGCGTGAGATTCCAGGTTTAATTGCTGTGCAGCCAGAGGGCGGCAAATTGGTTAGAGCCGTGGCGATCGCGCCATTTGTGCAAGCGGGGAATGTGTTCTTGCCTGACCCATCGATCGCAGCTTGGGTAGGGCACTATCTAGAAGAGTTTGCCACGTTCCCCAACGGCAAAAATGATGACCAGGTAGATAGTACCTCGCAGGCATTGAACTGGCTGCAATCGAATCAGGCGGGCTTCTGGGGAGTCACCGATGACGGTGGCTGGAGTTATTAACAAGCGCCAGAGCGATCGCGTGCCCTGCCTCAGCGTCCTCCCAAGTCGTGTATTTCACACAGTATGGGTCATACTCACCGCCATTGATAATCGTCTCAAATAGCAGCGGTGGGCGTCCTTCTCCAAACCGGAAATTCAGTCCTAAGAAAACTGTAGATATTTTTACCTTTTCAACTTCATCCCAAGCAACAATGCAATCGGCTGCTTCATACCATTGCGCCCACTCCAGATGAGAATGATCGTCATAAGGAATTGGGGTTTTGCCGTCTAGAATCCAGTGCTTGACATACTCATCGAGTGGATACTCTTCCTTGTCTGGGCACACCTCTTCTTTCACGCCATAGGGATGCATCGCACAAATTAGCTTGTTGCCGTCATAAACCTCGCCGTTATAGTGCTTGCAGTTGGCGCAGTCGCGATCGTTTGGAGCAGTAGAGCTACTCGGCAGGAGACGATGTTCGGCTTCAATTCGGTCCAAGCTATGACGTAGTCTGTCGATCTCTTCCGGGTCAACTCTAGGCGTCAATACAAGATTATTTGAGCGCTGTGGCTCCTTTGCTAAAAACCTGATCGGTTCACCAGTGTCCATCCACTCGATTGGCACACAGATTGCATATTCATGCATTATCAGATCGTCTGGAGGGTGAGTGATTGCCCAGTGCATGACATTCCCAATCAGTTGGATATCGTCCACCATCAGCCGATCGCCACTCACAATCCGAAACCTGTCCATGTCGCTAATTAAATACAGGCGAATGAACACCAGAATCGTCTCAGTGGGATGCTCGCTACTGCGGGGTCTATATCTCCAAGTTCTGACTGGGAACCGTGCCCGTCGCAGGCTAGAATCGATCAGCGCTTGACCATTTTGAATTGTCCAGACTTGGTGAGTTTTGTGGCTCATGTTTGCTCAACTAACCGCTGACTCGATACACTTCCGGCGCATAGATCATAAACCGACACTGCTCCAGCTTCAGATCGTCCGGTGGCATGTAAACAGGCTGACGGCTCAGCACAAATGTTGCTTCGATCTTAGCCTTGGCGATCGCCAGCTTAGCATCATTGCCAAAGTTAACCAGTTTCACTTCCCAAGACTGATCGGCAAACGTTTGCCGATTGAACAATGGGATGGCATCGCCAATCTTGACCGTGCCGATCGTGCATCTCAGTCCAGTAGTTTTGAGATTCAGCGGCACACTATGGCCCCGCCAGATCGCAGGCTTACCGTTGCCAAATGTGCCTAGCTCCGTACCGATCGCCTGCAGGATTCTGGCTTCAAGTGCGGCAAGTTGAGCATTGATATCGGGAAGGTTAATCGCCATTACTCTACTTGTAAATCTTGTGATTCTGCCAGTTTGCCGCTGTCTACAATCGAGCGGGGTGAGCCAGCAGTAGTGCCATTCGATCGCTTGGTCGGTCTATCCCACGCCCAGCGCTCATCGCGAATCATAAATTCAAACTGCCCTGCAAGGTAATGAGCCGTGTCGTCGAACGCTTCGCCAATATCGCCTGTGCGCTGGTAGTTCTCCTGCATCGCTTCTGCTAAATCGGTTTCTTCGATCGCTGCCTCTGTCCAGGGGCGGGCGGGTGTTTCAGTGCCATCAGCGCGTGCCACGCCTCCTTCATGCGCGACGGCGGCATAGTCCACTTCAGCGTTACCCCAAGTATATGTAGCCTTCGTCTTGCTAATCTTTGGTGGGTTCCAGCTCAGTTCCATGCTCTTACTCCGGCTTCTCAACAGACAAAATTACACGCAGCTGACAGTCTTCCGGCTTCACCACAGAGCAGCCGCTAGCGGTGACCATCGCTAATGCTTCAGCCAGCAGACCTGCCAGATACAGGCGATCGCACTGCTTTGAAACCTTGAGGTAAGTGGCATTGCCAAACCGGCTGATCACAAGATGCAGCGGTGGATTGAGCAGTTCTTTCATATCGGCGATCGCTGTGTAGCCATGGCAGTCAGGACATTCCAGTGATTCTGCTTCCTCTGGGCAAACCGCTGCCCATCGATGATTGCAGTGCTGGCAGATCGCATGCTCTGCCCTCCATTGCCCTTCGTTCATATAACTCCTAAAGTGAAAAGCCCCGGAGTGATCCGAGGCTTGAGTTTACTCTGCACCAGCCTTGCGGCGTTTAGGTTTGTCGGGTTCGACGGGTTCAGCTTGCGCTTCTGTCGGTTCAGTATCAACAGGAGCCTCCTTCGACCAGCCTTGTGCTGCCCATGCGGGGAAATCAACCCCGTGGACTTTGCGGGGCATTTCGCCTGCTTTGTAGATCCAGAAAGGGTCGATCTGTCGCATATCAGTGCCCCTCAACGCAGAGGAACGCGCCATAAGTAAGGTTGCCGGGTGCACCAGTTTTTGTGGCAACTGCCCGTAGGTAAAGCGCTCCAGGTACGATATCTTCGACATACAAGCCAGAGAGAGGCAGATCGATCTGAGCTTTTGCACCGGTTGTGTCGTAGCTTTGCACTCGCTTCCAGGTTGCATTATCGACACTAGCTTCGATCGTCACTGTCCAGAAGGCAGTTCCAGCTGTATAGCCCGTGTGAGCAGCTATATCGACGATCGCCTTGAAGGACATGTGCTTGGCAGACTTGAAAGCGATCGCTGCTTCAGCAGCCGTAGCAGCAACAGCAGGGGCGGCAAAGTTGCGTAGCTCCAGCGCTTTATCAAAGACACTAGCGCGGCGATCGCCAATTGTTGAGCGTGGCATAGTATTTATCTCCTAAAGTTTCAATGGGTGAACTATGCGGCGATCGGCGCGTCTGTAATGCCGCGCAGCCGTGCTCCTGCCCGACCGTGCATGATGGCGATCGAGCTGTACCAGTCCACGCGGGTGCGGAACACTGGCTTGGTTTCCAGTTCGCCCAGATCACGCACACTGATGCCCTGTGAGTCGCCGATCGCGTTCTGAATACCGCTGAGCATGTTATCGCCGAGACTGACGCAGTAGATACTGGTGCAGTTCGTGTTGGAGTTATCGGGCGCTGCTTCGGTAAACGGCATGATGTCTTGGTCCTGGTTGTCCTGATCGACTACCAGAATTCGCAGGTCGTTGTAGATCGAGATCGGTTTACCAAATTCGTTCTTTTCAGTGGTCATGAACCCGGTGACGTTCGTATTGCGAGCGGCTTGGGTAAAGCGACGCCGCATGGCTTTGCTCATGATCAAGTGGGTGGGGTTCATCACCTGGTCGATCAACTCGTCCAACTTATTGAGCGAGAGTGCGCCGCCGGCGATCGCGTTTGTCAGTAGCTGGGAGCCTGTAATCCGCACCTGCAGACCGTCAAATACACGCGGGTTGGTGCTGCTATCGCCTTTGATAAAGTTGCGCGTCCAAGCGTGAGCCAAAGATTTAAGCTTCATCAGTTCCTGAGAAGAGCGGACGGCTTCGCCTTGAGTGTCGATGATGTAGCGATCGACATCGAGATCGCCGCCAGCAATCTTGCACACTTCCACTTGCGGGTTGATGATGCCAGTTGATTCGTCGTAGCCTTCATTGACACCACGGAAACCGATTCCCGGCAGCGAGTCTTCACGGTTGTAAGGCAGTGCACCGCCTTGGACGTTACGGAATGGCAGAACTTCTAAAACTTCGGAAGAGGCGGCGTATTCTTCGATATAGACCGCCTCTTGCGGGTCTGCTTGTTTAGCAGCTTCTAAGAGCGTTAATGGCATGTTGTTGTCCTGAAAGCTTGGATTAGGTGAGTGGCGTCTCGCCTGAGTTGGGCTTCAGGGCATCTCGCCTCGAAGCTGTTCTGATGCAGGATTCCCTATCTTCTGACCTGCTGCTGCCGCAATGCGGTAAGGCGATCGGCTCTAGGCAGATTGCTCAGGTCTTGTCCGCTGGGCAGAGCTGTTTGGGTGGGGTTCATGCCGCTGCCACGTCCAGGCTGCTGGCGATCGAAGCAGTGACCAAGAACGGGATGAGCCACCAAAGCAGCAAAATATTCAGCAGGTGTCATCGGCTTAGATGCATCCTTTTTGCTATACAGGCGAGCACCGTTGGCATCGACCACTTCTAGCTGCCCAGCATCGTTGAGCTTCAGCGCCTTGCCCGTGTTGTTGAACAAGACATCAAAAAACGAAATGCCATCTTCGCCTGCACCAGCTCTGCCACCTGCTGCCTGGTACGCCTTCTCTGCTTGAGTGCGGGTGAGTAGATTTGTGTACTTGCCCTGCCACTCCTGTGCCTTCTGTTGCTCAGCGCCGATCTGCTGCTGGTAGTTCGTTTCAAGGTTCTGCTTGAGTTCGGCTTCCTTCTGGTTCCACTTCTCAGCTTCAGCCTGCAATGCCTCGAACTGTTTGTACTTTTCAGGATCGATTCCCTTCACCGATTCCTGGAGCTGCCTGAGCTGGCGATCGAAGTCTTTTGATTGTTTCTCAAAGGTGCTGGCGCGTTCCCGTTCCTTCTGAAGGGCGCTCTTGAGCCCATCAATGTTGCCTTCAGCGGGTGGTGTGGTGGTTCCAGTACCGCCGCTCTCCGGTGCTCCATCGCCTGTTACTTCGTTGTATAGCCTGTGGAATTTGAATTTCATGGGTGTCCGATCGGCATCTCGCCTATCAACGTCGCTTCAGGATTCCTATGCAAAACCGAAACGGTTTCGGATTTAGCATAGGAACTTTAGCAGCGTTGCAACCCGCGCCGCTATGCCCACGCCGCCCACCAACGATAAGACGCTACCCTCGTTTGTCAAACCCGCGCTGTTAGATGTCTTAGACGATCTGCAGCTCGTTTGGGACGTGTGGCATTCGCTCAAGGGCTGTAAGGCAGAGTATTTACCCCAAGAGGAGCGCGAACCGCCCAAAGCTTACACCAATCGCCTCAAGCGAACCAGATTCGACAATCGCTATACACCTGCGATTAAAGGCTATGCAGGACTGCTCACCCAGTTCGCACTACTGGAGGATACTGCAGAGACGATCGCCTCCAATATCGAGAACATCGACCAGCAGGGCAATAGTCTCAAGGCGTTTCTGCTGCAGGCAGATGAGATGGTACTGCGAGATGGCGGCTGCGGAATTTTGGTAGAGTTCCCAATCGACCCCACAGACGAGACCGGAGAACCGCTGATCCAAAGCGCGGCAGATGAGCAAGAATTTGGGCTGCGTCCCTATGTGGTGCTGATCGATCGCCGCAATATCTTGAATTGGGATGTGAGTTATATCCAGGGCATTCCCGTGATTAATCGCGTCACGATCGCTGAGACGGTAGAAGTGCCTGATGGTGAATTTGGTTGCACAATGCGAACGCGCTATCGAGTGCTACGACCCGGTAGCTATCAAGTGTGGGAGCTGCAGCTGGTGCAGGGGCAGTGGATTAAGTATCTAGTAGACGAAGGGGTAACGAACCTCGATCGGGTGCCACTGATTTGGTATTCACTCAGCAAGGGTGAGCTGTTCAAAGGTTCTCTGCCCTTTCAGGACGTAGCTGAGCTGAACATCGAGCACTTCCAGAAGCGATCGGAAAACAATGAGGTACTGCGGAAATGCAACCTGCCTGTGCCCGTGCGGAAGGGCTACCAGCGATCGCCAGAAGAGATAAAGAGCGGGGCAAAGCTGACGATCGGACCTAACTCGCTGGTTGATGTGCCGGTGGATGGTGACTTTTATTTTGCTGAACCCACAGGGAACGCGATCGCCTCTACTCAGGCCAATATCACAGCACTGGAAGAGGCGATCGACCGGTTGAGCTTAGCTTTCCTGACAGGAGGTGAAGCACAGAAGACGGCAACTGAAGTGATCATCGACTCTGCCCAGTGCCAAAGCTCATTGCAGAGCATGGCTGAGCGCAAAGCGAGCGCTGTGCAGCAGGTGTTTGAGTTCTGGACGCAGTACACGGGAGAGGAGGCGATCGGCGGTATTGCCGTTGATGCCAAGGTGCTGAAGCTGCCTTCTTCGGCTCAAGATGTGCAGGTGATTCTAGATGCGATGGGCTTGAAGATTTCCAACAAGCTGGGCTTGCAGATGCTGTTAGAGCGGGGCTGGCTACCAGAGGAAACCGATTTAGAAGAAGAGCTGCAACTGATTGAAGAGGTGCAGCCTGCTCTTGCCACTGTTGACAACAAACCTCTAGCATCCGGCAACCAAATCGATGAGGAAGCCGCCAATGCAGCCTGACCAACCCTTCACGCCGATCGGCTCTCCTTTACCGCGTGAGGTTCTGCTGAAGCAGGCTGAGTTCACACAGGCGGAGCTAAATAGGGCGATCGCCACGGCTCACCCCAGCCTTAAGCCTTACCTGGAGGCGAAGCCCGATGCCAACCTACGACGCTAGAGCAGGGCAGTATCGAGGTGAGAATGGGCGTTTTGTGCCACGTTTGGAGATCATGCGGCTGCTCGATCAGGAAGCAGTGCGAACTCAGACTCAACTGAGGGGACATACGCGCCTGCTCATCGGCGGCAAACTCGATCTGGCTGAATGGGAAAGCCGCACTGCTGCTACTTTGAAGGCGGCTCACCTCCGTATCGCATCACTTGCGGCAGGTGGTAAAGGTAATTTGAGCCCAAAACACTATGGGGCGATCGGCTACCAGCTGCGAGGACAGTACGAATACCTCGATAAGTTTGCCAACGACCTTGCAGCAGGTAAGCTCACGCCCAACCAAGCGCTGAGGCGATCGGCTCAGTATGGGCAGTCAATTAGAAAAACGTTTCACCGGGCAGAGCAGATCACTCGAGGCAGCGAGGGCTTCAGCGAGGCTAAGCGCAGTCTAGACCCACAAGCGAAACACTGTGCAAGTTGCTTGGCGCATTCCACACGTGGCAGGTGGAAGCCGATCGCTGAGGTTGTGTTGCCTGGTGCTGCCTGTGCGTGCGGGCAGTTCTGCCGCTGCTCAATCGTCTATCGATACCGTCGGGAATCTTCAAAGCAAGCGAGCTAAACTCTTATGCCCTGGAACATCACTCCCCCGTCAGACTTTGAACGCATCCGCCGTATCTGCGGCATCCCAGTCAATAACTTGTGGCTGGATAACCTTCGCATTGCGATGGCATCGGTTGAGAAGCAGGCTCCAGAAGCTGTGGCAACCATTCAGGCACTGCTGACCCAATACGACCAGGTGAAAGCGCAGCGGCTCACCCAAGCCAAATCGAAAGAGGCGGGCTTGACCTACAAAAAAGTAGATGTACTCGAATGGGAGTGGGGCGATCGCGGCAACACTACCGATTCACTGAGCCAGCTAGAGAGCGAGATTAAGCAAGAGATCGCGCTGACATTGGGCATGGATATGCCGGGAGGCGGTGGGTCAGGTTCAACCCTATTGGAGCGGAGCTGATGGATAGCCCGTTTATCGGCTATGAGAACGCTACGCTGACCTTCGGGCAGCTGACTACCGAAACGACCACAGACGACTTTGGCAACTCAATGCCGCTGTTTGTGCCATTGCCGATCGTCTCCATGCTGCGGCTGGTCACCAATCCGGCGATCGATCGGCTGCTACAGGCTCAGCAGCAAATTGAGGCAGATGGACTGGCATTGGAAGGGTATTGCGTCGATCCGATGGTGCTGCCGATGGAGGTGATGGAACAGACCGAAGCCAATACGACCTTTAACAACGTACCGGGGAAGTTTGTGCTGACGCTGATCAACCCGCCATACGGACGCTACGGCATTGGGGCGTTAATCGAAGCAGAAGCGGGAACAAAAATAGCGGGCTGGTTCGTGCCGAATCGTGAGGTAATGGGCGAGCCGATCGACGGAGGACAACTGCCATCTCAAGGATCTATGAAAATTCCGTTTAGCTTTGGCGATGCTACTCCCAAAACGATCTACACCATTAAGGCTGGAAAGACCGTTTTCACGGTGCAGATCGTCATCCAAATTCCGTTTAATGGCGCTGGCGCAGCACTGAGCTTGGGCGATGCAGAGGACAGCGATCGGCTGGTCAGAACTGAGCAGGTTGATCCAACGTTTGTGGCGGAGTACGAAACCAATCCTGCTTACACCTACGACACAGCCACGCCGATCGCGCTCACTATCGTTCCTGGAGAAGGTTGCACACAAGGTTCAGGCTATGTCCTTTTGGAGGTTTAAGTTATGTCCAAGTTTTTAGATTTTCTGGGTACGAGTGCTAATAGCTTTCTGATAGCGATCGGCGGGGTACGACTAAAAAACAGCACTGGGAACTTGCTAGTTCGTAACCCTGGAGATACAGCAGATGCGCAAATCACAGCATCCAAGCTGAACAACACAGGTAACACGATTTCGATCGGCTCTACCAACGTGCTGAACATTCAGCAGAATGCAGGGCAAACAGCGGGGCTGACAGTCATTTATCCCACTGGCAAAGCCACCGACGGTCAGGTACTGGCTCAAAAAGCAGGCACCGCAGCCAATGTCATTGAATTTGAGTTTGTGTCTGCTGCGAATACTGCTACTTGTTTGACAACCGACACAACCTCGTTCGCCTTCGGTTCAAGTGGCACTGTCCCAATGTTCACGCTGCCAGCTAATGCAGTAGTGGAGGCAGTTCGCGTCATTGTTGATACCGTTTTTAACGGCGCTCCATCAATGAGTGTGGGAACCAGCGGCAGCCCCAGCAAGTATATGGCATCCACTCAGGTGGACTTGAAGGATGCGGCAGGGGCAAAAATTTACGAGGTTTATCCCGGATTAACACCTGTGGGAACGGCTGAAGCCCTGCAAATTGCCTACACACCAGGGGGAGCAACAGCAGGGGCGGCGCGGGTTGAAGTCGATTACGTTGTGCCTAGCTAATGGGGCTATTCCCGCACATACTAGGGACGCTTAGCAGCTTCTTCCAGTTAGGAATTGGCGGGGCGGGCATTCGATCGAACAATGGGACGATCGAAGCCCGCAATGCTGCAAATACAGCTGCAGCACCGCTTTCATGCAGCCAGCTAATGGGCATGGCTGGCAATAATTCAATTGTGATTAGCGCCAACGATGGGGCGAACAATGCGGTTGCGGAATGGCGATCGGTTGGTGGGCTAATCTACCGAGATTGGTCGGTGGATGCTTCGACTGACTTTCATAGCCGCTTTGCACTGGTCAGCGCAACCTCGTTTCTATTTCAGGGGGCAGCCGAACTTACCTACACCTTTCAAAGTCCGCTTGCCGCAATGGCAGGATTCAGCACAACCGATCTAACGGCAAGTGGTAAAGTCGATTCGCTGGGCTTGGTACAGTTGCCGATGCTGCCTCCCGAAGGTTTGACGCTTTCGCGCAACGCTACGACCCCCGCTACTCGTATTGACATTGCAGCAGGGCGGGCGATCGTCGCAGTTGGCAGCGACAGGTATATTTGCAAGACCTCTAGCACAATCACCAAACGTCTAGATGCAGTTTGGGCAACTGGCAGCGGCAACGGCGGACGATTTAGCGGAACTGTTACCGCAAACCAGTGGTGGCATGTGTTTATCATGCGGAACGCCACAGGATCGGTTGATTTTGGTTTCAGCCAATCGGCAACAGCAACCGATAAACCTACAGGCTGGAACGTGCGACGCATCGGCTCAATCCGCACGGATGCATCCAGCAATATTCTCGACTTTGCCAATATCGGTAACGTGTTCTACTGGGCGACAGAACGAGAAGACCTTAGAGCTGCGATCGGCACAACGGCAACGCTCTACACCCTCTCTGTTCCACCTGGAGTGAGCGGCATAGAGGCGATCGTCCGGTTGTTTTCCGGTCTTCCAGCAGCAGGAAACGGCAATGCAGTTCTGATTTCTTCACCTTTGATTAGCGATCAAGCTCCGGCACGGTTAGGTGGAGGGGCTAGCAGTGGCGATTCGGCGTATAGCGGCAACGCAATGGCTCCGCTTGAGTACAACCAGATCAGCGTAGAAACGCTGCTCACCAACACGAGCGCTCAGGTTCGAGCAAGAGCCAGCTTTGGCGGTACGTACACTCACAATCCCCGCATCGGCACGATCGGCTGGTACGACCCAAGAGGAGCAGCATAATGTGGGCAAAAGTTGAGAATGGCAAAGTGACTGGTACAAGCGCAAACGCTCCACCGACAAACGAGGCAGGTAAACCAGAGCCTGGATGGGAGGAGCGATCGGAGAACGATCCAGCGGTGAAGGCTTATTACGAAGAGCAGAACAACCCGCCTCCATCATCCGCTCCAGAGGCACTGTGGGACGAGTTTCGATCGCGCATTGCTTCACCCACCTACTTGCGGATTGTCACCACCAACGCCATCACGCAGGCACTCAACCCAATTCTGATTAGCAGGTTGGGACGGGCAGAAACCAACGCCGAAGCGCTCAATGATTTGATGACAACTTGGAACATGATCGCCACTCATGCCAAGCCGACAGTGCTGGAGATCGCAGAGCTTAATAAGATCGCCTTTGAGTGCAAAATGCCTTTCAGGTTGGATATAGCAGGCAAGATGGTGGCGATCTAAGACATAGGAACTCTCGCAACGAAGTAATCTCGCGAGACTATGCCTACATATAATTCAAAAACAATTCTGACAGCAGGAACCAAGCTGTTTGTCGCGAAGCTGGCAGAGAACCAGCGCAAGCCTGTAGAGTACACCGTAACCAATACTGCAGCCGCAACGATCGGCGCTGATGAACTGACGCTGGATGTCACAGGCGGCGATCTAGCAGCCGGAAAGAGCCTGTTTCTGGCTGCAGGTTTAGAACTGACTTATGGGACAACGCTGGTTGAAGTGGCGCTCGATACGATCGTTCCCTTTGGTACAGCAACGGCGGTTCCGGTTGAGCCAGTTAAAGCCGCCGTGCCCGCCAGCACTGCTAGTCAGACCTATGCAATGCTTCCCCTGCTGGGCGTGACCGAAGCTAATCCCGGCAATGAATCACAGACCGAAGACATCACCAACTTCCTCTCTGGCTTTGGTCAAGAGATGAACGTGACAGGGATTAACCGGAACTTCCAGGTGGGTGGCTTCAAGATCAAAGGCGATCGGGCAATGGATAACATTGTGATTCCGCTGTCAGCCAATGATGAGCGGGCAGGTGAGGAGATCTACGCCCTCCTACAGCTTGAGTCTGGCGATAAATTCCGGGGTGCAGCAAAGGTAAGCAGCTTGAACTTCGCCAACGGCGTGCGAGCTTCGGTCAAGTACAGCTTCCAGCTGATGATTCAGGGAACGAGCTACAAGTACGAAAACGGTGTGGCTTACGCTGAGACTGTTAACGCTTAGTTTTGGGAACGCTCAATCCAGATACTTTTTACAGGTGTTGGACAGGGCGGGGTAACTCGCCCTTTTGTTTATGGATCATCAAGTATTGCGATCGTCTGGCTGGAATCTAACGCTGATTAATGTGCGAGTTGTAGGCAATAAGCTTTTGGCAGGCGCTGCCTACGCTGAGGGGACACTGCCAGAAGCAATCGATCTGACCACGCCGAAGCGTACGGCTACGTTTCGGGTGAAAGTGCCTCAAGAACTGCGGCAATGCCCAACCTTTAAACTGCAGAGTGATGGGCGCGATCGGCTGGAGTTCGAGCTGGTTTAAATCCGAAACGGTTTCGGTTTTGCCGGGTGGGAACCCTCGCTCTGAATTTGAGAGGTTCACCCATGAAGAAATTACTACCCTTTTCTACAGCGCCCAAAGTTGAGATTGTGCCGATTGGCAATCCTGAGATCGGTGTGATTCACCTGCAGAAGAAGCGGGGCATTACGCCGAATGAGAACCCTGTAGACCTGCAGGCGGAAGGGACTCGCCAAGCACAAACTCAGCTATTGCTAGAGTCTGCGATCGCTCGGCTGGCAAAGGAAGAGGAAATTAGCCGCAAGGAAGCTCGCAAGCTGCTGTTTGATTCCAGCACAGAGGCGGACAGCGACGCGCCTTCAATGTATGACTACCTCACGCCTGACGAATCGAAAGAACTCCTCAACCTGCGGGACAACCAAGCAGCGATCGCCATTAAAGCTGCCACACTGTTCATCAAGCATCGCATCGCCTACCCTGTAACGCTGACATCTGCTGTGAAGGCTGAAGCTAAAACGCTGCACGCTGAGCCGTTGAGCTTTGAAATTCAAGCTGAGCGGGTGCTGCTGTTTGATGGAGTGCGTGTCACGGTGAATGCTTACCACGACGCTGAGAGCGAAGAGATCAGCGCCAAGATTCCTGCTCCACTGGAGGCAGGACGTGTGGGCTATCTGTGCCGCGAAACTGGCTACAAACCTGCGATCGGCGCTCCAGAGTGGACAGAGGAAGACACCAAAAACTATCTGACCGAAGAACTGATCCTGGAAATTTATAACTTCTATCAGCTGGAGATGGCAGGCGGTGAGCCAGAGCAGTCACCAGCCCCGGAAGCTGAGGCAGCGCCGGAGGGAAACTCAGCCTTAGCAGCTTAAAAAGGTTAGCGGAAAGACAGCCCATAAATTGGGGGTCTCTTTTCTGGCAGCTCCAAACATTGGGTTGCACTGACCCCCGCTTTAACGATGAGAACTTCGGCGATCAGCCGGACTGGCTGATCTTCCAGGCGCTAGAGGCTTACACCAAGCGCGATCGCATGGCTGCCAATCGGGAGGCGAAGATCCACGCGATCGGCTGGAGTGCACTGCTGAATGGTTTTGGCGGCAAAGATTCACCAAAAACTGACTGGTGGACGCTGCTGCCTCACCCAGAAGATGTTGAGCAAGCAGAGCAGCGGTTGAGCGAACAGACGATTGATGTGATTGCAGAGCTGATTGAGGATCGGCTGCTGCCCTATCGCTTGCTGTCAGTGTTTGCATCGATCGAGGAAGTAGCAGAGCGGCTGGCTGAGGAATGACCCAAAGCAGCTTAGGAACTCTAGGAAAGTTTTGGGGATAGGGCTATGGAAGGCGTCGATCTAGGCACATTGCTACTCACACTCGGGCTGAATACCGAGACCTACGATCGCGGACTAGAAAAAGCTCATGAAGACGCCCTCGAAACGGGCAAGGCTATTGAATCAGCGTTTCGTGGTCGCTCGAATCGCCTGCCTGAGCTAACCGTGCGGGTAAACGATCGGGCCCTCACCAAACTTAACCAGCACTACGATCTCAAAGAGGATCACGCCAAGCGGCTGCAGCGATTTCTTAATGCCAACCCACTCACGCCCAGAGTTAACACCAGAGAGCTAGATGCCCTACCTGTGAAGCTGAGAACGCTTCAGAGCGAAGTGCAGCGCTTGAGCAACGTCAATGTAGTTGTGCGAGGTGCTGCACAGGTTTCTAGCCGAGCTGGCACTCAAGTGATCAAGGTTGAGTCTGACACCAAAGCGCTTGCCCAAGGGTTCAAGGATGCCACCAAAGATTTAGGCGATGACATTGGCAAAGAGGTGCAGCGCGGCGTCAGGAAGGGCAACCAGAAAGGAATCACTGGAACTCTAACTAGTGCTGTCACTGCTGCACCCAAGGCAGTGTTACGCGGCTTTTATGAAGGTGTGGGCATCACCTATGCTGATCAGCTCACCCGTGGGTTTATCAGAGGCGTTGAGGGCAAGTTCAACACCTCGCTGCGACGCATTGGCGAGAATTCGGGAACGCAAATCCTCAACAAGGCTGAGCGAGTCGGGGACAAGCTTGCTCAAAAGTTGGGCTTGGGAGATAGCCTCAAAATTGCTGCTGGCAAGACTTCTAATGCGCTTAAAGAGATTATTCCAGCCAATGTTTTAGAGCAGCGGTTGGGCAGAGTGGAGACAGCGATCGCCAAGACGCTTGATGGAATGCTGGAGCTGAAGTCTACGGCTGAGCAGCTCCAGAATCTGGGCGGCGTTGGCAAAGCGCTGCAAGATGTTGCCGTTGTGCCAATCGAGGGCATCGACCAGCGCCGCAGCCGCAAACAGCAGCAGGCAGTAGAGCGAGTTAGGGCTAGGGCGGCTGAGATCGCGCCAACGCTGCCAGACTTACCCGCAGGGGCAACTTCGCTGAATATCGTCTCGGGCGGCTTCGCAGGCACAAGGGGCAAGTCTTCTGCATCGGTAGCCGATCGGGTCCGGCTCATGCTGGGCAGCGAGGCGGCGGTTGATTTTGTTGAGAACCAGGAAACTGACACCTCTGCCAACATTGACAAGATGCCCAAGTGGGCAGGGCAGATTTTAGCCCGCTTTGGCAAGCAGAACGTAATGCAGGGCTTCAACCAGGATGCGATCGAAGCAGCCGCCAAAGCACTGGCATATCAACAGAAAGGGGCAAATTTACCCACCAATTTCATCGGCTATTCAGGCGGTGGCTATGTCGCCAAGGAAGCAACTGAGCTGCTGGGGCAGATGGGCATCCGCAGCAAAGGGGTGGGAATTGGCACGCCGCTGTTCGGCTTGACCGGAAAGGTGAGTGATAGCCAGTTCCGCGCCTACATGGGTGAGTCTGATCCACTCTCAAAGCTGGGTGGGATGCTTTCCGCACAGCAGCGCACTACTTCAGCAGGCAAGGCGCACAGGCTTTCAAACTATTTAGGCGATCAGGGCTTTCAGAAAGAGCTTGGTCGATTTTTGGGCGTTGGTACCACCGGCGCTCAACCTGCCTCATTTGAGCTGCATGGGTTTGAAGATGAGTTAAACAACTTGGCAGGCGAACTGGGCGCTGTTCTAGGGGACAGCAATCAAACGCTGTTTTTCAAAAAGACCGGGCTGTACAAAGGCTACATTGAGCAGATCAAACAGCATCGCGCCAAACTCAATACGCTAATTGCCGATGCAATGGGCGATGTGGCAGAGCAGATCGAATCATACGACCAGGCGCTGGCAGATGCCGAAGCACTGGTGAAGCAGGTATTCGGGGTGCAGGGTGAGATCGCCCCTGCGATTAAAGCAGGTGAGGCAAAGAAAACAGCGGTGCAAACTGCGGTGAATCCGCCGCCAGTAGCTGATGCCAAAGCTCAGAAACAGGCGATCGAACAGGCTGCCAAAACCACCAAACAAGCTACAGCGACCGATGCAGCCAAGACGAAGAAATTAGCAGAAGAAGCCCTTAAGCAAGCTAAAGATCAGCTCCAGCAGGCATACAACCAGCTCATCATTGATGGAGCTAAAGCGATCGGCATTGATTCAGTACGTGTTCCTCGGATCAGCGCTTCAGATATTCCATCCGCAGGCACTTACGATGCCATCAATAACAAAATCACACTGCCGACAGATAAAGCCCATCGTCTCACTATGGGAATGGGCAAGGATATTTCTAAGCTATCGCAGCACGAATTAGACAAGACCATTGCCGACCTCAGCACGATCGCCCATGAGTCATACCACGCTTTTCAAGGTGGCTTCAGTGGGTTGAGTTCAACCGAACTGGTTACCCAAAATAAGAATTATGCTGACCTACCGCTAAGCGCTTCAGCAGACGCTCAGAAGCAGTTCCAACGGTTGAAGCGCGGCTCGATCAACACAATGGCGGGGCGCAGTACCGACACGTTTAGCAAAAACGCATCGCTGCAAAAGCTAGACGAAAAAACTCGCCAGCAGGCGATCGAGAACGTCCGTAAGCTAGAGCAGCAGGCGTATACATTCCAAGCGCAGTTCATGGCAGCGCTAGCGCAAGAGGCGAAGAATGGTTCTCAAAGCGTTGCTCAGGCATTTGAAAAGTCGATCGCCGCTGTGGTGGCAGAACTGAAGCAGACGGCTGAGCAGGTGAAAGCGAAAGCGGCTGCAGTTGAAGTGAAGCCTGCTGAGATCGCAGCTGATACGTCAGGGCTACAGCAGGTCGAAGCGCAGCTCAATGCCTACACGGTTGAAATCCTCAAAGAGATTAGCCGCGTATCTGGACGAGGAACGCCGAAAGGTAAGAAGGCAGATATTGTTGACGATCTACTGAAGAACGTGAAGCCGGATTCGCTGAATGCTTCGATCGGTGCAGTAGAACCGCTGATTGAGCGCGGCGTGAAGGGCGGCATGAAGCTGCAGAAAGTGCAGTCCAGCGAAGCAGAGAGCAAAACGGTTGCCAATCTCAGCAAGGCAGAAAAGTCGCTGGCTAAACGGCTGGAGAAGCTGAAAGCGTTGCAGGGTGAAGCGTACGAGAAAGAGTTAGGGACGCTGCTGGATCTGATTAACCAGCAGATTGCCCAGCTCGACCAGTTTGGCGCGAAGACGATCGCCGCTGAAACGCGCCTTGCGTTAGGTCAGGGCAAGGGCAGGCTAGAAGCAACCTATCGCAGGCTATCGCCACAGCTCAAACCCAAGCCGCAATCTGCAGTTAGCCAAGCAGCGATCGTTGAGAATCCCTTTAGCCTGGATGACATCTCACTGGCGAGAGTCACGCAGCAGCAGGGCAAGCAGGTCGCTCGACAGGCGCTCAAGACCTACGAGGCAATTATTCGGAGCGTTGCTAAAGTCTCCGGGGCACAGATGAAGCCTGGTGATATGCCGCGCCTGGTGGTCGATAACGATCGCCTTAAAGCGTTGGGAGCCAAGGCGCTCTACAACATCAAGCAGAATCAAATTATTGTCGATGAATCGATCGCCAAGATCCTTGAGCAGGGCGGTAAAGCGCTCGATGAGTATGCTGATGAGCTGAAAGACTTGGTGCACGAAGGCAGACATGCCGCTCAGTTTGGCTTTGGTTCTCTGTCGCTGAAGCAGATCGGCGCGGGCGCATCGAACGTGAACATGATCGATCCGCGCAACGTCTCACAAACCGCTAAATACTATGCGCTGCAAAGCGTGCAGGTAGCTAATCAGCAGGCAAGCGGGCTGCTAGGCGATCGGGCGAAGCGAGGCATCTATCGCACTGAAGCCGATGCTTATGCCTTTGAGCAATTTACGCCGCAAGTGCTGCAGCAGGCGAAGACAGAAGCCCAAAGACGTGGCAAGCCAGAGCAGCTCACGCGAGCCTACAAAGCTGCAACAGAAGCCCCAGCAGACGGGTTGGCAATGGTGGCACGGGTGGCAGCTAAAGCCAAAGACGTTGCTTCTGAAGGCGTTAAGGGACTGATCGAACAGTTCGTGATGGTTAACCCAGCGGTCGGCGGTGTCCTTCAGAAGCTGATCGGGCAAGTGGGGAATGTGCCCAAAGCATTCCTCAAGTTTGGGGCGATCGCGCTGGTTGCCAAATTGGTGATCGACAACCTTGGCAGGATCGTTGGGGCAGCGCTCGACACTGCGATGGCAATGGAGAAGATGGGGCGGGGCTTCAAGTTTGCCTATGGTTCTGCTGCAGCGGGCAATCAGGCGATGCAGCAAGCCAGAGAGAGAGCAGATGATCTAGGGTTAGGCGTCATGCAGACTCTAGAAGGGCAGCAGCAGTTAGCGGGTGCGACGCGCGGTACGAAGCTAGAGGGCTTTTTGACAGACCGGATGGGGGCAGCGCTGGACCAAACGATCGCTGTCGGGGGTGCTGATAATGAATCAGCAGCACGGGCACGGCGGGCAGTTAGCCAAATTGCTCAGAAGGGAACCGTTCAAGCCGAGGAACTCACTGGGCAGCTCTCTGAAGCGCTCAGCGGATTTCCAGTGCAGCAAATTGCTGCTCGAAGCATGGGCGTTGATCTGAGCGAGTTCATTGCCCGACGCGATCGCGGTGAGATTACCTCTGAAGAGTTTTTGCCAAAATTCCTGCAGCAGCTCCAGGCAGAAACCGCAGGCGGTGTGGGAGATGCCAAGAATTCATCGACAGCAATTCAGAACCGCTTTGGTAATGCTCAAGTTGAGGCGCAAGCAGCGATCGGGCAAACGCTCTTACCTGCTCAGAATGCCGGCTTGCAAGCGATGACAGCCGCACTGGAAACGGTGAACAAACTGCTGCCAATCACGATCGAACTGATTGCTGCTATGGGTGGGGCGGTCTTGGCTGGGCTAATTCAAAAGGTTGAATTGACAACGATCGCTACCAAGGGTTGGGCAGGCGCGACAGAACTGGCACAGGGTGCAGTGAAGGGGCTGAAAGGGTTCTTAACCCAGGATGCAATGGGCTTCGCTGGGGTGACGGTTGGCATCATGGGGGCGATCGAGCTAATCAAAGGCGTTGTAGCTGCTTTTGCTGATGCGGGGCAATCTTCACGTGACTTTGCTGACCAAACTCAAAAGAGCATCGATCGCTATCGCAAGGCGCTGGCAGAAGCACGTAACGAGAAGCCGCCAGAGCTACCAGGGGCAAGCAACCCAAATGCCGTTGCTGGGGACACGAAGGAGTCTTTTCTAGAGGGCTTCTTTGGACTAGGGGGACTGTTCGGCAAGGATAAAGTGCGAGCGCTGGAAAAGAATATCCTTGACAATCCCTTGGCAGGTTTTGGTGGCATGGGATCACTATTAACAGGCTTGCAGGCATCGGGTATGGCTCCTAAGTTCAACCTGCCTCGCTATGGCGAAGTTAAAGCGCAGCAGCAGCGCCTGGGAGAAGCCGAAGCGTTCAGCAAAGGTGGAGAAGTATTTGCCAGTCTCCAATCAGAAATCGAGCAATTCAAAACCAACGACCCCAACAGCGCGATCGCTAAACTTCGCAATGCCAACGAGCAGCTAGACGCGATCCAAGCACAGCGGCGTGGGTTGCGACCTGGTGATGTGGCAGGACGACGCAAGCTAGATGAACAGGAGCAAACAGCTCTAGCGCAACAATCTAGATTCCTGAACCCCGTCTCTGAGATGCAGGCAACAGCGGCTTCGCAGATCGAAAACTACAAAGCGATGATTAAATCGGCGCGAGAACGCGGCGATGAGGGGGCAGCCAAGCAATACGAGGGTGAGCTGAAACGAGCTATTACCCTTCAGGATCAGTTCAACTCGCTAATTGGCAAGCAGGGCGGCATTCTGCAAAGTCTTGCTTATAGCTACAGTGCAATTGTTGGCAAATTAGAGGATGCAAATCGGGCGCTTGAGAAGAGCGCGAATTCTGGAAAGAAGGCGATCGCTGCCTCCCAAATTTCTGGCACCATGAGCAGCGGACAGGCAGATATCGCCCGCTCGCAGCTTGACCAGCAGAACATGCGCGGCAAGATGGGTGCTAATGCTCAAGCGATTCAGCAAATTGACAGCCAATTATCAGGCGAGCGATACACTAAGGCTCTAAATTCAATTGGGCTCGAATCCTTTGGAGATATGCCGATCGCCCAATTGCGTGAACGAATCGGGCAGATGGATGAAAAGGGTGAAGACACAAGAGCGCTTAGTCAGGGTTTAGAGCAGTTTCAGAAACGTCAGGATCTAGATCTGGAAAATTCTGGACTAGAAACCTCGATCGAAGAGTCCAAAGCTCAGCTTGTGCAGCGCCTGCGCGACTTAGCCACCCAGATCAACGACTTCTATCGCGGCATTGCTCAGCAGGCACAGGAAACGCAGCTGCAGGCACAGCAGACGGCTCTACAGGCGAACACAGCACAGGGTCAGGCGAAGCTGAAGAATGCGATGGTCGGCTTTCAGGAAAGCTTCATCAACGATTACGTTGAGTCGCTCATCTCGCTGATCGACATCCTCAACAAGCCCAAGAATGACTTCCTGCAGGCGCAGCAGCAGCTATTGGGCGCACAGAACCAATACATGCAGCAGATTCAGCAGGCTTACCAAATGGGCCAGCAGCTACCTACAGCAGAGCAGGTTGCCGGAATGCCAGCAGGCGGTGGAGCGGCACAGATGCCGATGCTGACAGCAGCACAACCTGCTGGCACAACAGCACCAATAGCAGCACAATCTGTCATGCCAGCACAATCTGCTGCTGGTGCTGCCCAAATCCCTAGTATGACCCCACAGCAGTTCCTCGCCGGACTGCAAGGGTTGAGCCAAGCCAGCGGGCAGCAGTCTGTGGCATTTGGGCAGCAAGGCTTGGAATCTGCCATGACGCTAGCAGGGCAGACCTATGCCACTCAGCAGCAGTCGATCGCCACTCAGCTCCAAGCCCAATATCAGCAGGCGCAAGCTGAAGCCCGGATGCAGGGATCTAATCTGGACTATCAAGCGTTCCAGGCTGGACGGCGCATGGAGGACCAGGGGCGCACGTTTAGCCGCAGCGCTGAAGACCTGCAGGCGCGATCGCTGACTGAAACGCCAGAGGTACAGCAGCAGAGCACCCTACGCGGCATGAGTCGAGAGTTTGAAGACTCCATGCGATCGATGCAGGACTTCCAGCGGGGACTGCAAGCCACGCAGGACCAGGCGAGCGCGACGATCGGCGCAATTCGTGACGGGGTGAGCCAAGGGCTGTATCCAGAGTCGATGCTGCAACGGATTCCCCAGCTGCAGCAGATGGCTGAATCTGCCCGGTCGCAGATGAACCAGCTACAGGGGACGATGGCTGAGTATGAGCAAGCTTATGCCGACGCGATCGCCAAGCAGCAGGAAGAGTTTGCCTATCAGGAACAGCGCCGCCGCCAGCAGGCACAAAGCCGCTTGGAGGGCATGAACTCATCGGTGCTGAGCGAACGTGCCAATGCAGCAAGGCTGGCAGGTCAGGGCAATGTGGCGAACGACCTGGAGTATCGCAATAAGGTAAATGCTGCTGGCAGCGAGTTCAGGAATACGATTGCTGAACTAGAAGAGATGAAGCGAAGGGGTGAGATCAATACCAATGAGTTCAAGCAAATGAAGGCAGCAGCAGAGGATCTGAACAATCTGAAGCTGGACAATGCCGCCGCTGAACTGGATAAACTCAACCGTGACAATCGCTTCGCTGCAAGGCAGCAGCAGGGCGGCTATGACAACGATCTGCTGCGGGCTAGAGCCGACGAGATGCGAAGCCGCTATGGGGACGATTCTGGGGCAAAGCGATTGGAGAATAAAGCAGCGCAGCAGCAGCTAGGACGAGATCAAGAGCAGCAGCTCTATAACCTCCAGAAGCAAAAAGAAGCAGGTGAAATCACCACCGGTCAGTTCAATAAAATGAAGTCCACGCTTGAATCTACCGGCAAGATCAAGTTGGATGGCTTAAAGCGTGAGCTGTATAGCCTTGGGGACATTGCCCAATCTTCAACAGGTAAGTTAGTGCAGGTGGCGCGAGGGATGGAGCAAATTCAAGCCCTGCGGCAGGCTGACGATCTCATCAAGCAAGCGGGCGGCAGTACAAGGGCGTTGCTCAACACCTACAACATTCAGGGAGGTAATAATGCTTATCTGCGCGATGCGATCGGTGCTAGCAATCCGCTCGTTGCTAAGTTGGCAGAGTATGAAAAGCTCTCCAGCATGACGGGCAATGCATTTCAGGGCGAGTTAACGGCTCAATCTGTGGCTTCAGCAGTCGATCGGGGTAGTATCAACAGCTCTGCTGCTGTTGCGAAGCTGGATGAACTGCTGGGCGTGCTGCGGCAGAAGGCAGGCGGCATGACCGTGAACATCGAAAACATTGGGGCGATCGGCGATGCAGGCGATCTAATCAGCTCGATTAGCCAAGGCAACATGCGGGCAGCGGGCTTGTAGGAATCCTACAGCCAGCGATCGCGTCACCGCTGTCAGAACCTCTCATCGGCGCGATCGCTCCCTTGCCATGCTTAGACTCTCGATTGCTAGTTTCAATGTCCAGATTGATAAGTTCTTAGGGGCACAGCAGCCACGAACGCGCGTTAATATTGGTAGCGTCACCTACACGGCTGCAGGGGTGGCAGTGGGTAAGGGAACTTGGTTTGAGCCCTTCCACCAGTGGGATGTGCAGGCAATCGTCACCGAAACGCAGATGAAGCAGCTCAAGCTGATTTATGCAGAGCATGAATACTGGCGAGAGCGACACACGGCAGAAGCAGAGGCGAACGCTAATGTGATGATCTGGGATACAACACAGTTCTATGAAGAGCGATTGCCCAGAAGCAGAGCAGTTGCACCGCCGATCGTTGTGGGTAATGAAACGTTGTGCGACACTACGCCTGAAATGTTTCCGGCAGTCAACCCGACACATACTTTGTATTTCGCAAGATTTGCGGCATGGTTTTCAACAGAACCGCAATTTAGCAAGGGGTATCGCAATCCAAATCTCTTCCAAGCCCGTTTTATACTTCAAGAAACCGATCGAGTCCCCGCATGACCCGCGTACAACGCCGCAAAGCTAACAATCGCCTCACCGCTGAACAAGTTATTGAACTCCTGCAAGGCAGCAGCGAACAAGAGCCAAAATCAATTCAAGACCTGACAAGGGAAACGCAAAACACGCATAATCACGCCAGTTTGCGGAATCGACTTAATGAGCTGATGGCAGAAGGGTTAGTCGATCGTAAAGAGCAGTTCTTTCGCGGCAACCAGGTGCGCTGGGCTTACTGGCTTAAGTCGAGTTCTTAGCGCGTACCTTTGAAGATATGACGAAGCTTCTGTCGGTTTAGCGCGATCGGCTTAGCATATGGAGCATATCCCTTAATAATGACTATGGAAATCCAGCTAAGTAAAAGCGATCTCAAGACAGCCACGCAAAATTGGAACACTTTAGTAAATAGAAAAAATAAAAGTAAAAATTACTTTGTTCCTACTAGCCTTGAAGAACATGAGAAGGTTAGTAGAGACGCAGTTCGATTGAATATTGGTTGTGAACAGTGGGTTTTACTAGAAAATGCAATAGCAGCATTTAAGGAAGTTATTAATAGAATTTACGATGCTCCTGGATTAAAAGAGGTAATATCTCGTGGAACAGTCTACATGCTTTTAACGAGGGAGTTAGAAGTAGAAATTTTCAACAGAGAAAAAGACTTACAAAATAAAAGAGAATTTGCTAGCACCTTAGAAAGTATTCAACGTTCTATCAATGAAAAAATTAGTTATTTTGACTTCTTTTTTGTAGTTGAAGGGATGGAGCTAAAAGACCTTGAGAAAATTAGCTGTGGCAAAGTTGAAATCTTCATCTTTAATCAGCAGTTGCGGGATCAAATGGTTGCTGCTCATTTAGGGGCAGACGGTTTACAGGATTCACAAGCGTTAGCATTCACCCAGAATTTCTTTGATGAAAACTTCCTGAATCGCGTCTGTGTAAGATCTACCGCCTATGGAGAATCTGATATTGCTCGGAAAAGAGCTTACAGGCAAGCCCGAGAGTTGATAAATTACTTCAGGTTTACACTCTGTATATTTATACATGAAAGAGTTTTTGAGCATTTGGTAAAAATAAATATTTCATTTGAAGCGTACAGCAATGATGAAAAAACTTTAACTAGAAGAGGCAAAGACAATGCCGTTATTTTAGGTTTTGGTCTCGGTCGTGAACCTCTACAAGATTTTTCTATTGATAGGAATCGCCTCGAAAATTTTTCTTCAAACGGCTTCCTGGATGATTTCACCGCAATTATTAATGCTTCTTCTCGGACACAGTTAGAAGGATGTATTTTGACTGCAATTCATTGGATAGGTGAAGCTCAAAATGAATTTGACCTGGATGTATCTTTTCTAAAATATTGGACTGCATTGGAATGCATGTTTACTGTTTCTAATAACCCGACGGGCGATTTAGCCAAGGGAATCGCAACACTTAAGCTTTTTAGTGCTTATGAATTTACAAGTGTTGAAGATGCCAAAGAAGTTTATGAAGATGTGAAAGAACTTTATACCAAGCGTTCAAACATCATTCATCGAGGTCTGAACTATTTAGCTGATCAAGTGATTAATGAGACCGACATTTCCAAGATATGTAGATATACGGCATGGAGTATCCTCAACTTGTTCCATTTACGCGCTGCTGGTCACACAAATATGCGGGAAGTTGGCGATCAAATCAACACATTGCATGAACAATGGAATGTTTAATAGCTTTGGACAATTGCATAGGTTTTCAAGCCAGCAGCAAACTCCGGGAATCCTAAACCGAGATTCCCGGAGTTTGCATTTAAGTGGTTGTAAACGCATCAGCACGGCGCTCGTAAAGAGCAGCTTTTTCGGGAGAGCAGGTGCGCTGGGCTTACTGGCTGAAGTGAGGATATGTGATCGCGATCATTTGAAGATGTGACGAAGCTTCGGACGATTTGGGGCGATCGGCTTAGTATATGAGAAGTTTCTGCTATTCACCTAAATTAGAACGATGTACAGAAAACAAATAAGTCGTCAGGAGTGACGAACGCCGCTAGAACGATACCGTTAGGGATGTTCGCGGCTCAGCTCCATCGTTAGGTATCCATTCGCAGAAACTGTAAATGGGCTAGCGGCTGCGATGGAAATTGTTATGGTCACTAGTGTGTAATTAAAATTTTTAAGGACAAGCATTGAGTGCATGCCTATTCAGATTTCTCTTTTCAATCACAAAGGTGGAGTCAGCAAAACAACAACTACGTTTAATTTAGGTTGGATGTTGGCTTTGAAAGGCAAGCGAGTTATACTTGCCGATTGCGATCCTCAGTGCAATTTGACTGGTATGGTGCTTGGTTTTAGAGGATCAGAGGAATTTGCAAAAATATATGAAGCGGAGGGTATACGCAATATTCGAGATGGGTTAATACCTGCATTTGAGTCGCGACCGTCTCCCATAGAGCCAGTTGTTTGTGAGGAAATATCCGGTCAACCTAATATGTTCTTGATTCCAGGACATATTGGTCTTGCTGAATACGAAGTCACCTTGGGAATTGCTCAAGAATTATCTGGCTCGCTAGTAACTTTACAAAATCTTCCTGGGTCAATAAACCATCTATTTAAAGTAACAGCGGATAAATACAACGCAGATTACATTCTTGTTGACATGAGTCCAAGTCTTGGTGCTATAAACCAAAACCTGCTTATGACCAGCGATTTTTTCTTGGTTCCGATGGCACCAGACTATTTTTCTGTAATGGCAACAGATTCTCTTGCTTCTATATTACCTAAGTGGAAAGTTTGGTCACAACAAGCTCAAAATTCACCTGTTCTACAAAAGGCAACTTACCCTTTTCCATCAATCTCACCAAGATTTTTAGGAACTGTTATTCAGAGATATCGCCTTAGAGGAGGAGATAAACCATCCAGTGCTTTTCAAAAATGGATAGATGAAATTGACCAGAGTGTTAAACAAAAATTAGTTCCTGCTCTAGATCAATGTAGGATGTTATTGCCGAACGAGGCTTACAGCAATATAGGCATTTCGCTTGGAGAACCATTGCTTCAGATGTCGGACTTTAATGGTCTTATTGCGCTTTCCCAAAAGCATAAAGTACCAATTTTTGATCTGAGCGATGCTCAATTAGAGCAGACTGGAATTGTTTTAGAGAGAACCAAAAGATCAATGGAACGATTCCATAGTTTGTATTCAGAAGGTGCCGACAGGGTTATCAACCTGATAACTTATGCAGAAAGCAATTAAGGATTTTCGTGAAAATATAGCTCGTGCCAGAAATCTGGGCGGCTTGTACAGTGCCTTAACAAGTCTAACTACTGGCGCGATAGATGCATCAGATATATTAAGAGCACAAATAGTTCTTTCTGTGAGTGCTCTAGATTGCTTTGTTCATGAACTGACGCTGCTAGGAATGCTAGAAGTCTTTAGCGGAAAAAGACCGGCTACTCCCTCATTCTTAAAATTCCGAATTTCCATGGATTTTGTCTTAGCAACTGGTGGTTCTTCCACGGCAAGCTCATCTTTTGAGTTAGAAATCCGTGAACGACACAGTTTCTTGTCTTTCCAACAACCTGAAAAAGTTGCAGAAGCAATCCGATTGTTTTCAGATGTTGTGCTTTGGCAACAAGTTTCTTCAAAATTGTCTATTTCAGAAACCTCGGTGAAAAACCAACTCAAGCTTATCGTTGATAGACGAAATAAAATTGCTCATGAAGCAGACATAGATCCTACTTATGGTGTGCGATGGCCTATTTCAGAGATTGATGTAATCAGCGCATTAGATTTTATTGAAAAGTTGTGTGAGTCCATTTACGATGTCGTTGTCTAAATATCTGATAACCGCGTGTCTCGGCATGTTTTGGCGAGGTCAAGCTCGATTCGGCGGGGTTGGGTCCGGGTTAGGTCTAGCAGGGTGAAAACAAAGCGGGCTGGGCATTCTTACAAAGAACCAGCCCGCTTTGTCTATGACGGTTAACGCTAGCGCTCGAAGATACCGCATCTGGGTTTGTCGTCCAAGTGAAACGGATGTTTCAGAATGCTTGGAGGTCACAAACTACTGCAGTCGCGACGGCTTTCTTTCAATCTCCGATGAGCCAGTGTCAGAAGATGGCTTGCTCAGAACGACTGGAGAACTTGTCTTAACGCCACCACCAGGCGATCTAGTCTTCGACACCTGGGAAAACGAGTCGAGATGGGCGATCGGCAATATTGTCAAAGTTCAAGTTGCAGACACAAACGGGGTGATGAGATGGCATCCGCGATCGGGTTTGCGAATTCTTAGCTATCCCGTTCCACCACATCCTTCATCACCCCAAATCCAACTTGAGCTGGGCGATTGCCTCACTCTTCTCACTTTTAGAGAACCGGACGACGATCGCTCAGCCATAACGTTTGGCACAGGCAAGAGCAGAAGCGCGATCGTCTCCACCCTCCTTGCCGCCGCTGACATCAACTTCGACGGGGCGCTTCCCGGCTCCATCAATTACCCAATTCCCAAAACCGAAACCAGTTTCGTAGAACAGGCAGGCAGAGTGGCGATCGCTGGGATGTCCGCACTCTGGCAGGACAACCAGGGCACGGTGCGCAGTAAACGACTCAACCCGAAGCCCGCAAAGCGCCTATTCAAGCACGTTGTAGGCAGAGACGATGCTGGCGAGTTTGAGCCCGTACAAGGAGCAGAACGACCCTGCAGCCTGGTGAAGATAGCGGGCAATGGCTATCGACTAGAGCCAACGTTTGCAGGCGATCGCTCCATCACCCGGCTCTATGCGCCTGCTAGTTCCGTGGACGGGGGCACAAACGACAACGAGATTCAGATCGGCACACGAACCACCACAACCCAGTGGATCGGCTCACGCTTCACTCAGCTAGTGGAGGAAGTCAAAGCTAGGGGGCTATTGGTTTCAGATGATGTCTACAAGGCGATCGACCCCAATGCCAATCCAGGTAGCCCTTTCCGGCAAATTGACTCGCTCATCGATGAGCAGGTTTCAGAGTATGAGGGTGGGACTCAAGGCAGGCTGAAAACCACCACACAGCGCCGCTACGCTCCAGCAGGGCAAATCTTCGCTGACCTGTACAAACGCAACCCAACACTAGGCAACATCGGCGGACTGACGCGATCGGTTCAATCAGAGCAGATCGTCACGACCTACAACTACAGAACCAGCACGGGTGAGGACACACAGCAGCAGGTGAGAGAGATTGTCGCCTCAACCTATCGCCCTGCAGGGACGATCGCCGGAGCCGCGAACGATTGGAACAAAGCTGGTGCAGCCTCACTGGTGACAGTGTTAGCACTAGCAGAACGACGCACCCAGCGCTGGACAAAGCAGGGCGGAAACTGGAAGCTGACAGAGACGCTAGAGCAAGCGGGGCAGGTGAGGAGCGGCACGATTAAAGCGTTTCTAGCCTTGCAAACAACAGAAGACACCTCTGCCACCTCTCGCAGCGGAAACACTCAGCCGCCGTCGGCAGAAGTGCGGCAACCCAAGTTCGAACGGAAGGAAGTCACCCATGAAGGGAAAGCACAATTTAAGCCAATCGCCGGTGATACGTATGCCACGCGGGAGCGGACGCTCTCTATTGACTACCTGACCAGTACCACAGAAGCCGATCGTCTAGCCCAAATGTTTGGCACCCTCCAGCACGGCAGGCATCGCGGCTGGAGAATCGTGTCAGCGCTCAGGGACGAATGGTTTAACTGGGAGCCGCTTTGCAGGATCGATCTAGCCTGGAACGGCTACAACTACATAGGTTTAGCCGATCTAGTGAATTGGACGCTAGCAGGGAATGAGGCGATCGTCACGGTCGAATGCGCTCAGATGGGACGAACAGCGATCGCTCGCAACGCAGCCGATCCTTACCCCTACACAGACGGTGAGCCACTAGACCCAGAGCCAGCAGCAACCGATCTCAACCCAGAGGCAGCAAACCTGCAGCCCATCCAGCCGATCATCAATATCGTGAGGGCGATCGACTTCACCAGTACGACTGAGATTGAGTGGCAGACCTACCCGTTTGCGCTGGGTGAAACTCGTACCGATGAGCTGAACTTTGAGTCTGTCACTGAGATCAGCATCGGGCGATCGTTCCAGGTTGAGGGCATCAGCGAAGTCAGCATCGCCAAACTGCTGCAGCTCAACGTGGAAGCAGTTACTGAGGTCAGCATCACGCTAGTCGAGGAAGAGCCTGTGGAGATAGCGCGAGTAGCCTACTATCCATTCGAGAACGAAGCGTGGACAGAGGCAACCGAAACCGATGTGCTCATTGATGAGGAAGGAGATAGCGATCTATTCATCTTGATTTATTCTGAGCTGAGGCGGGTTGCAGGCTTTACAGGAATGGCGATCGAGGGATTTACCACGCTCTATTCCACCACAGAAGCGTTCAGCTTGAGCAATCATTGGAGGCTGAAAATCAAGCTGTATCCCTTATTCTCGGCGGGCTATCAGATTGTTTCGCTATTTGATGCCGAATCTTCCTACTACGGCTGGGAGTTGATTCGCCATAGCGATACGGAAATTGCTCTGCGGCTTTCTGGCGATGGCAGCGAAGGACGATATCAGCAGATCGTCTCTCCTGCGGAATTCAGCTACAACGCTTGGCATGAGATCGAGGCAGAAGCAAATTTCAACACGGGCATACTGCGATTGAAGGTGGGCGACGAGGTGATAACAGCACCACTGACGATCGCGGCTCCACCTGCTCTGTCAGGAGTGCTCAGCGTGTTTGTCTTCGCGATCCGAATGGATGAAATTGAATTTTTCAAGGAGTGATGGATCGTGCCAACTTTTCCCGAAACCGCCGCCAAGACCGTGCTAGCACTGGGCAATTTCAGAATTATCTTGTGCAACCTCGCAGAGCCGCCAAAGCTGCACACCGAACCCGCTCTGATTCTCAACGGAGAGATGACTCAGGCGATCGACGGCTATGCTTCGGTGGCGTTTGCGCCTATCAATGGCAGCTACAGCGAAGCGACGCAGAAATGGAGCTTTGAGCCGGTAAATGCTGTGTTCAGCGAACCTGCTGCTGGCACCGGCTATCAGTTCACCGATGCAGTGCTGTGGCAGGGACGAGGGGCGATCTCCAACAAGCCCATCCAGTCGATCGACACTGCCAACAATACGATCTCCTGCAATATGCATGGGCTTGTCAGCGGTGACTATGCCTTCGTAGGCTCCACTGGTTCGCTGCCAACTGGACTAGCCACCCAACGCTACTGGGTGCAAGTTCTAGATACCAACACCGTGCGGCTGCACACGAACCAAGCTCTAAGCGCGCCTGTAGATCTGACTGGCGAGGGCTTTGGCTCACTGCGGCTGATTCACGCAAATGGGGCGATCGTTGACTCTCAGAACTTCGGCTTGAACACCATTAATCCAGGTGCATCCCAGAGCTTTGTGATCGGCTGGAAGCAATCGTATGTCTGATGCGCGGAAGATTGCCCGTATTAAAGCTGAGCAAGCCCGCGATCGCTATTACTCCCGCCAAATCGAGCGACAGGAAACGGCAGACACAGCCGATCGCCCTACTGCTTACCGTGGCTACGATGCGGACTCTGGCAGCCACATCACCCAGCGAACAGGGCACAATCCAGTTCCAGGCGCAATCTCACTCACCAACGGCGGACTAAGCGAGGGAGAAACGATCGCCCAAAGTGGGGGCAGCAACAGCTTCACAGCGATGCCTCACCCGCGCAAACGCAGACGCAGGCGCAGACGAATCGCCATAACCGAAACGTTGATTTCGGTTTTGTTTGTGGGAGCGAGGGATAGCTATGCAGGCGGGGCAGGGGCAACGGGAAGGACGCTACTGTTCTGGACGGTGGACAGCGATCGAGATGAGGTCAAGCTTAATGAGATTGAGCTGACGTTTTTTCAGGGTCAGATCGGCGGGGCGAAGGGTGTGTTTGATGCGGACATCTACCACTTCTACATCACAGCCGATGAGCGCATTGTGCAGGTTTACGTCCGAGGGATGGCAGCCACAGGGACAGCAGGCGATTTAGCAGAGCTGACCACGACGCAGCAGAGCAGTAATAACTTTGTGACAGTGCATCTGCGAGAAGGGGCGATCGCCAAAGTCGAGCTGACCAACTTTGATGCAGCCGTTGCTTACTCTGACTATTGGGACGCTTACCTGCCCTATCTATGGGGCTCAAGCGAGTTTAACCAAGAGCTGCTAGACGATCGCCTAACGATCGCGCCTGCAGGTCGTTTCACCTTGGAGCAGCCGCCCAAGCCTGAGCAGGGCAGAGACGGTTTCAAAGACCTGAAGAACTTCTTCGGAGCTGAGCCGCCAGCCTACACCTTGAGCGACGGCGATCCAGCAACGTTTGCTCTCAATGTGGATGATTTCGGATTTAGCGAGGCTGAGAAAGCTTTTGCCACTCAAGACGGTATGCCCTTTGCCGATCGCTTGAAGATTGAGCAGAGCGATCGGCTGAGCGCTCCGTTTGGGGGCTTTCAGGTGAATGCTAATTACGTTCACCTTAGATGCGCTGCAGTACGAGGATTCGTTGAATGAACGCCCGAAAAATCTCTAAACTCCGTGCTACTCAAGCCCGACGGACAGCGAACCAGCGGCAGATTAACCGCCAGCAGCGGCGCGATCGCCAGCAGAGTAGCCGCGCTACTTACCAGGGCTATGACGCGGATTCTGGGCTGCATCAGTGTCAGCTAGAGGATGGCAGCACCGTGTTCAGCAGCGCTCTCACTAATGCAGGTTTGGCAGCAGGCGATCGGCTGAGTGTGGGGCGATCGCTGGGGGCAAGCTATGGGACGCTGAACGCCACGCCACGATAAATAGAGAGCAGAGTGAGCGATCGCCGCCTCTTTTGGGATTTATAGATTCAATTTAGAAAAATTGGAGAGCGAGCAATGACGTTATCTGCTAGCGATCAAACCCTCTTGGACTCCCTCAAGCCTGAGCTTGTAATTTCCGCATTCAAGTACAAGGGCTGGCGTCCACTGCTCGAAAATCGTTTACCGCTCCACCTCAGAAACGCAGATGCGCTGGCACTAATCAAGGATGATAGGCATGTGGTTGTCTACTGGGGCGAGGCTTGGCATACACGCAAACTAGAAGCGATAACCACGTTTGCTGAGGCAGAAAAAATTCCTGTCTCTAGTGCAATCAGCTATCTTGCTGACTTTATAAGCCCCGATTGCAGTGAGGGAAATCTGACAGCGACCCCTCACCGTGACCAGCCATGCCCACCCCACTCCCACTTAGCCACAACGATCGGACGCGGCTAGCAAAATATCGGATCGATCGCTTTAAGGAGCTCGACATAGAGCTGCTTAGCACGGCTGTAAACCTCGACAGAACAGGGACGCTGCATCTCAATTGCTTCAATCCAGCCTTCATTGTCAGCCTCACCAAAAAGCAGCAACAGCTAGCAACTGAAGCACATGCGATCTGTGGTGCTCAACATTTGGCGCTGTGGTCCAAGGGGGAGTGGGTCTGGCAGATTCCGACGCAAACACTACCAGCAGGGTGCGATCTACCGATTCTCACATTAGACGAACTAGAATCATTAGCAACTGATGTTCTGGAAACCCTTATGGCAACCGCAACCCTCGAACGAAATTCCACTACTGCTGCATCTGCTGAACCGATCGCTTTGCCTACTTCCAACCAGCTGCCTGGTCAGAGCATCCGGGCGATCGCAGAGGATGTGGAGCAGGACCTTGAAACGGTGCGTGAATGGTTTGGCGCTCAGAACTTGATAACGATCCCTTATGGGGGCGAGGAGATTGTTCGGGGTGAGGACGCGATTTTAGCCTACAGTCATTTTGAGCCGCTAGTCATTCAGGCGCGCATGGCCCGCCGTGGTTTAATCGCTCCACAGTCCACTCAGAACGGTAACGGAGCGGCTGCGTCTGCCGCTGAGAAGAAAACTACCCGTCGATCGACTACTCGTAAGCCTGCGGCGGCGAAGAAGACCACCAGAGCTAAGCGATCGACTGCTGCGAAGGGTTAAAAGCTTCACACACGACCTACCTTCAGGCGCGGCTGATGCCGCGTTTTTTAGTGCGCTGTAGATCAGTTGTAGATCGGCAATTTTTCTCAAGCTCCAGAAGGCTTTTATTGCAAGCATTTTGAAGCTTCAATATACTGCCTTCTAAGCAGTCGGTCACAGGTTCGAGTCCTGTCTGGGGCGTAGAGTCAATAAAACCTAAACGAGTAGAATCTTAAGCCTGAAGGGAGGGCATAAAATTCTTCTGGAAAAAATCGTTAACGAGCCCAATCAAAACTAGATAGATCGCCACAATGTAAGTTCAGCAATCTAGGCGCTAAGAGGATCAAGGCAAATTAGGAAACAATGTCATCTGAGGAAATTATTTCATCAGATGCGTAAGCCGAACACCTCAACGAGCCCAATCAGAATTAGATAGATCGCCACAATTAGATTCAGCAATCTAGGCACTAAGAGAATCAAAATGCCTGCAAGCAGGGCAAGCACTCCGTTTAACCTGAAGCTGACCTGGACTGTCTCTTGTGCTAGCAGCATGTATGGGCTGAGCAGGTAGCTGAGCATAATTCCTCCGCATCTTTGTGCTGGGTTACTCAAGCTGAAATCAATTACTTAAAAAATACCATAGTTAGATTTAAGTAAAAATTATCCAAGACTTGGCTGTAGTAATTTACTATCCAGCGTTTAAAGACCCGTCTTCTCTGTCGGGGGATGGATCTTGATTGTACTTTTGTGAAGACAGCGCTATTTAAAAGAGTAGCAAGATTTCCAGGCCGGATTTAAGCGACCAGAAGCACTCAAGTTTAATGCTTCGGCTAGGAAAAACTCTATCACCTGTGTCCTTAATTCTCCCCACTCTGAACTATGCAACTAGGCTCCTGGTACCAAGGAAATAATCGCTGCACTTTCACAGTTTGGGCACCCCTACTCGAGCAAGTGGTTCTCCACATCATCGCGCCCAAAGAACAGTTCATTCCTATGCAGCGCCAGCCGCAGGGCTATTGGCAAGTTGAAACCGATGCTGCGCCTGGCACGCTCTATTTTTATCAACTCAATGGAGAAGTCGATCGCCCTGATCCGGCATCACAAGCACAGCCAGAGGGGGTTCATGGGGCATCGCAGGTGGTCGATCATTCGTTTGACTGGACAGACGCCGAGTGGAAGAATATTCCGCTGGCAGAGATGGTGTTTTATGAGCTACATGTGGGAACATTTACCCCCGAAGGAACGTTTGAGGCAATTATTTCCCGTTTGCCAGAACTAAAGGAACTGGGCGTGAATGCGATCGAGCTGATGCCAATTGCGCAGTTCCCTGGTTCGCGCAACTGGGGGTACGATGCTGTTTATCCGTTTGCAGCGCAAATATCTTATGGTGGTGTGGAAGGCTTGAAGCGGTTAGTAGATGCTTGCCACCAGCAAGGGATGGCTGTTTTTCTGGATGTGATTTATAACCATCTGGGTCCTGAAGGTAATTATTTGGGCAGCTATGCACCTTATTTCACCACGAAGTACAAAACGCCCTGGGGGAATGCGCTCAACTTTGATAGCGCCTACAGTTATGGCGTGCGGGACTACTTCATCAAGAGTGCGCTGTATTGGTTCCAGCAGTGCCATATTGACGGGCTGCGGCTAGATGCAACCGATCGAATCTATGACTACGGTGCTAAGCACTTCCTCAAGGAGCTAGCAGAAAACACTGAGCAGCTATTGCAGCAGCAAGGGCGCAAGTTTCATTTGGTTGCAGAAGTCGATCTCAACGATCCACGCTGGCTGCGTCCCTGGTCAGCTGGGGGTTTTGGGCTAGACGGTCAATGGAATGATGACTTCCATCATGCCGTTCATGCGTTATTGACCGGCGAGACGTTTCATTACTACAGAGACTTTGGCAGTCCAGAGCATATGGCGAAGGCTTATGCCAAGAATTACGTTTACACCTGGGATTATTCAGAGCATCGGCAGCACTATCACGGGGAAGATCCTTCTGATTGTCCGTCTAGCCGCTTTGTAGTGTGCTGTCAGAACCATGACCAGGTCGGTAACCGCCTGAAGGGCGATCGGCTCTCCCACTTAATTTCCTTTGAAGGGCAAAAGCTGGCAGCAGCAGCAGTGTTGCTTTCTGCCTCAGTGCCGCTGTTGTTTATGGGTGAGGAGTATGGCGAAACTTCCCACTTCCTGTATTTTGTGAGCCACACTGATCCAGAACTGGTGGAAGCTGTGCGAAAGGGGCGTAAAGAAGAGTTTGCCGCTTTCCATGCAGAAGGAGAAGCAGACGATCCACAGGCAGAAGGCACGTTTGAGCGATCGAAGCTCAATTGGAAACTGCGCCACGAAGGACAGCACAAAGTGCTTTGGCAGTTTTACCAGACTCTGTTGCGGATGCGCCGAGAGATCCCGGCACTGGCACATCTCGATCGCCACAGCCTAGAAGCAACCGCATTGGCAGATGAGAAGGTGGTCATTTTGCGGCGATGGCACGAAAATAGCCAGGTTTTGTGCCTGCTGAATTTTAACCAGCAATCGGTTCAGCCATCTCTCTCACTACCGTCTAGACCTTGGACAAAGATTTTGGATTCGGCTGATGTGGCTTGGGGGGGTACAGGCTCTACATTGCCAGAGGCGATCCCAATTGAACATGCTTCGCCCACGCTGACGCTGAATCCTCAAAGTGTTGTCGTCTACCACTCTGAGTCAGGACACTAGACGTTACTGACTAGAGGTTCCATTGAAGTAGTTCATCAATGAGCAGGCGGCAGAAGGTTTTGTTTGGTCTGTCTTCTATGTGCCGCCTTGCTCATTGATGAACTGCCCCGATAGCTACCGGTGTACAAACCCTATCTAAGTTCTTTAACAAAAAGGGGGTGGGTTGCTGGTCTAAATCGCTAGTAAGTGTAATACTTCTTGCAACGAGGCTTGTGCAGAATTGAATTGGATTCCCTGTTTGACTGCTGTTGCTTGAAATGCGTTTAAGAGACGTTGGGAGATTCAAAAGTAGCGAAGATGATACCCTCATCCCTCTACCAGGCGAACTCAGCGTCTTGGACCTGATACGCAAGATTATCGCTAGAGATAGACAACGAATCACCCCAACTTCTCTAACAATCTGTAATACTGCCTGGTTCCTACCATGATGCAAATTCCTCTAGCCACTTATCGAATTCAGTTTACGTCGGCTTTCAACTTTGCTTCTGCAAAATCGATCGTCTCTTACCTTGCGGAACTTGGAATAACTGACCTGTATGCTTCTCCAATTTTTACGGCGCGTCAAGGAAGCACACATGGGTATGATGTTGTAAATCCTCAGCAAATTAATCCGGAGCTGGGAGGGCGAGAAGCCTTTGAAGCATTGGTTCAAGACCTACAGGAGAATCATATTGGCTGGGTGCAAGATATTGTACCCAACCACATGGCATATGATAACCAAAATCATATGCTGATGGATGCACTGGAGAATGGATTTGATTCTCAATATCATAATTTTTTTGATATCGATTGGAATCATCCCTTTGGTGGCATTCGCGGGCGCGCACTGGCGCCTTTTTTGGGCAGGTTTTACGGCGATTGCTTAGAAAGTGGCGAATTGCAGCTGCGTTATGGGCAAAATGGACTGTCGATCAACTATTACGCTCTTAGCTTTCCTTTGCGGATCGAGTCCTACAGCCATGTGCTGATGTATGACCTGGGACGACTACGGAACAAGCTGGGAAGAGCGCACCCGGATTTTGTCAAGTTTTTGGGTGTTCTCTATGCGCTGAAGTACATTCCATCGGGAGAAGAGGGACGCGAACGCTATGACCAGATCGCGTTCATTAAGCGCATGCTATGGGAGCTGTGGAATGACAGCAACGAAGTGCAACGATTTATTGAAGAAAATATTGAAATTTTTAACGGGGAAGCGGGTAATTCAGAGAGCTTCAATCTATTAGATAATTTGCTGTCTGAACAGTTCTTCCGCCTTTCCTATTGGAAGGTGGGTAATGAAGAGCTTAACTACCGCCGATTCTTTACGGTCAACGAGCTAATTTCGCTGCGCATCGAGGAACAGAATGTCTTTGACACGACCCATTCTTTAATTTTGCAGTTAGTTAAAGAAGGCAAATTCAAGGGCTTGCGGGTTGATCATATTGATGGGCTGTATGATCCAGCGCAATATCTCAACCGATTGCGCGAGCATGATTCAGAGATTTACATCACCGTTGAGAAAATTCTGGAACCTCACGAAGATTTGCCTTTGAACTGGCCAATTCAAGGTACAACAGGCTATGACTTCATGAGCAAGGTGAACTGCCTGTTCTGCCAGCAGTCATCAGAGGCTGAATTTGATTCAATTTACTACCAATTTATTGGCAAAGCTACGCCTTGCGATCGGGTTATCGATGAAACTAAGCGGCTAATTATTGGCAAGTATCTGGCTGGCGATATTGACAACCTAGCGCACCTGCTAAAGCAGATTGCCGATCGACATCGCTACGCTAGTGACTTCACAATGTATGGCTTGAAGCGCGCGCTGGTAGAAATCCTGACGGTGTTCCCAGTATATCGAACCTACATCAGTCGGGAAGGAACGCGGAAAGCCGATCAGGACTGCATGAAGCAGGTCTTGCAGAAAGCAAAAGAGAACATTCCTAACTTCAGCAACGAACTTTTCTTTATTGAAAAGTTCCTGCTGCTTGATTTTGACGATAGCCTGAGCCAGGAAGATAAAGAACTGTGGCTGCACTTCTTAATGCGAATGCAGCAGTATACAGGTCCCCTAATGGCAAAAGGGGTTGAAGATACTGCCTTCTATGTCTACAACCGTTTGATTTCGCTAAATGAGGTTGGCTCTAGCGCCTGCCAATTCGGGATCTCGGTCGATGATTTCCATAGCTTCAACCAAAATCGCTGGGCACAGTGGCCCCATGCTGCCAATTCCACTGCCACACATGACACCAAACGCGGCGAAGATGTGCGAGCCAGAATTAATGTGCTCTCAGAGATTCCGCAGGAGTGGGAGAGCCACGTGAAAAACTGGAGCGCTATCAATGCGCCTCTAAAAGAGGCTGTAAATGGATCAAGTGCTCCTGCCGCCAACGATGAATATTTGCTCTACCAAACCTTATTGGGTGCCTTCCCATTTGACCCGGCCGAACTGCCCGCCTTTGTAAACCGCACTCAGGATTATGTGGTTAAAGCCGTTCGTGAGGCTAAAGTGCATAGTACCTGGATGCGACCTGAGATAGCGTATGAGAACGCTTTCACTCAGTTTATTGAGCGGCTTCTAGAAGATACTGAGGATAATTTGTTCCTTCAGGTTTTTCGACCTTTCCAGAAGAAGATTCAGCACTACGGGGTCTTTAACTCCCTTTCACAAACCCTGCTGAAAATTACGTCTCCTGGTGTTCCTGATTTATATCAGGGGACAGAGCTATGGGATTTAAGTCTGGTTGATCCGGATAACCGTCGTCCGGTTGACTTCGAGCTGCGGACAGACTATCTCAAAGAAATCAAATTAAAGCTTGAGGGAGACTCAAACGATAGCTTGCTAAGCTACATTGCAGAGCTGCTAAAAACGCCTGAAGATGGGCGCATCAAGATGTTCTTAACTTACCGAGCGCTGCAGGTTCGCCAGAATCATCGGGAGCTATTTCAGCGCGGTGGGTACGAGAAGCTGACTGTGTTGGGTAGCCTCAAAGCGCACGTTGTTGCATTCGCTAGAGATCTAGGGGATACACGGGTGATTGCGATCGTGCCTCGGCTGCTAACTTCGCTGATTAAAGAAGGTGAATATCCGTTTGGAGAGCAGGTTTGGCATGAAACCCGAATTGTGCAACCGCCGGGATCGTCTTCAGTCTGGCAGGACGCTATGACAGGGCGCGAAATTCAAGGTGGAGATACACTGTGGCTTAGAGAGATTTTGACGCATTTTCCAGTAGCGCTTTTAGTGGGCAAATCTGAGCCAGTATTTGAGCTTGCCGATTCTGCTGTGGAAACATTTACACAGAGCGAGCGATAAGACAACCAGAGATTGGCGAAAGGCAAAGGGCAGAAGAACTGATTGGTTCTTTTGCCCTTTGCTGCATTTAATTGACTTGTTTGGCTGAGCTATGGTCTAGTCAATTGAATTTGCTCTAGGCTCCGCTATATGTAGTTAAAGATTGCTGCAAATGATAAGTTTTTCTGAAATTTGATTTAAAATAGAACAATTGAACTAGCTCAGCTGGGGTTGTTATGAACTTCCTTCAACGCTTGCGGGATGTACTAGGGATTGATGAGACTTACGAAGAGTATGAAGAGTACGAGCAAGAGACTGACGATACCTATGCTGAAGAAGAAGCACCAGCGCCACGATCTCGTTCTAGTAATGTGATCGGCTTGCCTGGAGCCAACGGGCAAATGGAAATGGTGATGATGCAGCCACGATCGTTTCAGGAAATTCCGCAGGCAGTGAATGCCCTGCGCGAACGCAAGTCGGTCGTGCTTGACCTGAGCCTGATGGACACTGACCAGGCCCAGCGCAGCGCAGACTATGTAGCTGGCGGGGCTTTTGCAATCGATGGACATCAGCGCCATTTAGGAGCCTGTGTCTTTCTATTCACCCCTAGCTTTGTTCAGATCACCAACTACCAAAGCGCCAACCCACCACAACCGACTCAACGTGTTAACCCACCACAGCCGACTGTTCCACCCCCAAGTCCTACAGCTGAGATAGGTACAGGCTTTTGAGAAGCGTAATGCTTTCGACTACTTCCCAGATATCAGTAAAGCGGGACGGCGCAACAAATAAATCACCAGACCCACAAATGGGACCAGCCGAGCAATCCATAGGGCTTTAGCGTCGTGCCACTGGCGACGCACCATATCATCTGTGACCAGCCAAGCTTGAAACAGCCAGAACACCAGCAGATCTACGAGAAATGAGTAGGCGAGGCGATCGCTTTCCAGCAATTGCCGCAGGGCTTGCCAGCGATGAGGTAAATCACCAAACTCAGGACGTGCCCAAGCTGCCCACGCGATTGAGGCAAGAGCAACAGTGGCTAAGATAAGCGGCAGCGCCCGACTTTCTGCAAGTTTTTCCAGCGGTGAAACAGCTTCAGGGGGATCAGGATTGGGTTGCCGCAGCGCTAACCAGGGTAAATAGAAAACATTGGTAAGCAATGCTGTTCCAATCAGAAAAGGAATGAACGGGAGTCGCTGCTGTCGTCCGTCAATCAGAAAGCCCCAGAACAATAATCCCCAGACGATCGTGATGTTGAACAACCCTTCTAGCATCGGGTGAAGTACAGGGGCAACGTTAGGAAACAGAGCTGGCAGAACGAACCAGAAATTGAGGCTAAGATCGATCGCTTCTTTCAATGTTTCGGGTTGAGGATGCAGCACCGATTCTCCGGGTGGGAGATCGCTGAGTAAGAGATACCCTACATAAGTTATCCAGACGACCCATAAGAATATTTTTGATGAGAAATAACCTTTATCTTGAGCGATGTCACGGCGTTGGTTTGTAAAGTTCTTGATTTGGTTCATCATATTCAAGATGCTTGGAGGCTCAGAACGGTGTTTTGGTTCGCAACAGGATTGTCTTTCTAGACTGTGGATGTTGGAAGCGGAGTTCTTTAGCATGCAGATGCAGCCGATCGACGGCAGAGCGATCGCCATATAGCCGATCGCCCAGAATGGGCGCTTTTAGACCATTGGCTGCGTGAACTCTGAGCTGGTGAGTTCGTCCGGTGAGCGGAACGAACGATACGCGCGTGTAAGTCGCTGCTCTTTCAAGGATCTGAAAATGGGTGAGGCTAGGTTTGCCACGCTGCCAATCGACTTTTTGGCGGGGGCGATCGGCTGGATCTGCCCAGAGCGGCAAATCGATCCTGCCACAATCGAGTGTTACTGCCCCAGCTAGAAGCGCCTCATACCCTTTGTGAACCTGCCGCTGCTGAAACTGCTGGCTAAGCTGACGATAGGTTTGAAGATCTCGCACCAGCAGCAGAATGCCAGATGTTTCTTGATCAAGCCGATGGGCTGCCATCAAGGTTGGCAGCGTCCTTTGACGAAGCCGACTAAGCACACTATCCTGCCGATCGCTAGTCCGTCCCGGTACAGACAGCAGTCCCGCAGGTTTGTTGACTGCGATCAGCCACTCGTCTTCATATAAGATCGGTAGCTCAACCTCGGCAGCAGGCGCGATTTTTTGCAGGGGAGATGGTTGTAGCCCCGACAGCAGAAACCCCATCAACGGTTGGCAGCGATCGGCACAGGCTTCATAAAACTCACCCCGTACTTTCCCGCTGTTTGTGGAAGCCGCACCCCACCAAAACTCAGCCATCGCTAGCGGCTTCAGCCGGTGGAGGGCAGCATAGTTGAGCAGCTTGGGGGCACAGCAATCACCTGTACCGGTAGGCAATGCATTGCTGAGCTGCTGGAGGGCGATCGACTCTCCGGCAAAATTGGTGAGGCAATAAACCCTATGCAGCTGCGCCTGTAGCGTTTGCGATAAAGTTTTGCGCTGCTGTTTGAGGTCGCGGATTTGGGCATCGGCTTGCTCGATCGCCTGTTTCAGCGGCAGCAAGGCAACATCTCGCTCTTGCTTGAGCCGTCGGCGGGCGATGCCCTCTTTGCGGCTTTGGTCGTTGAGCTGTTCTAGGGCGGTTGTCAGGGCTTCACCGGTTAGTGTTTCACTGAAGCGCTGACGCTGCTGCTGTCGGGCTTGCTGGTGCTGCTGGTGCTGCTGCGACAATTGGCGTAGGCAAGTCTCAAATTCTTGGGCTAAGGCGCTGTGGTGTTGGCGAACAGGCAAGTGCTGGAGGGCAATCAGCTTTTGCTTGAGAGCGTCTAAAACTGCTAAAGTGCGAGCTTCCTCTAGGGCAAGCTGGCTGCGTCCAGGAATAGCAGGAACCCAGCCCTCTAAGCAACTACTGCCGTTGAGTAAGCCTGAAAACGCTTTGAGGACGTGCTGTTCGCCTGCTGGCGTTTCGACGAGCAGAACACCGTACATCTTGCCCTCGCGGGAATAGCGATCGTCTCCTGCTAGCTGCCGCATTAAGCCACGGGCGATCGCTTCAGCGAGGGCAGTGCGAGGCAACCGTAGTCGCTCACCGTGGAAATCGCCTTCATACCAGTAGGCGGGCGGGACTGAAATTGCGCTAGCGGCATCGATAAAGTCTGAGAGTGGATGAAGCATAATCTTTAAGCTTGGCGACCGCTTTCCCCTTTGATGACCGCAGATGTGATCAAGTGCGCAACCCGCAACGCCTCCGGGACATGACCACGATCGCTGACCCGCTGCAAGACTTGCGCTGTCACGAGCGGATCGGCTCCAGACACTTGAAAGTAGAAGGGCGGCGCAGCATGAATCTCACCTGCTTTCTGCATCAGCTCCAGCCGCTTCTGGGGTTCGGCAATTCGCTGCAGGGCATGCTCGATTGCGCTCATTTTGGGCATCCGCCGCATGACCGCGACGCAGGGACGGGCGATCGTAGCGGCAAGCTGTGGCAAGTCGATGATGTTGAAGCCCGCCATCGAGATGCCATCTAGCAACACCAGATGGAGCTGCGGCAGAAATTTGCTCTTCAGCAGCATGGTCGCGAGCGTTTCGGTGGCATCCCAGCCATCTGCCTGAACTTGCCCCCACAACATCCCCTCAAACCGCGTTCCAGCGCAGATTACGCCTGCGACTGCCACTGGATCGGCTGCTCGCCGCACAAACGGAGCATCGTCAAAGCCAATGACACGGATAGTTCGGTTGAGGCGCAGCAGTTCTTCGAGGTGCATGAGAGCGAGACAATGGCAGGAGCGATCGGACTGTTTCAATTATCGCCAGATTCATTGTCTAGAATGTCGCCCAGATAAAGCTGAACAAATTCGCGGACGGCATCTGGGTTGAGCTGCTTGAGGACTTTGGTGATTTCTACGATCGTTTCATCGGACGATCAGCCTCCAATGTTTCGATCGTCCAGAAGTAATCGAGAACCTGTGCGACTGATCGTGCTGATTTCTCGTGCAGGTGTGACTGCAATGACTCATTCGCTGTATCTGAAAGAAGTGGCTGCTGTGGATGACTGGCGCGATCTACAGCCAAAACCGAATACGGGAAAATGGATAAGTGTAGTAACGAAATATTTTTAGTTGGAATAAATTGCTATACCAGTTCTCACTCATTGCAACCTGATATCTTCGATTGGAAACGGTCCGTATTCTCGATGATCTCTCCTACTTTACGGCTGATGTAAAAATCGTGCCGAAACAGAGCGTGCGATCGGGATTGTCCTTAACGCGAAACCAGTTGCAAGTAAAAGCATCAATTTGCCGATCGTTGGAATCTGCAACTCCGAATCTTCCTGCTCATTGTCTTCACCGCCAACGGCACACTGTCCTCTTAGGCAGCGTCTATCAGCAAGTCACCCGCGCCCATCAATTTGAACTACCCATTACCCCTACAATCCCTTCCACTACACAAACCCACCCCCCTCATCACCATCAACCCAACACCCTCAACCAGCACAATCCACCTACTCTGGAGGGGGTGTCGGGGGACGCAGCCGTCCCCTGACAGGGGGTTTGGGGGTCTTCCCCCAAGGCTCGGATTCCTCCCCTCAACTCCCAAAAGCAACCCATCCCCACCCAAAAAACTAATAAAAAGTAAACAAAACCAACAAAATTCCCGCTCAACAAAACAATACACCGTATCCCTCCTTACTCCCCAACTGCACCCCACTTATGGCAATCTGGAACAGGAGTCTCGAACCCAAAATAACCAACATAAGTTTAGAATCACCGCCAAAATCGCCAATTAAAAAAACTCAAGCCCCATTACTCATTCAACGTAAGTAATGTAACCCCATATGCAAACACTTCCCAATCCAGCCACCGCCACCGCCACCACCCCCGATCTACCCACCGACGGCTCCATCCATCGCCGCAAAACCCGTCCCGTTCCCGTCGGCAGCATCACGATCGGCGGTGGGCACCCCGTTGCAGTCCAGTCCATGATCAACGAAGACACCTTGGACATTGACGGCTCCGTGGCGGCGATCCGGCGGCTGCACGAAATCGGCTGTGAGATCGTCCGCGTCACCGTCCCCAGCATGGCACACGCCAAAGCCATGAAAGACATCCGCGCCAAACTGTTTGCCAGCTACCAACCCGTGCCGCTCGTGGCAGATGTTCACCACAACGGGTTAAAAATCGCACTAGAAGTCGCACACCACGTCGATAACGTGCGAATTAACCCCGGTCTATATGTATTCGAGAAGCCAGACTTCGATCGCACCGAATACACCCAAGCCGAATTTGAAGAAATTGGTGCCAAGATCCGCGAAACCCTAGAGCCGCTCGTCGTACTGCTGCGCGATCAAGGCAAATCCATGCGGATTGGCGTCAACCATGGCTCCCTCGCCGAACGAATGCTGTTCACCTACGGCGACACCCCCGAAGGCATGGTAGAGTCAGCCCTAGAATTCATCCGCATCTGCGAAGACCTCAGCTTCTACAACATCGAAATCTCCCTAAAAGCCTCCAAAGTACCCGTCATGCTCGCCGCCAACCGCCTCATGGTGAAGCGAATGGACGAACTCGGCATGGACTACCCCCTCCACCTCGGCGTCACCGAAGCAGGCGACGGCGAATACGGACGCATCAAATCCACAGCAGGCATTGGCACCCTACTCGCAGAAGGCATCGGCGACACGATCCGCGTCTCCCTCACCGAAGCCCCCGAAAAAGAAATCCCTGTCTGCTACGGCATCCTCCAAGCTCTAGGGCTACGCCGCACGATGGTGGAATATGTCGCCTGTCCCTCCTGCGGTCGTACCCTCTTCAACCTCGAAGAAGTTCTCCACAAAGTCCGCGAAGCCACCAACCACCTTACCGGGCTCAACATCGCCGTCATGGGCTGCATTGTCAACGGACCCGGCGAAATGGCAGACGCAGACTATGGCTATGTAGGCAAGCAAGCAGGCTACATCGCCTTGTATCGCGGACGGGAAGAGATCAAGCGAGTCCCAGAAGATCGCGGCGTTGAAGAGCTAATCAACTTGATCAAAGCCGACGGTAAATGGGTAGAGCCGCAGTAGCGATCGTAATGAAGGGGGCAAACTGCCCCCACTTTTTAGGCTCTCTGATTATCCCAGTAGTACTCGTTGCAGTTATCCGACAAATTTTATGATGAGTAACTCTTTAGTAAAAAATAGGTGACGTTTAGCCGTGAAGAAGCAGTTTTTGTTTTGATTTCTACTGATGCATCATCTATATAACAAAGATACGTTTTCTTCTTTTATTTTACAGCTAAGGAAATTTAGAAAAAGTCTGACATCTGGCTCGCTACGGCGGTTTAAGTATTGAAATAGAATGCAAATGCTGCTGCCGATCGCCGACTGACATGCGTACTCTGGGAAGGAGCAATCGATGCATTTAATGTGTCGTGTTACCACAGTGCGATCGGTATTTCCAGCGCTTTTCTGCCAGACAAACTAGACAAAACGATCACCAGCAGATGACGTTCTATTTCTTTGTCTGCTGCCTAAACTTGCAGACATCTCGTGATTGATATTTTGCGATTGAAGACTTTCTTTAAAGCTGAGCAAGCCATCTAACAGGCTGTGTCGATTGCTTGTCCCGATGGCGCTGCACTCTCTAGGCAAACGGCTATCCATAAGCTATCTATATAGATTGGCTAAATCAGCTAGCTGCTAAGCGGCTCGATCCAGAAAAAGGAGTAACTCATCGCCTCTGCTTCGGCACTGCCCTTACACTGATTCAGCAAAAATGAATTTGTCACTTGCCCAAGCAAACGGTACACCTGCGTCAGTTTGTCTGCCAACTATACCGATACTCTAGAGCCAACTTCTCACGAAGATGCGTTCTAGTCTTGGCGTAGCTCTACTGGTGCTGAAAATTGGTAATTAAATTCATCTAAAGAATATGGAAAGAACGTTGCGGAATCTGTAACTCTTATCTATGGGGCGCAGTTAACCGAGTACACTACTCCAAGCAAGTGTGCTAGACGACCTTTGTCACTTCTTTGTAACACTGCCTTAACTTCTGTTTGCCATTGCCTGTGCTAGATTGAGCGTACCTGTGTTGCAGCTCACTCTACACATTCCCTCTGTTCAATCCTCACAGTTCAAACTATGGTCATAACGAAACGTGGACTCGTTTTAGGAGCAACCGCCGTAGCCGTCACGGCTGTTACAGTGACGGGCGCAGGGCTGCGTCTGCCCCAGAGTCAAGCCTTTTTTCAAGAAAGTCCAAAAGAACTGATTGATGAGGTTTGGCAGATTATTGATCGCAACTACGTCGATAGCACATTCAACCAAACCGACTGGAAAGCCGTCCGGCAAGAATATTTGGGTCGCGCCTACGGCAACCGCGAAGAAGCGTACGAGGCGATCCGAGAAATGCTGAAGAAGCTGGACGATCCCTACACGCGCTTCATGGATCCAGAGCAATTCCGCGATATGCAGATCGACACCTCCGGTGAGCTGACGGGTGTCGGAATTTCCCTCTCCCACGACGAAGAAACGAAAGAGCTGGTGGTAGTGTCACCGATCGAAGGTACGCCCGCTGACCAAGCTGGTGTTCAATCGAAGGATGTCATCATCAAAATTGATGGACAAAGCACTCAAGGCATGGACAGTGAAGATGCCGTGGCACTGATTCGCGGTCCGGTGGGAACGCGAGTGAATCTCACTGTGCGGCGGGGTGAAGAGGAGCTAGATTTTAATTTAGAACGCGCCCGCATCGAGATCCATCCGGTTAAGGCTGAACTGCAAGATAGCCCCACTGGAAAGGTCGGTTATATCCGCCTGACGCAGTTTAGCGCCAATGCCGCAGACGAAATGCGGGAAGCGATTCAAAGTTTTGAATCGCAAGGCGTGGTGGGCTACGTCTTAGACTTGCGCTATAACCCCGGTGGCTTGCTCTACTCCGGCATTGATATTGCCCGGATGTGGATTGATGAAGGCTTGATTGTGTCTACCGTCGATCGTCAAGGCGTTTCTGAACAGGAGACTGCAAATAATACGGCGCTCACTAACAAGCCGCTTGTTGTCCTGGTTGATGGTGGGTCTGCCAGTGCCAGCGAAATTCTCTCTGGAGCGCTGCAAGATGACAAACGTGCCGTGCTGGTAGGTAGCCAAACCTTTGGTAAGGGTCTGGTACAGTCGGTACGTGGCTTGGGCGATGGCTCAGGGCTAGCTGTGACCGTTGCCAAGTACCTGACGCCCAGCGGACGCGACATCAATCATGCTGGAATTAAGCCGGATGTGGTGCTTGAGCTGAACGAACAGCAGCAGGAGCTTGTCTTTGGGGCAGACAACAAGCGAGCTACGCCAGAAGATCCGCAGTACGTCAAAGCGATAGAAGTGTTGGGCCAACGAATTGCCCAAGAGCGATCGGGTCAGCAGGCGCAGTCAGCCCCTGCTCAACCTTCACCCGCTCAGCCCTAACCCAAAACCTTCTGTTAAAAAAGCCTTCTGCTAAAGCAGATTCTGGAAGAAGGTAGAGAATTTAGGTTCTCTGCCTTCTTTTTGATTTTTAGAGAGGCTGACATCTACCAGCACGAATTAGCCCAACTCGACGGGCGATTGCCTCCTGCTCAGAGGTATAAGGACCCCAGCGCGAATCGTTTGCTGCGTCTAACGGAGTTGAGTCGGGCGAGGGGCTACGTTCGATCGAGTTAGCTGCTACGATTTCACAATGACCATCGGGCTGCTTCACGATGTACCAGGCTTCTGTGTCTGCCATCGGGCTTTCTCCATGCTGACCGTTTCTAAACTGAGAAATATGCCGGGTTCTTGTAAGCGGCTTCGCCACAGAACCCCAATCGTTCATCACTAGGTAGCGTACAGCAATTTTGGAGTGAGAAGCAGTCAGGCTCGATCGCGCTTGCACCCATTTTTATGACTTCTGAACCGCAAAATCCGACACCCAATTCCGAATCCCTTGATAGTCAGCCCCAACCGCAGGTACAGAACGGTTGGCTAGGGCTGAAAAAGTCTCAGAAAGAGAATTTGCAAATAGTAGCGATCGCCCTTGTGCTAGCGGTAGTGATTCGCCTGTTTGTGGCCGAGCCGCGCTTCATTCCGTCTGATTCGATGGTTCCTACCCTGCAGATTGGCGATCGGCTGGTGGTGGAGAAGGTAAGCTATGCCCTCCGTCCGCCTGCCACGGGTGAAATTATTGTGTTTGAGCCGCCTGCTCAGCTCCAGGTTTATGGCTACCCACCTCACAAAGCATTCATCAAACGCATCATTGGAACACCCGGAGATGTAGTAGAAATCCAGGATGGCGTGGTTTATCTCAACGATCGCCCCTTAGTAGAACCCTACATTGCTGAACCGCCAGACTACGAGCTAGACCCAGTGAGAGTACCTGCCGGTGAATTCTTTGTGATGGGCGACAACCGCAACAACAGCAATGACTCTCACATCTGGGGCTTTTTGCCCAGGCACAATATCATTGGACGTGCCATTTTTCGGTTTTTCCCGGTAGAACGAGCAGGCAAACTAAAACAAGCGCAAATCGTTCAGAACCTAAAATAGTGCATTAACTCTGCGATCGCTTTTCCAGGAAGAGTAAGACGCTGTTGCAAATCAACTAAGTTGAGATAAGCACGATGCTGCCGTTCTTCGACGATCGCCCTTGCCAAAAAGAGATCGATCGCCGGAATTCGGCTCAACGCTTCTACAGAAGCCACATTAGGGTTGAGCGGTTGGATCTCGATCGGACTATTAGAGTCGTAATAGCAGAACTGCAGCACGGGCAGGAGTGGCTGGAGCCGCTCTACCGGCAGACTCAGTGCTGCAGCAAGATCTTCAACGCAATGAAACTGAACGCCTGACTGAGCGAGAGCAACGAGCGATCGCGCCTGGTGAATCGATAGACCGGGCAACCGTAGCCAGTCATCTACCCCTGCCCGGTTCGCATCAATCCGCACTCCTAACTTTGCTGCTAGCTGCACCTCTGCAATTGACTGGAAGCGGTAGTAGGGATCGTTAAGGATTTGCGATTGTATATTACGCTTCATCTCTTACCCCGTCTCACCCAATTTGATCCAATAGTTTGCGGCGTTTTTGCTCAAATTCATATTCTGAGATCAGCCCCTCCTGCCGTAGCTGGTCAAGCTGGCGCAAGGCATCGGCGACTGCACCCACTTGAGCAGGTTCAAGCCCCTGCCGCTTGGCTGCAGCACTGCTGGCTTGCGCCAATCCAGCCTGTGCCCCATTCCAGGAGAAAGTGCCGTGGTTTTGGGCGAACTCTTCGGAGTCCTGAAATAAGTACCAGAGACCCTCAACCGCACTGGCAACTTTGGGAATGAGTGTCCAAGATAGAAGCAGATAAATCACGCCCCACCCCGGCTGCCTCAAATAGAACTTATGAAATCCCGAAATTGGTAAAATAACGCCCGCGATCGCCAGAACTGCCGCGACTCTGCGGTCTTTTGGCTTACTCAACATGCATGACAAGGAAGTTCAGTGTGCTTTCCATGATACTGAGCGAACCGAGGATCGACTGGAAATTGACGATGACTGCATTTCTAATAGCAGTGACGGTGAAACATTAAGTATCCACTATGATGGGTGTACGGAATCAAGCAGTGACGAGTCGAACACGAACAAGATTTGAAGATCCGATAAAGCTCGGAGGTAAAGATACAGTAAAGCCATCTAGCTGAGGAATAAGGAGCTATAAACTGTTGACAGACGCACTGCTCAATCTTCAGGCATATTACGAGGACTGGCTGGTTAAAACGCTATTGGGTTGGAACCAACTGTTCTCCTTGTGAATCTACCGTTCTGTGAATCTACCCTACAGGAACAAATTCGCTGTCTACGAAGACCTCCTGCCTCCTGCTCTTTGAACTGAGAATCGCCAACCGATGCCACAGATTTCCTTCTCTGCTGACTGGCTTGACCAATTTACCGATCCATATGCTGTGCTAGGTGTTGCGGTAGCGGCAGACGATCGTCGTGTCCTCAAACGTTACCGCGCGATCGCTAAGCTGCTGCACCCTGATGGCTATACTGCCCCTGATACTGCAGCTAAAAGCCTGGCAAATCAGCTTCTTGCTCGGTTAATTAACCCTGCCTACCAAAAGCTGAAGCAAGAAAAGGAAAGAGCCGATACGCTAGCAACGCTGCGCTTTCGCGTTCGGCGCTTCAATCGGGAGGAGCCTCTGCTGCCTAAATCGGCGATCGCTCGCCATCTGTTGCAAGTTCCGCCTCACCAGATAGAAATCTTCTATGAGCAAGCGGTAGCAAAGCTAGCTGATGTGCAGTTTCAGCTGCTTGACCAGTTTGAAAGCGTCACGCAGCAGCTAGCTGAGCTAAACCTGGTCTATCTTTACCTGAAAATGGGTGAACCCATGATTCGGGAGAAGCGGATGGGGATCGTCTCTGCCAGTGAGACTAAAAAGCCTATCCAGGTTACACCGTCTGCCACTGAAACCGCACAGATGGCAAGCAGCTATGCCCACCGTCACTATCAACGAGCGCAGTCCTACATCCAGAATGGCAGCTGCAGTAAGGCGGTCGCTGAACTCCGTGATGCCATTCGCCTAGAATCAGACAAGAGTGAATACCACTCTCTGCTCGCTAAAGCCTATCTGATGCAAAATCTGCTTGGCATGGCAAAAGTTCACTTTCGGCAAGCACTCAAGTTAAACCCCCAAGACCCACTGGCGCTAGAATACGTAGCTCGGCTCAATTTGACGCTGGAGCAGCCTGGCCGGGCTGCTAGTAGTGCTAAACCTACTGGGAACGGAGGACTGTTCGGGTTATTTAGCCGCAGGCGATAAGCTTTTTTGCAGTTTCTATGAACGAGGCTGGAAGTTGTTACCATGCAACACGATGCTGTATTAGTTGGTGAACTGATGGATTAGCCCTCGGCTGACGCAGCAGATTCCACTTCCAGGTCTTTTACTCATGGCTACTCCATGGTCTCGCCACCACATTATTTCCCTGGCTGATTTCCAGCCTGCTGAATACAATACTGTACTACAGACGGCAGCCAGCTTTCAGGAAGTGCTGTCTCGCCGCACCAAGAAAGTACCTGCTCTGCAAGGACAGGTCGTTGCTAACCTGTTTTTTGAACCTTCTACCCGCACTCGCAGCAGCTTTGAGCTTGCTGCGAAACGGCTGTCTGCAGATACACTAAATTTTGCACCTGGAACCTCTTCAATCACCAAAGGTGAAACAATCCTGGATACTGCCAAAACCTATTTGGCAATGGGAACGGATATTATGGTAATTCGCCATCGGGAAGCTGGAGTGCCTCAAGCGATCGCCAACGAAATGGATCGGCTGGAAACGCATGTAGGTGTTTTCAACGCCGGAGATGGACAGCACGAACATCCCTCCCAAGCCCTGCTTGATCTATTCACAATTTGTACCCTGATTGATCCTGAGAAGCCCGAAATTTCGCTGCTGTCGGGCAAAAAGATTGCGATCGTTGGTGATATTCTTCATTCTCGCGTGGCGCGCTCTAACATTTGGAGTTTAACTGCAAGTGGAGCTGAGGTTCATCTTGCAGGGCCGCCCACGTTATTGCCGAAGCTATTTACTGAATTTGTCAGCCACAGACCAGATGCCAGAACGATTCCTCGCAAGCTCTTTCTGCACTGGGATCTAGAACCAGCCCTCGAAAAAGCTGACTTTGTGATGACTCTGCGAATTCAGCGAGAGCGGATGACAAGTCATTTGCTGCCTAGCCTGAGGGAGTATCACCTGCGTTATGGCATTACGGGCGACCGGCTCAAGCGCTGCCAACCCGATGTAAAAGTCTTGCATCCCGGCCCAGTCAATCGAGGTGTAGAAATTAGCTCTGAGCTGATGGATAGTCCACAATTCAGTCTCATTTCACAGCAGGTGACTAGTGGGGTAGCAGTGCGGATGGCACTCCTGTATTTGATGGGGAGCGGCAAGACATGAAGAAAGGCGATGCTCCATCTAAAATGCATCGCCTCAAAAGAGATTGGTAGTAGTTAGCCTTAGTTGACCAGCCAGTGATACCGCTTAGTTTTCTGTTTAGCCTTCTGTCGTAATTTCAGGAGATTCCTCAGAGGTCACTTCGGTTGTCACTTCAGATGCTTGGCTAGGAGCAGCTAGTTCTTCAACAGGCGGTTCTTCTACGGGTGCTTTTGGCTGAGCAGGTCTAGGTCCACGCATTAATGCCATATTCACAGGTTTCTTTTCCTCTTCATAGCGATTTCCTTTGCCTTTGCCTTTGCCTTTACCACGATCCCTATCTCTGCTGCCTTCCTGTTCACGGTCTTCTTTGCTACGAATTTTTGGCGCTCGATCGCCCGAAGGCGCTTGACCCGTCGTTGCCTGAGCGTTTGAGCTTCCCTCAGCGCTGCTTGCTTCTACCATCTGCTGCCGTTCAGATTTTTTAATCGGACGCTCCACCATGACTATGCCCTCTTTACTTAACTCGATCGTAACAATTTGAGGGCATCTAAGCTGGGTGAGTTGCTCATCATCTCAACTCGCTCCCTTTTTAGAAAACCTCTGTCAGGATTTTCCCCCTGAACGATGATCGCACAAAGATGTAATTTTTGTGTATTTCCCAGACGAGAGGCTGCGGAAATACACAAAGCGAGACAACCCGGAAAGCGCGAATTTGACAATGTATAGGTGCATAGAGTCATAGCTGTGTTAGCGATCACACAGCAAAGGGCATTCTAAGCCGACTATTGCCCAATAGCCCAACTGATTCCTTGCTATTTCATTCTCTATGTCAAAATCGCTTCGTTGAATTGCTGGAGCATTCACCAGCCAATTTCTTTAAGAGGAACACCTGTGAAATACGAAATTCGCTACAAACCCGCATTTGCGACAGTTTTCCTAACGATGAATCCAGGCGATCGCATTACTGCTGAAGCAGGTGCAATGTTGAGCATGGCAACTCAAATCAGCATGACGACGCAGTTCTCTGGTGGCTTGATTCCAGCGCTGCTCAAAAAGTTTTTTGGTGGAGAGTCGTTGTTCGTTAATGAGTTCACAAACTCAACTCAAAAGCCATTGGAGCTAGTGCTGAGCCAGTCTACTGTTGGAGATGTCGTAGCGATCGAACTCGACGGCAACGCAATCTGCTTTCAGCCTGGAGCCCACATTGCTCATACACCTGGAGTAAACATGAGCGTGCAGTGGGCGGGCTTCTCCAGTTGGATTTCGGGCGAAGGCTTGTTCAAGCTGAAGCTAAGCGGTAAGGGTTTAGTATTCTTTGGCGGTTATGGCGGAGTCACTCAGCGGCGTGTAGATGGCGAGTTTGTGGTCGATTCGGGACATCTGGTCGCCTACGATCCGGGTATTCAGATGAAAGTTGGATTGGCAGGCGGCTTGCTTGGTTCTGTCACATCCGGTGAAGGTTTAATCAATCGCCTGTCGGGACAAGGTCGAATCTACTTACAGTCTCGCAGCGTGGATGGTCTAGTGCGTTTCGTTCGTCCCAAACTGCGGTAAATCAGGAGCTATACCCATGAAGCTAGATATTTTACACCAGCCCGACAGCGCGATCGCCAAAATTGACATGGCTCCCAGAGAAGAACTCTTGGCAGAAGCTGGCGCAATGGTAGCAATGAGCGGTCATATAGAGGTCAACACCACGCTTCGTAAAGGAAAAGGTGGCGGTGTAATGAGTGGACTTAAACGAATGCTGGCTGGAGAGTCTCTATTTTTAAGTACATTTCGGTCGGGCGATCGCCCTGCTGAAATCTACCTTGCGCCTAAACTGATGGGCGATCTGTTGCCCTACATGCTCAATGGCGAAAAAGAATTAGTCATCCAGTCTACAGGCTACCTTGCCAGCACCGGTGGCGTTGATATTGAATTGGGCTTTCAGGGATTTAAATCAATCTTGTCGGGCGAGTCGATCTTTTGGCTAACGGCAAGTGGGCAGGGCTTGGTATTGCTGAATGCCTTTGGCGGTATTTACGAAGTAGAGATAGATGGCGACTACATTGTAGACACGGGAAATATTGTTGCATTCGAAAAAACGTTGAATTTTTCGATTACTAAGCCTGGGTCTAGCTGGATCGGTGCATTTTTGGGTGGTGAAGGGTTTGTCTGCCGTTTTCAAGGCAAGGGGCGTTTATTTTGTCAAACTCATAATCCTGGAGCCTTCGGTCGTATTGTTGGTATGAAACTGCCACCAAAGTAAAAATCTAACTAATTCACGCACCTAATTACTCTCAAAGGCTGTATTTCCATGACTACAATCCCGTTCCAAATTGACCATTCCCCTGCCTATGCTTCATTGCACTTGAAGCTACGAGCCAACGAAACAGTATTAGTAGAATCAGGTGCAATGGCTGCAATGGATGCCTCTATCCAGATGAAATCAAAAGTTAAGGGTGGTTTAGTGAAGGGCATTGGACGGATGCTGGGCGGCGAATCGTTGTTTATTAGCGAGTTCACTGCTGTTGATCAATCTGGTGAACTAATCCTTTCACCAGGTGTTCCAGGGGATGTGCAATACTACCAGCTTGATGGCAGCCGTAGCCTCATGGTGCAATCTTCTGGCTTTTTGGCAGCCAGCCCAACTGTAGAGATCGACACCAAATTTCAAGGCTTTAAAGGCTTTTTCAGTGGGGAATCACTCTTTCTGCTAAAGGTAAATGGTACAGGCGATTTTTGGTTCAGCTCTTATGGTGCAATCCTGGAAATTCCTGTCGAGGGGGACTATGTGGTAGATACAGGTTACATTGTCGCCTTTGAAGACACGCTGAATTACAAAGTCGAGATGCTGGGCGGCTTGTCTTTTCGGGGCTTGCGAACAGGCGTTTTTGGGGGCGATGGCTTGGTCTGCCGCTTTGCAGGCAAAGGCAAGCTTTGGGTGCAGTCACGCCAGCTCTACCCGTTCATCAACTTCCTCAACGCTTTTCGCCCTGTCAAAAGTAATTAAAGAAGGCGTATGTAAGCCTTCATCAAATCTTTACCAATGCCGCTCGAACTTCCTCCCGAAACTGCTAGCTATAGCGATCGTTCTCCTCCACCGAAGAAGCGCCAACTCTTCTATGTTCTGAGCTTCTTCGTGGGGCTAGTAATGGCTATCTTCTGGTCGGTTAGCGTAATGGTCAATGTGCTAATCGGATTTATCCCGCCTGCTGTGGAGCAACAGCTAGGGGCGCTAATCCTGCCTGTTTACCAGCAGCAGGCAAAGGCATCTGCGACACAAACTGCTCTGAATCAACTGCTTGATCGCCTCGAAGCTCATCTGCTGTTGGAACAAAAACGAGATTACCAAGTGCTTTACATCCCACAGCCTGTCGTGAACGCACTAGCAATACCAGGCGATCGAATTATTCTCTACGAAGGTTTGCTGGTACAAATGGAATCTGAAAACGAGTTGGCGATGGTGTTAAGTCATGAGCTAGGACACTTTGCCCACCGAGATCACTTGCGGCAGTTAGGGCAGGGTGTTTTGCTGCAGGTAGTAGTTGCAGGAGTACTAGGTGATCTTGGCGGTTTGCAGGCGATTGCCCTCTCTGCAGCTACTGCGCTTAACGATGCTCACTTCTCGCAGAGTCAGGAATACAACGCCGATGAGTTTGGGTTATCGCTGCTGCTGCAAACCTATGGACAGGTAGCAGGCGCAACTGATTTCTTTGCACAGCTGAGCCAAGGGGAAATGATAAACGTTGATTTCCTCGCTACCCATCCTGGTTCTGAGAAGCGGGTGCAGCGACTAGAAAAGTTGATTCAAGATAAACAATACCCAGTGGGAGAGCGATCGCCCCTGCCTGCTGCTTTAAACGTAGTTAATTTGGAGCGGGCAAACTAGAGCAAAATCTTGTGAGGCTAGCCTGCTGCAAGCTGCTGCTGAATCACTTCTGTTAATTCGGCCAACCCAACCTTAATCTGCTCCCCAGTTCGCAAGTTCTTCAGTGCACATTTCTGTTCCTCTAGTTCTGCTGATCCAATAATCACACACAGGGCGATGCCTTGCTTGTCTGCTGACTGGATCTGTTTACCTAAAGCTCGCCCTTCAAAATTTGTTAGAACTTTAATTCCTGCTCTGCGAAGCTGCTGGGAAATCTCTAAATAAGTTGACATCAACTCCTTCTGCACGTTCAACACCATCACGTCGGCTGAACTTGCAGATAAAGGCTTCAAAATTTCCGCCTTAATCAATCGACTCATTAGACGAGTTAAGCCGATCGAAATTCCAACCCCAGGCATTTTCTCTCCCAGAAACATACCAACAAGATCCTCATATCTACCACCAGAACAAATGCTGCCTAGAGCTTCATGTCCTAATAGGGTAGTTTCATAGACCGTGCCTGTATAGTAGTCTAAGCCACGGGCAATCGACAGATCTATACAAAATCGCTGATCCGAAACACCTAAGTTGCGAATGCCTTCAACAACGGCTTCTAATTCTGCTAGTCCGGTTTCTAGCGTTTTCGATCGCTGTTCAACGGGCAATAGGGTTTTTAGCTTGCTAATGACCGAATCGGCATTTCCACGCACTTGAGTAAAGTCAATTACTTGCCCGACTTGGGTTTCCGAAAGTCCTTCCGCTCCTAACTGCTTGCGAACGCCATTAACACCAATCTTTTCAATGGCATCTACAACCCGAATGCAAGGCGTAATCTTCTCAACGATTAAATCGATCGATTCAAAGAAGCCTGTCAAGATCTTCCGATTGTTAATTCGAATCAGAAATTCTCCAATCTGAAGTGCTTCAAAAATTTCAGCAATGATCGCAGGCATCTGCGCGTCATATAGGAGACTCAGCTCACCCCGCGCTACTACATCAATATCACACTGCCGAAATTGTCGGTATCGTCCGTCTTTCGCCCTTTCACCCCGAAATACCATATCCATCTGATACCGAGCAAACGGAAATGTTAATTCATTCAGGTGTCGCGCTACATACGCTGCTAGTGGTACGGTTTGGTCAAATTTCAGCGCTCGGGCTTCTGGCGCCGTATCCCCTGCCTGCTCTTTCTCCATCTGCCGGTTCGGCGGCAAAATTGGCGTCAAGCCATAAATAATATTATCGCCCTGATTCCCCTTCGCCTGAAGAACTTCTAAGCGCTCCACGGCAGGTGTTTCGATCGGCACAAATCCATATCGCTCAAACACCCCGCGAATCTTATCCAAAATTTGCAGCTCTAATCGCTTTTCCCCCGGTAAAAATTCTGGAAACCCGCTGGGGCAACTCACATTGATGCGATCGCCTTTTGCCATCCCTCAACCTTGCTACTCATTTCAAACTCTCAGTATAGACCCCTAAACGACTAGCATTGCCCAGCTCCAACAAAATCCCTGTCTTCCATATCAACCTGGAATATCCAAATACTTGCCACCTGCCCTAATTCAGATTTGCCTCAACCCACAATTCTTTAACTCTTTTCAGTGTGGTCAACCCGAAGCTGGAGCACTCAGCTAGAAAAACTAAAGCGGTTAGTAGAGTTTGTAGCTCGGTGGCGACAAAGCTTTCAAGTATTCACATTTCAGCGGCTGCTTAAACTTGTTTCAGCTAACTCAAAATGTTTGACAAAACTACTTTGCCGTGCATGTGACACCGAAAAATTCCTCATCCACTCGAAACCTTTGCACGGCGCCACTTGAGAGCCCCGCAAATTTTTTTTCAGGATGTAGTTGACAGTTATGGGAAGTGTTCGCTACATTTATAAAGCGGTCGGGAAGCGAGCCAAGCCAAACGGAAACGGGAAGCGACAGCGAGCTAAACGAACCACCGAACCTAGACAACTATATAGTTTGGAAGCCAGAATAACACTTATATCCCGTTAAGTCAATCTCTGAAAGTTATTGCTAGCGATAGCGGTAGCTGAAGGAACAAGAAGATTAACAGGAACACTTATTAAGTTAAGTTCCTAAGAGCCTAGCTCGAAATGAAGTGAGATTACTTCGGTAATTCCACTAAAATGGAGAGTTTGATCCTGGCTCAGGATGAACGCTGGCGGTCTGCTTAACACATGCAAGTCGAACGGGACCTTTCGGGGTCTAGTGGCGGACGGGTGAGTAACGC
>NZ_JACXWX010000050.1 GCF_014764505.1 Phormidium tenue FACHB-886
TAATGCCGTAAAGTTTCTCTTTGAGTTTGTGACTCACCGACAAACCTTTGACTTTCCAAAGCTGTTTACCTATGGCTGTTTCTCACAACTCAAATAGGATTGCTATATACTTGGAGTTGATTTGAGTTTATATGTTTTCCAGGCACTAGAGTCGTCTCCCCAGCAAACGGGACAACTCCTAGTGTTTTTTATTACCTGATTTGAGTTGCTGTTCTAGACCACATTTAAGCAGCCAAGTTAGTTGGCATCCTCAGGCTTCCTAATTGTCGCTTAATACTCCGGTTTCATCAATTAGCAGGATCATCGCTTGTTTCTCAGTCAGTTCCAAGATTAGATTTAAGCGACGCTGCCGCAAGCGACTCACCGACCAGGGAGACTCTGTTAACAAGTTGTGCAAGCCTTGCTCATGGTCTAATCCAACAGATGAGCGCAATGGCTGGCAACGTTTTGCGTTTGAGATCTGAGATCATCCCGAGGTGCAGATATTTGAACGCTTCAAAGCTTCGCACCTCGGGAAATAAGTCAGCATACAGTTGACAATACTCATCGACAAATCGCAGCGTTGGACGAGCTTCACGTGGCGTAACCATACCCTTCAAATTGGCAACAGGAACATCATCTCTATTCTAATTATTCCTTGTTTAAAGGATGGAAGAGGGATATCTAATTAGACTTTCATAGCATTAATCAGCCATACCCCTCGACCATCATCCTGGTCTGCTGTTTCAGTACTAACTGGTATCGACTTGGGATACCTGCCATATCCTGCTTCAACGTCTTGCGGCTCAACCACTTCTGCAGCCCACCCATACCTTGCCAGCAGTCGTTTCGGATGATCGTCACCAAACTGCCAATGCCGTACTACTCTGCCTCGATCTGCTTTTCTCGCTCGCTGCCCAGCCACAATTGAACCTACTTTGACCCCATCCATACCCAGGGCACTACCAGGAACGCTTAATTGGGAGAGGGTTTGGAGTAGCAAATGTACTTCTTTCTCCTGCAAATACATCACCACTCCTTCTACTAACCAAATGGTTGGCACTGTGGTCTGATACCCAGCATCTAGGATGGCTGCTGCCCATTTCGCATCCGGTGTAGCCAGATCTCCAGATACAGGTCGATAGGTGCAAGCTGGGGTAATGTCCTGCAAAACTTGTGCTTTGTACTGCAGCACTTCTGGGCAATCCACCTCATATACAGTTGTACCAGGTGCCCATGCCAGTCGATATGCTCTCGTGTCTAGTCCGGCTCCCAGGATAACTACTTGCTTATACTCAGCCTTAGCTAGCCTCGAGTTGAGGAGGTCATCCATAAATTTTGTGCGAACTGCAATATAGCGGGTTCGTTTGGTAATCACTTGCTCCAACGGAACGGCTTGAGCCTCAGCAACCTTGTTCCAACGCGAAAGTAAGGCATCGACTTCATCTCCTGCCAGGGCAGCTGCATAAGGATCTTTGAACAAGGGAGAAGATTGGAGTTGCTCGATCGCCCGCTTAGCCGCAACAATTCGTGCGGTATAAGAAACTGGATCGGAGGACTGAAGCAGAGCGGGTTCCATACAATTCTTTCGGGCTGTTAGGACTCACCTGATCGTGCATCAAATGGCTACTTTATTGCAATTTTCAGGAATGGCTGATGGGACAATTGTTCCTATCGAAATGCCACAACTCCAAGTGCCACAACCAGTTCCTCTGGCTTTCATGTCACCTAGATTGCACTTCCATACTGTCCTCAGATCAACCCTGCCAAACCCAACTTAGCAAAAACAGAGCACCCAGGAAGGCTTCTGCCACCACACCGCTAATGTTTTTCACCGTGATGCTGCGGTCAAAAATGCTTGATAGTAACCGGACGATCGCCGCTCCCAAAGACGCCACTCCCAAAACTATAAAGGCATCAGCAGACTGCAACCAGAGGCAGGTGGCGCCCAACCCCAAGAAGAAACTACCCAATGTTGAGCGAATCTCAGAAATGCCTACCGGGGCGATCGGACCAAGACCGACAAAGGCAGCTATCGTTTTTGGAAAGAGCAATGCCGCTCCACCCACCAGCATTAGAAGTACTGCCGCTACGTTGGGAGCAAATTGAATCAAAGTTTCCACAGGTACAACAGAATGAGAACTATCTCTATTGGATTTATCTAAATTGGGATAGGCTACTGTCCATTGGTAGAAGTTCTCATTTTTCCTGCGTCTCTCTTATGTTTCAGTCCGCCTGTTTTCAATTGGGAGTCGGCATCGTTGCCAGCATCCTGCTCATGCTCATGCTTTTCCAAAAGGTGATTCTGATTGAACTAAAACGAACACTGGTTGCCCGATAAGCGACTTCACGCTACAAGTTTAAACTCATAACTTTATTGGTCGCCTAAAAGGAGTTGTTTTTGGCTGAACCCCTTAAAAACCAATTTGGAATTGAAATACCCCGAAAAATAGCTGCGATGATTTCTGGGGTAACGCCTAACTTTCCTACAGAAGCTTTTCTGAACGAGGTACTAGATGGATATGACGACCTGAACTTGATGCCACGGGGATGGAAAATCGCGGAGGCACTCCATCATCATTTATCCAGCAAGTACGAAGAAGCTGCCAATATTCTGATTGCCTCATTGGGGCCGAAACTCGAAGGAACCACTGAGTTTGGAATGGCTCCCTTCTTATACCTTCCTTATGTTCTGTTCGTTGCCAAATACGGGCTGGAGCATTTTGAGGTTTCGATGCAGGCTCAGTATGAATTAACACAACGATTTACCGCAGAGTTCAGTATTCGCCCATTTTTAGAACGATATCCCGATGCAACCCTGGCGCGTCTGCAAACATGGGCACAAGACCCCAGCGCTCATGTGCGCCGCTTAGTCTCCGAAGGGACTCGCCCCCGCTTGCCTTGGGCACCTCGTTTGCGAGAATTTCAGAACAATCCCTATCCCGTCCTGGAGTTGCTGGAACTGCTCAAAGATGATCCAGAACTCTATGTGCGCCGTTCTGTTGCCAATAATTTGAATGACATCGGCAAGGATCATCCGTCATTACTAGTGGAAATCGCTCATCGCTGGTTGGTCAATGCAACAGATGAACGACGCTGGTTGATTCGCCACGCACTGCGATCGGCTGTGAAGCGAGCTGACCCCGAAGCGATCGCCGCTCTGGGCTTTAGTGATGAGGTAACGGTATCGATTAACAAAGTCAGCATTACACCTCAGCAAGTCGTGATTGGGGGATCTGTTTCCATTGTCTTCGAAATCACAAACACCGCTTCTCAGCCTCAGCAACTTTTGATTGATCTTCGGATTCATTTTGTAAAGGCAAATGGCAAGATAAGCCCCAAGGTGTTCAAGTTAAAGACCGTTGAACTTGCACCCAGTGAAACGATACAACTCGGTAAATCAATTTCCCTGGCAGACATGACAACCCGTAAACATTATGCTGGAACCCATCAAATAGAAATCTTATTGAATGGGCGAACGTTTCCTTTAGGTTCATTTGAATTAAGGAGGACAATGCCACCTAACGATGCTCATGTCTTCAACGTTGAGATTTGACTGGCTTGTTTGCGATCAATCATCCCAACTTTGCAGTTTTGCAACGTTCTGCCAGCAAAGGAACAAAAGTACACTGCTGCACGACGTTACCACCAATTGAGGAGGAACCATGAACAACACGACGTATCGATTTGCCGCTGGTGTCGCGATCACGGCAGCACTCATTCTGGTCTGGCTCAGTCTCGGCGTCGGCATTATCGGAAGGGATGGTGACCCTGCCAACCTGATGTACTTCGGGGTGCTCGCCGTCGGGGTTATCGGCTCCCTCATGGCGCGTTTCCGACCCCGTGGAATGTCCCGTGCGCTGTTCGCCACAGCGCTTGCTCAGACGTCAGTCGGCACGATCGCGCTGACTGCCCAATTGGGCTACCCCTGGAGCGGACCGCTAGAGCTTACGGTTCTGAATGGATTCTTTATTGCACTGTTCGCCGGATCGGCATGGCTGTTCCGTCGTGCTGCGTATAGGTGATCCGAACGAGACGGGACATGCGCCGACCGCTCACCTTGACCGTTAACTTTTCTCTTCCTCATCCTCTCCGATCGCTCTCAAATATGCCTCAGCTGTCGCCTGCTTAAAGACACCTTTGGTGTAACGTTGGAAGACGCGCTCGCTCTTAATCCCTATCTGAGGGCTTCCAGCAGGATGGAATGGCAGGAGCAGAAGCAGAAGTCAGTGGATAAGGCTTTCATGTCCCCAGTATTCTTTAAGGGGAGGAGAATCGAAAAGCCCTGTTGATAAGAGGTGCTTTGTTCCCTAAGTCCGACTCAGCCCGAAATTGACCAAGCTGGCATGCAACCTCCAGCTCAACGTAAAACTCGTCGCGAAACTCAGCCTCGATTTAGGGCTGATGAGCGGAGCGGCTTCACTTCCTAAACGTCATCGAGCATTGCTCCCTCCGCTGGTTCTCATCGTCTGCCCATTCTCATCAAACAGACCTGAAATAAAACCAGCTAGATGAAATCAATAAGGGATTGAGCTTTGACTCATAATGCGAACGCCAAATGAATTGGAATCTGTCCTCCTAATTGAGAAACACGAATAAATTCCACAGGCATTAGCGTTTCAAAAAGGAGACCATCGATTTCCCTACCATTACCGTTGCTGGTTAGTTCTGAAGACGACAAGACTCACTATCTCTATAACTTCTAACGAGCGATCTTAGCAGCAAAATCAATGGGATGAATTCTCATGCCCAGGAACACAACTGACAAACCTATTACGCTCAATTAGCTGGAATAACCTAAATGGTAACAGCGTTGAGATATTCTGTGAACCTGTTCGAGAGCCAGCTAGTGATTACCAAAGTAACGTTCTCTAAAATCTCTGCCTCACCCTAGAGAGATTTCAGAGTTCTATAACAGTAAATCGCACGTATCTTGAATGTGACCCGTGATGGTTTCACGACCGTGTTTCTAGTCAGGCATTTCCTGAATGCTGCGCGGTTCAATCTGCGGCTGCTGATTCATCTCATGGCGATAACGGCTGGAGGCTTCATATACCTGCTTCCGAACTCGCTGAATCGAGCCCAGTGGTCGATGCGCCGCAATACAGTGCCAAGCATTGAACGATAGCACTTCATCTACATAAACCCGACGCGCCGGACTAAACGCCTCCTGCACCGGAATCGTTATCTTGGCGATCGCCTGATAGGGACTTTCCTGCTCTGACCACTCAATCGAGGCATCCTCGATCGGCATCGTCTTCAAATCTGTGCAAAGCTGAGCCTGCAGCTCATACTCAGCCGCTTGCTGAGCGAAGAACTCGACAATTAAATCGCGCAGAACAGAAGGGTCATCTGTTTTAACCGTTTTGCCCACCAGCGGCTGTAGAGTGTCTGATACAGGAACTGCTCTGAGTTTAGCGATGTAGTCTCCATGGCGCAGGGCAGCAGTTGTGTAGTAGGTCTCTCCCAAAATGTGCGTTTCTGGGAGAGTGATACCCAAAGCGGTCGGGTAGAGGTCTATCCCCACCTTCTCAGTGACTGCGTTCACGGTACGCAGGGCAGTCGTCAGCAGTTGTTGTGCTTCTTCAGGGGCGTTGACCACAACCTTTTCTTGGAGCAACTGTTCATTGAGATAGCGAGCGACATTTCCCGCTGGAAAAACCGGACGGTTAATCATCAGAAAATCTTGGGTCAGCGCGTCTGGTTCAGTGCTAAACAGCTTAGGTCCTTCCACTCCAATCACCTTAATCGCCAGACCCCGGAATGAGGACATGCCATCCGGCATAATGTCACCGGGGGCAGTCGAGAAGCGAATCATTACAGGATAAGTTCGAGGTTCACCAAACAAACCCTGTGCAAGCGGTGCAGGCAGGTTGTCGTAAATCTTCAGTTCTCCTTTGAGTCCACCATGTCCTTTCGCATGGGCACCGCGCATAGCATGACGATGTTTGTCAAATACCTTTTGCCCCATTCGAGAAACCGAATTTAGGGTTTCTTGGATGATTCTATCCTCATCGGGTTGCTTTACTTCTACACTGTCCGAGTAGCGAACGTAGCGTTCTAGCGGATTCGGCATTAAGGCTCCTGGTCAACTTGGGAAGTCATTTGAGACAGTTGTAGTTTAACAACATAGAATTAAGTCTGCTTTCATGAGTCGCAATTTCTACAGCATTACGGGCAGCCTCAGCATCTGCGACACAACCTGGATTAGAGTACTGGCTGTGGCAGAACTAAGCTAACTTGCCAATCATCATCCACCTTTAAGATATCAAGAACAGGCACAGTCTGAAGTAGCTCAGTCAATCTCATATCAGGGCATACCCTTCGCATCACAGCCCGGATGGGTTGGTGATAATAATCGCCAAACTGGCGACTCAATTGCGCGACAGTGACAACTTTTTTCGGATTATTTGCCATCAAGCCCTTGAAAATCTCAATCAACGCTAGTTCCAAGTCATTGACTGAGTTGATTTTAGAAACCAAGCCAGGTTGATCTCCTGAGGAATCCTGAGATCGGCAGGACGGGAACCGTTTATCACACATCTGATCCAACCGCTCCAGCAAACGCCCATCAACTTCCCACGGTTGCTTCACTTTATATCGAGTAGGTGAGGTCTGAACGCGATGAAAACCAGGAACGACTGCCTCAAACAGAGCAATATAAAACGCTTGAGGAAGTTGAGTTCCGTAGATTGAAAAGCGCTTGCTCCCTTTGAGCAGGCTCCTCAAACCATCGCTATATCCTTGAACAAGTACCAGATATTCAAGTGACACTCCATACTTTGCCTCAAACATCTCAATGAGCCTGTTTATACTTAACCAAGGATGTCCGTTGTGTTGAGACTCAAAACTGATTAAGTGCTCTAGTTCTTCTAGTAGCTGTTCGAGCGATAAAGGCAAAGACGGATCTAGATTAGACTCATCCATTGGTTCACTGGCACCTAATTAAGCACGATAGTGAGATATCTACAGCCTTAATACTGAGTATTTCATATCGCTTTAGGTACGGCTCTCATCACCGAGAAAACCCTGATCTAGCTATTCTTCATCCGAATCCCCAGCATCGAAATTCGAGATATGGTGGGCAATAGCGTGATTACGTCGATCGAAATTTTGTCTCCAGTCAACAAGCGAGAACCCGGACTCACTGCATATCAGCGTAAGCGGCTGCAACTCCATAATGCGGGGGTTCATTTGCTGGAACTGGATTTACTGCGCGGGGAACCTGCCCATTTCATCATCCCCGGCTACCAGACGTTCCTTATCTCATATGCTGACGCGATCGTAATCAAATTTGGTTGAGGTTTAGCCGATCGCCCTTCAGGATCAATTGCCGGTTCTTCCGATTCCCCAACAGGGTTACTGACAAATTTTAGTTGAGATCGCTATAATTGCCTCAAATTACATATTTCACTAAAGGCAATGAAGGGAACGAGTAGTTGCTGCGACGGTGCCGAGCGAGCCAGGGACGGTGTGAGCCTGGTCATACGACAGTAATGAAAATCCTCCCTGAGCCGCCCTCCGAAACAGGCTTCAACCTGTAGTAGACAGGGACGTGTTCTGCACGTTACAGCAGATCGCTCTTCCCGTTTGGGAGTAGCGTTTAAGGCTGAAGTCTCCAGACTTCGGCGAAATTGGGTGGTACCGCGCATACCTCAGCGCCCCAAGGTAGAGGGCAGACTTGGCAGTGATCAAGTCTGTTTGTCAATCCAGTGGCTTCGACTTGGATAGCACTTTTGAGGCGCGGTAACTATGTTTAAACCCGTTGAAAAATCCCCCAATTTTCCTGCCTTAGAGCAGGCTGTGATTGACTTTTGGAAGGAGCACCACATTTTCCAGAAGTCCATTGCAAAAGAGGCTCCCCAGGGCAATTTTGTATTTTACGAAGGACCGCCAACCGCCAACGGTAAACCGGGAGTGCATCATGTCATTTCCCGCGCCTACAAAGACTTGTTTCTGCGCTACAAGACCATGCAAGGCTATCGAGTCGAGCGCAAAGGCGGCTGGGATACCCACGGGCTACCTGTGGAGCTAGAGGTGGAAAAGCGGCTGGGGTTTACCAAAAAGTCTGACATTGAAGCTTTTGGCATTGCCCGGTTTAACCAGCTCTGCAAGCAATCTGTGTTTGAGCGCATCCAGGACTGGAATGTCATGACCGAGCGCATTGGCTACTGGCTAGACCTGGAAAACGCTTATATCACCTATGAAAACCGGTACATCGAGTCTTGCTGGTGGCTGATGAAGTCACTATGGGAGCGAGATTTGCTGTTTGAAGACTACCGATCGACCTGGCATTGTCCCCGCAACAACACCAGCCTGTCTGACCATGAGGTCGCCCAGGGATACCGAGAAGCAGAAGATCCCTCGGTCTATCCAAAGTTTCCGCTTCATGCTGAGGAGTTGGTACAGCGAGGATTGCTGACAGGTAGCGATCGCCCGGTCTACCTACTAGCCTGGACAACCACACCCTGGACACTCGCAGCAAATGTGGCGATCGCCATCAAACCCGACGCTCAGTACGGGCTCTTTGAAGCCCCAGCGCAGCACGGTAATTCTGAGACAACCGATCTCTACATCCTGGCGGAAGACCTGGCAGAGAGCACCTTTGGTTCTGGACAGTACCAAACTCTTCAGACCTTTGCGGGAGACGTTTTAGTGGGTCTGCGTTATGACCCGATCTTGCAGGGGCGAGTGCCTGAAGGCGAAAATCTCAGCCGAGCCTTTCGGATCGTGGCTGACGAGCAGGTCATGATCAATGAAGGCACCGGGGTATTACACATCGCCCCAGCCTACGGCGATCTAGAGGTTGGACGAAAGCAGGGGCTACCGATGCTGTTTTCGGTGGATCTGTTGGGGCAGGTTTATCCAGAGGTTAAGCTGCCGGATGCCCCCGCAGGTGATGGTCCTTACACGGGCAAATTCTTTAAAGATGCCGATCGTGCGATCGCTCAGGATTTGCTGGCGGCCAACCGACTCTACCGGGCGACTACTTACACCCACACCTACCCTTTCAACTATCGCGACAACACGCCGCTGATCAACTACGCCAAAAAGAGCTGGTATATCCGCACGACTGCTATCAAAGACAAACTGCTGGAAAACAACCACAAGATCAATTGGCACCCGCAGTACATCCGGGATGGTCGCTTTGGTGACTGGTTACGGAACAACGTAGACTGGGCGTTATCACGTGAACGGTACTGGGGTGCGCCTTTGCCCATTTGGGTGAGTGAGGACGAGAGTGAGCAGGTATGCATCGGCAGCGTTCGCGAGTTAGAGGAACTGACCGGACAAGACTTCTCCCAACTGGATCTGCATCGACCCTACATTGATGAAATCACCTTTGAGAAGAATGGCAAGCGCTTCCGTCGGGTGCCCTACACAGTCGATGTTTGGTTTGAGTCGGGAGCAATGCCCTATGCTCAGGGACACTACCCCTTTGAACACCCAGAGCAGTTGAGCCAGAACTTTCCGGCTGACTACATCTGCGAAGCGATCGATCAGACACGCGGCTGGTTTTATAGCCTGCATGCTCTAGCTAGCCTGCTGACCCACACCGGTGATGGTCTCCGTCCGGGAGCATTGGCAGACATCGCCCAAGACTCCCCCGCTTTCAAAAACGTGATTGTGCTGGGGCACATTGTCGATGAGAAAGGCGAGAAGATGTCGAAGTCCAAGGGCAATGCCGTCGATCCGTGGACTGTCCTCGATGCCCAAGGAGCCGATGCTCTGCGCTGGTATCTTTACAGCGCCAGTCCACCAGAAACCACGAAACGCTTTTCTCAATCGCTCGTCGAAGATACAATCCAGGACTTTTTGCTCACGCTATGGAACACCTACAGCTTCTTTGTGCTCTATGCCAATTTAGACCGTCCCAATCTGCGGCAGTCGGTTCCTGTGGAGGAACGTCCTGACATCGATCGCTGGTTAGTAGCTAAGCTTCATGAATTGATCAAGGCGGTGACTGAGCGGCTAGACGACTATGACCCCACCAGCGCCAGCCGCTTGATCCGCGATTTTGTGGTGAACCATCTTTCCAATTGGTATGTGCGCCGTAACCGCCGCCGCTTCTGGAAATCTGACAATGATCTTGATAAACTGTCGGCTTATCGTTCGCTCTACGAAGCACTGGTTGCGATCGCTAAGCTGATGTCCCCGATGGCTCCTTTTCTCGGTGAACACCTGTATCAAAATCTGGTGCTGAGTGTGTTTCCAGAAGAGCCAGAGTCGGTGCATCTAGCCCCGTGGCCCACGGTAGAATCGTCCCTAATTGATGCCGGTTTACTGAGCGATATGACCACCCTGATCCGGTTAGTGGAATTGGGACGTGCAGCACGTGCAGAAGCCGGAGTCAAGGTGCGTCAACCTCTGGCAGAACTGTTGGTGCGATTGCACAGCGAAAGGGAGCAGGCTGGGGTACAACGTCTGGAGGATCAGCTCAAGGAGGAACTCAACGTCAAACAGGTCACTTATCTGGATCTGACCGCAGACTTTGTCGACTACACCGTTAAGCCCAATCTGCCCCTGCTAGGCAAACGTCTGGGTAAGCGCCTGCCAGCTCTCCAGCAAATCCTAGCGACGATGGACAGCCGCGAGATCGTTCACAATATCCGGCAAAACCAGCCCACGGTTCTAGAGCTGGCGGGAGAATCTTGCTCCCTGGAACCGGAAGCCTTTTTGATTGAGGCTAAAAGCCCAGCAGGTTATGTGGCGATCGAGGATCAGGGATATCTGGCTGCGTTGAATACCCAACTGACCCCCCAACTCATTCAAGAGGGGCTGGTTCGAGATACAGTTCGGCTACTGCAAGAGGTTCGGAAACAAGCAGGCTTAAATTTATCCGATCGTATTTTCCTGGGTTTGCAAACCTCTGGGGATTTGCTGACAGCACTTCAGCAATACGTGGAGCTCATTAAGGCAGAGGTGCTGGCGGATGAGGTTGTCTTCGATGCGTTGGTCATTGGTGCAACCGCCCCGAAGGAGCTAAACCAGATCTCAAGAGCGATCGCAAGCGAGAGTATTGCGACATCTGAAGCCATCACCCGCCATATGCTATCTCTCCAAGGCACCGAATTAACCTGTTGGATTGCTCGAAAGAATAGCTAATCTGCAAGGGGCTGGAGATGTCAAAACTAGCCCCTTGTCAGGCTGTGACTGAGCAGTAAAGCTTGCGCAATTAGCAAATCAGTTGCGCGCTTTCTAAACCTTTGAAACCTCTATTATCTAAGGCTTCCAGATATTGAGACAAATCAAGCCAAGGAATATCAACATCCTACCCTTGAAGCCCACAATGCTTGCTCAGCGTAGGATCAGAGATTTATGCCATTCATTTGCTAATTGCGCCAAATCATTTGCTCGTCTACAAATGTTCTACCTGACAATCCGGACTGCGCCGCAATGACCAAATTTTCTAACTTCAGCTAATCAAATGCTGTTGTGCCCAAAGAACTGCTTGTATGCGATCGCGGAGATTAAGCTGGCTCAAGATCCGAGTGACATAGTTTCTGACGGTTCCGTCGCTTAGATGCAGAATTTCAGCAATTTCTTGATTATTTTTGCCTTGACCAATCAGTTTTAGTACCTCCCACTCGCGTTTACTCAACTGAGAGGAGTCAATAACCTCACCTGGAGGTTTGGCACTCACCTGACTGAAAACCTTAGCAGCAACCGTTGGGCTTAGCTGGCTGTAACCTAGATACGCCGAACGAATGGTAGCAACTATTTGATCCGCCGGAGTTCGCTTTAGCAAATACCCAATCGCCCCTGCCTGAAGGGATTGCCAAATATATTCATCATCATCAAAGGTTGTAAGTACCACAATCTGAATCCACGGATATTGCTGGTGAATCTCTTGAGTTGCCAACACACCATCATAAACTGGCATCCGTACATCCATTAAAATAACATCAGGCTGTAATTCTGCGGTAAGGGCGATCGCTTCTTGCCCATTGCAGGCTTCTCCTACCACCTCTATATCCTCCCGTACCGAAAGCAGAGTAGCCAAGCCTTGTCGAAAAATATCTTGGTCATCCACTAGTAAAACTCGAATCATGGCAGTTGAAACGAATAAGGAATGACGATCTGCACTTGCGTACCTTGATTGGGCTGACTGTAAATTCTGAATTGTCCGTTGAGTGACTGGACTCGTTCTTCAATGCCCTTCAAACCAAAACCCGATCGTACCATTTGAAGATCAAGCCCTCGACCATTATCAGCAATTTCTAGAATAATTTCTTCAGATATTACTTGCCCTCGAACCCAGACTTTCGAGGCTTGAGCATGTTTTTGGACATTCATAAGTCCTTCTTTCACAATGCAGTAGAGATGATGGCTCATTGATGTGGGAATATACGGCAGATTCATCTCCCAGTAAACCTGTAAAGATTGATTCTGCTTGATGTGTTCAATCAATGAGTTGAGAGTTTGGCTGAGGTTGAAATTAGATTGCCGTATCGAAGAAAGGGATTGGCTGACATCTTCAATACATTGATCGGTTAACCGTTTTGCCACATCGATCGATCGGAATGCTTGATCTAGATCGTGTTGTCGAAACTCCTGTGCTACAGCTAGCTGAACCTGGAGATTCGTAAGAGTGTGCCCTAGTGAATCATGAATGTCACGAGCAATGCGTGTGCGTTCAAGTGTAACTCCTAAGTTCTCGACTTCCTGGGCTAATGCTTCTGCCCGTCGTCGGCTTCGCTGCTCCGCAATCACCATTGAACTAAATAAAATCGCAAATGTATTACCTGCTAGGTAATTTCCTAAGTAATTAACGGTAAATTTTTGGATCTCACTAGAATTATTCATAAACTGGCAAGAGAAGCCTTGGAGAATTTTTGGCAACGCATTGATATAAATAGGAGTGCTGATCAGCGCCGTTATAATTACAGCCGCTATAACACTTTTACGATCTAGCAAGAAGCAGCTTTTGGCAATATAAAGATATAGAAATACATTAAAATCGATGCCGAGCGAATAAGCAATCAGAACCAAAGAAAGACCTAAGATGATATATCCTCTTCGTTGCCAGAGAGGACGATGGATTGGAAGAACTAAACTCAAAAAAGCGAAGGCAGCCAGAAAAATGATCCCAAGCCAAACGTTGGCATCGCCATTCATTGCACTGTTGAACGCAATAATTGCGACTAATGCCCACTCTACATAGCGCAGGAGGCGAGAAATCGCCGGAGATAAATCAATATCAGAATTCATGGTGATCGAGTGCCGAATTCCTATGACAAGGGTTCATCATTAACCCTAACTGATTTAGCTCTATTTGGAATATGACTGGTGTCATCAAGCTTTATGACGCCTAGCTGTAGCCATTAGCAGGGTTTGTTCAATAGCTTTAGGGGAAATTGTCTTTTCTCGGCGCCTAATGCTTAGCATTGACAGCAATGGGAATACCTCATGAGACCTTCAAATACGAGTTAGGAGTTCTATATGGAGATATTTCTGGAATTGATAAGGTTTAGCAGCACGGAAGCGATAATGATGGCTAGCGCTCGCATGTATTATTTGCCCGATCGAAAGATTACTGCTGTAGTTGTTGAAAATGGTGATATTGCTCAACGACGCAACAATGGCAATTTAGCAGCACCCATCTTTTTAATCGACGCTCTAATTGAGCAAGTTGTGCAACGGACTGCAACCTAGATTACCAAATATTCTGCCTTGAACTCAATGTCATTAGTAACTATTGTAAATAGGCAAATCACAATGCTCAAACATCTAAAAGACTCGATCAAGAAGTATCCGTTGGCTTGGTTTTATGTCATCTCAGTTTTGATTGAAGTTGCGATCATTCCAGTCTTCTTTTTCACAGGTGTTGCGGATACACTGGGACAGGCGATCGAAAAATCTGGGCTTCCCTTCAAAACTGATCTAGTCACTGCATTTCGAGTAGTGCTAGCGGCTCCAGAAGCATTTCCTGGAATCTTTCTAGCAATTACTCAGGTTGCAGCCGTTGATATTGCGGTCTTCATTGTTGCAAAAATTGCTTATGGACAACAGGGAATTATTGATTTGAAAACTCGCTTTCGCTTCTGGAAAAAAGATATCCCCTGGCAACGTGCCCTCACAATCTGGGGAATTTGTATTGTTCTGTTTAGTTGCATCAACCTGATTGCTGCCGGGCTCAACAAGCTGATGTTCTCAAATTTCTTTATTTGGGATGTTAACTTGTCTCCGGTTGATTTCTTAATTAGTTTAGCTATCACATTGTTTCTAGATGCAGGCGGCTTATTTGAAGAGAACGGCTGGCGAGGATTCGCTCTACCCCGCTTGCTACAGCACTTTAGCCCACTCAAAGCGACTGTCATTCTAGGTTTTTTGTGGGGACTTTGGCATTTTCCAGTCAAGTTTGATCTTTTTAATGGTTTTGGTTTCACTGGAGGTCTTTTGTATCTTTGTGTTTTCACACTGCGACTTACCTTTGTCTCAATTCTCATGACACATTTCTGGAATCGCTTAGGACAAACAACAATTATTGCAATTGCTATGCATGGACTAATCAACGATTCGATCGGTTTAGGGGGCAGAATGGAGTCTGAGAATTTTATTTCTCAATTATTTACTGAAGTCAATTTGCTGATTCCAACAGCGATCGCTGCCATCGTTTTGATTTTGCGAACAAAAGGTAAACTGGGAGCTAGGGCAAATAACTAAAATCCTGGAGAGCAGATCGAGATGCATCACACTGCCAACTACGGCTATCTACAGACGTAAAGACTGTGCTCGATTAGATTGCGTCGAGATTTACTTCAGAAGGACCGCCCAAGCATCACGCCCTTGTTGTTTTGCTTGGTACAGTGCAGCGTCCGCATCTGCAATTAAATCCTGAGGGGAAGAAATTAACGTAGGAATCAAGCAGGCGATCCCTAAACTGAGGGTAATATGTTCAGCAATAGCTGAAGTCGCATGAGGAATCTGTAAACATTCAAGTGTTTTCTGAATTGTCTCGACGATCGTTATCGCCCCTTCCTGATCAGTGTTAGGTAGAATGATGGCAAACTCTTCTCCTCCATAACGAGTAATTTTATCGGCAGGACGATTAATACATCTAGAAATGGCTTGGGCTACCTGCTGTAAACAAGCATCGCCTGCTGGATGCCCATAGCGATCGTTGTACTGTTTAAAGTAGTCGATGTCACACAGGATCAACGATAGGGGCTGTTGCTCACGTTTGAGCCGTTGCCATTCTTGCTCAAGCGTTTCGTTAAAACAACGACGGTTGGCAATTTGAGTGAGGCTGTCTGTATTTGCAATTCGTCGCAGTTCCAGATTTGCCTGTTGAAGAGCAGCTTCTATCTGCTGGAGCTGCTCATTTTGGGCAGCAAGCTGCTGCTGTTGCCGCAAGATTGTAATTTGATGACGAACCCGTGCCAACACTTCTTCGGCTTGAAAGGGTTTGGTTACATAGTCTGCTCCGCCCATAGCAAATGCCTGCACCTTGTCGTCTGTATCATTTGAGGCGCTCAAGAAAACAATTGGAATGTTGCTGGTTTTTGGATTTGCTTTGAGTCGTTCACAGACTTCGTAGCCATTCATTTCTGGCATCCGAATATCTAGAAGTACGAGGTCAGGATGAGCAACCCGGATCGTTTCCAGCGCCATTTCGCCGCTAGTAGCTTTCCGAACCAGATATCCTGAGTTACTCAACAGCAAAGCAAGCGATCGCACGTTCTCGAAATGGTCATCCACAATTAAAAGACTGGCAGGGTTGACATTAACCCGGTCTGTATCAGGCTCCCGCATTTCCTCTTTAAGCATTGTCATTCACAGCCCCTGATGTTGTTAGACTAATAATCTGTTTAAAGTTGTAGTTTTGCAGCAGTTGGCGCAATCCCTTAATTAAGAATGCCTCTTCCGCCGGAATCTGCTCAATCAGACCTTCCACCGCGGTGTCATCGCAGAGATAGGCGGCTTGACGGAGTGTAGCAATCCAGTTGGGCGGCATGATCAACAGATCAGAAGGATGTAGTGTAATCGAAGAATCCAACGACTTCCCATCCAATGAAGTGACTTGATTCTTTGCATAACTATACTGCAACCCCAAATACTTCGCTATTTTGCTAAATAACACCTCTTCCTGAAATGGCTTGCTGAGATAGTCATTGCAGCCTGAAGCGATGGCTAACGTGCGATCGCCTCTAGATGCTTGAGCCGTAAGCGCTATGATGATTGGCGTTTGCCCATTAGGAGTAGCGCGAATTTGCTGAGTCGCCTCGTATCCGTTTAACAGAGGCAGCCGTATATCCATGCAGATCAGATGCGGTTGCCATTGTTGCCATTGGGTGACTGCTTCCGGTCCATCAGCAGCTTCTCGTACTTTTAGCCCAATTTGAGTCAATAATTTGACCAGTAGCTTGCGGTTTTCTGGCTGGTCATCTACTACAAGGACGCGGTAAGCGGGTTGATTTGGGGTTACTCCAATGACTTGAAACTTGGAGGAAGTCATTGCAGCATCAGCCGATTTCATCAAGTGAACTGGAACAGTGAAGGCGAAGGTGCTGCCCTGCCCTAATGAACTTTGAACTGTAATCTCACCACCCATTATTTGCACAAACTTACGACTGATGGTTAATCCTAAACCAGTACCATCGGGAGAAATTTTTCCAGCTTGAGTCTGCACAAATGCCTTGAAAATTGTTTCTAACTCAGCTGAGTGAATCCCTATTCCGGTATCTTTAACCTCAAACCGGATGCAGGACAGATTGAAAGTAAGAGGCTGATCGTTCTCTACTTGCTGTACCTGTAAAACTACTTCTCCCTGTTTGGTGAACTTGATGGCATTGCCCAGTAGATTGATCAGCACCTGCCGCAGTTTGTTGGCATCGGTCGTCACATATTGGGGCAGGTTTGGGGCGAGTTCAAGACGGAGCTGCAGTCTTTTGACAGCTGCACGTTCGCGGAACATTTGCTCTAGCGATCGCAATAAGTCAAGCAAGTCAACCTTGCTTTCTTCAAGAGTGATATGTCCAGATTCGATCTTGGACAAATCTAAAACATCGTTGATTAGACTCAACAAGTGATCGCCACTGCGACGGATAATTTGCAGATTCTCTCGCTGCTCAGGGGTGAGCCGTTCATCACGGTACATCACTTGAGCGAAGCCCAAAATTACATTGAGTGGAGTCCGCAACTCATGACTCATGTTCGCCAAAAAGATACTCTTGGCTTTGTTAGCGGCTTCTGCAGCTTCTTTTGCCTGTTGCAAATCATGTTCAATTTGTTTGAGGTCGGTGATATCGGTAGTCGCTCCTACAATTCCAGTGACTTGTCCTTCTACGTTAATCAAAGGGTTGATTATGGTTTGATACCAGCGAGTTACACCTATCGCAGTCACAATTATTTGCGAAAGGTCTGTATGAGGTTGTCGAGTTTGCATCACCTGCTGGTTAATAGACAAAAACTCTTTGAGTTGTTCTACTGAAAAGTTGGGATTAAAGTCAATTTCTCGCTTGCCCAACATTGCTTCCACGGTTGTTCCATGGGCAGATGCCCCTGCCTGATTCACAATTAAGAAGCGTCCCCCTTTATCCTTAGCAAAGATAATGTTAGGAACTGAGTCAATTACCTGTCGCAGGAAGGCTTGCTGAGACTTTTGTTCAACTTCTGCCAGTTTGCGATCGGTAATATCGGCAGCAATGCCATAGACGTAGAGCGGTTGACCTATCTGATCGTGAATGGCTGTTCCAATTGAGAGCGTCCATCTTACCGTTTCATCAGGTCGAACAATCCGAAATTCAGCGTAAAACTCGCCTGCTTCTCTGATCGCCCGGTCAAACTCTGCCTGCACCCAGTCTCGATCCTCCAGGTGGACCTGAGTTTTCCATTCCTCGTAGGTTTTGTGAGTTTGTCCTGGCTCCAGTCCATAGATTTCACTAATATCGCTTTCAGACAGTTCGCCTGTAGCAACGTTATATTCCCAGGTGCCAAATTTTGCTGCTTTCAATGCTAAACGTAAGCGTTCTTCACTTTGGCACAACAATCCCTCAGCTCGTTCCCGTTCTCGCAATGCAACCTGTCGAGCGCTAATATCACTAAAGGTGCAAATCACCTGCTGAACGTTACCATTTTCATCAAGCCAAGGTTCTGCATCGACTAATAGCCAGACGCGATCGTTATGCTGAGGACGATAAACGCCCATAATTACACTGCGAACAGAGCCACCCGTCGTGATTACCTGCAGAACCGGATCAGACTCGCTGGGAAACGGAGAGCCATCTTCGTGGATTACATTCCAGTCTGGATCAAAAGATGCTTTGCCCATAAATTGTGCTTCTGTAAGACCCAGCAGCTCTAAAGCTTTGGAATTGCTTAGCAAAACTTCAGCTTTTGCTCCCTGCACTACTACACCAACCTGTAGATCTTCAAGCAGCGTCCTGAAACGAGTTTCACTGTCCCGCAAGGCTTGCTCCATCTGCTTGCGATCGGTAATGTCGCGCACCATCACTAGCACTTCATTCGCTTGCAGTGCCACAACGCGAGCTTCTTCATAGTAAGGTTGACCATCTACGGTTAATAGGTATTCATGAAGCTGCACTTCACCTGTTCGCAATGCCTGGTTGGCGCAGTGCAATCGCTCATCAGCTACATTGGGTGGCAAAACATCAGTAACCCTACTGCCTGCAAATGCAGTGTCGGCTTCAACAAAGTGAGCACAGCCCTGATTAATCAGTTCTAATTGAGTACCATCATCCCTCATACGAATCAGTAGATCTGGGATTGCCTGAATCATGGCACGTTTTGTATTTTCGCTTTCTTTGAGAGCAACTTCGATACGCTTTCGTTCACCAATATCTTTGTGGGTTCCCATGACTCGTAGTGGCTCTCCATCCCGCTTGCGGCTCATCACCATGCCGCAAGCGAGAACCCATTTATAGGAGCCGTCCTTGCACAAGACTCGATGTTCACTCACGTACTGAGAGACTTTACCCGAAAAATGCTTTTCAAGGGCAGCATATACCTCGGCTCTATCGTCAGGATGAATTCGTTTGTTCCATTCACTCCAATCATTGCCGATCTCGGCTTCATTGAAGCCGAGCATGATTTTCCACTGTCGCGAGAAGAATACTTCGTTGGTTTGGGTATTCCAGTCCCAAAGCCCGTCGCCGTTTCCTTCTATTGCATATCTCCAGCGTTCTTCACTCTCTCTCAATTCTGCTTCCGAGGCTTTACGCTCGGTAATATCTTTATGAGTGCCAATCATTCGCAGCGGCTTTCCTTGCTGATCCCAGGTAACGACTTTACCGTAATCTGCAATCCACTTCCACTCGCCAGATTTGGTTTGCATTCGGTATTCGCAGGCAAACTGAACCAGCTGATTCTGTAGATGACCATTCAGCAGATCAAATACTCTAGATTTATCGTCTGGATGAATTGACTCTTCCCACGACTTAATGTTCTCTGGTAGTTCTGCATCCCCATAGTCTAAAATCTCTAGGTATCGGCGGCTTCGATATACGTTTCCAGTATCTATCTGCCAATCCCACAGCCCTTCATCTGATGCTTCTAAAGCAAGCTGTAGTTGCTCTTGACTCAGCCGTAGCTCTTCTTCAACCTGTTTACGAGCGCTAATATCTCTGGCGGCAGCGTAGATATAATTTCCATTAGGAACCGATCGCCACTCTAGCCAACGGTAGGAACCATCCTGATGGCGATAGCGATTCACAAATCCTAGAAGCGGCTGTTTAGTTGCCTGAATGCTGGCAGCGAGAGTTGTTTGCAGATCATCTGGATGAACAAAATCAAGAAAATATTTGCCCTCTAATTCTTGTAGCCTGTAACCCAGCGTTCGCTCCCATTCTGGATTAAGCCGGAGAGAATAGCCTCTTGTGTCGGCAATGCAGAGTAGATCGATTGCGCTGGAGAAAAATCCCTCCAGCTCTTCGGTTTTCTGTTGTAAGGCAGCTTCAATTTGTTTAAGCGTTGTAATGTCATTCATGACACCCAGTACGTATCGCTTCTGCGCATCTGATGACAGTACGGGTTTTTTGGTTGATTGAAAGTAACGAATTGTTCCGCTTGCAGTGGTGAAAGTCTCTTCTAAATTCAGAAGAGGCTGTAGAGTTCGCATTACCTGGCGATCGGCTTGTGCATACTGATCGATATCGCTTGGGTTGGAGCAAAAATCAGCATCCATTTTGCCAATAATATCTTCAGGTGTGGTGTTATAAAGCTTGGCTAACGCTTGATTGGCTAAAGTAAACCTGCCCTCCCAGTCCTTCACAAATATCAGGTTTGGGTTGCTGTCAATCACCTGTCGTAGAAATTGTTGCTGGGCTTGAAGCTCTGCCTCAGCTTGCTTGCGATCGGTGATGTCCCGCAGGAATACTGTAAAAATTTTCTCGCCTGCCGCTTCTAGCTTAAAAATCAAAGCTTCTGCTGGAAACTCAGTGCCATCTTTACGACGACCAAGGATTTCACTGCGCTCCCTTCTGTGCCGGGTATTCCCATTTTGTTCGTTAACGCTGCTGGCATGCTGATGGTGCAAGGCTGCAAACCGCTGTGGCAGCAGCAGCTCAGCCGATTGCCCCAAGACCTCCTCTGCTGTATAGCCAAACGCCTTCTCGGCTGCCTGGTTAAATAGGGTAATGCATTGATTTGCATCAATCGAAATAATCGCATCATTGGTAATATCTAGAATGCCTGCAAATCGAGTTTGAGAAATCTGTAGCGCTTCGTTTAGTCGCTGTAATTCAGCAGGGTTTGGAATTGCTAAAACTTGTGGAATCAGGGGCAGAAGTTTGAGCGCAGTAAAGATCGAAATTAGCGCCGTGATTGCCCTCATGCTGCAAGAGAGCCAGTAGATCGGATACCAGAGCGCCCAGATTTCTAGAAGGTGAAGCGTTCCATAGGAAATGATAAACGCTCCAGACAGCAGAAATATCCACTTGAACGACAGGTCTTTGCGCTGGCAAACGAAATAGAGCAAAGCAATTGAGATGGAGTAGTAAGCAAGGGCAATCAGAGCATCAGCCGTAATATGGAGCCCAACCAGTCCTGGTTTCCAGAGGTAACAATGCTCGTGAGGAACGAACAGTCTAGGGCTGGAAATAGCTTTGAGAGCGTCTAGCATGGGTTGGCGATCGAGGGAAATTACTTAGCTTGGCGAGATGGAAGCTTCCATACTTAAGTATTCCCAAACCTAATCTTGGTTTAAATTACTCACGCAGTTGCCAACCTGCAGTCCTGAACTCACAAATTCGCTCTGATCGATAACCTCATGTTCTCCCGGTCTCGTTGCGCTCGTTGCAGCAGTTTCAAGCTCTCACTTTACCTGGGCTGCAGCAATAGCAGCAGTGAGTGAAATGCAATGTTAAGCGATTATTTCTTGCAATGCATCCAAACCTGGTTTGGACATTCGATCAAAGCAATGGCAAGCGACTAAACCAAAAGGGATATTTGCTGATTAACATTTGATGTGGAAGCCAATGCAAAAGCTTTGCTGGGGAACGACAAACGCATTGCTTTGGCAATCAGGACAAATAACAGAAACTAGTATTGGGGTGATTATAGGTAGAAGGGTTGAGTTTGCCGCTTGCAATTGCCCTTATTTTCTCCGGTCCAGGGTGACAGAAGGAAAATGTACAACGCAAGCGGTTCCACTAGAATGAGCAACACAGGTCTATACTCGCAGGACCAAGATAAATTATTTTCTTTGCTCTTTTCTAAAAAAATATCTTAATTTTTACTCTTCATATTCCTCATCGCTGTATTCTTCTTCGTTGTCATATTCCTCATCGCTGCATTCCTCATCGCTGCATTCCTCATCGCTGTATTCTTCTTCGTTGTCATATTCCTCATCGCTGCATTCCTCATCGCTGTATTCTTCAACGCATTCTTCTTCGTCAATACATTCTTCTTCTACTTCCTCATTGCTATATTCTTCATTTTCCTCATTGCTGTATTCTTCTTTCTCTTCTGCACTTGCTTTAGGATCTATGCAATAGTCATAGTCTTCATCAATCGCATATTCTTCGCAGAGCGCATCTAACTCCCCAAGGAACTCAGTCGGATCATCGATCGTTAAATCAAAGTTGGTAATATGAACGATATAGCCATCCCCATTCTCCTCTTCTTCGTAGTCGAAGTAATAGTCCTCTTCAGTTTCAATGTAGCCTTGACACAGTGTATCGAGGTCGCCAACAAATCCTTCTGGATCGCTCGTGCAAACATAAAAATCATACAGGAGTAGCGATCCTTCGTCTGCAAAAACAGAGTCTCCTTCTTCCCAAACGTCGACACTGAAATCGAGATCGTTAACAGCTTTGATAATCCACGAGTCATGACCGTTATAGTCTGGATGTATCACGTAATCATAAGGAATATAGCAATAGCCTCTATCACCCCAGGCTGTGCCCCAAGAATTTCGCACAACGAACATTCGATCTTTGTCAGAATAGCCAACACACAGCATGGCATGCCATCCATGCGTTTCACGAACGTTATCTGATCGCTTTGGCATGGAAACGCGACCCCGATTACTAGTGGCATCATCAAATGATTCGAAAGTATTCAGCGCAAATGCGATTGGGTATCCCTCTGCTAAGGTGTGCCGCCATAAGTCCAAATCCGTTTCAATACATTCTGCCTCTGTAATTTTGAAGTTTGCCGCATGTTCATAAGCATTTGCATCTGGCTCTTCACAAATTAGCAATTCATCATTTGCCCAGATATCTTCACAGCAAGCACCGTGCTCAATTAGGCTATCAATCGCACAATACATCTGTGAACCACCATCTTCGTGTTCACAACCTTCCCGTGCCCGTGCGTTGTAGTAGACAAACAGACGGCTGACATTACCCGATTCGCCAAGTTCACGTTTGGCAAGATATTCATATGCGCCAACAAACGCATTGGCAACACAGCTCTTGCCAACTTGCTCTTCAACTTCACTCATATGCTTACGCAGATCAACCTTGTGAGGTAATTCATCCCCACGAAACCGTGCTTTCTGATGATATTTCGTATCTTCTGGCTTCTGACCAGGACGGTAGCCCCCGATGCGGTATTTCCGATTTTGCAGGTTCTGCAACACACTCAACACCATCTTTTTGGCTCCTTACCTTCGTTGGTATTTTCACTAAAGATAAAGTGCCCAAATTCGCAGTACTGTCTACGTCTACTTGCAGAAGCCAGAGAACATGGTAATTCAGCTTCTCACGCTCCACGTGCTTGGCATCCTCTTCTTGGCACTACCTATTTTTGCGACCACACAGATCTGGTGCGACACGCCTAGATCGAGATTTTCTTGTATAAAAAATCCGCTATGTGGGTCTTTTATACAAGAATTGTCTTAATAAATGTACGTAGCGCTATATCTGTTAGCTCACTGGTATGAGCAATATCTTGAGAAGCTAATGAGCCTGGAGCAATCTTGTGAGAGTGAAGGGTATGCTCTGCTACAAGCGGTGGAGCGAGCTTGATCCGCAAAGACCTTCATGGAGTCCTATCAAGCGGTAGCTAAAGCCAAAAGACTGTCTTAGAATCGTGACTTATGTTGACGAAAGGCAAGCGGCTTCTCCACTGAACCCTGACCTGTACTTGGGGATTTAGTGTTTCTTGCGTCATATTGTTTGGTAAATATAGTTATTAGGTAGAGCAAGATTATTAGTTAAATAGATTCAAACTTGCCCACATACTGATCAAAGGTTCCGTCTGGTCCTGGTTCAAACGAAGAAACGCGGACGATCGCATCTAAATTAATAGGTCCGTAGATGTGAGGGAAAAGCTCTTCTCCTCCTTCCAGGTTCTCGTAAACAAGGCGGGGGCGTAGCAGTTCAGTCTTGATGTGCAAAAGTATCAAACCTTGCGTGTTTCTGAAGAGGTGGTTAGCCACTCGAACAACCTGATTAGCATCGGAACAGTGAATAAAACCTTCCGATCGAAAAAACTCAGCCTCGTACTGGTTTTGTCCTTGGGTGTCGTGCCATTGATGCTCCATTGTAATGTGATAAATCGTCGGCATTAGACTCGCTCTCCAATAGAAATTTCTTAATACTTATACTGATAATTCATCAATTCGCATATTTAATTCTATTCCGTATTGTCTTACTGTTGTCAAACTTAGATCAATAAACGGTTTGCTTTCACGGTGAAAAAATTTCTCAGATCGATTTCTTTGATAAGCATTCACAGCATACCTACCGGATATCCTAGAGTGAGTATCAAGTCAACCGTTGAGTTGGCCAAGGCAGACCAGATAAGCAGAGCCGAAACACAAGTCGTTAGACCCGTAGGAACACCGCTTGTTTCATGAGCGCGGCGATCAAATTTTTGCTGATGAGCCGTCTGTAATGCACCTGGGAGAGGAAACCCAACTTAAGCTTAACGCCAGCCACAAACCCTTTGCGCGGTCGCTTTTATTGCTGAAGTGCCAACCTACTACAGAAGGCGCATCTACCTGGTCGGTGGTGCGGAAACCTGCGAGCCGCCTTTGACTAGCAGCGACGTTTTCAGGGGTATGAACAACGCCATTGAACTAGCAGAAGCTCTGGCAGGATAGTAAGCTTGATGAAGCGTTTCAGCGGTGGAGTGTTCAGCAGCCTCAAACAGGCAAACGCATAACCCTGCTGGGTTGATAGCTGAAAAAGGCGCTCATCTGGTCTATCCTGATTTCTTACAGACAGATAAGGTGGCAGCGAACCTTGTGGCAAGAAGGTGGCAAGAAGGTGGCAAGAAGTGGTTAAAGTGCCGGAAAATATATTCTTCTGCTGCGATCGACCTCTGGAGCCTCTGCTTCTACCGTAGCAAGAGTTAAATTCACTATGCCGTAGTGTCCTGTAATATGTTTGCCATAGCGGAAAATATTTCTGGCTCTGCTTGTGGTAAATGGCTTACTCTCAGTTCATTAAGCTCGATCGACAGGGATTAAGATACTCTGCCGTGCATCGTAGCCCTACAGCTCTTCTGTTAAACCCATGAACGACCTTAACCGCATCTTAATTTTATTCGCTCATCCTGCACTCGAAAAGTCATGGGTGAATCGACAGCTAATCCAAGCCATTCGAGGATTAGACTCGATCACGATTCACGATCTCTATGAGCGGTATCCCACTTTTAACATTGACGTAAAGTATGAGCAGGATCTCCTGCGTGCCCACGATATCATCGTTTTCCAGCATCCCTTCTACTGGTATAGCAGCCCTGCAATTCTCAAAGAGTGGCAAGATCTCGTGCTGGAGTATGAATTTGCCTATGGTCATACGGGGACTGCCCTCCGAGGGAAAAAGTTTCTCTCGGCAATTACGACGGGCGGCAGCGAGAAGGCTTACTGCCGTCAGGGATACAATCACTTCACAGTTCGAGAATTGCTGGCTCCCTTCGAGCAAACAGCGCGACTATGTGGGATGGAGTATCTGCCGCCTTTTGTGATTCAGGGAACACACAAGCTGCGAGAGCCAGAGCATATTGCCAAACATACGGAAGATTATCGGACAACGTTGATCGCCCTGCGAGACAACAGGATCCATTGGGATCGCCTTGAGCAGCTTAAACACCTGAACCTGAACCTAGAGCAGCTGATCAAAACACCGGAGACTGCACATCATGCACAATGAGAGTTTATTTTTCCAGGCATTTATCTACCTAATGGCAGCAGTGTTGTCAGTGCCAATCTCAAAACGACTAGGGCTGGGCTCTGTTTTGGGATACTTGATTGCTGGTGTAGTCATTGGTCCTTTTGGGCTGCATTTGGTGGGGCAGGAGGGGGAAGATGTCATGCACTTCGCCGAGTTCGGCGTGGTAATGATGCTTTTTCTGGTGGGCTTAGAACTGCAGCCTTCCTTGCTCTGGAGACTGCGTACCCCGATTTTGGGGCTGGGCGGGCTGCAAGTCGTTGTCACTACGCTGGTGGTGGGTGTGATCAGTCTGCTGTTTGGGGTTCCCTGGCAAATCGGGCTGGCAGTAGGCATGATTCTCTCCATGTCATCGACGGCGATCGTACTGCAAACGTTAAATGAGAAGGGTCTGACTAGAACCGAAGCTGGGCAGTCTGCCTTCTCAGTGCTGCTGTTTCAGGATATTGCTGTCATTCCTATCTTGGCGTTTTTGCCACTGCTAGCAATAGGCAACAGTGCATCAGTGGGTTTTGCGGCAAAGCAGGTGATGTTTGTGGCAGCAGAAACTACAGAACAAGGTGCTGCCCTACCGCCCTGGCAGCAGGCGTTGCTGGTGATGGCGGTCGTGGGAGGCATTATTGTCGGCGGACGGTTTCTCATGCGCCCGGTGTTTCGCTTCATTGCCGCAACTCGGCTGCGAGAAATTTTTACGGCAACGGCGTTGCTATTGGTGATCGGCATTGCGCTGGCAATGCAGCAGGTCGGGCTTTCTCCGGCTTTGGGGACGTTTGTGGCGGGCGTTGTGCTGGCAGACAATGAGTACCGTCATGAGCTAGAGAGCGACATCGATCCCTTCAAAGGCTTGCTATTGGGATTATTCTTCATTTCCGTAGGAGCCAGTATCAACTTTAATCTGCTGCTGCAACAGCCGCTGCTAATTTTGGGACTGGTGATCGGGCTGGCGCTCGTCAAATTTGCCGTTTTGCTGGCGCTGGGGCGATTCTTTAAGCTGGAGCTGAGCCAGAACTTGCTGTTTGCTTTTGCCTTAGCGCAGGGTGGAGAATTTGCCTTTGTGCTATTCTCCTTTGCGACACAGGCAAACGTACTGCCTACGGCGGTAGCAAGTCCTTTGGTTGGGGTTGTGGCGCTGTCAATGATGCTGACCCCGCTGATCATGATCTTCAATGATAGGATCGTCCAACCCCGCTTTGCGGCACAGACAGACGAACGGGAAGCAGATGAGATTGACGATGGCGAAACCCCGGTAATCATTGCCGGATTTGGTCGGTTTGGGCAGATCGTGGGACGGCTGCTGCTTGCCAATGGCTGCCAAATCACCGTGCTAGATCACAGTCCCGGACAAATTGATCTGCTGCGCCGCTTTGGCTGGACGGTGTTCTATGGTGATGCCTCCCGGCTCGATCTTCTACATGCCGCAGGAGCCGAGCGAGCCAGGCTCTTGGTGGTGGCGATCGACGAACGCGAGAAAACACTAGAAATTGTGGAGCTAGCGCACAAGCATTTTCCGCATCTAAGAATTTTGGTGCGAGCGATCGATCGCCGTCATGCTTACGAACTGATTCGCCATGGCGTTGATGCCGTCCGACGAGAGACTTTTGGTTCTGCCTTGGAAATGGGAGTTGACGCATTAAAGCTACTAGGGATTCGTTCGCACCGGGCACATCGCGCTGCTCAAACCTTTAGACATCATGACGAAGAAGCCTTACGGGATGTAGCGGCAGCAGGGGATGAAGATGATTCGGTGGTGATCGCTCGCTCACGACAGCTGGCAAGAGATTTGGAGCGGCTGCTGCAGACAGACCAACGAGAAATGACTCAAGATGTTGATCGAGCGTGGGATATCTCAGCACTGCGTAAGGATGCGTGATGCTGGGCTGTAGTACGCACTAAAGGGCTGTACTCAAAATCGGTGTGCCTGCATGCTTCTGCGGTGCTGTTACATCTTCGATCGTGACTGCAACTCGCACAACCAAGTCTTTCGATCGATATACGGATGGCAATGTCACGGTTTGAGAGGTACTGCCTTCTGCATCAACCTGAAAGACTCCGGTGAGAATGGAAGCCTTCTTATCTTTAGTGAAAGGGGCATCTGGCTTCACGATTGTCCAGAGTACATAGGTCTTTCCGGGCGGCAAAGGAGGTAAGTTCTGAGCAGTTAGAACAGCATCCAGCCGACTGGGATTAACGACCACAGTGGCAGTAGCAGTGCTAGCTATGCTCGTACTTTGTAGCGCATAGGTCATTGGTTCTGGATTATTGGGAAGAACAGGCTGGGAAATTTGCCGTGTGGCTTGCAGAGCGCTCCAGAGGTGATAATTGTTGAAGCTTAAGACGACGATTGCCACTGCTGCCGCTATGCGGATTGCGCTAGTCCAGCGGTATGGGTGAATGAAGAAGCGAGCTGTGGGCGAGGGATTATGGGTTGGGTTGCTGCGGATTGAGTTGAGTTGAGGATTGGCGTTTAGAATAGCTGCCCGCAGGTAGGTAGGAGGCTGCACTTCGGCTGAAGCATAAACGAGTTCCAACGTTTTCTGAATCTTTTCCGCTTCGCTTGTAATCGCCGGGTCATCTGTGAGCAGTCGCTGCAGTTCTGCTGCTTCTGCTGCATTAAGGTTGCCCAGAATATATCCTGCGATGAGAAACTGTAAATGTTCTAAATGCATTGACCCGTTCATAGATGTCTGATAAAGCTTAAGCAGTATGTTGAATTAAAGAATAAGTGATGTGGCGATTTCTGGATCTAGAACGGGAAAAGGGCCAACCCCTGACGCTCCGAATGCTTAAAGCGACAGGAAAGCTGACCATGAAGATAATTAAATTGAATAATCAGGATATTAACCTTTGCAGGAGTTACGATCGAAAGTCTAGATCTAGAAGCAGCGGATTAAGTTTGATTCAGGCTAAAGCAAACTGTCGGTTTCTGGTGGGTTTACATCACAGTCATAGCTACGATCGAATAGCTGAAAAGGAAGTAAATCGGTGAGGAAAGTCAAGACACCGCCAACGCCCTCACAGGGGTTTGTTAAGGGTGGAATTGTTTGGGCTTTGACGCTGCTGCTTGCCACTACAAGGATCGTCAGGGTTAGTCCTAAACCCATAAATGAGCGATGTAGAGTTTTGGTTGCTTTTGCCATGAACATTCTCCTTTTGGTTCTTAGTGAGCGGTGACAATGAGTAAACTCTCATGAGCAAATCCGGTTAATGACCAGATATTGCTTGTTTTTTGCCAATTGCCCAACTAGGTGAGTGAATTTGAACAACTTTAGTACGCCTGCGATCGCAGATTGGACGCACTTTTTCTGAAGAAACTTTTCAGCCTGCATTTGTGCCTAGCTCTGGGAGCCGCTCAGCACAGACCTGACGCAAATTCTACATAAAGCAAAAATGCGGGCGTTAGCAGTCCTCGCACCGCTAACGCCCACATTCTCAACGTTATGAATGGCAATTATGGCACTACGCGCCTAGATCGAGGTGTTTTTACACAAAAAGATTCGTCCTGACAGGTTAGGCGTGGCGCTATAAGAGATAGAGACGGACTAGGTAGCCATTGGCTCTCTCAACCCTCTTCTGAGTTTTATTCTGTCCGTAGGGCAAGATCAAGCACTTTTCTGGCAGACTCAGCTTGCACTCTCGCTTGCTTATACTGAATATTTGCCTGAGCAAATGTACTCAACACCTTCAACCCTTGCTTGAGCTGCTCTAGTTGCTCTTCTTTAATTCGCTCATCTGAGAACAACAGATCGATCAATTCCCGGATCTGCAATGCCTCTTCCCGCGTTTGCTCCACTTTAGTTTTCAGCTTAATCAGCTGATGCAAAACCTGCACTGCCTCAGAAACTTCATCCACCTCGGCTTGAATCGATTCAGTGGGTTGGGGGTCTTCTGCCAAAATTAGTTCGTCCTGTGTCAGACCGTTCGGAAGTTCGATCGTTTGCTCATCGAGTAGTTGATACGCTTGCTCCATTGCCTTTTGCCGCGATGCTTTGGAGTCTTTGCTTCCGGGTACAACAAGACTGACTTCTGGGTGTTCTTTAAGGGTATAGGTGGGCATAGTGCTTACTGAGTACCTTTATACTAATCTAAATGTACACCGAGATTTATAGAACGGACGATTTGTGGGTTAAGTTTTCCGATGTGGCTGGCGGCAAGGCTTTGAGAGGTAGGACGATCGTGTTATTGCCTTCACCAATGCGGAGACAGCAAAATCCCAATTGCCCTCATGTCTACACTCAGCTCGTGGCTCATGTAAATATAGCGCTATACAAAAATTCGGGCTTCGGCGGCATGGGATGCCATCAAAGCCCGCTTGCTGGAAACGGCTTAGAAGCCGATCGAAGATTCCATTCTGCAAAAAGTTAGGCGGAAGCGCCCATATCGCGGACAATACTCCGCATGAAGTTGATACGCTCCTCAAAGTCCACCTGCTTAATCAGGTTGGTAAACTCTTCTGTTTGAGAAGGCAGCTTATAGTCAGAAGGAACTTGGATAACTTCGCCTTGCTCCATCCCCTTTCCAAGCAACAGCCAAAGCTCAATACGAGCGCTAGGATCAAACGCTGCATACTCACGGCTGAATTCAGATTCTTTAGACTTCTCAAGAATGTCCCGCTGTGCTTGCAGTTGTTCCTGCTGAGGCAGTGATTTAATGCGATGATAGACTGCCGTTGCCAAGTTATCGGATTCGTAGGGAGGTCCAGGATTCAGGTTGTCTTTGATATCTAGATAGCCAAACCACAGCAGCGCAAGCTTAGTATCTGTGTCATAGCTATTGAATTTGTCGATCGCTTGCTTGGTGGTATCACTGGTAGCGTATGTCATAGTGGTCCTTCAAAATCTACAGTTAGGCTGCTAGCCACGCTTAGTAACTTAACGAATCGATCTAGTTTTTTTGCCCTGCTAACGACAGAAGTTGCACTCATAACGCATGACAGATGGAAAAACAGGATGAATTGCGCCAATAGGTAGCAATGGCTACTTTTCTTTGTCAGGCGGACAATCTGACTTTCTCCGATCTTTAGATCAGACTTTTTCTGGCTGACGAATAGAAAAAGATTTTCTATCCTCAAAATGCTCCTTCTTCTTACTGTATTTGCCTTGTATACTAGACCCCCTTTGAGGAGAAACATGATTGAAACGATCGCAACCGATCGGCTGCTTCTCACGCCTGTGTCCAAGCAGGATGCCGAAGAACTTCACCACTTATGGATGCATCCACTCGTGCGTCGGTATTTATTCGATGACAAAGTTCTTCCGCTCAGCGAGACTGAAGCATTTATCGCAAAAAGCCTCGAATTCTCACAAACTGAACATAACGAGCTGTGGTTGGCAAGGCTCAAAAACAGCCCAACTATCGTAGGTTTCGGAGGGTACTGGACATTTTTTGATCCGCCAGAAGTTCAGCTCATCTATGGTTTATCGAACGACTATTGGGGACAAGGGCTCGCCACCGAGATGGCAAGCGCAATGGTGCAATATGGCTTTGAAACGCATCAGTTTGATGTAATTCGTGCCAGCACCAACAGTCCCAACGTTGCTTCGATCGCAGTGATGAAACGGCTGGGAATGGCTTATGAGAAACAAGCAACGATTGACGGACAAGATTTAATCTTCTACAGGTTAAACCGCGATCGTTACTCCAAAGGCAGATAGCTTAGCAACTCATAGCCGCAGCCATTTTCAGTAGGCTAAGGCGACGAACGCAGATATTCAGGAATTTGCGTTGGAACCGTCCATTTGTAGAGAATTCGGAGGCGATCGGCTGGCACTACTACTGTTTCTTCAGGTTGCCACTCGCCCATGTCAAACCCATGGGAGATGATTCGAGTTCCGGGCTTTAGCTGCTGCAATAGCACGGGTCGTAGTCGGAGGTTGACCTCTGGCAGTAAATAAAGCGTGACAACAGTTGCCTCACTGAAGTCAGTTTGAAACAGATCTTGCTGGCGGAACTGGACGCGATCGGCAACCCCTGCAGCTTGGGCATTTGCAGTTGCTTGCTGCACTAACTCTGGGTCAATTTCAATTCCCACACCCCGCGCCCCAAACTGCTTGGCAGCGGTGATGACTACCCGACCATCGCCACTGCCCAGGTCATAAACGATATCCTCAGGTCCAACCTTGGCTAACTCCAGCATCCGATCGACAACGACCTGCGGTGTGGCGACGTAAGGGGCATCAAGTGGCTCTTGCTCCGCCTGAGATACCGTAAGCGAAGCTGGGGGTTCGGTGGCTTGAGCAGGCAGAAGCAAAGCGTGTGGATCTCCAGCAAGATAACTCAGCCCTAGCGCAGTCAACAACCCTAGACTCCGGTTTGTGCTCATTAAACCAACCTCCTGCAGCAGAAATAGTAGAGTAAATCCTCTTGTTTCGCCTACCGCGACGGTTAAGCGTTTAGAGTTATCGTGTGTGTCAGCATCGCTAGAATAACACCAGCAGCGATCGCAGTTGTAGCAGTTCTCCCTTTAGAGGCTGTTTCAAAAGTATCGAATGTTATCTGTTTGTCCTCTAACTCTACAGCTTCTATAGCGCTTCGCGCTCAATTAAAGGATAGTTTTTGTTGTGTGCTGTGCGGAGCACAGCACACAACAAAAACTATCCTTCACGCAATTGAAAATTAGTCTTTAAGCCTGGTTTGCGTTAGCTGCTGGGATATGTAGTCTCTTTTGCTATCCAGCCTTTCCCAAAAGAAAAATAGTAGAATTCTTGTAGGATTAATCACTTTCTGACCTATCCATATACCTATTCTATAAGGCATAAAGCAGGTATAGGGAAAAACACTATCATTCATCACTATGACAATAACGTAAGGAATTAAAAGTTAAGCTGAGCCTCTAGTATGAGGATACATTACAGAAGCAAACCTAGAATACAAAAACGTACGCCTAGTTCTGTAGGGAAGAATAAGCAATGACTAAAGTTAATCCAATTCAACTTCAAAAGTTTCTCAAAGGGATCGACTATCCAGCCAAGAAAGAAGATTTGCTGAGCCATGCCAAACAGCATGGTGCTGATGAAAATGTTCTCAGCACTCTGGAGCAGCTACCTGAAGAAGAATATGAGACTCCAACAGAAGTTAGTCAGGCTGTTGGCAGCATTGAGTAGTTTCGTCGAATGAGCAGAATGGGGTGTCATGCTATACATGACACCCCATTCTGCATTAGCGACAGACGCAGCGGTTTTGAATAACATTAGTCAATTTGACGCAAGAGACCTCGAAGAGCAGCGATCTGTATGCCAAGCGTTTTATAGCCAACTCTATCAAACAAAACTACAATTTTGTCGCCTTCGTAGCGCATCACTATCCCTTTACCCCAGGCTTTGTGAACTACTTGACTATTGAGTGGAAAAGGTTGACGATCGGCATCTTCTTCCTTCACCGTTATTCCAGCCTTGCAGTTATCGCAATAGCCACAGGGTTTCCCTAAGTCTTCACCAAAATAGTTAAGCAAGTATCTCCGTCGGCAATCACGAACTTCGGCATAGCCGCGCATCATTTCCAAACGGGATTTTTCAACCTGCTGCCATTGCTCCTGTGCATCAGTTGCAGCGGTCACAGTCTCCTCTATATCCTCTAGCTTTTCGCTGGCAGATACCTCTCCTGTAGGTTCAGTGGCGATCGCCTCCACTTCCGCCAGTAGGGTCAAGGTCGCTTTGAGCTTAGGTTTGGAGAGAGCAACTTGGTCTTGCAGTGCCTTAACGGGCATGGGTTCTGTCTGGGATTCCAGCGCCTCTGCAACTTCTTCTAGCTGATCGGGCTTGACTTGCCCCCGGCTTGTAAAAGAACGCCGCAGGTTTAAGTCCTTCGGATTGTAGAATAACACTGCTTGAGCAGGTTCGCCATCTCGTCCCGATCGCCCAATTTCCTGGTAGTAAGAATCCAGTGAGTCACTGATATCGGTGTGAAAGACAAAGCGCACGTTGGGTTTATCCATTCCCATCCCAAATGCTGTTGTTGCTACTAACACATCAATTGCATCTTCCAGAAAGGCTGCTTCAACTGCCTCCCGTTCTGATTTTTTCATCCCTGCATGATAGAAGCTGGACTTTATGCGCTGGGTTTCCAGAAGTTGAGTAATTTCTTCGGTTCGTTTGCGGGTAGCAGCGTAAATGATGCCTGGTTTTTGAGCACGAATCACCTGCTCAAGCAGGACACTTTGCTTTTCGGCTTCATCCTCAAACCGCTCAACTGCTAATCTGATATTAGGACGATCGAACCCCCGCACAACCACCTTAGGGTTCTGCATCTCCAACCGCTTAACAATTTCTTCTCGAACGGGCGGCGCAGCAGTTGCCGTTAATGCCAATACTCTGGGATGACCTAGCGCTGCGATCACTGCCCCTAACCGTAGATAATCTGGACGGAAATCGTGTCCCCAAGCGCAGATGCAGTGAGCTTCATCAATGACGAAGAGCGAGGGTTTTGCTGTTTGTAGATGTTCCAGCGTCTCAGGATTGTTGAATTGTTCGGGGGCAAGAAACAGAAACTCTAGCTCTCCTGCTTCCAGATCTGCAAATGCTTCTGCTCTTACCGACTGTTGCACCTGCGAATTCACAATGGCAGCCTCACCCACATCCTGCTCGGCAATCGCCTGTGCTTGGTCGCGCTGCAGCGCCAGCAAGGGAGATACAACAACCGTGGGACCGGAGATCAAAAATGCTGCCATCTGGTAGATCGCCGATTTTCCAGACCCTGTTGGCATAACCACTAGGGTATCATGACCGTCTAAAACTGCTTGGATTGCCATTTCTTGCCCGAAATGTAGTTCCGCATAGCCAAAACGTTCCTGGGCAATCTGCTGTAGCGATTTATCTAGCTGTCGCTTATCTTGCTTTTTCATTTATCCCCTAAATTTTTGCGATCATTCTCGTCTTATAGTGCTTTTAAAGCCAGACCTAGTCAAAACTACGGTGCTAAAAGTGCGGTTGCTAATGCAGCAAGCTCTAAGAATATGAAAATTTTTTACAGTGCTTGGCGCTCAAACATAACCAAATTATTTTTTGAAAGCCGTGTAGCACGGCTTTCAAAAAATAATTTGGGATCTATTCAAGGGGCACCTCGATTAATTGGTTTTTGACAAGTTGGCGTCTCAAATGAGACAGAAGCATAGCTGCTCAAGCTACCGTTGCTTTGAACTTCAACTGAGTAACAAACCTTG
>NZ_JACXWX010000051.1 GCF_014764505.1 Phormidium tenue FACHB-886
TGGTTTTACGATTGGGAAAGTGCGCCTCCACTCGATTTGAAGCGGGATCAGCAATTGATGCGTAAAATTGCGGCATCGATTCAGCAGCGTCAGGAAATTGTGGAGAGTTAATAGCACTGTGGAGCGTCGCGGCGGCATAACAACCCGGCTGGAGCAGACTGTTGGGAGCTTTGGTGGGGATATAAAAGTTACTTGCAGCCGCTCAGCCGGAACGTTATGCTGTACAAGTGGAAAATGCTATGGGTATCCAGAGGATTACGGTTAACAGCCGGTAAAGCCATCGGTGGCGCGATCGCTCTAGTTGTCGTCGCAAAAGAAATTAGTTGAATTCCTCGCTTTTTCTGGAAATCAGCCTGCTAAAGCGCCAGAGGTAAACTGCGGCGGCTGTGATACTGCCAAGATAATAGCCCATCCACAACCCAGCACCTCCAAAGCCAAAGTAAAAGCCTAAAATATAGCCACTGACCAGCCCGATTCCAGCAAAGGATAGAACACCAAGCACCACGGGAGTTCGAGTGTCTTGCAATCCATATAGCGCCCCCAATGTTGTCTTCTGTACTCCATCAAAAACATGCCCGATCGCCACTACAATCAACATAGGAGTCACCAGTTTTAACAGTGCTGCATTCTCAGGATTGCCAATATCAATATATAGCCCTACGACTTGTTGACGGAAGGTGAGCAGAGCAACTGCCACCAGAGTTGTCGTACCAAGGGCAACAGTGATGCTGACGTAGCCTGCCCCTCTTGTTCGTTCCAGCTTTTGCTGTCCAAACCACTGACCGACACGAGCCGTTGCTGCAAAGGACATACCTAATGGAATCATGAAAACGATGATTCCTGTTTGCAATGCGATTTGGTGGGCAGCCAAGACATCGGTTCCCAGAATGCCCATGAAATAGGTCATCACCAAGATCAGCCCATACTCAAAGGCGATCGAAACTCCAATTGGTGTACCGATTGTGACTAACTCTGACAATAACCGGAATTTAGGTTGATACCAATTCTGGAATAGGTTGTAAATTCTTAGCTGCGGATGTTTGAGCAGGTAAATCAGCAATGCTAAGAACATGCCCCACCACGATGAAGTACTGGCTAATGCTAAGCCTGCTAACTCCATGCGAGGAAAGCCAAATTTACCATAGCCCAAAACATAGTTGCCGAGGATGTTGAAGAGCGTTCCTCCAATTACAACCACTACGATGGGACGAGCTTGCGACAGCCCAGACACCACTCCCCTGAGCATGGCAAACCCAACCGCCGGAAATAATCCCCACAGCATGACATTGAGATAGCTACTGGCTAGGGTAACGGTTTCAGGCGCTTGTCCTAATCGCAGCATTATGGTGTCTAGATGCGCGATGAGCCACATGGTTGCAATGGACAACCCGATCGTCAGCCATAATCCCTGTTGTGTCACCTGCTCAATCCGAGTTTTGCGTCCTGCGCCATAGGCTTCGGCAACCAGTGGACTGACTGCCATCGCCACACCGCCCAGAACATTGAGAAACACTTGAAAGGTAAAGGAGGCTAATCCACCTGCGGCTAGGGCTTTCCATCCTAGATGCCCCATCATCACAGTATCAACGAATCCGGTAGCTGATTGAGCAATTTGGGCACTGACCAACGGGATTGCAAGGTGCAGAAACGCTTTGATTTCCGATCGAATGGGAGATACTGAAATTGAAGCCATGACTAAAGTTTCAAAAAAAGCACGACAAACTTGGCAACGATAGAGATATCACCGATGCGTTTAGAGCGATCTAGTTAAACTGTGGAAATGCTGACTAACTCAAGCCAAAGTTAAAAAATCCTTGATGCCGTTATAGATTTCTGGCAACTTTCCGATTTAAAAACTCGCTTTGTGGATGCAGGGTGTGCAATGAGTTCTGCCACAGGGCGAATGGGGCGATCAACAAATTCACCACCACAGTTTGGACAAGCCCTAAATAAAATTGTTTCAACACAGTGCTTACAGAAAGTACACTCAAATGAACAGATCATTGCCTCTTCTGAATCTGGAGGAAGATCTCGATTACAACACTCGCAATTTGGGCGTAATTCCAGCATCTGAACTCATTCCTACGCTATAAAAAATCCACTCACGCTCATTGAAAAGATACTTAGATATCAGTGACCTCACCATGCCTCTACAATAGGTGCAGGAGCTACATGAGTTGGAAAATAAGGCAACACCTTCTCGGCTAATTCAGCGATGACTTCACCGGCAGGACGGCGACCGTGTTGCACTCCAATCGCAGCGTGATTCACGCCTACGGACTGCCAACGCTTGAGCAAATCAATTAATCCGTGTCGTCCAACTCGTGAAATTAATCCACCCCGAAGCGGTATGGGTTGTTCATCGGGATCTTCAGCCAAATCAATCCATTCATTTGTGGCATGTGGTTTGAATATTTGATTGGGAATTAGCTTACGCCATCCCTCAATTTTCATACCCAGTTGAGCGGCTCCAGATAAATTCGATGTATTGCCTGGATAAGAAAGCCAGCCATCGCCATTGGCAGCAACCCACTCCATACTTTGACGGCTAGATCCTGTGATGAGCAGAGGAATGCTCCTAGTGAACGGCTTGGGTAATAGATCGCCACTGTTCAACTGACTGATTGGGGAATCAAGACTAGGAAAACTCTCTTGAAGATAACGACGAAATAGGCCGATCGCCTCTCGAAATCGTTCTGCACGACTTTCGTAACGAATCCCATAGGCGGGAAATTCAATCGGACGATCGCCAGATGCAACACCTAACACCAATCGCCCATTGGAAAGCTGATCGATGGAAGCCGCAGCCTTAGCTAATTCGAGAGGATGGCGCAATGTGAAAATTGCACTACCAGCCGCCAATGCAATCGTTGTAGTGTGAGCCGCAAGATAACTGAGATAGGTGAACGGATCAAAGACTTGCCCAACATCGCCAAAATTAGGATCATGAAGCGGCACATCGCGCACCCACACGGCTGCAAATCCTGCTTGTTCAGCCTGTTTAACCAGGGCAACTTGCCCTCGCATTGCCTCCATGCTGCCCTTGTATTGCCACAAGGGTAGAAATAGCCCTACCGTTAACTTTCCAGGTGCAAACATGCGGCAAAACCCAGGGTGATTGGCAAAGGCGATCATTTGGTGCGATTCAAGATTAGGAGTCATTGGTAGCCCCTCATGGTTGCTCATTCTTCTGCTAAGGTAATGAGTATTCTGGTATGACACAAGTACCAGCTTTAAAGTTCTATACCAGACCAGTTGAGCAAACTCACCATGGATCTTGCATTAAAGCTGGAAACCACTTCGACCATTCCCTTGCATCGGCAGCTTTACGACGAATTGCGGCAGGCGATTCTGTCTGGTCGCTTAACATCTGGGCAACGGATGCCTTCGACTCGCGCCTTGGCAGAGACATTGGGCATCTCCCGCGCCACCGTGTTGTTCAGCTACGAGCAATTGCTCAGTGAAGGCTATCTCAATACCGTGCCTGCCTCCGGAACCTTTGTTGCCTGTCAATTGCCCGATGAACTGTTGCAATTAGCAACCGCTCCCTCCATTTCACCCCCATCCTCGCCCTGCATTGAATTATCGACCTATGGGGCAACTCTGGCAAGGGTGGAATTGCCACCTGCACCAGGACAAAAACCCCTAATCAATTTCGGTTGCTATGGTAGACCCGCCTTTGAAGAGTTTCCCATCCATCTCTGGCGACGATTGTTGTCTCGTGCCTGTCGCCTCAGCAGCACCATTCTCGATTACCCGGCTGACCCACTGGGGTATCAACCGTTGCGAGAGGCGATCGCCCGTTATCTCAGGCAGTCCCGTGCAGTCCGGTGTGAACCGGATCAAGTGATAATCGTCAACGGCTCTCAGCAAGCCCTAGATCTGGTCGCTCGGTTGTTTTTGAATCAGGGCGATCGGGTGGTGATGGAAGACCCTGGCTATTTTGAGGCACGATACATCTTCCAGGCACAAGGGGCGGAGGTGTTACCAATTCCGGTGGATTCTACAGGCTTGAACGTAGAACAGATCTCAACCCTGACCACGCCTATGAAGTTAGTATACGTCACCCCCTCTCATCAGTTTCCTACTGGGGTTGTGTTGTCGTTGCCCAGACGATTGGCACTGCTAGCTTGGGCACAACAAACGGGGATAATCATTCTTGAAGATGACTACGATAGCGAGTTTCGCTATGACGAACGCCCCATTCCAGCACTGCAAGGTTTAACCAATAGTGATTCCGTGATTTACATTGGCACGTTTTCGAAGATTCTATTTCCCTCCTTGCGAATGGGATATTTGGTTGTACCGCAGCAACTTGTTTCAGTAGTGGCGCGTGCTAAATGGTTGGTCGATCGCCAATCTCCCCTACTAGAGCAACATGCGTTAACCGATTTCATCAACGAAGGACACTTAGACAGCCACATTCGACGAATGCGAGTTCTATATGCTAAACGTCGGAAAACACTTGTACAAGCATTAACTCAATACATAGGGAATCAAGTCACGATTATCGGTGAGAATGCTGGCATGAATGCGATGGTGCAATTTCATACCCATTTGAGTGATGAAGAGATGATCGATCGAGCAGAACAACAAGGAGTGGAGTTGATTAGTGCTTGTTCCTGCTACATGAATGTAGAGGACGGTAAGGGCATGTTTCTGCTGGGATGTACTGCCCTCAGTTCAGAGATGATTCAGGAAGGAGTATCGCGATTAGCTCAAATCCTCAAGACATAAGTTATCGTTCCATGATTAAGTAAACAAATGCTCTATTTAGATATGTCGATCTGAAATTACCAAACTCATAGCTTTTCCCTCCAAATCTTAAATTTTTTACATAGATCGTAGTAGCCAAAGTAAGACAGGTTAGGTTGTTAACATATTCAACTTACAGTGGTATGGCATAACATATTCCCTGAGCCGGACTGGGTCAAGAGTTAATCTGGAATTGCTAGTTGAGCAACCAAGGGAGAACCTTTCTTCTTCGAAACTGTCAGAACTGGGTACTCGGCTTGAGGGCAGCAGCCCCGACTTGATAGACTGCTACTGCCCCCAATCTCTGCTCCATGAAGGCTCCATGAACTGCCCTGATTGTTACTCAGCCCATACCACTCGCCTGCAACGCACGACGAAGCTGAGTTATGCCATGTTTCGCTGCAGGGATTGTCATCGCACCTTCAACGAACGGACTGGCACACCCTTCAACTTTATCGAGGTGCCCACCGATACTGTGTTCCAAGTCCTGCTGTGCCGGTTGCGCTACAAGCTGAGCTTTCGAGATATTGCCGAATTCTTCCTGCTGCGAGGGTTCGAGTTCACCCATGAAACCGTGCGAGATTGGGAAGAACGCTTTGCTCCGATATTTGCCCAGCAGTTAAGAGCCAAACGCCAAGGAAAGGTGGGCAAGACTGGTTTGTGGACGAAACGTACATTCGAGTCGGCGGTCGGTGGTGTTACTTGTATCGAGGCATCGATGAATACGGAGATTGAGCCGATGTGAGGTTAAGCGAGAAGCGAGACATGGAAGCGGCTAAAGCGTTTTTTGCTCAAGCGTATGAGGTGGCAGAACAATCACCACAACGAGTAGCGACCGCTGGACACAGGAGCTATCCCTGAGCTATAGCAGAAGAACTAGGAGAAGCGGTTGAACATGAGGTCAGGGATTGCAGAAGGAACCCGATTGAGCATAGCCATTGAGGGATCAAGCAACGGTATTATCCAATGTTAGGATTTGGAGCGTTTGGATCAGCGCGGCGATTTTGTCAAGCATATGATGAGGTAAGCAACTTTATGAGACCCCAGCGCTATACGACAGAAGTAGTGTCTCTAGCTAAAAGAAGAGAACGATTTACAGAACGAGTCAGTGAACTACAAGTGATCTTCCAAACTGCTTAACAAAGAAAAAGGAAGGGAAGATATGTTTATGAAAAATAGAAAAGATTTGAATACTCAGTTCTGACAATTTTGACATCACCTAATGCTCCTTGTCAGGTTGTGATGGAATATATATGCTTAGATTTTTAGCATATGCAGGCTCTAAGCTTGCAGTTTAAGGCTCTCCCAGACTCTTTCTGGCGTCATGGGAAGTTGGGTGAGACGAACCCCCGTAGCTTGAGCGACAGCGTTGGCGATCGCGGGTGCCATGCAATTCGTGGTAATTTCTCCAACCCCCTTAGCGCCAAAAGGACCATGAGGATCAGTTGATTCAATCAACAGTGTATCCATTGGAGGAACATCTTCTGCAATTGGAATTCTGTAGGTCCGTAAAGAGGGATTGCAAAGCTGTCCTTGTTCATCCCATATCAATTCCTCAGATAGAGCATATCCCAGCCCCATGACTGTGCCTCCCGTAATTTGTCCATGACAAATCCTGGGATTGATAGCAGTGCCCAAATCAAGAGCGTGTACTGAACGGAGAACTTTAATTTTCCCCGTTTCTGTGTCAACCTCAATTTCAACGCCCTGAACAGCAAAGGTCATGGAGCTTTGATCTGCTGCATATTCAACCTCGGCAACTAAATTCTGTTGTGCAACAATTTGAGCGAGTGATTGAAGCGAAATTTCTTGCTCGGAGGCTTGCAGGGATGCTCCAGTCAAGGTGATATGGTCTGGCTGAATTCCCCAAAGTTTTCCGCTGGCTTCCAATAATTGCGATCGCAGTTGCTGAGCTGCTAACTTCACTGCTTGTCCAGAGATGTAAATGGTGCCAGATGCATAGACTCCCGAATCAAACGGTGTTTGCAAGGTATCGCCTGAAATTAAATCAATTTCTGTCACAGTTGTATTGAGAACTTGAGCTGCAATTTGTCGTAAGGTTGTCTCTGAGCCAGTTCCAATATCTACAGCGCCTGTCCTCAGTTCGTAACGTCCGTTCTCACTGAGAGAGAGTTTGACGCGCGCAATATGGATTTTAGAGATTCCACTCCCCTGCATTGATATTGCAAATCCAATCCCTCGTCGCACATGCTGATCATGATTCGAAGTGTTGTTTAAAGGGCTGTCAAATGCCTGTAGGATCTGATTAATGCAATCTTGAACTTTATAGCTACCGGTCAGATGAAATTTATGTTCACCTCTCCCAATAGTGATCACTTCTTCAGGACGAATAATATTCTGCAACCGTAACGTGAGTGGGTTGAGATGGAGCTTTCTTGCAATTTCATCTATCTGCGACTCTACAGCAAATGTTCCTTGTGTAACCCCATATCCTCGAAAGGCCCCAGCAGGGACTGTATTGGTATAAACCGACTGCCCCATGAATCGTTGATGGGGACACCGATAGAGTCCTAGCGGAAATTGTCCACACAGGTACACTACGCCTTCACTGTGATTGCCGTAAGCTCCAGTGTTTGCAATGACCTGCATATCCTGTGCAACCAATGTGCCATCTGCCTTAACCCCAGTTTTGAGGTGAATGGTCATGGCATGACGGGTATTGGTGGCCGTGAATTCTTCGGTGCGGGTCAATTCCCATTGCACCGGTCGTCCGGTTTGCAAGGTTGCCCAGGCACAGAGATCTTCACTCAGAATTTCCTGTTTATTGCCAAATCCACCCCCAATTTTTGCCTTGAAGACACGGATCTGCCTGGGGTCCATGCTGAAAAGCCTTGATAGAACGCGCTGGCAATGGAAGGGCACCTGGGTGCTGGAGCGAATGACGAGGGTGCCATCGGGTTCAAGCCAGCTGATACTGGTATGCGGTTCTAGATGGATGTGCTGAACGGGTGGGAGGTGATAGGTCTTTTCCAAAATGAAATCAGCTTCAGCGAAACCCTGTTCAATATCCCCGTGTTCCATCACAACTTGACATGCAATATTCCGCTGTCGGTCATAAATCTGGTACGATTCTGGCTCATCATGAATGATTTCGTCGAAGCTGGTCATTGCGGTGAGGGCATCCGTCACATGGGGCAGAACCTCATACTCAACCTCAATGAGTTGACAGGCTTGCTCTGCGATCGCCACCGATTCTGCAACGACCGCCGCTACGCGGTCGCCCACAAACCTGACCTTGTAGTCTAACAAATAGTGATCATGCGGGTCTGGGACTGGATCAGCAAGCCCTGATGTACTGTAAGCGTAACGGGGAACCTCGTTGTAGGTAAGAACCAGGTGGACACCTGGCAGTGCTTTTGCCTTATCTGGATTGATGCGACGGATACGAGCATGGGCATAGGGCGATCGCAACACCTTCAAATGCAATAATCCAGGCGGCGACCAATCCGCTGTGTAGGCAGGGGTTCCCGTGACAATGGTGGTTCCGTCCTGTTTGGGAATATTCTGTCCAACACTGCCTTGAATCGTTTCCTCCATTGCTTCACCGTGGGATGGTTCAGAGGTGGCAAGAATACTCTCAACAATTGCCTGATACCCTGTGCAGCGGCATAAATTACCTCTGAGTGCAGACCGAATTTCCGGTTCGGATTCAGCCTTTAACTGGGCTGCACTCATAATCATGCCCGGTGTGCAAAAGCCACATTGAAACCCCTGCTTCTCTAGAAATGCTTGCTGTATTTTAGTCAGAGAATTAGTTTGGGTTAGCCCTTCAATCGTTGTAACGTGATGTCCGGAGACTTGTACGGCTGGATAGATACAGCTGTGGATCGGGACATCATCCACCCAAACAGTGCAGCTTCCGCAGTCGCCAGATTCACAAACGCGACGCACACCTACCCAACCTAGATGACGCAGTAGGCTGAGCAGGCTAGTTCCGGCAGAACAGGTTTCAGTGTAGCTTTGTTGATTGATCTGGAAAGACAGAAGCTGTTGTTGCATCTTGAGTCCCAATTTAAGAAGGTACTGGTAAAAATGTCTTTCCTGCCTTTGCTACCTTTCCTCCAGGTGGATATAGTTGAGCTTAGGCAATTCAAGCGGGTATATGTAAACTCTGTAAATTGAATTGAGTTTAGTCTCAGAAACTGCTTTTAAGGCCTATGGAGAGTGTGCCCTAGTCTTGAGCGAATCGAAACCAATCCGGAAGTTGGGTTGTATCTTTCATGTAAATTTGAGCGATTCCTTCTTTGATGACTTCTTCGAGCTGGCTGTATAGACGATTAATATGTGCTTGCATCAATTGGCTGCAGGTATCTCCATCTCGTTTTGTTAATGCCTCTAGGATTGCTTTATGTTCGTCACCGGTGGCATTTCGGCGGGAATTCTTTCCCATAAAGGTATAGCGAACGTAATATAGACGATTGTTGATGTTTTTAAGGATTAGCAGGAGCTCTTCGTTGCCCGAGAGTTCAGCAATTCTTTCGTGAAAGGACTGATCAAACTGAACCAGTTCTTCAGAGGTGCACTGGGATAACTTCTTGCGGGCTTTTTCCCAGAATTTTGTCAGATCTGCAATGTCGCGATCGCTGGCCCGTTCAGCAGCCAGTTTGACGCTGATCATTTCGATACCACATCGAACTTCATAAAGGCTAAAGATCGTTTTCATATCCAGCGGACGACAGGAAAATCCATAGTTGGGGACAAATTGCAATAATCCTTCGGCGACTAAGCGATTCAGGACCTCCCGTAGAGGCGTGCGGCTTACCCCCAGACGCTCTGCCAGATCTACTTCATTCAAGCGTTCATCGGGGCGAAACTGATAGGTCATGACCATTTTTTTGAGCTGGTCGTAGATTCGATTAACGCTACTTGATCTACGCGACTTGCGCTCATTCGTAACCATCGTTTTTAGCCCAGATATACTTACACACCAATGTCCGCTACACTATTGTATACAACTATGCAGATACCAGGTCATACAGCTAGTCAATCCTCTTCTAGCTCCGGTTAAATGGAACTGCCAGGGCTGCAGGGGGACGATGACGTCCCACAAAACCTGTAACCGCCAGAAATGCCAGGAGATAGGGCAGCATCACAAGTAGCGAGATGGGAAACCCAATCCCTAAAGCCTGGGCCTGAAATTGTAGAGCGATCGCCCCCCCAAATAGCAGGCAGGCTAACAGTGTGCGATAGCCGATCCAGCCTCCAAAAATGACAGCGGCAATCGCCAGATAGCCCCGTCCGTTGGTCATATTTTCTGTAAAGGTGTGGATATCGCCGAGGGACAAAAAAGCGCCTGCCAATCCAGCCATGGCTCCTGTAAACAAAACGGTGTAGTAGCGGATTGCGTTCACCGACAGGCCCATTTGATCTGCGGCACGGGGGTTCTCGCCCACTGCTCGAATGGACAGTCCCCAGGCGGTTTGATCCAAGATAAACCAGGTGATCAACATCAGGACGAGTCCTCCATAGACCAAAAGATTTTGCTCAAATAAAACTCCTAACCCCGGTAGGTTATGCAGTCCGGGAATACGTAGTCTTTCAAATCCTGACACCATCTCATTGGATAGGGCTCCAAAAATTTCTCGGTAAGCGTAGGTGGTTATTCCCAGAGCCAGAATATTCAGACCAATGCCGACGACCAACTGGTTGGCCTGTACAGAGACGCTCAGAAATGCTTGCAGAAGGGCAAAAATGACGGTTGCTGCGATCGCACATAGCACTCCAAGCAGGGGATTGCCACTGACATAAGACCCTAAGGCTCCCGTAAACGCCCCGACCAGCATCATTCCCTCCAGGCTGAGATTTAATACGCCTGCCCGTTCACTGACTAACTCCCCGGTTGCAGCTAAAATCAACGGCATAGCCAAACGCAGGGTTGCATCAAAAAAATCATTCATGGTTGTACTCCTCAGTGAAGTAGTAGGCTCCTGCAACTGAGACGACTACCAGTCCCTGAATAATCAGGACGATTGCAGAAGGAACCTTTGCCGAAATTTCCATATTGATGCCACCAGAGCGGAGGAATCCGAAGAATAGGGCTCCGAGGATTACACCAAGCGGGGAACCGCGAGATAGTAAGCCCACTACCAGTCCGTCAAATCCGTAACCTGACGAAAATCCTTCCCGTAATAGAGCCAACTCACCCTGAACAAGAATTGCACCTGCCAATCCGCCTAACCCTCCCGAAAAGGCTAGTGCCCAGATTAATAAGTAATTTGTTGGTAACCCTGCCCTGCGAGACGCTTTTTTGTTCAAGCCGACGGCTTTCAGACGCAAACCAAAGGCTGTTTTAGCGAGTAGGGTTCCGACTAGGATTACAGCTACAAGAGCCACTAAAATGCCGATATGCATCGGTGAATTAGCAAATAACAGTGGCAGCTGAGTGTTCTCTGGCAGGTCTAGAGAGGTTGGCAATGTGGCAGCAGATGTGCGAGGTTGTCGCAGGAGATACGTTTCCTGGACTGACCAGGAAACGAGTTGAATTGCAATGAAAGAGAGGAGCAACGTGCTAATCACTTCGTTTGTTCCGCGTCGCACCTTGATAAATCCTGCAATCCATCCCCAAATGGCTCCTCCGGTAAAGCCTGCTAATAAAGGGATGAGCACCGATAATCCAAAGGAAAGATGGTGGGCTCCGTTGAGGGCAACAGCGGTAGATGCTAACCCCCCTAAATTGATCTGTCCTTCACCACCCACGTTTGTTAAGTTCGCGCGAAACGCTAAAACAAAGCCAATTCCCACGAGCATGAGCGCAACCGCTCGGTTGATGGATCGCCCAATCGCATAGGGAGAACCGACCATGCCAGCCCAAAAAGCAGCGATCGCCTCAGATACTGAAACTCCCGTCAATGCAATAAGTCCCAGTCCAACTCCTAATGCAAAGCATGTTGCGAGAATGGAAATGAGAATATCATTCGGAATATATTTGGTGATGGAATTTGATGACAACTCATTCTACTCCTTAATAAAACTATGGTTGCTTAAATGTTTCTCTGGTTGATGTCCTGACATCAATGCGCCAATCGCGGCTCGATTTTCAGAAATGGCGGACATTTCTCCCACAATTTGTCCTCGATATAGGACTAGAATTCGATCCGATAACGCTAACAATTCATCCAGTTCGCTAGAAATCAATAGAATGCCTGTCCCGTTGTGCTTCACCTCACGCAATCGGGAAAAGATTGCATCAATGGCTCCCACATCCAGTCCTCGGGTGGGTTGAGCGGCAAGCAGAAATTTTAGGGGTTGGATCGATAATTCGCGGGCTAGGACTACTTTTTGCTGGTTTCCTCCAGAAAGGCTCTTCATCGGCGCATCAGGTGTTGCAGCGCGAACATCGAAAGCTGTCATAAGTTTCTGTGCTGCCTGGGTGAGTGCCCTCCGTTGCAGGATGCCAAATCGTTGGAACTGGTCGAGTTTGCTGAGGAAGAGGTTTTCGGACACACTCAAGTCTTCGATACAGGCGATCGCATGACGGTCTTCCGGAACAATCCCGACCCCGGCTGCAGTGATTTCGACAGGAGACCGTTGACTCAGGTTCTGCGTCCCGACCCAAATTTGTCCTGAGGAGGGGTGTTCTAACCCTGCCAGAATTTCACCCAGTTCGGTTTGTCCGTTCCCTTCTACGCCTGCGATACCGACGATTTCTCCCGCCTGGACGCTAAAGCTGATTTGATTGAGACGGAGAATGCCGTTGCGATCACGAAAGCTCAGGTCTTGAACAGATAAAGCATTTTTGGTCTCCACAGGCTGTTGCACGCGTGTTGAATAGCCCTTGCTAGCCGATACAGTATCTTCAACGCCAAAAGCGGTAGATACAGCATCATTGATGGTTCTCAAGTCACGCCCAATCATCGCTTGAATCAGGGTATGGGTATCCGCCGTGTCTGCTGCAGGAGTGGATACAATTCGTCCGTTGCGAAGAACGGTGATTCGGTCTGCGATCTGGGTAACTTCAGCGAGCTTGTGGGTCACGAGAATCACGCCACATCCCTGCTGAACCATTCGACGACAGAGCTGCAAGAGGGCCTCAATTTCTTCAGGGGGTAAGACTGCGGTGGGTTCGTCTAGTACAAGTAGTAGAGGATTGTGGATTAAGCATTTCAAGATTTCAAGCCGCTGGCGATCGCCCACTGACAGTTCTTCAATCGGGCGATCGAAGTCAATTTGAATATTGAATTCAGCGGATAGCCGCTTGACTTTGGCAGTAAAGGCTTCGCGTTGTAAAATGCCTGAAACTCTTCCCAGCATCAGATTCTCGACGGCTGTCAGGGTTGGCACCAGGCTGAAATGTTGGTGAACCATGGCAATGCCAAACTGTAGAGCAACAGCCGGACTGGTGGGACGAAAGTCCTGACCTTGTAGTTTGATCGCTCCTGAACTGGGCTGGTGGACCCCAAAAATCAGGTTGCAGAGGGTGGATTTGCCAGCTCCGTTTTCCCCGAGCAAACAGTGAATTTCACCGGCGTTGACCGAGAATGTGATGTTCTCCAAGGCGCGAACTGCCCCAAAGGACTTGCTAATGGCACGTAGTTCGAGTAACGGATTCATGCGGTTGCCACTTGAGCAGGCTGCCAGACATTGACCAGGTCATCGGCAGAAACTACAATTCCAAATGCTAAATGCATTACCTCTAAGGCGGCTTGATGCATGCTTTCGGAATAAGCACCGGATGCATCACTAACGATCACAACCTCGAAATCTCGCATGAACCCATCTCGGACGGTAGACTCGACACAGATATTGGTTGCAACGCCACAAACCACAAGGGTATGGATGCCATGTTCCCGCAGCAAAGCTTCTAAAGGGGTATTCACAAAGCCGCTATAGCGGGGTTTGTAAATGATTGGCTCACCGGGTAACGGTTCAACCCCGGTATAGGGTGCTTCACCAAAGCTGTTAGGGGTACACAGTCCGGGTTGCTTTAACCGCAACAGTTGGCTGAGCCAGACCTCGGAGTCGTTCTGCCAATCTACGCGAAGAAAAATATGGACGATGAGAGAACCCGTCGCTCGGGCCGCCTTCAACAGTTTTCGCGCTCCTTCAACAGCATTCCAGGTTTCTGTGACCGGGTACCCGGCTTGCCCACAAATTCCATCAGGGTGACAGAAGTCATTCTGGATATCAACAACCAGAAGTGCTGTGGTTGAGGGATCAAATTTAGCTAAATCTGCGGTCATGATCAATTCTCCTGAATTTTGGGTAGATCCAGTTAAGCGGGAAGTGTCTTGATTTTGCCGCTCACAATATCAGCTTTAATTTGGTCGATGGTTTGGGTGAATTTGGGGGTAGCCCCTGTACAGATCACGACATCGGAGGCTTGTGGCCCTGCCTGCAAACCAAAATCTTTGGCTTCTGGTTTCCATGTTCCTGCCAGCATTTGATCAATCGCATACTCAACCTCAAATCCAACCCCTGTTACGGAGTAGGCAACATAGAGGGGATCGGTACCACAACGAGCGGTGTAGCCTCCAAAGAGTTTAGTATTAGTTTCGCGGGCAGCCTGCTCTAAACCCCGTAACCCTAAGTTGAGAATGTGATAGGTGATGTCAACGCCTTGACTGATCCCTGCTAGGGCGGCTTCTTTGGCCTTCGCAACGTCATCAAAATCCCCTGTGGTTTGGGAATAGTATTGGATGTCTGGCTTCACGTACTGCGCTCCATTGCCAAACTCAATTCCGGCATTGACGATCGCCGGAATTTCAAATCCTCCCACGTAGCCAACGGCTCCCGTTTTAGAGAGCAATGCGGCGGCGGCACCAGCCACAAACGCAATCTCAGCCTGCCTGACCCCATAACTGGCAACGTTGGGTGTTGGTGGTTTCGTGGCGCTGATAATGACAAATTTAACATTAGGGAAGTTTTCGGCTGCTTTCCGGCCGGCCTCCTCACTCTGCCCTCCCACCCCAATCACTAAATCACTCTTCTCAGCGAGCGAGACGAAGGACTGCTCCTTATCTGCTGCACTCACATTCTCAATCACCGAGGTTTGGATGCGATCTCCGTGCTTCGTTTGCGATCGCATTAATCCGTCGAATCCAGATTCCATAAACCCTTTATCCGCCTTGGAACCTGGAAGTAACAACCCCACACGCAGGACATCAGACGATTGAGTGGAACTGATTCCCGACGAACTGTTAGTACATGCTTTGAGCAGAGAGGTTGTGCCAAGGGTGGCAGCACTGTAGGCCAAAAATTTACGGCGGCTGGTTGAATACCCCATAGAAGCTTTTCTCCTTGGTATGTAAAATCTGATAGCTCAGGAACCCAGTACAGTCAGGTTTGGGGATGCAGAATCTTGTACGTGCTCTGCCCCGTCTAACATCAAGGACGTGATGGCGGTATAGGCATTAGTCCAGGCTTGCTGAGTTTCAGGAGTCCAGTCAGCGCCAAGGTATTGTTCAAAGGTTTTCAACAATGTATTGCCAACTAACGGATAGTGCTCTGGTCGTGCTCCATACTGCATATGACGTGTGCCCAAACCTTTCAGCGCATGGGTTAGCACCTCTGGCCGCCGCAGGTTTTCAATGACGAGAATCAGAGAATCCAGTAACTTCTTCTGCTGTGCAGCCATATTAGTGTGAGCAAAGAGTGGCTGTGCTTCTGGATAATCACTGAACAAATTGTGGTAGAAACTCGCTGCAAATTCTAGAGCATTCCCCTTTACCTTCTCAAAACTCTGCTCCAACCGTTCAAGATCTAATGTCATAGTCTGTACTCTGTGCGTGTTTAATTTTTGTGCAAGCTAGAAGTTGGGAATTGCAATTTTAGGATGGCGATCGCTCTCGGTCGCTGCAATACCAGCACGAACTGCATGGGTCCGGTATCGAGCGGCTAACCACCGATTGAATTGGCTCAAAGTTTCCTCTAGATAACAGAATCGCCCTCGTGGGGAAAATTTAGAGTACTTTGCAACCTGCATGGCTAGATTGACTGTTGTATCCTGTTCTCCCAACTGGCGTGAACCTTCCATTAAACGGGCAGCTCTTTCACTGAAGTCTGGCAACTCTGCAGTTGATTTTGGGACACACCATCCCCCTGCTGTGAACAAACCGCCACCCACGGTAAGACTGGTGGGACTGGTGGGGTAAATCAACCCATAGCAAAGCATATCCGGCGTGAAAATAATATTCATGGTGGGCGGAACCATGCCAAACCCAACCCGCTTGCGTTGCTTCGGGTTCAATCCCGGAATCGTTGGAAAAGTTGCAGGAGCAGCCCATCCGCGATCCGTTAATCCGCCGTCTTCCTCTAAAAACGGGACACTTCGTACGATGACATTGTCACCCTCCTGCCAGGGATCGAACTCGACGCCAGTGCTGGGTGCAAAGTCATGGATGATGGCATGCACAAACTCCGTGTGGTAAGGCTCAATGTAATTTTCCAGCAGCATCTTCCAGTTCCAGGGAACGGGTTGGGATGTGAATTGGGGTGCGATCGTAACCATCGCATCGAGGTCGTAATTTTCCAGGTAAGGATCGAGTTTCTTCATCGTGGGGGCGAGGGGTTTGGCATGGGGGTCAAAGTTGACGAAAATAAATCCTTGCCAGATTTCTACTTTGAGTTTTGGCAGCGATGATTCTTCCTTTAAGATTTCCAGTGGAATGGACTGTGCCATGTGGGGTGCGCCAACTAATGCCCCATCAAGTCCGTAGGTCCAACGGTGGTAGGGACAAACAAAATGACGGGTATTTCCCTGGCATCGTGCTTCTACCGGATGTCCTCGATGGCGACAAATGGCAGACATTGCCTGAATGGTATTGCTTTCATCTCGAACGACGATGATGGATTCCCCTACCAACGTCAGGCTCATAAAATCTCCAATCCTGGGAATTTGTTGCACCCGACCGACACATAACCAGGAGTGCATAAACACAGCTTCTTTCTCAAACTCAAAGAAAGCTTCAGAGAAATAAGCTTTTGGCGATAGTACGCGGGCCTCGTCAACTGGCTTATCACTGATATCAAGAGTGGCTAAAACCTCAAGAATGTCAGGATGAACTTGGGTAGAACTCAACATAAATGGTGTCCTGCTGATTGGCGTGTTTAGAGGCCAGCATCCTTCACCTAAAGGGATTCGAAGCTAGTTGCTGAAGCGGCCTCACAAAATCTTATAATCTAAAGCTGTATACACTTTTGTGCTTAAGGGTGAATAATAAAGATGGATTCTGTGATTTTTTGTATTAGAAGATACAATTTTCCCTGGATTTAGAAAGAGTAAGAAATTAAGACTCAAGAAGTTGAAAAAAACGTAGCTTTCAATACAAGTTTGTATCTAAAACTGTATACACTTTTGTGTATAAGACCTCTAGATTGGCAGTTGTCAAACTGTTGTTCTCCTGCAGCGAAAGCCTTTTCTGAGGGGCTATTCGAAGTTTTGCAAAACTTACCTTGTCTGTTTTGGTTGATCCCTGAGTGCAGTTTAGCTGGGGGAATTCATCCAAATTGTGTTGTCCCAGCCACTCACGTTAATTGCAAATTATCCAAAAGCTATGAAGATTAATCGTCGCAGATTCATCAGGTATACAGGATTAGCCGGTGGTGGATTGTTGTTTGCTGCGTGTACTCAGACGCCAGGAGCGAATTCAAAGTCAACGGCGGCAAAGTCTTTCAAAGTAGGGTTTATCTATGTTGGGCCTGTTAAAGATGGGGGTTGGTCCTATGCCCATGATTTAGGGCGTCTAAAAATGGAGAAAGCTCTGAATGGAGAAGTCACGACATCTTTTGCAGAAGGTGTTTCCGAAGGAGCAGATGTTGAGCGTGTCTTGAGACAATTTGCCAACACTGGGCACAAACTGGTTGTGGCAACCAGTTTTGGTTACATGGAATCGGTGATTAAAGTTGCCAAAGAATTCCCAGACGTCGTGTTTCTTCATCAGGGTGGATACAAGCAAGCTCCCAACGTCATCACCTACCGACCCCGGTTTGAAGAACCCGCTTACCTGACCGGTATGATGGCGGGAAAGATAACTAAATCGAATACGATTGGATACATCGGGGGTTACCCGGTTCCCGATGTGTTGAGAGAGATGGGTGCATTTACGTTGGGAGTACGCTCTGTGAATCCCAGGGCGATCGTCAAAGTGGTTTGGGCACAGACCTGGTACAATCCCGCTAAAGAAAGAGAGGCCGCAGTTGCACTCCAGGGACTCGGTGCGGATATTTTAACCAACAACACAGACTCAACCGCTATTGTGCAATTTGCCCAAGAGAAGGGAATTTATGCCTTTGGTCGTTATGTGGATATGAGTGCTTTTGCGTCAAAAGCCCATTTGACTGCAACCACTGCGGATTGGGGTATTTTTTATACCCGAGTCGCTGAACAAGTTTTAGATGGAACTTGGAAAGCAGGTGATCACTGGTTGGGGATTAAGGATGTGATCGCAGATCTAGCTCCTATCAATACTCAAGTGCCTGAAATAGTGAGGACTTTGGTTCAGGCTAAACGCGAACAATTTATAAATGGCACTGTCCGTGCCTATGATGGCCCTGTCAAGGATCAGACTGGTAAGGTACGGGTTCCATTAGGACAAACGCTCAGTGATGCGGAACAACTCAAAATGGATTGGTTTGTAGAAGGAATAGAAGGATCCATTTCATAAAGCAGTTTGACTTTTAAGCGTGAAAGTCTGCGCTGAAGCGGTTTACGGATCTCTTGTAGCCAGAACTCTGAAAGATTCATTTTTCAATTTGTAAGTCTTCCTATGAGTATCAATCGCCGAAAGTTTATCAAGTATGTGGGATTAGCTGGCACCGGACTATCATTGGCTGCGTGCACTCAATCCATTACAACCGGTTCGAGTGTCCTCAGTTCCCCGTCTGCTCAATCCTCTGCAGCAGACAACCCCTTGAAGGCGGGATTCATTTATGTGGGGCCTGTGAAAGATGGCGGTTGGTCCTACGCTCACGATTTGGGTCGTCAGAAGGTGGAGTCAAGTCTCAGGGGTCAAGTGATGACCTCGTTTGCAGAGAGTGTCTCTGAGGGAGCGGATGTGGAGCGAGTGTTGCGACAATTTGCCAGCACTGGACACCGGATGATTGTGGCAGCGAGCTTTGGTTACATGGAGTCGGTGATCAAAATTGCCAAAGAGTTTCCAGAGGTTGCTTTTTTTCATCAGGGAGGATACAAACAGGCTTCTAATGTCGCAACCTATAAGGCTCGCTTTGAGGAACCGGCCTATCTCACGGGAATGATTGCCGGTCAGATGACCCAATCCAACATTATTGGATATGTAGGAGGCTATCCCGTTCCGGCGATTCTTCGGGAAATGGGAGCCTTTGCCCTGGGGGTCAGGGCGGTTAATCCTCAAGCGGTGATCAAGGTAGTTTGGGCACAAGTCTGGTATGACCCCGCGAAGGAGAGAGAAGCTGCCGTTGCATTAGCAGGTCTGGGAGCAGATGTGCTGACACAAAACACCAATTCAACTGCAATTGTGCAATTTGCTGAGGAAAAGGGAATTTACGCCTTTGGTCACTATGCCGATATGAGTGAATTTGGACCTAAAGCGCATCTGACTGCTCCGATTGTGGATTGGGGCAGTTTTTACACGGACAAGGCAAAGCAGATTTTAAGCGGCAACTGGCAGACAGGGAATTACTGGCTGGGTATCCAGGATGGAATTACGAACCTTGCTCCTATGAACGACCAGGTACCGGATGCGGTTAAGGATGCCGTAAATGTTAAGCGTGAAGAGTTTGCGACGGGTAAGGCGCGGGCCTACGACGGGACTGTGAAGGATCAGAGTGGAAGAGAACGGGTTCCGGCAGGGCAAACGCTGAGCGATGAAGAGCAGTTAAAGATGGATTGGTTTGTTGAAGGGATTGAAGGCTCACTTTCATAGCGATAAGGGATATGACCACAGAAATTCCGGTGATTGATTTTGCGGCATTCAGTTCAGAGGATGCAGTTGAAAAGCAGGAGGTGAGCCGACTGATTTACCGAGCCTGTTCTGAAATCGGCTTTTTCTACGGGAGGAATCTAGGGGTTTCCCCAGTTCTGGCTGAACTCCTTTTTGAGCAACTTCGACGATTCTTTGCCCTGCCTAATTCAGTCAAACAGCAGCTTCCCTGGTCTGGCCCCTACAGCAATCGGGGGTATCTGGGGTGTGGGCAGGAACAACTTGATCCGGCGTATCCGGGTGATATTAAGGAAACATTTAATGTGGGTCGAGAGACGGGTCTGAAACAGCCAGAGCGTTCTAATCGATGGCCTTCTGGAATGGAGGATTTTCGGACTCACGTTTTGGCATTCTATGATGCCTGTACGCTGGCTTCCGATCGCATTTTTGAAGCGTTCGCGATCGCCCTCGATCTCCCCACCGATTTCATCGTCAACCAACACAATCAGCAGAACAATATTTTACGGTTACTGCACTATCCTCCGGTTGATGGGGTTAAGCCAGATCATGCGCTGCGAGCCGGTGCCCATACCGACTACGGTAGCCTGACCCTGCTGTTTCAAGAGTCGGGCAGTTCCGGACTGGAAGTTCAGAATGGTCAGGGTGAGTGGATTGCTGCACCTGCGCTCGCCAACACCATCCTGGTCAATACGGGAGATTTAATGGAACACTGGACCAATGGTTTATTTCGTTCCACCAATCATCGCGTGGTAATTCCAGGAGACGATTGGGCGAGCCATTCTCGCTATGCTGCCGCCTTTTTCTGTCATCCCAACGAAGATGCCGAAATTAGCTGTATTCCCAGTTGTCAATCCTCTGAACAGCCGCCCAGATATTCCACGGTGATGGCGGGAGAGTATATTCGCGATCGCATCCAGGCAAGTGGCTTATGACGAGTTCTTCCCAGGTTCCTCGACTCAGACTCACCCAGATCACGAAACAATATCCCGGATGTCTGGCCAACGATCAGATTGATCTCAGCATCATGCCCGGTGAAATTCACGCATTGCTGGGTGAGAATGGTGCAGGTAAAAGTACGTTGATGAAAATTGCCTATGGGTCAGTCCGTCCTGACGCGGGAGTAGTGGAATGGGACGGTCAACCCGTCAAGATTGCGAACCCAGCAGAGGCGCGGGCTTTAGGCATTAACATGGTGTTTCAACATTTCTCTTTGTTTGAAACGTTAACTGTGACGGAAAATATTGCTTTAGCGACGGATAAATGTCAACGCTGGGATTTAAAACAGTTGGCCCATCGCATTCAATCTCTATCCAACCGTTATGGCTTACAGGTAAATCCCGCACAGCCCATTCACACCTTGTCCGTCGGTGAACGCCAACGGGTCGAGATTCTTCGCTGTTTGTCTCAGGTGACTCGTCTGCTGATTCTGGATGAGCCAACCTCTGTCCTAACGGCATCCGAAACCGAGCAACTCTTCACCGTCCTGCATCAGATCGCTCAGGATGGCTGTAGCATCCTGTTCATCAGCCACAAACTGAAGGAGGTGCAAACGCTGTGCGATCGCGCCACTATCCTTAGGAATGGCAGGGTCGTAGCCCATTGCCAGCCTAAATCTGAAACGTTGAGTAGTCTGGCCCAGCTGATGGTAGGTCACAGTTTCTCCAGGAGGCAGACGGTGAAGTCCCCTGCGATCGGGGCAGTGCGGTTGGCTGTGAATAATCTAGGTCTCAGTCCGCAGCACCCCTTTGGGAAATCACTGCATCATATTTGCTTTGAGGTTCGTTCTGGGGAAATTTTGGGGATTGCTGGAGTGGCGGGCAATGGGCAGAGTGAATTACTGGCGGCTTTGAGTGGGGAATATTTGTGTAAAGCGCAAATGATTCAATTGGGAAACCGTTCGGTGGGACATCTGGGTGTGGCGCAGCGGCGTGCTCTGGGACTAGCCTATGCACCGGGCGATCGCCTGGGTAAAGCAGCAGTGCCCCGTATGAGTCTGACGGAGAATGCCCTGCTCACCGGCTATTCCCAACATCTGGTCAAACGGGGCTGGATTCGTCGGGACAGATTACACCAGTGGACGCAGCAGATTATTGACCAGTTCAATGTGAAACAGTCAGGCCGTTCCAGTAAGGCGCGCAGTCTTTCCGGTGGCAATTTGCAGAAATTTTTGATCGGTCGAGAAGTGTTGCAAGAACCACAGGTATTTCTGGTGGCCCATCCCACCTGGGGGGTGGATGTTCGATCGACAGCGAGCATTCATGAAGCCCTGATTCAACTGCGCAATTCTGGAACAGCTATTCTGCTGGTATCGGACGATTTAGACGAAATTTTTGCATTGTGCGATCGCGTCGCCGTCATCCATCAAGGCATCCTATCTCCAACCTATTCAGTTCAGGATTGTGACTTGAATCAACTCAGTGACTGGATGGGAGGGGTTGAGTCAAGCGTGAAGCCGAAGGAATTATTCTATGCAGATTAAACTAGAGCCGCGTGCTGCGGCTCCGGGCTGGATGAAGTTGCTTTCTCCAGGGTTGGCAATCGCCCTGACGCTCAGTTTTGCATTGCTGTGGTTTGGGCTATTGGGAAAGCCACCGCTGGCAGCCCTGAACGCGATGCTGATTGCTCCGGTCAGTCACTTTTATGGCATTGCAGAAATATTTACGCGGGCGGCTCCGTTGACCTTAATGGCATCAGGCTTAGCCCTATGCTTTCGAGCCAACCTCTGGAATATTGGGGCTGAAGGGCAGTTTCTCATGGGTGCGGTCTTCAGTAGCGGTTTGGCTTTGGCTTTAGGAGGATGGAATACCCGCTGGATTTTGATTCCGATTGTGCTGGCTGGATGTTTGGGAGGTGCAATTTGGGGCAGTATTCCTGCTTTATTGCGCGTTAAATTCAACACGAATGAAACTCTAACCAGCTTAATGCTCAACTATGTAGCCGCTGCCGTTTTGAATTATCTGGTCTACGGACCCTGGAAAAATCCTGCTGCATTCAACTTTCCAGAAACAGAGCTGTTTTCTCAATCTGCAACGCTACCGATTCTATTTTCTGGTACACGTATTCATCTGGGTGTTGTATTTGGAATTGTCGCAGCGATTGTAGTGGGCTTAGTGCTCAGTCGCACTCTATTCGGTTTTCAGGTGCGTGTGGTTGGCAATAGTTTGTCTGCTGCTCAATATTCAGGAATTTCGCACAACCAGATCATTTGGATGATTTTTCTAGTCAGTTCTGCCCTGGCAGGACTGGCAGGTGCGTGTGAAGTGACGGGTGCGATCGGGCAACTGCGCCCATCAATTTCCCCCGATTATGGTTACGCATCGATCGTTGCTGCGTTTATTGCAAGACTCAATCCAATTGGCGTAATTTTCTCCAGTCTTTTGATGGCACTGCTCTATATCGGTGGAGAAACAGCGCAGATTACCTTGAGTATTCCTCCGGCTGTTTCTGGCATGTTTCAGGGAACGCTTTTGCTATTCCTTTTAGCGACGGATGTTCTACTGTCCTATCGTGTTCGTTGGATTTCTAATCACCGTGAGGTCATTCCCAATTCATGACGATTGATATTTTGGTTTCCATTCTGAGTGGTACGGTTCGTGCGGCAACACCGTTAATTCTAGCGGGTTTGGGAGAGCTTGTAGCAGAAAAGTCTGGGGTTTTGAACCTGGGTGTAGAGGGCATGATGTTGATGGGAGCCGTAACGGGCTTTATTGTAGCGATTACCTCTGGAAATTTGTATCTAGGGTTGCTGGCAGCGGTTTTAGTGGGAGTTTTCATGGCAGCGATCCATGCCTTTCTGACCGTGAGTGCCAATGCTAACCAGATCGCCACAGGACTGGCCTTAAACATCTTTGCGCTGGGAATGAGTACCTTCCTGGGAGATCCCTATGTCGGTCAACCCCTAGAGGGAATGAAGGCGATCGCCATCCCCCTCTTCAACCGGATTCCCGTCTTAGGAGACGCGCTGTTTAATCAAGACATCCTCGTATACGGAACTATTGGATTAACGCTATTAACCGTCTGGTTCTTAACGAAAACCCGTACTGGTTTGTCCTTACGAAGCGTTGGAGAATCCCCCCAGGCAGCCCACGCGATTGGATTACCAGTGATTCAGATTCGCTATCTTGCTGTACTGTTTGGCGGTGCCCTGGCAGGTCTGGCAGGAGCCTATCTGTCCCTGGTTTACACCTCCCTTTGGGCAGAAAATATGGTGGCGGGTCGCGGCTGGATTGCGGTTGCTTTAGTCGTCTTTGCCAACTGGAAACCGGAGCGATTGCTGTTAGGCGGTTATCTCTTTGGGGGCATGACCCTTGTGCAACTGATCTTGCAGGGGTTTGGAATTGGATTTTCTCCCTTCTTCTTTCAATCGCTTCCCCATTTAGCAACCATTCTCGTTCTGGTTTTCATCTCTCAGGATACGTTTCGATCTTTCCTGGGAACGCCCGCTTCACTGGGGCTTCCATTTTATTTGCATCGTTGAGGAAATGAGTCAGGTTATGCGTGATTTAAGTATTCTTGAACAGCTCAGCCACGATCTACAAAATCGTTTTCTCAGTTCGCGAGAACTCGTAGAGCATGTGTTGGAGAACATCAAAACTCGCGATAGAACACTCAATAGTATTTCGGCAATTATTCCAGAACGGGCGCTTGCCATGGCCGATCGCTTAGATCGGGAATTGGCGGAAGGCAAAATTCGCAGTCCCCTACACGGCATTCCGTTTGGCGTAAAGGATTTTCTGGATGTTGAGGGAGCGGTGACAACTGCGGGGTTTCCGGCTTATGCTCGGCGGAAAGGCATTGCGACCCAGGATGCAGAGTTGGTGGCTCGATTGGTGGCAGCCGGTGCAATTCCTGTGGCTAAAACCAGTACCAACGAATTGGCTTATGGGTTAGACGGTTGTAATGTGCATTATGGTCAGGTCTACAATCCCTGGGATCCGGCGCGGGTTGCAGGGGGGTCTAGTTCTGGCTCCGGGGCAGCGGTTGCGGCTAACCTGCTTCCCTTCGCACTGGGGAGCGATACGGGCGGATCAATTCGGGTTCCCTGTGCCTATAACGGAATTTCGGGCATTCGGGCTACCCACGGGCAGGTCTTTACAGGATGTGTTCCCCTCGCTCCTATTTTTGATACAGTTGGGCCAATGGCTCGGTGGGCAAGAGATGTGGCGATCGCCCACGCCATCTTACAACAGGAAACTTTCCCCCAGGGCACCTTCAACCTGAACCCAGAAGAACGAATTCGAGGTTTGGTTTTGGGGGTTGTAGACGATGCAGGACTCGCCAAACTTCCACCCGAAACGCTAGAAATTTATAAAAACAGCCTGAGAACTCTGGAAGCAGCAGGAGTTTACCTTGATCTGATTGATTTACCCATCTTTGCAGGAGACGAAGCGTTCCAAACCTTCACAACGCTGCAAAGTGTCCAGGGTTTGTATTCCCACCTGAAACATTTTGAAGAAGATGCAGATGAGATGAGTCCTACCGTTCGCTCCCGAATGGAGCGGGGATTCCAGATTTCCGCCCTAGATTATGTGAGGGCTGAACAGGTGCGTCAATCCATCGTGGCTCGCGTCAAACAAGCGTTGGAGGGCAGAGCGGCTCTACTCCTACCGACTACACCTACCCCAGCCCATTATCCCGATATAGACACCTTTGATTTCAAGGGAAGTTTAGTGGAGCTGCGAAACAGTATCCTGCGGCTCTGCTGCATTGGAGCTTTATCGGGACATCCAATCGCAGCGGTTCCTGCAGGTCTTTATCAGGGTCTTCCGTTAGGGTGGCAGGTTGTGGGTGGCAAAAAGCAGGATTTAACCGTTTTAGCCTTAGCAGATGCCATTCAACACCTGATCACAATGCCCTTTCAGCCTGCCATTCACACAACGACTGGCTCACCATCTCGTCTCATCTCAACCCAATAAGCCGATGGACTTGCATCATATTGAAACTTACCTGTGTCCTATCAATTTCAAGGAGATTCAAACCTGGCAGCAGGGGTGGGTTTGGTTAGCAGGAGGCACGTGGATTTTTTCTGAACCGCAGCCTCAGATGCAGGCGTTAATCGATCTACAAAGCCTGAGCTGGTCAGAACTCAACGCCACTTCTACCGGACTCACCATTGGGGCAACCTGTGTCATGAATCGTCTATTGCACGCCCTCTATCCGGCGGAATGGATTGGGGTGCAGGCTCTTCAAAGTGCGGTGCGGGAACTGGCTTCCTTCAAGGTGCAAAATGTCGCAACCGTTGCGGGAAATCTCTGCTTAGCTCTACCCGCCAGTACCTTTGCTCCCGTCATGTTGGCGCTGGGAGCAATCTATCAGATTCAGCCTCTGAGCGATTCCTCCTACTGGATTCCAGCCGCTTTGTTTCAGACCGGGGCGAGACAAACGATTCTCAATCCGGGGGACGTCTTGCGGAAAATCTGGATTGCAAACGACAACCTGAAATGGCGCGTGAATTACCAGCGGATTTGTGTTGCGTCGGCTGGGGTAGCGATCGCCACGGTCGTCGGGGCTTACAACCCTGAAACCTCCCAGTTGCGGTTTGGCATTGGGGCCAGCATCCCTGCCCCTCAATTGATTGAATTTGATCATCTCCCAACGGTGGAAACACTAACTCAGACCTTAGATGAACAAATCCCGATTACGAATTACTTCAGTGATGTCAGTGCGAGTGCGGCATATCGCCATCATGTGACGAAAGTACTGCTGAGGCGATCGCTACAAGAACTCATCTCTTGACCTTTAATCATGCTGAGTAATAAAAATTTTGCGATCGTTCTGACCGCAGGACAGTCTAAACGCATGGGGACTTGTAAGGCTGGATTGCCGTGGTGCGATGGGCACACATTACTCACCTACCAGACCCATCAGTGGTTGATGGCTGGCGTAATCCCGATCGTTGTTCTGGGTCCTCATAATAAACATCAACAGGAGAACTGTCCCTATGGATGCCAGGTGGTTATCAACCCTGACCCCAACCGGGGCAAAACCAGCTCTGTTTTGCTGGGATTGCAGGCCCTGTCCCCGAAATTTAGAAATGTCATCATTTCTGCGGTGGATCAACCTCGTCCTCAACTAATCTACCAGATGCTGCTCCAATCCCATGAGCAACACAGGGCTGCCATCACAGTTCCCAGTTATGGAAACCGGATGGGACATCCCACGATTTTTTCTCAATCCATGCTGCCGCAATTGATGCTCATTCGCGAAGAGACTCAGGGACTACGGCAGTTGGTTCATCAGTGTAAGGCTCATCTTCACCAATTGGAATTTAGAACCATGAATGTTCTCATGGACTTAAACACGCCGGAGGTCTATCAGGCTCATCGACTTGAGTTTATCGTACCAACTACCGAATCCTGTTACTCATGAAGAGGAATAAAGCGATCCAGCTCCCCATATTCCTGAAAACTGTTTAGTACCACCGTTTGCCCATACACTTCTACCGCAAAAGCCGCTTCACAGAGTGAAAAAGACAAATACATCAACCGTTGAGCATCCTCAGGCATTTGCTCTAAGGGGAACTGATTGAGATAGTCCAGAATGGATTCTATTCTCAGCAGCATGGCGTCATAAAATGTACGCAATTCGTCCATTGTACTGGTGAGTCGTTTATAGTTTCGGTCTGTTTCCTGAGGTAACGCCCATTCAATAAAGCGTTCAAGATCCAGGAATTGCTCTGGAAGCTGGTTACTAGACACATTAATATCCTCCAACGATGAGCAGCTACGGTTGATAGAAACCAACGTAATCTTCCAGCACCTTGTAAGAGTGTCGCAAAAGGATCTCATTATCTTGCAGAATGAAGTGAGTTTTAGCTCCAGAACGCAGCATGGTATGGGTATTCTCCATCGTGCTGGTATCCTCTAACCAGTTTTCTCGCATCAACAGGTGAGCATACTCCTGGCTGAAGCGTTCTGCGGCGTTCCTTGCAGGAGGATAGTAGGTTTTGCCTTCCCATAACGTCTGGTTGACATTCAGGGGCCAGAATTGATGGGTGAAGTAGGTGCCATCCACCAGATGCAGCAGAAAGTTAGGGAAAATAGCCTGCTTCTCAAATGAAAAGTCTTGTCTACGATCGGGATTGACACTAGGGGGAAGGTTCTCAACTGAGACCCCTGCGCCCCGCTTTAAAAAGGTGGTGCCAAACTGATGGGCGATCGCCATCACCGGAAAAGGTTTGTGGTCTGGATTGCCGTTGACTCCGCTGACCCGATGCCGCTGATACAGTTCAACATACAGTAAGTGACACAGCGGATTGTTGCTGCTTGTAAGCGCACCGCCTCCCCAGCGTCCATGCAGGAAGGGGACATGATACTCCTCTGTGAAAGCGTCTAAAATAATCTTCCAGTTGCAGTTCAGAACAACTTTGTAACCATAGCTAGCCGTGTACTTTTCGAATGGAAATCCACGGTTACGCTCTACCATCTCGCCTAAATACTCCTCCAGGGTTTCAGCAGGAGTTGGAGAGAGATTAATAAAAATAAAACCTTCCCATACCTCGGTTGCAACGGGCGTTAGCCCATGTTCGTGCTTGTCGAAATCAAAAAATAACGCCTCATCGGGGACGTTGACAAGCTGCCCCTGCATATCGTAAAGCCAGGTATGAAATTTACACTTAAAGCCCCGGCAGTTCCCCTGCTGATTCCACACCAGCTTATTGCCCCGGTGTGAGCACATATTATGGAAACCTCGGATCACTCCATCCTTACCTCTAACCAAAAGAATGGAAGTGCTGGCCACTGCCAGATCTTTAACCAGATAATCTCCGGGTTGAGGCATCTCCTCAACCCGAGCAACATAAAGCCATACCTCTTTAAAGACTCGCTCTTGCTCTAGCCTAAAGTACTCTTCAGACACACAAGGTTCTACAGGCAGCGGCCCCCTACCTAACTCGGGATACCGCTCTGCCCACCTGATTTCGCTGTCGGTTCTCTTTCCCCTGGCAATGGTCATGCTGCTCACCTTTTATCGAAGTTTGCCATGTCTCAACTTTTCGATTGCATTTTGAGGCAGCATAGCGTGTATTTAGTGCTGTACACAAAAAAGGAGCTTAAAAGCTTAGCGAGGTTAAATCTGTATCGTAAATTGCTTTCTGAGTTCTGGTACGGACTGTGCTCAATTTGGTCTGGTTGATATTTGTCCTGTGGGTTTGCAAGACGGGATGTAGTTAGGGCTTGCTGAAAAAGTCTGGGAGCCCAAGATATAGGGTCGGGACTAGCCGTACTACGCTTAGTGGTGAGGATTACGCTACCGATAGACGGTAAAACTGTCAGAACTGGGTACTCGAGTTGAGGTCAGAAGCCCTTACTTGATAGACTGCTACTACCCCCAATCTCCGCCCAGCGAACGCTCTATGAACTGCCCTGATTGTTACTCAGTCCACACCACTCGCTTGCAACGCAGGACAACTTGGGGTATGCCATGTTTCGCTGCAAGGATTATTGTCGCACCTTCAATGAGCGCCCCGGCGCCCCCTTCAACTTTATCGAGGTACCCACCGATATCGTCTTTCAAGTGCTGCTGTGTCGCTTGCGCTACAAGTTGAGCTTTCACGATATTGCCGAATTCTTCCTGCTACTAGGGTTCGAGTTTACTCATGAAACAGTACGGGATTGGGAAGAACGCTGTGCTCCCCTATTTGCCCAGTAGTTACTACCGGGAGCGGTATTTGGTTAACACATCAACTCTGTAAAAGCCTTGCTTTAAGGCACCCCTGGAAAAACTGTTCACTATAACCCGCTCCCGTTAGTAAGAGCCAAACGCCAGGGAAAGGTAGGCAAGATTTGGTTTGTGGACGAGACGTACATCCGTGTCAAAGGTCAGTGGTGTTACTTGTACCGAGGGATAGATGAGGATGGCAATCTAGTCGACGTGAGGTTGAGCGAGAAGCGAGATATGGAAGGGGCAAAAGCGTTTTTTGCTCAAGCGTATGAGGTAGCAGAACAGCCGCCCGAACGAGTAGCAACGGATGGACACAGGAGCTATCCCAGAGCGATTAAGGAAGGACTGGGGGAAGGGGTGGAACACGAGGTCAGGGACTGCCGAGGAAATCCGATCGAACAGAGTCATCGGGGAATCAAGCAACGCTACTATCCGATGCTAGGGTTTGGAGCGATTGAAAGTGCGACACGATTTTGTCAAGCATTTGATGAAGTGAAGCAGTGTTTGCGTCCCAGAGCAAGAATGGCAGAGTTAGTGTCTCTATCGAAGCGAAGGGAACAATTTGTTAAACGAGTGAATGAATTGCAGGATTTATTTCAAGCGATCTAACCGAAAATAGGAAAGAGGAAGTTTCTGATGATAAAAGAAAAATCATCGTTCCTTCCCCACTGATGAATCTGCCTTGAAGGTTATCTACTTGGCAATTGCCAATATCTCTAAAAAATGGACGATGCCGATTCGAGATTGGAAAGCAGCTTTGAATCGTTTTGCTATTGAATTTGAAGGCAGGTTTCCAATGTAATATCCCCTTTGACACAAACTACTTTACAATCCCCTGTAATGCTTAGCTAACGGGGTTTTTGTCTACCCGACACCTACCCGACACCCGAACCTTGATAAATTTCAACACCTAAAGCTCTCCATTCCCTATCCTGCCAAATGCCTTGATTAAGAATCACTGCATTATGGACACGGCTACGTCTCCAAGTACGTAATGCTGAACTTGCAGTAGCTTGTCCCAAATCACCGCAAGCATTCTCATATCCTTAACCTTTGTAGGCAGGGCCAAGCCACTAAGGTGCATTCCACATGCAAGAGGCTATGTCCCGTTTAACTTTGAGGTGTTTCTTTGACTGGCAATCTAATTTTTACCACTGCTTGACTTAGAACCTGTGACCGAAGAAACGGTTTGAGTCATATTATTCATTACTGATTTAGCACGTTCCCCGACCGTAAGATTCTGCGCTTCAACAGAACCACCTGTAACAATGACACCATTATTCAAAATAGTGTCTTGTCTTGCTCGTAGTTCGGAAGTATCAATATTATGAGCATCAAGAAAATCGATAATACTATCTAAAATCTGGCGCTCAACAAGTTTCAAGTACATTTCCTTGTCTAACTTCTGAAAATAGTGGTTGTATAAGTTTGAAGCTGCTAATTCTCGAATACTCGTTGAAGCACCATAGTCAAACATGGGATTTTCACGAATTAATCGCCGATTAGATCTTCGTTGATTCCAACGGGAGATTGGACGAAAGAGTTCCCCACTCAGCAGAAAAATAGCTAATGGAAAGAGGACCACTGTCTTCACAAACGCCTCTTGAAGTATCTGTATCAATTGCCGCCAAGTAGGATTAGGCTGAATTCCATCGATCTTGCGATATTCCTGCTTCAGTGGTGGCAAAAAAAAGTAACTGGCTTCAACAAATAGATTCTGACGAAGTTTAAGAAAACGTAGAAATACTGACAAGATGATTTCTCCTCGCCAACTAATTATGCGAATACATTTGTAGTGCCGAATTCCCTCTAATTGACCTCCGATAAACTCTTTTAAGGTAGAAGGGGCAACTTGCGTCAAAGGGCGACAAAACGGATCAGGCAGTAATCTCTCATCACCTCGAATTTCTTGACCATTTACAAAAATTTTGTCTTGAATAATTGTTCCTTGCAGATGCAGTTTTTTGATATCTGAATCAACGTAGGAGTATAACTCCTCAACAGTAAAAGGCTCAGGTTTCTGGGCGACTCTCATTTCTTCTTTTCCTTTGCTTATATCCAAAGTAAAAGACCATCCGCCAATATCTGTACCTGAACCGACAAAAGGTGAAAAGCCACTATAGATAACTACGTTGCATTCTTCTTCGTTTATAACTCCAGATAGCTTACGACGTATCTTAGCTTCAGTTTCAGGCGCTAAAGTTACGCTATCTGGGTTGAAGTTCTGCTTAAGCAAAGATTTAGCAATAATTTGATATCGAGTTATCCAAGTCTCAAATACAACTGCTGCCCATGCTAATAAGAAGTAGAAGGAAAAGAAAGACAAAAATATACTGAGAAAAAGAGCAGAGATAGGATCGGTATAGCCGTATTCAAATCCATAACTGATTTGTCCATAGGCACTTGCCCAAGCTATTACAAAAAGGATCGATATTATGATATTCCGAATCAACTCTCGGCGTTTGGCATCAAGACAGTGTTTAGCAACAGCTAATAAATCAACACCTGCTGGAATGCTGACAACACGATACTCTTCATCTAAAATCTTCTCCAGAACCTGAGTCCGAAAGTTACGATCAATATGGGCAGCAGCGCACAAATAGCGTGTAGTGTTAGACTTCTTCATGAATTTCCTGTAGGGAGAAAATTACGTACAAGCAGGTTTACCACTTAAAAATCCCCTAAAGACTTTTAGCGTAGGGGATTTTTAAGTTTAAAGTTGGATCAGCATCTACTCTGCTACAACAAAGAGATTCCTGTAACTACTGCAATCGCCTTTTGCAAAAGTCCTATCTTTTCGACAATTTCCACTACTGAACTTACTGACTCTTTGACTGCATTCAGCAGTCCCTTTAAAGTCAGTTTACTTGGTTGTTCTTTCTTGACTTCCTCAGCAATTTGCTGAACAGCTTGGGATACTTCATCATAATCAGCAATTTGAGGACGATGAGATTCAAGAGACGTAAGTAGTTCCGTGATTGCCTTGGCTAAGTCCTCTTTTCCTTCAGATTGAAACTCATTGGCAAGATTATAAGTAGTTTGAATCGCTTGAGCACCTTTACCAACGGTAACTTGTCCTGCATTGAAAGTGCCACCTGAAACAACCACACCTTCATTGTTCTGACTCATAGGGTTCTCCCATACATCAATAGCAGTTTGCTCTTTTATTATGCCTGCGAAGTGAAAATCATAAAATAACCCGTGAGGGTACTTCCTAATATTGATCTATGACCATAGAATCACAGCAACCTGCACACTCTAGATCTACTTCCTAGAGTGTTTCTCTTGCGGGTACTAAAGCAGGCTGGAACGCTACCACCAGAACAAATATCGCCAAGGCAATGAAGAACGAAAACAGTTTAAGAGGAAGGGGCGATCGGTTTACTAAACCATCAGGGTACATCTCTGATCGCCTAGCACAGTGTGCCCACCGCTGCTGCTTCCATCTCATGGAGTGCGGGGCTAATGTTGTTTGAAATAGCCGAAAGGACTGCAAGTGGAGGCTTTAAGGCTGCGGGGTCGATCGGCGTCGACTTGTGGAACCGCTCTCTAACTGCATGAAAACTGCATGGTGAGCTGTGCGATCGCGCCAAGTAAAAGGGTTCGCGTTGCCGCTGTTGCCGGAGGATTCGAGATTGAGCTGCCCCTGGGCGCTCGCTGGGCAGTATGGAAGGTGACAGGGCGAACCACAATGATGCCAAGTGCCCGCTCAGCGGCAATTCCGATCGCCTCAACCGTTCCAAAAAGGTTTTTCCTGTCTCCATCCGAGCCAGTACGCACTTTTGTTTGCTTGGGTTGACCTGGATCTAGAATGCCTGCGCGAGGGACTTCCCATGTAACACTAATACTGCTGTTGTGTTAATAGCAAGACAAGCGCGTAAACTTCTTAAACACTCATGAACTCACTATTCCAGATTGATTGGCAACAGCTCTTCTTTCCCCACGTCTCCATCTTGGAGATGATTCTGCGGGGATCGATCGTTTACCTCATGCTGTTGGGGATTTTGCGCTTCATGCCTAGCCGCCAAGTCGGAACGGTAGGCGTTGCTGATCTGCTTGTGGTGCTGCTCTTTGCCAATGCTGTTCAGAATGCAATGGTGAGTAGCTATTCGTCGATTACGGATGGCTTCGTTCTCTTAATCACGCTCGTTTGCTGGAGCTACCTTTTCAATTGGTTAGGCTACAGGTTTCCCCGCTTTCAGCGCTTTCTTAGCCCATCGCCTTTGCTACTAGTCAAAGATGGTGAAGTGATTCAACAGAACCTAGAAAGAGGGTTGATTAGTAAACGTGATTTGATGAGTCAGCTGCGTCAGCAGGGCGTTCACAGTCTGAACAAAGTAAAGAAGGCGTATATTGAGGGGGGTGGACAGATTAGCATCTTCATCGACGACGATTTAGATGAGGGTGATACCTCCGAGCAGCAACTGGAATGACTCGCCCCGTTTGACTAAAACGGCTCAATTAAGCTGTCTGCCTGCAGCAGTCTAGCACGTTGCCACCAGACGAAGACAGCCAGCACAATCAATAGAGCCAAAACAAGATTTATGGGGACAGTTCAAGAGGAAAAGGCGATCTGCTCACCGAAATTACCATCAGGATGGAATCAAGCGATCGCCCAATGTAGTGTTCCCACAACGGTAGTAGCAATAGCAACGGCAATTCATGTGAAATTACTCTGCCCCTTGAGGAGCGATCGTCGTCGTCACTCAATACATTTACCAATGCTTAACCTGCATTATTCATGAGTGGTGACAAAGATGTACAAACAAAGCTTGATTGAGAACAGTACAAGGAATGCTGAGGTGAAACCTTCAATCAAGCTATGCAAATCTGTGCAAATAAGGACAAAAATAACTGAAACAGGCTGAACAAACTGCAAATAGACACACGAATCCTATGAGGGGTGGGAATTCAACTCAAAACTAACCCCTGGGATGAGAGCAATTGTTGGGTAATGAAGCGCAACTCCTCAGCAAAGGGACAATAAGCGGTTCTGTCGCAAGAATTTCTAATGATGAATGATCTACATCATTCACATTGCTCTATGCAACAATTCCAAAGCTTGATTCAATAAATCTGGCTTGAGATACACTATC
>NZ_JACXWX010000052.1 GCF_014764505.1 Phormidium tenue FACHB-886
GAGATGCGTAGCCTTGAGAAAAGATTGGAACGGAATCCAGAGTTACCCAAATGGGATATTTTTATTCGACCTGCTAGCAGGTAAACTCATTCCTGGAAATCTCCTTAGAGGTTGAAGCAGACCAGATGCGGAGTGTTGTTGGCTCTAAGCAACAGCAGCGGTGATTGCGGCATGCTGACCCTCGTACAGGCAAAGTGCACTCTATGCTGCGAAACTTGCTTAACTTGCAGCTTAATCGTACTAATCGTCCCTGGTTGAAAATTCTGGGGCAATGGAAAGTGGTGTTAGTGGATTTTGCAGGAGCGAATGAGGGGATAGATAAGATAGTTTGTTATTTCTTACCGTCGGGATACTTTTATTTTGTCAATCGCACTTGCTTTAATTAGGGAGAAGTTCTGTGATTACCGCAGCAATAACAAATTCGCCTATTGTCCTGCAAGGGGTCAGCAAACGCTACAGCCAACCCAACGGCAAGCAAATTAGTATTCTAGAAAATATTGATCTAGAGCTACGAGAAGGCGAAATTGTGGCGCTACTTGGTCCATCTGGATCGGGAAAATCAACCTTGATGCGAATCATCGCAGGATTAATTCAGCCTACCCAAGGGCAAGTGCTCTACCACGATCATCCTCTCAATAGTCTCAATCCAGGTGTAGCAATCGCCTTTCAAAACGCCGCGCTCTATCCCTGGTTAACTGTGCTGGAGAACGTTGAACTGGGACTAAAAGCCAAAGGCGTTGCCCCCAAGATACGACAGCAAAAAGCGATCGAGATGATCGACTTAATTGGACTCGACGGATTTGAGAACGCCTATCCTAAGGAGCTATCGGGCGGGATGCGGCAGCGGGTCGGGTTTGCTAGAGCGCTCGCCGTCGAGCCAGAATTACTCTGCATGGATGAGCCATTCTCTGCGCTGGATGTGCTGACCGCAGAAAACCTGCGAAATGAGTTGCTCGACCTCTGGATAGAGCACCGCATTCCCACCAAAGCCATTCTAATTGTGACGCACGGCATCGAAGAGGCGGTAACGCTGTCTGATCGCCTGTTGATCCTCGGTCGTAATCCAGGTCGAATTCGAGCAGAGCTACGCGTAACATTGGCGCACTATCGCGATCGCAAGAGTCCAGAGTTTCAAGCGCTGATGGATGAAGTGTACACCATCATGACCCATCCTGAACTGGAACCATCCGCCCCACAAACCGCTCCGGTTTCCCCGTTACCTCAAAAATATCAGCAGCTTCCTCGTGTCCGAATCGGTTCTATGTCCGGTCTTCTAGAGCTTTTAGAGAACCGCCAAGACGAAGACCTGTATCGTTTGGAACAAGAACTGCAGCTTGAAGTTGACGATATTTTACCCATCATTGATGCGGCAAAACTGATCGGCTTTATTGAGCTGCAAGCTGGGGACATTCATCTCCGTCCAGTCGCCTATCAATTTATTCAAGGCGGTGTAGATGAACGCAAACAAATCGTTCGCAGTTTACTCCTGACCAACGTGCCGCTGATTCAACAGATCAACCACCTGTTGAACGTTCAGCAAAACCACCGCATCTCCGAGGAATTGATTCTAGATATTCTAGAAAAGCACTTTAACTCTGAAGAAGCCGAACGACAAGTCAAGACTGCGATCGCCTGGGGACGATACGCTGAACTGTTTGGATACGATGAGCCATCCGGCGAACTTTTCCTGGAAGCCGCTCCTGACCACAGTACTGTTGGAGATATTCAGCCATGATTCGCTCTCTGACACCTGCTAACCAGGTTTTAGCTCGCAATTGGGCCTGGCAAGATAGCCTGGTAATTCTGGCAGTTTTGGTCTTGATCCTGCTGATCGTCAAAACGGCTCAGATCGAATTTACAGGCAATTACAATGCTCAGATTACGATCGACACTAGTCTTAAAGCACTGCCTGGATACACGCTACAAACCCTGCTTCGCATGGCGATCGCTTATTTTCTGTCGTTAGGATTCAGCATCGTCTATGCTTACTTGGCGTATCGCTCGGCTGCCGCATCCCGAATTTTGCTGCCTCTACTGGACATTTTGCAGTCTATTCCGGTTCTATCTTTCCTGCCGGGTGTCGTGCTGGTCTTGATTGCCTGGTTTCCAGGACAAAACCTGGGTTTAGAGCTAGCGTCGATTCTGCTAATTTTTACGGGCATGGCTTGGAACCTGACTTTTAGTTTCTACCAATCGCTGTGCAGTATCCCCTCAGACCTGCTCGAAGCTGCCGAAACTTATCGCCTTAACGTCTGGCAGCGATTCTGGACGCTGGAATTGCCAATCGGCGCGATCGGGCTGATTTGGAATAGCGTCATGTCTGTTGCAGGGGGTTGGTTCTTCTTGATGGCGATCGAGTCTTTCACGCTGGGCAATCAAAGTTTTCAGCTTCCGGGGCTGGGTTCTTATCTGTCTGAAGCGTCGAATGAAGGCAACTTTGGAGCAATGACCTGGGGACTGACCGTTTTAATTGGCATCATTATCACACTGGATTTTCTAGTGTGGCGACCGCTGATTGCTTGGGCGGAAAAATTTAAGCTGGAACTGGTCGAAACGGAGACGGTGCCGCAGTCGAGAGTACTGGATGGGTTGCGTCGATCGCCCACGCTGCGAATGCTGACTGAGCGAGTTTGGATGCCGCTCATCCAAACCGTTGATCTCACCGTTTCTCGTCGTTTTGCCGCTTATCCAGACTCCACTATTTATCATCCAAACTCTAAAATCGGCAACTGGCTCAACTGGCTATTTATCAGCGGATTTACCTTCATTGTCCTCTGGGGGACCTGGGAAGCTGTTTTGCTGTTGCGGCTATTAAGCCTATCTGAATGGAAACAGGTGATGCTGGGTGCGATTCTGACTTCATTGCGAGTAATCGCTGCACTGATCTTGTCCTTGCTGTGGACAGTTCCGGTTGGGGTCGCAGTTGGCCGCAACCCTCGGCTTGCTCAACTGTTGCAACCCGTGACTCAAATTGCAGCGTCGGTGCCTGCTACTGCCCTGTTTCCTGTACTCTTGCTCTACCTGGTTCATCTGGGCGGCGGGTTACAAATTGGGGCGATCGTCCTAATGCTGTTAGGCACCATGTGGTACATCCTGTTTAATGTCATTGCTGGTGCACAGGCAATTCCTGCAGAACTGTTTGAAGCGGCTGAAGTGTACCGATTATCACGAGTACAACGTTGGAAAACGCTGATCCTACCGGGGATTTTTCCCTACTTAGTCACCGGCATGATTACAGCGGTTGGCGGAGCCTGGAATGCCAGCATTGTCAGTGAGTATGTGCAGTTTCAAGGAAAAACTCTCACGACTTTAGGACTGGGATCAAGCATTTCGCAAGCCTCTGCGACCAGAAATTATGCCCTCCTGCTGGCAGCAACCGGGGTCATGTCGTTGCTGGTTGTGCTGACTAATCGGCTGGTATGGCGACGATTATACAAGCTGGCTCAGTCAAAATATCAACTGAATTAGAATGAACTTTGGTTGTCTTAAATGTAAGCCTACACTGCCAGCATTTGAATCCGGAAACTATCGACTGTATGTTACGGGTCAGGGGCTTTCCTGAATTGGAACTTGGATGGTTCAGGCAGCAACCGTCTAGATTGGCTATTGCTTCCTGATTGATGGCTTTAGCTACGTAGCTGTCCTAGTTGTGTTACTCGCAATGCAGTTGCAATCGTCTTGATCTAGGCACTACGTGCCTAGATCAAGATTTTTGTATGAGAACCCTGCTTCGTGGGGTTCTCATACAAAAACAATGTCATTACAAAGTTTTTGCAACAAAGCCATTTCTTGAAACGACATGAATTCCGCTTGCGGAACTGAAACTTTCGGAATCTTGATGAAGCCGATACAATTACGGCATTACTCGCGACAATCATTTGGAGGGAGTTCTATGATCGCCTTATCTGGAATCACCATCCAAACCAAAATCTATGAGAGTTCGGCTTCTCCAGTGTGTCGAGGCACTAGAGTGCAAGATGGACGAGCGATCGTCGTCAAACTGCTCAAGCAAAATTATCTCTCTCCTCAAGAGTTAATCTGCTACAAACAGGAATATGAAATTGCTCGTTCGCTTCATCTTGAAGGTCTAGTCAAGGCATACCGTCAGCAGGAGCATCAACGTACGCTCGTCATCTTTCTAGAAGACTTTGATAGAGAATCTATCGAAGGATGGATGCGGCAACAGCCAAGTTTTTGCCCAATGTCTCCGTGCCTTTGCGTTTCCGCGTCTTCATAAATGGAATATGGCTCAGCTTCAATCCCAAAATATTATCAATAATGTAGTGGAGTTGCTGTTGGGCAAGCTGAAAAAACTACTAGAGATGACCCAATTAAAAGCCAGCCGAGTCAGGGAACAGAAATTGTTGTCGTTATGAATCAGGAGTAGGCTGTTATGAGTCCAGTGATTCGCGTTCTGATTGTGGATGATCATGCCATCGTCCAACAAGGGTTAGCCGCCATCATCAACGAAGAATCAGATATGACGGTTGTGGGTCAAGCCAAGGACGGGAGCGAGGCGATCGACTTATTCCGCCAGGTACAACCTGACGTCACCTTAATGGACTTACGGATGCCCCAAATGGGAGGCGTAGAAGCAATTGGTATAATTTGTGCTGAATTCAAAGCGGCTCGTATCATGGTATTGACCACTTACGATGGAGATGAAGATATTTATCAAGGGTTGCGGGCAGGGGCAAAGGGTTATCTACTCAAAGACTGTAGACCTAGCGACCTGCGAACCGCCATTCGTACCATCTATGAAGGGCAGCAGTATATTCCACCCCACGTTGCTGCCAAGTTAGTGCAGCGGATGAATCATCCAGAGTTGAGCCATCGGGAGTTAGAGGTGCTTCAGTTGGTCGCACAGGGCATGAGCAATCTAGAAATCGGTACTGCTTTAAATATTAGCGAAAGCACCGTCAAATCAAACATCAACCGAATTTTAAGCAAGCTGGGGGCTAAAGACCGCACCCAAGCGACGATCATTGCCTTAAAGCGGGGAATTGCTAACCTTTAAGCCCATCACCTACTTAAGTCTGAGATCAAACCGAACTCAAGTTTAGTTTACGTTGGTACCTCAGGTTGCCTGATGAGCGATCGTTTAGCTCATTCAAATACAAACTCTGAATTGACGACAGATTTGAGTTTATCCCTTACAGTGAGGCATACGAACGGTTACTAAAGATAGAAGAAGAGCGATTTAACAGTACCTCTGGTACAAAAATTTGCTTTTCTTCAGAGGTGTAAATGGGTCAAAATATTTTTTCTGGAGCAACTGACGATCCTTTCAATGTTTACAAAGCAGCGCGCGACCAATTAGCCGTACCGCCTTCTGAGCGAGACCATCGGCAAGGGTCATTGAACGCCAAAGTTGTACTGGTGGAGTACGGAGATTATCAATGCCCTCAGTGTGGAGAACTGTATGCCTTAATTCAGAAGATTCAGCAACAGCTCGACACAGTCTTCCTTAAAGGGAACGATTTCTGCTTTATCTTCAGGCATTTTCCTCAGCCACAAATTCATCCTCAAGCTCAAAAAGCAGCAGCAGCAGCAAAAGCAGCAGCAGCACAGGGGCAATTCTGGCAGATGCACGAAATTTTGTTGCAACATCAGCAAAATCTGGGAGATGGTTATTTGGCGGAATACGCTGACAATTTAGGGCTTGATGTCACCCAATTTGTTCGAGATATTGCCAGAAAAGTGTATGTCGATCTAATCAAACAGGATATTACGAGCGGAATGCATAGTGGAGTGATCAGCACTCCAACTTTATTTATAAATGGTGTTCGTTACAAAAAGGCTTTAGAACTTGAGCCGCTATTGACCGAGATCGTCAAATTTGGAGATTTTTCATGACAAGCTGGTTTTATCAACAAATTATATTAGTACTATTTTATTATGATTTCCTTGCCCAATGTCATTGTTAAAGAAAAAATCTATGAGAGTCTCAATTCCTTGGTCTACCGAGGAATTAGGGAACAAGATAATTTAGCTGTTATCCTCAAAGTTCTTAAACAAGACTATCCTGAAATTATTCAATCCCTCAATATTGAAGGGGTAATCAAAGCTTATAGCCAACAAGAGTATCAAAGAACACTCGTCATTCTTCTAGAAGATTTTGGTGGGGAGTCTTTAGAAGAATGGATGCGAGACATTGCTGAGGCATATTGTCCAATGCCCCTGCCTAATTTTTTAATTTCGCAATTACCGTTACAAGAATCTTGGCTAGTATTCATGCTGCCAATGTGATTCACAAAGACATTAATCCCGATAACATTGTTGTCAACCCAGAAACGGGACAAGTTAAAGTCATCGATTTTGGTATCTCCACGCGTCTGGGTCGCATCAATCCTACCTTCAAAAATTCCAGCGTTTTAGAAGGTGCTTTAGCTTACATTTCACCCGAGCAAACCGGGCGGATGAATCGTTTGCTCGACTACTGCACCAATTTTTACTCGCTCGGCATAACCTTCTACAAATTGCTCACTGGACAATTACTGTTTCCCACAACCGACGCTCTGGAGTTAGTTCATTGTCATATGCGATCGCCGCTTTTCAAGACATCACACAACGCAAGCAAGCAGAACACCTTTTAGCCAATTACAACCGTACTTTAGAAGAACAAGTTACGGAACGAACAGCAGCGTTACAGCAAAGTGAAACCGCACTGCGCCATCGAGAACAAGAATTACGGCTGATCGCGGATGCTCTACCTGCTCTGATTAGCTACGTCGATGCCAATCGGTGCTATCAATTTATCAACGGTGCCTATGAAGTCTGGTTTAACCGTAGTCGTGATGAGATTTTGGGCAATCCTATTCGTCAACTCCTGGGTGAGACAGTTTATCAACGGGTTGAACCATTCATTAATCGGGTGTTCGAAGGACAAACGGTACCACTGGAGGCGGAAATCCCTTTTCCACGTTCTGCTCTTTACGAATTAGAGACAATGGACAAGGATTTGAAGTCAACCACACGATCCTAAGGCAGAGGTTTGGCTTACTGGGCATCACCGAACGAGCAGAGTATATTGGAGCACAGCTCTCCATTGAGAGCCAACCGGGACAGGAAACAGAAGTAATTGCAACGGTGCAGCGGGAGATAGCGACATGAGCCAGCCTACGGTCGTTCGCGTTTTGATTGTCGACGACCACTCAATCGTCCGGCAAGGACTCGCGGCAATCATTGAGAATAAGCCAGATATGACAGTGGTCGGTCAAGCGGGCAATGGGCAGGAAGCAATCGACCAATATCGGCAGCTTCAGCCAGATGTCACCTTAATGGACCTACGGATGCCGCAGCTGAACGGGGTTGATGCCACGGCAGCAATCTGCGCTGAATTTGCCCATGCTCGCATTATTGTACTCACCACTTACGATGGTGACGAAGATATCTATCGCGGATTACGGGCTGGAGCGAAAGGGTCTCTGCTCAAGGATGCTGAACCGGATACCCTACTAGACGCCATTCACATCATTCATAACGGGCAACAATACATCTCGCCAGACGTGGCTGCCAAGCTGGTGCAGCGAATGAACAATCCAGCGCTGAGCGATCGAGAACTGGAGGTGGTTCATCTCATGGCACGTGGTCTGAGCAATTACGACATTGGTACGGCTTTAGGTATTACCGAGAGTACCGTCAAATTTCACATCAACCGAATTTTAAGCAAGTTAGGGGTGAGCGATCGCACTCAAGCAGTGATCATGGCATTGAAGCGAGGAATTGCCAAGTTGTAACTGAACCCAAGTTCGATTGAGAGTTAGCCGCAGATGTAGTTGATGGTTGTCCTTTTGTTCCTGCAAATGCTCAACTCTGAGTGGACGACAAAGTAGCATCAGTTCTATAAGCTAAAGTCATAACAAATGCCAAGGTGAGTTCAACCATTGCAGCCAGGAGGAATCGCAGATATAAGTCATGGTAATCACTTTGTGCGATGAGAACTCCTTTTCGCTTGAGTGCCTGATGAACCCAAATAATTATCCTCATCAACTTATTGTTTCACCCTCTCAACAGGACCACTACCAGGGAATGCTGAATGCCCCAGTGGTGCTTGTGAAATATGGGAATTACCAATGCCCTCAGTGTAGGGAGGTGCATCGGTTAATCCAGACGATTCAGCAAGATTTCGCTTCCGTGTTTCCTAAGGAGAATGGGATATGTGTGATATTTCGTCACTTTATCCAGAATTCAATCCATCCGCAAGCACAAAAGGCAGCAGAAGCAGCAGAAGCCGCCGCCGCACAGGGTCAGTTTTGGCAGATGCACAACAGCTTGTTTGAGCATCAACAAGAGTTGAGAAGCGGCTATCTGGTGGAATATGCTAAAGATTTAGGACTTGATATCTGTCAGTTTCTACAAGATATATCCAAACGAGTCCATGTTGATCACATTAACAAAGACATTGAAAGTGGAAGCCAGAGTGCAGTAAAGGCTGCTCCAGCTTTGTTTATTAATGGAATTCGCTATACCGATCGCTGGAACCTTGAGTCCTTGATAACAGCCTTGCTCAATGCAAGCCATTAAGCCAACTAAAACCAATCAGAAATATTGAGGTTAAACCATGAATCAGATTTTACGCGCTCAATCTGCTTCCATTGCAACAAGAGATGAATGCCACTGGCAGCACAATTTAGACCCAATCCAGTTCCATTCCCAATCTCATCTTTTATCTGCAAAACGTAGCCGCAATCGAGGTATGGTTCTATCATGCCAGGGGTGGCAGAAGTTGATGCAAGCTGGAGTATTGTACGACAAATTTGGAAATCGCTACACCTATGAACAGTTGAGTGAGCGATCGTTTCTGGATGAGCGCACCGTCAGTCGGTTGTTAAGCTGTGAAGTGAAAGTGGATAAGCGTACGCTAAGGACATTTTTTCGCGCTTTCAACTTGATATTAGAATCTGGTGATTACACCTCATCCAAGAGTGATGGAATGAGTGCTATATCGCCTGATACATCAACTCACGTTGCTTTGACACGATAGACTGAGCAATTTCACAACTAATCACTCCTCTTGTGCTTTTGAAGTCATTCGCTCAATTGCAATTTGAGGATGTCTGTATTCAATACTTGCGAATAAAGCCAGAAGTGCAAAGTATACAACAATTAGTTCGCATCGCGCGAAGTGTCGGTTACGCGTTGCGATTCTAGTACTGTCTAACATTAAAGGTCGCACGACGCAAACAATTCTCAGCAACGCCCAAAATCTGGCGTATTCATCTATTTAGAAACTGGCGATCGCACTGGATCGATTGCAGATCATCACGCCTATTGGGCATTGATCTGTCGATGTAGACAAACAGAACACTCGACCTCTGTGAAGGAGCACACATGACGCAGATTACAACACCATTTGGACGGCATTCCACCGCTGCCGATGTCGTAGAAGGAATTGATCTCTCTGGCAAACGGGCGATCGTCACGGGAGCCGCATCGGGCATTGGCGTAGAAACAGCGCAGGCACTGGCGAGTACAGGAGCCGAGGTGACACTGGCTGTGCGGAATACCGAGGCAGGAGCGCAGGTTGCGGCTGACATTACGGCTACCACCAGCAACCAGAACATTCATGTTGCCCCGCTTGATCTCAGCGATCGCAGCTCGATCGCCAAATTTGTCGCCGCATGGAATGAACCGCTGCACATTCTCATCAACAATGCAGGCGTAATGGCACTGCCCGAACAGCGCACACCCGAAGGCTGGGAGATGCAGTTTGCCACCAACTATCTCGGACACTTTGCCCTGGCGCTCGGACTACATGACGCTCTAGCTGCGGATGGTGCCGCCCGTATCGTGTCGGTTAGTTCTAGTGGGCACCTGATGTCGCCCATTGTGTTCGATGATATTCACTTCATGTTCCGGCCTTATGATCCGTGGCTGGCGTATGGACAGTCTAAAACCGCAAGTATTCTCTTTGCCGTGGGTGCCACTGCCCATTGGTTCAGGGATGGCATTACCGCTAATGCCCTGATGCCCGGTGCGATCGCCACTAACCTCCAGCGTCACACGGGCGGTCTTAGAACCCCACCTGAGCGGCAGAAGACACCAGCGCAAGGTGCAGCAACTTCTGTTCTGCTAGCAACCTCTCCGCTACTAGAGGGCATTGGCGGGCGCTATTTCGAGGACTGCAACGAAGCCACCCTTGTTACCAACGGTAACGGCTATATGAGCGGCGTCGCCCCCTACGCCCTTAACCCAAACAATGCCGATCGGCTCTGGGAGGAATCGTTGCGCCTGCTTGCTTGATCTGACAGTAACAGTGAGCTTCACGCCGTTGATGAACAAATTCCCGCCGTAAGCCTGCCATCCTTTCGTCCATCATGCCCACGAGCACCACCGGAAATAGGAACGCACCCACCATCAGGATTGGCGAAAAACCAGCAGATTTAATTAAAGCGGAGCGTACTTCGCAAAGCATTGTCAACAAACTTAATGTTCAAGTTAAATCGCATCTCTAGCGAAATTAGCAACGAAATCATGGGTATACCTGGAGATCTCCCTTAGAGGATGTTATGAACTTCTATAGAACTTAGCCTAGAAGCGAAATTCAGCCCTCGTTGCGATTTTCGAGAAATAGTTGGAACTGGCTCACAAAGTTGATGATTTTCAGAGTTCGTAACACTCTCTATGCCCCTTGAAAACTGGTCTATCACTTAAAAGGAAAACTCAAAACTATGAATTCACAGGCAGCTCAAACCACCACTACTGCTGACGAGTTGGCAATCCGTGCTTTCCATCGCCAGATGATTGATGCTTGGAATCGGGGTAGCGGCGAAGGCTTTGCTGCCCCGTTCAGCGAAACTGCCGATTTCCTCACGTTCGAGGGCACGCATCTCAAGGGTCGAAAAGAAATCGCTGCATTTCATCAACAAGCGTTCGACACGGTTGTCAAAGGAACACGCTTGGAGGGTGAGGTGAATTTTGTCCGCTTCGTGAACTCGCAACTCGCGCTCATGCACGTAGTTATCAGGGTAATACTGCCCGGACAAACCGAAACTTCACCGTCACGAGATTCGCTGCCGCTATACGTCGTAACGAAAAGTGACGAAGGCTGGCAGATCGAAGGGTTACTCAATACCCGGAAGTTAACGCTAGAACGCCAATTCTTCTTAGACGACTTTGACTCGTTGAGCGCAGAGGCTCAACGTCAAGTGACCGACCTCGTTTCAGATCTCAAGCAGCGCCATCAAGCAGATCAATCAAAGGAGATGTAAGTGAACATTGAATACTACGACGACATTATTGTCGGTGGTGGCAAAGCGGGTAAAACACTGGCACCTGCATTAGTTGCGACTGGACGGAGAACTGCTTTGGTTGAACACAGCTTAACCATGATTGGTGGCGGGTGTATTAACATTGCTTGCATTCCGACCAAAACGATGGTGGCAAGTGCGGAGGTTGCCAATATAGTGCGGAATAGTGCCGCTTATGGTGTGAAAACCGCCGAACCTACGGTTAATCTGGCAGCGGTCATTCAACGCAAGCGATCGGTCGTGGAAACGGCACGGGCAGTGAACCTGCACAATTTAGAAACAGCTCTTGGTCACGATCTCATCATTGGTACAGCGCGGTTTGTCGCTTCTAACACCATTGAGGTGGCAACAGCGGAGGGTACCATTCGGCATCTCACCGCTGAACGATTGTTTATCAATACGGGCACGCGCCCATTAATTCCATCGATACCTGGACTCAAAGAAACTGGGTTTCTCACCAGCGAATCGATTATGGAATTGGAACAATTGCCGGAGCACTTAGTTGTCCTTGGTAGTGGTTACATTGGGCTGGAGTTTGCCCAGATGTTTCGGCGCTTTGGCTCTCGTGTCACGGTGATTGGGCAAAGTGGGCAAATCCTGTCGCAGCAAGATCCAGATATCGCGATCGCTGTTCAAACCCTCCTACAACGGGATGGTATTGATTTTTTGCTGAAGTCGAAGGTATTGAACGTCGTTCGCGAAGCATCTCCTTTGGAGAATCGCGTTGCTAATGAAACCAACCTGCAAATTCAGATGGACGATCGTGAAATTAGCCTGCGGGGTTCGCATTTGCTCGTCGCTGTCGGTCGATTGCCAAACAGTGATTCCTTAAATTTAGCCGCTGCGGGTATAGAAGCAGACGCTCGCGGTTTTATTCCAGTCAACGATCGTTTAGAAACCAACGTACCGGAAATTTGGGCATTGGGTGACATCAATGGTGGACCGCAATATACCCATGTGGCACTGGACGATTATCGAATTATCAGAACCAATTTGATTGAGGGCGGCAACCGCAGCACGCACAATCGCCCCATTCCCTCCTGCTTGTTTATTGATCCAGAGTTGGCTCATGTCGGTTTAACTGAAACCGAAGCGCAGCAACAAGGATATGCGATTCGAGTTGCAAAACTGGATGCTTCCGCTATTCCTAGAGCCAGAACCCTTGGTCAAACTGACGGACTGCTGAAGGCGATCGTAGACACTGAAACAGGACGGATTCTCGGTTGTTCCTTGTTGTGTCATGCAGCAGGTGAGGTGATTTCGACCGTGCAGATGGTAATGCAGGCTCAACTGCCCTACACCGTTTTGCGCGATGGCGTATTAACGCATCCCACCATGACCGAAGGGTTAAATCTATTGTTCTCAAAGCTCTGAGGCAGCGAAACTGTCAGAACTGGGTAGCCGACTTGAGGGCAGAAGCCCCGACTTGATAGACTGGCTACTGCCCCCAATCTCTGCTCCATGAACGCTCTATGAACTGCCCTGATTGTGGCTCAGCCCGCACCACCTGCTTGCAACGTACGACAAATCTGGGTTATGCCCTGTTTCACTGCAAGGATTGTTGTCGCACCTTCAATAAGCGCACCGGCACCCCCTGCAACTTTATCGAGGTGCCCACCGATATCGTCTTTCAGGTTTTGTTATGTCGATTCCGCTACAAGCTGAGCTTTCGTGACATTGCCGAATTCTTCCTGCTGCGAGGGTTCGAGTTCACCCATGAAACCGTGCGCGACTGGGAAGAACGCTTTACTCCTCTATTTGCTCAGCAGTTGCGTGCCAAACGTCGAGGGAAAGTGGCAGAATCTGGTTTGTGGATGAGACGTACATCCGTGTCAAAGGTCGGTGGTGTTACTTGTACCGAGGCATTGATGAGAACGGAGATTTAGTCGATGTGAGGTTGAGCGAGAAGCGAGACATGGAAGGGGCAAAAGCGTTTTTTGCTCAAGCGTATGATGAGGTAAGGAGCTTTATGAGAGTACAGCACTATATGACAGAAGTAGTGTCACTATCCGAGCGAAGAGAACGATTTACAGAACGAGTCAGTGAATTACAAGCGATCTTCCAAGCTGCTTAGCAAAGAAGAAGGAGAGGAAAAACATGCTTATGAAAAAGAGACGAGATTTGAATACTCAGTTCTGACAATTTCATTAAAACGGCTCAGAGCGATTCTAGCCCCTTCCGCTTTAAAGCAACCGGATCAGGTGAGCGCTAGCGATCTACTTTTAGCTACTAATGGTAGAATTTGCCGTAGTTTGCTGTACTTAAGCAATAAAGATGGGCAATCGATCACGACATTAGGCGCACAACTAGCCCTTGTGTATCTCCAAGGTGAGAGCAACCCGCTTGAAACGATCGGCTCCAGCCAAAGTCAGCTATTGCAAAAGCAAAAAATCTGCTGATTAAATTATCAATCTTACCTGGATAAATTCAGTCAAATGATTGAAACTAAACACAGTTGAATTTAGATATCTATTTTAGGGCATTACGGTAAATTTTTTAGTTTAATCTTAATTAGCAAGATTTGTGAAAATTAATCATAAAATCAGTTTTTAATCTCTATCGATAATTGTAGATTCATACCCGTTGTGAATCATGAACTAGTTTATCTGTTTTTCGCAACCCTAGCTGTAATCATGACAAGTGTTCTTAGGTTTTAGATCGTTTGGTATCTGAATTGATTTTTCTTGTCGATCGCGGCCGTCACCAATCAGCTTGTCAACCTGGTAAGCATAAAGAGTGCATCTCTAGTCGGGTTAAGCATGCTCGCGAAAACTTCATGGTTTAAGACAACCAGCCTGCACACAAAGAAAACAAGAGATGATGTTCATGAAACCGTATCCATTAATAAGCACTATTCTTCTGTTATCTGCCTTAGCAACGGGGTGCAATCAGCCTGGTGATTCTGCCAAAGCAAGCAGTCCTTCACCTTCATCTGTGCAGGTGAAAGTGCTACGCTCCAGCACGCTTCAGGACAGTACCGACTTTGTAGGCACATTAGAGGCAGAACAGACGGTTGAACTAAAGCCACAAATTGATGGACGCATCGATCGCGTTCTGGTAAAACCAGGCGATCGGGTGCAGCAAGGCGATCCGATTTTCTCCTTGAATCTGGATGAAACAGCACCAGAAGTAAACAGCGCGCAGGCAAACGTGAATGCAGCTGTAGCAGCACGAAATACAGCAGCTCAACAGCTTCAAGTGGCGCAGTCTCAGCTTCGATCGGCACAGTCGCAATACGAACTAGCGCAGGTGAATAATACTCGCTATCAATATTTAGTGACCCAAGGCGCGGTTGGACAGTCAACAGGCGATCAGTACGCGACGACCCTCAAGGTGCAGTCCGATGCTGTGAAGCAAGCTCGTGATCAAGTCAAGGCAGAGGAGACAGCCATTGAAGAGGCAAATGCGAATATCCGCAAGGCTGAAGCAGATGCAGCAACGGCTAAAGTTAGCCTCAATTTCAAGCAAGTGATTGCTCCTATTTCAGGGTCAGTGGGCGACATCACGCTTAAGTCAGGGGATTATGTGGAAACCGGGCAAGTTCTCACCACCATTAACCAGAATGAGACGTTTGATCTGCAGATTCCTATTCCGATCAGCCGTTCCAATGAATTACGAACAGGGTTAGCAGTTCAATTGCTTGATCCCAACACTGAAAAAACGCTCAGCTCAGGCACAATTTATTTCGTTGCGTCTAAAGCTGATCCAACCGCTCAATCTATTCTGGCGCGAGCAAGGTTCTCGAATGCCCAAGGCAATTTAAGAGATGCTCAATATGTGAAGGCAAGGGTGGTTTGGACGACAAAACCGGGTGTTCTGGTTCCAACGACTGCGGTCGCCACGATCGGCGGACAAAACTTTGTGTTTACCGCTCAAGACAAACCAGATCAAGACAAAACAGACAATAGCAAGACCCAAACGATCGCGCACCAGATTCCAGTGACGTTGGGCGCAATTCAAGGACAAGACTATCAGGTTGTGAAAGGTCTGAAACCGGGTGATCGCGTTATTGTCTCTGGCATTCTCAGGTTGCGGGAAGGAAGCCTCGTTGCGCCTCAATCCAGTACTGCTGCTCGTTAAGGGTGACCATTGAATTTCCGATTTTGATCCCATTCGATCGCTTCTCATTCGCCCCCATCATCAGGAGTCAGCGTGATTTTTTCCATTGCGAATACGTTCATTAGGCGACCTGTATTAACCACAGTTTGCACCGTTGTCATTCTGCTGCTGGGGGCAGTTAGCTTGCCACTGCTGCCGATCGAATATGTGCCCCAGATTGCACCGATTCAAGTGCAGGTAAGTGCCAGCTATGTCGGGGCTGACCCAGAAACGATCGAAACAACCGTCACGACCCCGATTGAACGAAAGCTGAACGGCACTCGCGATATGCAGTATTTCAGCTCGTCGAGTGTGGCGGGCACCAGCACTATTTCGGCATTTTTTGGGGTGGATACGAATCCCAATGAAGATCAAGTGAACGTGCAGAATAACCTGCAGCAAGCCGTGCCGCTGCTGCCTGAATCCGTCCAACAGCAGGGAATCACCGTTAAAACGGCTTCTCCCAGTCTCCTGGTTGTGTATGGGTTTTACTCTCCCGATGATACATACGATGCGACGTTCATTAGTAATTTTGTCGATTTATCAGTGACTGATGAAATTGCTCGAATTCCGGGTGTGGGACAGGTGAATGTGTTTGGACAACTGCAATATGCGATGCGGTTCTGGTTAAACCCGGATGCGCTGGCGAGTCGGAATATCACGATCAATGATGTGGTGAGCGCAGTCTAGTCGCAAAACCTGGTGGTAGGTGGGGGTGCGATCGGGTCAGAACCCTCTCCTCCAGGGCAACGTTACCAGATTCCGCTGAAGCTTCAGGGGCAATTTACGTCTGTTGATGATGCAGAAAATATTGTCATTAAGGTGGGCAGTGACGGAACCCAAACGAAGTTAAGAGATGTGGGTCGGGCAGAACTGGGGGCGCAAAGCTACAGTGTTTCTGCCAAGATCAATGGCAAGCCGGGAGTTGCGTTAGGGGTTTATCAGCTTCCGGGCAGCAATGCGCTGGATGTGGCAAAACAGGTGGCTGCCAAAATGGAAGATTTGAAGCAGAGCTTTCCACCAGGAGTCACCACCAAACTGGTGTATGACACGGTGAGTTTTATTGAAGAGTCCAACAAAGAAGTCATCATCACTCTGGTTGAGGCGATCGCGCTGGTCGTCTTAGTGATCTTCATTTTCCTTCAAGACTGGCGTGCCACCATTATTCCCACCATTGCTATTCCTGTCTCACTAGTGGGCGCAATGATTTTTGCCAAGCTGTTTGGCTTTTCGATCAATAGCTTAACGATGTTTGGTTTGGTGCTGGCAACCGGTCTGGTCGTAGATGATGCGATTCTGGTGGTAGAAGCGATCTCCGCCAAAATGGAGCATCAAGGGATGACGGCTCGCCAGGCGAGCTATGCGGCAATGAACGACCTGACGGGAGCCGTGATTTCAACTTCACTGGTACTCATGGCGGTTTTTGTGCCCGTCGCGTTTTTCCCGGGAGCAACCGGATTACTGTATCGTCAATTTGCCCTGATTATTGCCTTCTCGATCGCTGTTTCTACCTTCAACGCGCTTAGCTTTAGTCCTAGCATTGCCGCCATTCTGCTGCGTCCCCCCCAGGCAACACATAGTTCAGGTCGGCTCGGCTGGTTTTTTGACCGCTTCAATCGGGGCTTTGCCTGGGTGCTCGATCGCTACAAAGCCACTGTAACCCGTCTGATTGGGCTACGCTATGTCGTGATTGCGCTGTTTGTGGTTGGGCTTGCCGCCACCGTCCTTGTATTTAGAGCCGTTCCATCGGGATTCGTTCCGGCTGAAGATCAAGGCTCCACGCTCGGGTTCGTGCAGGGTCCTAATAATGCGTCTGTGCAATACACCCGTGATATCCTCGATCAGGTGCATGCGTCGCTGGCAAAGATTGAAGAGATAGAATCAACCGCTGAAATTAGCGGAGCCGGGTTTAATGGGAATGCGGCAAATCAGGGCATCTTCTTTGCACACTTCAAGCCCTGGAGCGATCGACCCAAGGCAGAACAAGCGGTCAGCGCCATTTTGAAAAAACTAAATGGGGAACTGGCAACCAAAATTACGGGTGCAACTGCGATCGGTTCCAGCCCACCGCCGATTCCGGGGTTTAGCCCGCTGGGTGGTTTCAATATGCAGTTGGAAGACACTACCAATGGCAGGTTAAGCTTCCAGGAGTTTGCCGACAATGCTCAAGATATTTTACAAAAAGCCAATGATAGCGGCATCTTTTCACCCCCGGGTGCATTCACCCAATTTTCTGCCAATACGCCCCAGTACGAAATTGACATCAACCGCGATCAGCTGAATGCCTTAAATGTCAATTTTAGTGATGCATTGACTGCTCTCAGCACCAGCATTGGCTCATCTTACGTGACTCAGTTTGTCTTAGGACCCCGCTACTATCAGGTATACGTTCAGTTAGATGGCAAATATCGCGACAGCCCCCAAGCGCTGAAGCAGATCTATGTGCGATCGACAACCAACACAATGATTTCGCTCGATCAGTTGATTACCCTCAAGCCTTACACCGGGCCTGCCATTATCTCTCACTTCAACGGCTACCGTTCTATCTTGCTTCAGGGTACTCAATCCGATGGATATAGTAGCGGACAGGCGATCGAAACGATTAGCAATGCCTACAAAGAAGCAGCATTACCCGGGATCAAATTTGAATGGTCAGATTTAACCCGTCAGGAAGTCGCTGCTGGCAGCCTGGGTCCCCTCATCTTTCTATTTGGCATCATCATGGTGTTTCTGGTGCTGTCCGCACAATACGAAAGTTACATTGACCCGATCATCATTCTCTTGACGGTGCCGTTAGCAATTTTGGGTGCCCTGAGTGCGATCGCATTGCGACGGTTCATTGAACCCACACTGGCAAACGATGTGTACGCTAACATTGCCCTAGTCATGCTGATCGGTCTTGCCAGTAAAAATGCCATTTTGATCGTGGAATTTGCCAACCAGGCGCGAGAACAGGGAAGTACGATCGTTAAGGCAGCCCTTACAGCGGCGGAAGAACGGTTTCGACCGATTCTGATGACCGCCTTTGCGGCACTGGTTGGCTTTTTTCCGCTCGTCACGGCTTCAGGCGCAGGTGCCAATGCACGTCATTCGTTGGGAACCGCCGTTTTCGGCGGGTTGCTAGTTGCCACATTTCTGAGTTTGCTGGTGGTGCCTGTGCTGTACGTGGTGATCAAAAGCTTAGAATCTCACTTTCTCAGCAATAAAACTGATCCACCCGCCCCACCCCCTTCCTTGGGTCCAGAAGCTTCTCCGAATGTCAGCCCGTCAACCCAACCGGAAGCCAGTCGAAATTTTCAGAACGGTGCCTCTAGTTAAACAAAATCTGGCATTGCTTAACAGGGGGCGAAATCAGCAACACCCAAAATCTTTTCTAACATCTCTTTCTAAAAGAGCGGTGTTTGGGGGGCAAAAAATGCCGCCACTAAACAGGCATGAAGTAGACATAGAAAAGTCAGGTGCAAGGGTTTAAGCTATCCCAGCTTACCATCCACAGATTTTTGCGACACAACCCATCCCCGAACTATAGCCAAGTATGAGGTAAGTTATCTGATTGTAATTCGATATACTTCCTTTCTCGACCGACTTATGCAAGACTCTCACCTATGAACCAAAATACGGTAAATCGACCGTTTTTTAGGTGATTAAAGAGTTGGTTGCTGAGATTGGGGTGAGTATGCTTCAACCACGCTACGGAATTTGGGTGCCTGTTTACGGAAATTGTGGGGCAATGAATCATCCAGCAGAGCCGCGTGATGCCAGCTATCAGCGGGCAAAACGATTGATTCAGTTGGCAGAAGACTGTGGATTTACCACAACGTTGATTGCCCAGCATTTGATTAATCCCCGCAATCAGGAGCTCGATCAACTGGAAACCTGGACAACGGCAGCAGCACTGGCAGAAGCCAGCGATCGCATTGAGATTATTGCCGCGATCAAGCCGTTGTTGTTTCATCCTGTTGTGCTGGCAAAGATGGCATTGAACATTGATGCTATCAGTCAAGGCAGATTTTCGATCAATCTAGTGAGCGCATGGTTTAAGCCAGAAATTGAGAAATCGGGGATCAATTTCCTGCCCCATGACGAGCGCTATCAATATTCCGAGGAGTGGATTCGGTTAGTGAAAGCCCTCTGGCGTGGAGAGCGAGTGAACGTGACAGGCAAATACTTCCAGGTGCAGGATTTGCAGCTCACCCCTGGTTCAATTGCCCAACCTCATCCGCTTGTGTATTTGGGCGGAGAATCTGATCCTGCACGGGCATTAGCGGCACAGGAAGCGGATGTCTTTTTCCTGAACGGTCGTCCGATCGATGTCATCCGACAAACGATTCGAGAGGTGCGACAGATTCCGCGCGCGCCGCATCCTCACCCCCTGCGGTTTGCCATGTCTGCTTTTGTGGTTGCCCGATCTACCGATGCTGAAGCGCAAGAAGAGTTTCAAGCTCTGAGTCAATTAGCCGGTCATGACGATCGCTCGGAGTTGATGAAAGGGGTGGATTCAGAGGTGGTCATGTTCAAAAATTTGGCAAAGTATCCTGCGGTGGGCAGCAATGGCGGCACTGCTGCTGGATTGGTAGGCAGTTACGACACCGTTGCTCGACGCATTGCCGAATTTGTGGATGCAGGTGTGGATACGTTCATGCTGCAATTTCAACCCTTTACAACCGAAATGCAGCGGTTTTCTGCGGAGGTTATGCCGCGCGTGCAAGCCCTAACATTGGTGGCTTAAACCTGGGAATTTGTAGGGTAATGCAGGGCTAGAGATCTCTAGACGGTCTAAAGTGAGTCCATCCCCTGTGTTGTCCCTACAGCTTGCCCCCAGAGGCTGTTGAAGAACTTTTAGGAGTATTCTATGACGACTACGCTAACTCGTCCTACCTGGTCTTTAAAGTGGGAAGTTGAAACCTTTGATAGGCTGTTATCCCAGTACGCGCCCTACGTTCCTTCAAAGAAAGTAGGAGAACCCCGGTTACCTGATACGCCTGAAGAGTGGGACAACTTTTATCGCTATCGAATTGCAGGAGCCGCACATGATTTGTTGATTGTACAAGTTGTGGCAAGGGCGATCGCCGATCTGTTTCCCGATGACCCCGATGTGCAGTTATTTTTGAGTCGGCAACTAGGAGATGATGGTGCCCATTCGCTCAACACTCGACAACGAGTATTGACACTGTCAGGACAGGATCCTGTTGCCGAAATTCAACAACAGGTGCAGTGGCATTGGGACTATTTAGGAGATATCTCAACCCAAAACTGGATCGGCTTTTTAGCGTGGGAATTGCACTACGAACTCTATATTGTTGCGATCTTGTTATTCACCAGTCGGTTGACCCAAATTAGTGAACCGGAATCAGCGCAGTTCGCCAGCGATCGGATTCTACCCGATGAAGCGGTTCACCGTCAGGATGTAGTGGCGTGGTGGCAACGCGAGTATGAGCAAGCATCGCCCGGACAACGCGCCACCCTGATTACAGAGTTGCTGAAAGTGGACAACGAACTGCAACGACGACGCAATCCGTATCTAAGAGATTTTTGGCAACGTGCCCAACGTGCCCTTGGCTTTGAAGTGCCAGAGTTTGAGGTGATTTATGATACATTTCGTCAAGAGGTATTAGCAGTGTTGTTGGGTATTTCCGTTGAGCAACTGCCCCCCCTCGTCAGTATTCAAGATTAAACTTAGCACGCGCTGTAGATGATGTGAATGTAGCGGTATTTGCAACCAGCGTACGTTTGCAAGCCAAGCTAGAACTGGAGCCGATCGTGAACCGCTAGCAAATACACTATTGGATTCGTGTCCGTGCAGGGCAAAGAGACCAATCTCCGCATTCAAACGCTGAATCGCTTGCAGCAAGATCCAAAAGTCCGGGATTTTATCAACAAAAAATACAAAGGTGCTGTGATTGCTCCACTTTGAGATAGCTAACCATGAAAAAACCAAGTTCCTGGATGAGTAGCGGCATCAATCGTCGCTTCTTTTTGACGGCATTAGGTTCATTTGCCACCTCTGTGTGGGTTGCCAGTTGCACGACAACGCAGCGCCAGCCTTCTACAAATCCAGCTAGTTCGGGTGCCTCGCCTGCCTCATTGGGAACAGTCAAAATTGGCGTGTGGACGTTTATCTCGGAAGATATTTTGAAGTTCGTCAAAGATAATCTCGCTCCTGCAAAAGGGCTTGATCTGGAAATTGTCAAATTCAATGACTGGGTGCAGCCGAATACAGCTTTGCGCGATGGTGATATTGATGCCAACTACTTCCAGCATCGACCCTTCATGGAAAATGCTGAGAAACAGCTCAATCTCGATCTGGTGATGTTGAGCCCGGGATTTTTGACGCCGATGGGTATTTACTCCAAACAGTTCAAATCACTGGATGAGGTAAAACCAGGCTCTAGCATTGCCATCTATAGCGATGCGAGCAATGGCGATCGCTGCTTAAAGGTGCTGGCAGCGAATAGCGTGATAAAACTCAAGCCAGGGTTTGAGAACCAGCTTGCAGCAGTCAAAGACATTGCTGAGAATCCTAAAAATCTTCAGATTAAGGAATTGGAAGGTCCTGCTATTGTGCGATCGCTGGATGATGTTGATCTGGCAGTATTTTCTTCGGGATTGAAGTTACAGGCAAAGATTGACTTGGAACCGTTGGTACAAGAGACGGAGGCTCAAAAGATCTATGGCGTTGGTTTAGTCACACTAAAAGATAAGGAAACCGATCTAAGATTACAAACGTTGAGCCAATTGGTGCGTGATTCAAAAGTCAAAACATTCATTGATGAGAAATACAAAGGAGCTGTTTTAGCCGTCTTTTAGATCATCATTTAGATCGTAAACTGTGCAGATTTAAACACACTAAATATACACAAGGAAACACATGATGCAGTATGGACAGATTGAACAAGAATGGTTTGGCGATGATGGACGATCACTCTACCGATCCCGTCATCCCTTGAATTCGATGACTGATTTTCAGGAAGTTGAGGTTTCAAACCAGATTTATCAAGCTGAACCACCGAAAGCATCTGTCGCTTCAACCAAACATACTCTTTTAGAGGTGGCGATCGCTTTATTGACCCCAGACAAGTAACTATTCAGCACCGTTTAGCAATAACCTCCATCTCGTGATTTTTCCGGTTTTGAAAAATCAACCCTGCTGCATTGTTCGTCACGCATGCCAGGCAATTCCTGATTGCAAAGATTTTCATACAGCGATTGAATCCCTGTATGAAAACAGTTTTGATATCGTTGCTTCAAAATACAAATTTTTTGCTGAGTAAAGATTTTAGGCGACAGAATGTGGTTTCCTGAATGTGTTGAACAAACTTGTATGTTTAGAACGTCTAACTACTCATCCAGACGTTGCATTTTTATCACTCTGACGCTTGCCTGATAGCTAACTGAAATCTTATTTATACATTCATCTATTCTCATTACGTCTCGCCGGAGAAACATCTATGTTAACTCGGTTTATTTGCACGGTTTTTGGCTGGTTCTCGAATGGAATAAGGACTGGAGGTAAATTTAAGGTGAGCCGATTCATCCGGCGACCCAGTTCTTCCGCATTAACCATGCTATTTGGAATTGGATTGATTATCAGCCTAACGGTTGCAGCCTGTACCACACCTAATTCACCCACGGCTGCAAATTCACCTTCTCCGGTATCTCAAGAAAATCAGCTTAAAGTGCTGAAAATGGCGCACCAGAAAGGAATGGCAAACCTGGAAATTCTCTATGCTCAAGGTTCGCTAGAGAAACGTCTACAGCCATTAGGCATCACTGTAGAATGGACCGAATTTCCGTCAACCTCTCCACTTTTGGAGGCAATGAGCGTTAAGTCGCTCGACTTTGGCGGTGGCGGCGGTACAGGCAGCGTGTTTGCTCAATCTAGCGACAAACCCTTTGTGCGGGTTGCCAGAGAACGAAGTGCCAGCTTGACGGGGCAAGCCGTTCTGGTGCTAGATCAATCACCAATTCAGACCCTTGCCGATCTGAAGGGTAAGAAAGTAGCCTTTGCAAAAGGTGCCAGTTCTCACTACATTATTGTGCAGGCTCTCAAGAAGGCGAACTTGAAACTCAGCGACATTGAACCTGTGTTCCTCTCGCCTGCGGATGCGCTGCCTGCCTTTGAACGAGGTGATATTGATGCCTGGGTGATATGGGACCCTTACACAGCTCAAACTCAAAAATCACTGAAAACCCGCGTCGTCGCAGATTTGAATGATATCTTTGGCGATCGCGCTACGTTTGAAAGTCCTGCATTTTATTACGCAACGCCAGAGTTAGTCAGTCAGCATCCTGATGTTCTCAACGTTATTTTGGAAGAAGTCAACAACGCTGGAGCCTGGGCAAAGGACAATGTTGGAGATGCGGCTCAATTGTTAGCCAAAGTCTACGGTCTGGATCTGGCAATCATGAAAACGGTGCAGGAGCGGGCGGGCGATCGTCGGATTGTCCCTGTAGATGATGAAGTGCTGACAGCCTTGCAACAAATGGCAGATACGTTCACTCAGCTAAAAGTAATTCCCAAGCAGATTAACGTGAAAGACCCAAGTTACACCTGGGTTTCTTCAAAGCAATGGTCGTAATATAAAATGCCTGCAGCCTATCCGGTTATCGCTTGAATTTCTGCAATATATGGACGTTCGCTGGTCATTATGATTCTCAGCCACCCTCCCGGTTCGATTGTAGGATGGAACCGCTTTGCCACCCCGACCGACTTTCCTGATAGCCCTCTTGCTCGTGCCCTTCAGCAGCCCATCTTGCTTGGACTGTTTCTGCCGATTCAGGCAGGCGGTTGGAGCGCGTCTACCCTGCCCCGTACCACCGATTGGCAGTTTGAATACAACAAGTCCCTGGTGTTACGCTGTGAGTCATTGGGGTTTGATCTGATCTTTGCCCTATCTCAATGGTTGCCGAAAGGGGGCTACGGCGGTGTATTGAACGGTCAGGCGTTGGATTCGTTCGTGACAACAGCGGCATTGACCAGCGTCACTCACAAAATTTTGCTGATCTCCACTATCCATGTGCTGTACGGACCCATTCACCCCTTACATTTGGCAAAGTATGGAGCAACGCTGGATCATATTTCGGGCGGACGCTGGGGCATTAATGTGGTGACTGGGCATCGAGCGATCGAACATGAAATGTTTGGCTGGAATCGCATCGAACACGATCGCCGCTATGAGCTGGCTGCCGAGTTTATCGAAGTGTTGCAACGCCTGTGGAATGATGACGAAAACTTCTCATTTGCAGGCGAATCGTCCTGGAAACTCAACGGTGCCTTTGTCACTCCCAAACCAAAATATGGTCGTCCGGTGTTGGTGAATGCAACTGGTTCTGACGCAGGCATTTCCTTCGCTGCTCGCTACTCTGACATTGTGTTTGTCACCAGTCCCGGTGCGTCAGATTTTGCCAGTGCGATCGCCCTCCTCCCGGCTCACACCGCACGAGTCAAACAAGAGGCACGCGCGATCGGTCGTGAAGTGCGAACGCTACTCAATCCAATGGTGATTAGCCGCGACACTGAACGTGAAACCTGGGAGTACCACGACGCAATTGTGGCTCATGCTGATTCTGCTGCCCCCAAAGGGTTTGGTCGGTTTGACAGTGATGCCCATGCCTGGAAAGGACGGGTCGGCAAAGACGCACCGAAACGAGTGGCGATCGGCGGCAACATTGAGGTGATTGGCACGCCAGAACAGGTCGTGGAACAATTTGTGCAGCTCAAGCAAGCCGGAATTGATGGACTTCAACTCAGCTTCTACGACTTCAAAGAAGACCTAGAGTTCTTTGGCGATCGCATCCTCCCTTTAATGAAGCAGGCAGGACTACGGCTATAGTGCCTATTAATGCTTGTATGCTTGATCGAGCAACCTCCAGCGTTTCCAAAACTAGGAGCAGAGACTATTTCAGGATTGGCGATTTGAAGTTCTACCCAGCGTGTATCGGAGTGTGATCAGCCTGATGAATGTGACCCATCTGTATTGCTCATCGTGCAACAAGCACTATCAACCTGGTCGCCTCTACAATCTCTGCGATTGTGGAAAACCGTTGTTGGTTGCCTATGACCTCGATCGTGCGTCACAGGCTCTCACCCGTAAGGCGTTGAGCGATCGCCCTCCCACGCTCTGGCGTTATGCCGAAGTTTTACCTGTAGATGACCCGGCGAATCGGGTGAGCTTAGGTGAAGGAATGACTCCGTTACTGAAGACAGAACGCTTGGGGCAGCAGTTGGGATTAAAACATCTCTATCTCAAAGATGAATCGCAAAATCCAACCGGCTCGTTTAAGGCACGGGGGATGACAGCAGCCGTTTCGATGGCAAAAGAGTTAGGCGCAAAAAAATTAGCCGTTCCCTCTGCCGGGAATGCCGCAGGCGCACTCGCCGCTTACGCTGCAAAAGCAGGTCTGTCTGCCTTTATTTTCATGCCTCAGGATACGCCCCAAGCCAACATCATCGAATGCCAGCAAACCGGGGCGCATGTGACCCTGGTGGATGGATTGATCACCGATTGTGGGCGCATTGTAGCAGAGCGCAAAGCCGCTGAAGGATGGTTTGATGTTTCCACGCTGAAAGAGCCGTATCGGGTGGAAGGCAAGAAAACAATGGGGTATGAACTGGCGGAGCAGTTGGGCTGGGAGTTGCCGGATGTGATTCTCTATCCTACTGGGGGTGGAACGGGGTTGATCGGCATGTGGAAAGCCTTTGATGAGATGGAGCAGATGGGCTGGATTGGTTCACAGCGTCCGCGTATGGTGAGCGTTCAGGCATCCGGCTGTGCCCCGATCGCCCAGGCATTTGAAGCAGGACTCACCACCGGGGTAGATATCACTCATGCCCATACGATCGCCTCTGGGTTGCGAGTGCCAAAAGCGATCGGTGATTTCATCATGCTGAATATTTTGCGTCAGAGTGGAGGCACTGCTATTGCCGTAAGCGATGAGGATTTGCTATTGGGAGTCAAGGATATTGGCAAAACTGAGGGTATTTTTGTCGCACCCGAAGGGGGAGCCTGTGTGCCTGCGTTACAACGCTTGATCGATGAGGGCAAGGTCGATCGCGATGAGCGAGTCGTGCTGTTTAACACAGGTTCAGGATTGAAATATCTGGAAGCCTTTAGTCGGCATTAACCATTCCAGTTGTAAACACAGGTTACTCTCCCTTTCTTCAAGCGTCAGCAATTCTTGCGTTTTGGAGTCACTTGTGAGATTCTCAAGGTAGACATAATACGGCAATTTGATAGACTTATCGTAGTTTGTTTAGTTTCTACAAAGTTTAATCTGATGGCTAATAGAATTATTAGGTGACACAACGTTGTGCTTGGTATCCTCACCATTCTTCTCTCTGCGCTTCTCCTGGCATTTCACAATATAATTGTTCGAGTTCTATACTCCGGACACTTATTTCTGGGTTTGTTTCAACTGGGTGGATACGTCCAACCGACATTGAACAACTCTTTTTTGCTGATGTTTATGCGAATGGCGTTTGTCGTTCCGCTTCTGGCATTTCTATCTCCTAAACTTTATCCCTATGCATCAAAAGAACTCACAGATTTAGTTCAACCTGAACGCCGTAGAGTTCTATCACAGGCGCTTGGCTGTGGGGTGCTAATGTTTATCAATATTGCACTCCTTTACACGTCCATCAGTTTAATTCCTACTGGAATTGCGATGACGTTGTTTTTTACCTATCCTGTGTTTACAGCATTACTTGCCTGGCGGTTTTTTGGCGATCGCCCTTCTCTATTTCGCTGGGGAGTGATGGGGATTGTTCTACTGGGCAGTACCCTGACTATTCCTCAATCTACGACGGTTGATAGCCATCATGCGATCGCCATCGGTGTGTTTGTCAGCATTGCGGGAGGAATTGTCTATGCGCTTTACTCGGTAACGGCTCAAAAATGTTTTGCCCACCTCCATCCTGTTCCCTTTACCTGGATCAGTTTTGCTGTAACCCTGTTGCTCTCTAGCGCCAGTTTGCTGGTTCATCCTGTTTTTGATTTTCAACTCGCCTGGACACCATTATGGATTGGGGGATTGCTTTCAGGATTGTTTAGCTTTATTGGACATACCCTGAATAATTTGGGCATTCGCATGGTGGGTGCAAGTACCACTGCCATCATCGGCTCCAGCAGTCCGGCAATTACGGCGATTGTTGCCTGGGTCAGTATTCGTGAAACGTTGGACGTGATTCAAGTGATTGGAATTTTAGTGGTGACGTTGGGGATTGCGTTATTAGGCGGAGAAAAGGTGTGGATGCGGCGATCGCCTATTCATTAACATCAATCATTTACTAACGCTAATCACAATAATGACTGAGCTTTAGGATCGACAAAATAGAATCATTGACATTACATACTTTTATTTTTTCAACATCATGTGTCAGAGAGAAAAACCATGAGTCCAATCGCCGAAAAAAATTTAGATTCCACACTTCAGTTTTCAATACCTATCACAGCCAGTTCCCCAGAACTTCAGCAATTGTTCGATTTCATCGCGCTGGGAGCAGCTGAACGCGATCGCGATCGCATCCTTCCCTTTGATGTGATTGACTTAATCCGGCGATCGCGACTGGGGGCATTGCGAATCCCGCTAGCGGAAGAAGGGGGTGGCAGTTCTGCGCGTGAATTGTTTGAGGTTGTGATTCGGTTGGGGGATGCTGATCCCAACGTTGCTCACATTGTCCGAAATCATTTCTCTGTGACGGAGCGAATTTTGCGTTCCCAACGCAGTGAGAGAAACCGTCGCTGGCTCAAGCAGGTGGTTGAGGGTGCCATTATTGGGCTTGCTTTTACCGAATTGGAGGTCAAGCGAGCCGGGGGTGGCGAAGTGGCGAATACGAAATTGACACCCGATGATGATGGCTATCGTCTGAATGGAACGAAATACTACAGCACAGGCAGCCTCTATTCAGATTTGATCTTCGTGAGTGTATTAACCCCCAATGGCGATACTGCGTTTGTTCTTCTCCCGACTAAGCGTGAAGGGGTCGAACTAATAGACGACTGGGATGGCTTTGGACAACGGTTGACCGGCACAGGAACGACGACCTTTACGAATGTCCGGATTGAAGCTGATGAAGTCATTTTGGATACCGATGCCGACAAAGACTACCTGCCCTACAATATTGTCCCGCAATTGTTTTTGACAGCGATTAACGCAGGCATCATTCGCAGCGTTTTGCGTGATGCAACCCACCTCGTCCGCAAACGCCCCAGAATCTTTTACCATGCGGTTAGTGAGCAAGCCACAGAAGACCCAATCCTGCAGCAAACGGTAGGTCAGATTGCTGCCAATGCTTTTGCCGCCGAAGCGATCGTTCTAGCGGCAGCAGATGCCCTCGATCGCCTCGATCGGGTTCAGCATCAGAGTGATGAAGCTGAGTCGGCAGCGGCTTTAGCCGCAGCGTTAAGTGCCGCCAAAGCCAAACTGCTAGTAGATGACCTGGCACTACGTTCAGCGACGTTGTTATTTGACGTGGGTGGGGCTTCTACTACGAAACGAACCCACAACCTCGATCGCCATTGGCGCAACGCTCGCACCCTCTCCTCCCACAACCCCAATCCATTTAAAGCGCGGGCGATCGGCAACTACGAAATCAACGGCACACCTCCCCCGACCAAAGGATTCTTCTAAGAATTTTGCAATCTCAGGCGGATCTAAATAGCCATTGACAAACACTCCTAAGCGTTAAACTTAGGATTTTAGAAGCTATGGCGAATTGGCAGTTGGTCATCTTTGATTGTGACGGCGTGTTGGTGGACAGCGAACTGATCGTGAATCGGATTTTTGTCGAACTGTTGACCGAAATTGGTTTGGTGATGACCTATGAACAAGCCGCCCAAACCTTTGTGGGTAAATCCTCAGCAACTTGTATAGAAATTGTTGAGCGATCGCTTGGAAAACCTGTTCCATCAGATTTCCTCGATCGGTGCAGGGAACGAGAGACGGATGCCTTAACGCGAGAGCTACAGTCTGTTCCAGGAATTGAATTGGTATTAGAGAATCTCCCGATACCCAAGTGTGTTGCATCCAATAGCAGTCTCCGTCACGTCAATTTGGTTTTGCAGCTCACTGGACTAATCCATCACTTTAATGGCAAGTTATTCAGTGCAAATCAGGTTGCACGACCCAAGCCGTTTCCTGATGTTTATCTCCATGCAGCTCGCCAAATGGCAGTAAGCCCTGCGGATTGTGTAGTAGTTGAAGATTCGGTGACGGGTGTGCAAGCAGCCTGTGCAGCAGGGATGAAAGTATTTGGCTACGTTCAACGGAGCGATCGCGAAGCTCTAATTGCGGCTGGGGCGCATCTGGTGTTTGATCAGATGCCGCAACTGCTTGAGCTGCTGTAGCAAAACGAATTACTATCTGAAGGGCTACGTTGATTTTGCGATCGCGGCGATTCGATTTGCCATGATATGAGCAACCAGGGCAATCGCTAAAAGGCTTCCACTCAAGCCACAGACTCCATTCCACTGCCAATTTTCCCAACAGTAAGCCCCTGCAAATGAAGCTAGCGCTCCGCCGATAAAGGTTGACACCATAAAGACCGTATTCACTCGACTGGGTGCATCAGGAGCGAGACGATAAATCCGGGTTTGGTTTGCCACAAAGGTTAATACTTTACCCACATCCATGATCAAAATGCCGATGATTAAACCTGCAAGTTGGTTGCCGATGCTCCAGTAAAAGATAAATGCCAATAGCATATGCAACACTCCGATCGTCACGACTACTCTTGGATTGTGCTGGTCTGTTAGCCGTCCTACCCAGGGAGAATAGACGGCAGAGGCAACTCCAAGTAACCCAAACAATCCAGCAGCCTGGCTGCCATAGAAATAGGGCGATCCTTCCACAAAAAAGATGAGCGTTGCCCAGAAAGCACTATAAGCGCCAAACATGAGTGCCGCATTCAGACTGGCAGCCCGCAATTCTGGCTCTTTCTGCACCAGCTGCACGATACTCTGCATCAGCTCGGCATAGGACAGTTTCATTTGCGGTGGATTGAGCGGTAGCCAATAGCGGAGCACCAGAGCTAACCCGATCATCAGAGCCGCTGCGATCCAATACATCGATCGCCAACCCCAATAGCCTCCGATCAATCCACTCACTGTCCGCGCCAGCAGCACTCCCATCAGCGCACCACTCAACAGGGTGCCAATGACTTTACCTCGCTCTGCGGTGGGCGTCAGTTGAGCAACGAAGGGAATAATCACTTGAGCGGTAATATTGGTTAACCCCAGGACGAGACTCGATATCGATAGCCAGGTGAGATTGGGAGATAGCGCGGCTGCCGCCAGAGCAAAACCAGAGAAGGTTAACAGCAGCAGAATCAGTTTACGCCGCTCCATCATGTCACCCAGGGGTGCTAGAACCAGTAGCCCCAGCGCATAGCCAATTTGCCCCAGCATGGGAACAAAGCCAATGTCTTGGACGGAAACATTAAAGTCTCGCCCCATATTTGCCAGCAGGGGTTGGTTGTAATAGAGGTTGGCAACTGCCAAACCACAGGCGATCGCCAAAACAAAAACAGTTCCCCGTTTGCTAAACAGAGAACTGGAGGGAGATAGACTGGAAGCAGATTTATCCTTTAAATTCATTATTTCTTTCTCAAGCTGTGAGAGAGGCGATCGCCAACTAGCTGAATCAACTGCACAATGACAATCAGCAGCACAATCGTGATGAACATAACCAGCACATCAAATCGCTGATAGCCATACTGGATCGCTAGGTTGCCTAACCCGCCACCGCCAACGGCTCCCGCCATCGCTGAGGCACTCAGCAAATTAACGACCAAAATAGTAACTCCCAACACAAGTGATGGCAGGGCTTCAGGGACCAGCACCTTCAAAACAATTTGCCAGTAGTTGCAGCCCATCGCTTCCGCCGCTTCAATCAAACCACGCTCAACTTCTAAAAGGCTGGTTTCGGCGAGTCGGGCAAAAAAGGGAATTGCCGCTAGGGTGAGCGGCACCAACGCTGCTGTACTGCCAATGGACGTTCCCACCACCAACCGGGTGAAGGGCGTTAGCACAACCAGCAGAATAATGAAGGGAAAGGAACGCCCTGTGTTGACGATCGCACTCAAGGGTTTATGCAGTTTAGGATTGTCGAGCAGGTTTCCCGGTGACAACATCACCAGCAATAACCCCAGCGGTAATCCTAGAATGATGGCAATTCCGACGGAGATACCCACCATATAAACGGTTTCAACCGTCGCCACCCACAAACTATCGATTAACTCTTGTCCCTGCATTACTGCACCTCCACAGCAAACTTCAATTCGTGTAAGTATTTCAGTGCCTCTGCAACCTTGTCGCCAGTTAGCTCAATCTGAAATTGCCCAACGCGCCGATCGCCCACAGGTTCAACGCTGCCACTGAGAATATTTACCGTCACATCAAAGTTGCGAGTTAGGGTCGAGAAAATCGGTTCGTCTGCTAAATCTTCGTTGAAGGCGATCGTTGCAACAGACGCACCGGGACGAGGAGCACGATTGAGACGGCGGGGAAAGAACTCTTGCGATAGAAGCGATCGCGGTTGGGCAATCAAATCAGAAACTTGCCCTTGCTCTACAATTCGTCCTGCCTGGAGAACAGCGACACTATCGCAAATGTGTTTAACCACACTCATCTCATGCGTAATCAACAAAATGGTGACCCCAATCCGCCGATTTAGATCGCGCAATAGGTCTAGAATCGATCGCGTGGTTTGAGGATCGAGGGCGGATGTAGCTTCATCGGAGAGCAGCACTTTTGGCTCACCTGCCAGTGCCCGCGCGATGCCAACTCGCTGCTTTTGCCCCCCTGAGAGTTGAGCCGGATAAGCGTTTGCTTTCCCTTCTAATCCCACCAGCACCAGCAACTCTTCCACCCTTGCCCGGCGCTGGAGTTTGCTGTATCCAATAATTTCCAGAGGAAAGGCAACATTCTGAGCAACGGTTCTGCTGCTCAACAAATTGAAGTGTTGGAAAATCATGCCGATTTGCTGACGAGCCTGACGCAATTCGGCTCCAGCCAATCGGGTCATTTCTTGCCCGTGCACTTGAACCGAACCAGAGGTTGGTTTTTCCAATTGATTTACACAGCGAATCAGGGTGCTTTTGCCTGCGCCGCTTTGCCCCAATACACCGTAAATTTCACCCGATTTGACATTCAAACTTACGCCGTCGAGGGCTGCTATGCGGTGTTCGCCCTGTCCATACACTTTACGAACATCTGTGAAGGCGATCGCAACCTCGTTATTGAGTACCCTCAGGGATTGAGAGGCAGAAGGAGAATCATGCGTAAACGTAATCATTTGAGGAGGCTCCCATATATCTCAAAGTCTTAGCCCCACCTGTTTCATTGGACGTTGCCACGGGCTGCTGGAAAGCGTGCGACAAGGGGCTGTCTGGAAAGTCTGTTGGACTTGTCAGAGGAGATTCTATTGGGGTAGTTGAATTCAGTATTGTCATGATTGAGCATGATGTTAGGCAGTTCTTGACTTCCAAATCTAAAACACAGGTGTCACAGTGTCTTTATACTGAGTGTTAATAAAATCTCTGACTTTAGGATTAACGATCAGTTGGTTTAGTTTTTGGACATTCGGATTATTCTGTTTCTCTCGCACAGTCACTAAACCTGTGGCATAGAAAGTGTCATTCTTGGGTGCGGTCACAATCGGAGTGAGATCGAGCTTTGCCATTTTTAACAAGGTTGCATACGTAACCGCCACATCGACATCGTCCAACGCTCTCGCTAGCGCAGGACCTTCCACTTCTTTAAATTGCAGATTCTTGGGATGGGCAATGACATCTTTTAAGGTCAACAAGCCACTTGGATCAGCTTTCAAATTGACCAACCCGTTATTTCGAAGCAGCTTCAAGCCGCGATCGCGATTGATCGGGTCGCTATGAACAGCAATGGTTGCACCAGTAGGAACCTCATTAAGCGAACTCAGTTTCAGCCGTTTTGAGTAGATGCCAAATACGCTGATGTACACGCGATTGAGGAGTACGAGATCAAGATTTTGTCGCCTTGCTGCATCTTCCATATAGGCTTGGTGCTGGAAGAGATTAACATCAATTTCTCCACTCTGGAGTGCATTGTTGACCTGCACCCAGTCGTTAATCTTGACGATCTCAATCTTCAGGTTCTGAGTGGGCGCTAATTCTTGTTGAACAAACTTCAAAATGTCTTCCGGCACAACGGTTGTCACTCCGACTTTGACCTGATCGACCGTTTGAGAGGATGAGTTTCTTGAGGATGAAATTGAATTGTTGCTGCAGCTGATAAAGAAAATAGAGGCGATCGCTGAACCACCTGTCATTAAAAAATATCGACGTTTCACAGCAATTAAATAGATTTATATGATGCTTAAATGGATTTACATGATGCTTTTAGTGTGCGGTTAAGCAAGAATGACAAATCTGTAAAATTTCGCCTTAGGATTGTGAATTAAATAACCTGTAATTCTGGTTTGGCTGTGTAGTTCCATTGCGGTAGAAGCTCGTCGAAGACAATCTTCATGCTAGCTTTGAAGCCTTCAACCAC
>NZ_JACXWX010000053.1 GCF_014764505.1 Phormidium tenue FACHB-886
GTAGCCACGATAGGTATAGCTGCAAATAAAGGTGCTCCGTTGGCACTGTTGATTACGACATTTGTAACGGGGTTTTCCAGCACTAGAGCGACCATGCCTGACGATATCATCACTGCCACAGTCTGGACAAACAACGGGTTCTAACACCATGCTGCAATTTCAGAAAAAACATCTCTCTAATTCTCTCTCATTTCAACACGTCTAGAACATTACCCCGGTTGCCAGTAAGCTGCCCTCTGGGTTAAGGCTGACTGACATCACGCTGCTTAAGGTCTCTGCAAACACAGATGTGGCTAAATCAGCGTTGCGAAAATTGACACCTGCCAGGTTGACCGGCCGCAAGTCGGCTTGCCATATGCTTAGCCGCGAAAAGTCACAGCTTCGCAAATCGGCTTGCAGATGTACCAGCAGGTTGAGCAGGTTTCCAGCAGTATAGTTTGGCTGAGGTGCTTGTTGTTGCTGTTCTAATAGAGTTTTCAACTGCTGTTCAAGTCCTGCTGAATTGCCAAACTGGAGCAGCAACTGTTCAGCGATCGGTTCCACAATCAATCGCTTTTGTATCTCTCGAACATAGTCTTTTGCCTGTGCTCTAATTAGCGCATGGCTTTGCAATAAGGTTGTCATTGGTCGTTTGTCATTTGTTCTTTGCATTTTACCTTCTGACGACGAATAACCAATGACAAATGACTGCTCTAATTCACTACAAACTTGCTTGATCAACCGCTCCGTGGCATATTCCAGTACAACAGGTTGAAGCAAGAACTGCTCACCCTCCTTTTCAATCAGAGATCGCCGTAACAATGACTGCAGTGCATCTGGAAGTCTGCGCCTGGAAGCCTTAGTTACTAAATTCTGATTCAACTCGGAAAGCGAGACGGGTTCCCGGTTAATCGCTAACTCAAACAGCATTTCCTGCTCAATGTCAGTTAGGCGATCGAACTGGTGCTGGAGCAAGTCTCGAATATCATCAAAAACGGCCGACCCCTGCTGCACATATTTCAATATTTCAGCAATGCTGCCACTAAAAAGGTCTTGGGTTGTGGCTGCCACTAGTTTCAGCGCCAGAGGGTTGCCACCGTAATGAGTGACTAATCTCTCCCAGTCTGATTCTGTTCCCGTAAACGCTCCTTTATAGCGAAATAGTTCTTGTCCTGCTTCTGGGGTCAGTCCTTTTAGCAGCAGTGTTCGCACTGATTGCTGCGTTCCTTCTAGCGGCACAATCTCTCTAGGCTTTTCGCGACTCGTGAGCAGCAAGCAACTTTGATGGGCGACTCCCCCAATCTGTTTGAATAGCTGACCATAGCCTTCATAGCCGATTCGATATTGTGCAGCTTGCCCGACACTCAGAATCGTCTCGACATTATCCAGGATCAGCAAACAGCGCTTTTGACGCAACCCCGACCTTAGCTTCAGCAGTTTCCCATCCAAGCTGCTTGGCACACCGATGTCCTCTCCCTGTGCCCGCAATAGCATGGGTAACACCGTCTCTAGCCACTCTTCAAACGGTGGGGCATTTTGCAGCGATCGCCACACCACCACCTCAAACTTGGTTTGAATCTGCTGCACCAGTTTGGCAGCCAGAGTACTTTTACCGATTCCACCAATCCCCAGCAGTGCCACGACTCGACAGCGCTCCGTCACAATCCATTGCTCCAGAGTTTGTAGTTCCCTAGTTCGCCCACAGAACTGGGTTACATCCATCGCCTCTCCCCACTCAGCCTGGAGCTGAGGCAGAACGGTCTGAGCAGCGGTAGCTGAAGGCGAGGCACTTGGTGGCTCAACGACTAAAGTCTGGGTTTGGGTGGCATCAATCAATGACTGCCGCCACTGATGTTCTAATGCCCCTCGAAAGTTGGTTTTACTGACAGGCTCCCCGAAGGCTTGTTCCAGCAGATGCCAGAGTTTGGGACCAACGTTGCGCTTGATATAGCTGAGCGAATAGCCAGACACCTCAGCAATTTGCTCGTAGGTCTGCTCTTGCAAAGCACCCAGGAGAATAGCAGCTTCTACTTCATTGAGCCGTCTACCCACTTTGGCGAAGATGACGGAATTAGCAACGTGCAGGGCATCCTCTAAATCCACTGTCTTTTACTTCATTACTTTATGAACGGTAGTGGTCTGATTCTACCTCCAGGTCAGGTGAACTTTCTGTTTTGAGCATGACCAGACTAGAACTGAGGCAAGAGAGGGGATTTAGCTAAGTCAAACCAAAATAGATGACGAAAAAGTTCACCTATCCTTCAGTATTTAGCCTCGTCATATTGACCTCAAAGTAGTGAATTTATAGGTAACGACAAACCCCAAAAACTTCTCTAATGTAATGACATCAGGTTCAAAGGCACGAGGGAAAGGACTTAGCAAACCACTCACTCCTGGTCGCCTGATACCCTTCACAATTTCCCGATTTCTAGCAGTAACCCAGTCCTACGCCCCCAACCCGATCGCTAGGCTAAGTTTCTGCTGCAACGGATTCACTATCTAGGAGGTTCAGTATGAAGATTGTCGTTATCGGTGGCACCGGACTCATCGGAACAAAGCTCGTGAACAATCTGCGTCAGCTTGGGCATGAGGTCGTGGCGGCATCACCCAGAGTAGGCATCAACGCTATCACCGGTGAGGGACTGGCTGAGGCACTTACAGGCGCTCAGGTTGTCGTTGATGTGGCAAACTCGCCTTCGTTTGAGGACAAGGCAGTTTTAGAGTTCTTTGAGACATCCGGTCGTAATCTTCTTGCCGCAGAAGCGATCGCTGGCGTGGGACATCACGTGGCGCTGTCGGTCGTCAATGCCGATCGCTTGCCCGACAGTGGCTACATGCGGGCAAAGGTTGCCCAGGAGAAGCTGATTAAGGATTCTAAGCTTTCTTATACGATCCTGCGTGCAACGCAGTTCTTCGAGTTCCTCAGTGGCATCGCTCAATCGAACACTGACGGGCAAACCGTTCGCTTGTCACCTGCCCTCGTGCAGCCGATTGCGTCAGATGATGTGGCTGCCGTACTGACTGATATCACAGTCGGGGCACCCCTGAACGGCACGATCGAGGTGGCTGGTCCCGAAAAATTCCGTCTCGACGAACTCGTTCAACGATTCTTAATCGCAAACAACGACACACGCAACATAATCACAGACATCCACGCCCGCTACTTCGGCATAGAGCTGAACGATCACTCCCTCACCCCCGGTGATGAACCGCGCATTGGGGCAACAAACTTCGATCAGTGGCTCGATCGCCAACGTAACGCGGCATAGCCGACACTCGTTCATCCCATAGCTCTTAACGGTTGCTTCCTGCCCGTTGTGACGAAGATGACGGGCGGGAGGTAGCCTCGCCAATCCCCATCGGTTCGTCATTCTGCGCTAGGCGATCGACAAACAGGTCAAACTGCGCAGATTTGAGAACCTAGCACGATTCGTAGACCGCATGAACGTCGATTCGATCTGAGATGAGGGCATCATACGGCGGATTTGTATTCAAAGGAGAACCCAAATGTTCACTAGATTTCTCCACGGAGTTGCATTCGCAGCACTCTCCATATTCGCAGCTTTTTTCGTATTCACAGCACTTCCTGTATTCACAGCTTCAGCCGATGAAGTGTCTACTGATAAGTCTAAGATAACGCTGGTTTTTGATCACGCCCTTCCGAATGTGCCCGGCAAGAGTATAAAAGGCGTGCTGGTCGAATACCAACCGGGTGGCTCGAATCCCGCGCATACCCATCCAGACTCGGCTTTCATCTATGCAACAGTCCTGGAGGGTGCGATTCGTAGCAAAATCAATGATAATCCGGAGCAGATGTATCAGGCTGGTGAGAACTTTTTTGAATTACCTGGCAATCATCATCTTGTCAGCGCAAATGCCAGCGATACTCAACCCATGCGCATGCTAGCTGTCTTTGTCGTCGATACCGATGAAACGAACCTGGTCACGCCCGACAAAGAGTGAGACGTAAAATCGGACATTAGAAAAGGAACGATCGTGTCACATCCCCGATTTGCCTCTGCTACTGCAAGTCCGCTCCAAAATCCTCAATGAGGAATTACAGTCCACTTTCCAACAATGGTATGCAGGATTTGCTGTCGAAGAGGTGAAACCTGCTCTCACAGCCTGATTCCCCACGTTTTTTCCGTTCTCATTGTTCACCACCCTGATCCTTGTATCTTAAGAAGAGTGGTAGACGGTCAATCCTCGGGTTTCTTAAAGCCGTTGATGAGCATGGGTCGTCACGCTTCTCGAAGTGCTGAGAACTCGTAAAATCGCCTGGACTTTTAAGTCCGCATGGAGCAAGGAAGAGTGCAGCCTTCACCCCATTCCCTCTCATTTGGCCGTCTCTGCGGGAATAACGTAGTGAGATTGGGGAGGGAGTGACATTGGCTGAAATCCCTGATAGGTTCACATTGCCAACATCGTAGGCAAGTCCTGCCAGAACGGCTCCATATATTAAGCAATATTCTCATACATTAAGCAATATTTTGCCACCAGTATCAAAAGCTCGGAAGAACCTTGCATTGACCCAACTGACAATTACATTGCCCACCTCAAACTTTCAAAGTTAGCAGTCACCTTTTCATTTGCGAAACTGATCAGATCGCACTGCTCAATTCATCAATATTGATCCAACGAGATTCCCGAAAGAAAAGACACTAGGATGCGTCCAAACAGCAATTCGAGACGACCTAGTGCCCGTAGTAATAAAATATCAACAGGTTCAACTGTACATGAACGCAAAGCAATTGGGACACTCCCAACAAACAGCGGCAGCCAAAGCGGGCATTTCACCGCGTACGGCTCGTAGCATTGAAAGTAGTAACCATCGACCGAAACGAGGACGACCGAGAGACTGGAAAGCCCGCAAAGACCCCCTCGATGGGCATTGGGAAGCAGATCTGTTGCCGATGCTAGAACGGGACCCTCGACTTGAACCCATGAACCCCTACCTCAAGCACGGTTCTGGAGACAAGCCGCCTCGGTGACGGGGTGGCTTAGTCTAACTCCCTCATCGCAGATGATTAAAGTCCCGAAGGAACTACTCGATTGTTGGTTCGACTTACTGTGCTACGCTGCTTAATTGGCTAAAGTCGAACTAAGAAGAGGCATAGATACGACTAACGGCTACCTCTGCTGCTAGCCGTCCAGTTTGAGCCGCTCCGTTCATATAGCCATAGAATTCATCGCTGAGATGCTCGCCTGCAAAAATAAGATTATCAACATTGACGGTTTGAATTTTTTCGAGATTGTCTGACTCAAAGTACAAATACTCGCTAAATTCTGTATACTGCCCGGGTTTGAAGCTGGTATAACCGCCGCGCACGAGCGGGTCTTGCCCCCAAGCTGTACGAAGGAAACGATTGCTAACGGCATCTTTAAAGCCAGGAATTACTATGTTCGCTCGTTCAGCAAATTGGTTGCCCTGCCAATGGGTGCGATCTGCTCGTGAGGCGATTACTTCGCTGCCACCCAAGAAAAAGGTGAGTACCCCCTCAGCTTGATTCCCCTGCCACTGAGTGTCTTCCCAAGCCGCGCAGAAACCGAGATCGCTCCAAGCTTCTCCGACAAAGCCGTTGTCTTGTTGCCAAACCTTTGTGCGAAATCCCGCCAACAGCTTTTCATTCGCTCCGAGATTGACTTCGTGGATGAAACGTTTCAGTGTCTCCGGTAATTCTACCTGGAGCTGAACCTGCCGTAACACTGGGAATGGAATTGCCACGATTGCATAATCAGCAGTGACAACCGACGCATCAGCAAAGGTGATGCGAAATCCTGTTTCCTGTGCAGCCAGCTCTGTTAACCGCTTGTTGGTTTGAATCTGTCCAGATAGCTCCTTGGCAAGGCAATCGATGATTTTGCTGCTACCGCCTTCCACTAGAAACGCTTCATCGCTACTAATTAGTTCTGCTTCGTCACCGTTGACGGTGGGTAAGTTAAATAGCAGCTGCAAGGCAGAAGACTCATGCGGTTCAACACCGTATTCACTGCGGATGGTGAGTTCGATTAGCGTGCGAATGAAGGGTTGCGAAATTTTATCGGCATGGACATCAAGATAATCTGCAATAGAAAGTTGATCCAAACGCGGGGCATGTTGATCGAAATCCTCGTCTAGCAGGGCAACATCCTGAGCAATCTGCTGCGCTAGCGGATATAGATTTGTGGAAATTTCGGCTTCCGACCTTGCCTTTCCGTCTAACCAATAGGCAGTTTCGGGAAATGCTGATTGAGCGACCGCTTCAGCGCGATTGAATAAGCGCAACCCAAACTCTTCAACCAACGCCAACATATCGGTGTGGTCGGAGTTAATAAAACAACCGCCCAGATCATTCACTAAACCGGGGCTGATGATACCAGTAACTGATTGAATTCGTCCACCAACCCGCGATTTGGCTTCATAGATGGTTGCAGGCAAGCCTACTTTTTTAAGCTGATAGGCGGCATTCAAGCCAGCCAGTCCACCGCCAACGATAGCGATCGCAGGGCTAGATTTGTTCCAGGCTTGCAATGATCGTGGCAAGACGGTGCTGGCAAGGGTAGTACCTCCTGCCAATGCGGATAGTTTTAAGAATCGTCGCCGCTTCAATGAAGAAGCATTAAGGGACAATGCAGAATCGTTGGTCGAGATAGGTTGTGGATGGGCTTTCCGTAAAACGCGGATGAGCATTTGAAAAAGGGGAGTGTGTGCCATATCACTTCACTGCTTGTGAATTTGAAGAGGAAATAGCAACGAGATTATCGAAGCAATCTTTGAAGTGTTTGATGAAATATGCTGAACGCATCTGTTTTGTCTCCAGGAGGATGCTTTAAAGAGCTTAGGTTGAGTGACCAAAGCTTAATGCTAGAGTTTATCACTCCATATCCATCTACAAATTAATCTGTCGTTCTCAATCTCTCAATGTGCAACTAGATTTTGACGGGAACGGTGAGCAGATTTACAGCGGTTATTGCTTGAGCAAGCCACAATTTGATAGCCTGAGTACGTCTCGCAAGATCAGAAACTAGCTGCTCATGCCTGCCCCTCTGTCTATTGATTTACGGCAAAGAATTATCGCTGCGTATGAGGCGAAAGAAGGATCTCAACGACAATTGGCAAAGCGATTCAAAGTGAGCCTATCATTCGTCAGAGATCTAATGCGACACTACCTAGGCGAGCGCCTGTATGACAGCGAGGCTCCTAAGGATGGTGGTCGAAATATCTCGTTGCTTGGTGGCATGAGTATCAATGGGTTGATTGCCACTTTGAGCATTGTTGGCAGCGTCAATACTGACGTGCTCTTGTTCTACATCCAGGCAATTCTGATTCCTCAATTGTGGACCGGAGCCATCATTGTGATGGATAACTTACCCGTTCATCATGCCTCGGTCATTCAAGAGACCATTGAAGCAGTTGTAGCAAAAGTGGTGTTTTTGCCACCTTATTCCTCTGACCTTTCCATTAAGTTATGTTGGTCAAAACTCAAGCAACTGTTGCGATCTGCTAAAGCTCGAACTAGAGAAGCACTTGATCAAGCGTTAACCCAGATTATCAATGAGTGCACAGCGCAGGCACTAGTCTATCAAAGAGAGGTATATTCGCGAGAATTGAATGAATCGTAACAAACTTTGAATAGATATTTGAAGATCTTAACTGTGCAGTCTATCAAAATCCTTCAGAATTGTCTCACTGATGAATTCACTGCTGCCATGACTTCTTTTGATCTGATCATTCGTAACGGGACGATCGCAACTGCTTCTGACATCACGCAATGCGATATTGGGATTCAAAACGGAAAAATTGTCTCATTGGCAGCACAGTTATCAGGAACTGTTGAAGAAATCGATGCAGCCGGAAAATATGTCCTGCCCGGCGGGGTGGATAGTCATTGTCACATGGATCAGCCGATGGGGGGCGGAGTTGTGATGGCAGATGACTTTTACACGGCAACGCGATCGGCGGTTTGTGGCGGCACGACGACCGTGATTCCCTTTGCCTGTCAGTTCAAGGGCGGTTCACTCAAAGATGCAGTGGAGGATTATCATCGACGTGCCAATGGCAGAGCAGTTGCCGATTATGCCTTTCATCTAATTGTGTCTGACCCGACCTTAGCGGTGATAAGCCATGAGCTACCGACGCTGATTGAGGCAGGCTACACCTCGTTCAAAATCTACATGACCTATGACGATTTAAAGCTGAATGATTATCAGTTGCTTTCAGTCCTGGCACTGGCGCGCCGGGAGCGAGCCTTTGTCATGGTTCACGCCGAAAATGCGGATTGCATTGCCTGGATGGTAGAGCAGTTGGAAGCAGCAGGGCACACTGCTCCCAAGTACCATGCCACTTCCCGTCCAATGGTCGTTGAACGCGAGGCAACTCATCGAGCAATTGCCCTTTCCGAACTGGTCGATGTTCCGATTCTAATTGTTCATGTTTCCGGCAAAGAAGCCGTGGAGCAGATCCAGTGGGCACAGAATCGTGGGCTTAAACTTTATGCCGAAACCTGTCCGCAGTATCTCTTCTTGTCAGAGGAGGATTTAGACCTTCCTGGATTTGAAGGGGCGAAATGTGTCTGTAGCCCACCCCCACGCAGTAAGGCGAATCAGCAGGTGATTTGGAACGGTCTTGCAAGCGGTGTGTTTCAGGTGGTTTCTTCAGATCACGCTCCCTTTCGCTATGCCGACCCGCAGGGTAAACAGCTACAGGGACAAACCACGCCGTTTACCTCCATCCCCAACGGCATTCCTGGCATTGAAACACGATTGCCGCTTTTGTTTTCTGAAGGAGTTGGCAAAGGTCGCATCGACCTGAATCAGTTTGTAGCATTAACGTCCACGAATGCTGCTAAGCTTTACGGTTTGTATCCCCGCAAAGGGACGATCGCCATTGGCTCTGATGCTGACCTGGTAATTTGGGATGCAGAACGGGAAGTAACCATAACCAACGATCGTCTGCACCACAATGTTGACTACACACCCTATGAGGGAATGAAACTGCGCGGCTATCCTGAAATTACACTGTCGCGAGGTGAGGTAGTCTGGCGGGATGGCGAAATGCTGGCAAAGGAGGGACGAGGGTTGTTTTTACCGTGCGATCGCTCTCCCTATGCCCGTCCTAAAACTGTTCAGGAATAAATGAACAATTCGTCGCTGCTACTGAAGGGAGGACTGGTGTTACCGTCTGCGTCGGACGTAGCGATTCAGGCGGATATTTGGATTGAAGCGGGCATGATTCGGGAGATTAGCCCCGACATCTTTCCCACATCCCAAACGCCCACACCTCAAACAATTGTTGATGCCTCTAAGCTTCTGCTCACTCCTGGACTGATTAACGGTCACTTTCATTCCCACGAACACTTCCACAAAGGGCGTTACGATAACTTGCCTCTAGAACTGTGGATGCATTTTGTGCGCCCACCCATTCCACCACACCCCCTCACACCGGAGCAGGTGTATCTGCGGACGATGGTAGGGGCGATCGAAGCCCTGCGGACAGGGACAACCTTTGTGGTGGATGACGTGAACCAGGCTCCACTCTACTCTCAGGAGTGCGTTGATGCAGTATTTCAGGCGTACGACGATAGCGGTCTACGGGCATTGGTGAGCGTCAGTGTATTCGATCGCCCTTTCCACCGCGCCGTTCCTTTCTTCGATGAAGAGATGCCCGAGTTTCTGCGGCAGCAGTTAGATGCTCAAGGGCAACCCGATAGTGATAAACTCCTCGCCTTGGCAGAAAATCTTGCTCATCGCCGCCATCCGAAACAGCATCGAGTCGGTTACATTGTCGCTCCCTCGGCTCCGCAACGCTGTAGCGATCGTTTTCTCACCCAACTCTCAGACTTGGCTATCCGGCATAACTTGCCGATGATGATGCACCTGCTGGAAACGCGGCTTCAAGCAGTCACTGGCGGAATTCTCTATGGTCAGTCTATGGTTGAGCATCTGGCAGAGTTAGGAGTGCTATCGCCTCAACTGGCACTACAGCATTGTGTCTGGCTATCACAGCGGGATGTGAATTTGTTGGCGGTGAATCAGACCACTGCAGTCTACAATCCGCTCTCCAATCTGAAGCTGGGCAGCGGACGAATGCCTGTGCGCGATTTTCTAGAGGCGGGGGTGAATGTCGCGTTAGCTAGTGATGGTTGCGGGTCGCGAGATAGCCTGAATATGCTGGCAGTTGTGCAGGGGGCAGCACTGCTCAACAAACACCCTTTAGACCCTCCTGAACGTTGGTTTTCGGCAGAAGGGGCATTTCGATTAGCTACAGAAGGGGGAGCTAGGGCGTTTGGGTTTGAGGGGCAGCTAGGGAAACTAGCACCCGGATATCGAGCAGATTTGGTGGGATATCGGCGTGATCGCCCTGCATTTGTGCCACTGAATCATCCCCTACGGCAACTGGTCTATGCAGAAACGGGCGCAGCAGTCGATTTGGTCATTGTAGACGGCAACATTGTCATGCGGGAAGGTGAACTGACCCAGATTCGGGAAGCTGATTTAGTCAAGCGAATTCATCAAACCCATCAGGCAATTTTACCTGATTTAGAAGCATCGGAGGACAGTGTTAGAACCTTTTTACCCTACTACCGTAAGATATACGATCGCTGTCTCCAGGAGGCGATTGGTCCAAACATCCTGACGCCAGATCACACGCTTAACCTATAGTGATTAGGTGAAACTTCGAGTTGTAACTCTGGCTGTCTAAACAAGTTTCTAGATAAAATCTAATGCGATTTTGTTGTCCTAATAAAATAGTAAGGAATTCATAGTAAGTTTTTTTACATTTATTTGGCAGGTTGAAAATTGATACAGGTGATACAGTTTTTGATTGATTGCTCCTCTTAAGATGCAGCTTAAATAGCTTAACTTGGCGTGGTTAAGACTCTAGAAAGTGCCGTTTGGCGCTAGCGCAACGTTTCGCAACTCGTCTATGCCAAGGAAAAAGTAATGAGTTTTTTTCAACTGCTAAAATTGATAGCTGCGTCAGTGCAACATCTAATCTGGATGTTCAATCTTGTATCCAAAACTATCCTTTCTAGGATTTCAACTCCTGATTGCAATCAGGAGTACGTTATTAGCTGCTTTTCTTGTTGCTAACTTATCAACGCTGGACGATCGGGATTGATTGGTCAATAATGTTTTCACTCAAGTAAGCGATCGCTTTATCGGTTTAAAGCTTAGATTTGAAGACATTCAGTATCAAATTCGAGGTTTTGGAAGCATTTCGTAGGATAAGTAGGCAGGAAGCATAATCTTGTCCAAATGTTCATCTAGCAAGCTCAGTAAAATATCTTTCCAATAAGTAAAGATGACCAAAGGTATTCTAGGCTTTTCGCCAGTACCAATTTCGCCAGTACCAATAAAGTTCAAAGTATAATTCCAGCGATCTGAAGATTCTGGAGTGAATTGCTTACTGTTTGAATATTTTAGTAGCGAGCACCACAGTATTAAACAGCATTAATTGCTTATCTACAGCAGGAGTCGCAGCTATGCCATCGTCTATCATTCGTGGAAAGCACATCATTTGCAAAACGATCGATCGATATGAAGTGCAGATTGTTGATGACGGAGCCGTTTTCCAGCGAGATGGTCGCGTTGTTGATATTGGTTCCTATAACGACATTGCTGCTCGCTACGATGCAGATACAGTCATTGGGTCAAGCAGTCATGTAGTGCTACCTGGTTTTGTAAATAGCCATCATCACGTTGGGTTGACTCCTCTACAACTTGGTTCTTTGGACTTTCCCCTGGAGCAATGGTTCGCCACTCGGATGGCTTGCCGCAATGTGAATCTCTATCTGGATACGCTTTATTCGGCGTTCGAGATGATCGAGTCTGGAATTACCACAGTACAACATATTCATGGCTGGCGGCCCGGACCTGCTTCCACTTGGTCCGGAATTGCCGAACAAATCCTCAAAGCCTATCAGGATATTGGAATGCGCGTATCCTACTGCTTTGGTTTACGCGATCAAAACCGCCTAGTCTACGAACCAGATGAAGACTTTGCCAATCGCCTTCCGGAACCGCTGGCTTCTGATATGCGAGCCATGTTCAAATCTCATACAGTTCCTGTGCAGGACTACATGGAATTTTTTGAATATTTGTGGAAAACCTGGGATCAGGGTGATGACGATCGCACTCATATCCAATTAGCTCCCGCTAATCTCCACTGGTGTTCCGATAAAGCCTTAGAGGTCTTGCTCGAGTACTCCCAAAAGCATCAGGTTGGAATGCACATGCACTTGCTAGAGACGGCTTACCAGAAAGAGTATGCCTATCGTCGCGCAGGCAAATCGGCAGTAAAGCATTTGCATGATATAGGATTTTTGGGAGAGCATCTCACCCTCGGTCACGGAGTTTGGCTGAATGAAGAAGACATTGAAATGGTTGCAGCCAGCGGCACGATGATTTGCCACAATGCCAGTTCCAACCTGCGCCTGCAAAGCGGCATTGCTCCGCTCAATGAGTATGCAAAACGAGGCGTCAGGGTTGGGATGGGGTTGGATGAGGCAGGAATTAACGACGATCGCGATATGCTGCAAGAAATGCGGATGGTGCTAAAACTGCACCGCGTTCCGGGAATTGATGCGTTTGTGCCGACCGCCGCACAGGTGTTGCAAATGGCAACTGAGCACGGCGCAGCCACGACGGGATTTGCCAAGGAGGTGGGGAGTCTGGAAATCGGTAAGGCAGCGGATCTAGTGCTGATCAACTGGGATAAGTTAGCTTTCCCTTATTTAGATAAGTTGATTCCGGTTGTAGAAGCCGTGATCCATCGTAGTAAAACGAGTGCTGTGGATGCAGTAATGGTTGGTGGCGAGGTCGTTTATCAGGACGGCAAATTTACTCGCGTTGACAAGGATGCTGTTCTACAGGAGTTAGCTGAATCGCTGAAAGCACCCTTTACTCCAGAGGAATTGCGGATGCGAGAAATGGCAGGGGAGGTAGAACCCTATGTCAAGAAATTTTATGAGGGATGGCTTGATCATTCTAACTGCAATCCGTTCTACTGCCAGAGTCATCATTAATAGGCAGTTTGAGGAGTTAGTTTCTTATGTGATGCAATCACAGGAAACGAATCCTTTGCTAATTTGACATGAACTTGCTTTGTTATCCCAAATACAAATGGAGCGTGAAATATATGGTTACTTCTTAATCAAGAAAGCCAAATTTCATTCTGATTCTCAAAAATTCTCCATTTCCTTAGTAGAGGTTTTGAAAAAAGTTAGTTCTACTGATGTTTTTTGTTTACCGTCAAAAGCTAAATTACTCCTGTCGATAATCTCTGATTTTCACGGCAAAAAGTTAGATCGGATGAGCAGCTAAAAATTCGGCGTTGCCTACATTTGGTTGTAGCACTGTCTTTGTCATTGTCCATATGTATTTTGAAGAGGAACTCCATGATCAATCGTCTATCTAGTTTGCAAAGTGCATTCTCACGACTAGGGCGGCGCAGATTTCTACAAATGGGATTAGCTGCTGCTGCAACGCCTGTTCTTGCTTCGACACTGAAGGGATGTGCTTCTGCTGAAAAAACCGCTGCTTCGGGTGGGTTGCGTCCAATTAAATTTTCTCACGGTTTTGGTCTTTGTAATATGCCCCTGTTTTACTCCCTAGAAGCAGGGCTGTTTGAAAAGAATGGCATTGCAGGTAGTGCAGTCATGGGGACCCTCGCAGGAGATCAGGCAACGCAACTGGCTTCCGGTCAGGTACAAATGGCAGTCGTTCCTTTCACCAATGCGATCGCTGCCTACACGCAGGCTCCCACTTTTCAGGTTGTTGCAGGTAGCGGGGTACAGGGTTTGATTGTGGTTGCTAAACCAGAAATTCGCAGCATTAAAGACTTAGCCGGCAAGAAAATTGCAGTAGCTCAGGCAGACACTCTGGAAGTAGTTGTGTACGACTATCTGAAGCGAGAAGGCATGAGCTACAGCGATGTAGAAATGGTTTACATTGCAGATGCCACAGAGGCAACAAATGCTTTCATTGCAGGTCAGGTTGATGCACTCAGTAGTATCGAACCTTACGCAACGAAGGCAAAGGCGGTTGTAAAAGGCAACATTCTGGGTGATGGCCGGGATCTATATGGTGACGGCTATCCAGATTGTGTACTGGCTGCCAGCACAGAGCTGATCGAGAAAGAGCCTGAAGTCGTAAAGCAGGCGATCGCCACCTTTTTTGATGCTCAGTACGATATCGAGAAAGGATTTGAACAAGCAGCAGAAAAGACGATTGGTAAATACTATAAAACCGACATGGATAGCCTTCTTGCTGCGGCTCAGGCTCAGCCACCAGGGGTAGACATCCGCCAGCACAAAGAATTCATATTTGGTCGTGCGCAAAGTATGAAGGAAATGGGCTACATCACCAGTGATCCTAACAATGGCTTTGTAAACTTCTCGTTGCTAGAGCAGGTAATTTCTGAGAAGCCTGAGCTACTGGAGCGGGTGCGTACTAAGTCTGTCTAGGGTTGATAGGCAAAACTGAGCGCTTGTTCGAGCGTCCAACGATCGCCTGATTCACTGCCGAATTAACATCACAGCTCCTACTTGATTCGCTTCGTTCCAATATAGTCATTGAATGGAAAACGTTGCTCAATGACTTAATTTGCAGGTCAACCGTTTGTTCCAGTTTTTGGAGGTCAGAGACCGATGATTAAGTCCAAAACCGACTCTTTCACAGAGGTAGAGGGTTCGCCACCCAAGAAAATTTCGAAGGTTGTATCTAAGGCTAAGTCGGCGCGATCGTCCTGGTGGAAGCAAACCCTGAATGGGGCAGGATGGTGGATTCTTTCTCTGGGGCTATTTCTGGGAATTTGGGAACTGGTTACGTTGTTTGGCTGGGTCAACACCACGATTATGCCACCGCCCCATAAGTTTCTGGCAGAGATTTTTTACCAGGATCAGTTTCTTGCTCCTCGTGTGGGAGTAGAGCGTACGGGTGGGCGCTTTGTCGCTTTGAGTGCGATCGTGGCGACCCTGCAGCGCGTTTTTTCTGGATTAAGCCTTAGCTTTATTGTCGCTCTCATTTTTGGTTGTCTGGCAGCCTATTTCAAAATCTTTGGTAAGCTGGTGCTGCCTACAATTACGCTGCTAGCTCCGATCGCTCCCATTGCCTGGATTCCTTTTGCCATTATGGCGTTTGGTGTGGGTAACGCTGCGGCTATCTTCGTCGTATTCGTCGGTCTGTTCTTTACACTGACTTTGGGTACGGTTAACTGCATCAATAATGTTGAACAGCTCTATATCAATACGGGTCGTGTTTTGGGTGCGAATCGGCTTCAGGTGATGCGACATATTGTGCTTCCAGCCATCATCCCCAATTTGTTTGTAATTTTGAGAATGAACTTTTTTGGGGCGTGGATGGCAGTGCTAGCGGCAGAAATGGTGGGTGTGAACACAGGTTTGGGCGCTTTGATTATGGTGGCTCGGCAGATGTTCAATACCAAACTCATGTTCTTAGGTATGGCAATTATTGGCGTTGTTGGCTATCTGCTAGATGTGCTGCTTCGTCAGGTACAACGCCGGGTTCTTTGGTGGAAAACTGATGCCAATATCTAAGCTAATCTCTAATGTTTTTGCGATCGCTTTTCAATTACTCTTTTAATTTGCAACTTAATTGACGATAAATTTATGGGCGAGATTTCCTGCGAACATATCACTAAGGTTTGGGGCACTGACACGGGTGACGAAGTACTGGCGATTGACGATATTAACTTTACTGTCAAAGACGGTGAATTTTTGGTAATCATTGGTCCCAGCGGTTGTGGTAAAAGTACGCTGCTGCAAATGATGGCGGGGTTAGAAATGCCCACCTCTGGCGTCATGCGTCATAACGAACAGCCTATCACGGCTCCGAACCCCGATCGCTCCCTGATCTTCCAGCAGCCTTCTCTCTTTCCCTGGCTCTCTCTTATTGATAACGTTGCCTTTGGTCTAACCCTCAAGGGCATGAGTCAGAAGGAAAGCCATCGCCGTGCCGAGGTTTTCTTACAGGAAGTCGGATTACGTGCATTTGCCAACAAATATCCCAATCAGCTTTCCGGTGGAATGCAGCAGCGAGCCTGTATTGCCCGTGCCCTTTGCCTCGGCAGCGATATTCTGCTGATGGATGAACCGTTTGCCGCCCTTGATGTGCAAACCCGCTACAATATGCAAAAATTCTTACTGGATATTTGGGAAGGTTCTGGCAAAACGGTCGTGTTCGTAACTCACCATATCGATGAAGCGGTGTTTCTTGCCGATCGGGTGATTATCCTTTCTGCTCGCCCCGGTCGGTTACTGGACTGTGTTTCGATCGATATGTCGCGCCCGCGTGATGTGGTGAGCAAGGAGTTTGAGCAGCACCGCGCGATGTTTGTGGAATATCTGCGATCTGAAGTGACAAAAGCTTTTGAAGAGCAGGAGTTAGCCGAGATGTTAGATACCCGGATGAAATAGACATGACTGCTACAGCGTTTTCACTCTGTAACGTCCTCCATACCGCTTTTTTGTATCTGCTTAGGTGCAATTGTTTTTATTACAATGTTTAAATCTCTATCTTTTGTACAGGAGTTAACTCGTCTGGTCGTTGGCAGCGATCAATCGGAAGATCAGGCAGCGGTCAATATTTGGGAATATGCAGAACCCGCTAATCCAGAGCCCGATCCGCTGAAGCGAAATATCCTACAGTGGCGGCGAATCATTACCGGGGAACGTGATCCTGTTGCCACATTTGCGGGTCAGCCTGTCGAGGTTATCGGATTCGTTCATCGCACCGCGAATGATACACCTGAAACCTTCACGGTGGCGCGACAAATCATTCGCTGCTGCATGGCAGATGCCACGCCTTCCGGGCTGATTGTGTATTCTCCCAGAGCGTCACTCTATTCAACTGGAAGCTGGCTGCGAATCCGTGGAATATTTGGGGGGCGATCGCTTCACGGCAAACCTACGCTTGTCATCGAGCCTGTTCATATTAAACGTATCCGCGAACCTAAAAAACGTTTCATCAACGGTGTGTTCTAAAAGATTTAGCAGCTAGAGAATTGAAGCGATCCAATTGGCGACATTTAATAAACGAATGTCTTGACCACGAGCGCCCACAACTTGTATTGCTAACGGCAACCCGTTGTCTCCCGTTCCTGTCGGAATCGCTACTGCAGGCATTCCACATAGTGTCCACAGAACACAAAAAATAGGATTTCCTGTATTTTCAAGACCTGCCGGAGCCATACCTGTAGCGGGAGGAGTGAGAATCATGTCGAACTGGGTCAAAATTTCGCTGAGGCGTTGATTGTAAAAGTTGGTGGCATGGCGAGCGGCAGCGTAATCGACTGCGGAGAGCGATCGTCCTCGCTCAATGAGCTGGCGAAATTTGGAGGAGAGCTGATTACCCACTCGTTCATAGTCATAACCGTGATTGAGTGCTAATCCAGCACACATCAGACAATTGGCATAGTCAAAGTATGCGTCAAATTCAGCAGGTAATTCGACCTCCACCACTCTAGCCCCTGCATCTTTCAGGTTCTGAGCTACCTGGAGTAACGTAGTCTGTCCTTCTGGCTCAACCAAATTCCAGAAGGGGTTCCTGACAAGGGCAATTTTAGGCAAATCGAGTAAGGGTGAAATCACCCAGTCAGAAGGGGCTAGATGCCCAGAAACCCAACAGTCTGAGTCACGGCGATCGCCTCCTGCCAGAACAGAACCCAGCAATACCAGATCTGACACACTGTGGGCAAATACCCCAACGTGATCCAGTTCCCGACTGACACACAGTGCTCCAAATCGCGATACCAGCCCAAAACTGGGTTTATAGCCATACACACCGCAAAAGGAAGCTGGACGAATCACCGATCCCATTGTTTGTGAACCAATGGCGATCGGCACCATTCCATCGGCGACTGCTGCGGCTGAACCGCTGGAACTTGCTCCCGGTGTATGGTCAAGGTTGCGAGGGTTGCGCGTCCGGGAGGGGATGCCTGAAGCGTACTCTGTGGTAACTGTTTTTCCCAGGATGACGGCTCCCGCTGCCCGTAGTCGCTCGACCACTGCTGCATCATAGTTGAAATACTGTCCTGCATAAATTGAAACTCCCCACTGGGTTGGCATATCCGAAGTAGCGAAAATATCTTTAATTCCCACGGGAATGCCATGCAGTGAACCCAGTAATCTTTCATGACGTTGGTGCGAATCACGATCGCGGGCTTGTTGAAGAGCATAACCTGCGTCAAGATATTCCCAGGCATTGACCTGTTCATCCCGTTCTTTAATCCGCTTCAAACACTGTTCTACCCATTCTTCTGAAGAAAGTGTTTGACTGTGAATTCTCTGTAATCCTTTTGTTGCATCGAACAGCTCGTTTTTCATTGAAAAATTATTTCTGCTTTGTTCTTCATTCTATTTGTCAATTCTACATCTCATAAAAATGGTACATCGCGATTTTTTAGGCTATAGCTCTACGCCTCCTAAGCCCGATTGGGCTAATGATGCTTATCTGGCCGTGTCCCTTGTAATCAATCTGGAAGAAGGGGCAGAACCTTCGATTGCCATGGGAGATGAGCGTAACGAAGCTGTCTACGAGGTGGTTGATGAAGTCATCGGATTCCCTGATCTTTGCATGGAATCTCACTATGAATATGGAACGAGAGTTGCCATTTGGAGAGTTTTAGATTTGCTTGACGTTTATGGAATTAAAGCAACCGTCAATGTTTCAGCTCGTGCGTTTGAGCTGTCTCCCTGGCTTGCGAAGGAAGTTGTTGCAAGAGGTCATGAGGTCTGTGGTCACGGCTATCGCTGGATTCCCCAATACCACATGGATGAAGCCGAGGAACGTGCGATGATTGCCAAAACGGTACAGGTCATTGAGGCAACAGCGGGGGTGCGTCCGGTGGGATGGAAAACGCGATCGTCTTGCAGTATGAATACGCGCCGCTTATTGATAGAGCATGGTGGGTTTATCTATGACTCTGATGCGTATAACGATGATTGTCCCTATATTGTTCAGGTAGCGGGTCACAGTCATGTCGTCTTACCTTACAGTTTCGACAGCAACGACATGCGCTTTGCAGGTTCGGAAACATTTCGCCTGGCTCGCGATTTCACCATCTATTTGATCGATAGCTTTGACTGGCTTTGGCAAGAAGGTCAGCAAATTTCGCGCATGATGACGATCGGACTGCATCCTCGCACGATTGGGCGATCGGGACGGATTGTGGGTCTGAAAGAATTTCTCGATTATGCAGCCAATAAAGGACGGATCTGGTTCGCCCGAAGAGATGAGATTGCACAGCACTGGCGATCGCGCTTTCATATAGTAGATTGATACGATCTTGAGTAATTTAACATCGGTTAGTAGAATACTCTGTTGAATAATCCTAAGACCAGCAATGACGAAAATTTAGGGTTTCCTGTAGGAAATAAGCAAATTGTAGAAGTGCGGCTTCACCCTGCGGTTTGCCCACAAGCTGTATTCCAATGGGTAAGCCGGATTTTGTATAACCACAGGGAATCGAAAGGGCAGGCAATCCTGTGAGCGAAATGATATAGGTAATGGCGAGGTAGTCAATAATGGTTTGCAGTGGAATGCCGTTAATTTCCCGCACCTCCGTCTGGCTGACTGGAAAGGGTGGCACGCTGGCACTGGGAACGATCAGCACATCATAATTCTCAAAAAAGCGTACGAAGTTTTGGTAGATGTGTCCTCTCTGAGCTTCTGCTTGCAGATATTGAGCAGCAGTCACACCATTGCCCTGTTCAATTTCCCAGCGAACGGTGTCTGTTAGCTGCTCGCCGTAGCGCTCTAGCAAAGGGTAATACATCTGGTACACCAGAGCAGCTCTCAGCGTTGCAAACGTCGCCTGTGCTCCAGCGCAGTCGGGATGGGCAGGTTTGACCTGGGAACACGGTCGATCGATCGCCCTCACTGCTGCCTCAAATACTTCCGTGACCTCTTGATGGATGAGCGTTACGCCCAAATCCATGCTATAACCAACTCGCGTTTGCTCCTGACCGTTTAAGGAAAAGTCGGGAATTGACCAGTTAGATTGGGCGATCGACACCGGATCGCCTGCATCCCACCCCGCCATCACCGACAGCATCAGGGCAGCATCCTCTACGGTACGGGCTAGCACCCCATCGGTCGCCAAACATTCCCATAGAAGAGGTTTCGGCACACGGGGAATGCGTCCGATTGCAGGTCTTAGCCCTACAATGTTGCAGAAGCTGGCAGGAGTTCGCACTGAGCCACCCATATCGCCGCCGTGAGCCAGGAAACTCATTCCCGTTGCAACTACCACAGCAGACCCACCGCTGGAGTCGCCACAGGTGTAGTTGGGGTTGTAGGGATTTACCGTCGTACCAATGAGCGGATTATGAGTGCCTGTGCCAAAGCCGAATTCGGGAGTACTGGTTTTGCCGACGATAATCGCTCCTGCTGCTTTTAGCCGTGCGACGCAAAGATCGTCATCGTCTGGAATATGGTTTTCAAACAATTTAGAACCATAAGTTGTACGAATTCCAGCAGTTGCATTCAGGTCTTTGATCGCGATCGGAATTCCGTGCAGGGGACCGAGAATTTGACCTTGTTTGCGGGCTTTATCAGCGGCAATTGCCTCCTGTTCAGCCTGCTCTCGGCATAGGGTGATAAAAGCATTGAGCGAGGGATTCAGCGAATCGATGCGATCAAAGCAGGCGAAAACTGCATCCACTGCGCTTACCATTCCATCGCGCAGTGCAGCAGCAAGTTGAGTTGCTGAGTGTTGAAATAAAGGGACAGAGGTGACCATACAAGGCATCTCCAAGGAATGACTCAAGATTGGCTGTCCACAAGGAAATCCGATAATGATTCAGGTTGTGGTGATCCAGCGTTGGGCGATCGTCGTGTAAGCTTCTACGGCTTCTTCAATCTTGGAGACGCAGCAGTACTCGTCTGTTTTGTGCGCCATTATGGGTTCACCCGGACCAAGAATGAATGTGGGAGGATGACCCAGTGCAGGGGTTAACACCGAGGCATCCGTGAAGAAAGTTGCCCCTCTAGGAACGGGCTGCGTTTTCAGGAAAGATGCCATGACCTCGAAGACCGTTTGCACCCATTCATGTTCAACTTCGGTTGCGATGCTGCTGACTTCATTCAGCAAATTGATTTCAACATCCTCGCCTAACACTGCTTGCAATTGCTGGCGAATGGCTTGGTAGCTCTGCGCTGGAATCGTGCGAATATCAACGCCAATCACCGCGCGATCTGGCACTGAGTTAATGTTTTGTCCACCTAAAATCGTGCCTACATTCAGGGTCGGATGTCCCAGAATTGGGTGGGGTGCAATGGTAAAGTCAAATGATCGCAGTTTTAGAATTGCCTCTGCCGCTTTGTAAATTGCGTTTTCGCCCTGCTCCGGCATTGAGGCGTGGGCAGTGATCCCTTTCGTGCAAATCTCAAACCGCACCGCTCCCTTGTGCCCAATCCAGGGATAGTTTGCGGTCGGCTCTCCCACAATCAAAGTCCCAATTTCTCCAAGCTGAATCGGTGACTTCACCAGATGGTAGGCTCCCTCGCAGCAGGTTTCTTCGCCCGCCGTCAAGACAAGTTTCATGCCTGTTTGATGTGGAAGCTGTGCGAATTGCTGGGCAGCCAGCACCATTGCGGCAATTCCCGCTTTCATATCCGATGTGCCTCTGCCGTAGAGTTTGTCGCCCTCCATTTCCCCGTTGAAGGGATCGGTGCGCCAGTAGGTTGCTCCTAAAGGAACAGTATCGAGATGCCCTGTAAAGCAGATGGGGGCTTTGTTGCGGTCGCCCTGCAAATCCGCAATAAGAGAAGTTCGATTGGGGGCAAATTCTGAGTAGCGAATCTGAAAACCGCTCTCTTCCAGTAAACCCCCCAGATATTGAGCGCACTCACGCTCTTGTCCGGGCGGGTTCATTGTATTGAACGAAAGGAGTTTGCGCGTTAAGGTAAGCGGAGAAAGCATGATGAATGGGGTAGCGGTGAAGAAAAATCTGCTGGTGAGACCGAGTTTAGCGTTGAAGCAACCAGTCGATCGCCTGCTTCCAGAGTTGATTGTAACCGTACCAATTTGTAAAGACTTCGGGGCACCAGTGCGGACCAATATCGGATGTCCAGGCGATCGATCGTCCCTGCCCAAACTCACCCACGACAAGCAGCGGCTCGTCGTTAATTGTGGCTAAGACGGTTGCATTAGGTTTGGCTTCCACGCGATTGTAGCCGAGCAAGATTTCCCAATTTGTATCAATTCCAGCGACAATCGAATGATTAGAATTGAGCACCTTTACTTCACCGCCTTCGGGAACTTCGACGCGATCGTCATAGGGTGAGATATTGACAGGCAAAACGGTTTCGACGGGTGTGCGATGGTAGAACGCGCCTGCATTCATGCCCTGAAACGAATAATAGCCGCCGCACATGATTAGCGCACCGCCGTTCAGCGTCCAGTCGCGGATGAGTTTTAGACGATTGGGTGTGGGTTTGCCGCGTAGCCAGGTATCGGGGTGGAGCAGCAGCGTATTTGCGCCCACATCCGACAGAATCAGCACATCAATGTTAGTCAGTCCTTCGATCTGCTGCGGAAAGTTTGACTGCGCTTCGTGAGACGGCATCCACTGCACTTCATGTCCAGCATTCTCGATCGCCTGCTTTAAGGGAGCCACGCCGCTTTCATACGTGGTGCTATTGAACTGATCAAATCCTTTGAAGTGGGTGGCATTGGTAATCCAAGATTCACCCACGATTAATACATGCGCCATAATTTTTTCTTAACTGATTTTCAATGAATTGGATGATGCAAATACACATTTGGGATTTTCAATTAAAAGCTGATTTGTTTCTGCTTTGGTGAAGCCGTGACGATACAGACGAGGTACAAAATAATCGAGGATGTGGGCATAGCCAGTGCCGCCATAGCGAACGAGCTGAATTTTGACAAATACATCCTGAGAGAGCAGAATTTGCCCTAAAAATCCAGATTCCTTCAAGCGAGCGATCGCTCCCGCATTTTCCTGATCGCATGGGGATTGCGCCGACTGCTCAGCAAAGTAAAAATCCATACCAATCATGTCGTACTCCAGCCATGCGCCCCGATCGGCAAGGGCAAGCTGATAATCCAGATCGCTGCCGCTTGGATTCATGTGACAAAGAATGGTGTGTCGCAGATCTGCACCTTCTTCGGCAACCACATCGAGGACTCGCCCGCCCAATCGTTCCCATCCGGGTAGATGCACTTCCAGTGGCACTCTGGTTCGAGCCTGGGCACGGGCAGCCGCTCGCAGCACTTTTTCTTCTTGATTCGTGAAGTCTTTAGAGATGCCGATTTCGCCAATAATACCAGCTCGAACTCCGTCAACGCCTTCAAGGATGTCCTGCTCGATTTCCTGGGCAATCGCCTCGATACTCATTTGCTTGACTTGCGGTGGGTGAGCAGATTCTAGATAGTAGCCTGCGCCCATCACAATATGCAGTCCAGTTGCCTGAGCGATTCGCTGTAACGCTTGAGGATTCCGACCCACGCCACGACAGGTCGCATCAACGATCGTTTGTCCACCTTTGTCCCGAAACTGACTCACTTCTTCGATTGCGGTCTGTTCGTTATCAAGCCGACAGTTATCTTCACAGCGAAATGGATCGTTCCGAAGTGCACCCAGAATTTCGATCGACACCACGCGATTGGTCATCATTTGCGCGTCCATTTTTGCCCGCTGCCAGAACCAGGGTGTTGCATCGAGCAGCAAATGTTCGTGCATCAGCGTAATTCCCATTTGCTCTGGCGCGATCGGTCCCAATACCGTCATCACCTGACTCATCGCTTGCGTGCCTCCCCAAAACGGCTAAAGATGCGCGTGTTCACCCACAGAGCGAACAGCAGAATGCTACCCTGCACGATCGGCACAATAAATGGAGACAGCCGCAGCAAAATTAAGCCGTTGCCGATGACCGCGATCGTCAAAACCCCCAAAATCGTGCCCACGATCGTGCCGCGCCCGCCAAACAGATTTGTGCCGCCTAATACAACTGCCGTAATCACCTCTAGCTCAAATCCCACTCCCGCATTTGCCGAGCCTGAAGCGAGTCGCGCGGCGACAATCATCCCTGCCAGTGCTGCTGCAAGTCCGGTGAGCAGATACACCGACAGTTTGATGCGTCGCGTATCCACACCCGATCGTCGCACTGCTTCTTCGTTCGAGCCAATGCCTGTTACGTATTGTCCGTAGGGGAGTTGGGTCAATCCCACCCAGCCCAGCAATGCGACCAGGATTGCAATCAAAGCAGGAATCGGCAGAAAGCCAATCCTTCCCTGCCCCAGAGCCGTGAAGAAGGAATTGGTAATTTGGATTGAGTAGCCCTGGGTTTGTAACAGTGCGCCGCCGCGAATGACAGACAGCATTGCCAGCGTCACAATAAATGCAGGAATGCCCTGATACGAGCTAAACCAACCGTTAATCAACCCAATCAGCAAGCCCAGTCCCAGCATTGCTAATGCAGTCAGAACGGCAGGAAAATTAGCACTCAGCAGGGCGGCAGAGAGGGCACTGGTCAGCGCAACCATTGAACCGACCGAGAGATCAATTCCGCCCGTTGTAATTACATAGCTCATAGCGACCGCTACGATCAGCGTGGGCGCACTTTGCCGCAGCAGGTTGAGGAAGTTATTAGGCGTGAGAAATGCCTCTGTGGTCGCGCCGAAAACTACGATCAAGAGTAGCAGCACACCCAGAATGCTAATCACTGCAATATTACGATAGAAAAAAAGCTGGAGTTGGGATTGCCTCAGCATCGTTAGTTCTCCCGTGCCATCCGCTGACCGACAATACACCGCACGACTTCTTCGAGATCTGTCTCTAAAACGCGCAGATCAGCCGTATTTTTGCCTTCGTACATCACCATGATCCGATCGCACACCTCAAACAAATCCTGCAAACGGTGTGTAATTAAAATCACGGAAACCCCTTGCCGTGCTACTTCTCGAATGAGTTGCAGCACGGACTTAACCTCCTGGACTGCTAGTGCAGCCGTTGGCTCGTCCATAATCAACACTTTGGGGTGAAACGACACGGCTCGTCCAATTGCGATCGACTGCCGCTGTCCGCCTGACAAATTCCGCACAGGCAAGGTGGTGTGTGAAATACGAATATGGAGCGACTGCAAAATTCGAGCCGCCTCCCGATGCATCTGAGCGCGATCGAGCAAAAGTCCCCGTCGGGGTTCTCGTCCCAAAAACAGATTGCCTGCAACATCAAGGTCATCGCACAGCGAGAGATCCTGATACACCATTTCGATCTGACGGCGGCGGGCATCGCGAGGACTGGCGAACTGTACCCGATCGCCGTCAAGTAAAATCTCGCCTTGATCGGGAATTTCGGCTCCAGCCAGAACTTTCATCAGCGTACTTTTGCCCGCCCCGTTGTCTCCGACGAGTCCTAGAACTTCACCGGGAAGCAGCGTCAAATTCACGCCGCGCAGCGATTCAACCGCGCCAAAGCGTTTGTAGATCGATCGCAGTTCAATGCGGGGAATTATGTCTGAAAAATCTGGCTGCATGAGCTGAGTAATCTACTTGAACTGAGCGCGGAACTGTTCAACATTCTCTTGCGTGACGATCACGATCGGCACATCGATCGGATTGATAACCGTTTCACCTTTTTGCAACTTGACCAGAGCATTCACAGCTTCTACGCCCTCAGTGTAAGGGTCTTGCTGCACTACACCTGCAACGAAACCGTCATCAATCCCCTGAATCACAGATTGTGCTAAATCCCAGCCAAACAGCGCAACGCGATCGGTCACGTTTTGCGATCGTGCTGCCGCCACTGCCCCAATCATTGCGGGTTCTCCGGTCGCGTAGGCAACGGTCATATTGGGATTAGCGGTGAATAAATCTTCAGCCGCTCTTTGCGCTGTTTCCTGCACGTTTTGCCCATCCACAACCTGTAGAATTCGGTGTCCGGCTTGCTCTACCGTTTTCGTAAAACTATCTTGTCTCTGAATTTGAATTGCAGAGTTCAACGCACCAATCACGCCGATTTGTGCACCAGTAACATTGTTTCTTTGCGCCCATTCATTCACAAATGCGCCAATTTGTTCGCCTGCTTTGCCGTTATCCACGCCCACTTGCACTTTCACTGCTGGACTGTTCACAACCGCATCCACAGCAACGACAGGAATGCCTGCATCCGCCGCTTTCTGAATTGCGGGCTTGATTCCCTCAACATCAATCGCCACCACAACCAAGCCATTCACTTTCTGCTCAATGTAGTTCTCGATCGCTGTATTTTGAGCGGCAGGATCATTGTTCGCATTGAAGACCGTCACGTTCACGCCTGTGTCCCCAGCAGCCTTCCTTGCACCATCAATCATCTGATTAAAGAATAGGGCTTGCTGGTTGATTGTCACCATTGCAAAATCACTGCCTCCACCCGCCGGAGATGCCGCAGGCGAACTCGCTGTCGTCGTGTCGGGGGCTTGAGCAGCACGACAGGCAACGATAAGAAATAGCACCGTTGCGGCAAGAACTATATTTCTCCAAAGTTTTTTCATTTTCTTTTTCCTGGAGTTGAACAAACTTTAGATCGCTGGCATTCGTCGCGTCACTTCGTCCCAGGTTGGCAAATGTCCTCTGGCTCCATAACTGTCGAGCGATAAGCCGCTAGCAGTGACCGCAAATTGTCCTGAAAATTGAATCGATCTGCCCTGTAGCCAAGCGGCAAGAAATGCACCCGCAAATACATCGCCTGCTCCGGTTGTATCTCGCACCACTGCATCTACCAGAGCAGGAATGAAATACTCCTCGCCTTCTTCTGAGGCAATCAGTGCCCCCTGTTCTGCCAGCGTCACGGCGACAGTTTTGGCTCCCGATCGCAGCAGAAATTGAGCCGCATCTGCGGGCGAATTTGCCAGTTTCTCAGCCAAACGTCGATTGATAAACACGACATCCAGATCAGGGGCAGCCTGACGGCTCACAGCAGCGATCGCATCGGGTTCAATCCCATCCAGGTCGGCGGAAGTCAACAGTCCTCGGCTTTTTGCTTGCTGAAGTCGTGTCATGCCTTCAGGCAATCGATAGCCGTCGAGATGTAGACAGGCAGACGGTGGGGTTACGGTAAGGGCAGTAGTCAGCGTGCTGTAGTCAAAGGCGAAAGGTTCGCTGATAATGGCTCGTTCGCCTTCAGGATTCAGCAGGATCAGAGCAATTGTGGTTGGACGATCGCTGCGGATAATGCCGTTCGTTTGCACACCAAACTGCTCTAGCTCCGCCAGGGCAGTAGCCCCAGCCGGATCTTTGCCAACAGTGCCAAAAAACTGCACCGATAGTCCAAGTTGTGCCGCCGCACAAGCTAGATTTGCGGTCATGCCTCCGCTCGATCGCGTTAAGGATTGCGCCGTTTCCCGTTCTCCAAAGGCAGGCAGACGATCCAGAACTGCCACCAGATCCAGGTTGAGATATCCCGCTGCGAGAAGAGTAGGGGGCATCGCTTCCTAACGCTCTAAAACGTTTTACGTGCATCATAAAACGTTTTACTTGTTCCTGAATTAGTCAATTGTGTGTTTGCATACAAAACTTTTTATTTGGCTTGAGGAACTGCTGCGCTACTTTCCCGAATACAAAGGGTGCAGGGTAGTGTGGTTTGCGGTTCCGCTGCGTCCTGACCTCCGATCAGGGTTTTGAGACGATCGATCGCCACCTGTGCCATTGCCTCAACAGGCTGCCGTACTGTTGTTAACGCGGGTTCAACCAGAGAAGCTGCCTTGATATCGTTAAAGCCAACGATCGATAAATCTTGCGGAATTTTGCGTCCGAGTTGACGGGCAGCCCGCATCACCCCAAATGCCATTAAGTCGTTTGCGGCAAAGATTGCAGTAATTTTGGAGTGCTGGAGCAGCCCGAATGCGGCAGTCTGTCCACCTTCCAAACGGTAGTCGCCCACGGCAACGCAACTGGGCTGCAGCTCAACCCCAGCCGATCGCAGCGCGTCTTCAAACCCTGCCCGACGTTCTTGAGCCGTGGAAAAGAGCACAGGACCGCTCACTAAACCGAAGTGTCTGTGACCGAGTGCCAGCAAATGTTCTGCAAGCTGTTTACCACCCTCATAGCTATCTGCATAGACACCAACATAAGGCGTTGCTTCGATCTTCTCGTCGAGCGTGACAATCTTGATGTTTCGTCTTGCCAGCGTTGCCAGCCCAGGTGCAGGTTGATTGCTGCTGCGAATATAAATGAGCCCTTCAACCTGCTGTTCCTGGAGGATCTTCAGGTAATGGGCTTCGCGTGCCGCATCCATTTCTGTACTGCACAAAATCAGGCTATAGCCCTGTTCATACAGCCCCCGCTCGATCGCCTGTACAGTTTCGGGGAAAAACGGATTGGTGATATCGGGAACGAGTAAACCGACCACGCGACTCTTGCCGACAATTAAACTTTGGGCAGCGCGATTCGGGCGATAACCCAATCGCTTTGCGGCTGCTAGCACCTTTTGCCGCACTGCCTCACTGGTCGATCGATTTCCCGTCAGTGCATTGGAGGCAGAGGCAACTGATACGCCCGCTACGGCAGCCACATCTCGAATCGTAATCAAGCTTGCAGGAGAAGTTTAAATCACTACGTCCCTATTGATAGCGCGCATCGAGAAATTTTTGTAGCTTTGGTTCTGCTTACTTTGAATAAAAGATCATGCGCACGTTTCAGGAATGAATATCCATCGTGCTTTAGTGGCTTGGAACAGGGGAATGTGCCCGATTGATGAGAACGGAAATTTAGTCGATGTGAGGTTGAACGAGAAGCGAGACATGGAGGCAGCAAAAGCGTTTTTTGCTCAAGCGCATGAGGTAGCAGAACAACCGCCGCACCGAGTAGCAACGGATGGACACAGGAGCTATCCCAGAGCGATCGCAGAAGAACTGGGAGAAGGGGTGGAACACGAGGTAAGAGATTGCCGAGGGAATCCGATTGAGCAGAGTCATCGGGGGATCAAGCAACGGTATTACCCAATGTTAGAATTTGGAGCGTTTGAATCAGCGCAGCGATTTTGTCAAGCGTATGATGAGGTAAGAAACTTTATGAGAGTACAGCGTTATATGGCAGAAGTAGTGTCTCTAGCTGAGCGAAGAGAACGATTTACAGAACGAGTTAGCGAACTACAAGCGATCTTCCAATCTGCTTAGCAAAGAGAAGGGAAGATATATCTATGAAAAAGAGACGGGATTTGTGTACTCAGTTCTGATAATTTCGTTGATAGTATTCGATATTAATCAATCCTTGGGAGGAGAGTAAGTTGGAAAATCGATGTACCCTTCTTGCCCCAAGGAATACCAAACACTGGGATCAGCAGGTGGATTTAAAGACCAACCATTCGCAAACCGCTCAACCAGATCTGGATTGCTAATGACTAGTCGCCCAAAAGCGATTAAGTCAGCGTTGCCATTTTGGATGGCGGCTGAGGCGCTTTCTTGCGTGTAGCCACTGTTAGCGATGATGGAACCCGTAAACACGTTGCGAAATTCGGCTAATGTCAATGGCTCTCCCAACTCATGAAAGCCGTTGAATCCTAACCCGTCGATTAGAGCCAGGTAGGCTAAACCATAAGCATTCAACTGCTGAGCGACATAGAAGAATGTTTCCCGAAAATCTGGAGAACCCATATCATTAAACGTACTGTTGGGAGACAGCCTCACTCCCACTCGGCTAGCAGGAAACACCGTTAAAATCGCCTCAATAATTTCTTTGAGAAAGCGATAGCGATTCTTCAGATTACCCCCATATTGGTCTGTACGCTGATTCGTTTTGGATTGCAGAAACTGATCGATCAAGTAACCATTCGCTGCATGAATTTCCACTCCATCAAAACCAGCTTCTTTCGCTCGCTGGGCAGCCTGACGATAATCGTCTACAACTGAAGCGATCTCATGCGTTTCTAGAGCACGGGGAGTTTCATAAGGTTGTTTGCCAATTGGAGTATGGCTGTATTTTCCATTAAGTTTGATGGCAGAGGCAGAAACAGGTCGTTGACCATTTTCCTGAAAACTAGTGTGAGATGCCCGTCCAGAATGCCATAGTTGAAGAAAAAATGGCGTGCTTTTCGCATGAACCGCATTGACAACTTGTTTCCAAGCGTGCGTCTGTTCTTCTGAGTAAATTCCTGGGCTATGAAGCCAACCATTTGCCTGGTGCGAGATTGCCGTTGCTTCGGCAATAATTAACCCGACTGAAGCCCGTTGAGCGTAATACTCTGTCATCAAAGCGTTGGGTATTCGCTCTTTACCTGCTCGACCACGAGTTAACGGAGCCATGACCACTCGATTCTTGAGGGTTAACCCTGCTAAATTAAAGGGACTCAGTAGAGTTGTCGCGAGTATTTGAGTTGTCATCCATTCTTACCTCAAAAGATAAATGAACATGATCGCCACGCATCATTTGTTTCAATGCGTGTAGATAATTGGCAGTTCCGTGAGCGCATCGCTAACAGCATCACTCACCTGAACGATGTGCAAAGAAGTGTTGTGTTCTGATCAATGAATTGCGTATTCTAGACAACAATCCTATGCAGTAGCTAACTCAATAATTTTGGCGCGAGCGTTGGCGATCGATTTTGCCAACCCTTCACTATCAACTTGATCCTTCTCAATATGGATAAAGGTGATATCAGTAACCCCCATAAATCCGAAAATTGTTTCGATGTAGGGATCTTGGTGATTCATCTTCCCAAATCTTTCCCCAGGACCAAAACCAGTATCCCCTCGCGCTGTAATGACAAACATTTTCTTGCCTAGAACAAGCGGCTTATAGGGGTTTTCAGTATCCTCTGGTTCATAGGCGGCGGTTCTGTCCATTCGCACTATCTGGTCAATGTAAGCCTTAAACGCGCTGGGAACACTGAAGTTGTACATGGGAAGCCCAATGACATAAATATCGGCAGCTAAGAATTCGTCCACCAGTTGGTCGCTGATGCGGATTGCTTCCCACATTTCAGGAGTTCGCTCCTCTGGAGAAATAAAGGCGGCGGCAACCCACAGTTCATCGACATGGGGAACAGGATGACGACCGACATCTCTATAGGTAACGGTATCGCCTGGGTGTGTCTGTTTCCAAGCTTCAACGAATTCTTTTGTCATGCGGCGAGACTGAGAACGCTCTCCACGTGGACTCGAATCAATGTGCAGTAGATGTGCCATCGTTAATAAATCTCCTGTTGAATTGAAAAAGGATACGCTTAAGACGAAGCAGTGAGCTTGTTGAGCAGTGTTCAGTTCTGTGCGGCTTGCGCGACCGCAAAGGTATCTTCAAATAACCGATAACGGACAATTAAACTGTTTTGAACTGCAAATTCAAGGGCAAATTCACTTTCGATTACTTTTCCAGTCTTTTTGATTTGTGATGTAAATTCACCTAACACCACAGCTTTTTCTCCTTCAACCACGATCGAGCGAATTTCAAGCCGAATCGACTCATCTTGTTCTCTCAAATCACGAATAAAATTTGCAACACCCCTCCGTCCTTTTCTGGTTCCAATCCAGGGAACAAGATTGACATCCCCTGTAATATCCCAATCCACATCCTCGCTGAAGAGAGCGGCGATCGCTTCGGGTTCTGCACCTGACTGGAGGCGATCGAAGTATTGCTTGACTACATTTCGAGTTACATCGCTGCTTGGCTGCTCACCTTGGAAGATCTGAATCCGATCGCGATCAGCACTGGTGAAATCGGGATCGACGTAGATGTATATCCGCCGAATCAATGCCCCGTCAAATTCAAACACATTGCAGAAGCGTCCCTGCGAGACAATTCCATCGGGACAGTACAAGCCACCTCGCATCACGCCCCGTTCTGTTCCTTCAACAACAACGAAGTTGCCAGAAACAATATAATTGAATGCCTCAATATCGTGTTCAATCCTTTCCAACTGATTCATCATGATTTCTGAAAACTTGACCAGAGCATCTTTGCCATGAGCCAGACCAAATTTTGGAAAGAAGAGTTGAACATCGTCGGTGAAAAGATTAAGAACGGTGGAATCTCTGGTATTCACCTTTCTGAAATACGTATTGACTGCTTCTATGCGATCGCTGCTGTCTTGAGATTCAGAATAAGCTGGAAAATCGGTATAGCCTTCTTGAACCAAGGAATACCAGACCTTAGTGTCGGTAGGTGGATTTAAAGACCAACCATTCGCAAACCGCTCAACCAAATCTGGATTGCTGATGATGGGTCGTCCAAAGCCAACCAAGTCAGCGTTACCAGCTTCGATAGCGGCTGAGGCCGTTTCTTGGGTATAGCCACTGTTTGCCATGATTGCACCCGTAAATGCATCGCGGAATTCGGCTAACCCCATTGGTTCTCCTAGCTCATGGAAACCGTTGAACTCCAGTCCATCGATCAGCGCCAGGTATCCCAGACTATACCTATTCAACTGTTGGGCAACATAGAGAAAAGTCTCTCGAAAATCCGGGGAACCCATGTCATTGTAAGCACTGTTGGGAGACAGCCTGACCCCCACTCGACTGGCAGGAAACACCGTCAGAATTGCCTCGATAATTTCTTTGAGAAAGCGATAGCGATTCTCCAGGCTACCTCCATACTGATCGGTGCGCTGATTGGTTTTCGATTGCAGAAACTGATCGATTAAATACCCATGACCGGCATGAATTTCTACTCCGTCAAAACCAGCTTCTTTCGCTCGCTGGGCAGCCTGACGATAATCTGCCACGATTAAAGGAATCCCGTTTGTCTCCAATGCTCGGGGCGTTTCATAGGGCTGTTTGCCAATTGGGGTGTGGCTATAATCTCCAGTCAGCCTGAACGCAGAAGCGGAAACGGGGAGTTGCCCATTTTCTTGAAAGCTACTGTGAGACGCTCGCCCGGTGTGCCAGAGTTGAAGAAAAAATGGTGTTTCTTTCGCATGAACCGCATCGACAACTTGTTTCCAGGCTTGTGTCTGCTCCTCAGAGTAAATTCCAGGACTATTTAGCCAACCGTTCGCTTGTTTTGAGATGGTAGTCGCTTCAGAAATGATTAGCCCAACTGAAGCCCGTTGAGCGTAATACTCTGCCATCAAAGCGTTGGGTATTCGCTCCTTTCCTGCTCGTCCACGAGTCAACGGAGCCATGACCACTCGATTCTTGAGGGGCAGCCCTGCTAAATCAAAGGGACTGAGTAGAGTTGGAGTTAATGCTTGAGTCGTCATGCGGTTTTACCTCAAAAAGAGAGTGAATGCGATCGCCACACATCATTTTTAGCCACGGAAACTAGTGGTCATTGGGAGAGGCATTGTAGCCGTGAATGATATAAACGTGTTTGGATGCCATTTGGGTTAGCGCGGCTGAGTATTCACCATTTCAGCTTAGAGAAATGCTCTATCCTCAACTATCAGATTCCTGGACAACTATCAAAATCCTGCAATCAGTTTTTGAACTGCTGAGTGCAAGACACTAAAAGTAATTACAATTGAAACTAGATGAATTGGGTTTGCAGAATGAAGTCGTGCTGCTTCGCAGATACCGCAAGGGTTGCTACCCATCCAGTTGAGATGGCTCACTTACTCATCCTGTCGAGTCAGGCTCAAGGTTGGGACAATGTTTTGGTTGAGCAATTTCAGCATCCACCTGAAGAAGAACGCAACCATTTCACTGAAACACCGGTTGTGTCGCAAAAACTTATAAAGGACAACCGAGCGATATCGTTTGCATTCCCTTAAGCAGCAATTCCAAAGATTGCTTCAATAAATCTAACTTGAGAGACAATATCCCCTTGTTCAATTTCTTTCACTTGTCCTTTCCGAATCATGTTCATCGCTTCGATTCCGCTCAAGGTTTTTCTGGCACTGTTGAACGTCTTC
>NZ_JACXWX010000054.1 GCF_014764505.1 Phormidium tenue FACHB-886
CAAGGTTTGTTACTCAGTTGAAGTTCAAAGCAACGGTAGCTTGAGCAGCTATGCTTCTGTCTCATTTGAGACGCCAACTTGTCAAAAACCAATTAATCGAGGTGCCCCAAGGATGAACAGCGACGAATGGGCGGCGGTGCAGGTCGTGCAGCCTTGCAAGGCGGGGGCTCATATCACGGACAAGGAGCTGATCGCGAAAACGTTAAGGAAGATTTGCTGCAATATTTCCTGTTAGTAGATAAAGGGCTGCACGACTTTTTCCGCAACCGCCGATCGCCGCTTGTCCTGGCTGGCGTTAGCTATTTGCTACCGATTTATCACGAGGCAAATACCTACAATTTCATTGTGGAAGAAGGAATTCAACACAACACAAAGCAGCAAACGGCGGAAGAACTTCATGCAGAAGCTTGGGCAATCGTGGAGCCGCTATTTGAAGCAGACCAGCAAAAATCGATCGATTACTATCATGAGTCAATTGCTGCTGGCAAAGGATCAAACAAATTAGACGAAGTGATTCAAGGCGCATTTTATGGTCGTGTAGAACAGCTTTTCGTTCCGGTTGGTGTACAAAAATGGGGACATTTTGATCCAGGCTCAATGCAGCTTGAAATGCACAACGACGCTCAACCTGGGGATGAAGATTTGCTGAATGCAGCAGCAATTCAAACGATCTTTCACGGTGGTACAGTATATGCTGTTGAACCGGAAAAAGTGCCAGATGATGCACCTATCGCGGCAGTATTTCGCTACTAATTTTGATAAGGGAAGCTGTCCCTGTTTGGTCACTTTAGGGAGAGGAATTTAGAGTAGGAATGGAGAGTTTGAGGATACTCCATTATCCATGTCTGCTTCAAGAGAGGCTGGTTGTGTCGCAAAAAGCTGTTTAGTAAAGTGACAAACGATCGATATCGTTTATGTTGCTCAGTCCTGGCAGCTTCGGAGGTAGTTATCAACAGGATAGGCACAAAGCCAAAGATCTTGAGGAAACCCCAAGATCTTTGGCTTGAATAGATCACGAACCATTAATGACTGATCGTCTAGGGTTGTCCTCGGGTAGATTGCGATCTACTACCGCTGCATCATGCTTTAGGAAAGCGTCAAGAAAGGTAGCGTCTAGCCCAAGAATAATACGTTCCTCAGTTGCTCTATCAATCCACGTAGAACCATTCTTAAACAAAACTAAGCCACACGAATGCAGGTCAGTTTGGAGTCCCTATAGATCGTCATCAAAGCTACCGTATTGATTAATCTAATTCCAACTCTAGGCAATTGCGGTTGCATCTACTGGAAAGCCTTATGAATCTGAGCGGTCTATCAGTACAGATCCATCAAACCCATTACGAGTCGTGCATAAAGGTTTCACTAGAGCAACAGCTTGCTCCAAAGTATTGAGCCGTTGGGCAAGTAGCCCACCGGCGTCTACTGTTTGGCGCAGTTCATCAACCTGTTCTGAGAGCTGGGTCACAGCATCTTCTAGCTGATTCAATTGTTTCGATAGAGTCTCAGTAGTTATGGAAGGCTGCAAAGATGGAAGACCAAAAGCTTGGAATAATGCTTCAACAACAATAGCAGTTCTGTCTTTTCCGCTTGCGTTAGCGCGAGAAATGATTTCCTCAACCAGTTCGGGCGGAAATCGAAATGTCATTATTTTCGGCATTGCTACTATCACTCTAGTCTAAGCTTGGGCAAAGTCCACCCTAAAGAAGGTTTGAGAAGGGAATGGAAAGCGAATTTAGAACGGCTATGGCAGATAGACACTGCTATTGCTAATTTTTTATCTGTAGCATCTATTTTTGTCTGTGTTGGTTTCACCTCCAACTTTTTAGGCGTCCTTACCTACATTACATAACTATAGTTACTATAGTCGCAATTTTGCACGGCTTATGCTCGTCTAAATTTCATAAACCAACAGAACATTTACATAAGGTTTAATTTTAGAAGCCATAACTCATCAAGATAAGCCTTGATGTTGCAAATTACACCAAATCAAAAACGCTTGATCCGGCAGCAATTTTTAGCTAATGGCATGGAACTAGGGCTGAGAAATACTGTCGCCTAGTTAATATAGTCTTGTCTTCTTGGAAAAGTAGCATTGAGAGCGATCACTTCTAAAGGCAAGGGGAATTTTGCTTCGGCTCTAGAGCCTTTAGCTGCTCAGCTTCGTGCCAAAACTCCTTGAACGAACCCTGGCTATTGATCAGGTAAGTGCCATAGCTCCAAGTAGCAGTTTCGGGGTAGGAGTCAAGTCCAACAACAATTCCTGTGTTGCCCTCTAAAGCTTTACCCTCTGAATAGAGTTAAATTTTAGTTGTGTAAATTGACACATATCATGAAGCATCTTAGCCTGCATGAGTTATATTCCGCGGTAATTAAAGCTGTTTGAATAGTGAATACCATTCTAGTGTACTGTCATCCGTAAAAAGATATATCTTTTGTCACCTAATAAATATTCTACTAATCGGGAGACCTGAGAGGGAAATTAAGTCTGCTGCTACTTACCGTTGAGTTCAAGCACTTGAGCCGTGCCTTAGCACGGTCCCCCTGTGGTTGCTAACTTATGGCTTTGCGCTTCTGACGCTTGCCAATCACCTGGTCTACAGCTTTCTCTATCCGGCTACTGCCAATCGGTTGCCAATTCTACGACGCTTGTCATAGCTGATGACCTCACACTGATGTTTCTCCAGATAGTCACACAACTCGTGAAATTTGTCGGCATTTCTCACCTTCACCTGCGTTTTCAAATATGTCAATGCCTGCTCCACTTGTCCCTGCCAGAAGTGGAACAACAGCACCTTATAGATGCGCTTGTTTCTCCGTCTTGTTGATAGTAATCATCACTATTAATTGATGCTCCTTTTGGCACAGGTGATACCAATTCAAAATCGTGCCCACAGAAACAACCGAACCCGAAGAGGATGCAGGTTTATGCGATCGGGATAAATTGTTCTGTTTTGCTTGCCATTGTCAGTGTTTAGTTTAGGCTTTGACTCCAATCCTATCCTCAAACAGAAAAGATTCTTCTGTTTGTTTATCGTATAAATCAACGTCTGTTTGGATGGCTACTAACGTCTTTTACTGAATTCCCACGATCGTTTTCAAGTGCTGCAACATCAAACTCTTCCAATTCTGACTGCTCTAGTTTCCTGATGCCAGCATGAATTGTGGTTCGAGATAGTCCGGTTGTACGAGAAACGCTTATGATACCGCCATGTCCTAAATTCAATGCTTCGACTGCTCCGCATCCGTATGCTGGTTTCGTTGAGATAAGGAGCAAGTTGTTCGGACTTGGCTTGGATTATTGCTTCAACTTCAGAATTGAGCATGGCACCAGAACTACTATTAGAATATTTTCACGGTAGCTCTCCCCTCTGCAAAAGTTCAACTTATTTCTTCTAGTTTCCTTTCATGGGTACAGCAACCTGGCTGCTGCCATGCACAATTCTAATGACTCACCGATCTGATGACTCACCGATCTATAGCGCTATGTACATACATCAGGACAAGTTCTTGTGTAAAAGAGTTCGATCTATACGCGGAGCGCCATGATGGCTCAGATCATCAGAACTCTAGCCATTCCAGCACCTGCTAGGTCTGTAATCAGTTCGAACTTCAATGAGTTACTGCCTGTATTCAGTACAAGTATATTGACCGTTCTACGGATGTTCTACTGTACTCACTGCTAAGGAAAACCAATGTTAGGCTAGATACAAGCAGCAATTGCTTCTAAATCAACGCTAGACAGCCTGTCAGCGCAAAACGTCCTTCTATAGAGGGGTTTGTTGCGCTGTTAGAGCTGGTAGAACAAAGGCAGAACCCGCCAGCAAGAGCTTGAATTGATCACGGATTGAAGTTTGGCTCGTCTGCACATCAACGCCTTTAAAGCTTATGACTATAAAAACTCCAGCTAAGCAGCAACCCCTCAGCACCGATGAACTCCGGAGAATCCATGCCTACTGGTGTGCGGCAAACTATCTCTCCGTAGGGCAGATCTATCTACTTGATAATCCGCTGCTCCAAGAACCCTTGAAGCTGGAACACGTTAAGCCGAGGCTTTTAGGGCATTGGGGAACAACACCGGGACTCAATTTCATCTATGCTCATCTTAACCGGGTCATCAAAGCTCAAGATCTAAACGTGATCTACATTGCAGGTCCGGGGCATGGTGGTCCTGGTATGGTTGCAAACACTTACCTGGAAGGGACATACAGCGAACTCTACCCGAACATTCCCCAGAGCGCCGAGGGAATGAAGCATTTGTTCAAGCAGTTTTCCTTTCCAGGTGGTATTCCCAGCCATGCGGCTCCCGAAACTCCTGGATCGATCCACGAGGGGGGAGAGCTGGGCTATGCACTGGTCCATGCTTACGGCGCTGCATTTGATAATCCTGACTTGATCGTGGCTTGTGTTGTTGGGGATGGTGAAGCTGAAACGGGACCATTGGCAACGAGCTGGCATTCTAATAAGTTTCTGAATCCGGCTCGTGATGGTGCAGTGCTGCCTATTTTGCATCTAAATGGGTACAAAATTGCTAACCCAACGGTGCTGGCTCGGTTGCCTAAACAGGAATTGGAGAGCCTGTTTGTGGGATATGGCTATAAGCCTTATTTTGTTGAAGGGTCTGATCCCCAAGAGATGCACCAGCTCATGGCAAGTACGATGGATACTGTGACCGCCGAGATCAAGAGTATTCAGCGAGAAGCGCGAGTGCATGGATATCAGCAGCGATCGCCCTTCCCAATGATTATCCTCAGATCCCCCAAAGGCTGGACAGGACCTAAAGAAGTAGACGGCAAGAAAACTGAAGACTACTGGCGATCGCACCAGGTTCCCCTGTCAGAATTGGCAAGCCGTCCAGAGCATATGCAGCTCTTAGAAGCCTGGATGAAAAGCTACAAGCCAGAAGAACTTTTTGATGAACAAGGGAAGCTAATTCCCGAACTGGCAGAACTCGCACCCAAGGGTGAGCGTCGGATGGGGGCAAACCCGCATGCCAATGGTGGTGTACTGCTCAAAGACCTAAACATGCCAGATTTCCGCAGCTATGCCGTTGAGGTGACCAAACCTGGAACCGAAATGGCAGAAACTACTCGCGTCCTGGGGCAATTCCTACGGGATGTGATGAAGGAAAATCAGGAGAACCGTAACTTCCGGATGATGAGTCCGGATGAAAACAACTCCAATCGGCTTGGCGCTGTACTAGATGTTACCGATCGCGTATCTACGGCTGAAATCTTACCGACCGATGATCACATCGATCCGTCAGGACGAGTGATGGAAGTATTAAGTGAACACATGTGTCAGGGCTGGCTGGAGGGCTATCTGCTAACAGGGCGGCATGGTTTCTTCTCCTGCTACGAAGCGTTTATCCACATTGTCGATTCCATGTTTAACCAACATGCCAAGTGGTTAGAAAGCTGTATTGATATCCCTTGGCGCAGACCGATCGCCTCCCTCAACTATCTGCTAACCTCGCACGTTTGGCGGCAAGACCACAATGGTTTTAGCCACCAAGATCCTGGCTTCATTGATGTGGTCGCGAATAAGAAAGCAACGGTAGTGAGAGTGTATCTGCCGCCCGATGCTAATACGCTCCTCTCGGTTGCCGATCACTGCCTCCGCAGCCGCCAGTATGTCAACGTGATTGTGGCAGGTAAACAGCCCGAACTGCAATGGCTTGATATGGATGCCGCTGTTAAACACTGCACCGCAGGTCTGGGCATCTGGGAATGGGCGAGCAATGACCAAGGGGGTGAACCTGATGTAGTAATGGCATGTGCGGGCGACGTGCCTACCCTAGAGACTTTGGCAGCAGTTGATTTCTTAAGAGCAAATTTTGCCGATCTCAAAATTCGGGTTATCAATGTTGTAGACCTGATGACCCTTCAGCCTCAGAGTGAACACCCACACGGTCTGTCTGACTGGGACTTCGACTCTATCTTCACGCCAGATAAACCGATTATCTTTGCCTTTCACGGCTATCCCTGGCTTATTCATCGGTTGACCTATCGACGGGCAAACCACCAGAATCTGCATGTACGGGGATATAAAGAAGAAGGAACGACAACGACACCGTTTGATATGGTGGTACTGAATGATCTTGATCGCTTCCATCTCGCACAAGATGTGATCGATCGGGTTCCCAAGCTGAGCAGGATTGGAGCCTACGTCAAACAAAGCATCCGCAACAAACTGATCGAGCACAAACAATACATTACGACCTATGGCAAAGACCTACCAGAGGTTGAAGACTGGACATGGCAGTACTACAGCGGGGATACCAACAGTAATACACCTACAGCCGCACGCGCGAGCGGCTTAGATACAAGCAGCGACGAAGCGCCTTCTCAGGAAGGGGCCGAAGGAACTGCGAATTCGCGGACATAGCTGGGTAGATCGAACGAGCATGTTTGACTCGTTGCTTTTTGCGCCTTAGGTTGCTGATTTCCCTAATCCTCTGGACAAAAGGAAGGAACCGTTCGCGTAGCGTACGCAGAGCCTCTTCCCATTAAAATCCCCCTTCTCTGAGCTTTACCTTCTCGAAGAGTAGGGGGATTTAGGGGAATCGAACCACACAGCGGTAAAAAAGATTCTTCAAACAGCTAATGTAGAATTTTTGCAATCTGATCTGCTAGCGTTAGTGGATCATAAGGTTTTGTAATAATGGCGGCGATCTCCAGCTGAGTATAGCGGCGATGATCGGCAGGCTGCGCTTTTGCGGTTAGCAAAATGACCGGGATGTGACGTGTGATTGGGTTTGCCTGCATTTGCTCAAAGGTTGCCAAGCCATCCACATCTGGCATCATTACGTCTAGCAGCACTGCATCAGGTTGTTCAGCAACAGCCTTTGCCAACCCCTCATTGCTAGAGCCAGCGGTTAACACCTCCCACCCTTTCACAACCTCCAAACAAACTTGCGTTGCTTCTCGGATATCAGGTTCATCGTCAATAATCAAGATGCGCTTATTCATAGGACACCAAAGGCAACGTGAGGTAAAAGCGGCTTCCCTGCCCCAGCTGGCTCTCTACCCAGATTTGCCCGTCGTGCTGCTGCACAATTCCTCGGCAGATAGTTAGCCCCAGTCCGGTACCTCCCTGGCTGCGAGAGCTAGAAGCATTGACCTGTTGAAAGCGATCGAAGATAGTTTCTAGTTTGTCCGCTGGGATACCGATGCCTTCGTCCTGGACGCAGAAGCGAATCTGAGGAGGGTGGGATGGAGAAGTAATTTGTTCAGCAGTGAGCTGAACACTAGAGTGGGGTGGAGAAAATTTGATCGCGTTGCTAAGCAGATTGGTGAAGGTCTGAATAATTCGATCAGGATCGACCCAAAGGGTGGCAGAGAAGGGAGTGATGCAAAGATTAACTTCAGCTTTTTCTGCCATTGCCCGCATTGCATCAACGGATTGCAGCATCAGGTCAGCAGCGTTGCAAAGCTGCTTCTCCAGGGTGTCCTTGCCAAATTTGATTCGTTCTACATCTAGGACATCATTGATTAAACGAACAAGCCGATTGGTGTTTGAGAAGGCAATTTCTAGCATCCGCTGGCTTTTCTCTAGATCGCTATTGAGCCAGCCGCTTGCCAGTAACCCTAATGTACTGCGGATGGAGGTAAGCGGAGTTCTGAGTTCATGACTAACCATCGACACAAACTCATCCTTCAGCTGTTCCATCTGCTGACGCACTGTAATATCTTTAAACAGCACAACCGCACCGACAATGTTGTCTTGCTCTTGGATCGGGCTGCTGATATATTCCACCGGAAAGCTCGATCCATCTCGCCGGTAGAATCGATCGTCGTTGCCAGCATAGATATTGCCCGTCTGTAGGGTTAACTGAATCGGGTTTTCTGCCAGCAAGTAGAGAGATTGATCGGCTCTAGTGTGCTGCAGCACCTCATGCATCCATTGTCCAACTAGCTCGCTCACCTCATAACCCAGCATCTTTGCTGCAGCCAGGTTGACGAATGTAATTTTGCCATAAGCATCCAAGCCATAAATACCCTCGCCTACAGCATTCAAAATCAGTTCGTTCTGTCGGCTTAATCGAGCCAGCGATGCCTCTGCCTGCTGCCGTTCGGTTAAGGCGCGTTCTCGCTCGGTGATTTGCCAGCGTAGCTCCTGGTTTGCCTGCTGGAATTCGGCTGTGCGTTCCAGCACGCGTTGTTCTAATTTGGCGTTGAGGGCAGAAAGTTTTTGCTCTGCTTGTTTGCGGCGCTGGATATCTCGCTCCAGGTTTTTATTGAGGGCACAGACCTGCAGATAGAGCGATCGCTGATGAATGGCAACTACAATGTGATGGCTCAAGGCGTGGGCTAGCTCAATTTCAGCAGTTGTCCAAGCCTGTGCCTGCCCCTGCTTCAGCTCCCGCCATGTTTCAAACGATTGACGCGGACGATGCTGCCGTGAGTCCTTGCGGTCAATGCGTCCTGCCCACACTCTTTCTACGTCAATTTCCCGACGAAAGACGCTGAGATAGCCCAGGGTTTGCTGCTGATATTGCAGCCGCAGAATCAAAATTCCTCGAATCTCTGCCGTAAGCAAGACAGCCACTAAGTCAGAGGGCATGACGGCGGAGTAGAGATCGGTGATTGCCCAAAGATTTTCGCGGGTGGGTTCTTCTAAGTCAAGCCAGGTTTGCCAGTGGGGATGGTGTTCGAGTGGGAGAGGCGAGACTTGGGCGGTGGCTCGCGGGGAATCGGCAGATCTGGGAGGATCGAGTTTCCAGGTTTCGGGGCAGGTGGGCTGCCTGCCGTGGGTGAAAAGCTGCAGAGGTTGGTGAGAGCCTTGTGCGGACAGATAGAGGCGCCCGCCGCTGCCCTGTAGGGCAACAACGACCTGTTCAAGCGTTTGCTGAAGCTGCATCTCGGGGATAGTGTGTAGCAGCGTAGCAACGCGGTTAATCAAGGCTTCTTGGGTTGCCCGGAAGCGGGCTTGCTGGAGCAAGTTGGATTGGGCAATGGCAATCGCAAGCTGATCGGCGATCGCCTGCACGACCTGCAGTTCGCCTTCGGTAATTTGGTGAGGCTTGCTGTGATGCGAGACGAGTAGCCCCCAGAGGCGATCGGATTCGACAATTGGCACTACAACAGAAGACTGCACGCCCATAGCGCTCAGGTACTCTGCGTGGCAAGGATCAAGTGCACGAACTTGTCGATCGTCCTGCATGTCGCTCCAGCCATCGGGTAGCGGGCTCATCCCAATCTGGCGTGCTGTCACATCCACAATGGATCGCTGCCGCGCCTTCAGAAAAAACTCTCTCACCTTTTGGGGAACGTCTTCTGCTGGAAAACTGTGCCCCAGCAGCACTGGCAGACGGCGATTGTAAATTGATTCGGCGATCACTTCACCGGTTCCATCTGGATGAAACTGATAGATCTTGACGCGATCGGTTTGCAAAAACCCCCGCACTTCAGCGACTGTTGCCGTCAGAATTTCGGGTAGCTCTAAAGATTGGCGAATCCGATTGGTCATCCGATGCAGCAACAGCGCAAAGGAATCTGCCTGATCTGCGGAGGATGAGGCAGCCGAATGAGGTGAATCTGACAATGAACGTGACATTAGCGACTTTAAAGAATAAATGGTTGTGAAACATATGCTGGAGGCTATGAGAGAAGCGCTAGGAAAGAAGCACTTGGGAAAGCTGCGATCGCTGAAATTCTCCTAAAATGCGACGGATGATTTCTGATTCGCGGATAGGTTTGCCGATCAGCGCATTTGCCCCTGCATTAATTGCTTGATATAAAGTGTTGGCATCGGTGTGAGCCGTCAAAAACCAAATTGGCAGATGCTTCCAGCCCGGAACACTCCGCACTGCTTGACACAGCTCAATGCCGTTGAGGTCTGGCATTTCTACATCCAGAATTAGTAAATCTGGTGCATGAGCTTGCAGCGTTTCCCAAAGCTGCGGCGATCGCTCTAGCGCAATCAGATGCAGTCCCCAAGGTTCTAAAATCGCCCGCATTGCCGCCAGCAGTTGCGGATCGTCATCTACGATCAAAATCTGCTTGGGAGCCTCCGGAGTCGGCAATTGCAGCTTCTCTACAAGGCTCAACACTTGCTCTGGCAACAGCTGCGGCAACACAGCATCAACGCCTGCCTGTGCAAGTTTAGCTCGTAGAGTTAAATCAGCTCGATCGGTGAACACCAAGACGAATACAGGTGGAACTTGATGAGTGATCTCTTTAAGCAAGGCCAAATCAGATTCAGCGAGATCAGTTAGTGAAAGATCGAGGATAAACCGCTGTGCCAAAGATGCAGCATGTGGCTGAAGGGAGGCTGGTTTATTTGGACGGTGCTGAATTCCTTCTGCTAGCGCACGATAGGCGAAAGATAAGTTTAGCATTGGAACGATCGGATTTTGTGTCGCTCGGATAATTTCAGTCACTTGCTCAGCTGCATCGTCTAGGATCAGCAGCAGAGAGGCGCGAGTCAAAACCAATTCAGGCAGATCAGCTGAGATGGGCGACAAAGGAGTATCCGTGGGGGGAACTTCCAAAAGTATTGCTTTCAGCGTGTTGGTTAGCTCCATCAAGAACTCTAATTCTTGCGGATCGGGCATTTGTTTGGCCCTAAAGAACTGCTCTAGCTGCAATGCTAGTTGGGAGCCTTGCGAGCGTTGAAATACTCCCAATGCCCCTGCCAGCTTGTGGGCAGCAGACTGCGCCTGCTGCCACAGTTCGTCCCACATGTTGTCTGCTTGCATCGCGGCGATCGTCTGCTCCAAAATTTGTAGACGATCGCGGTTCTGCGGTTCGTATTTTTGCCAAACGGCTTGAAGCGCTGTGTGGATCCGTTGTTTGTGCCAGCTTTGTTCCAGTTCTACTGGCATAGATTGCGGATAGCCGAAGGGATGAAACGGGGGGGCAGCAGATGAGTTAGCAATCGGGCGATCGCGCAACGGCTGGCTTGTGGGTCCGGCTGCATCAATCGTTGCTTTGTCGCTGGAATTCTGTTTCAGCCGGTAGCCAATGCCATAGACCGTTTCAATAAAGCCTGCAGGCGCACCCGCCTGTTTTAGCTTCTGCCGCAGCCCTTTAATATGGGCAGTAATTGTATCTTCAGCGGGTGCTTCTTCAGCTCCCCAGAGGTGTTCTAGAATTCGGCTGCGCGTGAACACATAGCGGGGATTGCGAAGAAACAGCTCTAACAGCCGATACTCTTTGGGGGTGAGATGCAAAGGACGATCGGCATAGGTGACTTGACAAGCAGTGGGATCAAGCTGCAACTGCTCCCAGGTTAAGACAGGCATCATAGGAGAACTGCTTCGCCGCAGCAAGACTCGCATCCGGGCAAACAGTTCTGGCAGCTCAAAGGGCTTCACCATATAATCATCGGCACCTGCATCCAAGCCGCTAACTCGATCGCTGCTGGAATCGCGAGCGGTCAGCAGCAAGATTGGAGTTTGGTAGTGATGCTCTCGAATTTGCCGACACAGCGTGATGCCATCGAGCTTGGGCAATATTACATCGAGCAAAATTAAGTCATAGGTGAAGGTTTCAATCAGTCGCCAGCCGAGTTCCCCGTCGGTTGCCACATCTACGGCATAGTTTTCTTTAACCAGCACTGTTTCTAAAAATTTAGCGATGTACTCGTCATCTTCAATTAATAAAACCCGCATGTCATAATCCCTCTTTCTGGGCGGCGTTCTAGAACGGTTGAAGGTTCACCTCTCACCCGTGAATAGAGGCTTAGCAGGAGAATCAATAGATGCAGAGAGATGAGCAAAACTGTATTTGCTTTACTTTATAAACAAAAAATTATCGTTTGTATTCATTAATTCTCAAAATTTAATTTCTGAAAAAATTTCTTCACTAAAAGTGAGTGATTGCTTCTCACTGTTTCAGGCTTTCTGGGGCAGATTTATCGCCTCAAAAAGCCTGATTTGGCAATAGATTCAAGTCTTTTTGTATCAAACTCTGGTAGCAGAATTCGACACAAAAAGACTTATCTGAACAGACGCACCCAGCATACAAACCCTTTGCTCAATTCAATGAATCAACGTCATTTGGCTGAGTTGAATGGTTGGCGAAAGTGGTGCGGCAGCCTCAGCAGGAGCTTGAGGCGGCAATGGCGCTTTAATGTGGTCGGGCACAATTAACAGCGAACAAGGCGCGTGATCGAGCACATAGCGGCTAACGCTCTGAGTCAGGAGCTTATCTAGATTTGCCAGACTGCGATGCCCCATCAAAATCAAATCGGCGCCCCACTCCTGAGCAACCTGACAAATCTGTTGAGCAGGTGCGCCAGCTGGCAAGCGCAGATCTGCGATCGTCCCTGCTGCCAGTGCAGTTTCTCGATGCGATCGCAGGGTCTCTATATTGCACTGGTCTGGCTCTCCTTCGCCGAGGGTGCAAGCACTGGACTGTCCTGAAACGGAAACATGCAGCAGCAGCAGGCGTGCTTGTGTGAGGTGAGACAATGCAACTGCTTGATGCAACACCTGCTCGCTGAAGATCGATCCATCGATCGCAACTAAAATTCGTGTATACATAAAATTTTTCCAAAAAGGGACTAAAGAGTTGAGGTTGCCTGTACGCTTCTAACTTGCAAAACTGTGTAGAGCAACGGAGCGCAAGCACTTGTTTTAATGCCAGACTGCCTTCATTTAAATTGCTGTAGAGCTTGCACCGCTTTCCACAAAGGCACTCCCAGTGAGCAATGGAACGGGCAACGAAATTAACAGGCTATGAACCATTCGCAGGATTGTTCTGCAGAAGAAGATGCCGGCTGGGTTGCCGTTCGTCCTGATAGGTCTAATCTCTGCACAAGCTGCTGGATGCCCTGGCGGACAACCGCTTCAACTTGGAGATGCTCTTCTAGCGAGCTCGGATTCGATCGAAGGACAGCAACAGTTTGTTCGCTCTGGTCGATGCTGCGGTAGCGCCTCCGGACATGGTTCAGCGTGTAGGAGAGTAGCTTCTGACGCAAGTCTGGAATGGCGATTTGATATTGCGAATAGTAAGGTTCAGATTCTAAAACGTTTTCAATCTCTTCCAGGATGATTGGCATTGTTAAATTCATCAGCATCTTGGACATAGGAACTCCTGCGCTCGCTTAGGGCTTTTACTTCAATATGGTTGAGTCACCCTCACAGAGGCGATCGCGCCTATAGCAAGTACGTCCAGCTACAGGCTAGCCGCTCCACTGCTGCTCCTCTCAGCGATACAAGCTTTAGCTCAAGTAAAGCAAGTTCAAATAAAACAACACGCGAGGGGAGCAATATGAAAGATAGTGAAAGAATCTGAAGAACTGGTAAAGAAACCCTTTGTTTTACAAAAGTTAAAGCGATCGCTGCTGCAGATTACTGCCAACTGCTGTTAGTCCACGCAATTTTAGGCTGCCAATCTGAGCAATTGAGGGGTTGGCAGCCTAGAATTGGCAGCATGATTTTGCGGAAAAGATAAGAATGAATAAAGTTTTGTGAATATCCAATTTTTTAATTTGTATTCTTCAGGCTCATCTCTTGCTTACTCTTTTACACCGATCTTTTTACACCGATCTTGCATTGGATGCATTACAGCTGTTTCCCAAAAGATAGCCAGGATTTAATCGAGCGCAAACCGTTCAAACTTCAGCTGCGATCGATCAAGGTTGGACTGTTTGATTGCTTAAATCAATCTGCGGGCAAGTCTTGTAATTAAGACTTGCCCGCAGATTTTGCATTCCCAGCCACATCAAGCCTGGCAAAATTAACCCGCCTGATTCGTCAATACTGCCGTTTTATCCCTGCCTAACCCACACCCAAGCGTCAAGCGCCGATTGTGGGAAGTGTTTAACTTTGCCTTGGGCAACCAGATGAACTAGCTCACCCATCCACTGCTCAGGCGATCGCTCACCAATGATAGCTAGGCGTTCAACACTGCTTCTTCGATCAGCGTTGAGCTTGAGCCCTCGCCAAAGGGGATCTAGTGTTTCGCCCTCAAACTCCTCCAAATGCCAAACCATTCGAGCCCTGCCGTGCTCTATGATAAAGGCTTCTATCAGCTGTATTAAGGTTTGATATTCAGCTTCGGTGAGGGTGCCGCTGAGCTTGATCCCAATTACACGACCTGAGCTTTCATCAAGAATTTGGTACATCGTCTTGCTTCCTCTTGCTGTAAACCGCTGAACAAAGGGTTCCTAGCGTTATTCTTGGCGTTAGCCTAGTTGAGAAAGACTCGACCATCCTCCTGGATTCTGAGAGCACCCTGATTGTTGCCAAAGTTTGTCGACTCACTTAATGAAATAGAGAGCACGCCTGTTTCAGCGGTCTCCACCGGAGTGACTTCTAGAAATCCGCCGTCTTCCCGAACCATTCTGATCGTCACGGGTGTCGGTAGCTGCAACACAACTTCTTCTTTGCCTGCAAGCAATCGCTGATCCGTGTGACCGATCGCCTCATAAGCAATGCTAGTGTTGGTATTGTTTCGCAATCTCACTGCAACAGTACCATTGGTTGTAATGGTAGCGATTGGCTCTTCCAGGGTTTCCGGCAGCGGCGGTTGGGCAGGAGCGCTCGTAGAAGGAATAGCCTCATTGGTAGGGGTAGGCTGGGGCGTCTCAGATCCCTGATCAATTAAGAGTTGAGTGGCTGCATTCGGTGGGCAACCTTGGGGAACTGCACGGGTACTGTTAAATGGCTCTTCATAGTAGATGCGAGGACAGGGATTGAGAGCGCCAGGAGCGGCGATCGCTGCAGTGGAAATCAAAGGGAACCCTATCAGCAAACCGCCGATCAATCTTCCTGTTCTTTTGATATTTTTCTTGCCCTGTCTACAAACCATTTTATATTCTCCTGATACTACTTCTTCAATTTACTTTAAATCTTGACTGAAGGCTTGAGTACGGCCTTAATTTAGCAACCAAAAATAAGGTTTTCTTCCAACCAATGAAGGAGTTATCAGCGACTGTTCTTCAAATCTTAGCCCAAAAGTTTGAGCAATTTCTAATGGCGTGAAATAGGCTTCTTTGTGGTGTGGCTTGCGGCAGGGACGGCACACAACAAAAAATCTCTCTTCATTTGAGTGAAAAGCCTCGTGTAATACTTTTTAGAAAACAGCCCAACGTTTTCCTACACTTTGCGAGGCATTGGGCTAGTTATTGCACTTAATTAGCTGCAAGCTTCAGCCGACAGCAGTGTGATTATGAGGAACTTAATCTGCAACGATTACACTTTATTGGGCAAAGGTTGAAAAAGTGTGGAAGCAATCAGCAGAAACCGGTTTGTTCTATTTTTACTCCAAGCTATAGAAATTTCCGATTCAAAGTAAGGTGTAACCTCTCCTATTACCGGATTAATCGCTGTTTCAACTAAATTGCATGACGATAGTCTTCATTACGCTGCCGTCTCTAGACGACCTAGAAGCCCTCTATGAACCATTTCACCACAGTGGCAATGCCGGCAGAATTAGTGGGACTAAGCGGGTTAGGCGTTGTAAAAACTGTTTAGAGCTGTAGGAAGGTAGATGTTGTGGGGGGCAAAGTTGGTACAGTACCTACTTATTAAGATTTATTAGAAAAAATTAGTTTAAAAAATATAGGAGCCCATAAATCGCCTGCTATCGCGAATGAGGGGCTTTTTCCTGGCAGCAGCCCCAGATATTTTTATGATTCATGTCAATCATCACAGCAGCTAGGACAAATATCTCTGTGCGATCGAGCGGAGCGTGCCCTCAAAAATAGCCCAAGCGTAATGGCGCTAGCTCTATCAATTTTGTTCAGTTTTGAGGTCTCGATGTTAGTTGAGGGACTGAAGCTGTTAGTTGAGAAGCTGAAGCGGGAAAATTACCTAGGTGTCCTTTTCTATGGACTGGGGCTTATACCAGTCCACTAAAGGCGGGTGCATAGTTGGGAGATGTATCAGTCTATTCGCTAGAGACCTCTGTCAATTCAACAATGTATACAACGATCGGATCTCAATCCCCAGAGCGCCCTATTAAAGTGGGAATTTTGCATTCTTTGGCAGGTGCCTGGGCAATTGGTGAAGTTGCCTTAAAAGATGCTGAACTGTTAGCGATCGCGGAGATTAACCAAGCAGGCGGTGTTTTAGGTAGAGCGATCGAACCGATTGTAGAGGATGGCGCATCCGATCTGACCATTTTTAAGGCAAAAACCAGAAAACTGATTTTAGAAGACCAAGTTGCCACAATCTTTGGCTGTTGGTTTTCCACGGTTCGTAAATCTGTCTTACCAATCTTAGAGCAGTTCAATGCGCTGCTTTGGTATCCCGTTCAGTACGAAGGACTGGAATGTTCTAAAAACATTTTCTACACCGGAGTTTGTCCTAACCAGCAAATTGAGCCTGCTGTGGAGTGGTTGTTAAAGCATCGGGGCAACAGGTTTTACCTGGTCGGCTCTGATATAGTTTTCTCACGGACTGCCCATAAAATTATTAAAGCTAAACTGAAGCGTCAAGGTGGCATTGTTCTGGGAGAAGACTACATTGCAGTTGGAGATCAGTCATTTAAAGCAACGATCGCCAGAATTAAGCAAACCCAGCCTGATGTCGTGTTTAGCACCGTTAACACCGACAGTAATTTGGGATTTTATTCCCAGTATAAAGAAGCGGGAATTCGGGCTGAAGATATTCCGATCTTGGCAGTCAGTGTGACTGAAGAAGAGATCCGTCAAATTGGCGGGGATGTAGCTGCGGGACACTACGCCGCTCACAACTATTTCCAAAGCTTAGACAATCCTGCTAATCGCACCTTTGTAAAGAACTTTCAAACGATGTATGGAGCCGATCGAGTTACCTGTGACTCTGTGGAAGCTGCATACACTCAAGTATATTTGTGGAAGCAGGCTGTTGAACATGCTCAGTCGTTTGAGGTCGATCGAGTGCGGGTTGCCGCCTATGGGCAAACGTTAGATACTCCTAGCGGAATCATTCAAGTTGAACAGAATCGACATCTTTGGAAGACCTGCCGCATTGGTAAAATCTTGCCGAACGGCCAGTTTGAGATTGTTAGCACAGAGGATAAGTTATTCAAGCCCCAGCCTTGGTTGGGTGTGGATGATGTTGAGTTCAATACGTCTGAGCTAGTGATGGATATGCTAGCTGAGGCAGCCCAAGCGATTCAGTATAGCTGCGAGCTAGAGCAAAAATCGCGAGAGCTGATGGAGGCAAATAATCGGCTTCAGGTATTGGCTCAACGGGTTGAGCTTCTAAAGCGAAATCTATCGAGCCAAATTCGTCGATCGCTTGATTTGAACACAATTCTAGGAACGGCTGTTCGGGAAATTCAACAGGTGCTTCAGGTTGACCGATGCAAGTTTCTCTGGTATCAGCGAGAGCAGGATGCCATTGCGTTTCAAAGTCATGACTCTAACACTCCAGATTTGACGAATGCAGGCGATCATGACCTAATACAACACATTAAGCTGAACGGCAAAACGATCCTTACCCTTAACTTGCTGCAGATCGATGATGTTCTCACAGATCCAAGACTAGATGCTGCTAGTCGTGAGTTGCTTAGAGACAGTCATTTGACAGCACTTCTGGCAGTCTCAATTCATACTCATTCAGGTCGCATCGGCGTGATCACCTGCGATCACAGGAGCAACGCTCGGTTCTGGAGCGATTACGAAGTTGAGCTGCTTCAGGATGTTGCCGATCAGCTCGCGATCGCTGTTGACCAAGCAGAATTATATGCTCAGGCACAGACCACTGCGCTGAATGCGCAAACTCAGGCAGAACAGCTTCAGCAGGCATTGCACGACCTGCAAACTACTCAGGCACAGCTTGTACAAACCGAAAAAATGTCAAGTTTGGGACAGTTAGTTGCAGGTCTTGCTCATGAAATCAATAATCCTGTTAATTTCATCTACGGTAACCTTAACCCCACCTGCGACTATACTCAAGATCTGCTGAGATTGGTGCAACTTTACCAACAGCACTATCCTGATCCAGTACCAGAAATTCAGGCTGAAATAGAGGCGATCGACCTAGAATTCTTGGTTAAAGATTTTCCTAGGCTCTTGTCCTCAATGAAGGTAGGAGCAGATCGAATTCGTCAAATCATTCTGTCGTTGCGGAACTTCTCCCGTTTGGATGAGGCAGAAATGAAACTAGTAGATATCCATGAGGGAATTGATAGCACCCTATTAATTCTGCAGCATCGTTTGAAGGAGGAAGTAAAATATCCAGGAATCGAGATAATTAAAGAATACGGAGATCTACCGCTTGTAGAATGTTATCCTGGGCAAATCAATCAGGTATTTATGAACATTCTGAGCAATGCGATTGATGCTTTAGAGGAATACAGTAGTGAGCTTGCTCAAAAAGAACAATGCAAGCATCCTGCCACTATCCGGATTTGTACAAAAACGACAGATTCTGACTGGATCACTATCCACATCAGCGATAATGGCCCAGGCATTTCTGCTGATATTCAACAGCAACTGTTTGATCCGTTCTTTACCACTAAACCCGTAGGCAAGGGAACGGGTTTAGGCTTGGCGATCAGCCATCAAATTGTTGTAGATAAACACAACGGGCGGCTGTGTTGCCTGTCCAAACTTGGGCAAGGAACAGAATTTGTAATTAAAATTCCAGCTGAACAAAAAGCTTACAGCTGATTTCAGCTGAATAGCCCACATGAGTACAGCCAAAAGCATCATTCGGCACTAATCTGGTTCAATGCTGCCGCGATCGCCACATAGAGGTTAGAGCAGATGTGTCAGTGCTCTCGCAGGTGCACCGGCTTCTTGTACACCACAGTCTATAGCTGGACGAACAGCTATAAGGTGAATAAACCTGACCGCAGGAGCCAGAGGAGTGATCTCACTGACGATCAGGATGTAGCCTCATGAATCGGAGCTGGCAAGGCAAAAGATGCACCTTTTGCGAACAAGTCAGCGCACCTCAACGCTGGGAGTTGAACGCCGCACCGGTCGCCCAGCAGGATCACCCTGTTGCTGGGAACGTTCACGACGGGGTGACGCTTGCGCAATATCAGGAGCATCACGGGTGGCAACCAGCAGGTAGACCCGATAGCCCTGCACTGTCCACAGGTTTTCAGCGCTACACACAAATCCTTGCGTTTGCAGCTCTTCGATGCGAGCATCTCGACACTGGCGAGCATGAGCAGCATCTTCCCAATCATTTTCGAGAAACACTTCTTGGAGCATGGTGGCAAGGGGCGGTAGGTACAGTCGTTCTATTCTAGGACATCTGCTCAACTTTGGGCGATTCCGAGCACTGCTACAACGAGAAGAGCCACTGATATAGCGCTCCGCGCTTAGATTGAAATCCTTTTTTTGTAAAAGCCTTGTTATGCGGAGCTTTGACACAGAATTTGTCCTGACGCATATACCCAGCGCCATAATTAATGCACTACCTAGCAGAACTGCTTCACCTCCTAGAAGCGGTACGATCTCTTCCTACAAAAGCAGATAGGTCTGATATTTGGTGTGGCTAACTTCTGGAATAATTTTTGAGTGAGAGGGGCGCGGAGCGCCCCTCTCACTCAAAAATTATCCCCCTGTTAAGCAATGCCTATATCAACTTACGCCAGTTCACTTCAGTTAATTTGACGGGGCGCTCGCATTGCAGGATACACGCATGCTCCTTCACACGGTTTATTTGTAGACGATTCCGATCGCCTTCTAACCCAGGAAGAGAGCCTTTATATTGAAGCGTGTGAACGATTACTTAAAGAGTTTAATAATCAGTTTATACGAGTTTCAGACCCGCATAAAGCACAAGCGATCGCAGCAGTTGCTGAAAAATTTCACATTACTCAAACCGTTATTGGTGAAAGCCAGCGATCGCGTTGGAAAATTCTGCTGCAAGGCTCTTTGACTTAACAACTCCTAAAATCTCTCAGGCACATAGATATACCCATTATCGCGATTTAAAAAAACACATAAGATGTCTAAATTTGAAAGCGCAGAAGCAACTAAAAATCGCAGAGAAAATAACTATGTCACCCTATCATTTTTGCGACACAACCACGTTATAAGGCAAGGAGAGACAGCTCCTTGCCTTATGTAAGCTATCTCAACTCATGAGCACCATTCCTTAGGGTGGGCTAAGTGGAGCCTCCAGAACAGGAACTAGTTCGCCTGCTAAACCCGATAGCTGGGCGGGCGCTGGTGGGTAAGTTAGCGTTATCTGCCCTAAAAGAATGCGTTTGATCGTGCGAAGAAATTCTCCCTGCTTGAAGTAAGCCTTATACACCTGTCGTGCATTTTGGACGATCTGCTGGGCTGCTTCGGGGTGCTCTAAATAATAGCGGCACTTTTCTTCAAGGTCTGAATAATCCCACTTGACAGGGACATAGGTTTCACCTGGAACATAGATATTGGGGTTCGTTTGAATGTGGTCAACATTGGGTTTGATGAGCAGTCCGCCAAAGCAAACCGCTTCATAATCTCGCCAAGTGCTTTCTCCCCAGCCAAATGGCGCAACAATAATGCGGCTGCGCTTAATTTCACTACGGTATTGCCGAGTCGAAATTGTTTTAGTTTCGTCAAATTCACCGCTCACCGCTAATGGGTAATCTGTCGCTAGAGGTTGCAAAGCTTGGACGGCTTCCATGCGCTGCCTGCCATACCACTCCAACTTGTTTTGTGACCCGTAGGACATGCGGCAAAACACTGCAATATCTTTCTTGCGAGAGTGCAGCATTTCGGGCATGAACAGGTTGGATTTGAAGCGACGGTTGATTGCGATATTCCAACCCGCAACGATCCGATGCTCATAACCTTTGGGCACTGCAGAGCCAACGTGCCACCCGTCTAAATCCCAGTTCCAACGGTGTGCTAAATAGTCCGTATACTGAGTGCCGCCAACAAACGGCTTATGATAGTCACTCACCTCCTTGAGGCGTTGATACTTAAGGAACCAACTAACGTAAGGCAGCACGCCAAAATAACGGCTTGAGGTTTGATCAAACGGATCTATGAAAACGATCGTCGTTTGCGGATTTTCTCGTCGAATCGCCCGCATGATGCGTTCTGCTTCCTGAGCATCTTCGCGCCATGTTGGGCGAATGAACATTACATCTACATCGGAATGCTGCTTGCAAGCTTGATAAATTTCTGAGAATTTCTCAGCTGAAGCAACTTTAAACTCTAAACCCAGTTCTTGTCGTAATCGTTGTCGATTGGCAAAAAATGGGTAAAGCTGTACTGCGGAAATCTTATCAATATGCTGGCAAGTCGTACCAACGATAAGGGCTTTCATTCTTGTTTTGACTCCATTAGAAGCTGATGAAATACTTAAATGCAGTAAACGCAGCACAAAGTTGGGGACTGATAAGCCGTCAAACCCCACTTGCGCCACCTGAAACTCAGTCAGAAGCAGCACAAACCACAGGATGTTGCCATCCTGTAAAGGCATGCAATTTTGGTGGATACAAACCTGATTCGCAGAAAAACTTTAGCTTTCGATGTTCAAGCGCTACATCTAAAACAAATCACTCCAGGAGCCTTACTCTAGAAACTCCTGATTGAATTGGGTAGAAATAGAGTTGAGCTAAAGCTTGAAAGAAGGCAAACGAACCTGCAGAGAATTGCACCTTTTTCTCTGCAATCTATGTCTCAAGTACGAAACTCTACTACTTCTCGCGTGAGTTGCAGTGAGGCGCAATTGGCTTAGATGTTTTCTTACATACTCTTCACAAATTTTACATGCAATTGCAATTTGCATGAAGTAAATCTGAATTTTAGGCTCTTCGAGTCAGTAGGATTACTGACTACATTGTAAAATTTTCATTCAATTACTCTAATCGACCTATAAATCAACCGTAACTGTAGCTAGAGTTGGCAATAGCCTACCGCCAATTTATTGCCAATAGCCTATTGCTCTTAAGAAGGCAGTTGAGCGGCTGCGTCTTTACTAATGAAATATTGTTCGTGAGGTTTGAGAAGGCAGTCTTAGCTGCTTTCAAACTCCTCCTTAAGACTGTAGGCGGGGTTATCCCTTGTGGCCTATGGTGATGCGAGCGATCGAAGTAGCAATGTCTCTGATAACAGTTCTGCCCATCTCAGACCTAGTCCGTCATCTGCGGCAGCATCTCAACCTGTCTCAGGAGAAATTTGCGGCAAAATTAGGCGTTTTCTTCAAAACGGTGAATTGTTGGGAGAGGGGGTATGGCTTATCCTTATCCATGGCACTGAAACTGACTGAAGAGTTATTGAAATCGCTGGATGACTCTGGGAAGAACTTGCTAAGGCAGTACTATTCAGAGGGAAAATTAGATGTCTGAAGCACTGCCCCCTGCGCTGCCCTATGTAAGTTTAGACGACATTTTGATTACGCAAGCCCTAGCTGAGCGATCGCCTCGAACCCCCGACTTGCAGTCTGAAACTCAAGCGCTTCATTTGCTAGCGCGGCAATTGGCGGAGCAATCTCAGACGATGCTCAAAACGCTGGTGACGGTAGCGAAAGATCTCTGTCAGGCAGGAGCCGCCGGAGTCAGCTTACTGGAAGTAAGTCCTAATGGAGAGGAACTCTTCCGTTGGGCTGCTTTGGCTGGAACATTAGCAAACTATGAAGGAAGGACGACGTCAAAGAGCTTTAGTCCCTGCGGCGTCTGTTTAGATCGTCAAGCGCCTCAACTGTATCTTTATCCTGATCGATATTTTACCTACCTTCAGCAAGCGAAACCGCCGATCGTTGAGGGTTTGGTGATTCCGTTAATGGGGGGAACTCAACTATTGGGCGCAGTCTGGGTGGTGTCGCATGATGAGGCACGGCGGTTTGATGCCGAAGATGTGCGGATCTTAACCAGCCTTGCCGACTTTACTGCTGCTGCCCTACAGAGTCTTCATCTGCGTCAAACGGCTGAAACAGCCTTGCAGCGTGAGCAAACTGCCCGTCAAGAAGCTGAGGCAAACCGTAAAGCGTTGGATGAATCAGCGCAACGAGCGATCGAGATTCTGGAAAGTATTACTGATGCCTTTGTGTGTGTTGACCACGACTGGCGAATCACCTATGTCAATCAGGAGGCGGCTCGGTTAACCAAGCTGCAACCCGAAGACCTGATGGGGAAGACTTATCAGGAGATGCAGCCCCGGACGATCGCTACGGTGATGGAACAAGCCTATCATCGAATAACGGCACAACTAGAGGCGACCCATTTCGAGGTGTTGGATGAATCCTCAAGGACGTGGCTAGAGATTCACGCTTATCCCTGCAAGGTGGGTTTCAGTATTTATTTTCGAGATATTACTGGGCGCAAGCAAGATAGAACTAGACGCAAGCAAGCAGAAGCTGCCTTACATGAGAGTGAGTCTCGCTTTCGTCTAATTGTCGAGAGCGTGAAAGATTATGCCATCTTTACGCTCGACCTCGATGGTCACATCACCAGTTGGAACCCCGGAGCCGAACGGCTGTTAGGGTATACAGAGGCAGAGATTGTTGGTCAACTCAGTCACATCATCTTTACACCTGAAGACCGAGAGGCTCGACGAGCTGAGCAAGAACTTCAGACTGCACTGACTCAGGGACGAGCAAAGGATGAGCGTTGGCACCTCCGCAAAGACGGAAGCCGTTTTTTTGCCAGCGGCTTGATGATGCAACTGCGTGATGAAGCAGGCAATCTTCAGGGATTGGTCAAAATTCTGCGGGATATGACTGAAGCACATCAGGCAACAGAACGGGAGCAGTTTTTGTCAGAAGCGAGTGCTGTATTAGCCGGGACACTCGATTACAAAACTACCCTGTTTAACATTGCGCGGATGGCAGTACCGTTTTTGGCTGACTTCTGCTTCTTCGATATCCTCAACACCCCTCACCGGATCGAACGAGTGGCATGGCATCACGGTGATCCGACAAAGCGGAATTGGTTTGAGCGGTTACAGCGATATACACCTCCTCAAGTCCGTGAGAACCACCCCGTTGCAAGCGTTCTGATGACGGGTAATGCTAACCTTGTTTCTCACGTGACCGAGGAGTGGATGCAAGCATCATCGCTTGATGCTGATTATTTGCAATTTATTCAGGCGTCTCAGGTGCGATCGCTCATCACCGTTCCCCTGATTGCCCATGGTCGGACGCTTGGAGCATTAACGGTTTGCTTAACCACAGACTCAAACCGCCACTACACCCAAACTGATTTGATGCTAGCAGAAGAATTAGGGCGACGGGCAGCGTTGGCACTCGATAACGCTCAGCTCTATCAGCAGGCGCAGGAAGCCAACCGGATGAAGGATGAGTTTATGGCAGTCCTTTCGCATGAGTTGCGATCGCCACTCAACCCCATTCTGGGCTGGATTCAACTGGCTCGTAAAGGCAATTTAACTGAAGCCCAAACTGCGAAAGCCTGGACAACGATTGAGCGCAATGCCAAATTGCAAGCCCAACTGGTTGAAGATCTGCTGGATGTCTCTTGCATTTTACGGGGAAAGCTAAGCCTAAATTCAGGTAGGGTTAGCCTGGAGGCAACGATCCAAGCGGCAATTGAAACCGTGCAGTTGGCAGCCCAAGCCAAATCAATTGAAATAGAAACGAAGGTTGATCCTGAAATCCCATCGGTTTTGGGAGATGCGACCCGCTTACAGCAAGTAGTTTGGAATCTTCTTTCCAATGCGGTTAAGTTCACACCCGAAGGAGGGCGAGTTGAAATAGATTTGTCATGGGTTACGGGTCATACTGCTTTGCATAAGCAAGCTATGTCATTGGTGAACACCGAAGGGCAAGGGACTAATGGCAAAGCGCTCACGACAAAGTACGCTCAAATTAGGATAAGTGACACAGGTACCGGCATTCATCCCAACTTTTTGCCCTACGTGTTTGATTACTTTCGGCAAGCCGATGGCGCAACCACCCGCCGATTTGGAGGGCTGGGTTTGGGATTAGCAATTGTGCGTCAGCTCGTTGAAGCGCATGGGGGACATGTGGAGGCAGAAAGCCCCGGTGAAGGACAGGGAGCAACGTTTACGGTAAGATTACCGCTGATCTCTGACTCAGCCCTCAAGGAGCAAGATAGCAGCCCTTTAGAAGACGCTTCTAATTTAGAGGGTATTCAAGTTTTAGCGGTAGATAATGAGCCGGACTCGTTAGAGTTTATTACTTTTGTGCTGGAGCAAGTTGGAGCCAATGTGGTGACCGCTACTTCCGCAAACGAGGCATTGCAACTATTGACTCAATTGCAGCCTGATCTGCTGCTAAGTGATATTGGCATGCCGGATCAGGATGGCTATATGCTGATGCAGCAGGTGCGACGCTTCGAGGCTGCGCAACGCAAATCGCTTCCACCCAAACAGGGCGGGCAAATTCCGGCGATCGCGCTAACGGCTTATGCAGGAGACATCAATTATCAGCAGGCGATCGCAGCAGGGTTTCAACGGCACCTTGCCAAACCTGTTGAGCCAGAGACATTAATCAGAACCATTGCTGATGTAATCAGGCAGAACCCGCGTCAATGAACCGGGCACAACCGCTGAAGAATATTCTTCAACTGCTCTCCGTCTTCCAGATAAGTCACATATGCGTTGTCGCCTACCTGAATATCTTGCCCTTCGAGGTCTGGCCCGTAGCGTTCAGCGATGATAATAATCGGAGTGCGGCCGTCTAGTACTGCATTTTGGCGAATCTGCTGCCCGATTGCAATCATTTTCTCAATGGATTGATTGCTTTGGTTAATCAAAATCAGGTCAAAGCGGTTGCGCCCGCCCTCGGTACGTTGAATGGCATCCTCTTCATCAAGGGCGATCACCACACGATAGCCCCAGGTTTGCAGGTTATACTTCAGCACGGGCCGAGTATCGTCATCTGGCTCAAGGGCAAAGATGCAAGGAGAAGTTGTGATTAGCTGATTCATCTCTTTGGTCACTAATGACAGAATGCGAACGAACTGGACGAATTGTTATCACTCTTGTAGTAATCGCTCGTACTGAGCTTTAATCGTTTTGAAACATTCACAGCCGGTGGCTTCTAATCCAGTTTGGTTGAGAATTTGTACATTCCCACGACGGTATTGAATCAATTTTCTTTCTTGCAGCTTTAGAGCCGTCTGCGTCACCCCTGCCCGACGAACGCCCAGCATTGTGGCGAGGAACTCTTGCGTCAAAGGCAGCTCGTTGGTGTTGAGTTGCCATTGTGCTTCAAGCAGCCAACGGGGCAGCCGTTGCTCTAGAGAGTGAAGGGCATTACAAGCAGCCGTTTGAGAAACCTGTGCCAGAAACGCTTGGGTATAGCGCAGCAGCACATCGCGCAGTTCGCTATTCCGCTCGAATTCTTGCCGCACGACTTGAGCATCAATCTTCATGGCACTACCTGCAATCTGGACAGCGTAATCTGTCTGTGCGGCTTCGCGGCTACCCAGAAAGGCGCCAAGTCCCAGTACATCCCAAGGACCGACCATACCTACCTCTGCTACTGCACCATCTTCCATCGTGACCGTGACTGAGAAGAGGCAGTCGATCGGAAAATAGAGATGGGATATGGGATCACCAGGTCTACGGATGATGTCACCTCTTTCTAAGCTAACTTGATTAAGATGAGGTGCAAGCAGATCGAACGCCTGAGCAGAAAGAGCGGAGAGTATTTGATTTCCAACGATCATAAAAGCCTCAAGAGGGTGGCGCGAAAGGCTCTTTGTAGAATACATCTCAACATGAACGGTCAAAATTTTCTATTGACAAGCGTTTGCCGATATCGTTTGAGTCTGTCCGGTAAGGCAAGCTACGGTTGCAATTAGCTTTTCAATGTTCAACGGTTTCGGCAAGTGCCTACAAAACCCAGCCGCGAGGGCTTGAATTCGATCCCGATCTTCACTACATACCGTTAATGCGATCGCTGGAATCTGGACGCTGTAAACCATTTCAAAGGTTTTAACCTGTTGGATGAGCGAGTAGCCATTCTCATAGGGCAGGATGATCTCGCTAATTAAGAGGTCGGGTGGAGATTGTTGGATCTTTTCGATCGCTTCGCTGACACAACTGGCTGTGATCGTCTCAACCCCATGTTGGGCAAAGATGACCGCCAGTAGTTCACAAGAATCAAGCTGACTGTCTACGACAAGTACTCGTAGCCCGTTTCGCAGCGAAGTCAAATCACACATATCCAGAAACAGTCAATCACACAAAAAGGTACTAAAGGACACAAAACGAGCGAAAATGCTCCTTTTAAGAGGAAAAATATAAATTAATGAGTTTTAACGATGGACTTAATCCACGCTAGTCCTAATAGGAATAAAACTTCAGTACGCTTTCGTGCTTTATAAGAAAGTTCAATCCAACGAGGGGGAAAAACGCATCAAACCCACTGGATCGGGCAAAGTTTGTACAGGAGATTTTTTAGCTGCTCCCCATCTTCTAGATAGGTGACGTACTCGCTTTCACCCAGTTGGATATCCTGCCCTTCTAACTCGACTCCATATTTCTCAGCCAAAATGACAATCGGAACCCAGCTAGCAACAGCTGCTTGTTGACGGATGTGCCGTCCGATGTCAATAAATTCCTCGATCGACTGCCCAAATTGATTCAGTAGAATCAAGTCAAAGAGGGCACCTCCATCTCTAGTTCGTTGGAGTGCATCTGCCGCATCCAGGGTGACAATTACAGCATATCCCCAACGACGGAGGTTGTCCTTAAGAATGGGACGCACAGTGTCATCCGGCTCGACAAGCAAAATGGTTGTCAATCTCGGTGTTTCCTGGCTCATCTCGCTCGCTTTGCCTTAGAACGGAACACTACGGTAGGACTACGTGAGAAGCTCCCAGCAGACGATCGTATTCATCCCTGAGAACATGAAAACACTCACAGGCAGACGCTTCTAACCCAATGCGGTCGAGGATCTGGATATGCCCCCGCTGGTAACGAATCAGCTCCTTGTCCTGAAGCTGTTGGGCAGTTTGAGTCACCCCAGCACGGCGCACACCCAACATTTCTGACATAAGCTCCTGCGTCAGGTCTAGCTCGTCTCCTTCAACCCGGTCATGAACCTCCAATAACCAACGAGCCAATCGCTGATCTAGCTTATGGAGTCCGTTGCAGGCAGTCGTCTGAGACAGCTGAGCGATAAAGGCTTGTGTATAGCGCAACATGACGTTCCGCAGGTCTTTATTGCGATCGAATTCATCTCGCAAAATCTGAGCGTCGATCTTCATAGCGCTACCGGCAACCTGCACAATGTAGGTAGTTTGCGTGGTTTCCCGACCGCCCATAAACGCATTAATGCCAATCACCTCACGCCTGCCAACCAATCCTGTTTCTGCCGTTGTGCCATCCTGCATGGCGATTGTGATAGAAAGAACACAATCTAGAGGAAAGTAGAAATCTCGGATCACTTCACCGGGTTCATGCAGACGATCGCCCCGCCGCAGCACTACTCGTTTGAGGTTAGGAGCAAGCTTTTCGGCTAGCGCCCGAGGCATGGCATTAAGCAGGCGATTTTGCGTTGTCATGGCGCCCCCACACTTTGTCTTAGCAGCTAGTTCTGCCTTAGCAGCTTACTTCAATAGTGGTAGAAAACACCTCATGCACAAGTTAGAAATCTCGTTGTGGGCATAGCCTGATGCGGCGCGGTTAGCATCAGTTCAACAGGTGGGAAAGGCAATCGTTCACTTTAACCATTCTAGCTAGTGTAGCCTGAAACTCACACTACACTAGACTTTTTTCAGCTATGTGCTCTACTACTTCGCCCTCTACTTTGCACTCTGTGGCAGCTTTACTACCTACCGCTTGCAGGCTAAGTGGCTGTGACATTTCTGGCAGAAGCATCAACTTCCAAACCTCATTACGAAATTGATCAAGGTCAATCGGCTTTATTTGATATGCCTCAACCTTGATCGCCAAATGCTTAGCAAGGCCCACAACAGAAAATGTTGAAGTCACAAAAATTGGAATTGCCTTATTCCTCATTTGTGCCACAGCTCTCATTTCTTGAATCAATGGATAAACACTTTCACCAAGAAACCTGGCTTCACAAATCAGAATATCAGGCACAAACCAATTTAGAAAATTTAAAGCTTCCTTGATTGATCCAGCCACCGTTACCACTACACCACAACGTTCAAGTAAAGCAGCATACAAAGCTGCGCTATCGCGATCGTTATCAACGATAAGAATCTGCACATTGTTGAGTATGGACAAGTTAAAGAGAGAGCCATCTGTCGAAAGCATAATAATGTCCTTACTGGGCTAGCACTTCAAGTCGAGTGAGGCATTATTGCAACACTAGTTGAAGCAGGAGTTATCGGGCAGTTGGCGGCAAAACAATTCTTTGCGCTAGACCCAGGTGCTTCAAACTCACAATCGCCCACCAGGTCATATCAATTTCCCACCATTTCCAACCCGCTTTTGCCACGTTGGGATAGGCATGATGGTTGTTGTGCCAGCCTTCTCCATATGTGAGAAGCGCTGCCCACCATAAGTTTCGAGAATTATCGTCTGAGTCATGGCTCCGGTAGCCGGTGATGTGACTTGCAGAGTTAATCAACCAAGTGCTATGCCAAAGCAAGACTGCTCTCAGAAAGAGCCCGTAGATAACGAACGACCACCCGCCAAGAAGGTACAACACGATTCCGAGAGGAATTTGCAACAGTAGATAGTAGCGATCGAGCCAACGGTAAAACCCATCTTTTGCTAAATCCGGTGCAAATTTCCGATTCGATTCGTACTCAAAAAACTCTGGACGTTTGTAAAGCAGCCAGCCCATGTGGCTCCACCAAAAACCCCGTTTTGCAGAGTAGGGATCTTTGTCAATGTCTTCGGTATAGGTGTGATGCCGCCGATGCCCTGCAACCCAAAAGATCGGGCCGCCCTGTAAGGCAAGGGAGCCAACGAGGGCGATCGCATATTCCAATCCTTTTGGAACGTGTAAGCTGCGATGCGTCAATAGTCGATGATATCCCAAGCAAATGCCAATGCTGCCAAATAACCAGTGTAGAAGGACGGCAGCTCCCAGGGCAGACCAGGAAAAGAACCACGGCGCTAGTAGGGAAAGAGCGTGAACTGCCGCAAAAAAGGTTACGCTCGTCCAATTGAATACGAGCGGCTGACCGTTTTTGTGGTCAGTGTCAACGATATTGAAGGTCATGAAAGTCCTACTGTCTACTTCTTCAGCTTAACCGATTCATGCACTTTCAGCTCAGTGAAAGCTTGCTAAAAAGCCAAATCTCCTGCTATTGCTAGATCCTATCCCTGAAATTCTCAAAGAATGCAAAGCCTTTAACAGCGATCGGCGTAGTTTCAGAAGTTTCGAGGGGCTCAATATAGCTGTCGTCAAGTAGGGCGGGTATGGGGGCTGCGACCCCAGCTAAAAGTGAAACCCTGCACTCTTAATTGTTCACAAAACCATCCGCATTGAATAACTTCGTCTCAAGATTGAGCTATTCATTTTTATGATCGCATCATTCTTCGGGAGGAATGCAAATTTGAAGTGCTTTGACCAATACTTATCGCGATAAAAAAACTTAGAATATTAGTCTTGATTACTGTTTCTATAAAGCTGATTTCTCAGTTAACGCAAGATAGCGTTTTAGTTCTAAACATGCCTAACCAAAGCATAACCAGATAATATATCTGCTCATACTGCTTTCATATCCTAATTTGATATATTCAATTGGGAAGTTTATACTGGCGTTGTAACCACTATTATCAGGGAATGTCTGGTTGCATAGCGCTATCCGCACAGGTTCCATTTCACGATCGCAATAAACATAAAAAAAGCCCACCTCTAGGTAAGCTTTTTATATTTTGACATTAAGTCAGAGAAACATTGAGATTAAGAAACTGTACCGGAATGTATGCCATCTGCTGTCAGGGCTCCACGCAGGTAAGCTTGACTTAGATTGGCATCAGCCAGGCTAGTGTCTGTTAAGTTAGCACCTTTCAGATTGGCTTGAGTCAAATTTGTTTCAGTTAAATTTGCCCCAGTCAGAATTGCCCCAGTGAGATTTGCACGACTCAAGTTTGTTCTAGTGAGATTTGCCTTCGTTAAATTGGCACCGCTGAGATTGGCACCCATTAAGTTCAAGTTTCTCAAATTTGCTGCCATCAGGTTTAGGTTTCTGAAATCCCTTTGTCCTGCTTCGTATCGGCTACAAAATTCCTTGATATTCATGGTTGAAATTCTCCTAAAATGATGGATTTAATTCACTGAAAGAACTATCCCCATTCAATATCGGAATTTCCTTCTGCGCTGTTTATGCTTAGCGATCTCTTTGCGCTTCTGTTTTTCGAGCGGCGTTTCAAAATGGCGATGTTTCTTCATATCTGGGAAAATTCCCGCTTTGGAAACCTGTCGCTTAAATCGACGTAACGCCGACTCAATTCCTTCATTCTCTCCAAGAACAACTTGGGTCATTTAATCTCCAGACTAATAGAATAGGCTCACATCCCGCACTGGAGCGTGACCCATTGGACATCGCAATCCAATGCAGATTTCAGCGACACGAAGCGCTGCTGAAACCCGCCCAGTAGGCAAGATGTAAGTGTGGGTAGGCTAAAGCTGACAAGGCAAACCACTTATAGCGAAGCAGCTTCTTACCAGTCTCAACCTTCAGCGTTCAAGAAGTGCTCTTCTCAATCTCTGTGCTTAGTAACGTCGAGAAGAATCGCTTCTGTTTCCCCAACCACCGCCGGAGGAACCTCTTTCCTCACGAGGTTTCGCTTTATTAACCTTGAGATCACGTCCCATCCACTCTGCACCGTCTAGCGCTTCGATCGCGGCAGTTTCTTCTGCATCAGTTCCCATCTCGACAAAAGCAAATCCACGCACCCGACCTGTCTCCCGGTCTGTCGGTAACTGAACCCGCTTTACTGTGCCGTATTCACCAAAAGTTTGAGTTAACCCATCCTGTGTTACGTCGTAGGATAGATTACCAACATAGATCGACATAGAGATTCTCCAAAATCGGAAGTGTAGAGAATTAGATCCGGAGAAACGCTTTTAGAACGAATTACACGGCCGAAAATAAGCCTTCTCCAAGAGATTAGCATATAAGCAGTAAGAGTGGGGAAAGTTATGTTAGGGTTGATGATATGGATATAACTGAACTCCAAATGCTGCTTGCAGCAGGAGAAAAAGATTTTCAAAATGTCGACCTCAGTTCAGCCACTCTCAGCTGCGTGAATTTGAGAGGTACAAATCTCGTAAGAGCCAATTTACGCCGTGCAAATCTGCGGTGGGCGGATCTGAGCCATGCCAATTTGCAATGGGCAGATTTGCGGGGAGCAGATCTAAGCTGGGCAAAGTTAGAAGGAGCTGATTTGCGTTCAGCTAACTTAAAGGGGGCGAAGATGCCCGATGGAACGATACATGACTAAATTACTCCTTATTTAGGAGCCAGCCTTTGCAAGTACCTTGCTAAACCTTACCCATCGTTCGGTTCGTCTTTGGATAAAGACAACGGAGAGTTTAAGGATTTATAGAAACAATAAATAAATACAGATATTGCTTGTACTTGTTCATAAAATCAATATTGGAATTGCTAAATATCTTTATCGTTCCTGACATTTAGTCTCTGGCATTCAGCTATGAGTATCATCCGATCGCTTGATGAAAAGTGATTGCATTAAATAATACTCAATCGCAAGTGGTCACAGGGAGTTTATGCTTTCAAATAGCAACTGCTGTTGCTGACCTGTAAGAGCGCCAGCAATATTGCTTCCAGATTTTGCGTATCTTGCGCACACCGATAAAAAACGTAGACGTTGCCACCCCATTCGCATAGCTACTCTCGATGTCATCTTGCACACGTGCCACATGTACCTGTCCTGCCAGCTCGCGTAAAAACTGAGACATCTTCAGAGCCAGTTGTGCTGCATACTGCACCAGATCGGCATCGTCTAGGTTCTGCTGATGTTCAAACAGAAGGTCCTACATCTGCCAAAACTTGCTCTGCGCTGCGGCTGCACTCTCTGCTGCCCGAAGCGACTGCGGACGATGGGGCTGTGGAAAATGGCGGAAAACATGGGAACGATTCGGCTCGAACGCCAGCTGTTTGTCTAGTCTTTCGCTGTAGCCAAAGAATGGGTTGATGCCTGTCTTTGAAGACAGGAGGAATGCTAGCTTTTGTTCAGAGCGCCAAGCGAGCTAGCCCTCGCTTCAGGGCTTGGATGGCAGCTTGAGTGCGATCGCCCACACCCAGCTTATTAAACACGTTGTTGATGTGAAACTTAACTGTGTGCTCTGAGATTGACAAAACAGCGCCAATCTCAGCATTGCTTTTGCCGATCACCAATAGCTGAAGAACTTCTAATTCGCGATTGGTTAACTGCGTGCTGTTGAGCCGTTCTGCTAGCTTTAGTGCCACCTGAGGTGGAATGTACTTGCCTCCCTGATGCACTTTGCGAATGGCATCGAGCATTTCTTCGGAGGTGGCGTCTTTCAGCATGTAGCCCCTTGCCCCTGCCTGCAGCCCACGATAGATATCTTCGTCTCCATCGTAGGTAGTCAGAACGATAATACGAGCGTGGGCAAACTCAGCCCGAATTTGGGTGATGGCAGCAACGCCTTCCAAGATGGGCATCCGCAGATCCATCAGCACGATATCGGGTTGATATTGGCGGTAGAGATCTACTGCCTGTTGCCCGTTTTCTGCCTGAGCGACGATCGCCATATCTTTTTCGTCTTTGATGATGGCAACCAACCCTTCTCGCACAACGGCATGATCTTCAGCGATCAAGAGTTGGATTAGTGGTGCAGATGTCATAATGATTGGCTGAAAGACTTGCTGTCGTTTCCAAAACTCTTTACTTAGGGTTTGTAAATAAGTAAGTTCATGCTTTTTCAAGGGTTTGGGTTCGAGGATGGAGAATGTAATTCCAGCGCGGACAAATCCTGCGATGAGTGAGCTTGAGTGCCG
>NZ_JACXWX010000055.1 GCF_014764505.1 Phormidium tenue FACHB-886
ATTTTTAAGTGAGAGGGGCGCTCCGCGCCCCTCTCACTTAAAAATCATCCCCCTGTTAAGCAATGCCGAAACTTAATAGCCACCATTTAGATAGATGCACAACCTAACGCAAGGTTGCCACAATCGCTAACGGTGCACCTTAAACGCGCCAGAAGTTAGGGTGGAGCGACGCGATGCCAGCACAGATGTCATGGAACGAGTGGATTGGGGCGATCTACAATGCGTCTGATGGAAAACTGGATTACTCAGGACTTGACCCAGAAATTGCCCAGATCGATCACCCTGTTTTGTACGCCAGCTACCAGTCCGGGATTGCGGCAGAAGCTTATGTCGCAAAGCATCTAGTCACTTATGAGAGCGGGCAAGTCGCTCAGATCGATCCTGATGATGCGGGAGATATCCCAGATGACGAATATGGGGGGAGCGCCGTAACTCAATCTCACAAACCTGCCGAAGCTCGGCTGCTGGCTTCACTCTCTGCTGACCAAATTAACTTATTGGTAGCATGGCTCGATGAAGAGGCAAGCCTGCACCAGCGACATGCTCAGTCAGAAGTTGTTGAAACACTTAGATATATGGGACAGCGGCTAGAGGCAGGTGTTAATCAAGCGAACCCGACGTAGCGTGTGCTCAAATTGAATAATACGCAAAAAGCCACGCAAAGCGTGGCTTTTTGCGTATTATGATCAACCGTAGCGCTCAGGATGACGATGGAGGTGAAACCGGAAAACACCTCGACTCAGTGCTAGCTAAACGATTCACGGCTTCATATGCCCAGTGATCGGGCGTGACATCTGAGAAGGCTGAAGCAAAATAGCCCGCTGGACACTGCAAAGGCGCTTCTTGAGCAACCGGATTTGTTGGAGATTGGGAAGCTGGCGTGGTTTGTGCCGGAGCGGGGGCAGTGCGCTCTGCGGGCTGCACGGCGGGCGGGTTGGACAAGTTAGGCTGAGGAGCAATGGGCGTGGTGGGAGCTGTTTGTGCCATCGCTCGATTGCTGAAGCTGCAAAGGGCGATCGAGGCAAATAGCGTACTCCAATAAACAGTGGATTTCATATCAAACAAGACAGTTAGCATCTAACCTAAATTGTAACGACTGTCAGATGTCAAGCAGCCTTTTCTTTTGATTTGGAAGTTTATTCTAATTTTGAAGCCAGATCGTCTTCTGCCTGCTTCAATTCAGGTGAGCTCGTAATTCCGACTTCTATAGCGCTACGCGCTTACGTTAAAACACTGTTTTTATGTAAAAGATGCAGAGTGTGGCACACATTAAAAAACCTGTACCTGGCGCTATTCAGAATTGCTAAAGGATTCAATATCTTTCCGTAAATAGCCTGGCTTCTGCTTGCTTGCGAGCAGTGATATCAAAGAGAACCTCACTGTCAGTTTTAGGTATGAAGCATGAGTAATCGCTGGCACGAGGGATGACGAAACCGATCGCCAGTGCCAGCCGTCTGCCAGCGATCGAGAGTACTGGGCTCCCGAAGTCATTGACGCAGCTACTGAAGCCATCCTAATCGGCTGCATCATGTAGCATCAGAAAATTTTTGCAGCGCTACTCACAATCCCACGACAGTCACCCAAACCAATTCTTCTATAGCCCTGCCGCTGACAATAACCCCGCAATATCACCTCATCCCCCTCGGCTAGAAACGATCGCATCTCTCCACTGGGAAGCGTAATGGGTTGGGCGCCACGTTGAGTTAATTCTAATAAACAGCCCTGTGTACCGGCTGATGCTCCTGATACTGTCCCGCTTGCCAACAAATCTCCAGGACGAAGATTGCAGCCATTACTGCCATGATGGGTCAGCATTTGTGCCACTGTCCAATACATCTGCTGGAACGAGCTACAGCTTAAACGCAAGGACGATATTTTCTTTTGGCGCATCTGAGCTGAAGACAACAATATCTCCAAGGTTAAATCAATTCCACCCAAATTCTGATTTTCAGAAGAGCTGAGGTAGGGCAACGGCAACGGATCTTCTGAAGCCCGCGAAAAGGCAGGACAGCGAAAGGGAGCAAGAGCTTCCAGGGTAACAACCCAGGGAGAAATGGTTGTGGCAAAACTTTTGGACAGAAAAGGCCCGAGCGGTTGATATTCCCAGGCTTGCAGATCCCGCGCTGACCAATCATTTACTAAGCAAATCCCAAAAAGATAATCTTCTGCCTGCTCGATGGCGATCGGTTGCCCTAGTTCGTTTCCCCTGCCGATGAAGCAACCCACTTCTAATTCGTAGTCCAGCATTCGAGAAGGCGCAAAGGTGGGAACAGGATCTTGCGGTTGTTTCTGCTGACCAGAGGGCCGTTGAATAGCAGTACCGCTGATGACAATCGAAGAGGCTCGACCGTGATAGGCGATCGGCACATGCTTGTAATTTGGCAGCAGCGGCTGATCGGGACGAAACAGCTTGCCGACGTTGGTAGCATGGAAAATGGAAGCGTAGAAATCAGTGTAGTCGCCGATAACCACAGGCAGAAGCAACTGAGCGTCTGCCATCGGCACGAGGATTTCGCCGGCAAGCGGATGCTCTGATTCAGCCCGCAAAAGTTGACTGAGATGATGACGCAACTGCCACGAAGCTGTTTTTCCCAAGGACATGATGGGATTTAAGGTCGGCGTGGCGCAGGCAGCTCGCAGTGGTTCAGGAAGTTCCCGAAGCAGCCCAACAGTACAGCAGGCAGTTAGGTCTAGAATCTGGTCACCGATCGCTACTCCAATTCGAGCTGGGTCAGCGCTGTCCTGCCGTCGGAAGACGCCGAAGGGTAAGTTTTGAATTGGAAAATCAGTGTCGGCTTGATTGGCAGATTCAACCCAACTGCGCAAATTTGGGTCATGAGTTGCATCAATAGAGCAGTTCATAAGAGCAGTTCATAAGAATCTCAAGTGATGAAGGTCGTCGATCGGTTCCTGGAACGAACAAGAACCGAAGGAACGGAAAAAATGCTGTCGAGACTGTTGAATTTCGGCTACCGAGATTGAACGATCGCGCCAGGTGATTGCTGTGTTGGTGAACTGAAATGGCGCGATCGATTGTTCCTCAAGCATTTCCAGCGCCTCAGCTAATGTAATGTGTTGCTGATAGACGAATACAGCAAGAAGCGCCAGATTGAGAAACCCCTGCATTGTTGCAGAAGGGCTGCCCGGTTGATCAGTAAGGCGATAGCTGCCGCGTAGGGCATGGTGCAATCCGGCTGTTGCCTTAAAGGGAATTTGAGCATTGGCAAAAGATAAAATATGCTGGCTGAGTTGCGTACTGTCAGGAAAGGCGTCAGGAGCAGTGCCACCTGTACGCAGCTTGGCAGCAGTGCCTGTCTGCTGCAACACTTTCAAATACGGCTCTAAATCAGCAGAGAGTGGAATTTCAAAAAAAACTTCTATCCCAGCAGGCAAACTCAGACCCATTTGCTGAATCTCGGCAGGTGGAAGCGGTGCAACTTCTAAAGCACAAATTTTAATCTGATTCTGATATTGGAATCCTGTTTTACGAATCTGATCGATCTGCTCTAGCTCTGTTGCCCAGTTTCTAGAGAGAATGACGCTCAGTGCCCAGGGTTTAGATGAATAGATGCTCTCAGAAGCCGTGAAGCGGAGCTTGCTCAATTCCTGAAGGCGAGCGGCTGGTATGGCAAATCGATTGAGCAGCCAGCTCTGCGAAGAAGCTTGAGCCCGATCGTATAGGGCAACTGCCTCAGACAGGCTGAGCTGGGCGGGTGGGAAAAGCCCAGCGTAGTCTACGATCGATGCGAGAAGCTGTTTGAGTGATGTCAACACGGGGTTGCACCTCCTCTAATTCGGTTTTTAGTCTGTTAATTCGGCTAATTCGGCTGCGAGACATTAATTCAAGTGCGGGACATCTAGCGGCAAAGAGGTTGATACTTTTACCTCACTCAATACAATGCTGGTACGAATTTTATCGACTCCAGGCAGCCTTCTAATTTTTTCTGTGAGAAGTTGTTCCAGGTGTTGGGGATTGGAAACGACCACCTTCAAAAGATAATCAAATTCACCGGTCAGATGATGACACTCTAGCACTTCTGATAACCCCTGCACCCGTTCACAAAATTGCCCAACCCATTCGGCACGTTGATGCGATAGGGTTACCTGAGTAAAACATAATAAATCTAATCCCAGCGCTTTCCGGTTAACTAGCGCGACATACCCTTCAATAAAGCCGTTTTCCTCCAGCCGCTTCAATCGCTTCTGTAAGCCTGGTACAGATAGCTTCAATTGACGTGCCAATTCAGCACTACTGATCCGACTGTTTCGCTGAAGTAGCTGCAGCAACAGCCGGTCTTTATCATCGAGCTGCTTAAATGGGTCTGTCGGTTTGGTCATTGGCTTCCGTCTGACTTAGCTTCTGTCTGACTTGAGCAATTTATCTCTCTAGATGCATGAAGTAACCAAACTTTATCAGTAGCTTAGTAGAAGATAACTACTGAATCAAGCTTAACAGTTAATAACTTTTACTAGACGAGTTTGAAAAGTTAAATCTATAATTTAATTACAGCTTCTCAGTTAGGTTCATCACCTACTCTGAAAAGCCTTAGGAACTTTACAATCGAGGACTTTACAATAGATTTTTGCTGTTGCAACCGACTCTTCAAGGAGTGCAACTAGAGCAATGAAGGCTACTTTTGCATTGGTAACAATTCCGAGCAAACGTAAACATTAATTGCGGCAGCAAAGAATCTTTAGATAGTTCTCTTTAAAGATCTACAGCATCTCTGCTGTTGGTTTATTTCTGTATTCACGCTAAGTAACCCTAAGTTGCTAATTTTTCCCTTAAATTTTCCTCTGCTAGGAGGAACCTGATGGCTGATTTCTTTCCTATTCTCCAGTTTGATCACCTTGAGTTCTATGTGGGTAACGCAAGGCAAGCAGCCGGTTTTTATGAAACTTTTTTTGGATTCACTAATACAGCGCACCGAGGGTTAGAAACAGGGAGCCGTAAGGTTGCCTCATACCTGATGGAGCAGGGCGAAATTCGATTTGTTCTGAGTACAGCGCTGAATTCCGACCATCCGATCGCCCACAGGGTGCTCAAACATGGCGATCATGTGGCTGTAATTGCCTTAGAAGTTGCCGATGCCGTGGATGCCTACAAACAAGTGACTGCTCGGGGAGCGGCAGGAGCAATTCCTCCGACCGTTGCAGAGGATGAGCATGGACTACTGCGCTATGCGGCAATTCATGCCTACGGGGATGTGCTAATTAAGTTTGTCGATCGGCGTGACTACCAGGGAGTTTTCGCGCCTGAATTTCAACCACGCCTCGCAGTTCAGCCGCATCGTGGGGTAGGGCTTCAAACCATCGACCACATTGTTGCCAACGTGGAACAAGGCGCGATGGAGCATTGGGTGAAGTTCTTTGCTGAAACAATGGGGTTTCATCTATTAATTCAGTTCGATCAAAAAGCAATATCGACCCAATATTCGGCTTTGACGTCCAAAGTTGTGCAGAATGACTCTGGCAAAATTAAGCTGCCGATTAATGAACCAGCACCGGGTAAAGGTAAATCGCAAATTCAAGAATATTTAGAATATCATCAAGGAGCCGGGATTCAGCATATTGCCTGCTCAACCCACAACATCATAGAGACGGTTACTAAAATGCGGCAGGCGGGCATCGAATTTCTGCATGTGCCAATGAATTACTACAAAAATTTAGCAACAAGAGTCGGCAAGATTGATGAATCGGTTGACCAGCTTGCAGAACTGGGAATTTTAGTCGATCGCGATCAGGAGGGGTATCTACTACAAATCTTTACTCAACCTGTTGCAGATCGTCCAACTCTATTTTTTGAAATCATTCAGCGGCAGGGGGCGCAAAGCTTCGGTGAAGGGAATTTCAAATCCCTGTTTGAAGCAATCGAACGTGAGCAAGCCCTACGAGGAAATCTATAAGATGCCGGTCTTCGCGAGGTAGACCATGACCTATTACTATCGCTTGGGTACGGTTCCCCACAAACGCCATACGCAGTTTCGTCAACCCAATGGTTCGCTCTATCACGAAGAGCTGATGGGGATTCATGGGTTTTCTGGCATGCAATCGCTGCTCTATCATTTGCATCCACCTACCCAGGTTCACAAAATTCTGCTAGAGCAGACGATCGCCCTGGAGTTTGAAGAATTTGGAACATTACAGCATCGGCATTTGCGCACGAACAAGCTATCCGCCGCAGGGGATGCGATCGAGGCACGCATTCCGCTAATGGCGAATGCAGATGTTTGTATTTCGGTTGCACAACCCACAGAGCCGATGTCCTACTGGTATCGATTTGCTCATGGGGATGAGCTGATTTTTATTCATGAGGGAAGCGGCGTCTTAGAGAGCCAGTACGGTCTTTTACATTATGGTGCAGGAGATTACCTGGTGATTCCTACAGGCGTCATTTGGCGAATGTTGCCGGATACCGAAGTCCCCCAGCGAATGTTGATTATTGAAGCCCAGGGGCATATCGAACCGCCTGCGCGTTATCTCAACCGCTATGGTCAATTTTTGGAGCATGCGCCCTACAGCGAGCGAGATTTGCGCCCCCCAGAAACATTAGCATTCCACGATGAGATCGGTGAGTTCGAAGTGCGAATAAAAGCCCGCGATCGGATAAATGGCTATATCTACCATCATCACCCTTTAGATGTAGTGGGATGGGATGGCTACCTCTATCCCTATGCCTTCAGCATTGCCGACTTTGAACCTGTGACCGGACGAATTCACCAGCCGCCACCCGTCCATCAGACGTTTGAAGCACCAGGATTTGTGATTTGCTCCTTTGTGCCGCGCCTGTTCGATTACCATCCTCTAGCAATTCCTGCGCCCTACAACCACTCCAATGTCGATTCGGATGAAGTGCTTTACTACGTTAAAGGCAACTTTATGTCGCGCAAAGGTATTGAGGAAGCGTCTATTACTGTACATCCCAGCGGCATCCCCCACGGTCCGCATCCCGGTACTTATGAGGGTTCGATCGGCAAACAACGCACCGATGAACTGGCGGTGATGATCGACACCTTTCGCCCCTTAAAATTTACGCGGCAGGCGGCTGAGTTGGAGGACATCCAATATTCCTACAGTTGGATTGCTTGATCGAACGGTTTGAGAAGGCAATCTGTTGATTCGTTTCTCAAGGAGGTATCACCCTATGACTCCGGTCACGTCTCCCTCGCATCACCTCACTGTTTCCTCTCACATTCAGGATCGATTGTCTCAGGGCGAGCTAACGCAGCAGCAAGTCGATGACTTTCAGGATTTTCTGAATCAGGTCGATCGCGACTTTTTCCAGCATCGCATCATCACTCATAATGCCTATACGTGCTGGTTTCGCTGGGGCAATGCCACCGATGAGGAGCTACAGTATTTTATTCAGCAATTTTCGGTGTTCTCCAATCAGTTTTTGGTAGCGGCACTGTTGAAAGTTATTAATTCACCCACGCTGCAACAATCCCGCGCCAGCCGAGAGATCCTGCTAAATGAGTTAGGTGTGATTTATCGCAGGCTGGGAGACCCCAATCAACCTCAAACCTCCAAAACAGAAGAGGAAAAAGATCGGGAAGGAGATCCGGAATTTGTCAGTACGGAAGGCACAGTGGATGGTGGCATTTGTCGCTTTCGGGCTGCCCACTTTGAGTGGCTCACTGCTGTTGCAGAGGGCTTAGGACTACACTATGAGAACATCGGTCAGCGCAAGCACGGCAGCGCCACCACACTACACTTCTGCGATGAACTGCAACGGCTGTACGGTAGCGATGACTCCAATATTGCAGAAGGGTCAAGCTTTGCAGTGGAAAATTGGGCGGCAGCAGGGTTCTGGCAGGAGCTAGAAGACGGACTGAGCCGCATTAAACAAATGCGTCATCCCCACCTGCGATTGGCATTTTTCACCTGGCACAACCGCGTGGAAGCCCAACATGCCGGACATACCTTCGCAGAACTGGAAGCGGTCTATTTTAGCCCAGACTTTGATCGCGCCAAATTTATCCAGGGGGGCAAAGAAGTCTTGAATGCGATCGCCGTCTTTTGGGATGGCTTGGAACACGATCGCCTTACATCTCTACGTCGGTGAGGCAACGCGATGGCTAAACAAGTGTCGCTAGAGCAGATCTTACAGTGTGGGGTGGCGCAATCAACGGCAGATACGCTATTGCTGCTGATCAATCAATCGCTGGTGACATTACCTGCTGGCAAATGCTGGCAGCATCTAACTCAATTGCTCAAACCCACTCATCCGTTCTCGCTGCATCAACTGCTGTATGAAACAACCTTCGGAGATTGGGATTATTGCCAGGGTCCGCCGCCTGTCTGGTCGCCTTCGGCTGCCCAGATGCAAACTACGAATATTGCCCTGCTGATGCGCGACTTAAACATCAGTTCCTACAAGGAACTACATGCTTGGTCTGTTGGCGATCGAGCCGCTTTTTGGCAGGAGATGATCCAGCGGCTCAGCATTCACTTTCGCCAACCCTACAAACAGCTAATCGATTTATCTCAGGGTGTAGCATCGCCTCGATGGTTGGTGAATGCGCAGTTGAATATTGTCGATAGCTGTTTTCAAGCCAAAGAGGATATGCCATCGATCGTATTTCAAGCCGAAGATAGTTCCCTGGAAACCTGGACTTACAAAGAATTAGCTGCCCTGACTAATCGGGTTGCCAATGGATTAGTGGATTTGAATTTTCAACCTGGGGATGCCATCGCCATCGATCTGCCAATGACGGCTGAAGCAGTGGCAATCTATTTGGGAATTATCAAAGCGGGCTGTGTGGTGGTGTCGATCGCAGACAGCTTTGCCGCAGCGGAAATTGCCACCCGCCTGCGTTTAGCCAGCGCAAAAGCAATTTTTACCCAGGACTGGATTCTGCGCTGCGGTAAGCAGCTACCGCTTTATGCCAAGGTAATTGAGGCAAAAGCTCCGCTGGCGATCGTTCTGTCTAGCAGGGGTCCAGCGGTTGAATTGCGACCGGGTGACATCCGCTGGAGTAACTTTCTCAGTCCGAAGGCGATCTTTGATGCAGTTTCAACCGCTCCAGCCGCCTATACCAATATCTTGTTCTCTTCCGGCACAACCGGAGACCCTAAAGCAATTCCCTGGACGCAGACGACCCCAATTAAATGTGCGGCAGATGGACATCTGCACCATGACATTCATGCGGGTGATGTGATTGCCTGGTCAACCAATTTGGGCTGGATGATGGGACCCTGGCTGATCTATGCTAGCTTGATTAATCGGGCGACGATCGCCCTTTATGATGGCGCACCCACCGCCCGAGCCTATGGTCAATTTATTCAGGATGCTGGAGTCACGATGCTGGGCGTCGTGCCTAGCTTGGTAAGTGCCTGGAAAGCGACAAACTGTATGCAGGGCTTGGATTGGAGTGCCATCAAAGCTTTCAGTTCTACAGGAGAATGCTCCAACCCGCAGGATATGCTGTTCCTAATGTCATTGGCGGGCTACAAACCAATCGTTGAATACTGCGGGGGAACTGAAATTGGGGGTGCTTATATTACAGGCACTCTGGTTCAGCCCTGCGCTCCTGCCACCTTTACCACTCCAGCACTGGGTTTGGATTTCGTCATTCTGGATGCAGATGATTGTTCTGCTGACAAAGGCGAAGGATTTTTGATTCCGCCCTCGATCGGGCTCTCCACAGAGCTGTTCAATCAAGATCATCACCAAGTTTATTTTGCGGATACTCCTGCTCTACTTTCCGTGCCGCTTCGTCGACACGGTGATTATCTAGAACGTTTACCGAACGGATACTATCGCCTTTGCGGGCGAGTAGATGACACGATGAATCTGGGTGGCATCAAAGTCAGCGCAGCAGAAATTGAACGGGTGATTAATACCGTTGAGGAAATATCTGAGGGGGCAGCAATCGCTGTTTCACCCGCTAGCGGAGGACCGAGCCAGTTGATTATTTATGCGGTGCTTGCGCCCCAAACCAATAAACCGCAGCCAGAGCTAGAACGATCGCTGCAGGTTGCCATTGCCCAACAGCTCAATCCCCTATTCAAAATTCGCGATCTGGTGATTGTGGAAGCATTACCCCGCACCGCTTCCAACAAAGTCATGCGGCGGGTTTTGCGCGATCGGTATCGAGCGATGACAGCGGATAGCGCTATTTCTACCGTTGCCCTCCTCACTTCTAGCTCCTGTACCGACGCTCCAGCGGAAAGACTCCACTTAGCTCCTAACGCCTGATATCCTTGCTAGGTCAATCTTCGCAGTCGAATCCCTTAAACCCATGCCTCAGTTCAAAGTCTTTGTCACCCGTCGCTTACCTGCTTCTTTAGAGCCACTAACCGAGCTGGCGTCGGTTGAAGTGTGGACGGAGCGCCAACCGCCATCCTATCAGGTGCTGCAGGACAAACTTCGAGCAGTAGATGGGCTACTTTGCCTATTAACTGACCCGATCGATCGCCCGCTGATTGAAGCAGCCGCAAACCTGAAGGTGATCAGCCAGATGGCAGTAGGCTACAACAATATTGATATTGCCGCAGCGACTGCGAGGCAGATTCCCGTAGGACATACGCCCAATGTGCTGACTGATGCAACGGCAGATTTTGCCTGGGCGTTGCTGATGGCGGCCGCACGACGAGTCGTAGAAGCCGATCGGTTTACGCGGGCTAACCAGTGGCAAACCTGGGAGCCAGATTTACTGTTGGGTGCTGATGTCTCTGGAGCAACCCTGGGAATTGTCGGGCTGGGGCGAATTGGACAAGCCATGGCCCGGCGGGCTAGAGGGTTTGATATGCGGACTCTCTACACTAATCAGAAGCGCTGTGACCCAGAGCTAGAGAAAACCTTGAGCGCTGAGTTCGTGGAATTTGACTACTTGCTGCAAGCTGCTGACTTTGTCACGGTTCACACCCCCCTCACTCCAGCTACTCATCATCTGTTTGGCGAGCGGCAGTTTGAGCGGATGCAGCGATCGGCGATTTTAATCAACACAGCCAGAGGAGCGATTGTCGATCCGGTTGCTTTGTATCGTGCCTTATCGGATGGGCAAATTGCGGCAGCAGCACTGGATGTCACCGATCCAGAGCCAATTCTCGCCGATAGCCCGTTGTTAACGCTAGACAATTTGATTATTGCACCCCATATTGCCAGCGCCAGTCGTCAGACGCGAGAAAAAATGGCAAGGATGGCGATCGACAACCTGATTGCCGGACTCCGGAGCGATCGCCTGCCTCATTGTGTCAATCCTGAAGTTTATCTAAGGTGAGCGCATGGAATTTGCAGAACGAATGAGTCGATTAGGCACAGAATCTGCCTTTGATGTTTTTGCCAAAGCAAAACGGATGGAGGCGCAAGGGCGATCGATTATCCATCTGGAGATTGGACAACCCGATTTTCCGACTCCCTTTACCATCTGTGAAGCAGCATTCCGTGCCATGAAAGATGGATATACAGGCTATACTCCAGCAGCGGGTTTGTGGGAATTTCGGGAAGCGATCGCTGAACATATTTCTGCCAGTAGAGGGGTGGAAGTCCAGCCGGATGAAGTCGTTGTGACACCGGGAGCCAAACCGATTATTTTCTTCACGCTGCTGGCGTTGGTCAATCCGGGTGATGAGGTAATCTATCCTGATCCGGGTTTTCCCATATATGAATCGATTATCAATTTTGTTGGGGCAAAAGCAGTGCCTCTACCCTTACGGGAAGAAGTTGGGTTTCGCTTTCACTTCGATGATTTGAGCGCAGCGGTGTCCAATCGGACTCGTTTAGTCATTCTCAATTCTCCGCAAAACCCGACGGGCGGTTTGTTGCAGGCAAAAGATCTAGAGGCGATCGCCGCCCTGTCCGAGCAATATAATTTTTACATCCTCTCAGACGAAATTTATTCCCGCATTCTCTATGAGGGCGATCACATTAGCCCAATTCAATTTCCGAGTTTAAAATCCCGCACGATTCTGATTGATGGTCATTCCAAAACCTATGCCATGACGGGTTGGCGGCTGGGCTACGGAATTGTTCCTAGACCGCTCGTAGAAGGGATTGTTCGCCTGATGATTAATTCCAATTCCTGCACCTGCGCTTTTACACAAATTGCTGGAATAGAAGCACTCAGAAGTTCACAAGCATTTGTCGATCAAATGGTGGCTGAATTCCAACGCCGACGAGATGCAGTTGTAGACGGGTTAAATACGATTGAGGGCATTCACTGCCTCAAACCTGCAGGTGCATTCTATGCCTTTCCCAACGTTAAGCAACTCCCCCTCACAGCTAATGCCCTGGCAGATTATCTTCTGGAAGAGGCAGGCGTATCCCTTCTATCAGGAACGGCGTTTGGCAGATTCGGTGAGGGGTATCTGAGAATCTCCTACGCCAATTCTTTGGAGAATCTTCAGCGGGCGATCGAGCGGATTCGGACGGCAATTCTCAACCGATTAGGAGAACGGTTATGAAGCACGTGGAAGGAAGATTTAGTAGCTTCGACAAGTTAAATCTTTACTATCAAAGCTGGGAACCTGACAAAGAAATACAATCCATTGTGGTAATGGTTCACGGACTTGGAGGACATAGCAGTTTGTTTCATCCTGCTGTGCAATATCTCACTTCTCAAGGCTATATGATCTATGCCTTTGATTTACGCGGACATGGCCATTCTCCAGGACAGCGAGGACATGTCAACACCTGGGCTGAATTTCGGCAGGATCTGCATCTGTTTTTGCAGCAGATTCAGCAACAGCATACTTCCTATCCTTGCTTCCTGTGGGGACACAGTTTAGGAGGAACGATCGCCCTTGATTATGCCCTGCGATCGCCAGATTTTTTGAAAGGGTTGATTGTCACTGCACCCGCATTGGAAAAAGTACAGATTTCTCCATTCAAGCTAGCTTTGGGTTGTGTGCTTTCGCAAATTGTGCCACGCTTCAGCCTCAGGCTAGGTCTTCGCAACGATGTTTGCCTAAAAAATCCTGATATTTGCCTTGCCTATCTTCAAGATCCGTTGCGCCATGACTATGGAAGTGCTCGATTAGCCACAGAGTTTTTTGCCACAGTAAGCTGGATTTATCAGCACATTTCTGATTTGAAAATTCCACTGTTGCTGCTCCACTGCCGAGAGGATGAAGTCACCCTGGCAGAAGCAAGTCGAGATTTTTTTCAGCAAGTCATGTTTGCTGACAAGGAACATCGTGAGTATTCGGGGTGTTATCACGATCTTTATCTTGATGCAAATTACCAGATTTTAGCTGATTTAAGTCATTGGCTAGAGCGACATGTTGGAGGCACAGCAGACGGACAGACGTTCACCCCTTGCCCTTCATAAATTTACTGGATTTTCGGGTTTTTACCGTCAAGGATCGATTGATAGGGGGAATGATCAATACAAATAAACAATGATTCAAACTACAGTTCAGACCGGGCACGCAAGCAGAAGCTACTCTCATCAAATTTTGAAAACTTAATATCGAGAGCCTGCTTTTTCAAGAAATGTATAAAGGTTAACAAATTCATGTTTGACTTCGCTACACTAAAACTAGTTGCTGGAGAGATTTAGACGTGTTGGAGTCGATCTCTCGGAGCGTTTAATGATTGTTGCTAATTGCTACTAATCTGAAAGGAGAGACGGAAAACTGAATCAAGGTTCAGATCTTAAAAGTCAGTACATACCTTTGTTCAAGCTGCATCTTTTTAGCTTAGGCATCGTCAGAACATCGTTGAATGTGAAGACATTGAACATGGATGTCCTGCCTTATTACTATCAGAAACTTAGAGAAGATTACTTGCATTGGTTATTTCAGCTCCAACGCACTAATCTCATTTAAACAGTTGCTTTAAAGCATTTAAAACTACCTGTTAGAAGAAGAGAATTGTCTCTTCTAAAAAAGATGGTATGCCCTGAAAAAACTAGTCAAGTTCTGCCGGGTAACGTAATTCTAGGACGCACTCTGCCTTCACTGCTGCATGAATCCTGCACTGACGCGCTAAATACTCATGCTTTCAACCAATGGACGGAGGCAGGTTGGCGATCGCTCTCAAACCAGGCATTTCAAACTGCGATTGAAGCTTTGGCTGCTGGATTACTCAATTTGGGTTTAGAGAAAGGCGATCGGGTTGCCTTATTAATGCACAGCGATGTCAATTTTTGTATTGCGGATTTTGGCTCCCTTCTAGCGAATCTAGTGAATGTGCCGATTGATCTAACGCAGACACTCGAACACATCATCTTTGTTCTGCAACAGTGTGAAGCAAAGGCCCTGATCATCTCTAATCTGGATCTACTAACGCAAGTTGCTCCTTATCTGTGGAATACTCCCCATCTTCAGCACATCATTGTAATTACAGTTTCTCCAAACTGGCAGGAAACGCGATCGCAATGGATAAATCTGCCATCCAAATCTCAGCAGGTAGGAACGAAAGCAATTCCTGAATCGATCGGTCTAGATATCCCCATGTTGCTCCATCCCGCCCATTTGGAGCAACCACAGTCCGTCTTTCCCCAATGCATTCAGATTTTCTCACTCAATGAAATTCAGCAAAAGGGACAGAGTTCTACAGTCAATCTACAAAACCTTTATGCCGCGTTGACCGCAAATCAGCTCGCAACAATTGTCTATGTCCCTGATGAAGCAGGACAGCCACAGGGCGTCATGCTAACCCATGAAAATTTATCGGCAAACGCACTGGCTGCATTTGCTGCAATTTCTGACCTAAAGCGGGGAGCGCAAGAAGCGGTACTGTCTTTTTTACCCCTGAACCATGTTTTGGCTCGGACTCTGCTCTACGGGCATATTTACTATGGACACAGCATCTACTTTTCCAACCCGAACCGAGTCGTCAAACATCTCAAGGAAGTATGTCCCACTGTTTTAACAACGGTGCCGCTGTTTCTGGAGAAGATCTACAGCAAAATTTTAGAACGGGGCAGCAAAGCGCCCTCGATCGCTGAACGGGTGCTGCTGCATTGGGCGATCGGGCTAGCTAAACAATACGAGCTAGGAGTCCAGCCGCAGAGATCATATGCCGTGCGGCTGAGACTTGCAGATCGGCTTGTCTTTTCTCAATGGCGTTCATTGTTTGGCAATCGCCTTCAGCATCTCATTTGTGGAGGAGCCGCTTTAAGGGCAGAAATTGCAACTGTATTTGCTGCGGCAGGCATCCCAATCTTGCAGGGCTACGGCTTGACGCAAACGAGCGCTGTGGTTTGCTGCAATCGTACCTCGCTGAATCGGGTAGGAACGGTAGGCATACCGATTCCAGGGGTTGAGATATCAATTGCAGCCGATGGCGAAATTCTAGTGCGCGGGCCTTACGTCACTCCGGGATATTACAAAAATTCTGAAGCGACACAGGCATTAATTGATCCACAGGGCTGGCTGCATACGGGAGATTTGGGGGCAGTTACAGAGGAGGGATTTCTCAAAATTACAGGACTGAAGAAAGCGCTTTTTAAACTTTCTACTGGTAAATACATTGTGCCCCAGCCGATCGAACAGCGGTTAAAACAATCGCCTTTTGTGGCAGAGGCAATTGCCGTCGGAGCAGACCAAAAGTTTTGTGCGATGCTGATTATGCCGAATCTGTCAGCGCTGCATAGCTATGCGCTGGAAATAGGACTCGATTTACCTCATGACGCTCTGCTAAAGCACCCTTGCGTGCTGGCGCTGTATCAGGCGTTAGTCAATATTGCCAACTGCCATCTGCCCTACTGGGCAACGGTGAAGCGATTCCGACTGCTTAGTGACGCCATGCTGGAAGAACGATCGCTCACGCTATCTCAGTCTTCATCTCAATTCTTGAATCGTTCTGAGATACTTAAGGCTTTATCCAGTGAAATTGATGCTTTATTCAAAGAGGATACAACCCGGAAGGATAAAGGTACAACACAGCATACAGAAGAAATTACTTCTGTGTCAGCTTGCCCTAACCTGCCTGTAGCGACCTGTCCCGTTGTTGCTCAATCCCTTAACCCACGATTGACCACCTTGAGATCGATTGCACCGTTCATGCTTTATACAGGGATGACCATGCCCTATTTCCACACGGGAATTCCAGGATGATAACCCAGTCCTTTACGAGGAGGTTTTTAAAGTCATGTTTAAGCCATTCCGAACCGCTGCTGTTCTGGGTGCGGGAGTAATGGGAACTCAAATTGCCGCCCATCTTGCCAATGCAGGGTTAACCGTGCATTTATTGGACATTCCTGCAAAATCAGCCCAGAAAAATGACCTGGTTGAAGCAGCTTTTAAGAAAGCCCTTAAACAATCGCCTCCTGTCTTCTTTACAGAGAAAATGGCTCGTCGGGTTATTCTTGGCAATTTTGATCAACATTTCGATCGAATTGCAGAAGCAGATTGGGTAATTGAAGCTGTGGTTGAGAATTTGGAAGTCAAGCAACAGTTAATGAAACGCCTAGAAGCAGTAATTCGCGAAGACACGATCGTTTCCACAAACACCAGCGGTTTACCAATCCATGCGATTGCGGAAGGGCGATCAGAATCATTCCGTCAGCAGTTTCTAGGAACTCACTTCTTCAATCCGCCCCGCTATCTGAAGCTGTTAGAACTAATTCCCACAGCCGATACTCGTTCAGATATTCTGAAACGGATGCAGTGGTTCGGACGAATGTATTTAGGGAAAGGCATAGTCATTGCTAAAGACACACCTAACTTTATTGCCAATCGTATTGGCATGTATGCAACTATGCTGGGGCTGCAAGCCTGGACAAAACAGGGCTATACGATCGAAGAAATTGATACCCTAACTGGCACATTGGTAGGACGACCTAAATCAGCCACGTTTCGTACTGCTGACTTGGTTGGGCTAGATACCCTGCTGTACGTTGTCAAGAATCTTTATCCAATGATTCCCCAGGACGAAAGCCGGGAAATGTTCCTCGTTCCTGAGGTGTTGCACAAATTGGTTGCAACCGGAACGCTTGGGGCTAAAACAGGGCAGGGATTTTATAAGAAGCAAAACCGTGAGATTCTTTCTCTGAACTTGGAAACGCTTGCCTACCAACCTGCAAAGCCGCTTGACCTGGGTGATATTGCAGCGATTGAAAAATTGCCTTTGACCGATCGCTTACGTGCCCTTTACCATGATTCTGGGCGGGCTGGAAGCTTTTTCCGTCACACCATGCTGAATATTTTAGGCTATAGCGCTCGTCGCATTCCTGAAATAGCTGATAATTCGAATGAAATCGATCGCGCCATGCGCTGGGGGTTTGGCTGGGAGTTAGGCCCGTTTGAAATTTGGGATGCGCTAGGCTTTGAAACGGTGCTAACCGATATGAAAGCAGCCGATATCCCTCTCCCAGATTGGGTAGAGAAGATGCACTCCAACGGCTCCCGGAGTTTCTACGAGAACGATCGCTCTGGACACGAGAAGTATCAGGATGTTTCTGTAAAAACTCCACTGGATGAGATCAATTTGGTTGCCCTGAAAGCCGATCCAAATCGCCTTCTGTGGCAAAATCCTGAAGCTGCTCTATTAGACTTAGGAGATGGCGTTGTTCTGTATGAGTTTCGCTCCAAAGGTAATACTTTGAGCCTGAACGTTATTAACGGATTGGCTGAAGTGCTTGACCTGCTAGAAGCTCATGATGATTATAAGGGATTAGTCATCGGCAACGATAATCCCAATTTCTCTGGAGGAGCCAATCTAGCTGAGATCGCCATGATGGCACAATCCGGTAATTCTGATGCGATTACTAATTTAATTATTCAGTTCCAATCCATTCTTCAGCGAGTTCACTACGCCACAAAACCAGTCGTCGCAGCCCTTCAGGGGCGAGTATTAGGGGGTGGTTGTGAGTTAGCTATGGCTTGTCCTCAGGTAGTCGCTGCTGCGGAAACTTATATTGGACTAGTCGAGTTAAGCGTCGGTTTAATTCCCGGTGCAGGTGGCATCATGCGAATGGTAGCAAGAGCAACCGAGCGAGCTGCTTGCGAATCTCCTGACTGCATTCGTCCTTACATAAAAACTGCATTTGAAACAATCGCAATGGCGAAGGTTTCAAACAGTGCTTACGAAGCTCAGGAGCTAGGATTTCTTTCGTCAACTGCTCAAATTGTCATGAATGCCGATCGTCGTTTGTTTGCAGCAAAAGCTGAGGTGCTGCATCTCGATCGCCTTGGCTACCAGCCGCCCTCCAAACAAAACGCTATTCAGGTGCTGGGTACTCCCATGCGAGCCGCATTGGAACACACGGCTTACATCTTCCAGCAGGGCGGTTTTGCCAGCGAATATGACCGCTATCTTGCTAACCGATTGGCATATGTCATGGCTGGAGGAGAAATAACATCTCCGACATGGGTTCATGAAGACTATCTGCTGCGACTAGAGCGAGAAATGTTCTTGCCCCTGCTGAACCAGCCTAAAACACAGGAGCGAATTGCTCATATGCTCAAGACGAAGAAGCCATTGAGAAACTGAAAGGGAACTAGAGAGGACATGAGTAATGAAAGACGCATACATCGTCAGCAGTGTTAGAACAGCGGTAGGCAAAGCCCCACGTGGAACGCTTCGCACCATGCGTCCTGATGATATGGGTGCTATTGCGGTGAAGGCAGCGATCGATCGAGTCAAGGGTCTGGAACCGGAGCAAGTCGATGACGTGGTTCTAGGATGCGCTTTCCCGGAAGCAGAGCAAGGGTTTAATTTGGCACGAATTGTGGCTCAGCGAGCCGGACTGCCCGACTCAGTTGCAGGCTGTACGGTCAACCGTTTCTGTGCCTCTGGTCTACAAACGATCGCCATGGCTACCCAGGCAATTATGACCGGTCAGGCGGACGTAATGGTAGCTGGAGGAGCAGAATCAATGAGCTTGATTCCCATGGGTGGACATACACTCGCACCCAACCCAAACTTGGTAGCAGAAATGCCTCAAGCATATTGCACGATGGGATTGACCGCAGAAAACGTGGCTCAGCAATACGGCATCTCCCGGGAAGACCAAGATACCTTTGCGCTGCGATCGCATCAACGCGCCCTTGCTGCCATTCAGGCTGGGAAGTTTGATGAGGAGATCGTGCCAATGCAGGTGCGAGAAACTCTGTACCAAGACGACGAACTGCAAACAAAAGAAATTCTGTTCCAGACTGATGAAGGGCCACGACCTGACAGCAGCTTAGAAGCTCTGGCTAAATTGCCTACGGTCTTTCATGTTAGAGGCAGCGTCACAGCAGGAAACACATCGCAGATGTCAGATGGTGCAGCAGCAACGGTAATTATGAATGAGCAGATGGTCAATCGACTGGGTATTCAACCGCTAGGTCGGCTGATTGGATTTGCTACCGCAGGTGTGCCTCCAGAAGTTATGGGAATTGGTCCTGTAGCAGCCGTTCCGAAAGTGTTGCAGCAGGTAGGTTTAACGCTGGATGATATCGGCTTGATTGAGCTAAATGAAGCCTTTGCCGCTCAAAGCCTGGCTGTGATTCGCAAGCTTGATCTCAATGAAGAGATTCTGAACGTGAATGGTGGAGCGATCGCACTGGGTCATCCTCTAGGAATGACTGGGGCAAAACTCACAGCAACAATACTGCACGAAATGAAACGGCGCGGTGTGCGATATGGGCTAGTGACAATGTGCGTTGGTGGCGGGATGGGTGCTGCGGGAGTATTTGAGAATTTGATGGTTTGACAACAATTGGGTGGAACGTTGCAGGAGGTAGGGACGTAATATTCGGTTAGGAACTTTGTGATGTGTAACCGCTGATGTGTAAGAGTCGCCGATCGGATGCTGCGTCCCTACAAAATTTTCAATCATTTGGTGAAATACTATGGTTTCTATTCCCTTGGTAATTTCCCTTCCAGTCTTCATTTTCTTATTTGCCACATTTGGCTACTTTGGCGTTCCGCTTTGGGCATGGTCGATTTATTTCATAGTCATACTTGTTTTGCTTCAGATGCCGTTCTGGATACTGGGTATAGCTAGTATTATTTTTGCAGCTCTAAATATATCGTTTATTCGCCAACGCTTAATCACAGCTCCGATTATCAGGGTAATCAGTGCTTTCAATGTTCTACCGAATATCTCAGAAACAGAGAGAGCAGCGATCGAAGCAGGAACCGTCTGGATCGAGGAAGAGTTCTTTTCAGGGGCACCTAATCTTAAACGCATGCTAGATGAACCTTATCCACAACTGGCTCCGGAGATCCAGGCATTTCTGGATGGACCTGTGGAACAGGTATGCCGTATGGCAACTGATTGGGAGATCTACCGTCGTAAAGATTTGCCGCCGCAGGTCTGGGATTATCTCAAGCAGGAAAGGTTTTTCGGGATGATGATCCCGACTGAATATGGTGGGTTGGGATTTTCCAACCTGGCATACAGTACAGCTATGGTGAAGCTAGCCTCGCGCTCCTTCATCCATACCGCCACTGTTGGTGTTACCAATTCTCTCGGTCCAGCAAAACTTTTGCTGAATTATGGCACTCAGGCACAGAAGGACTATTACCTGCCGCGCTTAGCCCGAGGCGAAGAGATCCCTTGCTTTGCGCTGACTGAACCTCAAGCCGGATCGGATGCTGCCAGCATTACCTCTCAGGGGATCGTGTTCCGCGATGAGAATGGCCAACTATGTCTGCGCTTAAGCTTCCGCAAACGCTACATTACGCTGGGCGCGATCGCCACCTTGATTGGGCTAGCCTGTAAACTGCGCGATCCAGACAATCTGCTGGGCAAAGGCGAGGAAGTCGGTATTACCTGCGTGCTGGTGCCTGCCCATACCCCGGGGGTAATTTTGGGACGACGGCACGATCCAATGGGTGTGCCGTTCTATAACTCCCCTATAGAAGGGCACGATGTGGTGCTGTCAATTGATCAGATTATCGGTGGAGTAGAGCAAGCAGGACAAGGGTGGAAGATGTTGATGCAGACCCTGGCTGCGGGTCGAGGCATCAGCTTTCCCGCCACCTGTACCGGCATCGCCAAATTGGTGACGCGAGTTGCCAGTGCCCATGCTACAGTGCGACGGCAGTTTGGACTCTCGATCGGACGTTTTGAAGGAATAGAAAGTCCTTTGGCTCACATTGCCGGATTGACTTATCTCATGGAAGCTGCTCGCCTCTATACTTGTGCAGCGGTCGATCGAGGAGAACGACCTGCTGTGATTTCAGCCATCGCCAAGTACCATTTCACCGAACTCTCACGCCAAATTATTAATGACGGCATGGATATTCAGGGTGGTTCAGGCATTTGTCGAGGCCCTAGAAACTTACTGGCAAATATTTACACAGCCACCCCAATTCCAATTACTGTTGAAGGCTCTAACATTCTCACTCGTACGCTGATGATTTTTGGGCAGGGCGTGATTCGTTGTCATCCCTGTGTTTATCAAGAAGTAGAAGCGCTGCAGCGCAAGGATACGATCGCCTTTGATCACGCCCTGTGGCAACACATCGGTTTGATCAGCCGCAACAGTGTTCGAGCTGTTTTGCTCAGCCTATCTCACGGCTATCTTGCCCGTTCCCCCATAGCGGGAGAAACCGCAACCTACTACCGCAAACTATCTTGGGCTGCTGCCACCTTTGCCTGCCTTACCGATCTAGCCTTGATTAGCCTTGGCGGAACGCTGAAGCGACGTGAAGCGCTGTCTGGTCGCTTTGCTGATGCATTGTCCTGGATGTACTTAATTACTGCAACCTTGCGTCGGTTTGAGGCAGAAGGACGCAATCCAAACGATCTCTCTGCTGTCCACTGGTCTATGCAGTACGCCTTTGCTCAAATTCAACAGGCATTTGAAGGGATTTTTGCCAATTTCCCTGTTCCTGTTTTGGGTGCAGTGCTCCGAGGACCTGTCCTAGCATGGTGGAGACTAAACCCGATCGGTTCCGCACCGAGGGATGCACTGGCACATCAAATGGCGCAAGAGATGCAAATTCCTGCAGGGCTGCGCGATCGTTTAACCAACGGCATCTACTTACCAGAGCATCCGGATGAAGCATTAGGACGATTGGAGCAAGCCTTTCGGCTGTCAGTTCAAGCAGAGAGTATTCTCAGAACGATCAAAACAGCCAGCCAGAACGGGCAGCTGCCTCAAGCCAAACCAGAGTCTCTGATTGATGCGGCACGTGCCGCTAGCGTAATTACAGAAGAAGCCGCAAAGCTAGTTCGTGAAGCAGAAATGGCGCGTAATGATAGCATTCAAGTCGATACATTCACCTTGGAAGAGTACCAGCAAGCAAGCAAAGAAGTTGTACTGCAGGAATTGATTCACAAATAACTTGAAAAGCTAGTTGATTTACTAGGAGACAAATGGAATGTGTACCAGTAAATGCGATCGCAGTTCTCCTGGCATCTTGGGCGGCTTTACATATTTCTCAATAATATTACCGACAAACACAAGTTCATTGGCGATCGCGTTGGCTACTATCCGGAATTCTTTGAACGCTAGGCGGAATTTCTGCCGTGAAAGCTATATTCTAAGGGATGCTCTCGCTCCGGTAAATGCACCGTTATACAGTCGTGTAATTGATAGGGGTGATTGCCAACTCTAACCTTTCCGCAATCGAATCTCCCGCGAATAACCTCGATCTAATTGCTCAGGATACTTCCAGGTGATATCAAACTCGTCAGCACTGGAGATAGCTTGCTCTTCCGTTTCTTGAAACAGTTTCCAATCATTGTGCTGAGAAAGGGTAATTGTCATTTCTGTTGCGCTACTTGTTGCAGGTTGATACTCGCGATCGCCGACTGATAGGCACACACATCGGTGTTCCTGCTACCGGGTCTCGCACAATACGGCTTTTCAAGCCAAACACATCCTGCACCATGCCTTCAGTCATAACCTCAGCCGGATGTCCTTGGGCGTAAATATGTCCCTGTTGCATCGCTACCAAATAATCCGCATAGCGGCAGGCTTGATTCAGGTCGTGCAGCACCATGACGATCGTGCGTCCTTGCGTCTGGTTCAGGTCGTACAGCAGATCCAGCACTTCAATTTGATGCGCTAAATCTAAAAATGTAGTGGGTTCATCCAATAGCAGAATTTCTGTATTTTGTGCCAGAGCCATTGCAATCCAAGCACGTTGTCGCTGTCCACCCGAAAGACTATCGAGGGCGCGATCGCTCATCTCACCCATTCCAGTAATGGTTAATGCCTGTTCCGTAAACTGTTCATCCTCCCGTGACCACTGTTGAAGCCAACTCTGGTGAGGGTAGCGTCCCTGTGCTACCAGTTCACGTACCGTTAACCCTTCTGGAGCCGTTGGACTCTGAGGTAATAGCCCCAACCGTTTTGCCACATCTTTGGTGGAACGTTTAGCGATCGCCATCCCATCTAGATAGACCGCTCCACTTTGAGGTTTAAGTAATCGTGCTAACCCTTTTAGCAAAGTAGATTTGCCACAGCCATTGGAACCCACCAGCGCCGTAATTTGGCGTGCCGGAATCTCTATATTCAAATTCTCAATAATAATGGCGCGATCGTATGCTAGCGTCAGGTTACGAGTTGCAAGTGTTGTTTCCATTCGGTTTACGCATTTCGATTTCGGTAGAGCAGATAAAGAAAATAAGGCGCACCAACCGTTGCTGTAATCACACCGCAGGGAAGTTCAATTGGTGCGAACAGCGAGCGCCCCAGCAGATCGGCTAACGCCACAATCAATCCACCCAGTAGGGCAGAGGCTGGGAGCAGCCCTTCATGGGCTGTGCCAACTAATTGCCGCGCCAGATGAGGAGCCACTAAGCCAACAAAGCCAATTGTGCCTGCGGCTGCCACGCTTGCCCCTGACAGTGCAACACTAATGAGCAATAAGATTCCCCGTTGCCATTCCACTGCGCTGCCCAATCCCCGTGCCACGGCATCTCCTAGATTTAATGTGTTTAACTCACGCGCACAGAAAAGAGACCACGGAATAAACACAATAAACCAGGGAAGCAGCGCTTGAACATGTTCCCAGGTACGACCATAGACACTTCCAGCTAACCAGACTAATGCCTGACTAACGTCGTAGATATTACCAAAGGTAATCATTAAACTAGTGAATGCGGAAGCGATCGCTCCTATTCCCACACCAATTAGAATTAATCGAATTGGTGAACTTCCACCGTTCCACGATAGCCAATATACCAGCAAGGCAGCAATTGATGCCCCTGTAAAAGCAGCGATCGGTAAAAGCAATATTGGAATCGAGGGAAACAGCACAATCAGCGTAACGGCTGCCAAACCTGCTCCTGCTTCCACTCCCAAGATTTCAGGAGCCGCTAGGGGGTTGCGCGTCAATCCCTGTAGCAAGGTTCCGGCGATTGCTAATGCCATTCCCACTAGGAATGCGGTGATGACTCGCGGCAATCGCAGCGTGTAAACCACAAAATTGTAATCGGGGTTGTTTACATTCAGTCCTAACAGCGTTTTGAGTACGTCGAGCGGTGAAATAGGATATTCCCCATAGCTCACACTAAAAATCATGACAACTAAAGTCACGCTTCCCAACACCAATAGCACCCAGGGGACCCGCCGATCGACCCGAAAGGAGAAGGGAGTATGATAGGGCTGAATCGTTAACCACTGTCTAGCCATTATCCTGGTCATTCCTTCTCAAAACTTATCGGTGATTGAAGCCAAAGGGTAAATCCATCCTAGCTGTAGCCTGCTTGCTCAATTTCTTTGCTCAATTTCCTTGCTTAATTGCTTGTCTCAATTTCTTTTCTCAATTTCAATGTTGCTCTACTTTCGATGTCGAGAATCGCGCCAGGTAAATGAAAAACGGTGCGCCCACCAGTGCTGTCATAATGCCAACCGGAAGTTCTTGAGGTTTGATGACTAAGCGAGCAGCTAGATCAGCCAAAGACAGCAGAATTGCGCCCCAAATCGCAGAGTAAGGAAGTATCCATCGGTAATCAACACCGACCCAAAAGCGAACGATATGCGGAATAATTAATCCGATAAAGCTGATTGGTCCTGCCAATGCTACAGCACTTCCTGCAAGTAGAACTACGACAACAGAGGCGATCGCTTTCACCCATTCAGTGCGCAATCCCAGCCCTTGAGCAACTTCTTCCCCTAACGTCAGTGCAGTAATTTGCTTGCCCAGGCTAAAAGCAATGACTAACCCAACCGCAATATACGGGAGAACCTGCAGCAAAACGTTGAGGTCTCGTCCGGCAACCGATCCAGCTAGCCAGAAGCGAACTTCATCTAAGGTGCGTTGATTGAGAATCAGAATTCCAGTCGTCAGGGCGGACAGAAGGTAAGTGAGAACGGCTCCTGCCAAGATCAACTTTAGTGGAGTGATACCGCTTCGACCGACCGAGCCTAACAGATAGACAGCAATGGCAGCGATCGCGCCGCCAGCAAAGGCAACCCAGGTATACATCTGAATCGACACCGTACCGAGCAGAAATGTCGCTACCACCACTGCTAATGCAGCTCCAGCACTGATTCCTAAAATTCCTGGATCTGCCAGCGGATTGCGGGTTAATCCTTGCATCAGCGATCCGGCAACAGCTAACGCCGCCCCAACAATAAGCGCAATTAAAACCCTCGGCAATCGTACCGTTGTGATAATTAAATGGTTGGTTGAACCATCAAATGCAGTAAGCGATCGCCAAACCATTTCTGGATTGATATCTGCTGCACCTAACGTAATGCTAAACACCAGACAAACAATTAACAGCAAGACACCAATGGCTAAACCCAAAAGCCGGAGTTTGCGCGGTCTTTCCATCTCCCCATCTCCTATTCATCAAGGACGACGAGCCGAAATACCCAGTTTCACACCCTTTACCGATCGCAGCTGATCCATCACTGCAATCACTTGTCCATGTTCAACTTTTTCGTCAGCATTGATCACAACCAGCCGTTCTTGATTACCAATCAATGCTTTCACTCGTTCTGCTAAATCTTCAGTTTGGATGGGCTGGCGATCAAGAAATACTTTTCCCTGCTCATCCATCGTCACTGTAATCTTGCTTTGTTGTTGTGCCTGAGCCGTTTGTGCTTGCGGCAGGTTGACAGGCAAGCCTTCAGAGCGGCTTAAAAATAATGATGACATAATGAAAAATGTCAGAATGGCAAATACAACATCAATCATCGGCACGATGTTGATGTAAGGAAGATCATCAGGTTCGTCAGGAATATTCATAGCGATTCACTCATAACTTTCGGTACAGAGCTAAACCCTTCATGGCGGCTCAAATGCAAAACTTCAAGCTGGCTAGCAAACTCTTGAATCAGGGCAACCTGCCGCCGATAAAATCCTCGAAACAGGCTAGTGAAGAATAGGGCAAACAATGCCACAACTAACCCCGCCGCCGTGGACACCAATGCCTCGCTAATGCCCCCCGTCACTTGCAATGCGCCCTCACTGCCTCCACCGGCCAGATCTATAGCGGCAAAGGATTGAATTAGCCCTAGAACAGTCCCTAACAGTCCCAATAAAGGGGCTGCAGTAATAATCATGTCAAAGATGGAATTGAACCGCCGCAGCATGGGAAGTTCTGCTTGCGTTGCTCCTTCCAAGGTGAGGCGAAAGGCATGCGGAGGAAGGTGATCAACTTCCAACGCCTCCAGAAAAATTCGGGCAATGGGTAAATCAGCATTCTGCTTGAGTTTCAACAAAGCCGCATTAAAATCGTGCTGGTAGGTTCGCAGCACATCCCGCGCTACTCGTCGTTGACGACGGTTCACCCGAAACCAAAAAACAAGACGTTCCACAATGAGGGCGATCGCCACGACCGAGAACCCCAAAAGGGGAAACATGACGATTCCACCTGCCCAAAACAGTTCGATGATCAGCATTTCAATTGTCCACAGCAATAAAACCGACCTAAACGATCGGCAGTTACAGCAAAAGTCATCAGGATAAATCAGGCATTGCCCGTATCCCTGTACGGCTGATTTATTTAAGCAGCAATATAAATTTCGGCTACTTATTAACAACTCTTCTCAAGAAGAGAGTATTTGTTAAGCTACCTAATGTCAAGCACTCCTATTGAAAATTCAGATCAAAACTTCCTGACCTGATAGAATGGCAACTTTTGCTACAGCTTATTTGTTTAACGAAACGCCAGGCTTTGCCTCCAGAGAGATTAGGTTCTAAAAACAATAAACATATTGACAGCACGCCACTCGAATTTTAGGATGAGCAAGTTATATGAAAATATTCTCAATAGACCTCGAATTAAATTAGTAGGTGGGGCGAATGACGGTTTCAGATACGGTCGCTCAACAACGAGATAAGCAGGAGAAAGGTCTCAAGCGCTTTGTTACCTGCAGCTTGGCGGGATCATTCATCCTACACGGGGTTTTCCTGTCGTTGAAAGTGCACGACTTTTGGCAGACTGCTTCCTCAGAACCAGGGGAAATTGCGATCGTTGTGACAGAACCTCCAGAAGACGAGCTGGCAGAGGTGATCCCGTCAGAAGAAATTTCTGAGCCTACAGCAGACTCCGATGGAGGGTCTGGTGGTGGCGGTGGTGGCGGTGGTGGTGGCACAGAAGACGCGGGTGCCGCAACAATTGTAGAAGCTCCCTCTGCCCCCCAAGCCTCTAGATCTACAGCGCCTGTCGAAGAAGAACCCGTTGCTCAGGAGGAGCCAGCAGCCGAGCCCAGCCTTGCGCCGATCGCAGAGGATATAGAAGCACCTGTCACAGAAGCACCTGTCACAGAAGCACCTGTCACAGATACAGAAGTTGAAACCCCACTAGCCGAACCGAATGAAGCTGCTGAAGCAACACCAGTGCCGCGAGACTTGAGCAATTTACTTCAAGAATTGCGACGCGCCCGTGAGCAAACAGGACAAACTACAGCTGAGAGCAATGACCGCAATGGGCAACCCACATCTTCTAGCAGCCCTAGCGTGGGTAGCTCGAATGGAAATGGTTCATTCGGAGAGGGCGATCGCAACTCAACCACCGCTGTTGGAACTTCTGGTTCCGGTTCTGGTTCGGGTTCGGGTAGAGGTAGCGGAACCGGGGAAGGAACGGGTTCTGGTAGAGGTAGCGGAACCGGGGAAGGAACGGGTTCTGGTGGAGGCAGCGGAACCGGGGAAGGAACAGGCGATCGCCCCGGTCGAGGTAGTCAATCCCGTGAGATCAATTGTGAAGGCTGTGATTTTGAATATCCTGACGAGGCTGACGGCGCAGAAGGAACGGCTCAAGTCGTTGTGGAAACCGATGACCAGGGACGAGTAGTATCCGTTATGCTTTCTCGCTCTAGTGGTAATGCTGCACTCGATCAAGCGGCTCTAGAGCAAGCTCGGGAGCAAGTCCGCTTAAACAATGCGCGAGCAGGGGAAAGTTACCCCATTGATGTCGACTTTGTACAGCCTAACTCAGAGGCAGCAGAACGGCTAAGAGAACGGGGCGATCGCCGCAGTATTACTATTTCTGAGCCTGAGCAAGAGTTTGTTGAAACTCCTGAAACTCCGTCTAGTGCGTCCAATCAGCCGATCGAGCAGCCATCTCCCTCGGCACCAGCCATCACTCCATCACCTAGCCCATCACCACAGACTGATTCTTCCCCAACTCCTAGCCTAGAGGCGGAACAGAATGAGTTAGAAGCCCCATCCGCAGAAGAAGATCCAGCCAATTCAGTATCCTCTCCTGACCTCAGCACTCCTGAGCCTACCTCACCAGAGGAAACATTACCTGCTGATCCACTAACCTCTCCTCCTCCTGAAGCTCCGCCTGCTGTTGAAACTGAGGCTGAAGCTCCTCCTCCTGAAGCTCCTCCTGCTGCTGTTGAAACTGAGGCTGAAGCTCCTCCTGAAGCTCCTCCTGAAGCTCCTCCTGAAGCGGACAGTGCGGCCCCATTGCTAGAACCCATGCCTGCCACCCCTGCTGATTCACCTGCGCTTTGAGAAAATAAGAATAAAAAGCGCTAAAATTACAGCACTTCGCACTGAAACAAAACCAAAGTATTGTCAGCAATTGGTGGAGAAAGCGAAGAAGGATACGATCCAACGCTTGGATGGGGACGCTACAGCTCTCATTTATTCCAAAGCACGCTGCTTTGTCGCGATGAAAACCTGAAGCTGGTTAACGATCTAGCAACAAACTACAAAATTAGCGACGATCGTAAAGTTTGGACTGTACTACCACAGGCAATTGGGAAGGGAACAACGACGCGATCGCCAATTTTGATGTTTTTGACAGCGCTTCCCAGTTCAACGAGTTCCCCTATAAATTCATGACCCAGGGTATCACTCTGTTCCATGATGGGAATATAGTGGGAATATAGCCGTCATACAAGTGAAAATCAGACCCGCAGATAACGGTGTGACGTAATTTTCACCACTGCATCACGCGGATTAATAATCTTAGGATCGGGTACAGTTTCTACCCCTATCTTATTAACCCCTTGCAACAAACGGCTTTCATCGGTTCCCCCCCTTCAATTACGAGTGGTCACTTAGCTGTTTCAAGGCTGTAGCATCACTTTGATACAGTTATCTTTTTTGTGCTTGAATAGCTCGAACCCCTGCTTTGTTTCAGACAGCGGCAAACGATGTGTGAACACAGTTGAAGGATCAACGTCGCCTTGCAAAACGTGATCGATCAGCCTGGGAATATACTTCTGACCAAACATCTGTGCCATCCGGAACGTCAGCCCCTTGTTGATGGCAGCTCCCATCGGCATTTTGTCAATAAACCCTCCATAAACGCCCATGATCGACAGTGTGCCACCCTTACGACACGACACAATCATTTGCCTGAGAACATGAGGACGATCGGTTTCTAGCCGCACCGCCTGTTTAGCTTTGTCATAAATTCCCATCGCACCTGTGCCATGCGCTTCCATCCCAACAGCATCAATACAGGCATCAGGTCCGCGCCCTCCTGTCATCTCTTTGAGGGCTTCGCCTGCATCCACTTCTTCGTAGTTAATAGTTTCTGCTTTAGCAAAATCTCTGGCGAGCTGCAGCCGCTCGGGAACGCGATCGATCCCAATCACTCGTTCTGCACCCAGCAGATAGGCACTCCGCATTGCGAATTGCCCAACTGGACCACATCCCCAAACGGCAACAATTTGCCCTGGCTGGATATTACACAGATCTGCACCCATGTAGCCTGTAGGGAAGGCATCAGAGATCGGCAATAGCTTTTCGTCAGGGAGGTCTTTGGGAACTTTAATTGCACCGTGGTCTGCAAATGGGATGCGGACATATTCTGCAAAGGAGCCAGCATAGCCGCCAAACAAGTGGGAGTAGCCATAGATCCCCGATGTCCCAAAGCCAAACAGCTTCTCCTGCATTGAAGCGTTGGGGTTGGAGTTATCGCACAGCGACCACATCTGCTGATCGCAATAGATGCAGTGACCACAGCCAATCATAGAGGAAACTACCACCCGATCGCCTTTTTGCAGCTTCTTCACTTCCCGCCCAACCTCTACGATTTCGCCCATAAATTCGTGACCTATAATGTCACCGGCTTCCATCGTTGGAATGTAGCCATCGTAGATGTGTAAGTCAGACCCACAGATAGTAGTAGAGGTAACTTTAAGGATGGCATCGCGCGGGTTGAGAATTTTGGGATCGGACACGTTTTCTACCCGCACATCATGAGCGCCGTGCCAACAAACTGCTTTCATAATGACTAATCCTTTGAGTGAGGTCGTCCTGATGGCCCACCATCATTTGTGCAAATTTCACCCTAATATCATAAACTGCTACCTCTTTAAGGTTCTTGTGAATTGCAGCAAGTCCTCAAAGTTATGCCAGAAGTGGTAATTCCTTCTGTGAGTCTTTCGATCGCTAATGTCTTTATTTACTGAACCAATCAGTTCACTCTTATGTTGCCTAAGAAAAGTTTTGAATATCACACACTAGTGTTACAAAATGCTCTGTAAGTAATTGAAAACTAACACAATCACTCAGGTTAGGCTGTTGAGCAATTGAAATAGGGACTTAAAATATTTAGGTTTAACCTCTCTCAGGCGAGATGACATCCCTTGAGATAACCCGCCTTGCACTAGCAAAGATTTGTAGCCCAGCCAGAGATATTTCAATCAATGTATCGCGCTATACTTCTACAATTTTTGCCGAAGGTGTATGGCGTGCTATGGTGTGTCTCACCGTTCCCGTCCTATCTCTGCTTGCTAGATTCTGCTCGATTCCATTTGCTGAGAGAGAGTTTTCGAAATATTCCTACTTTTGGTCAGCTACAGCAACATAGGCTCCAAGTCCGATTAAAGTACAACCAGAAGCAATACGTTGACCCCGCCTAAATCCAGAGCTTGAGCGCAATCTCTGCCCGATCGCTCCTGCGAATGTAGCTACAACAAAATCAACTGTAAAATTGAATAGATCTGTAATTAAACCTAGAACCAAAAATTGCACAAAAACATTACCATTTGCAACATCAATAAACTGTGGGATAAACGCAAGGAAGAATAGTGCTGTTTTAGGATTTAAAATCTCAGTCACAACACCTTGAGAGAAGGCATTTCCTTTACGCTGTGGCTTTACTACTGTATTGGAATCGATCAATACTGCATTTCGGTTTAAGAGGGTTCGGAGTCCTAAGTAAAGCAGATAAGCCGCTCCCACATATTTCACAATAGCGAACGCTATAGCAGAAGTCATTAACAGGCTTGAGACTCCGATCGCTGCGGCAACAACGTGGAACAATCCTCCCACAAACAGCCCCAGAGCAGATGAAAACCCTTCAGCTTTACCGCCGTTTAGGCTACGCGCCAGTGTATAGAGAATACCTGGACCTGGAGTAATGCTGAGAATAAAAGCGGCTACAAAGAAAACACCAAGGGTTGCAAGATCGGGCATATTAAATCCTGTAAACGTTATATGTAATGACTTCTCAATTTTTTAGTTCGGAAAGAACCCTTTGCTTCATGATATTGCAGCAATTCATCCTCGACTAAACTATCAATTCTACCTTGAGAGAGTTCTTAAATACTGTGCTTCCGCTTAAGGTCAATTGATAATCTGCTGCAGAGGTTCACCCTTACTATGCTCATGCCCCTCGATTTTCTTCTGCGCTGGCTGTCGGGTCTGCTAACAATTGCCTTTCTGGGGGGTGGAGGCTACATACTCTATCAATGGTATGAAGGCGAATTGGTTAGCGATCGCTGGCTCATTCTGGGTTCAGCTATGCTGCTGTGGTCATTTTTAGGATTCCTGCCGATTTTATTGTTCCATCGGCGGGGCAGAGATGAACCGAAACCCGTCCGCAGCAGCGAGGTGCAGCGCCTCGTTCGACCAGATGGCAGCGAAATCCAGGTTGAGTTTTATGGCTCAGAACACGCCCCTACTATTATTCTGACGCATGGTTGGGGACCTGATAGCACCGTTTGGTATTACGCCAAAAAGCAACTCACCGATCGGTTTCGCGTCATCACCTGGGATTTACCTGGTTTAGGCAAATCGAAAAAGTCGGATAATCGAGATTATTCACTAGAGAAATATGCCTGCGACCTAGAAGCCGTCTTGAATTTGGCAGGAGATCAGCCGGTTATCTTATTGGGGCACAGCATGGGCGGCATGATTTTACTCACGTTCTGCCGCTTGTTTCCTCAACATCTAGGGCAGCGGGTTGCCGGCTTAATTGTCGTAGATACAACTTACACCAATCCCCTTAAAACCACTATTTTCAGTAAGCTACTGCTGGCATTGCAGAAGCCTGTGCTAGAACCCTTACTTTACCTGGCGATCTTCCTCTCTCCCCTGCTATGGCTCACAAGCTGGCTGAGTTATTTAAATGGTTCCACGCTACTAACTACGAAAATTTCTGGATTTACAGGCAGAGAAACACGAGGGCAGCTTAATTTTTCAACGCTGATTGGGCTGAAGTCACCGCCGGGTGTGCTGGCGCGGGGAGTGCTGGCAATGCTGAGATTTAATGAAACGGAAACCCTGCCCAAGATCTCCATTCCCACTTTGGTAGTAGTTGGGCAGTCTGACATTGCCACCCGGCCTTTTGCCAACAAGCGAATCAGTCAGGTAGTGCCTCGGGCAGAACTTGCTGTTTTGGCTCCAGGTGGGCACATGGGGCTGATGGAGCGCAATCAACAATTTTCAGAAGTCGTTCGGGCATTTAGTGTGGCTTGTCTTGGCTTAAAGCGGTAATTTGTTTAGAACCGATCGCTGCTCCAGATCGTCTCCTAGTGCCTGAGTGGCAGATGTTTAGGTGAAGCGAAAGCAGCGATCTAGACTTCACCCACTCAGCTAATAGGAGCACGCTCAAATTTTGGGTCGAGTAGAGAGGGTTTCTCTGATGTTTAGGCTTGGTTTGTATTCCCCGTTGCTCTCACCTTTCGGAACACGAGAGTGTCACAAGATTCAGCCTTGCATTGTTG
>NZ_JACXWX010000056.1 GCF_014764505.1 Phormidium tenue FACHB-886
ACGACGTCGGCAACGACAACCGGATGTTGTACGACGCTTTTTCCATGAGAAACATGTCGCTTATGCTGCCTAGAAAAGTGTTCACCATTTTCTGCCCTGGTTAGTAACACGCATGACTTTCCCTATTCTCTTGGTCTATGAAACTAGACCAGCCGCGATGCTTGTTCTGATGAAGATTGAATGACCTTGATTTAGACGAAATCTTCCATAATCAGAGAGTGATTTAAGCCGCTAGCAGCAACGCTACCCTGAAAAACAGCAGCGACGATCACTTGCATGGGTGAAGTGATGTCACCTGCCGCATAAACGCCTTTGACGCTAGTTTCGTTAAAAACATTGGTCGTCTTGATTAAATTAAATTCATTCAACTCACAGCCTAACTTTTCAGCTAGGCTTGAACGGAGTGTTTGCTTTGGTCGGATCAGTATTCCGCGACGCGCAATTTTCTCGTTTGTCTCAAAAACGATGTTTTCTAATTGTCCATTATCGCCTTCAAGTCGGATGATTTTCTCTTCGCGAACAAGGATATTGTGGTTTTTCAACAGTGTCCTTTGATCAGCGGTTAGATCGGCTTTGCCGTTGGTGCAGAGGACTAAATCAGCACTCCAATTTTTCAGCAATGCCGCCATTTCAATGCCCGTTTCGCCATTTCCAACAATGGCAAGCGGCTCGTCGCGCACTTCCCAGGCATGGCAATAGGGACAATGAAACACGCTTTTGCCCCAGAAATCACCAAAGTTTTCGAGAGCTGGAAATTCATCCATTACCCCGAAAGCCAGCAAAATTTTGCGCGTTTTTTTTATCGTGCCATCCTCAAACACAACTTCAAATTGATTGCCGGATGGGTTGATTTCCTTGACCCCGATCGCTTGAAATTCAACGCTTTTATAAGGTTTGAGTTGGTCGCGCCCGATGCTCAAAAGTTCATGCGGACTGATGCCATCGCGGGTGAAAAAGCTGTGCGACTCGTGTGCGGGAGCGTTACGCGGATTCCCTTTGTCGCAGACTAACACTCGACGGCGACTTCTGCCTAAAAGCAGTGCCGCACTGAGTCCAGCGGAACCGCCACCGACAATGATGCACTCGTAAATCTCTTTGTTTTGGTTCATCATCTTTTTCTGTTCTCCAACTTTGGAGATAGTCATCAACTCCTAAGTTCTCTTTGTCTTAGTTCACTTGAGTGTAGTCAGTTCCAACACTCAACTTCTTGCAGATTCTTATGGAGTTTCCCTTAGTACAGGACAAAAGCTTGTAAAAGGGAAGTAGGACAGGGTTTCATGAGAATTACCACATTCTTTAACCACGAAACCCTCATGAATCAGGTTAGTCTACTTCGAGAGAAACTGTCAGATCTGGGTACTCAAATCACCGCTTTTTTCACCAATTTTCATCATTACAGACTTTCTCTTTCCTATCTTCAATTAGATGGCTTGAAATAAATCCTGCAATTCATTCACTCGGTTAACAAATTGTTCCCTTTGTTTCGATAGAGACACTAACTCTGCCAGTCTTGCTCGCGGACGCAAAAACTGCTTCACTTCATCAAATGCTTGACAAAATCGTTTCGCACTCTCAATCGCTCCAAAGCCTAGCATCGGGTAGTAGCGTTGCTTTATTCCCCGATGACTCTGCTCAATCGGATTCCCTCGGCAATCTCTTACCTCGTGTTTGACATCTTCTCCTAGCTCTTCCTCAATCGCTCTGGGATAGCTGCTGTGTCCATCGGTCGCTACTCGCTGTGGGGCATGTTGTGCAACCTCATGCGCCCCAGCAAAAAATGCTTTTGCTGCCTCCATGTCTCGTTTCTCGCTCAACCTGACATCGACTAAATCTCCGTCCTCATCGATACCCCGGTACAAGTAACACCATTGACCTTTGACACGGATGTACGTCTCGTCCACAAACCAGATCTTGCCCACCTTCCCCTGGCGTTTGGCACGCAACTGCTGGGCAAAGATGGCAGCAAAGCGTTTTTCCCAGTCACGCACCGTTTCATGAGTAAACGCGAACCCTCGCAGCAGGAAGAACTCGGCAATGTCACGAAAGCTCAGCTTGTAGCGCAATCGGCACAACAGGACTTGAAACACGATATCAGTGGGCACCTCGATAAAGTTGAAGGGTGTGCCAGTCCGTTCGTTGAAGGTGCGATGACAATCCCTGCAGCGAAACATGGCATAACTCAGCTTCGTCGTGCGTTGCAGGCGAGTGGTATGGGCTGAGTAACAATCAGGGCAGTTCATGGAGCCTTCATGGAGCAGAGAGTGGGGGCAGTAGCAGTCTATCAAGTCGGGGCTGCTGCCCTCAAGCCGAGTACCCAGTTCTGACAGTTTCATTGGCAGACGCTCGTCAACTGTTGGATGAGTGGGAGGCGCTGGAGGAGAAGTATCTAGATGATGAGAACACCTTAAGAGGGAAACTGAAAGTCGTTGCACCGATCGCGCTGGGTCAACTCTACCTCTTGGATACAGTACTTCAGTTTCAGCAGCAACATCCAGCTATCTCTATATCCTGGCAGCTAGAAGATCACATGATTCGCTTTGCAGAAGTTGGCTGTGACTGCTGGGTCAAAATCGGCACTGTTCCAGACGATTCCCTGATTGTTGAGCCCTTAGGACAGGTCGAGCGAATGATTGTTGCCGCACCTAAACTGCTGAAAGCGCACGGTAAGTTGTTTAAATCACCTAAAGACCTCGAAAGACTACCCTGTATTGCACTAGAGCCGTTTGAAGGAGAGCAAATTCCTCTGATGAACTTCCAAGGAAAGCCAATCACCATTTGCCCTTCTGCACGGATGACGACCAATAACATCTTCGCCCTCCGTGAGGCTACACGGTCTGGATTAGGCATCGCTGTACTGCCACGGTGGTTTATAGAGGATGACCTCAAGAATCAACGGCTAATAGATTTGCTACCGCAGTGGCGGGCTCCGCAGCTAACAATTCATGTTGCCTCGTTGCCAGATCGCTACCAGCCCCGCAGATTACGGAACTTTCTTGAAGTCTTAAGATTAGCGATTCCTAAGATTCCAGGGGTTGTCCCCATCCGGTAGGTGTAGCAACCTGAAAACAAGACGATTTTGAATCGGAATTAAGGGCTGACAGCTTGCCAAAAAGCCATTCGACTGAAATTATGTGCCAATGAGCTAAGACACCAGAATGCCGGTTGTGTCGCAAGTACTTTTGATACGAACGATCGATGTCGTTCGCGTTGCTCTAAATACTCGCTCCAAAGATCGCTTCGATAAACTTGGCTTGAGACACACTGTCCCCTTGTTTGACTCCTTTTACTGAAACTGTCAGAACTGAGTACTCAACTTGAGAACAAAAGCCCCGACTTGATAAACTGGCTATGCTCTCAATCTTCGGTTGTGTCGCAAAAACTGGTGAGTGGTAAGGTCCAGTCCTCACCACTTGGCTTGTCGTGGGCGAACGCTAGGTAAACGTTGGGGTAGGGTTTAGTTTTGCCCACAGATACTGCATCTGTGAAGTAAGCCTGTCCAGACTGCAACTGCACCGAAGACACTTTGCGCCATTGTCCCTGGTGCTGAAACTGAAACGACCGTTTAATCCGAATCCGTTGGCGTAGCCCGCCGAAGGCTTAAATGCCAACCCAGATTGTCCCGAAGGTATTTCATCAACTTGCCATCGGCAAAGCCTCGGTCTGCTAGAAGGACAATTGCGACACCATCGGGCAGGACGCTTTGGGCTTGCCTGAGCACTCTCTGAATCGTCCACAACCTGACAGTGCTGCTCGATTGTGCCACCACTCGCCAAGCTACGGGAACGGTTCTGCCCCGATACACCACGCCCACCCAGACAATGCAAAAACAATTCCACACAACGGTTGTGTCCAGGCTAAGATACAGTCGGTCATGACTCCACTCGGATAAGGCAAGCCTTATCAGGGCATGATGAGCAGTCACAACATCAATCCGTTGATTTGACAACCATCGGCGAAACCGTCGTTGGTGGGACTGAGCGACTCGGGCGCGGCTTTTGACATACACGCCAAATCCATTGAGATGCACCTTCTGACTCTGGATCATACCGACGATCATCCAACACAGCGTTTGCAGGTGGCGTACATCTTGCCATTCGATCTCGCGTTGACTCAGATAGCAAGACAACGCATCATAAAGACGGGAAGTAGGGGACATTGATCGGCTGTTTTGTGTGGTTACTAACTAGCCTAAATCATGCTCTGCTTCCCTCCTAGCTTTCCTTTCGCCCTCCTCCCGTTTTGTCAGTCAAGCAGGTTTTGACCTTTGACACAAACTATCTTACATACCCTTGCAAACCCAAATTCGATATCGCCGTGCTGATGCGTTTACAACCACTTAAATGCGAACTTTGGGAATCTCAGGTTAGGATTCCCAAAGTTCGCCAGCTTGAAAACTTGTACAATTTTTCAAAACTCTTGAACGCTCCATTCCTCATATAACCTGTTGATCTCATCGCCAACCTCTTGCATAGTTATGTATCCATTAGAGCGTAGGTGAAACAAGCTGAGGATACTCCACGCCGTATATTTACATATTTTAGAAACGTCAGTTTCACCGATCACTTGATGAGCTAAATAGTTCATACCTCGATGGATAATATCTGAACGCTTGCCATAGAGTTTTGTCACGTTCCTATACACTTCTTTGGCATCTTCAACACTTTCAGGTTCATAACCGCTAGAAAGCCTAAGTGTTGCAACTCCCTTAGCCAAGGCGTGCGTCGGCTGTTCAGAGCCAGTAAACATACATTCCAATGCAGTCCAATATTTCAAAAAAGATATATCTAAATCATATTCATTTTGAGCTTCACCTATCCAATGAATTGCAGTCAAAATACACCCTTCTAGCTTTGTTTGAGAAGAAGCATTAATAATTGCGATGAAATCATCTAAAAAGCCGTTTGAAGAAAAATTCTCAAGGCGATCTCTATCAATAGGAAAATCTTGTAGAGGTTCACGGCCAAAACCAAAACCTAGAATAACAGCATCATCCCTGTCTCTTCTAGCTAGAGTTTTGTTGTCACTGCTGTACGCTTCAAATGAAATATTTATTTTCACCAATTGCTCAAAAACTCTTTCATGTATAAGTATACAGAGTATAAATCTAAAGTAATTTATCAGCTCTCGCGCTTGCCTGTAAGCTTTTTTCTCAGCGATATCAGATTCTCCATAGGCGGTAGATTTTATACATACGCGATTCAGGAAGTTTTTATCAAAGAATCTTTGGGTAAATGCCAACGCTTGTGAATCCTGTAAACCATCTGCCCCCAAATGAGTAGCAATCATTTGATCCCGCAACTGCTGATTGAAGATGAAGATTTCAACTCTGCCACAGCTAATTTTCTCAAGGTCTTTTAGCTCCATTCCTTCAATCACAAAAAAGAAGTCAAAATAACTAATTTTGTCATTGATAGAACATTGAATACTTTCTAAGGCGCTAGCAAATTCTCTTTTATTTGGTAAGTCTTTTTCTCTGTTGAAAATTTCTACTTCCAACTCTCTCTTTAAAAGCGTGTAAACTGTTCCACGAGATATTACCTCTTTTAACCCAGGAGCGTCGTAAATTCTATTGATATTTTCCTGAAGTATTGCTATTGCGCTTTCTAGCAAAATCCATTGGTCATGACCAATGTCCAATCGGACTGCGTTTTTATCAACCTTCTTATGTTCTTCAAGGCTGGTAGGAACAAAATAATTTTTACTTTTATTTTTTCTATTTACTAAAATATTCCAATTTTGCGTGACTGCCTTGAGATCGCCTTTACTTAGCTGGATTTCCATGAATGCTTGTTGAGGAGATGCTCTATATACTAAGCGGATCGCCTTAAATCGTCCGAAGCTACGTCATATCTTTAAATGATCGCGATCACAAATTCTCACTAAGAGCCTGACTTCAGCCAGTACGCCCAGCGCACCTGACTTCCTCGAAAGAACTGTTTACGATCGACTAACCCTGCCGCAACCAGCTCATTGAGTCCATTCCGCATACTGCTGTTGTTGTGTCCGTTGCCTGTTGCAACTACCAAATCATGAATCGATTTAGGCGATTGCTCACTACTGTCTTGCAGGAGTTCTAAAACCTGCTCAGCAGTCAGGCAATTTTCGAGCTTGCGACGTTTTACACGGTTCATGCGGAGACTCGATCGGTTTCTTGAAGGGTGAGGCTCACTACTCGATGCCTGCCAGCAACAGGAAAATTTAGGGGCGGCAGTGATCCAAGCATGAATCACAACATGACATCGTGCACTTCATGGTGAAACTGTCAGATCTGGGTATTCAAATCATCACTTTTTATCATCAGAAACTTCCTCTTTCCTATTTTCGATTAGATGGCTTGAAATAAATCCTGCAATTCATTCACTCGTTTAACAAATTGTTCCCGTTGCTTCGATAGAGACACTAACTCTGCCATTCTTGCTCTGGGGCGCAAACACTGCTTCACTTCATCAAATGCTTGACAAAATCGTTTCGCACTCTCAATCGCTCCAAAACCAAGCATCGGATAGTAGCGTTGCTTAGGAGTCCTACAAAAATAAGTTGCGTAACTTTTCCCTTCTCCCAGTGATGGAATTGATAGGCTAGATGGAGTGATGTTCTAGTTGCGACATGATTCCTGATTCAGTTGTCAAGCAGATCGAGAACAAGTATCAACACCTTCATCCCTTCTTGAATGAACGTAGCCGCCGGTTATGGGCAGCAACAGAAGCTGAAGCTTTGGGGTATGGTGGCATCCTTGCCCTCCATCGTGCGACTGGGTTGAGTCAGAATACGATTCGTGCCGGACTCAAAGAATTGAGAGGGGCATCCACCGACTTACCGACTCCTGAACGAATACGCCAAGTTGGCGGTGGGCGCAAACGAGTCGAAGAGCGAGAACCTCTAATTTTAGAAGCGTTGGACCGTTTAGTCGAACCCACAAGTCGGGGAGAACCTCAATGTCCGTTGCGCTGGACGTGCAAGAGTGTCAATCAGTTGTCCGACGCCTTGCAGGAGCAAGGGTATCGCGTTTGTGCCATGACCGTGTACACGTTATTGGTGGAGATGGGTTACAGTTTGCAGGGCAACCGCAAAACTCAAGAAGGCAAGCAACATCCGGACCGAGACCTTCAGTTTCACCATATTGCCCGGCAAGTCGAAGCATTTCAGGGTCGGCACCGTCCGGTGATCTCGATTGATACAAAGAAGAAGGAGAACTTGGGCCAATTCAAAAATGGGGGTCAAGAATGGCGACCCAAAGGTGAACCGATCCCGGTCAAGACCCATGATTTTCCAAGTCAAAGCGAGGGTAAGGCAATTCCCTACGGAGTTTATGACCTCATTGACAACCAGGGATGGGTGAACGTTGGCATTGATCATGACACCGCAGAGTTTTCGGTTGAATCAATTCGACGGTGGTGGCAGCAACTCGGGCAAGTCCAGTATCCCCGCAGTAAGCATCTGATGATTACGGCAGATTGTGGTGGGAGTAATGACCATCGCAATCGATTATGGAAGCTCAAACTACAGGAATTTGCTGATGAAACGGGCTTGACGCTCCATGTCTGCCATTTTCCGCCGGGTACCAGCAAGTGGAACAAGATTGAGCACCGTTTGTTCTGTCATATCACGACGAACTGGCGAGGACAACCATTAACCAGTTTGGAAACCGTGATTAACTTGATTAGCAACACGACAACTGGAACTGGACTAGAGGTTCATGCCCAACTAGATGACAACCTCTATCCCACAGGAATCCAAGTGACAAATGAACAGTTCAATGCCATTGCAATCGAGCGCTGTCGATTTCATGGGGAATGGAATTATCGGATTGTGCCACGAAAAACTGCTTAGTTACTCAAGCTATTTGTGTAAGGACCCTTAAACAGTTCTTGCGACACAACCGTAATCCTCGTGCTGCTCGGTGTGCATCACTACTTACCTTCTTATTTCTGAAATACGTCCAATCAGGGCGCTGATTAGAAAAAGATGGGTTGCAATCGTGATGTGAGAAATTGACGGTGGTGCATTAGATCAATGTAGGATAGGTTGCAATGTTGTGCCAATTCCATGATCGAGTCGTTAATCCTGCTCGCTGTGCAGCTGGCGGCAAGGTGCTGCGTTTCCATACCGCAAAAACTAAAAACCGTGCGACTCTAGCCTTTCGTCAAGCTGCCGCTGCGCTACAACACTTCTATAATGCCCTTAGCCAGGTTTATTGACGGATGCAAACCAATCTCGATACATCCAAGGTGATACTGCTGGTGCTCACAAGCTAGCTCGGATTGTTTGCTATTTACTCAAAGAGCGGGTGCCTTATGAAGCGATTTCCACTGCTCAAGCAGATGTTCAATGTCGGGAACGAATGCTTAAACAACCGCAACGGAAAGCACGGCGTTCGGGGCAAAACTCGTCCTTGTGTGCCCAAGTCCTCGGTAGGATGTAATCTCGCCACCGAGAACTTGAAAGCATTCATTCGCTATCTTTCCTGCGCCCTTATCTATAATCAGTAGATTCAGCCAGAGCACGCCATTGTGCCGTTTCTTGCTCAACGTAAGCGTTCTTCTGGGCAATGGCTTTCAGGGTGTCTGTGCCGAGCGGCAACCGGAGAGGGGGAGTCTCAGCATTCGCGAGCTGAAGCATTGCCTGGGCAAGCTTGGTGGGGTCTCCCGGTTGTTGATAGCTCAGTTCAGATGCGATTTTACGAACTTTACCGACCGTGCCCACGTAATCAGGAATTTCCATTGCAGTACGCTGGAGCGAGCTGCCATCGAGAAAACCGGTCCGGAAGTAGCCCGGCTCGACCACAGTCGCATGGATGCCCAGAGGCGCTAATTCATCATGCAGCGCTTCGGTAATCCCTTCAACCGCAAACTTGGTTGAGGAGTAGATGCCCCACCCTGGAGTGGAACGATAGCCCCCGATCGACGAGAGGTTAATGATGTGTCCAGAGCGGCGCTGACGCATACTGGGCAATACCGCACGGATCACATTCAACAGCCCGAAGACATTCGTGCGATAGACCCGCTCAACCTCTTGGGCACTGGTTTCTTCGACGCCGCCCAGGATACCGAATCCGGCATTGTTGACTAATACATCGATCTGCCCAAAGCGTTCCAGTCCTGCTGCCACTGCCGCTTGCACCTGCGCCTCATCGGTAATATCCAGGCTCAGCGTCAACACATTCGGGTTCGACTCAAATTGCTCCAGGTCAGTTTTTTTGCGGGCGGTTGCAATTAATTGGTCTCCTGCTGCCAAAACAGCAGTCGCGATTTCGGCACCAATTCCACGGGAAGCACCTGTAATGAACCATGTCTTCTGAGCCATTTGTCTATCTCCTTGATTGCCTTATCCTTTCATTACCTTTCTGGTATGGATTTATCATAGGCTCTAGAGAAAAAGTTCTAAATACATAAACTTTGCAGATTATTGCCTAATTTTCTCAAGCAGGAGGATGGTGCTCAAAAGAATCCTTAATAGGCGCAGCAAAACGCTGAGAGGAATGTCTATGACACGCCGCTCAGCGTTTACGAGGACCCAGTATGACAGATGAAGTCCTAAAGCACGAGATAAAGCACGAGGCTACGCTTTCCGATGCCTTACACTTGCGGTTTCTACATCCTATTCATTGCTTCGATTCCACTCAAGGTTCGTTTCGCGCTACTGAATGGTTTGAATTCCATAATTGGCTTCACAATTCGCTGGATTGCTCGATGATCCTGCTCAATCACGTTATTCAAATACTTGCTTTGCAGTCATTCAGTGCAGGTTCAGCAGCAGCGTTGGAAGATGGAGCTTAAACAGACAGGGGTGCTCCAACGATCCACGTGTCATGCTGTCGTGCAAGCTCTGTCCAACCTTCAGGCGGCGTTTGACCGATTAGGGGAAAGAATTCGTCGATGCCACCGGGGACAAAGGTGCCGAGCATCCGAGCCCTTCCGGGTCCAAGATTCACCCATCCATGCACGGTGTTACGGGGTACCACAACCGAGGTTCCGGGTCCGACCTCAAACTCTTCGCCCGCACAGTGAAAGCGAAATCTACCTTCAAGGATTTCAAAGATCTCTTCCCGATCTTTGTGATAGTGGAGTGGTGGTCCTGAGAACGGTGGAACATCCACTTCAATAATTGTGAAAGCCCCATCGACATCTTTACTATGGACGCGGATAGCCATCTGCTCGTCGAGCATTGTATCAAACCAGTCGAGGTTCTCGCTCTGTCCGACAATTGCAACTTTGCTTTGACTGAATTGAGTACTCATTGTTTTAGAGGTAAAGGTAGCGTTATGAATTTACTGGGGTGACAAGCATCGCTGGAGTAGCGGTGGGTTTGATATTCTGGTTGCGATGAAACAGATTGGTGGGGTCATACTGATTCTTGAGCGCCACCAGTCGCTCGTATGTGGCAGTCGGATAGACTTCACGAATCCGCTGCTCCCCCTCATCCGCCAGGAAGCCCACATAAGCACCGTTAGCGTAGGGTAAGAGCGCCCGAAAGACTCGCTGGGTGCGGGCATCAAGACTGGCAGCATCAGCCGATAGCGGTGCGAAGTGAGTGATTAATACCATGCCCTGTTTGTCACGGTGAGCAAAGGCTGTTGCATCAGGTGCGATCCGACTCATAGCGCCACCCAAGACACGCAGGGTGATCAGCGTTTCAGGAGACAGAATGGATTGAGCGGATTCAACTAATGTGTGGATCATTTCGTCGGAGAAAGTCTCGAAAAACCGCGATCGCGAATGATGTTGGAAGCCAGGGATCTCACCAGCTGCTGTGAGTGCAAAAATAGCCGAATAAGGCATGGGGGCAATCAGGTCGGCGATCGGGGTGGCAATCTGACGTAGGGGAGCCACAACCCGCTCACCCTCGTTGATGTCACCGGTGTAGCAGACCATAATCACGACGACTGGGGTGCCCTGCTTATCGGGTGGGATGAAAGGGGCGGGAGGTGCCAGCATGACCAACACTTCAGTGGAAAGTTCATCCGGTGCTGCCGCTGCTAGACGGGTGTACTCCCGCAGGATACGCTCTGCCTCCGTTGCCTCATAAAAGACGGCACCGCCCAGAACAGTTCCACCTGGATGCAGGTTTACCTCGAAAGCGGTCGCAATACCGAAGTTACCACCGCCTCCGCGCAGTCCCCAGAACAGCTCAGGATGCTCATCAGCACTGGCACGCAGCAATTGTCCATCCGCTGTAACCAGTTCCACTGCTTGCAGGCGATCGATCGTTAAACCATAGGCACGGACCATCCAGCCAATGCCGCCGCCGAGCAGCAAACCACCTACACCCACAGAGGCAACGTCGCCTGCCGTCAATGCCAATCCAAAGGGCTGGAGCTTTTCGGCGACTTCACCCCAGGTCAGACCGGGTTCCAGACGGGCTGTGTGGCGTACTGAGTCAATCGTCATCGTCTTCATCTGGGAAAGATCAATCACCAGTCCACCGGTATTGGTGCCATGTCCGGCTGCACTATGCCCTCCGCTCCGCACAGAGAGCGTCATTGCCTGCTCGCGGGCAAAATTGACGGCAACTTTAACATCTTCTGCATCAGCACAGCGCACGATCGCAGCGGGATAGCCATCAAAGCTACCATTCCAGACTTTTCGTTCTGCTTCATAAGCAGGGTTATCAGGCAGGATCAGTTCACCTCGGATCTTCGAGGCGAGTACCTCGATCGATTCTTTGTGGTCATGCTGATCCTCTGGTGGAAATGTGATTTGAACATGAGTTTGTTCATTTTGCTCGTATTGAACAGTTCCTTGATATTGTTCTGACATTAGTTACTTCCTTTCATTGTTGAGAGACATGAGAATACTCCTGTTCATCATTGAGCTGTGTCATGAACAGTAATTGATTCACACCAACACACTCAGCCATTCACCATCTTTTGTGATGGCACGATAACGCCGCTATCAGTGGCGATCGATTGTTCAGTAACAAAACTAGAAGTGCTGGAACAGAACCGCAGCAATCACAGATGACTCATCGCAGTCATGTTTAGATCAAGATGTCACCTGTGTCGTAGACATAATTAAAAGCATCTTGATCATGGAGAAGATGCGATCGTAAAAACAACCCACTCCAGCGTTCGATCGTCTCAATTGCTGTGGCTTGACCCAGTGTCGGGCGGTTTGGATTGCAGTTTCAGCACCAATTCCACGGGAAGCACCTGTAATGAACTATGTTGTTTGAGCCATCGGTCGCTCTCCTTTATTGCCTTATCCTTTCATTGCCTTTCTGGCATGAATTCATCATAGGCTTTGGACAAAAGGTTCTGAATGCATAAACTTTGCAGATTATTGCCTAATTTTCTCAAATAGGAGAATGATGCGCAAAAGAATCCTCTATAATAGGCGCAGCAAAATGATGAGAGGAATGTCTCACGACCCGTCGCTAAGCATTTACGAGGACCTGGTATGGTAAATGAATTCCTAAAGCACGAGACCACGATTGATGCTTGTCAGAAGCTGGCGGAATTAGTGAACCGCCACACAAATGGCAGAGGAAACGGTATCCACTCAACGGCGATCGCTCAGTTGGAATTGATGCGGGAATCCGTGGCTCCTACGGCACTCCGCGCTGTGTATGAACCGACGCTTTGCATTATTCTTCAGGGTAAAAAAGAAACCTTACTGGGGCAGGAAACCTATCACTATGGTGCGGCTCAATACATTGTTGTCACTGTAGATTTGCCGCTCAGTGGAAATATTGTCGAAGCGACACCGGATAAGCCGTATCTATGCTTTAAGCTAAGCCTGGACGCAACTCAGCTTTGGCATATTATCGATCAACTCCAGCGCACTCCAGATCAAAAAGAAAGTTCAGTGAGAGGCTTGTTTGTAAGCGATGCAAATGCCCCGTTAATTGATTGTGCCACCCGACTCACACGGCTTCTGGATACACCTGAGGATATTCCATTCCTGGCACCGATGATGATTCGCGAAATCTATTACCGTCTTTTGATGGGCGATCAGAGCGAAGCGGTCTGGCAGATTGCGACCTCCGGCAGCTATATGCAGCGCATTGCAGCGGTGATTAAACAGATCAAAGCTGAGTTTGCAAAACCATTAAGCATGGATGATTTAGCAAAGCAAGCGAGTATGTCTTCTGCATCATTTCATCGGCACTTTAAGGCAGTGACCTCTATGAGTCCGTTGCAATATCAAAAGCAGTTGAGGTTATTAGAAGCCCGTCGTCTGATGCTAGCTGAAGATGTGGATGCAACCCATGCAGCGTATCAGGTTGGTTATGAGAGTCCTTCTCAGTTCAATCGCGAATATTCCCGCATGTTTGGTGCGCCACCGAAGAAGGATGTTGATCGTTTACGAGTTGCCTGAGTATTGCCTATTAGGCGATCGCTGAAATTAACGTTAAACTGAGTAGCTCCGTACATAACAACCCTGCTGCATCGGAACGAATCCAAGCGATCGTTGAGTTGCAACCTTTGCTGCGTCTGATGAGCAGAAAGGGTAAACTTGAACCCTCGCAGCAGGAAGAATTCTGCAATGTCGCGAAAGCTCAGCTTGTAGCGCAATCGGCACAGCAGGACTTGGAACACGATATCGGTGGGTACTTCGATAAAGTTGAAAGGCGTGCCGGTGCGCTCATTGAAGGTGCGATGACAATCCCTGCAGCGAAACATGGCATAGCTCAGGCTCGTTATGCGTTGCAAGCGGATGATGCGGCTGAGCCACAATCAGGGCAGTTCATAGAGCGTTCGCTGGGCGGAGATTAGGGGTAGTAGCCAGTCTATCAAGTCGGGGGTTCTGCCTTCAATTTGAGTACCGAGTTCTGACAGTTTCCAAGTGACCAGCGAACTGCCCTCTCGCCTATTCTCCGGACGGCACAAACCGGATCAGCTGCCACAGCGATCGATCAACAGGGCAGACAACGCTATGAAGCCGCGCAATATGCTGAAGCCGTTGCACTTTGGCAACAGCCCATCGGGGACTTTAATGCGATCGCGTTTTATCAACAGGCAGCCACTCACTCTATACTGACTGCCGTTCCCGTTCAATTTCACCAATTCAATCTATTGTTAGACACTCACCGACCAGAAGCAGCGCGATTGCTCCTACCGCAAATTCAGAGACAGATTGATAGCTAACTCCTCAGCCGCGCCGCCGTTTACGCCCGAATTGATTACGCTCAAAGCCTGATGAAACTGAACAATCAGGATGCGAACCATCAACGCATTCAAACTTAATTTGGGGTTGCTTCGAGACGGAATGAGTGCTTTTTCAGAGGAATTAGGGCGATTCAATCATTTGTTCCTTGGTTTTCAGGAGAAGTAAATCCATTTCAGAGAACGGGATGATTCTTCGCCAGAATCCTCTTAAAATCACCAGCATTGGATGTTTCTGGCAGAGCGAACAGAACTATAGAATTGAACGCGCTTTATTTATTTTATGGCAAATTAATATTAGGCGCTATGATTAAGGGAAGTGATAAAATCGTAATGTTGGCAATAGTAGCGTAAATTCTACTATTAACACTTACTATAAAGCTTTATTACTAGCTGAATATTCAATTCAATAGGTGAGCAAAATGGTTACGCTATTCAACAACCCTGCTCTCCATGAAGTGCCGCAGAACCAGCTGTCGCCGATTATTCCTCCCAGAGAAAATGAGTCTATCTTTGATTGGATCGAGAGTATAGACCGATTCAAGCCCTATGAATCCTATGAATCGTTCAGCGATGAGGCGATTGAAGAATTGGAAGAATTAATCGGGCCATCTGTTTATGAATTAGACCAGGAGGAAGAGTAGAGATTAAAGGGCAACATTAATTTCCTAAAATAGCAATTTTGCAGATTGATACGAGGAAGAAGTTGGAGATCGTCTGGTGCCATTTCGTAGATCCCGCGTAGACACTTCTAATGCCGATCTCCTTGCTCAACACACAATTTCACAGCTTGGGTACCGATAATCGCTACATCAACTTTCCCTTTGGTTGAAAAATAGCTGCCTGAGATTGAATGCCAAATCCAACGCCGATCGGAAGTTAAACCAATGCATAAACCGATTCAATATATCGATCAAATTGCGTTGAATTTGGCGTTTTACGTCCGGTCCCACTTATAAACGGTACAGTAGGTCATTCCACCTGTGCTTTTAGCAATTGGGTTTGCTGATGCTGCTTGGTGATTTCGGCAGCGAAGCAAAGGCAATCATTGATCATTGTTCCAGCTGGAATGACCAATTAATTTGCGTTCAGCAATATGGAGCCATTTGCGATCGCTTCTAACAAAGGAACTGGAGTTCAATTAATTCGACTCTTGCCTTCACATTGATTTATCCTTCAGGATTTCCATTGCCACTCGATAAGCTGCGTTCTTGTTCACATTAATGACTCGTGGAGACTGAGTGTGCTGAGCCTTGAGCACTTTACGAAAGCATCTTGCTGCTGCCTTGCCATCCCGCTTGGCGCTCGTGTCGTAAGTCAAGGGTATTGTCTTCTGAATCGACTGCTCGGTAAAGGTACTTCCACACCACGTTCCTGCATCATCTTCTCCAGGTCTCGATAGCTGAGGGAGTAGCGGTGAGTCCAGTCCTGCAGGTAGGTTTCCCGACGTAGGAAACTGGCGAACCCGAAGGACAGTACCAGCGGACGTTGAGCAGGATAATTTCAGGCAGAAAGTGCCGCCACTTAAACAGAGCAGGAGTAGACATCGGAGGAAGAAAAGGCAAGGTTAGGGCTATCTACCTTACCACCCATCAGTTTTTGCGACACAACCTGCTTTGGTCTGGGAGCGACTGTTGTTGGCGTAGATTGAGGGGCTTGTGGTGGTAACGAGTTGTCTGGATTGATGTTCATCTGACGATTCCTCTCTAATTGGATTTGTAAAGTAGTTTGTGTCAAGGGAGAGATATTACATCGGAAACCTTCCTGCAAACTCAATAGCAAAGCGATTCAAAGCTGCTTTCCAATCTCGAATCGGCATCGTCCATTTTTTAGAGATATTGGCAATCGCCAAGTAGATGACCTTCATAGCTGATTCGTCGGTGGGGAAGGAACGATGATTTCTCAAGACCTTGCGGAGGGTCATATTCATGGATTCAATGGCGTTGGTGGTGTAGATTGCTTTACGAATGTCAGGGGGAAAAGCAAAGAAGGGAATGATCCGGTTCCAGTGGTTCATCCAGGATTTGCTGATAGTGGGGTATTGCTTATCCCAACGCTCGGCAAAGTCAACTAAAGCTTGCTCTGCATCGGTTTCAGTGGCAGCGGTGTAAATGGCTCTGAGGTCAGAGGCGACGGCTTTGCGGTCTTTGTAGGAAACATAGCTCAAGGAGTTTCGCACCATATGGACGATACAGAGCTGCACAGTCGTTTGAGGAAAGACCGTTTCAATGGCTTCTGGAAATCCTGTTAGTCCATCAACACAGGCAATGAAGATGTCTTTAACCCCCCGATTTTGCAACTCCGTCAGCACGGAAAGCCAGAACTTTGACGATTCATTTTGAGTCATCCACAGCCCCAGCAGTTCCTTCTGACCCGCCAAGTTCACTCCCAACGCCAGGTGGATGGCTTTGTTCACCACCCGTCCTTCATGACGCACTTTGACGACTAGAGCATCAAAATAAATGATGGGATAAATGGCATCTAAGCTGCGGTTCTGCCATGCCTTACGCTCTTGCTCCACGGCTTCTGTGACGTTAGAAATCAGGGTGTGGGATACTTCCACTCCATACAACTCCTGCAACTGTGCCTAGATGTCCCGTGTCGTCATGCCACGGGCGTACAGCGACAGAATCTTGTCATCAAAGCCATTGAAGCGCGTCTGCCCCTTGGCAATCAACTGTGGCTCAAATGCTCCATTGCGGTCACGGGGAATGCCAATCTCAGACTCACCAAACTCCCCTTTAATCGTCTTTTTGCTTTGTCCATTGCGACGATTCTTAGGGCGCTCTGGCTCTGCTTCTGCCTTCTCCTCTGCTAGATGGGTATCTAGCTCAGCACTCAAGCACCGCTCGATTAAAGCTTTGGTCAGTTGCTTGAAGATCCCACCCTCACCCATCAAATCTTCAGGGTTACGATATTCTTTGAGCAGTTCGTCAATTAATTCGGGTCGAAAGGTCATGGGGTTGTGTCTCAGGTTATTAGTTCATTAGATCTTGTTTTGACCTTTGACACAAACTATCTTACATACCCCTCTAATTCTAGGTTTCGTGTCTTTGATCGGTAACGAATGCTCGGTGTTGCTGAAGCCAATTATTATCTGGCTGTAATTCAAGGGCGTGATTAAAGTCAGCAAGTGCTTGATCATACTGCCCCAGTTGCCTGTAACCCTCGCCACGATTACCAAAACAACGAGCACAATGAGAATCAAGTGAAATCGCTCGATCTAAATCTAGCAGTGCATTCTCATAACACTCGATGCGGCGATAAATTTCACCTCGATTGGCTAAACACCAGGGACAGTTGGAATCAAGTTCTAACGCTCGATTGAAATCTGCTAAAGCTTTGAGATCATGTCCGAATTGCAGATTGGTTTTACCGCGATTCGCGATCGCCCATTTGTAATTCGGGCTGCGCTCAATCACCCGATTAAAATCCGCAAGTGCCTGTTCGTACCATTCCAGCAGCCGATAGGTTTCCCCCCGATTCGCCAGACACCAAAGACAGTTGGGATCAAGCACTAACGCATTGGTAAAGTCTTGCAGGGCTTCGTCGTACCACCCCAGTTGCCGATAGACTTGCCCTCGATTGGCGATCGCCCACTTAAAATCAGGCGCTATCTGAATTGCCCGATTCAAATCAATCAAGGCTTCGTCGTACCGCCCCAGCACTCGGTAGGTTTCACCGCGATTTGCCAAACACCAGGGACAGTTGGGATCAATTGCTAATGCATGTGTAAAGTCTGTAAGTGCGGTTTCATACTACTCCATGAGTCGATGGAGTTGAGCTTTTCCCGCGATCGCCCATTTGTTCCAAGGACTCAGGTGAATCGCACGGCTGAAATCTGCCAGGGCATTGCGCCAGCGCCCGCTCTCTTTATGCGTCCACCCTCGCTGTGTGAGTGCCCAGGTCACATCAAAGACAACCTCGATCACAACGATGGCGACAATCCCTCCCACAACTCCGAGAAACGCGATCGGAAGATCCATATTCAGTCTGCAATTGACAACACTAACTTGTACGAATTCGTGCTAAAGCACGGGTGTTCTGGACAATCTCTCGTGGCAAATTCTGGGCTAGTTTAGCCATGCCTTGCTGATGGTCAATCAACAGCATTGCCGCATTTTCAACAGCAAATTTGTTTTTCATTGAAGTTCCGTCTTATCCGCTTTTAGATTAGCTGTCATTGCTTGATTACAGAGACTCAGCGATCGCCACTTTTTCTCAATCAGCACACGATCACAACTCTTTTAGGGCACTGAATGATATTTTAGTTTTGACCGTTATTCAGAATTCAACCAGGAAAGATTAACTAGTTAAGGAATAAGTTAGTCGAAAAATAATTAATACTCTTAAGGAATCCTTAGTTGAAACCGTTTGTAAAGCGCTAATCAACTCAGGAGAAAGCTGATTCATCCCATTCAGGGTTTGTCTTATCTTCTTTAAGTTTGTACTTAATATTACAAGTTGTAGATAATGGTAAGCTACTCTCCAGGTGGACTGGAGACCGCTTATGCTTGCATCTGACAACCTATTTCTAAGCGGTTCAGCGTTAGAAGCTTTGTCTCACTAGAGCAATGAGCTCAATCCTTTCAATCTCGTATTGGTTCGTACTTTGCTCGCCCGGAAGCGCGTCAAAGCGCATTTGATTACTTGCAAACCCTGATGAGTCCGGTGGACCGCAAGAACGGCTGACAGATGCCTGAACGGTAGTGCATCAAATTAATGTGGGGTAGGTGGCAATGTCGTACCCATTCCGCGATCGCGTCGTTAATCCCGCTCGCTGTGCAGCAGTGGTTTTGAGGCGGCTATGCTGCTGGATCCAGTTAAAATAACCACCACTGGCTGCATCGTTACTTTAGTCTGTTCCCATACCTTGCCAAACTTATTCTGTTGCCGTTTGCGTAGCGTGCCGCAGGCTTAGCCATCTTCCCGTTTGTTATCGCAACGTTCCGTTCGTCCGCTCCATAGGGCTTCGTCCCGTCAAAGGCGTACACTGCATTTATCTTTATCAATGCAATGTTCTATCTCTGGCGGCAACACTCGCTCGTATCCACCCCAGCCATCAATATTCAACTGTTTGCAAGGGGTCTTTCCTTCGCTGTTGATCACTAATTGCTCAATGAGCGTATCGGTGTGTTTGCCCACGCAGGCAGCGAGAATTAAATCACTGGAGCGAGCCAGACTCAAACGAGTGTAGCAAGCAAGCGCCGCGCAAAATAATAGAAATTCGTGCGAGAATTTTATTGCTTTCTATCAAAATTGCTGAGTTGCAAGTTTGAACAGATGCTATTGCGCATTTCTCAAACAATGCAAGGTGTAGTGATAAAGTCAGTATAAAAAATCATTTTGCTCTATGCCGTCTGAAATTGTCTGAGAAAGTCAGATTAAATGTCGGATCAGATGTTGAAGAAATTAGGCATCGGTTACTAATCGATCGCCATTCTCTCGCTTTTTACCTGCGGACATAGCTTCTGAGGTTCTGACTTTTTCAGACTGACATTTCCATTGAGGCTGTTTATTCTACTAAATATGAACTGCCAGCATTATCTACGATTCAACTGGCAATAAGAACGATGAATATGCTCTCTACATCCTCTCAAAATTTTCACTTCAACATTTTACAATTGCTGAAGCAGCGGTTAGACCAACTTGAAATTCACGATCGCCACATTGCTCATCGCATTGCCAAACTGATTCCGGCTCAATGTCCGTTCGAGCGCGATATCACCTGGTTTGGACGGGCGATCGCTCACATTCCGCCTCTGTGCAAGCTGAATCCGCTCTACGAACAGCTCGTTGGACTCCGTTTTCGGGCGCTCTGCTGCCTTGCAGACGAGTGGGGCGAAGACATTAGTGCTTACTGCTAATCATAAAGCTCTCTGTCTGACCTACCAATTGACAAACGTTCTTTTAATCAAAGAATTTTGCCATGATCCATCACCTTTCGATCGCCGCTCAACACCCAAAACACGTTGCTCAAGTTTTAGCAGAACTGTTCCAAGGAAAAGCCGTTCCGTTCCCGGATGCGAGATATCCTGACAGCAACGTAGCTGTCAGTTTCGATGACTATGGAACTATCGTTGATGTGCATCCTTTCGCGATCGAATCCATTCCTGGTTCTGGAAATGATGCTTTGTTTCAGTGTAGACAGAATCCTGATGTTTCTCCATACACCGCGACTCATGCCGCGATTTCAGTACCCGTCAGTGAAGAGCAAATTCAGGCGATCGCTGCCCATGAAAATTGGCAGACTAGGCATCGCAAAGGCTTGTTTGAAGTGATTGAGTTGTGGGTTGAAAATCGCGTTTTGATCGAGCTGTTGCCACCTACGATCGCTCCTGGCTACCTTGCTTTTATGGGCATTGCTTAACAGGGGGATAATTTTTGAGTGAGAGAGGCGCTCCGCACCTCTCTCACTCAAAAATTATCCCGAAATCAGCAACACCTACAAATCTGCTGCCGAAGTAGCAGATTGTGTAACGCCGTTTGATCAAACAAAGACAGTATAGGCCAAACAGATTACTACTCATTCTGTCCCTGTATTGGCGTATCACCATAACAGCGTAGCCGCAGAATTAGGGCATTACGACTAACAGGATCTTGCAAGGCTTGAGCGACTTGCAGAGATTGCTGTTCCTGACCAATCTGAGCATATTTCAGCGCGATCGCCTCCAAAAAGCTGCCCCGATCTTGCTCATCTTCAACCAATAGCGGATCTTCACCGCCTCGCAGATCAATGGTCTGCGATTCCTGACCAGGAATAGTTTGCGCGATCTGGAAGGCTTGAGCCAGGGAACTTGCCGCTTGCGATTGCTGACCCAACTGGGTATAGCGGTCGGCAATTTTAAGCAGCAGGGTTGTGGTTGTGGTTGGGTTCTCTAAACGGTCCAGCGTGGCGAGTGCAGTGGATAGGTCCCCGCCCTCAATTGCTGCAGCGATCACCTCGGCAATTGTCTCAGAACGACGCCCTGGCGCGTCAAGGATAGCGTCTGCTACCCCAATTGCAGCCTGATACTGATTTGCAGCGGAAAGTTGGGCAGAAATTGACTGTAGCGTAGAAAGACGACTGTGCTCATCTTCGATCGTTATTTTCACCAGCTCAACCGCTTGATTCAGGAGTTGCGTCGCGGCTTCGGGCTGATTGACTCTAAGCTGTTCAGTTGCGATCGCCCTGAGTACTTCAGCTTTTACAGCAGCAGAATCAATTGTGTTCGCCAGTTGAACGGATCGATTAAACAGTTCAGTTGCCGGATCAACCTGCTGAGCAACAAGCTGAATTTGGGCAGCAACAACCGCAAAAACTTGAGCTTGAAAGCCAGGATCAACATTTTGCTGGGCAATGGCTTGAGCGCGATCAAAGTCTCCAGCCTCGGCAAAACTGCGAACAATTTGCAAAAACAGGCGATCGCGTTGCTCGACATAGTTTGTTGGAATTGCCTGCGTAATTTGTAGGGCATCCTCATAGCGGTTAGCGGCGATCGCTTGATTAACAAGGTGGATTATGTCATCGGTTAGATGCTGGGCGCGACTATAAAACATGAACATTTCTTCTGTTTCTTCTGCAAGATCGACAGTCTGCACTACCTGCAACGCCAGATCGTAATGTCCGCTCTGCACCGCCTGATTAATCAACTGCTGTCTGGCAAAGTTGCGGTTACTGGGGTCTGCGATCGCGGCAATGTTTTGAAATGCCTGAGTTAAGGTGGCTTGAGCACGGTCAGTTTGCCCGGCTTCGGCGTAGAGCAAGACGATCGCACCGTACCCGGCTGCTTTCACCGCTGGGTCGTCAAAATCTCCAAGGACACGCAAGGTTGTGTCAGGTTGTCCTGCTGCGACATATTGCACAATGATCGGAGCGGCTGCCTGCTGTCGTTCAGAAACTGTGGTGCGACTCCGAGCGCTAGTTTCTAGAGCCTGACCCAAAAATTCGGCGGCGCGATCAGACTGTCCGGCTCTAGCATAGCCAGCAGCGATCGCCCCGAGAATGACAGCTCGCTGGTCGTCCGCAGGTACGTCTGAGGCGATCGACACAGCGCGATCGAGTTCGCCAGCTTGTAAGTATTGATTAATCACGGCGCTCATTGCAACAGACTGGTAGTAAGGGTCATTCTCAATCTGCTGCGCGACTTGCAGGGCGCGATCGAGTTCGCCAATCTGAGCGTAGAGTTGAGCAATTGGCTCTAGCGACCATGCTTTGCGGTAGCCCTCAGGATAGGTGGCAGCTTGGGCAAACTGGAGCGACTGCGCCAGGATAGGAGCAGCGGCTTGGGGTTGACGAATCGCCACATAAACCTGGGCGATCTCAGTCAGCGCCTTGGTTTGAAATTCTGCGCCGCGAATCGATTGACTTGCTTGTAATGCCTGAGCCAAAACGGTTTGAGTTTGCTGCGGCTGCTCCAAGATGCTATAGTAGCGGGCGATCGAGGTGAGCGTTCGAGTTTTTGCGGCACTGTAGCCGCTGCTTAAGCTCTGCGTGACCTGTACCGCCTTCGGCAAAACAGCGACAACCTGCTGCCGCTGCGGTGGATTAGCCTGATTGACCAGTTGCTCTAACAGGCTAAGCTCGGAACTGCCTTCATAACTATTGATAATTTGATCAAGCAACGTAACTTTAGCTGGAACATCCTCCACCTGCCCAATCACTTCAAACGTCTGGATTAGGGCGATCGCTGCTGCCTCGGTCTGCCCATCATTTACATGCTGCCGCGCCTGATCAACCAATCCATTTAAGGCAAACTGCTCTAACTGAGCTTGCTCCACTGCACAATCGATCACACTGCTTCCTGAAGGCATTACTGCTGGGGTAGTAGCTTGACTAATTTGAACGGCCAAAGCAGCCGGACAAAGCGCCACTAAACACACGATGGCACTCAGCATTTTCGACCCTTGAGCAAACAGAAACATTACAAAAACCTGCGATCGAATATATAAAGGGAATCTCGAAAGTATATTTCTCAATACCAATTTGTCGATACATAAAAATCCTTATAGGCAATTCTGCGTCCTAATCATTGTCCAATGTGGTCAGGTTCGCTGCACTGGTATCAACAACAAAGACGGCTAGCATACGCATGGGTTCAGTATCACTGGCATTTGTGCTGACACGATGGTGATCGCCAGGTAATTCAAAAAAGTTCTCACCCGCATGATACACCTGCTCTGGATTATCATTGATTTTGCTACGAATCGCACCTTCGAGCACGGTTGCATAGACAAAAGCCGAGCTTGCATGGGTATGTGCAGGTGTTGAGCCACCTGGCCCATATTCGACCAGCAAGCCTTTCACACTCTTTCCAGGCACATTGGGAAGGGCGTGATCAAAGACCAGCGTCACCTTAGACAGATCATTGGCTGAAGCTGCGAATACGGGAAGAGTTGTGAATAGGGAAAAAGCCGTGAATAGGAAGAGAGCCATGGATGCAACTCTATGAAAAAATTTAGCAACCATTTGAGTTCTTCTTGCGTGAATACAAACGTAAATACGAACTAGCAGATATAAATCCGTCTGATGTGCTCTTATGCTGAATCAAGCAATCACGGATTAGATAGGTGTCGGTTGAGTTGAGCTTTGCAAAACTCAGCAGTTGCGGGATGTTAAACTTTGTATCCTCAACTCAACCAATGTCAGCCTTAAATTCTCATGGCTGATCGTTAAGCGATCGCTCGGTTGAGCCAGTCCTCGAAATGGGTCGAGCCGATTCGCGAGTTGCCGTGCGGAACGAGCTGATCGTTCAACGCTGCACCAAAGTAACGGGCGTGGCTGTCTACAACCACCTGACGTGAGTCGTGAGTTGCGCTCAGGAATTGGCGGATGATTTCCTCGAAATGGAACCGATCTGGACCTGCTAAATCGAGAATACCGTTGGCTGGCGCTCCCAGTGTAATATCGACCAGTGCGTCAGCAACGTCCTCTGCTAGGATAGGCTGGATAAAGGCAGGGGGCAAGTGAACCGTCTGCCCATCGATGGGGAATTGAGCAATGATCGTCTCGATGAACTCAAAGAACTGCGTAGCGCGAACGATTGTATAGGGTATTGCTGCAGACTGGATCAACTTTTCTTGAGCAACTTTCGCACGCATATAGCCGCTATCCGGGATGCGATCGGCTCCAACGATCGACACCACAATGTGATGAGCCACACCCGCGACTGCCGCCGCCGCCAGCAGGTTCCGAGTGGTCTTCTCGAAGAACTCCAACACCGCCGCATCCTTAAAGGAGGGTGAATTCGTTACATCGACAACAACTTGGGCACCCACTAATACCTCAGCCAGTCCCGTACCTGTAACAGCGTTGACACCTGAAGACGGAGAGGCTGCGATCGCCTCATGTCCAAGCTCACGTAGCCTGCTCACAAGCTTCTTACCAATCAATCCACTGCCACCAATGACAACAATCTTCATGACAAAACCTTTGATAGTTTAACAAACCGGAGTATTGAGTTTTGAGCCATCCGCTGTGAGTTGTTCTCAATTGAGATGGCTCTTTCCACCCGTTTCAAGTGGAGACACTTTCTATCTGAGATCATCGTGCCCAACGATGCTTGCAACAGAAGCCAAATTTTGCATCCGGTTGGCCCGGTCGCTTATTTGATCTCAGCCGGGTCAAACTCGGTAACTCGTCCCGGACGGGCGGCTAGGAATACATCGTAGGAAGTGCAATAGGCGATCGTGACATCATTGGCTTTGTTATAAAGATGAACGACCGTGTCCGCTCCTCCCGGTTGAAGGGCAATGGGTTCCAGGTCCCCAAAAAAGAGACGACGAATGGTATCACCGCTGCCCAATTCATCCCTTAATTTCCGTAACAGAGCCAGTTTCCCTTCCAGGGTTGGAGGGGTTGGATCAGCAGGTTGCTTTACTTGAGTCATAATTGTTCTCCAATGTTGTTGAAATCCACTGGTCAAACTTTTTCACTAGTCAAAATGCTCTACTTCGTTTAGACAGAGAGATTGAGTTTGGCAGTCACCGTTGCGAGTTTGCTGCCAAGTTGCAGGATACTTGTCTGCTGGGCTTCATCCTTCAAATTGCCATTCTCATCAAACGCTTGATAAGCGTTGCTAATTGCCTGCTGATCTGGCAACACCAGAACTCCAATGTTGCCCAGAATGGAACGGACATGAACTAATCCTCGTAAGCCTCCCAAAGTTCCAGGGGAAGCACTCATTAACACCGCAACTTTTTCTGCAAAACACGCCAGTGGAGGTTCGCCCGGTGCAGAACGTGATGCCCAATCGATCGCATTTTTCAGCAGTGGGGTGATTGAACTGTTGTATTCTGGGCTGGCAATGAGGAATCCCTGATGGGTTTTCATGAGGGACTTGAGCTTGAGGGCATTCTCTGGCAGTCCCTCAGCCTCCTCTAAATCCTCATCATAGAGCGGTAAGGGCAGATCGCGGAGATCCAGGTAGGTCACTTCTGCACCTGCGGCTTTAGCTCCTTCAACGGCAATTTTCACCAGTTTTTTGTTGAAAGAATCTTGGCGAGCACTCCCAGCAAAAGCGAGAACTTTAGCAGTAATCATGAATTTCTCCTTCGTTTATCTATTCAAATCTGTGCATAACCAGAACAGCAGGGAAAGATGGTGATCAAAATCATTGAGAGAAGCTCATACCGCCTTCTCTGGTGACTGAGCTGTTCTCAACGCCAATCCACTAATCCAACATCCCAATCCATCAACTATTAACATTAAGTAAGCGGTGACTTGAAAAAGCAAGCCCCACCCTGCAAAGGAAACTTGAGAAACATGATCGGGGCTAATGACCAGGTGATGATTGTAGATTGCAGAAAGAAGTGAGCCTGCCATTGAACCGAGCAAGAGCCAGCTACCGATGCCGTAGAACGGTGTCCAGAGTAACCCGGCTGCAATAATGGGAGCCAATATCACCACACCACCTACAAACAAACCCTGAAACAGCGAAAGGGGAACTGGGATTTCGTGATGCGCGAAGCCGTGCAGTCCATGAAGGAGCGCGTGCATGACGACGATCGTTGTTCCATATTGAGCAATCTTCATCTTCTTCTCCTTCAACGGGTTAACGAGCATGAGCGACTGTGGTATCAACGAGCCATTCCAACGATCGCGGCTGAAAATTCAGTTCGCGTTTTGCCTTGGCATTCGAGGCACCTCGCATCTGAGTCTGGTAGTAAACAATGTCCGCACCGCCCTCCAGTTTGAGCGCATCTTCAACCGATACTCGCGGTGGGGGTGGAGCATTCAGCGATCGAGCAAACGCAGGCAACCAGTCGCGCACCGCTAAAGGCTGATCATCGGCAATCTGATAAATACCAGAATTGCCCTGCTCTGCAGCTGCAGCCGTGGCGATCGCAGCATCTTCAATGTGCAACCACGACCAGACGCCATCCCCATTCCCGACGATCGGCAACTGTTGCTGCCGTACCTGTTGCCCTACATCACCATCCGAGTTAAACCAGGTGCCAGGTCCGTAGAAGAAACCATAGCGTAAGGCAATTCCTTCGAGGTTGGATTCCAGTAAACGACGTTCAATCTCAGTCATAACGCGAGACTCTGCGGCAACGACGGGGGAAGCATCAAGCACTAGAGGTGTTTCCTCATCTGCCAATCCAGCACCGGGAGTTCCCCAGATGGCGATCGACTGTCTCAAGTAACGGCGCACTCCTGCTGCCTGTGCTGCCGCCAGCACATTGGCACCGCCTTCTAACCGAATTCGCGTATTCAGGGGCGCTGCCGCAGTCATGGATTCCCGACTGTAAGTCTTGGGTAGAGCGGTGAGTTGTTCGATTACGACTTCCGGTTGAGCGTGGGCGATGGCTGCTTTGACTGAATCTGGGTCGAATACATCGGCGATCGCCGGTTCAATTCCCTGTGCCGCGAATGACTGTGCTCTTTCTTGGGAGCGGGTGAGAGCGACAACGTTGTGGCCTTTGGCAAGTAATTGGTCGAGTAGTGGGCGACCGATCGCTCCTGTTCCCCCGGCAACAAAAATCTTCATTTGTGGCTCCTCTAAAACTTGTTGTTCTCTTTGTAGGTTGGTGAGCCTGCTGCCCACCTCGGTTAACTTCATTCTTGAGCGATCGCCCCATCCACACCACTCAAGTTCTCTCAGCAACAATGCAACTTAATTATTCGCACTGGAGGAAAGCAGCAGGACGTAAGCCGGTAGTCGTTAGACCTGATGGCTCTGGGGCTATTTCAGAGAGAGCAAATGGGAAAAAATGCTGAAACACTTTATTGACGAAGGGGTTAGCAATTTTCACTATCTTTGGCTCAAACGTAGCAAGAACAAGGATTTGGACCTTCTTATCCTTGATACCTCCCTGAAATTGCTATGGAACCAGCCTGGTATGCTTCAGGTAAAGATTGCATCATTCAACGATTGAGCGGCACTACCTGAACTCTCCATGAGTTCTGGATTTAAGAAACGCCCAATATTTTGAAGGAAAGATTCGCTCTGTCCTTTACCATCGACTGCTCTATGCATTCCAAGCCATCAAAGGATTTAAGTTCATCAAAATCTGGGCGGGGTCGCTCCACTGCTGGGCGAGTGCGAGGAGTCCTCCTGTCACCGCAAGGGTGGCAGAAGTTTCAGACAGCAAAACAGCAGGCAGAAGCAGACGAAATCTGGGGCAAGCACTTCACCCAGGAAGACCTCAGCGAACGCACCGGGCTTTCCCTCAATACCCTGGCCCGCATCTTCAAGCGCGGACAGGGGGTCGATCGTCAGTCAATAGAGTATCTCTTCCGGGCATTTGGGCTGGAATTGACGCAGGCAGACGTGACCTCCCCTGCCGCATCCGAAGAGACCGAGAGCCGCTGGACAAATCCCCAACAAGACTGGGACACGGCGGTCGATGCCTCAACCTTTTATGGGCGTGAAACAGAACTGACACAACTGTGGCAGTGGGTTATCTCTGATCGCTGTCGCATCGTCGCGCTATTGGGCATCGGCGGCATTGGCAAAAGCACGATCGCGGTCAAGACTGCGCTGCAGATGCAAGCAGAATTTGAGATCGTCGTGTGGCGCTCCTTGGCTAACGCGCCCCCGTTGGATGAACTCCTGTCGAGTCTGCTGAAGTTTCTCATGCCGCTCTATGGGGAAGACCCCATCATTCCGACTACGCTGGCTCAGCAGATCTCCAAACTGATGCAATATCTGCGGTCGCGTCGGTGCTTATTGATTCTGGATAATACTGAAACCATTTTGCAGCGCGAGCCAGTAGGACAATGGCAATCGGGCTACGAAGATTACGAGCAGTTGCTTAGAGCGATTGGTGAAGCAGCCCACCAGAGCTGTTTGTTGCTCACGAGCCGAGAAAAGCCACGCGAAATGGCACTCATGGAAGGTGCACAGGCGTTAGTGCGATCGCTGCCCTTAAGTGGGCTAACCCCTGATGATGGACGCGCTATCTTTCGGCAAAAAGGGGCGTTTACCGGGTCAGAAGCCGAATGGCAGACGCTAATCCACCACTACGGCGGCAATCCGCTGGCGTTGAAACTGGTAGCAAGCGCAATTCAGGATTTGTTTAACGGCAGCATTACCGAGGTGCTGCCCTATCTCAGTCAGGGATTGGCTGTGTTTGAAGACATCCGCGATCTGCTAGATCGTCAGTTCGATCGCCTCTCTGAAGCTGAACAGAAAATCCTGTTCTGGTTTGCCATTCATCGAGAGCCAGTCTCGATCGCAGACATTTGCGAGAACGTGGTTGATCCTGCTGCTCAGCAACGTGTACCGAATCTGATCAACTCATTACTGAGGCGATCGCTGGTTGAAAAAACAGACGGGTTATTCTTCTTGCAACCCGTGGTGATGGAATATGTCACAGAACGATTCGTGCAGCAAATTTGCATCGAGTTTGAGACGCAGGAGCTGAACGTTTGGCAAACACATTCCTTACTGCGAGTAAAAGCAAAAGATTACATTCGAGAGATTCAGACGCGCTTAATTGTGCAACCAGTAATGGAACGGTTGCTGTCTCGTTTTGGCAGTGTGGGGGCGATCGAGACACAAGCAAAGCACATGTTAACGCAACAGGGGAAGAAACCAGGGTATATCGCAGGCAACTTGATCAACCTGCTGGTGCAGCTTCAGGTGGACTTACGAGGCTGGGATTTTTCTGATTTCGTAATACAACAAGCCGACCTGCGACAGGTCGATTTAGCCAGGGTCAATTTTCAGAACGCTACTTTCGCCAAATGCGTCTTTTCAGAAACTTTCAGTGATGGGATGTCAGTTGCCTTTAGTCCAGACGGGCAGACGATTGCCGTTGGCGATTCGAATGGCACCATCTATCTCTGGAACATTAGCACAACCCAACTCCTGGGCACGTTTGAAGGTCACAAAGGCTGGGTTTGGTCAGTTGCCTTTAACCCCGATGGCAGAATGTTAGCCAGTGGCAGTACGGATGGTTCGGTGCGCTTGTGGGATGTCGAGAGTGGACGATGCTTGCAGGTGATCACAGACCATGAATGTTGTGTTTGGTCGGTGAGTTTTAGTGCCGATGGTCAGCAGTTAGTGAGCGGCAGTGAAGACAAAACGGTGCGCCTGTGGAATTTGCAAGGGCAATGTCTCCGGGTTTTGCAAGGACACACTCAGAGCGTTTATTCTGTCCACTTCTCGCCAGATCAGCAAACCCTAGCCAGTAGCAGCAATGATACCACCGTTCGGATTTGGGATGTGAGCAATGGCAACTGCTTGCGTGTCTTACAGGGGCACACCAGCGGAGTGATGTGCGTGCGCTACAGCCCGGATGGTCAGCAGATCGCCAGCGGATGCCGGAATGGATCGATTCGATTGTGGAGCGATTATCTATCCCACGATCGCCGTTCAAAACCCGATTCCATAAATTCTAGTGTTAAGGTGCTGCAGGGACATACCGATTTTGTGTGGAACATTGCCTTTAGCCCGGATGGCCATTTCTTAGTGAGCGGTAGTCGCGATGGCACGCTGCGCCTGTGGAATGTGCAAGACGGGCAATCGATTCATGTCTTTGAGGGGCATAAGCATGATGTTTATGGGCTTGCTATCAATGCCGACAGCCAGTTGTTGGTTAGTGCAGGAAAAGATCAGACGGTGCGGTTGTGGCATTTGCAGAGTGGACGAAACCTGAAAACGCTACGTGGACACACCGGTGGAATTCACTCTCTAAGCCTCAGTTCGGATGACCAAATCCTTGCGAGTAGTGGTCAGAATGAAATGATTCAGTTGTGGCGTTTGCAACCCGATGGCACTCTGTCCTCATATCACCCCTACAAAACCTTTTCCAGTTCGACCCGTCAGATTTCAGCATTAAGCAACGTTAGCTTTAGTCCCGTTCGTGTTTCGCCGCAGGCGGACGACATGAAAGGCGGAGCCTCTCCGCAGGAGACAGCGTCCCCGGAGGGGGTTAATCAAACGCTCGCGATCAATCGACACGATGAGTCGATCGCGTTATGGAATATCCAAACTGGGCAACTCGATCGCTGGTCAGCGCACAACGCGCCCGTGTGGACCGTGTTGTTCAGCCCGGAGGGGCACATTTTAGCAAGCAGTAGTTATGATTGCACCGTGCGACTATGGGATGTGCAGACGCATCAGTGCTTGCAGGTGTTACGCGGACACCAGAGCGTTGTTCGTGCAGTCGCATTTCACCCAAGCGGGCAAGGGTTGGCAAGTAGTAGTTCTGATCACACCATCCGGCTGTGGGATCTGCAAACGGGAGACTGTTTGAGGGTATTGCAGGAACATATGGGCGCTGTTTTCGCACTGGCATTTGATCCGAGTGGTCAGCGACTGGCAAGTGGTAGCCATGACGATACCATTCGAGTATGGGATATAAAAACAGGGGCATGTTTGCAAACTTTGCAGGGGCATACCGGGGCTGTGTGGACGGTTGCCATTAGTCCAGATGGTCAAACGCTGGTCAGCGGCGGTTTTGACCAAACCATTCGACTGTGGGATCTGCAAACGGGGCGATGTCGCCATATCCTGGATGAACATAGCGGTTGGGTGCGGTCAGTCATCTTTAGCTCTAACAGTCAAATCCTATTCAGTGGCTGTGACGATCGCACCATCAAGCTATGGGATGTGCAAACAGGACGCTGTATCAACACGTTGATAGTCGATCGCTTGTATGAAGGTATGAATATTCAAGGTGCAACCGGGTTGACTGTGGCTCAAAGAGGTACCCTGAAAGCGTTAGGAGCAATCGATCATTGAAGCGATGCACATTCAGATTCAGCACCTTTGCTTGCACTCAATGGTATCTAGCAGCTGTTGAAAGGCGTTCAGCGACCGAGCCATTTCCTTGTTCACAAGTTGGTCAACTCGTTCATCTAAAGAAATCTCTGACAATTCATCTGTCACAAGTTGTTCAGCTTGTTCATCGTCTGCCAAATTCACAGGCAGCAGAGAAACCTCACGATACCTTTCTGGCGTTGACGGTTCCAGCAGCAGCACCGTCTCAGGAGTTGCGAGAGTCTGAAGATAGTGCCATGCAGATTCAGGTAGAGTTGTGCAATCCCATACCAGCCCCAATGGTTTTATCCCCTCAGGCAGCGATCGCCGGCATTTACTTTGATAGAGCATTTGATAGCGCTCATGGAGCAACCTGGATTGCATCATGCCGAACGATGTCTCTGAGTGAGCAATGGGTAGATTCATCGCCGCATTCAACTGACCAATGGCAAAACTAGCAAAGCAAACAGCGTTACTCACGGGTTCTCCTGGCTCAATCTGGCTCTCTAACCCTCTGAGATAACAGTCAAAGACCTGGTTATATACGCTTGGAGAAAACACCAACGTCGCATTCACATTCATACCTTCGCGAAGCAGTTGTTCAATCACCGGCAGCATTAATGGAGTCGCTGGGATTCTCAGCAACAAATTACTCCACCCCACAGCCCGCCAAATTCTTTGAGCAGCAGCGATCGCCGTTTCAGCTTCAAATAGCGTATCAGGCGGCAGGTCGACTTGAACATAGCCATCTTGTCCCTGGGTGTGAACATGCACCTGTTTCAACCGATCCGCCGCTAATTGCAGATCTCGGACCAGCAAATATTCATAATCGGATTGAACACTTCGGCTGCTTCCGCGCAGCGCCAGCGTCCTGAAGTCGCAATCGTACGCCTGTTTCTGGATGGCGAGGTTTAGCGCGTCAAAGTTCGATCTCACCCCCTTTATCCCACCCGCTTCAATGGCTTGCTGCAACTGACCGCTGCTCACCCAGCTTCGCTCAAACCCATCAAGCCAAACGGACTGTTTAGAGCGACGGAGTGACTGTAACAGGTTCATAGCTGACAAACTTTATACTCAAAGGTTTAAATCTCTAATGAACCAGTTTGGAAAATTTCTTCAAATGACACCACGCAAGATCCACCAGTTAAGCACCAATTTAAGTAGGGACTTGGTTTCACACCCCGATCGATTGCTCCAAGCCCTTATGGATTGACGACTGAAAGCGTGTAAAGCTCAGCAAACATAGGTGAGATGATCGCTGCGTACTTTTTGCCCCTAACAACTAACCAGGGCAGAGGATTGCAGGTGTGCATATTTAAGCAAACATAGATGGAGCGATCGCCCAGTGCTAAAACAGCAGTTATTTTACTGAAAGCGCCTCTTTCTAACGGAAGTAGGCACAACAACTTGGTTGATTCTATTGTTTCTTGTATTTCAGGGCGATGCTAGTGCGGTTATTTCTACCTGAAATCCACCCAACTTTTTCCTCGACGATGACTGCTTCACCTTCTGAACCCATTTTGCCGATCGTGATCGTGCCGCTCGAGGGGGTTGTGTCGCAAGAACTGTTTAAGGAGATTTCCAGGAATGAGTTTACCTGCTAGCAGGTCGAATAAAAATATCCCATTTGGGTAACTCTGGATTCCGTTCCAATCTTTTCTCAAGGCTACGCATCTC
>NZ_JACXWX010000057.1 GCF_014764505.1 Phormidium tenue FACHB-886
CAGCCCTTAATTTGACTCCTCGTAAGATTTGTCCACAGTGGAATTACATGCTTCACCCTCGCACTGCTAATTGTCAGAAGACATGAACTTATTTATTTACAAGCCCTAAGCCAGTTGAGCAGCCCTAGTGAGGCAACAGTTCCTAAGAAGTGTGCAGCAATTCCGTTCATATTTGCTAAGGCAATGAAGATGTCGAGCGATCGAATAAAACGAGTTGGGTCGTAGATTGCGACACCCTGCGGCTGGGAAATAGATTTGGCTAGGAGAACGCTCAGCGTCACTCCACCACCTAGTATGGTGACCAGCATCCCAATCAGCCCGACTATGACTCCCAGCCGAACCAGCTGCATCACTTCTGCTTTTTTAGGATGTACAGCAGCATCAGGATGCCGTAGCCGTTTGGCATAGCGAGTTTGACGAAATGCCAAGTAAACGCTGACCAGCAGTGCAGCAATGCCACAGACTGCCCAAAACATACCAACACCAAGACCCGGAGTTCCACCTTGGTCGACGCCAACCACTCCAATTCCGGGCGGAGGAGCTACCGCTCGACTAAAGCTGCGACCTGTAATGGCAAAAACCAGCAGAATGGCAGTAGCGATCGCCAATCCTAGCTGCACCCAAAAGCCGCTCCATCCTGCGAACCGCAGCACTGTTGAAACTCGTTCTAGGGTTGGAGAAACCGACCGTGTTTGTAAATCTGCTTGCATAAGTCTTTCCTAAAGTGTAATGACCAGTTTCAACTAGCTGCGCCCCAGGAGTTTGCATTTCAGAAATTTGCTGATGGAGCTACAACGGCTAGTGTTAAAGCTGATCTGGTAGACAAAGATTGAGGAGTGCTAGATGTTATTTTTTCAATCACTCACAAGATTTCTTCTGTTAGCTAGAATAGCGATCGCACTGCTCTAATAGCTCTATCAGGCGATAGAACTTATAAAGCTGAGCATATAGAGAATATAGTTCTTGCCAAACAATAAGATCGTTGTAAATCTTAAATATAGACTGTACCAGTTATCAGCTATTGAATGAAGTAGATGACTAATTCTGCTGCACTTCATTCATATATTAAGAAATTGCGCGTTTCATGAAAAGTGCCCGATTCCAGCACTACCCAATACCTACCTGTCTTCTCAACTCTGATGAAGCTACATTAAGCTGGGAGAGATATTAAAGTGTACTTACCTTACACGTTCGACTAGTCAATAGGTTGGCAAGAATAAAGGTTGGCAAGAATAAGACTATGATTTTGGAGCGATCAATTGGGACACAGGCGCTAGCTGCTTCACTCTGTGTCCTCTGACAAGGTCGATCGACTGTTCTATTGTTTTTTGCGATTGTCTTTGCTTGCAGGCTAAATCGAACGGCACGACGACTAGAAATTCTTGAACAGAGTAAAACGGCTATTCAAAATCTTTTCGCTGAACTGGAATTTCAACCACAAACTCACTGCCCTGCCCCACGACAGAACGATACCGGAGCCGACCCTGGTGCTTTTGAGTCACGATCTGGTAACTGATCGACAATCCTAATCCTGTGCCCTTACCAATGGGTTTCGTGGTGAAGAAGGGTTCAAACACCTTTTGCTGTGTTGCTTCGCTCATACCAACTCCATTGTCAGTAATAGTAATTCTTACCCATTCTGAATTGAGGTTTGTAGTCCGGATTTGAATCGTTGGCGCCAAGCTAAAATTCTGCCCATGCTCCATGGCATCTTCCAATGCATCGATCGCATTTGCTAGCAGATTCATGAAGACTTGGTTAAGCTGCCCCACATAACAGGTCACTAAGGGGAGATCGCCATACTCCTTGACAATGTTGATTTCTGGACGTTCTAGCTTCGCTCTGAGCCGATGCCGCAGCAACAGGATCGTGCTTTCCAGCCCAGAGTGGAGGTCAACCTGCTTTTGCTCCGCTTCATCCACCCGTGAAAAATTCCGCAGCGAATCCACAATTTCTCGAATTCGCTCAGCGCCTACCTTCATTGAGGCAAGCAGCTTTGGGAAGTCCATAAACAGATAATCTAATCGCTCGCCGTCTGTTGGCTCCTGCTCCAGCGACGGCAAATGTGGATAGGCTTTCTGATAGCGCTGAATTAGCTCCATCAACTCCTGGACATACTCGTATGCATAGTAGAGGTTGCCTGCAATAAAGTTAAGAGGATTATTGATCTCATGGGCAACACCTGCCACAAGCTGTCCTAGCGCTGCAATTTTTTCGGACTGAACGAGCTGAGCCTGCGTCTGTTTCAGCTCATCAAAGGACAGCTTTAGCTGAACCGCCTGTTCCTGAAGCTGGACTTGAGACTGCCGCAGTTCAGCTTCTGTCCACCGACGCTCCATGATCTCCTGTCTGAGGCTCTTGTTAATCAGGTGTAGCTGGGTGGTGCGCTCTTGCACTCGCTGTTCTAGCTCATTGTTTAAACGACGAATCTGCTCTTCTACCTGTTTGCGCTCCGCCATTTCTCTATCAAGAGCCTGCACATGGAGCCGCAGTTCGAGCTGACTGAGAACCTGACGCGCTAATGCTTTGAGTGCTTCCACCTGTGTCTCTACCAAATGGCGAGGCTGGTAGTCAATTACGCAGAGCGTACCGAGTGCAAAGCCATCCGGAGTGACTAAGGGTACGCCAGCATAGAAACGAATGCCGGGATCGTCGGCAACCAGCGGGTTGGTGGCAAAGCGATCGTCTTGGTAGGCATCAGGAACAATGAAGACCTCGTCCGACTTAAGGATGGCATGAGCGCAGAAGGCGAGATCGCGGTGGGTTTCGCTGACACTCAAGCCAACTTTTGCCTTAAACCATTGGCGATCAATATCGACAAGGCTAACCAACGCAATGGGAACCCCACAAATGTGTGCTGCGAGCAATGTGAGGTCGTCATAGGAAGTCTCAGCAGCAGTATCAAGGATTCTGTAGCTGAGGAGCTTAACGATCCGCTCGTCTTCGTTATGGGGTAGTGGCGCTTTCATGGGGGATTCCTCTCATTGCGCTGTCGAGCGCACGTCTCCATTGCATCAGTAATGGCTGAGAGCCTTCTGTTGGTAGACGCTAAATCATACTTTGCTGTCAAGCATCCATCCGGCAGTTAGCTAGGCGAAACAGGGATATAGCAACGATTCGTATAAAACGATTCATATAAGAAGGCGCTATTCCACTACGGTTCAGTTAGAATCAGTTGCTATACAATCTTCTATATAAGTCCATAAAATTGCGGTATGTCGTGTGGATCTGTACAGCTTTAAACAAAAATAGTCAGATTTGAGCATTTCATGAATGCAGTGTAGGGTTCACTGACTCCCCATTCACAGAATGCCCAAATCCGGTAGTCTCAGAAGACATTTGAAAAAGATTAAACCTTTTTCCCCTGCCCTGGACATTCCTCAAGCCGCCAATTTGCTTCAGGCTACAATCCAACGCCGAATTTCATCTGCCATTGCCTGACTGCTGCGGTCAGCAGTGACAATCTCGATCTGCTCATCGCTGCTGGCTCCCAGCCCCAGTTCAACGGCTCTTTGAATTTGCTCTAAACTCCACACCGAGCCACTGGCGACTGCTTTAGTAGTGCCTAACGATCGCAAAATCCCAAGTGCTACTACATCGACCGCAACTCGATCGGTTCCTGCCAAAATTATGCCTGGTTTTGCCAGCTTGCCAGCCTCTGGTCCGCCGTTGACCAGCGCCTCCACGCCATCGAGCAGCACTAGCGCTGGTTGATAGGCTTTGTTAATCTCGGCGATCATCAAGCGCTGGTGCGGCGAGGAATGCAGCTCGCCCATATAGTTGTATGACTCACCCGGAAGATATTTGGCAACCATGCCCACCGTATTTTTGAGCGACAGAGTGAAGTGCCCGCCAAAGCGATGCGTTTTCAGACAGCAGGTGTTGACAACAGCTCCTGCTTCCAGCGCCGGACGAGCAACAGCAAACCCTTTTGACCAGTGCGTTCCTTCGGACGGGAAAGACTGCCAGCCCTCTGCAGGTAGTTCATCCAAAACGATTGGGTTCAGCCCATATTGCTCTGCTAGCCTGAATACACCTTTAGCTTCCATTGCCTGCCTTGTGTCTGCCATGCCAGAGCGATCGCCAATCGTGATCTCTTGCGCTCCGGCATTTTGCAGCTCTTGCACCAGTGCTTCCAGCAGCTTGGTATCGGTAGCAGCTGGGGCAGGATCACCAGTGTTGTAGTTGGGTTTGAGAAAAACGGTTTGATTGGCGATGCCGCTGGGCTGCAGCAGTTCGATCGCCTGCCGAGTACCTGCAACTCGATCTTCAGAGCGGACTAGCACAACGCGGCTGCTAGCACGGCTAGCTGTTTCTGCTGTGGGGCTAGCTGCTGCTGGGGCAGGGCTAACTGCAGCATTGGTTTGGGTTGAAGCGCTGCGGCAAGCAACGGGAAGCGCTGCGGCTCCAGCTGCTAAACCAGTAAGCACCTGTCGTCGGCTGTAGCGAGCGGGGGGGTGAGGAGTCATAGCGCCTATGCAAAACACGACCTTACTGGATAGGGTAGCGAATTTTCTTTGGCTTTGACTGAGCGAAAACGTTGGTCAACTGCAGAAGTTGCAGGCGGCAGTTGGGATTAAAGCAGTTCCAGCAGTTAAATCACTCAGCAGCGTGAGCACCGCTAGTATTGATGCTTTCTTGATTCTGCAACATAGTACAACATAGTATCCTAGAATTTGCAGATATTAGTTCTGGAAGATTCCTGTAGTTTTTCTGACTTCTAATCACAGTTAGAACTATGTTCTTTGGATATGTAAATTCATTTGTCTCTTTCGACGATCTTAGCTAAGAACATTTGGATCTTTGGATTAGGTGAGCTTTTGTCTTAACTCAGGACTTACGCAAGGAACTAGCTTTGATCATCCAGTGCCGAACAAACGGTACGCTGGCAGCGTGAAGATGACCCGATGACGATATAGCCCAACAACATAGCGGGTGTAAGCATCGGGGATTTGCAACAGGGACAAATCTTCTACCATGTTTCCGGTGGTAACGCGACTTCCTCATGCACTGGCGCATGATGGTTCTAGTGGCTGAAGAGATGAAATTGAAAGATGATAAAAAACATGGTTGCTGTAAAGTGTACCCGATCGAGGACTAGCCACAGATGAGAGCCGGCTTTTATCCTGACGGTAAGCAATGAATTATTGACTGACTGCAAGAAATAGAAGCGACAGTATGACGACAGAACTTAACATTAGCAATACACCGTCATCGGGCCGGTGGTTTCAAACAGGGTTCCACGTTTTGGCAGTATTCTTTAATCTCTGCCTAAATGCTCAAGTGTTGTCCGTGGGATTCGCTTACTTCTACAACCCGGCGTGGTGGCAGGTTCACGTTTGGTTAGTCCGGGGATATAGTGCATTGTCACTGGTCTTATTGGGGTGGGTTTATCTAGTATCGTTTCCATCCCGAGTGCGAATCCTCACAGCTAGCATGCCTGTGCTGCTGGGACTGCAATTTCTCACTATTCACCTAAAAACACCGATTCCCTTAGGTGTGCTGCATCCGCTGATTGGGTTCACGCTATTTTCAGTCTCCACTACGTTGGTTCATCACGTGTGGCGCTTTGTTTCTGCTAAACCCGATGAAAACTTAATTTGAGTTGCCATGCCTAATGCTCCTCGAAAGACGAGTTTGCTCAGATAAAGTACAGGTTTTTTGTTGTGTACCACGCGCAGCACAATAAAAACCTGTACTTCACGCGACTGGGGATGCCTCTTCCTGAGACTCCTCATAAAATGAGCTTATGACTCACTGTTAATTGCTAGAATCCTTTATAGCAATTTGCATGGAAGACGCCTATTCTGTCAGAACTCGCATCATATAGGAGTTAAATGATGAAGCTTGCCGAAGTTTTGGTCGAGCGCAAAGATGCTCAGATCAAGATTAGCGAGTTAAATGAGCGATTGCAGCGCATCATCTTCGTCCAAGAAGGTGAGCAACCTGCGGAACAACCAACTGCCTTGTTGCAAGAACTCGACGACGTAATTCATCGCTTGGAGGCTCTAATTGTTGCGATCAATCGCACCAATGTACAGGCACAGTTGCCGGATGGACGCACTGTTATGGCAGCAATTGCCCAACGCAATGTTCTGTGTATGCAGATGGACGTGCTTGACACGCTCATTCGGTCGGCAGGCAACCGGCAATTTCGCACACGCGGCAGCGAGATTAAGTTTGTCGTGACACTCGATATTACCCAATTGCAACGTGAGCGCGATCGATTAGCTAGAAACTATCGCGAAGTGGATACCGCCATCCAAGCAGCCAACTGGAGTATTGATCTAGTAGAACCTGATCTAGTGGAATAGTGCAGTGAGAGGGTAGTGTTGGTGCATGGGTGTATGCCAAACCCGTTGCGGGCGCGGGTAATCGTACCGCAAAGGCTCTTAACCGCAGACTACATGGTTCGACCTGTACCGGGTAAGCAGCATCGTGTACGTAGGTACACCCTATAGCGTAAGCCGTAAAGACCAGGCATAAACATGCAGCAGCGTGAGGGTGGGAAAGGGGATTTCTCACTGCGCAAGTAGCGATCATTTTCTTGGAGTTTGCTCGACTAGTCTAAACACGAAAGAGCACTGTATGGCTTTGGCATAAGAGAAAGAACTTGGTTGAATGAAGAAACCAGCAAGCAAAGGCTAGCCTGACCCCTGTGCAGATGGTATTCAGCCCTGTTAACCTGATAGTTTAAGGGTCTTAGTTCTCCACATCCCCTATGTACAAATTTGCTGCGGCTTCAGAGAACGAACCGACCGTGTTTGGCTCTGCTCGACCTGGCTATAGCGACGAGCAAGTTAGCAAGTGGGTTGAATTTATGCAGAATCAAGACATCAAGCATGTCTGCTGCTTGCTTCCTGAAACTCAGCTTACCCGCTACTCAGATCTGCTTGAAGTTTATCGACAGACCTTCGGAATTAGCCAGGTTTGTTGGGCACCCATTGAGGATTTTCAGTTTGTCAGACCTGAAGTCCTAATTCATCAGATTCTGCCATTTTTAGTCAGGGCTGATCAGTGTAATCAGAAAGTAGTTGTGCATTGCTCTGGCGGAATCGGACGGACAGGGCATGTCTTAGCGGCTTGGTTGATCGCTGGGCGGGGATTCACACAGCAAGCCGCAATCGCGGCTGTCAAACAGACTGGAAAAAATCCTTATGAGGCAATTATTGCTGCTCCTTTCAAAGGTCGAAATCCCTGGAAAGTTGCTGCAGAACTGAACACTCTACTTGATGCGTGCAATCGTTCTACATCTATCTTATGATTCAGCGTGTCCTGTTCGCAGATAATACGGTTGAACGCTCATGCTCCTTGAGACTGTACAGCTGAGAGAATCGACAGCCCCTCCAAGCCCATATCAAATGCAAGCTCATTCACTACTCTTTGCTTGAGTTTTCGGGTAAACATGAGCCGAGTGTAGCGGCGAGTATATGGGTCAAGGCGGAGCAACTTCTCGGCTAGCTCATTGGCTCTCGCCAGCAATTGTTCGCGGGGATGAACTTCGTTAACCATGCCGATTTGTAATGCCTCTTCAGCCGTTAGCTTCTGCATGGTCAAGAGAAAATAGTGCCCTCTCACATCCCCCATGGCTGCCGGATAGAGAATCTGCACGCCATCGGCTGGCACAACCCCGCCCCCGACGGACAAATGCTGGTTATCTTGAAAGTATGCTTCCTCTGCTGCCAGGATAATGTCTGCCATCAACGCATACTCACCATGAATCGGAGCCGGACCATTAACGGCTGAAATTACGGGAACGCTGATATCCAGAAAATTGTAGAGGAGCTGACGCGCTTCGGTCAGAATGGCATACCAGCCAGCGGGTTTGGTAATGTCATCCACTGTAGAAAAGTTAATGTGACTAATCCATTGATCGCCTGCTCCAGTGAAGATGACAACCTCGTTTTGGCGATCGCGAGCAATCTCAGCAAACGCCTCTGGGAACTCACGATGGGCTTTTCCAGTGTGGATATGTGAACTCCCATTGGTATGCATTGTGACTGTCAAGATACCAGAGTCAGTGCGATCTAGCTTCAAGTTTTCGTACTTGTCTTTGTAGTCATTGAAGTGTGTCATATTCTTACTCTCGTTACTTGTTTTGCCTCAAAGATTCAACTCTTGAACCAATTCAATCAAATTGCTGTTATTGTCTTTAATGAAACAAACGATGAGCCCGAGTTCTTCGTCTGCTACAGGTTCTAAAGCAAACTCAACATTGCGTTGTTGAAGTTCTCTGGCGATCGCATTAATATCATCTACAGCGAAGGCGATGTGCTTATATCCTTGAGTCAGCAAATCATCTGGAACGTTTACCGGGGATTGAAGTGTTCGAGCTGAGTTTTCACGCTCAAACACTTCAATCCGAAATCCGTTGAGTTCTAGAAATGCTTGCCGAGTTGAGAATTGAGGTAGCTCTCGTCTTAAGGTTGTTGTGAAGCCTAACTTGTCTTGATACCACTGAATAGTTTCATCGAGGTTTGGAACGGAAAGTGCAATGTGATGAGGCTGTAAACGAGCTAAAGATGTGGCTGCGCTGGTAGTTTGTGCTTGAGCAGCCATAGTTTCAGCATTGAAACCAATGAATATATGCTGTTGCTGCATTCCTAATCCACATACTAAGAACATACTTATCAACACAATGAGGATATTTTTTAAAGAACGTCTCATTCTAGAATTCCTTGCTAATGCAGTGAATGCATTTCTTTGCTGAATGTGCGTGTAGGTATATTCAATGGCTGAAAACTTCTATTCCCTAGATACTGAAAATACTGACTCAACCCCTGTTGTTGGTCGTTCTAAACTTGAAGAAGTATCTTGAATAAGCTGAAGACAGCGCAAGGATGCTGATCAGCGAATATCCTTGTAAAGTTCCAAGATATTGCCATCAATATCCTTGAAATAGACAATGCGAATGCCGGGTGGATCGTAGGTCGCAGGCGGGCTGATAAATTCAACCCCACGATCGCTCAGAATCTTATAAGCGCGATCGACATCATCCACGGCAAACGCTAAATGCCGCCAACCTTGTGAAAGCATATGTTGAGGCGGTACAGCATTCTGTTCTTCAGGTCGCGCCGACCCTTGAACTTGAGCTAGATCTACCCGAAAGCCTGGGAGCTCCATCCAGGCAATTTGCACATTGCCATTATCAAGTACAACCCGTTTCGTCTCAGTAAAACCGAGCTTCTCTGAATACCACTGTGATGCAGCCTCTACATCCGCAACGGATACCGTCATGTGATGGATTGCAAGTGAAAGCTCAGGCGATCGCACCGGATCTTGAGTAGATGGCTGTTGGGATTGTTGAGCAACACTATGGATTGCTAAAGAGCCGATGGCTAAAACAGATAGGGTAATGGCTGGAAATAGTTTCTTGAGCATTATCAGTTCTCTTGGCTTTAACGAGCAGGTGCTAATGGTTTGAAGCGCAGCAGGTAATAAGGAGGAACACCGCCATCAACAGGCTGAAAGAAAATGCTTTTATGGGCCTGATTGGTTGCGACATAAACATAGCCATCTGCGGCAGGTTCAAAGCCTTCACTAAAATTCAATAGTTCATCATCTTTGCGAATCAAGCGGTAATCGCCCTCAGCGTTTGTGACACCGATCGCGTTGTATTGCAAGTCGGTGTTGTAAATATTTCCTGCCGTATCCACCATCAAGCCATCGCCAATGTTTTTATCGCCATGCCGTTCTACACGATTGCCAAGTTCCGCTGCACTCAAGTTAGTGTCGGCTAAATCACGGGTGGAAATCCGATATACGCTCGTGCTACTCATAGGGCTGTAATAAACCCATTCATAAGCAGGATCGATCGCAATTCCATTTACGCCCCAACGGGAAGGCATTTGTTCACCTGTTTCCCGATCAACGGTGATCATCAACGGTTGACCTTCGATAATCGCATCGATCGGCTCAGCTTGCACGCTGGGATGCCCTGCCAGCAGCCGACGAGACTCCCCTGTATTCAGGTCGATCACGACCAGTGCTGGATCAAATTGCCAGGGTTCTGAACCACCCGCTGTGTCGGCAATGATCACCTGATTTCTGACTTCATCAATTACAAAGTCCTGCATGGAAGAATTGGGTTCGTATGCAGGGGATGGAATCTCAATTTCTTTCACCAGAGATTCCGTCGTAGTGTCCCAGCCAATCAGCTTTGGCAGCCTGCTGTTTCCGCCCATATCCAGCATCCACAGCACCCCTTGGCTGTCAATTCGTAAGGCATGAGATTCGTACTGTGCGCCAGCGGGATAGTTCCGAAATGTGCCATCTGGTAGCAATTCATGTACACGGTTTGGATTAGGTGCGCCAAAGTGTTCCGTCCAAATCACTCTGCCATCGGGAGTTTTGACTACTGCTGAAGGGCGAATGGGCAATTCAGCCACCACTTCAAGCTCAATTTCGTTAGTTACGGGCAGATCTGGTAATGGTACGTTCTGCGGATTAGCCTGACTGATGAGCGGTTGGCTGTTTGTCTCAACAGATCGCTCCGCAAGTGCCAAAACTGCTCCACCTGTGGTCAAGCCAACTGCAGCGATCGCCAGCAAAACCGACACCTTTAATATTCTAGAATGCATGATTAAAATTTCCTTAGGTGATTGACTGAAAGCATGACCTAAAAACCGATCGTCTGAAGCGCGTTTATCTCTCCCAAATGGCAATTAAGTTACCGTTGTTGTCTCGAAAATTGGTTACAGACGTTTCAACTTCAGGAATATAGCGACTTTCCCAAATTAGTTGAACACCTTTCGATTTCAATTCTGCATCTGTCGCCTGCAAATCATTCACCCAAAAGACAAGATTCCGTAAACCCTGCACCCTTAAATGGTCAGGTGGGTCTTGCGGGATGCCTTCAAGATTTTGGCTACCAGCGATGTAAATCAAATCAATAAAGAAGCCATTCTTCTCAATCAGAGCAATTTCAATCCCAGTGGACACTTGGCGTCTATTCTGGAGTTGAAATCCCAACTTGTCTTCGTACCACTCGATCGATTCATCCAGGTTAGCGACCGAAATAGCAACGTTGTAAATTTGTAGCGTCTCTAATCCTTGCTCTGAGTTAGCTTCTAGAGATTGACTAACCCTCACAGATGGGCTTGCTGGTAACTCACTGAATGGTGCTGCCTCGAATTGAGTCTCTGAGGTCGAAGCCAGAAGCAAACTAGATGCTAGAGATAGGGGGACAAGCAACGCTTTCATGAGTACCTTTCCTTCAGTTGGTCTACACTCACTGTAGGAGAGCTCAGGCAATACAATCTTGCACGCTTTTGCTAATCCAGAGGACGTTTTTGCTGTTCTGCTGCACGACCTTTGGAGAAACCCCAATGATGCGCTTAAAGTGACGGCTGAGATGACTCTGGTCGTAGAAGCCAACCTGAGAAGCAACCTCAGCAATCGCCATATCCCCAATTTGCAGCAGCTCCTTCGCTCGTTCAACTCGGCAGCGAATCTGATATTGATGTGGCGCTAAACCCGTTGACTGCTTGAACAAACGCGCAAAATGATACGAACTCAAATTGACCTCAGCCGCAATTTCATCAAGGCTCAAGTCTTGAGCGAGATGGTCTTGAATGTAAGCGATCGCCCGCTGCAACCGCAGCTTAGATAGCCCACCTGCCCGTTGCTGCACAGATTTCTCAATACTGCTGTAGGCTCTCACTAGATGAACTGCTAACGCATTGGACAACGACTCAGCATAGAGACGATTTCCCAATTTGTCAGACTCCAACTCGCTTAGGAGTAAGTGACCCAAATGCTGAATCTGCAGATCTGCCGCTGCAAACCGACTGACGATCTCAACCTGCGCTGCATTAGCCTCAATTACTTCTGCCGCAACCTTGACAATGAACGCGGGCTCAAAGCATAAATGCAAAACATTAACTTCACGATCCCAAACCCACTCAGTTGCATGATCGGCAGGAGTCAAAATTATATCTCCCTTTGCGATCTCCCCTTCGTAAAGCTGTCCATTAAGGTGTTGCATCAAGCGATAAGGAAAGCCGCAGTTTAAAGTGATCAGGTGGTGTGAAAGCGGCGGGGAAACTAACTCATTAGCGGGATGGTGATGATATTCAACCGTAATGCCATTCCAGCCTTTTGACTGACTCGAAAACACTGGTGGGTCAGGCAGCTCATCGAGGAGGCTGATCGATTTGCAGGATTCATCTTCAGATTTGCTCTGAGGCATTACACTTCCAGACGCTATAGAGCAAGTATATAGCAAGGATTGGAACAGAACCTTAGTGTGAATTAAATCCGGTTTATGTCATAGCAATATTTACTCATTCTTGTCGGGAATGCGAATTACATCGCGGATTGCGATCGCTAGAATGGCTAGCTGCCCAACAACCACAGTGCTTTCACTCCCCCAAGCCGCCTAATTTAGGGTCTACATCAACTGCCTATATAGAACAAAATTTATGACAGCACTTAACGGAAAAGTAGCAGTCGTTACAGCTGTATATTACGGCATTAGTATAGCGATCGTTCAACGACTAATACAGCAATATTTTCCTAGACTAGAGCGCCGCAATTCTGCTAGATTCATGTTCATTTGCCAACTTATTTTGAATGCAATTAATGAACTATGTCGGATATTAGTCGCCGCAAAATATTAGCCACTGGAGCGATCGGAGCCGCTGGATTTGCTGCTGCGATCGCCGCTAAACCTGCCCAAGCTAATACTCAAAATCCACCTGCCCCTCAGACCACAGCCAATGCCAACGGACGCTTCGCCAACAAAGTCGTACTTATTACTGGAGCTACATCTGGAATTGGAGAAGGCACTGCGCGAGCCTTTGCAATGGAAGGGGCGATCGTTCATTTTTGTGGACGACGGGAATCCTTGGGAGAACAGGTAGCTCAAAGCATTCGAGATGCAGGCGGCAAAGCGACCTATCAACGGGCAGACGTGCGGATTGATGAGGATGTGAAAGCATTGACCGATACAGCTGCGGAGCAATATGGACGGATTGACATTGCCTTTAATAATGCAGGTGTGTTTCTCGATCCAGCACCGCTGCATGAGCTGTCGATCGAAACTTACCAAGATCTGATGCTCACCAACGCAATGGGCGTATTTCTAGCAATGAAATATGAGATTCCCCAGATGCGACAACAGGGCGGGGGGGTGATCGTCAATATGGCTTCTGTCTCTGGGCACGTTGGTTTTGCCAATTTCAGTCCCTACAACGCTAGTAAACACGCTGTCATTGGCTTGACTAAAGCGGCAGCCCTGGAGAATGCCGATCACAATATTCGCATCAATTCGATATCGCCTCTTGCAGTTGATACACCTATGCTGCGGCAATCCTTTCAGGATCAGGGGGTGACCTATGAACAGATAACACCAACGATGGTAACAAAGCGGATTATGACCGCTGAAGAAATGGCAAGAGCGGTGATGTTTCTCTCTTCAGACGATGCGACGTCTGTCACAGGCATGGATCTAGATGTGACTGGAGGTCACTTATCCCGTTAGCCTCGATGCCCATCTCAATGTCCAGATTCTCAATGCCCAGATTCTCGATACCCAGATTCTCGATGCCCAGATTCTCAATGCCTAGCTTTGCTCACAAACTCAAGATGTTATGAGCCACAAAAAACAGTATCTCAGCTTATCTCGCCGGGTTTTCACAGGTGGAATTGCTGGTTTCGCAGCGATCGCCACCGCCTATTTAGGTCGTGCTTCCGCTCAGTCTACTCCGCCCACCGCTGCAGCCACAGTGAACGACTCCAGATGGCAATATTTTCTTGATCGCGCTGAGATTATTGATGCAGTGAATGCAGTTGGGTTCTTCGCCGATCGCCAAGATTGGGCTGTCGTGCGTCGGCAGTTTGCAGAGGAGGTAGATATGGACTACACCTCATTGGCAGGAGGCGAACCGGTACGAGTAAAGGCAGACGACTTAATTCGGGGTTGGGAACAAGGGCTGTCTGCCTTACCTGCCACTCAGCACATGATTACAAATCACCAGGTCACTGTTGAAGGAGACGAGGCTCAATGTCTATCTTCGTTTCGGGCATGGCACTATTCACCCAACGATGAGGGTAGTCCGCTGTGGCATCTATATGGTTATTACACCCATCGATTTCAGCGTACTGCAGAAGGCTGGAAGATTATCAGCATGACGCTCACTAAAACAGCAGCAGAGGGCAACTTCGCCTTGTCGGGTTTAGCGTCTAGAGCCGGGGTCACTCACACAGAGCAATAAACTATGACTCACCCACAAACTCGAAAAGATTTTCTGAAATTTGGAGCGATCTCTGGACTCTCGTTTCTTCTAGGAAGCCAGAGCCATTCTGAAAAGGCGATCGCCCAAACTGCTTCAACCGATCATCCAAATGTCGATTTAATTAGACGCTACTATGGAGCTTATGGATCAGGTCAATATGAGGTAATGCGAAACGAGTTTTTTGCACCAAATATTACCTGGACAATTCCCGGACATCATCCCCTTTCGGGCACCAAACAAGGAGTTGATGAGGTAATTGCTTTCCTGCAGCAGCTGGGCAAAGCTCAATTTCGGGCTGAAGTCTTGTTTTTTGGAGGCAACGATGATTACGTTGTGGATGTGCATCGCGGCTGGAGTAATTTAGAGCAAGGACAAAACATCGACCAGCTTTGGGCGCTATTATTTCGTATCGAGAACGATCGAATTGTTGAAGCAATCAACTTTCCGGGCGATCAACATGCGGCTGATACCTTTTTCTGGAGCGTGTATCCCCTAAAACCATTACCCGATCGCCTTGCTTAACTCAACGTGCAACGCGTTCTATGGCATCTTCCAATTTTCATTCATAACGGCTGACTTAGCTGCTGTCCGTCAAGGATTTATTCAACGGGGTATTCCGGTTGTCTAGGAGATTCAGAACGATGAGCTCGGCTTAAAGTTTCTCTTTATCCGAGACTTGAACGGCAATCTCATTCAATATGTTTAACCCTTGGTAGTCTAAAGAATTTTAAGGAGTAACATTTATGTCTCTCGATCGTTACTACACTCTCGGACGTTCAGGTTTGCGGGTCAGCCGTCTTGCCCTCGGTACGATGACTTTTGGTACAGAATGGGGCTGGGGTGCAGATGAGGATACAGCCCGTCAGCTCTTCAACACATACATTGACGGGGGCGGAAATTTCGTCGATACCGCAGACTTGTACACCAACGGCACCAGCGAAGCGTGGATCAGCAAGTTCGTCGCAGAACGGGAACTGCGCGATCGCCTGGTGATCACCACCAAGTTTAGCTACAACGCTGAACCCGGCAACCCCAACGCCGGAGGCAACGGACGCAAAAACATCTTACGGGCAGTCGAGGGCTCCCTCAAACGATTGGGCACAGATTACATCGATCTCTATATCCTCCACACCTGGGACAAGATTACGCCTGCTGAAGAGGTGATGCGGACGCTGGATGATTTAGTTCGTTCGGGTAAAGTGCGTCATGTCGGGTTGAGTGATACCCCCTCCTGGTACGCGGCACGGGCACAAACACTAGCAGAGTGGCGTGGTTACGAACCGATTAGCACCTTGCAGCTTGAGTATTCGTTGGTAGAACGCAACATTGAGCGTGAGTTTGTACCACTAGGGTTGGAGTTGGGCATGGGTGTTATGGTGTGGAGCCCGTTGGCGAGTGGTTTGTTGAGCGGCAAATACAAGCCCAGTGAGGGTGGTTTCAGCGGTGGAGGTCGGCTGGATACGATGCGAGGTAGCAATAACCCAGGGTTCCAAAAAATTTCAGAGCGAAACTGGAAAATTATTGCAGAACTAGAAAATGTTGCTAACGAACTTGGTCACAGCATGGCGCAGGTAGCGGTAAATTGGACAGCGAATCAACCTGGCATCGGCTCTGTGATCGTAGGAGCTACCAAGCTATCCCAACTGGAGGACAACCTGAAAGCATTGGATTTTGAGATTCCGGGTGAGCTGAGCGATCGCCTACAGGCAGCCAGCAGTCCTGAGCCGCAATTCCCCTATACCTTCTTCGGTCCTGAAATTCAGGGCATGATTCATGGAGGCAAACCAGTCGGCTCCAAACCAGAAGGATATTATCCTCATGTTCTGATTGAATCAGCGGGTGCGGGTGTCGCTTAATCAGCATTTATCCTGCAAAAAACAAAGATCTGACGTCGGATGGGTCGCGCCAGATCTTTGTTCTAATAGCCCTCTCGTAGTTCACCAACCTCGTACAAGTTCATCAACCCCGTGCATCAACGGGTGCTCAACCCCTTTCCGAGGTGCAATTACTATAAAGCTTCTCTAGTCCGAGCGGTCGAGTAGAGGAACAAGCTAAAAAGAATCGCAAAGGTCAGATCAATCACCCCTGAGAGGAGATAGAACGGATGAAGCCCCCCTATCAACGTGTGATAAGCCAGCACTATGAAAACACTCAATTGAGCAAAAATTCCTAGTTTTACAATAGCGTGATTCTGGGAGATATCCTGCCCCACCCACCAATAGCCAATTCCAATGATGAAGACCAATCCATACACTAGCTGCGAGTATTCAGGATTAGCAAGGGGTTCGGTGGCTAGCAGCTCACGAATCCATCGATCGCCGATTAGAAATATAACTGCTTCCACCCAGTTGATCACAGCCTTTGTTTGAAATACCAGCTTCCATGGAATCGAGTTATTCATGTAGATGAACCAAGAATTCTTTCGATCGCTACTGTTGTTCTGGCTAACTTGAGGTTGCGTAACAGGAAAAGATTGCTGTTTCTGTTGTTCCTGCAGCTTGCTTTTTGCCGCTTTGAAATCGGTCGCTAGCTGCTTCTGCTGTTCATGACTCAAGTCATTCTGGAATCTGGGAAATATATCGCTTTCTTCTTGATCAATATGCTCTCGAACTGCGAGCCTTAGCCGCTCAATCTCAGACTTAAAGTTGGAAGCAGTGGGATCAAGCAACTTCATCTCGTCCAACATCTCTATTACGTGATCGGTCTGCTCAAAAATTTCTTGCATGCGATCGTAATAAGGGCGAACTGCTGGATAAAGAACCTGTTCTTCGGCTAAACCATGAACCCTAACATCCTGATAAAGCTGCCCAAAATACTCTTGAATTTTTTGAGGATCACTACTTCCTAGAATTTCTGCAAACAGAATATCTGACTTGCTGTGATCCATCAGAAGAAGATCCCGGATGCTCATTTCATCATCTGTGCGGGTGACAACGCTACCCACTACGCCCGTTAGAGCAGCGATCGCATCCTCAGTTCTTGCCCATACCCCCTGATCGGGGTCTTGCCCAGTCAGTTCACGCACCCCCAATATTTCCAGCATTCCTTTGAGTTGTTCTTGGTGAGCACGGTTTTCAAAATTGATGGTATGCAGAGGAGCGATCGCAGATTCAGCATCAGCCCCTACAATCTGTGCTGCCTTATAAACAATCAACCCTGTCATCGTCTGCTGGTGTTTGAGCAATTCATGCTGCAATACTTTCTCAGACAGGGTTAATTCAGAACCCTCCATCAGATTTTGAATATCTTTAAGATTTTGCTCAACGCTTTCTTTAGGCTCACCCTGAATGCCGTATTGGATCATCACAGTATCTAGAATCCCTAGATTTTTTTGATCCTGTTCCAGCATGTCCTGTAGCCGTTGACGAATGTTGTCATCGTCAAGTGCATTCATCAGCATTTGCTCATTGAGAATTAGCAGATTTTGCAATGACTTCATCTCTGCCAATTGCATTGCAATTGCCGTGCGTTTTGCATCATCCAGCGTTACTGCCATTTCTTATGCACCTACCTCTGAACTTCCTTCAACTTTCTGCTGGCTAGCGCTATCTACTTTAGCTTTCAAGCGAGGAGAGATTTCTTCAAGTTCAGCATCTCGATCGCGCTGCGTCGCCAGTGCAGGCAGCACACTAGTTCCCATCACCTCTAGCACGCTAGCAGGCGGATTTTGCCGATCGGCAGCCCGCAAATATTCTCCGGTAAAAATGGAATCTACCGGTTTCAGCTTGTGACCGATTGAATAATAGCGATGGGTTTGCGCCATCATTCCCCGCTCTTGTAGTGATTCGTTCGCTATTTTCTTTCGCAGTTTGATAATGGCATCAATAATTGCTTCGGGACGGGGAGGGCAGCCTGGAATATAGACATCGATCGGCAAAATTTTGTCTGCTCCGCGAATTGCCGTTGGAGAATCCATGCTGAACATGCCACCCGTAATCATGCAGGCTCCCATAGCAATCACATATTTGGGATCGGGCATCTGCTCATAGAGCCGCAGGGTGGGTTGCGCCATTTTCATGTTCAACGTGCCTGCCAAGATAATCAGATCGGCTTGGCGGGGGCTGGCCCGGGGGAGAAGCCCAAAGCGATCGAAATCAAAGCGAGAGCCGATCAGGGCTGCAAATTCAATGAAACAACAGGCCGTACCATACAGCAGAGGCCACAGGCTAGAGAGCTTCGCCCAGTTGTGGAGGTCGTCAACCGTTGTCAGAATAACGTTTTCTGAAAGCTGCTTTGTAACTTGAGAATGTCCGATCGGATTCATAAAAGAATCCTGCAGCTTAAAATCTGGCGCCTGAGGGGGTTGATCTGTATTAGAAAAACTATTTGTCATAAATAACAGACCAGAGAATACCGGAGTGAAATAGTATCTCTTTTAACCTATTAACTATCGTGGCTCTGTCCGTCTACCAGTAGACGCATACAGTATTAAGAATCTTCGTGCATCTTAGTACAACAAAACCAAAATCTTTCCGTGAAATGGTTAGTATTCAGCGTTTGCAACAGTCGCAGAATGAAATATAGCGCTACGTACATCCTTCAAGATAGCTTTCATAAAAATCCTACTTTGTAGGGTTTTCAAATAAAAAGAATCTCAATTCAGCTGCGTAGCACTATACGCCCGTTAGCAGATCGATCAATTTCAGCAGATGTATAGCGCTGCGTGCATCCGTTAGGAGAAGCCTTTTACACAAGTAGAGCAGTTGCATTTGAAAGTGCCTTCGCTCAAATCAAGGTTTGCCTCATAGCGAACTGTTCCGCAATGCCAGATTCCGATGTAAGTCTTCATCAGGGCTGTTTCCTTTTTAACCTTGATCGATCGCACCAGATTCCATAAACAGAGCTCCCAAATATGTCCATCTAAGTCCTGAAATCCATGTGCGTACATGAATCCGTTTGACGAAAATTTTAGTGCTCATAGTTTTTCCCTGGTACTGTTTCAAGCAGAAGCAGCGAAAAGACGCTGATGGTGAGGGTTGAGGGAGATAATCACGGACATCTTCCACGGTGAAAGGTTAAGCAGCCTGCTCGCAGTTGACCATCCACGGCGTTCCGAATTGATCGACCAGCATGCCAAACCGGAATGCCCAGAAGGTTTGCTCGAATGGCATCTTCACCTTGCCGTTTTCTGCCAGCGCCTGAAAGATGCGTTCTGCCTCTGCTGATTCATCAATGCTGAGCTGCACGTAGAAACCTTGAGGAGCTTCAAAGTATCCAGGCGGGCAGTCAGACCCCATCAGGAGACGACCGCTCAAATCAAGGCAGACATGCATGATTTTGTCATGCCATTCAGCCGGCACCTGTTCTGCGCTAGGTGCATTCTCGTGGGTAAGCAGATTAATAATTTTGCCACCTAGACATTGCTCATAGAACTTGAACGCTGCCTCACAGTTTCCATTGAACATGAGATAGGTATTGACTTGCATTGTGTGCTCCTTCCATTGCTAGTAATTGAGAAATCTCTCTGTGTGAACCTGTATAGTTTTCCAGCCCCACTATTGCTGCATCCTCGGCAGCCTAGTCTCTATTTTGAAAATGCGCGATCGACGGCTTTGGAGTTTCTGTTAACGGCTGGCTGGCATTTCTTGCAATGCCCATGAATTGCCGTCGGGGTCACTGAAGTAAACGTATTTAATACCCCCTGGGTATTCCTCAACCTCACTCACTTCAACACCTCGGGCTGCAAGCGCTTTGCGAGCCTCGTTTATATCTGCCACAACTAGATGCAAGCCCTTAACCGTTCCAGGCTGCATTTCAGAACTCTCGCCCAAACCAGTTCCGATAACAATCGAACAGGCCGATCCAGGGGGTGTTAGTTGAACAACTCTCATGGTGTCACTAGGCTGAACATCGTGGTCTAAATTAAATCCGACCTGTTCAACGTAGAAGCTCATGGCGCGATCAACGTCAGAAACTGGTAGCGGCACTAGCTCAAGTTTCATATCCATCTCTATTTCTACTCCTTCTCTTTTCCATCTTGCAAACATTGGTTTTTCGGCAAGTCTGCTTCAATCACGGTTGGATTTCAGCAGCGCCGACCTGTTCTCGGAACCTAAGGGCAATGACGATCGCGCCGTCAAGATCCGGCATTAATCACGAACAACCGCTCAATTGTTCGCATCTTTCCCTTTGTAAGTAAATCGAACAGCGATCGTTCAAATCGACATTCCGTCAGAAATTTTTATCATCAGGTACGATTATGTTTGCCTCTGTTTTTCCTTTTGTAAGCGTCTTTCCTCTTGTAAGTAAGTCGAATAACATTCCTTAGATCGACACCTCGCCAGAAAATTTTTATCATCAGCTATGACTCCAAACACAAAACCAGACGTAAACCAAGCGATCGCCTCCGTTTATCGTGCGGATTGGGGTCGAATTGTTGCCACTTTAATCCGGCTGGTTGGCGATTTTGATGTGGCTGAAGAGGCAGCACAAGAAGCCTTTACAGCCGCTGTAAATCAGTGGCAGACTGCTGGCATCCCCGAGCTTCCACGTGCGTGGATTATTCAGACTGCTCGCTACAAAGCCATCGATCGGCTCCGCCGCCGCACACGACTCACGGAAAAACTGGAATGGTATGCCGCATCTGGTTTGATCCCGACTAGTCAAGAGCCGAACTACGACAGTGGCGAAATCCCAGACGAGCGACTGCGGCTGATCTTTACCTGTTGCCACCCCGCGCTGGCGATCGAGGCTCAGGTTGCTTTAACGCTGCGGATGCTAGGTGGGCTGGAGACAGACGAAATCGCACGGGCCTTCCTCGTGCCCACAGCAACCATGGCACAACGGCTGGTACGCGCTAAGCGCAAGATCCGCGATGCGGGCATCCCCTACAAGGTGCCAGATGCAAACGATCTGCCCACTCGGGTGGAAGCAGTGCTAACGGTGATCTATCTAATCTTCAACGAAGGCTACGCAGCGACAAGGGGCGAGGCGATGGTGAGAGCCGAGCTTTGTGCAGAAGCGATCCGGCTGGGTCGCCTTGTAAGGACGTTAATGGCACCGCAACCGCCAGCAGAAGTAACAGCGCTGATTGCGCTCATGTTGCTGCATGACTCGCGTCGCGATGCCCGTTTGGATCAAGCTGGCGATCTCGTCTTGCTCGAAGATCAGGATCGCCGCCGTTGGGACAGGCAGCAGATTGCTGAGGCGCTGCCGCTGGTTGAAGAAGCACTGCGCAGTGGGACAGGACCGTTTGCCCTGCAGGCAGCGATCGCGGCGCTGCACTGTCAAGCGGCGCGAGCCGAAGAGACAGACTGGTTGCAGATCGTTCGGCTTTACGATTTGCTTGAACGCTTGCAGCCCTCACCCATTGTGTCGCTGAATCGGGCGGTAGCGATCGCGATGGTAGCGGGACCTCAGGCAGCGCTTGTCCTCATTGACACGCTTGCCACCCAGCTTGATGGCTATCATCTGTTTCACGCTGCCCGTGCTGATCTGCTACGTCGCATTGGGGATCTGAAGGAAGCTGCACAGAGCTACACACGAGCACTTGCGCTAGTCACAAATGATAGCGAACGCCGCTTTCTCGAACGTCGACTGCAGGACATTCAGTCCTAAGTTGCATCCTTTAGTATCTGCTAGTATCTGCTGAGTAGTTTCTGATAGAAGTTAAGCATACTTAATCGCATCAAGGTAAGCTGCTAAGAACTGAGGCTGCGGACCTTAAAAGATACCCCTGACGCTTTTTTAGAGAACTATTGCAGTGGGGAGAAAAATGTCATACAGCTTCTCGGACGGTGCCGAACTAGTAAATTAATCTGGTCAATTAATTTGGAGAAGGCGAATGAACGCAAGTATGACAGTTGAGTCAGTATGGCGTTATCCAGTCAAATCAATGCAAGGAGAGGAAATTAGCGAGGCAGAGATTACCGATCGTGGTGTGCTGGGCGATCGTGCCTACGCGCTCATGGATCGGACCACCGGTCATATTGCTAGCGCCAAACACCCCCGCAAGTGGAGCAAGCTCTTGCAATGCCGCGCTGTCTTTGTCGAGTCTCCCCAGCTGGGTCAACCGTTGCCGCCCATCTGGATCACCTTACCGGATGGCACTGAGATTTGCAGCACCCAACCGGATGTTGATCAAGTTTTGTCAGCAGTGGTGGAACGCGATGTGACGCTGCTAGCAGAAGCCCCTGCAGCTCCCACCCGTGAAGCAGATAGAACGCCGATCGATAGCTTTAACTTTTCACAGCCCGAGATAATTCGAGAAGAAGGGGTGGCGATCGCAGCACCCAGTGGCACGTTTTTCGACTATGCCCCCCTCCACATCCTCACGACGGCAACGCTTAACCGGCTGCAGAAGCTGTACCCCAACGGAGACTTTGAGGTGTGCCGCTTTCGTCCCAATATTGTGGTAGCAACGCACGGAGACCAGCAGAGCTTCATTGAGAATGATTGGCTTGACCACAAGCTCACCCTTGGAACAGCCGCTCTACTTTATATGATCGATCCCTGCCCCCGCTGTGTCATTACAACGCTGGCGCAGGGAGACCTCCCTCATGACTTGAATATTCTGCGAACCGTGGGGCAGCACAATCAAGCTGCGAGTGTTACGCTTGCTCCGGGTGTCGTCCTGCCTGCCGTGGCGGGTGTGTATGCCAAGGTGCTCCACGGGGGCAAGATTCACCAAGGCGATGCTGTTGGATTGAAGTAAAGTTCTCCTTCGAAGCAAAATCGTTTTCTCTGTTATTTATCTACACATAATCAGCAGCGCGATTTGCAGCAAAATTCTAGGGATCGATCGCGTCAGTAAATTTACGGCTAAGTTTTGCATTCAGTGTTAATAGGTTCCGGCTTAATAACAATCGGCACAACCGATAGGTAGACGCATTTTCGTAGCGTACTTTACACATTTTCAAAAATTATTTCAAGTGCCATGGAAACAGCTATAGCTCCGAAGCTCGGATTAGGGGTGCTTCTTGCTGCTTGGCTGTCGCCATGCCCTGTATGGCGCTACTCGTCTAGACTAAGACCTTTCCTAATCTTATATCTTATAGATTCAGGAGCCGTTAAAACAAAATACTGAGTACAAAACAGACGCTAATAATTACTGGCAGATTAATTTTATATTTTGCAATTGCACCCGTAGGGTGAGTGGCGTTTTTGTGATCTATACCCACGGACAAGTTAAGTTTACGTTGATACCTGTTTAGATTAATCGGTAACTTGTTTTAGCCATTTTTTAGTCATGTCCCAAAAGTATTTCTCAACCTAGAGAGAATGAGGACGACGGCATTTCTTTGGTATGGCTTCTTAAACAGGTGTAAATCACTTTTACCGAGGAAAATAACCATGATGACAGGCAATCAACAGCCCGTAGTTCGGGGAAACGAGAGTATTCAATCTAATAACACCGATCCGTCCTATGCTCGCTCGGCTAATATCAGCTCAGCTACCAGAACGGCAGAACCTACCGTTCGCCAAAACCAACCTGCAGTAAAACCAGCAGAGAAGAACAACAATCCTGCTTTAACTAGAGCTTTAGTAGGCGGACTGATTGGTGCAACATTGGGTACGCTGGCAGGTGCACTGGCTAGTAAAAGAACGTCTGCAGGTATCAATCACGCAACCAAAGGGGTAGGTGATGCCTTCAAGACGGTGGGTTCCGGGCTGAACCAGGCTGGTAAAGGACTCGGAGATGCAGCAAAGAGCGTTGGCGAAGGCGTAAGTTACGCAGTTGTCGGTGGCACAGTAGATGCAGCAAAGGGTATTGCTGATGGAGCTAAGCAGGCTGGAGCGGTCACAGCCGATGCAGTGCAAACTACTATTGGCAAAGTGAACGAAGTTGTTCAAGGCACAGCAGATTCAGTTAAAACTGCTAGTGAATTGACTACACAATCAATCTCCAATACAGCAGAGAAGAGCAAAGAGATCGCCAGTGATGCTGAAATCAGCTTCACGCAAAATTTGGATCAAGCAGAGATTGCGGCTGATCAGCTCAGCGAGCAGGACAATCCATTTCCTTCCTTTGAAGGAAACCGGATCTAAGAATATTTAGGAGATGACCGATGGTAGGTAATGATACCCCACTTCTGCCTCCCGCACGAAGTGATAGTGATCTCTCTGCAGAGCAATTCTCTCATGCTAATCCAACAGTCATGGATGAAGATCCAGTCAATAACGGGTTGACTAAAGTGGCAATTGGAGTGATCGTAGGTGCAACCTTGGGTGGGGTTGCAGGTGCATTGGCAAACCCAGGAACTGTGGAGCGCATTAATCAAACAGTTCGGGGAGTGGGAGAGGCGATCAAAAAGGCAGCTGCCAACGTCAACGACAACGTGCAAACTGTTGGCGATGCTGTTCACAGTGTGTCTACGGGAGTCAACAACACCGTTAAAGATGTTGGAGACGCTGTTAAGGGTGCAACTGAAGGAATTAACAACACTGTGAAAGGTACATTGAATACCGTCAAGCATACAGCGGAAGACATCAATGGCACCGTGAAGGACACGTTTAACGACGTCAAAGACAAAACTGCAGCTGAGGCTCACAACGCATCAGATGAAGAGATTGTTAGTGCGTCTGATAACGGTACTTTGTATAAGTTAGTTCCTATCAATCCTAGTGAGTCGAGCGCAGACGCTTAAGCGGAGCTACTGTAGCAATCCTAAATCGCTTGTGAAAGGTGGGGCGGGCGTTACCCATCTTTCACAAGCTATACCACAACTCAAATAGGAGCACTATATCTAATAAAGCTCTCTCCAAAAAACCACCTGTTAACTTTGGCTAACAGGTGGTTTTTGTAAGGAAATTCAACACATTCAATTGAAGTTTTCTTGCCCATTCAATCTCAAGGGTGATGTATAAACTTTATAGCTAATTATGATGAGAGAGGAATGTACAGGAGAGTGGTAATTATGGGCTGGCTACCAAGTTTCTTCAATAGAAACAAACCTCAAAATTCGCAGCAACCATTAACTGATTCAGTAGAAAAAAATCCTGCTACTGTGATGGAAATTCTTGTAGAAGAAACGATCATGGCTGTAGCCCAATGGCTCGTTACGTTTGTGAATCGATCGATGCAATCCAAGCAAGTCGCTCAAACTACAGAGGAAGCGCCTACAGTCGATCCTGCAGTTCTTCCAGAAGAATTATTATTAAAATTTAGCGGTTTAGTTGAGCAGCTGTACGAGCGAGAGCAAGGGATGATGCCCCTGTACAATCGTATTAGTGAAATTGAAGCATCTCTAAAACAAAACAGCAGTTTTGAGCAACACATGCAGATATCCAGTCAGAACATTGCAGCACTGGAAGATCGGCTTCTGCAGATGGAGAACCAGATTGGGCGGATTGATATAGCCACAATCGAAACATCTCTACAAAAAATTGCTCATTTAGAACAGCATGCGGAAGAATCTGTTCATTCAACAGCAGCGTTGATGCATCGATTGACTGATGTAGAGGATATTGGAAAACAGTTTGATTCCCTGATAGAGAGAATCGACGAAGCGAACCAGAATATTAGAACCTTAGAGCAGCGAATTAATCATCTGGAAAAGTTACTTGCTCGATTTAGCATTGTTCCAAAATTAGTTGAGAGAAATCAACAAGCGATCGTTTCACTTCAAAGTCGCATAGAGCATTTGAAGACCCCTCCAAAAAACTCCTTGAGAGTCGTCTCGCAGTGAGAAAGCTCTCTAGGTGATGTCTTTCTAGGTGAAGTCTCTCTAGGTTCTGATGCAGCGATACGTTGCTGCTACCATTCACCATACCAACGCACCCTACCAACGGCGAAATTGCAACACTCAATGAACTAGAGTTAGAACCAAACTGAAGTAACCTCCGCTGCAATACAGTGAGAATTTCCTCGATCTAGTACTCTCATAAAGGAATCCTATTTCTTGGAGATCTTTGTGCAGCAGCTAGAAGTGGATCAAGCCGCGCGGGGGATCGTGGCAATTGGAATCAGCGCGTTTGCTGTAGTCACGACTGAGTTCATTATTGTTGGATTGTTACCGCTAATTGCGGCTGATTTAGCCATTCCCATCAGTACAACAGGTTTACTGGTCAGCATCTATGCCTTCACAGTTGTGCCTAGTGCACCGATATTGACGGCGCTCACCTCAAAGCTGTGTCGGCGAAACTTACTGATAGGGGTGTTATCGCTGCAAATTATCACAAATCTACTGGCCGCGATCGCCCCCAACTACACCGTACTGCTGATTGCACGCATTATCTCTGCATTTAGTTTGGCGGTTTTTTGGTCAATCGCAGCGATCGTGGCGATCAGCTTAGTACCGGAACACCGTCGGGGATGGGCAATTTCTGTTGTCTTTGCTGGAATTTCTGCCGCCAATCTGTTTGGTATTCCTCTGGGTACGGTGATTGGGCAGTCGTTTGGCTGGCGTGCCGCATTTGCCGCATTAACTGGACTGGGGCTGCTGGCGCTAGTGGCGATCGCGCTCTTTTTGCCCACGCCGCCAAAAGTTCTGCCGCCTTCCCTGCAGACGCAGCTTCGCTTACTGCGGCAACCCCAGTTTTTAATGTCGTTAGCCGTATCGGTAGCGATTGCCACTGGCGATTTTCTCGCTTTCACCTATCTCGTGCCGTTTTTGCAACAGGTAACTCGCCTCAGTGGTTCCGGTAGCAGTCTCATGCTGCTGCTATTTGGCATTGCAGGAATTGTGGGCAACTTTGCCGGGGGACGTGCAGCAGATCGGGGAGTTGTTCAGGCGTTGCTGCTAACGATGGGGGCATTGGCAGTGTCGTTTGTTGGCTTGTCGGCGATCGGTACAGCTCCGGGTGCGGTTGTTGCCCTGATCCTGCTGTGGGGCATGGCCCATGCTGCCCTATTCGTGGAGATTCAGTACCGCATGATTATGCTGGCACCGGATGCAACCGATACTGCCTCAGCCTTGAATGTATCGATTATCAATACTGGGATTGGGCTAGGGGCAGCCTTGGGCAGTTTAGTGGTTGAAAATAGTGGAGTTCGGAGTGTGGGTTGGGCTGGGGGGCTATTGGCACTGGTTGCAATTGGGTTACTGCTGTTAAGTTGTCGAGGGACACAGCCTGAGTCAACCGGTAAGCCAAGGTCACTTTAGCAATAGTTTCTCGTTCTAAGCTGTTCTCAACCCTCCAATGAGCACTCATCCAATCATTCAGCTTACGAGTTGAACGATCTAGTAAAACTTTTCTGGGAAGAATGGGCAAAACCGTGAAATTCGTCAATGATTGTAGACTATTCGGAGACAATTTGCCTTTGAAAAAGCATATTGTCTTTTATATGGATTCATTCCATAATGATAGTGTTCCTTAAAGAGAAAGGGAAAAGCAAAAAGAAAAGACGAAAGGATTGAAACACTTTTCCCCTTTCCCCTCAACTACATTGGAGGTCTCTCGGATGATTACCCTTCGACCCGCTCAAGAACGAGGCTCTGCTTACTTTGGTTGGCTTGATAGTCGTCATACCTTCTCTTTTGGCGAGTACTTCGATCCCAACCACATGGGCTTTGCAAACTTACGAGTCATTAACGAAGACAAAGTATCTCCTGGTCAAGGCTTCGCAACGCATGGACATCGCGACATGGAAATCATTTCCTATGTTCTGGAAGGTGCTTTAGAACATAAAGACAGCCTCGGCACGGGATCAGTGATTCGTCCTGGAGATGTACAGCGGATGTCTGCTGGCACAGGCATCATGCACAGTGAATATAATGCCTCCAAAACCGAGCCAGTCCACTTTCTACAAATTTGGATTCTGCCGGAGAAGAAAGGCATTGAACCGGGCTATGAGCAAAAGACCTTCACCGATGCAGAAAAACAGGGTGGGCTGCGGCTGGTGGGATCTCGTGATGGTCGAGATGGCTCGATCACGATTCACCAGAATGTTGACCTCTTTGCTGCCACGCTGCACGAGGGAGATGAAGTTAGCCACACCTTTGCCAATGGACGAGTTGCCTGGCTGCAGGTCACGCGAGGTGCAGTTCAGCTTAATGATCGAACCCTTGCTGCTGGTGATGGGGCTGCTATCTCTGATGAATCCTCGATCACGCTGCGAGGAACTGCCAATGATGCTGAAGTATTGCTGTTTGATATGGCAGCATAGTGAGTCAGCTTAATTCCGCTTCGTTTAGATAATCTCGGTGGCAGATTGGAACGACCAAAGGTGTTAAGACTGCGTTTCTTCATAAGCTTTAAACAGCAGAAGAAACTTCTCAATGATTTGAACGCCGAATAAACTTAAGCATCCAAACCCTAGCCCAACTAGCATGATAGTTAGCTCTTGACTAGTGAAAGGGAGTGCTTCTGGCTTCACGAAGGTCATTACCAAGGTGAATAGCGCGGACACACTACTTAGCAGCAGCGATACTCGTACGCTTGTTTGGGAAAAAGTATAGATCTTGAAGTGAGCGAGTAGATACGCGATGAAGGGAATCCATGTGGCTGATAGATAAACAGCATAGAAACACAGAATCAAGCCAATAATTTCACCCCCTTTAAGCGCGATCGCTAGCGCCAAAAGAGAGTTCACAACGGTAACTCCAATTCGGTTTTGCTCAGCATTGGGAATCACCTCCAGATCCAAGATCGTTTTGGTTTGAATCCGTAGTCCGTTGCTCCCCAGCCCTAACGCGGGAACTGCCAAAGCCGCAACTAGAGCTTTTCCCCAGAGGTGATCGGCACCCCCGCCTAACCAAGCAAGCAAGTAGGGAATAATCTCCTTGCCCATTAAATCGGCAGGAAGAATTCCACTATTTTGAGCGGCAGTGACAAGTGCAGCCGGGAGAAACGCTAGTGCAATTAGTATCAGAGCTGCTAAAGCACAGCCTAGATAAGCAGTGCGAACGTCTTTCGCCTGAACGACGAATTGCTGACATTTCATGTCAATCAGCACTAGCAGAATTGTGGAAAGGGAAATTCCGATCGTCTTTGCTGGAGGAATTTGCTGAAGACTAGGAAGGAATTCGAGGGGCGATCGCCAGTACAAAGGCAAGCCGTGCAGAGCTACCAACGCATACACTAACGTTAAACCGTTGAATAGTAATAATGCTCGAAACACCCAGCTTGCTTTTTCAATGGGTAGAAGAGACAGAATACAGAACAGTACAGTTAACCCCACTGTGCTAGCGAAACTAGGGATCCCAGCAACGTTGAGAATTGATGCGGCTGCAATAATCTGAACCGCTTCAATGCCAATCAACGAAGCCCAAGACATTAACCCCACCCCAACCTTGACAGGCTTACCGTAACGCTTTCCCAAGAGCGTCCAAATTTGCTCGGCTTCGCTCCAGTAGAATCTTACTAGAGTTAAGAGAGCCAGCGTTCCTAGCCCAATTGAGACAGCATAGAGGCTACCCCCCATACCCTGTATTGTTGTCTGTTCCGCCGTTCCCAGTAAAAATCCCAAACCATAGTGAGTGGAAACGAGCAAGATCGCTAACGAAAAGATTCCTAAACTGCGATTCACCGTCATGCTCATCGTCTATCCTTTCGAGTTGCGATGGGCTTGTGATCTCCCCTTTCATCGACGGCTTTGATCCAGTGGTGCGCGGCGGTGCCAGAAATGGCAAACACCCGAGCGGCGGCGGATTTGCTCATGCCATTGTTGACTGCAGCCACTACTTGGTAGCGCAAGGCTTCTTGCGCTTCATTAGATTCGCGAGCATCTTGAACTTGCATCTTCCTCAACTGAGTTTGACTATACAGAAATTTTAAATGGTTTGTGAGCGGTGGAGGGAGCTTCGCCCACCCCACCGCTCACAAACCATTTCACAACTTAAATAGGACCGCTATAGCTACGATGTTAACGACTTGCCGCTCGGGTTAGTACTTCGCCATTTGCAAGATTTGGAGAAACGGTGCGTGTCAGAGCAATTAGCATAAGGCTTGTTCTCTATTTTCATGCAGCCTAACCTTTTGAGCGGATTTTTGAACTCTGCCTGCAAATAGAAGTTCACCAACAATCTTACGAACCGCTGTCTCTACTAATAGAGCGGTATAGCGCCGTCAATGACTGAACACAGATAACCTCTGATATCATCCCTAATTATCTCGTTTTGGGACATGGAATTATTCTACTGCTGTTAATTCTCTGCCAATGCAGCTTCTTCCCAGCATACAAACTGTTCTCGGCATCAAGCGCTTCAGCAATAACCACAGAAGCGATTTAAAGCATTCTTCCTATCCAAGAAACGGTGTAGTTCTCACGCTTTTACTAATGAATTAAGCGATTGAACGGCAAAGATAAGCGGTGACAGCTCCTTGGCACTACTACCAAGACGATCTACCACCGCTTCATCATTGTTTTAGCTTACTGCTGGGCGAACTCTAACAACAGTTGGGAGGGTCTCAAAAGAACGTTTCAAGCAGCAGGATTGCTTCTCACTCAAGAAGCAATCCGAAGCCAAACATCAGACAGAGCTTCTGCAAGGCTACACTACCGATTCTGCAGGAACCAGAGGAGCTGTCTTTGCCAGCAGCGCAGCCATTTGCTCTGCAACACCCGCAGCAGATGCTGGATTTTGACCCGTCACAAGACGATCGCTCACCACCACTTTGACTTGAAAATTAGGTGCTTTTTCTACAGTTGCTCCACGCTCAGTCAGTTTGTTTTCTAATAAGAATGGCACCACCTCTGTTAGCTCAACGGCTTCCTCTTCCTCATTGGTAAAGCCAGATACAGTCTTTCCAGCAACCAAATAGTCCCCGTTGGAAAGTTGGATATTTACCAATCCGGCAGGTCCATGACAGACAGCTCCCACAACGCCGCCCTGCTCATAGATACTGGTGGCAATGCGGGACAGGTCTTCATTCTCAGGAAAATCCCACATCGTGCCATGTCCGCCTGCATAGAAAATGGCTGCGTACTCAGCTGGATTAACCTGAGTTGGATGCAATGTGTTTTCTACCTGCGCTATCTTTTCCGGGCTATCGAGGAATGCTGCATTGAGCGGGTCAGCGCGATCGATGCCAATCATCGGCGCTTTTCCGCCTTTAGGGCTGACATACTCAACCGTTAAGCCAGCGCGATCGAACACATCAACGGGATGGCTGACTTCTGGTAAGTAGAACCCGGTTTCTTTGCCTGTGTTACCCAGGGTGTCGTGGCTGGTTAAAACAACCAGAATCTTCTGAGACATATTAGTTCACTCCGATGGAATAAGGGTTCATCAGCAGGTCGTTTTGCGCTTCGTTCCCTGATAAATCCATCCTAGATGGCAGCTAAGTAAAATACAAATAATAAATATTCGAGCTATCTATAATTATTTTTATGGTTAATTTGGAGTGGTATCGCAGCTTTGTTGAGGTCTATCGGGTCGGAACGGTATCAGGCGCAGCAGAGGTGTTGCATCTCACACAGCCTGCCGTTAGCCAGCATATTGCAGCGTTAGAATCAACGTTGGGCATTTCCCTATTCCAGCGAATGCCTCGTCGGATGCTGCCTACCGAAGCAGGAAAGCGGCTGTATAATCGCGTTGTGGTTGCGATCGAAACTCTAGAATCTATCCCAACCAAAACAGCTTTCGCAGACGCTCCCTTGCTGATTCGTCTGGGCACACCCACTGATTTTTTTAGCGAGTACGTTTTGCAGCAGGTGCCAGACGAGAAATTTTTGCTTAAGGTGCAGTTTGGACTGGTGCAAGATCTGATCGAGCAACTGCTGGAAAACCAGATCGATTGTGCAATCGCCACTCAAAAGATTACTAAACCCGAATTGGAATATCAGCCGATCTTCGAAGAGGAATTCTGGCTAGTGGGTTCCCCAGCTATCAAAATTCCCCTGTCTCAAGAGCAGATGGAAGACCTAAACACCCTCGAACACTGGCTCAAACTCCAATCCTGGATCGCCTACAGTGAAGATCTACCGATTATTAGGCGGTTTTGGCGCGTAATTTTTGGTAAACGGTTAGATGTCAATCCTCGATTTGTGATTCCAGACTTACGCAGTATACGAGAGGCGATCGCTCAAGGACTGGGGTATAGTGTGTTGCCAGATTACCTCTGCAAAGACTGGATTGCCGACAACCGACTTGCCTTGATCCTAAAACCAACTAAAGCGGTGACAAATCAGCTCTGGCTGGTCTACCGCAAAAAAGAACGACAATCCCAATCAGTTAGTTTGCTCTTTGAATGGCTGGGAGTGCATCACGAAAGGAGCGCTAGCTGAACTGAAACGCAACAATAAATCTTTATTCGTTGCTCCAACTTACTCAATGGCGGTACAGGTTTAATTAGCAGGCATATTCATCAATAAGATGGTAGATCGCTTGTGCAAGCGCTGGATCGAACACCGATTGTAGAACGTCATGTTCGGGATTTTTCAGAATTACATGTTCCATATCTTTTGCTTTGAACCGAAACATATCCGTTTCAGTTATGACATCAACTTTGAAATTGTGACCATCTACCCGAACAGACACAATATCATCCAAAGAAAGCTCATACCTAAACTTTAGAAGATACTTGAGTCGGCTTGATGTATTGATGATCTCGGTGATTTTACTTTTATCGGTAAAAGAAACATCTGGCATATAGCTGTTCAAGTAATCAGTTGTTCAAATAATTTCTGTTCAATTATCTGTTGCCCAAACATTGCTACAAAGGGGCTTTGTTGCATGATTGCCAAAAAGACGATTTAGACTTGAGCAAGAGCTCAATTAAGCCTCAACCTTATAGCTGTCCGGCTTGCAGATCTGGATCATGCGGTTGAG
>NZ_JACXWX010000058.1 GCF_014764505.1 Phormidium tenue FACHB-886
GTGGTTGAAGGCTTCAAAGCTAGCATGAAGATTGTCTTCGACGAGCTTCTACCGCAATGGAACTACACAGCCAAACCAGAATTACAGGTTATTTAATTCACAATCCTTAGAGCATCGGCACGGGCTGACCAACGCCCTATCGTCGGATCAAAGACTTCGTTTCGCACAGTGTTGATGTGGTCATTGAACAGCCGCGCATCCTCAGTGGCTCGGACGCGCCCACCGATCAGGTAGATCTTGTCATCAACCACTGTGGCTACGCCCTCGGCACGAGCCTCTGGTAGGTCAGTTCCTCCAGTCCAAGTATTAGAGGCAGGATCGTAGATGAACATTGTCGGCTGCGCCCGCCAGTCTGGAAATCCGCCCGTGAAACCGCCCACACCATAGAGCAAGCCATTGACTGCCGACAGCGTAATGTGATGGCGGGCTTCAGGAAGCGGTCTCAAGACTGTCCATGCATTATTGACTGGATCATAAGACTCGAAATGCGCTGAGAATCCGGTGTTTGGGCTGAGTAAACCACCAGCTACATAAATTTTTCCGTTCAACACTTCTGGATAAAGCTCTTGCCGAGCGACTGTTGGCGGTGCAGCTTCAGTCCAATAGGGCAACTGGCTTTGTGTTTGACTGAGCACGGGCGAACCTAGCGCTATAAGCGAAAAGACCAAGAGCGACAGGGAAATCAAATATCCAAATCTATGCAACATCATACATACTCCATTACTTGAACTTGTGCGATCGCAGAGCTAGCCGTGGATAAACTGAGGGTCAAACTTGTAGCGGCAGAAGATGCATTGAAGGATGTGCCAAGCGCAGTAAGGGCGGGCATTTCCATATCGATCGCTAAGGGCAGTAACGCAGCGAGCGGTAAAACGTTTTAAGTGACCGCTTTTACGTCACTGTCAACGCTGAAGTTCGAATCGTCGCTGATGAATGCAGGCAATCCTTCGTTGATGACAAACACGAATGAAACTATGTCGATCATTACATGCTATTCGTAATGTGTCCAATGCATATTTAGAATAGGGATTATGCTAATAATGGTATAGTTGAACGTATGGCTCAACAGTTCCCTAACCTCTCTCGCATCGACCTGAACCAACTTCTGGCTTTACAAGCCATTTTGGAGGAGAAGCACATCACTCGCGCTGCTGTTCGCGTCTCGCTCAGTCAGCCCGCGATGAGTCGGGTGCTGGGGCGGTTGCGGGCGGCGCTCGGCGATGATCTGCTCGTTCGTAGCGGCGTGGGGTACGAGCGGACACCCCGTGGCGATCGCTTGCTGCAAGAATTAGAAGCGCTCCTGCCTCGCTTAAACGCGGCGATCGGCAGCAACGACTTCGATCCTGCTCTTTCGCACCAATACTTCCGCGTCACGGGCACCGACTACGCAGCCGCCGTAATCGTCAGCGGTGCGGTACGGCTCTGCCGCCAGCTTGCTCCTAGCGTTCGCGTCGAGGTCGTTGGCTGGACACCAGAGAGTTACCGTCACGTAGAAACGGGACGCTGTGACTTGGCGCTCGGTGTGGGCAGCGTCCCAACCCCGCCCAAGGGATTAAAGGTGGAAGTGCTGTACCAGGAGCAGTTTATCTGCCTTATCAGTGCAGACAACCTATTTGAGAACGAGCGGTTTTCTTTGGACGAATACCTGCGTCGTCCCCATGCGATCGTCGCCACCGCCGAAGGGCAACAAACAATGATCGATCGTCCGCTGGCTGATTTGGGAAAGGCAAGAGAGATTGTGTTCCAGTCACCCTACTTCATGGCAACCGCACTCAACATCGTGGATACCGACCTGATATTCACCGTTCCCATGCGTTTAGCACTCGAACTCCCAAAGTTGGCAAACCTTCGGCAAGTATTGCCCCCTCAAGAGATTGATGACTTCCCTTACACCATGATCTGGCATCCTCGGCTTGAGGGTGATGCTGGACAGGCATGGTTCCGTGACCAGATCCGGGCGACGGTGAGAGGTGGTGTCGCAAAAACTTATTAAGGACAAACGATCGGTATCGTTATCATTCCCTTAAGCAGCAATTCCAAAGGTCGCTTCGATGAATTTCACTTGAGGCACACTGTCCCCTTGTTTGACTCCTTTTACTTGTCCTTTCCGAATCATATTCATCGCTGCAATTCTGCTCAACGTTCTTCTTGCTGTGTTGAACGTGTCTTAAATCCCATCATCGGCTTCACGATGCGCTTGATAATTTGATGATCCTGCTCAACCACATTATTCAAATATTTGCTCTGCCTTAATTTGGTCTCTTTTTCAATCGTCTCATCTTCTTTGAGAGTGTATTGCCGCCCGATAAGCAGCATTCTTGTCTGCTGTAATCACCGGTGGAGACTGAGTGTGCTGAGCCTTGAGCACTTTACGAAAGCATCTTGCTGCTGCCTTGCCATCCCGCTTTGCGCTCGTGCCGTAAGTCAAGGGTATTGCCTTCTGAATCGACTGCTCGGTAAAGGTATTTCCACACACCCTTGATTTTGATGTTCGTTGAAGGGGCACAAGCGGCGGCGTAGGGTCCACCTGCCGATCCACCTGCAACCGCAAAACAATCGGTATCGTTTGTCCTTAACAAGTTCTTGCGATACAACCCGATAACTTACTTAAAAGCACGTTGACTTACACTTCCAACGAGAGTTGCCATCGCAGCACGCGGCAGTAAGCGCGGCAAAATGTTCGACTCAAACGAGTTTTTGAAACCGGGAATGACATAATGCCTATTATGTTCCAGTGCTGATAGTCCAACGCGAACGACTTTCTGCGGAGAATGCTTCCCAGCGACAACATCACGTCCCATTGCGTCAAAGAAGCTTGTGTTTGTCGCACCTGGGCATAAAGCCAGCACTTTAATTCCTCGTTTTCGATACTCAATCCACAATGCTTCGCTAAATGACAGGACAAATGCTTTAGTGGCTGCATACACAGCTTGACGAGGGAGGGGGTAGAAACTTGTCGTTGAACCCACATTGATAATGCTGCCTGCACCCTTTGCTAACATGTCTGGAATAAACGCATGAGTTAAATCAACCACAGAAACGACATTGAGCATGACTTGCTGATGGTCTTTATCTGACAAGATGGACTCGAACGCTCCGTGAGTGCTGAAGCCAGCGTTATTGATCAGCATATCAACGTGCAATTGTCTTGCTTGCGCTTCGTCATAGACCCGAAAGCCTTCTCCTTCACGACTGAGATCGGCTGTAATGACATCGATACTGATGCTGTAGCGACCGCGAAGTTGGGTTGCTAGAGCTTGTAACTTCTCTTCTGAGCGTGCTACAAGAACAAGGTTCATTTTTCGGCTTGCTAATTCATCAGCAAATGATTCTCCGATGCCACTAGATGCGCCAGTAATCAGGGCAGTTTTTCCAGCATAGTGCATAGCTTTTCTCCTGGGTTGATTGGTTGAATAGAAAGCTCACATTTTGAAAGATTCAATTTTTGAAGCTTATCTTCAAAAAAATAACGGCTACAAGTTCTTCAGCAGTTCGGCTTTCTGTTGATTGAGGTGCACTGCTACTTGCCGCATCATCCGCAACATCTCCTGTTGCTCTGGTTCATCTAAACCATCAAGAATGGCTCGACTAACCTTTCTGTAGTTCTCAACCTCCATTGCATAAATTTCCTCTCCTTCAGGTGTAAGACGAATTCTGACTATTCGCCTATCTTCGTCAGAGCGATCGCGGCGCAGACACTTCCTTTTGACTAACTTATCCACAATTCCAGTTGTGTTCGTGATGCTGAGTTTCGCTCTTTCAGCAATCTCGCGCATCATGAGCGGTTGAAACTGTCCAACTACATTAATGACACGACATTCTTGTTTATTGAGGTTGACCGCTTCACCTGAACTCTCCTGTGCCACCTCGAAAAGGTCGGCAAGGACGGCAATGTACTTCGTTAACTCGTCCGCTTTACTCACGTCACTTCTGAATCAAAAATATTCAATTATTGAACAATTCAATCATAGCGCAAATCTTCTTCTTGTCAATCTCACACTGCAAGTTCTTGGCAGCATAACGATCCAAATCAGCGGTAGCAGCGAGATTTGAATGCCTAGCAGCAGCTGTGACTGTCCGCTGCATTTGACTGGTTATGCAGCCGCTTACTGAAAATTAGGGGTTGTGTCGCAAAAACTGATGGGTGGTAAGGTAGATAGTCCTAACCTCGCCTTTTCTTCCTCCGATGTCTACTCCTGCTCTGTTTAAGTGGCGGCACTTTCTGCCTGAAATTACCCTGCTCAACGTCCGCTGGTACTGTCCTTCTAGTTCGCCAGTTCCCTAAGGCGGGAGACCCGTCTGCAGGACTGGACTCACCGCTACTCCCTCAACTATCGAGACTTGGAGGAGATTATGATTCGGAAAGAACAAGTAAAAGGAGTCAAACAAGGGGACAGTGTGTCTCAAGTGCAATTTATCGAAGCGACCTTTGGAATTGCTGCTTAAGAGGATGCTAACGATACCGATCGTTTGTCCTTAATAAGTTTTTGCGACAAAACCGGATTTGGAGCGTTTGAATCAGCGCAGCGATTTTGTCAAGTGTATGATGAGGTAAGGAACTTTATGAGAGTACAGCGCTATATGGCAGAAGCAGTGTCCCTAGCTGAGTGAAGAGAAAATTTATAGAACAAGTTAATGAACTACAAGTAATCTTTAAATCTGCTTGGTAAAGGAAAAAGAAAGGGAAAATATATTTACGAAAAAGGAACGAGATTGAATAATTAGTTCTGACAATTTTGTTTATCTTCATCAGCACTTATGGAAAAACGATCTTAGGAGTCGCAGCATGCTCAAGATAAAGGTAGGCAGCCGATCGCAATACAATTTCAGAGTAAAGAATCTTTTGAATCTCCAGACTAGGAACTCGTTTTGCTGTGAAATTGTAAGCTGCGATCTCTCCTTCCAAGCTGAAATCGGTATTCGTTAGATAGTGATCGTAATCATGCATGCCCTGAAAGATAAATCCATAAATTGGATTGGGGTATATAGCAGAATCGTAACTATCAGCAGAAACCCAGAGATGACCTTGCTCAATATCTGCAAACATTTCTTCAACAGTGTCGTAGCGCATGTAGTCTGAGAATTGTAGATTTAAGGGCAATTGCTGAAATTCATCCATGAGCCAATCGCAAAGTTGGGCGATTGTTTCTTCTAAAATCTCAGCAGGTTCGCTTTGCAGGTAAAGTTGAGCAAGAGTTTCAACTTGAGTTGGGATGGATGAGTGAGCAACTATCATGAGGTTAAACCTATTTACGTTTGATACTTTTACAGTGCTTGAGATACTCAATTTAGTCCTTGAGCTAGCTCATAATTCAACTGTGTGAATTCTGTAAGTTCAACTATGCAGACGATTCTTGAAGACCTGAAGAAAATCTCAATTTTAGTGGGGTTGAATCTAGACAAAGTTGCGCAGCTTCAGTCTCAAGCAGCCGTTAAGTTATTCAAGCCGCGGCGATCGCTGAAAGAACAGATCTCATAGATCAGGAATTACAGTTGCGATCGCGCTTGCCCTACTACTGAATGCGGTCAAGATAACGCTTCCATCAAACTTCTTCAGCTGGCAAAACTTTGGCTGCAACAAAAACCGTATGAGGGCTTCTGAGGGTCAGTCGTGCCTCTGGTATCTGAAGTGCCGTCATTGTTTTCACATGTTCGCATTCATCATCACGAATGTTGACAAACACATCATAGAGGTTGTCTACTTTGGGACGGCGAAATTCATGATCTGGTGTAGTTTGAAATTCCTCAAACATATAGAGGTCGCCATCGCGATAGTAGTCGATCGCCACTTGGGGAGCTGATTGAGTTTTCAATTCCGCTTCATACGTTCTCAAGTAGTTGTCATAGGTGTGATAGGCATGATTCTCAATTAATTCCATTAGGTAGTAAGCAGACCCAGGTGACAACATGTACAGTACGACTGCGACCCAGTAGTATGCCACTCCAATTAGATGCGCGACGAGGCGATCGAACCAGTGCTGGTTTCCGCCCAGCGATTCCATAATTAGCAGATGGTGCAGTTCGTTCCAGGTTTCAGCAAAGTGAACTTTTAGCAAGTCCGCTTTACGCCAAGAGCCAAGCGTTTCATACAGATGCAGCACCGAGAGGTAGGAAAAATAAGGAACGCGGGCGATCGTTTCCAGCACATAGAACCGAGGATAGGAGCGGTTGCCATACACAACATCAACAACGAAGACGAAAAAACTGACAATGGCTCGAATTAGAATTTTCATAATGCATACGCTCAACGTAGAATACACAATCAGAAATCTGCTGCGTCAATCATTTGGGCTGGATTGAGTTTGGCTCTGCCAAGTAGGGAAATTGGGGTCGTAAGCCAGCGGGCTTACCCACTCGGTCTGAGAAGGGGGTATTTGCCAGCAGGCTCAAAATCACGTCGGCTGTATCATCTGCCAGTGCTCGCCCATTTCTGCCAGCAAACCCATAGCTAGTCGGTAGCTGCGGATTGTAAGTGAGCACATCAGGAAGGAGAAACTGTACGACCTGCTGTCCGTAAGCTTGAGGATCAGTCGTCGTGCCCGCGAGGTGAGTGACCTTGGCAGTGAATGCGGCGATCGCCTCCCCGTATTTGGCAACATCCTCGTGTGGCAGAGATTTGTTATAGGCATCCTTCAGATGCTCGTCTTGAATGAACACTTGCTGAACCAGAGGCACCGCCGCTCGGTTGATGGTCTTCCACTTGCCTTCGTGCTGAATGGTTGTGGTTCCCCAAAGCTGCATCGTTTCAGCGCTGAGAGCTGCGTTGGGCAGTTCTAAGACGATCGCGGTCACATTATGCCCTGCCAAAGCGTTTTCAGCCGTATCAAACACGCTGGGATCGAACCGATTCTCCTCTAGAATCAGCTTGGCGAATTGCCCAAACCCTCCCAAATTAAAGAAGAATGGATCAGCGACCAGCCCTGCCCAAAGTCGTCCTCCGTGATCGATCGGAGTGATTTCGCCCGTATTGCCTGCTGCAATGAGTTTGCCATCACGGCTGTATTCGGCGGCAGCACTGCCCTCCAATCGACGCAACTCGATCCGCTGAATGCCGCTGGAATCAGGCTCTCCAAAAGTGACACGGTAATCAAGGTCTTCGATCACGTCAGCATTGGTATCGATTTTGAAATCATACAGCGCGCCTGCTCGAAAGGTAGTCGGTGATACTTCACCTGCCAAAGGATTAACCGCCATGATCAAAACAGTAGTGTCTGTATCGCCTGCGAAGACATAGACATCGGTAATGTCTACTCGTCCATCTTCCTTGGCAGTGGGGGAATCGAGATGGTGTGACATAAATTGTGTACTCCTTCGTTCATGTTTCGTTGAACGTTGTTCCGCAACTTGGGCAAAACTCGTTTTTAGAAGTTCGACATTGAGAGACATTTGATTCCATTACTGAGGTTGCACACTGTAGGGAAGGCTTAAGTCTCCTGAATCAACGCTGTACACCTGGTACACGCCCAGCATCGGCAGAGCATTGTTCGTCGCGTTCACTTGCAGGTAGGCAGCCACTCCATCAAATTTGAAGTCTGTTTTGGAGCCAATCCGCGAGGCTGGAACTAAGACCTTAAGTGTGTTGCCGTTTAACATCACCGGAAATCCAGGAGAGTCAAAATACATCGGCATATCTGGATGGGTCGGTGGCATCACAATATTTGAGTCTGTTGGGCTGAACTGTTTGACGGATAGTCCACCCGGTACACGATCGTCTTCATTGAGCACGACCCAATGACTGTGATACATAACGCCATCATCGGCAGGGTTCAAGTTATTGTTTTCATCCCACAGTGGGGTGTCATCGAAATCAGGATGGGAAGTGGCTGCTAATGCCACAATTCCTTCGGTTGAGCTAAAGCCGACATCTTCTGCTTTCAAGGTAGTTGGGAACACGTATGCCAATACGGATGCTCCATCTGTGCCCTCTTTGAGTTGTGGTACAGTTCTACCCGCCGTTCCTTTGACGGTTTGTTCAAAGACAAGCAGATCCATATCCCTGAGATAGTGCACGCTCGTACCTTCTATTTCCAAATCAGATGATTGAGCGGTTGGAGTAATGGCAGATGTCGATTGAGCGATTGGGGTTGAAGCGACCTGAGATATTGGGTGAGCACTCAGTTTAAGCGTAGGATATGAAATCCACAGAACGAGAGTTAAACCGATGCCAAATAAGGCAGTAAAAAGACGGCTCATAGCAAACTCCTGTTGCTTAGAAATAGTGATTGAGAATTGAGCAAAGAGATGGAAAGACGCGATTTGCCTGTGCCCCATTTAAGGCAGGATTAAGTTGTTGGGTTCTAAGTTGTTCCAAATTCCAGACTCAAAGCGATTTACGGTTGTGTTGCAAAACGGTATTGGGGATAGAAGTCTCGAACCGAAAATTGATGACAAGCAGCAAAAGCTTGAACGCTAATATGCTCTTCTCTGTCTGATGCTGGCTGCATTGAATTTTCTTTGTTTTATCTACCTGAAGTGTATGAGTTCTACTACTCAACTTCTTTCAGGTTCTTACAACGATTTATCAGATTCTTATGAAATTAGCGAACCTGCCTGGGTGTCATTCCCGTGAATCGCTTAAAGTGTTGCGTCAAATGGCTTTGGCTGGAGAAGCCGACTTGTAAGGCAATGTCTGCGATCGCTAAATCCGTCTTACTCAACATCACTTTCGCCTGTTCTACCCGCTGTTGAATCACATACTGGTGCGGCGAAATCCCCATCGCCTGTTTGAATAAATTGGCGAAGTAAGTGGGGCTGATATTGATCACGCTTGCCAGTTCAGCCAGGGATAAATCTTGATTCAGGTGAGTGTGAATATAGTCAATAGCTTGCTGCAATTGCGTACGAGTTAAGCTTCTGTTCTCAGGCGTGATGATTTGTGCAACCTCAGAATAGTGCCGCAAGAGATGAATGGTTAACGCTTGAGTCAAGGATTCGATATATAATCGCCCCATCATGCCATCTGAACGCATCTCAGACAAAAGCAGCATGGCGATCTGCTGAAGATTCAGATCCTGTTTGGCGAAATGGTTTGTGAGCTCGACCCGCTTTGTATCTATTTCAGATGCTTGGGCAACTTGTCTAACCAGCTCCGGCTGTAAGTGAATATGCAGTTTTGTCTCGAATGAGTGACTTGTTGAACAACGCCAGTAGATTGGTTTTCCAGCAGGAACTAAAAGGCTGTCCCCGTTCTGAAAGATTATTTCATGTAGGCGATCGTCAGACCTCAAATGAAAATGTGTGGGATGTTGCAGGGGTAAGATCAGCCAATGATTAGACAGGGCAGGAAGTTCTCCTTCTTCTGTTTCACCCGGAGTTGTAGAGTGTTGATGCTGCTCAACCAAGATGCCATTCCAGCCCATTTGCCGACTGGACAACACCGAAGTTTTATGATCAAACCGTTGGCTACGTTCACTTGGCATGAGACAGTCTCCTGAGTGCAAGATATAAAGACACAAACCGCACTATTAAGGGGGAACGGGACAACCAAGCAATGGTGAGCCAAAATCAACAGGGAATAGACCGAAATTGTCGGATCTGAGTACTCAAATCATAGCTTTTTGTATCACTTTTCATCATTGCAAACTTTTGGCGATCGGCATTACTTCACAGCAGAGCTTGTTGTCATAGCAGAGTTTGCTGCTTCAATAATCAGGTTGGCAACCTCTCCTGGGTGAGATATGGCTCGACAGGAACGACTAATTGAATGTGTTGCCAGTGGAACGCATAGACTCCTTTAAAAGCAATTAGCCTCCACTGGCGAACGTTTCGGTCAGGTTACTGTAAATCCGCCATCAATTACTAAGGGTTGTCCAGTGATGTAGCTGGCAGCATCAGAGCAAAGAAAAACGACAGCTTGAGCAATTTCTTCTACCTGTCCTATACGCCCCATCGGAACCGTAGATGCAAAATCATCAGCCGTGATACCCATTCGATCAAGGCTACGATCGAGCATCTCAGTCGCAGTAGCACCGGGGGTAACCGCATTAATCCGAATGCCCTGCTTGGCATAGTCTAACGCTGCCGCTCGTGTCAGTCCCATGACGGCATGTTTACTCGCGGCATATGGAGATGCCCATGGAAACGCAATCAACCCTGCTAACGAAGAGGTATTGACGATAGCGTAAGCGCTACGAGAGTCGTTCGCCCCGGCTCCTTGAGTCAGCATTTGCTGAATTTCATATTTCATGCACAAGAACAGTCCTCGTGTGTTAATTGCCATCAGTTTGTCAAAGTCTTCGATCGATTGCTCGTGCAGAGGTTTTGGAAGTGCCTCTATGCTCGCGTTATTAAAGGCAAAGTCGAGTCTCCCAAACTTCTTGACGGTGGTTTGCACAAGCGCTTTTATCTCGACTTCGTTCGAGACATCCGATCGCACAAACAAACAGTCAATGCCAGCATCTCGTAGCTGAGCTTCCGTTGCTTTACCTTCTGGTTCGCGTCGTCCTGAGAAAACCACTTTAGCTCCTGCAACACCGAATGCTTTAGCAGTTGCCTTGCCAATTCCCGAAGTTGCTCCCGTAATCAAAATCACTTTATTTTCAAGTTTCATCGTTTTCTCCTTTGTTGCTGTTTAAGGTAGCTTTTGATTGCTTGAGTACTTGCAAGTGTAGATTTCAACGAAATACTCTAGCGGTTGTAGTAGTTTGTCGATCGTTGGATCATCAGATTTAAGGATGCCGCGATCGCTGCTCCAGCAATGCCTCCACCATTCAGGATTGTGATTACAAAGTGCTTGCAGTAAATGCGGGTAGGAATCGTCAAATGCCGCGTTTAGGCTATGCTTGCCTGCTAATCTCGGCTCCTGACGCAGCTTGCGAATGGCGAGGCAACAGAGTCGCAGGTAGGATGTCATTTTTAGCTGTTGTGGCGTCTTGGTCAGTAACTTAGTTCTTGCATAATTGAGCAAATGGACAACCTCTTTGTCGAGGTCTGTAGAACAAAATTCAATGGTTTGGGTTGCGGTTAACATAGTTCAAAACTCGAGTTGCACCTAAGTCATCTAAAAGCGAGTGCAAAATTGACGGGTGTGTAGCACTGCTTCACCATGTTCGGGAATCCACGCTGCCCACTGATCCTCTGATACCTGACAAAGTAGCAGTGCTTCGTCAAAACTAAAGGTGCTGGGAAGTTCCAAAAGGTGTACCCAAGTATCAGCCTGGAACGCCTGCTGCGACGATTTGAGGTGAGACTGGTTTGACGACTCCAGATTCTACTTTTGAGGTCGAACACCGAAATCTTGTATGCAGGAATTAAGTTTCATCGTTTTGTTTTCCTTCCTGATAGACAACACAATCAAGGCTGGCTCATCTCTAGCAAACAGCCTTATTCAAATCTTTAATACAGCTATAGATAGGGGGAAATCTTTCCTGTCTGCGATCCCCTTCTTAGTTACTGAATCCGTTTCTTTCGCGGTACTCCGAAGCCCGGGTAGTGGGGCAACAGTTCTGCCGTTTCTTCTGGAGTCAGCATCTTGACTCCGTACTTGGCAGCTAGCGCGATGGCGGGGACTGGATCGGAAAGCGCGTATGTGGTTGCGCTCGCAGGTAGTTCCATGCTGGTGGACGGACTCGACATCGCTTCAAAGTACCCGTCCAGACCGTGTCCGTCCGGACCACCCGGTTGCAACAGGGCGAGAAACCGGAGGGTAGGCGACAGGTAGTAGAACGCGTGCGCCTGGTTCCGGGGGAGGAAGATCGTTTCGCCTGCTCGCACTGTTCGGACTTCGCCCATGCAGTACACCTCCAGTTCGCCTTCTAGAATGTAATACACCTCATCCTGGTCATAGTGGAGATGGGGCGGCGGCTCATTTCCCGGTTTCATCCGCAGCTCCAGAAGAACAAAGCGGTTTTCGGTCTCGACCGATGTCACAAGAAAAGACATGAGACTGCCCATGTAGGACCGGGTGGTCTCCCTGACCGCGCTACGAACGAAGAAATCTGCTGACTGTTTCATGATTTGATCTCTGATATTAATGTGAACGTCGTATTCACAATTGGTTTTGAGGTGATTTAAGTCTTGCAACTCAGTCGTTGCAATTGTTTATATAAATTCAATAGATGTATGAGAACAAGTTATGTATTGCTCTGTGCGGAGAAGTTTGTATGGGATTCTCCTGATTCTTTACACCTAAAGTGTACTCAGTTCCAATACTCAACTTCTTTCGGGTTCTTACAATGATTTGTTAGATTCTTATGAGGTTAGCGAACTTGCTTGGGTGTCAATCCGGTAATTCGCTTGAAGTGTTGTGTTAAGTGGCTTTGGCTGGAGAAACCCACTTGTAAGGCAATGTCTGCAATCGCCAAATTCGTTTTCGACAGCATCACTTTTGCCCGTTCCACTCGCTGTCGAATCACATACTGATATGGGGAAATCCCCGTAGCTTGTTTGAACAAATTAGCAAAGTAAGTGGGGCTAATATTGATGACGCTTGCCAGTTCAGCTAATGACAAATCTCGATCGAGGTGAGTGTGAATATAATCGATCGCTTGCTGCAATTGGGTACGAGTTAAGCTTCTGTTCCCCGATGTAATGACTTGTACAACCTCAGAGTAATGTCGTAGCAGATGAATCACTAAAACTTGAGACAATGATTCAATATATAATCGCCCCATCAGACCGTCTGAACGCAATTCAGCTAAAAGCAGCATGGCGACATGCTGAAGATTCGAGTCCTGCTTACCGAAACGATTCACAAAGTTGAGCCGCTTTATATCCATTTCGGAAGCCTCAGCGACTTGTCCGATCGCCTCTGACGGTAAGTGAATGTTCAGCATTGAACGACAGGTATCAGTTCTGTGGCAGTGCCAGTAGCTCGGTTGTCCTGCCGGAATAAAAATGGTGTCCCCCTTTTGAATTGTTGATTCATGCAGGCGATCGTCACGCTTCTGAGTCAAAGGAGCGGGTTGTCCTAGGTGTAGGATAAACCAATGATCGGATAGGGCAGGAAGCTCAAATTCACTTGAAGTTGGAGCATATTGATACTGTTCAACTAAGACACCATTCCAGCCCATCTGCCGACTAGATAATATTGGAGATGTATGCAAGCGTCGGCTGAGGTCGAGTGGATTAATCAGGTTGCTAGTCATAAATCTTTACTCAAAGTGTATAAAGTTTGAATGCTTGACTTCTTTCGGATTCTTACGACGATTTATCAGATTCTTATGGTGTTAACGAATTTGCTTGGGTGTCATTCCCTATCTCGCTCAGAGATTGGGCAACGAAAGAAACAACTGCCGATAAGAGGCTTCAGAGAATCTTTGCGAATTCGCTAAAACCTCTTGGAAACGAGAGAACTACGAAAGATAAAGGCTCCAATTTTGTTGAGCGGTTTCAGGATCGGCTGCAACGTGTTCGGCACAGTTGAGACGAAGATGACGATCGCCAAAGGCTGCATTGACCAACGCACAATGATGGGGGCGTTCCGAATCTGGATACCGATTGGGCTGAAAGAATTGACAAGTGACACACATTTTTGCCACTGAAACTTGTCCTTGTTCCTGAAGCTTGCGAATCATCTTAATCAGCCCTCGCAGGAAGATGACTTGCTCCTCCTCCGATAGTTCATCTACTGTATTCAGCAGAAAATTAGACCAGGATGTGGTTTGGGCGGCGGCTTGTTGTCCTTGAGTGGTCAATGTAATCGCGATCGCTCGTCCATCGGCTGGCGATCGCGTTTTCTGCACTAACCCTTTCTCGACTAGCGAAGTGACCGCATCACTTGCCGTCGCCGCCGTGACTGCCAAATTTTTTGACACTTCCGTCAACCGCATCCCAGCGTTGCCCTTGTCAATCAGCAGCGCCAGAATTTGCCCTTGAGTCGGCGTTAACCCTTGCTGCCCGGCATCCTGCCAAGACTGACTTTTCAGCGCTAGCCCAATTTTCTCCAGACCAATCAAGATGTGTTGCTCGATCGCAGTTGAGGCATCAAAGGGATTAGCGATGACACCCGCATTTGGCTGTTCGGCGGGAAGGGCTGATTCTGTGTTGCGATCGGGCTGAGAGTTATTCATGGTACTGACGGTGTAAGGCACTGAATCAGTGAGAGCGGCTGCAAGCGCAGCTACGAGTCATTTCTTCCTGAATTATGGCTGTACTGTGGTTGAGCAGGAGTAGTAACGATCCTACAACGATAGCCACTTCTAGCGCAGTAGGACACAAATTCTCGATTTACGATGCCGCTTTCAATGTGGCGATTTCTGCGGAAAGCACTGCAAAAGCAACGCCATAGTCAGGTTCAGTCGTCAGTTCAGCAACAATTTCTTGATAGGTAACGATGCCTGTAGAATCTACGACATAAACAGCGCGTGCCAGTAATCCTAGATCCTGAATGAGCAGTCCCCAACTGCGGGCAAAGTCCAGATCGCGATAATCTGAAAGCATGGTGATACTGGTAACTTTCTCGATCGCCTGCCAACGAGTTTGAGCAAAAGGAAGGTCGGCGGAGATGAGAAAAACTTCAACAAAATCAGTTAATTCCTGACCCAGTAGAGTTAGACGTTGGCTGAACTTGCGGATCTCAGCACTACAGACTGGCATATCTAAAGAAGGAATCGTGAGTAACAGACGGACTTTTCCTCGCGATCGCGCCAGTGGCAGCACGGGTAACAGGTTATTATCAATCACCCGCACATCACGGGCACGAGTGCCAACTTTCATCGGCAATCCAATCAATCGCATCGGTTGCCCATGAAAGGTTACTTGCATAGTTCCTGGGTTACTCGATTGCCAGTGTTGATGTATTTCTCGATTCGTTGAATCACATCTGCTTCCGGCGTATGTCCAAACCATCCTTCTAATAATTCTAAGTTTTGATCGACTAGAAGAAAGGTCGGTGTTCCTGGCAGATGATTCAGCGTAAAGGTTGCTGATGTTTGAGTGCTCTTTTGTAAGTAAGTCTTCACTTTCTGACGCAACGCTTCTTGTTCGAGATGGGATGAATTACCGAAACCAGCGATCGCTTCACACACCCGCTCGATGTTCGCGGGGGTTGCAAGTGCCGTACCTGTAGTAAATTGATCGATCGCAACGGGAAAATCAATTGCTTGAGCGTAATTCTCTCCGAGGGCTTGCCGAGTTGCCCCAACCATCTGTTTCTGAGTCAAAAGTAACTCTGTATTTGCAGCCGTGTTGTACTCAAAATCCTCAAACGCTGTTGAGAGTCCCAGAACATTTAACCCAGATTCACGGTACTTCCAATACAACTTGTTGACGAGTGGAAACCCATAAATGAAACAACCGGGACAATTGACTTGAAACACGAACAAAAGGTTTAGCGCTTTGAGGTCAAATGAACCTTGTAAAACGCGATCGATCTTGAGTTGGATTGCCATTGTGCTACTCCTGAGCAAAACGAGTCGGGTTACCATTGACTGAGATCAGGCGATCGAGCCGGATTTCAGTCCCATCTTTGAGCTTCAAAAAATCTGCTTTGTTGGCAGCATAGACATCGACAATCTGACTTTGAACTTCAATAATTTCCTCAGTAGCAGTGCGATAGGAAATCTGACAGGTTTGCCGTAGCGTTGCCAAGGCTTCTAGCTGATCGTGAAAACCACAGTCCACTAAACAATAGTCATTCATCTTAAACCTCACTATTTTTCCAATAATTGTTAGCAGCAGCAATTGTGGCAAGCTCAGTAGCAACTGTTTGTCCTACGGCAATTAACATCATGGCATCATTGCCATAGACATCTCGTAGCTGTTTGCGCTTCTCTTCATCACGTTGAGTCAGCTTGATAATCAGCCGTGCCAGTTTCACGGCTAATTGCCGTCCTTCCTCAGGTATTTCGGTGATTAACGAGTTGTTAGGAACTAGTGCAATCATATCCATTGTTTGTTCTCTTGTTAGTTGTAAGGACGATCGCCGATTGGATTTCTTTTGCAATCGTCCTAGCACGATCAGGCTCAGTTCTCACCCCAGAGCCGGGGAACCGGATCTGGATTGACATTTTTAGCAGCTCGCTTGGACAAAGTGCGTTGCCAATTTACCGCCAACAACGGACAGTTTGCCAATGCAGCCGACGCTTCCCTATCATTTAATTCGTGATGCATGATTTGGTTGGCTCGGGCGATCGTCCATTGGGGAAACGGGCGATCGCGCAACACCAGTTTCATTCCCGCTTCCACCAGTCCTTCTTTCAATACGCGAAAATACCATCCGGTCTGCCCAGTCGTCTGAACTTGAAATGCAAGATCCCGAATTCCCCAGCGACGCGATAGTTTCCAGCAAGGCTGGCGGGGTTGAGACACCTGAACTTGAGCTTCACCGATGTCATAGATATCGCCAATGCAAACGGATGATTCTGTTTGATCAGCAACCGTAAAGTTTTCTCCAAACGCTCCGTAGGAGAGGTCGGGCAACTTCAAACGCGCTTGCCAGGAGGGGTAGTGTTCAGCCGCATACGCCAGTACCGCTTTTTCTACACCGCCATGACGTTTGAGATCGGCTTGACCATCCCCAGCTAAATTAGTGCTTCCGAGCCAGGCTTCTCCCTGAATCGGCTCCTTGAAGAAACCTGTAGACCAAGGACGATCCATTGGGGCTGGCGCACCTGTCACACCAAGCGATTTGGGCAGTCCAACTTGAATCGAAAGAATTTGGGCAACCATTTATCCCTCTGGGTAAAACACAAACAAAATGTAATCCACTCATGCAGTTGCTCCTGAAGAGCTAGATTGTAGTTTGAGTGCTGCAGGGGTATAGTCAGCACCTTCCAGCATGATTTGAGCGATCGCGTCGTAAGCATCTGCCCAGGCTTGTTTCGTTTGGGGTGTCCAGGCAGTTCCTACAAAAGATGCCAGCGTTTTCAACAAGGTGTTGCCAACCATTGGATAATGCTCCGGCAAAACGCCATACTGAACATGGCGTGTGCCTAAACCTGTCAGAGCGGCATTTAACGCGTCAGGTTGGCGAAGGCTATTAACCACCAGTACCAGCGAAGCAAATAGCTTCTTACCCTGCTCCTCCATTGAGGTGTGAACGAACAGTGGTTTCGTCTCTGGATAGTCTGCGAACAGATAGGAATAGAACAAAGCGGTGAAGTCAGATTCACGCGCCTTCACTTGCTCAAAGCTTTGTTCCAGTAGTTCAATGTTCAGTGCCATTGTTGTGAGTTTACTCCTTCCTCTGAGTTGTCAGGATTGACACACCAGGCGGCAATCCCTGTGCTAACATCTAAGTTGTTTAGGACTCCTAAATAATAAAACGATAGTTGCCTAACTGTCAATGTGTTTTTCCATTAAAGCTAGGTTTCAGCTTTGAGATTCAACTGACCAAAGCTGGTGAATTAAGGAGAATTGGCTATTTTAGGCAGTAAACATCATTTTCACAGTGCCCATCTACTACCAGATCGATTGAGAAGAATCCAGCAAGCTTGCCTGCTAGGCAATATAATTAAGCTAACTTGCTTAATGAGCAATTTATGGAAAATTCGATCGAGGCTCTACTCAAGCCTGAATTAGCCAAACTGGGGCAACGGTTACGGGCTTTAAGAACGGAACGGGGTTGGACGTTAAGTCAACTGAGTGAGCAGGCAGATGTGTCTGAGGCTTACTTGTCTCGCCTAGAAGGTGGCGAACGGCAGCCCTCACTGGCAGTTCTGTTTACCTTGGCACGGGTGTATGGGGTATCGCTACCCGACCTATTTGGCTCAACTTCGGAGAACCCAAAGCCAACGGTTCCAAAGCAGCAAGCTTCTGCTGGGGTTGTGATTCGTGCAGGCGATCGTCGGCTTCAAGAGGGCAATGGGCTATTCTACACCTCTCTAGCTGGCGGGAATCATCTAGCTGATTTGCATCCACTCCGAGTGATCGTGCCTGTGAATCGACAAGGAGAACAGCATTATCAGCATAGTGGTGAAGAGTGGCTCTATGTTCTCTCCGGGCAACTCATTCTGACTCTAGCAGACGAGCAGTTTTTGCTCAATCCTGGTGACGCGGCACATTTTGATGCGTTTCTCCCCCACAATCTCTCTGCGATCGGAGACCAAGATGCTGAGATTCTTCTCGTTGCCTGTACGCCCACACGCTCTTTATTGAAAAGTTACCTCTCTGAAAAATAATGCCTTTATCTTAGAGAGCCTCCCCATGTCTGAATTCCTAAACTGATGGTGCTACCTGAAGCTCACCTTGTCTAATCAAACTTAAACCAACGCGAGGGTGAAAAAATGAGAGTTCATTATTTGCAACATGTTCCCTTCGAGGGACTGGGCAGTATTTCAACCTGGGTGGACGAACAAAACCATTCGTTATCATCCACCAAATTCTACGCCAACGATCCCTTACCAACGGTGAGTGATTTTGATTAGCTGATCGTCTTGGGTGGATCAATGAATATCTATGAAGAGGAGCAGTACCCCTGGCTCATCGCAGAGAAACAACTCATCAAACAGGCGATCGAGGAAGACAAGATAGTGCTTGGCATTTGTCTGGGAGCGCAACTGATCGCGGATGCTCTGGGTTCAAAAGTGTATGCGGGGCAGCACAAAGAGATCGGATGGTTTCTGATCAAAACAACAGAAGCAGTTCAGCAATCCGATGCCCTTGAGTCTTTACCCACTCAACTGACAGTTTTCCATTGGCATGGAGATACATTTGAGTTACCAGAAAAAGCAACCCACCTGACCTACAGCGAGGGTTGCCTCAATCAAGCATTTCTCTAGGGTGAAAAGGTGCTTGGCTTGCAATTTCACCTAGAAATGAATCGACACGGTATACAGCAGATCATTGAAAACGATGCCTCGGAATTAATTCCAGGGAAGTACATTCAGACTTCTGAGAAAATGCTTTCTGAGAATAAGAATTTTGCAGAAATTCGTGAGGTCATGTACCAGTTTTTCGAACTGCTCTCACATCAACACCAAAAAGCTTCCCAGCCTGTTTGGGTTACTGGAATGTTATTTGTTTTAGATTCATGTGAATCAAATGATTTGACGTAATTAGCAAATGGATAGCGTAAATCTCTGATTACACACCAATATCAAATCCGGTTAATTCCCGATTATGGGGGAGGTGTGGAGGCTTCGCCTCCACGAAGGGGACTTGCCCCCTTCATCCCTTTTTATCACGGTTATTCAGGCGGATTTGATATAAGTAAGGGCTTATAAATAAATAAGTTCATGCTTTTTCAAGGATTGGAGTGCGAGGATGGATTATATAGTTCCACTGCGGACAAATCTTGCGTCTAGTCAGGTTCAATGCTGCCATTTCCTCGTCAGAAACTTTGACTTTAGTCGGGTAATCTCCTTTCAGTTGAGCAGCTTTGACACTTAATCCCGTTTGGGTCTTGGTGCCTCGAATCAAAGCAGTCATCCGGTTGAGAGAACGCAACGGTTTGCCAGCCCAATTGAGGCAAATAAAGCTGAACAAGCGATATTCAATCGGATTCCACTTGGAAGCACCCGATGGATAATGGCAAACCATCACCTTAATGCCATAACGGTCAGCTAATTGCTGTTGCAATTGATGGTTCCAGTTACGAACCCGCTAACCGTTGCTGCCTTCTGAATCACACAAGATCAGCAGTTTACGTTCATCGGCAAAACCAGGACGGTCTTTGCGCTCAAACCATCGCTCGATCGCATCCACGGCAAAGGCTGCTGTATCACTAGAAGTCCCAACATAGACAAAACTTTGATTGTGCACTAGGTCATATATGCCATAGGGAACTGCTTTAGCAATGGCATCTTCTGGAAATTCGTGGTCATTGACCGCATCTACTTCCACCCTCCAAGTTTGTCCGGCATTTTTGAAGTTTCCAATCAGTTCCTTCTTCTGGGTATCAACACTGACCACCCGATGCCCTGCTTGGATAAACCGTCGCTTGACTCGCTCAATGTATCGCAATTGCCTATCCCGTTGGAGATGCTGAGTCGTTGCTACCGCTCTACGATTTGCTTTGAGCGAGTAGTTCTGCTGTTTGAGCAACCGTTGAATACTGCTATGACTGAGAAACACTCCCACACCCACGAGCTTTGCTTTGATGCCACGCAGACTTTGACGAATCCATTTACTGGCACCACATGGGTCTCCTGCAGTATCTGCTTCTCCAACGACTTGCAGGATTGCCTCGACTCCTGCTAGTTTTTTCGACTTGTTTGCGCCCGCCTCCAGCTACTCGTATCCGCGCTACTGGACGGTTCGCTAGTCCTGCATCGAGTTCTCGTCGTCCCCGTCGAATCGTATTGATATCTAACCCAGCGATGTCACTCACCTGTTGGCTTTCCCCATGTCCCACCCGTTTCGCTTCCAACGCTGCCAGCCATCGTCGTTGCTATTCATCTAAACGGCTCATCAGCAGGTTCAACGGTTCATGCTGCTATTGAATCATTTCATTGCCGTTCTGACACGCTTGACATTGACGAATGGCTCGGCTCTTCATCTTTATATTTTGATTCCGATACTTCCCTCCCTAAACTAGCTTAAAACCATGAAATTGTTTTCTTACAAACCCTATCCTCTATCCTCTGATCTGGAAAATAATCTGTTTCGGATTGGGCAAGAAGCTTTGACAAATGCCATCAAATATGCGGAGGCGCATGAAATCCGCATTGAACTGATCTATGAACCAACCCAATGCAGCTTGCAAATTAAAGACGATGGGTAGGGATTTGAGGTAGACAACCAGGCGATGCGGAACGGCTTTGGTCTACTGGGGATGGCACAACGGGCTGAACGCATTAGCGCTGAATTAAAGATTCAAAGCCACTTAGGGCAGGGAACAGCAATCACGTTGTCCATTAGTCGCGGTAACTCAGCATGAGTCAACTCAGTCGCATCCGCGTTCTTGTGGTGGACGATCATCCCGTTGTCCGCCAGGGTTTGGTCGGAATGCTGGAGAAGGCGCCAGATATTGTGATCGTGGGTCAAGGGCGAGATGGGCATGAGGCGATCGCAGTGTTTCAGCAACAGCAGCCTGATGTGACTTTGATGGATTTACGGATGCCTGGGATGGGAGGTGTTCAAGCGATTACGGTGATTTGCAATGAGTTTCCCAGCACTCAAATTGTTGTGCTGACCACATATGACACCGATGAAGAAATTTATCGAGGATTGCGAGCCGGGGCAAAGGGATATTTACTGAAGGATTCTGAGCCAGAGGAACTATTGCCAGCAATCCGAACAGTGACCAAGGGACAACAGTATATTCCCTCTAACGTGGCTGCTAAGTTAGTCCAGCGGATAACTGCTCCAGAACTGAGCGATCGTGAGCTAGAAGTTCTCCAGTTAATCGGACAGGGCATGAGCAACCAGGAAATTAGCGCGGTTCTAATAATTAGTGAAAGTACGGTGAAAACCCATATCAACCGCATCTTAAGCAAGCTAGATGTCAAAGATCGCACCCAGGCAGCCATTGTTGCGTTGAAACGCGGAATTTCTAGCTTGTGAGAGTAAAGATGGTACTTCTGCCTGGATTAACAATTATCACCAGACATCACTTGGGAGCGAAGGATTTTAGACTATGAGGCAGGCAATCAAACCTAAGTTTGATCTAAACCCCAACTTAAGTTTGGTTCGTTTTACTCCCTCAAGTTGATCAAAATACAGACCTTAAATTGACTACAATCCTAAATAAGCCTTGTACACTAAACCTATAGAAACGATCATCGGGTTGAAGGGAAGAGATTTCAGAGTATACGCGACGGATCTCTTTTTCTCAAGGATTTAGAATGAGCGACGTTATTTCTGACAACGCACTTGGCGACCCTCGCGGTAACTGCGAAGCAGAGCGCAATCAATTAGTTATACCCCCTGCAGAGCAAGACCATCGGCAAGGCTCATTGAATGCTCGCGTTGTGCTGGTTGAGTATGGGGATTATCAGTGTCCTCAATGCGGTGAACTTTATACCTTAATTAAGGCAGTTCAACGCCAATTTGAAGCAACCTTGTTTGGGAGAAATTGTCTATGCTTTGTATTCCGGCATTTTCCTCAACCTCAAATTCATCCTCAAGCTCAGAAGGCAGCAGCAGCGACAGAAGCAGCAGCAGCACAAGGGCAGTTTTGGCAGATGCACGAGATGCTATTGAAGCATCATCAAGAGCTAGGAGATGGGTATTTCGTAGAATACGCTAGCAAGTTAGGGTTTGATGTGACTCAGTTTATTCGAGACATTGCTCGGAAAGTGTACGTCGATCACATCAATCAAGACATTGCCAGCGGAATGGATAGTGGGGTGGTTAGCACTCCAGCTTTATTTATCAATGGTGTGCGTTATATAGGTGCTTTAGAGCTTTAGCCACTACTCGCTGCGATCGCTGAAGCTTCTCATCGTTAGTAGTTTCGTTAATGAACCAACCTGGACAAGGCACAGAAATTGTTGTGATTGTGAATCAGGAGTAGGACATGGGTCAACGTGCGCGAACTGCCATCAATGAGGAACCTAATTGATGAGCAGGCTCCTCAAGCAAGCTATAGCCCAAGTGTCCAGAACGGTGCCATTGCAGACGGTTTTGATTGTACCGTTTGTGCTGCAAACTTTAGTGACGGTCGGCTTAGTGGGGTATTTTTCCTTCAAAAATAGACACGAAGCCATCAACGATCTCGCCAGTCAACTGCGGCGAGAACTGACGAACCGGATCGAAGGCAAACTACAAACCTATACCGAGATACCTCATAACATCAATCGGCTCAATGCCAGCACCTTCGCTCAAGGAAAAATTGACCCTAGCGCAGTGAAAGGTGAGTTTCCACTCTGGCAGCAAATTCAGATTTATCCAATGGTAAGTGATATCTACTGTGGCGATCGCAAAGGTTCTCTTCTAGGGGTGCGACGTAGCCCTGCCGATCGCTCTATTGAACTGCGGTCAAGTAATGTTGCTACAGATCATAAACTCTACGGCTACAGCCTTGATCACAATGGTCAGCGAGACCAGCTAGTCAGTCAAGGCAACAAACTCTTTGATGCGCGGGCTCGTCCCTGGTATAAAGCAGCAGTGATAGCAGGCGAACCCGTCTGGAGTGAAATCTATGCTGACTTTGCGAGCCAGTTACCAACTATCACCGCCAGTACGCCTGTCTATAGCACTGCCGATCGATCGCTGCTAGGGGTCTGCGCTACCGATGTATTTCTGCCTAATGAGATGAGTCGTTTTTTGGCTAGCCTGCAAATTGGCAAGACGGGCATTGCCTTTATTCTAGAGCGATCGGGGCAACTGGTTGCCACCTCCACCGGAGAGGCGGTTATCAGTAGTGGGGCGGCGGCGAATCGATTGTCCGCAGTTGAGAGCCGTAACCCTACCGTGAGAGCTACTGCTGCCTATTTGCGCGATCATTTCAGCGATCTGCGGCAGATCCAGACTGCGGAACAGCTTGATTTTAATTTGGATGGCAGGCGGCAGTTGGTTCAGGTGATGCCCTTCAAAGATACTCGTGGACTAGACTGGCTAATTGTCACAGTGTTGCCTGAATCTGATTTCATGTCAAAGATTAATCAGAGCATTCACGCAACTATCCTGCTTTGTATTGCGGCTTTGCTGCTTGGCATTGTTATTTGCGTTTTGATTGCCCGATGGATCACTAAACCAATTGTCAGCGTCAGTCAATCGGCAAAAGCGCTGGCAGATGGTGCATGGGATCAGACGGTAGAAGTTGAGCGATCGGGCGATTTGGGTGAACTGGCTCGAGCATTCAATCAGATGGCACAGCAGCTTCAAATCGCATTTGCCAAAATGCAGTCTTTAAACCAGACTCTTGCCCAAAGTGAAACCCGCCTCCAGAAATTTTTAGAGTCGGTTCCGATAGGAATTGCAATTCTGGACGCAGCAGGTCACCCTTATTACGCAAACCGAAAGGCAATCCAACTTCTAGGCAAGGACGTGCTGCCGTTTGTCAACCCAGAGCAAATTGCCCAAGCCTATCAACTCTATATGGCAGGAACCGATCGTCCCTACCCAACTGAACAACTGATGATTGTGCGAGCGCTAAACGGCGAACAGGGCAGTGTGGATGATATCGAAATTCACCAGGGGAATCGTATCATTCCGATCGAAAGTTGGGGAACCCCAATTTTTGATGAGTTTGGAAGCATCCTGTATGCGATCGCAGTTTTTCAAGACATCACCGAACGTAAACAAGCAGAGAAACTGCTAGCCGACTACAACCGAACCTTAGAGCAACAAGTCACCGAGCGGACGCTGCTGCTTTCTGAGGAGATTGAAGAACGACAACGAGTTGAAACCGCCCTGCGACAAAGTGAGGAGCAACGCAGGCTGACAATGGACTTCACTCACATCGGTAGTTGGAACTGGAATATTGTGGAGGATACAACAGAGTGGAATGATAATCACGCTCGACTGCTGGGGTTAGTTCCTGATGAGGTTGAGAGTAGCTATCGGGCATGGCGCGATCGAGTTCATCCAGAAGATATTGAGCGAGTCGAGCAAGCGGTGGCGGTAGCGCTAGCAACCCATACCGATTTTGAAGCTGAATATCGAGTGATTTATCCAGATAGTAGTATTCACTGGCTCGTTGGCAAAGGTCGAGGCATTTATAACGAAGCTGGACAGCCTGTGCGAATGTTAGGGGTGATTCTTGATATCAGCGATCGTAAACGAGCAGAACACACTTCTATCTTGGAAGAGCGCAACCGGATGGCGCGAGAAATTCATGATACACTCGCTCAATCTTTTACAGGCATTCTGCTTCAAGTTGGAGCAGCAACACAAGTGTTAGTGGACGAGCCGGAAGCAATTCAGATATATCTAGAAATGATTGATGAACTGGCGCGCACTGGGCTAGCAGAGGCACGGCGATCCGTAGCAGCACTCCGTCCGCAGCTATTAGAAGAGGGCAATTTAGAAAGTGCTCTGCACCGCCTTGTGACTCAGATGAGATCGACGATCGACACTGTTCTGATTTACGAGACACAAGGTACAGCCTATCCTTTACCAGCGGATGTAGAGAACAACTTACTCCGAATTGGGCAGGAAGCATTAACCAATGCAATCAAATACGCCTATGCTGGCGAAATTCGGGTTGAGTTAGTGTACAGCCAGACACAGTGCATCTTACGAGTTAAAGATGATGGACGGGGCTTTGGAGTGGGTAGCGCTCCATTAAGCAATGGTTTTGGTTTATTAGGAATGAGCGAACGGGCAGAGCGCATCAATGCCCAGCTAGCGATTCAAAGTCAACCGGGACAGGGAACAGAAATTACTGTCACTATCAACCGAGAGTGAGAACTACAATCAGCCAATCTACTATGATTCGCGTTCTGATCGTTGATGACCATGCCATTGTCAGAAAGGGATTGGCAACCATCATTAACCATGATCCAGAAATGACCGTGATTGCTCAAGCCGAAGATGGGCAACAAGCGATCGACCTGTATCGTGAACATCAACCCGATATCACGCTAATGGATCTGCGAATGCCCGGAACAACAGGAGTTGAAGCCATTACTGCAATTTGTGCTGAATTTAAGCAAGCTCGGATTGCGGTACTCACGACCTACGACGGTGATGAAGACATCTATCGTGGCTTGCAGGCGGGTGCTCAAGGCTATCTGCTTAAGGATGCTAAACCTGGCGAGCTTTTGAATGCGATTCGCACCATTCATAATGGTCAGCAATATATCCCACCGGAAGTGGGAGCAAAATTATTGCAGCGAATGAGCAACCCAGAACTCAGTGAGCGAGAGTTGGAGGTGCTTCGGTTAATAGCACAAGGAATGGGTAATCAAGAAATTGGCACTGCTTTGGGTATTGGTGAAAGCACCGTCAAATCGCATGCGAATCGGATTTTTAGCAAACTGGGAGTGAACGATCGCACACAAGCCGTGATTGCTGCTGTTAAGCGTGGGCTCGTTAGTTTATAAGTGGGAAAAGGGAAGGGATATCAGCTTTTCCCTTTGAAGTGACTTCAGACTCCAACTAAAGTTAAAGACAACCTTCCACTGCAAGAAGGAGCAGTTCATCCACCACTCGATCATACAGAAGTGTCAACTCTAAGTGGACGACAAGAACAGGGAAGTTACCTATATTTAGTTCTATAAGCGCTGACGCAGTGGAGTTGTAAAGCTGAAGTCTGCCTTATACAAACCGAAAAGAGCTTCCTGATTCCGGTTGGCACTCCACATGTTGTGGCTGCACTCAGCGATCGACTAGCTTGCGGATTAGTCGTTGCTTCGCCCAGCGCTTTGCTTACCTAGTTGAAGCAACAGGGACGCTAAACGAGAATGAGGCAACTGGCTCGGCATTGTTCATGCGCGTCTCTAGCGAAATTGGCGACGCAACTCTGAGTGTACCTGGAGATCTCTTTAAAGATTAGAACAACCACAGGATTTACCAAAATGAGAAAGCTAGAAGGAAAAATCGCGCTTGTCACGGGTGGAACCAGCGGCATCGGTCTTGCCACTGCTAAACAGTTTGTCGCTGAGGGAGCCTATGTCTTCATCACAGGTCGTCGGCAAACCGAATTAGATGCTGCTGTAGAAGATATTGGTAAGAACGTCACGGGTATTCAGAGTGATGTCTCGAAGCTGGAAGATCTTGATCGCCTGTTTGCCACTATCAAGCAAGAGCAAGGACATCTTGACATCATCTTTGCCAATGCGGGTGTTGGCGAAATCGCTCCACTCGGAGTGATCACTGAGGAGCACTATGACAAAACGTTCAATACCAACGTTAAAGGTCTGCTGTTCACTGTGCAAAAGGCGCTACCGCTTTTGCCAGACGGGGCTTCCATCATTTTGAATGCCTCGATTACTTCCATCAAGGGCACCCCAGCCTTCAGCGTTTACAGCGCGACCAAAGCCGCTGTGCGATCGTTTGCCCGTAATTGGATACTCGACCTCAAAGAACGCAAGATCCGGGTGAATGCCATCAGTCCTGGCGTGGTGCCGACTCCTGGTTACGATCACCTGGGACTCAGTGATGAGCAGTTGCAAGAATTCGTGGATAGCCAAGCTGTCACCATTCCATTAGGGCGAGTCGGCACACCTAATGAGATTGCCAAAGCCGTTGTCTTTCTGGCGTCAGACGACAGCAGCTTTGTGAACGGTATAGAGCTATTTGTTGATGGTGGTATGGCACAAATTTGAATAGATTAATCTGCCATAAAACGCTGCCACTTGATTTTGATGCGCTGAGAAGGAGTAATCTCGTGACTACACATCGCACCGTTTCGATCGATGGTTTAGATATCTTCTACCGCGAAGCTGATTCTCGTGATAATCCAACGATTCTGCTGTTGCATGGCTTCCCAACTTCGTCTCATAATTTGAGGAAATCGACATGACAACAACGACCGATTTCGATTTTGCTGCCCGCGAGGCACTACGCCTGCTCGGTCCCGATCCCGAAAACTGGGTGCCCGATCGTCCTGACATCGATCACAATGTCACGATCATCGGTGGTAGCGGCAGCGGTAGCACTTTTGTATTTGCACTACGGCGTGCTGGAATCGGTCGCGTGACAGTGATCGATGCAGCAGATGACGAGGTTCATGCAGGCGTGTGGCTGACGCGAGCGCGGATGAGAACGCTCCGCACGCCGAAACATTTGCCTGGACCAGAACTAGGCATCCCAGAATTGTCCTTCCAAGCCTGGTATGAAGCGCGGCAGGGTGCGGCAGCCTACGCGCAGATCGATCGCATCGGGCGAGTCGATTGGGCTGAGTACCTCAGTTGGTATCGGCATTTCCTCGGTATCCAGGTTCGTTACCGAACGAAGTTGGTGCGGATTGAGCCAGCCGCAGGTTTCTTCCGCCTACACCTTGAGGTAAATGGTGTCCCGCAGGTAGAGACTACGCGCAAAATTATCTTCGCCAATGGCGTGGCTGGCACTGGTGGTCCATACATCCCTCCAGTACTGGCTGACTTACCCCGCACGCTGTACGCCCATACCGCCGATGCCATTGATTTTGAAGCACTGCGCGGTAAGACCGTGGCGGTGCTGGGTGCGGCGGCTTCAGCTTTCGATGCAGCAGGAGTGGCACTGGAATCAGGAGCTAAGGCAGTACACCTATTTGTACGGCGGTCGGCGATCGCATCTCTGTCATTACTGCGGGTACGGGACTACCCTGGCGCTTACGACAACTATCCCCAACTATCCGATGCAGCCCGCTGGCTTCAGGCTTGGCACTTTCATCAAGCAGGCACCGCGCCACCCCCGAACTCGATTAAGCGAGCGATTGCTTTCCCGAACTTTCACATCCACCTATCTGCACCTTGGAAATCGGTACGGAAAACGGGTGATCGCATTGCCATTCAGGTGAACGATGATGTTTTCGAGTTTGATTTTGCGATCGCTGGCACTGGTTACTTCGTTGACCCAACAAAGCGTCCCGAACTAGCCGACTTTGCTCAGCACATTGCCCTCTGGCGCGATCGCTACGAGCCACCAGAAGACCTGCGAGACGACAATTTGGGGATGCACCCTTACCTCGGTAGTGCCCACGAATACCAAGAAAAAGTCCCTGGCACTGCCCCTTATCTAAAAGACATTCACGTATTTAATCCGGCTGGTTTGGTCAGCTTTGGCTTGCCAGTGGGTGACATCCACAGCATCCGCCGTGACGTGCCTGCCATCGTATCGCGCATCAGTCACGACTTGTTCTTTAGAGACTGGGCGCATCATGAGGCGCGTATCACAGGCGATATCGCCCCCGATTTTGAGGACTCGCTCTATGCTACTGCGGTGTGGAAACAACCGATCGAGGCGGCGACCCGCTAGGTCAACAACTTTTTCACCAGTAACAAGTAGTTCTGGCTGGGAAACGATATCAGTAGAAAGTGATTGCCATTCCACAATCACTGCTGATTAAGAATCACTGTTAAATCAATTCACTTAACAGTGTCATTTCAATGGATTGTTTACTACATATCAAAGGAGAATGTCATGGTTGCTCAAGTAAACTCGCCAGCAACAAAAATTTTGGAAGTTGCAGATGATCCACGTCTTTCCAGAGAGGTGAAGGCATTTTTGAAAAAGCTAAATTCAGGGGGTGTGGCATTAGAGACACTTCCTGCGATCGAAGCACGTCAAATTTTCGCGGATGCACAGGCTTCTGTTCCAGTCGATCTTTCCGGCATTGAAGAGTCTGAGAAAGTGATTACTGCTGATGGTTACACAATTACACTCAATATCGTGCGACCTGAAGGGGTCAAAGGCACATTGCCTGTTTTCATCTTTATTCATGGCGGCGGTTGGGTGTTGGGCGATTACCCAACGCACAAGCACATGGTTCGCAATCTCGTTGTGCTTTCTGGGTTTGCAGGTGTCTTTGTTAACTACACACGCACTCCAGATGCTCAATACCCACAAGCGATTAATGAGATTTATGCTGTCACTAAATGGGTTTCCGAACACGGTGAAGAGATTGGGGTTGATGGCAAAAATTTGGCAGTTGTCGGAAACAGTGTTGGTGGCAACATGACAGCTGTGACTGCATTGAAGGCAAAAGAGAAGGGAGGACCGCACATTAAGCTGCAAATCTTGATGTGGCCGATCGTAGACGCTGATTTTGAAACGGAATCTTATCATCAATTTGGTGACAAACGTTTCTTAACTACACCAGGGATGAAGTGGATGTATGACATGTACATCCCTGACCCAGAAAAGCGCCAAGATATCTATGCCTCTCCCCTACAGGCGACGGTTGAGCAACTGCAAGGATTGCCTCCAGCGTTAATTCAGGTGGCAGAGAGTGATATTTTGCGTGATGGTGGCGAGGCTTATGGACGCAAGCTCGATGAGGCTGGAGTGACAGTGACAACCGTGCGTTACAACGGCATGATTCATGATTTTGGGCTGCTGACTGGTTTAGCCGAGGTTCCGGCAGTTCGTTCTCTGTTTGTTCAGGCTGCTGCTGAATTGAAGAAACACCTGCAATAAGAGGATACGGAGACACGGGGACACTGAGAAGTTTCACTCAATTTCGCGTCACCGCGTCTCCCCTTCCGCGTTCCTCTTCCTCTCTCAAATACCTATCAACAATGGACAATTACACCCCAAGCGCCAAGGACATCATCGGTTCATCTCCGTTGATCGCGATCGAAGATGAAGCACCACCCAAGCTAATTGTCGATCCACCACTTCCCGAACCACTGTCTCAGGGACGTGTTTTCATTCAGTATTGGACGGAGAACCTACGCGTGTTGCCAGTGTTTGGCAAAGGTGCCCTCGATGTATCGCCTCGTATCGGACATATTCACATTACCGTTGATGATGCGCCGTGGCACTTTGTTGATGCCAGTGGTGAAACAATCATTCTGGTTGGTCTGGAACCTGGACCGCACAAGGTGCTGATCGAACTAGCAGATCCCACGCACCAAGTGATTACCAGCGAAACAGTGACGTTTACAGTGCCCTATCTTAAGCAATGAGTCAGGTCTGTGAAATAAGGCGATCGTCTCTTCGCAGCGATTTGATATCGCAACCCACATCCGTCAATTTCTTACATCACAGTCGCAGCCTATCCATCGAAATAAATTCAAAGGAAATCACAACATGAATATGCCTACCTTCAGAAACGGCATCCGCCTACTTCTGATTGTCATCCTCTTTGTAGGAACCATTACAATCACCTCTCTAGGAGCCATCATGAATACTGCCAGCGCACAAGACAATAAGCCTACGATCGTGTTCGTCCACGGCGCATTCGCCGAGTCTTCCAGCTGGAATGGTGTATTGACCAAACTGATCACAAAAGGTTACCCAACGGTTGCTGTGGCGAATCCCCTACGCGGCGTTAAGAGCGATGCAGACTATGTTGCTAGCGTCCTTAAAGACATCAATGGTCCCATCGTGCTAGTTGGACATTCCTACGGAGGTTCGGTGACTACCAATGCGGTTCATGGTAATGACAACGTGAAAGCACTGGTCTACGTTGCTGGCTTTGCTCCTGAGGAAGGCGAGACTGCCGCCGAACTCTCAGGACGTTATCCAGGCAGCACGCTCACACCGACCCTCGCACCGCCGGTTGTCCTGCCCGATGGTGGCAAAGACCTGTATATTCAGCAGAGCAAGTTCCATGCCCAATTTGCTGCAGATGTACCCGCTAGCGACGCGCAATTGATGGCTAGTACCCAGCGCCCGATTATGGAAGCCGCATTTAATGAAGCCTCCGGTGCACCTGCATGGAAATCTATTCCGTCCTGGTTCATTTATGGTGAGCGCGACTTAAACATTCCGGCAGCGGTACATGCTTTCATGGCGGAGCGGGCTAACTCAAAAGAAACCGTTGCTGTCAATGGCGCATCCCATGTCGTGATGATTTCCCATTCGGATGCCGTCGCTGAGATCATTGAGCATGCTGCAACTGCGTCATAGCAAGGAACATGGTTGTCCTCTATCGGGTCGTGGGTGACTGGCGAGTGCCTTGGGTTGTGTCGCAAGAATTTTTAATGACGAACAATCGGTATCGCTCACATTACTTTAAGCAGAAATTCCAAAGATCGATTCAATAAATTTTGCTTGAGAGACACTGCTTCCTTGTTCAACTTCTTTCACTTTTCCTTTTCTGATCATGTTCATCGCTTCAATTTCGCTCAAGGTTTTTCTAGAACTATTGAATGACTTAAACCCCATCATAGTTTTGGTAGTCCACTTGATGTTTCTGTAGTCTTGCTCAACTATGTCATTCAAGTATTTCACTTGCCGTAACTCAGTTTCTGCTGCTAGTGCTTCATTATCCTTCAGGATTTCCATTGCCGCTGGATAAGCGGCATTCTTATCCACTGTAATCACCCGTGGAGGCTGAGTGTGCGGTGCTTTGAGCACTTTACGAAAGAAGCGTGCTGCTGCCTTGCCATCTCGCATCGCACTCAGCATGAAGTTTAGCGTGTTACCTTCGGAATCGACAGCGCGATACAAATATTTCCACACACCCTTGATTTTGATATAGGTTTCGTCCACCCGCCATGAATCATTCGTCGGCTTGAGGTGAGGACGAATGCGTTTGTCTAGTTCTGGGGTGTACCTCAAAATCCAACGGTTGATCGTGGAATGATTCATTTCCACGCCGCGTTCTTGCATCATCTCCTCCAAATTTCGGTAGCTCAAGGCATAGCGGCAGTACCAGCGCACATTCAGCAAGATGATCTCAGGCAAGAAATGCCACCACTTAAACAGAGCAGGAGTAGACATCGGAGGGCAGGGAGGAGAGTGTCGTCCTGCTTACCTTACCATTAGCTGGTTTTTGCGACACAACCCTGTAGGGTCATCCCCTTTCGGGACTTGCTTAGAAATACAATTGGTGGTGTGAGCTGGACAAATGGCGCAACACCTCCCAAAGAATAGCGCTTAGATAAAGGAAAGTGTCAGAACTGAATACTCATCATTCCTTATTGAGAATTTGGCTTCCTTTTTTCTAGTGGAATCCCTATTCTTTTGTTCGACTTATTGAGAATCGCGATCTGAGTACTCAATTCTGGCAGTTTCCCTAAAAGAGAATCAACTTACTGTAGTGGCTCAGTGGAGCGGAAGTAGACCGTGTGACCTAGAAAAGCTAGATGTTTCCGACTATGCAACGATTTCTGTTTCCGTCATTCACTCGGTAGAACGCACTCAAGAAACTCTGGTGTTTGATGATGCAGTCAGCGAATTGTCTCTTTCAACTGATCCTTACATTCAAAAGCAACAGACGCGATCGCTCCTCTGTCTACCCATTCTCAATCAAAGTCAGTTGATCGGCATCCTTTATCTAGAGAACAATCTCAGTACCGGAGTGTTTACCAACAAGCGCTTACAAGTTCTCAACCTGTTGATGGCTCAGGCAGCAATTTCACT
>NZ_JACXWX010000059.1 GCF_014764505.1 Phormidium tenue FACHB-886
GCCCCACCTCTCACAAACTATTTCACAGCTCAAATAAGGTCGCCATAACACGGTATAAACTCGCTAATTGAGAGATTCATCACCACTTGTCTTCAAGATAAAAGTCTTCAAGATAAAAGTGTCCAAAATGAAACAAGACAAAATCGGCTGGATCTCCCGTTTTCATCGTTAGCTGTAAGATCCTCCCGTTTGTCGGTGGAAGCAATCGATCGAATTGAAATAATGGGGCAGGCACTATTCAGGCTGGACTTGTGAAACTAAACCGTAAACGCTTGGGGCTATTGTTACTGGCAATTCTGCTGATCGTCTCCTCTTGGCTGGGAATTACGTCAGCCCGTTGGGGTAGCCCTGCTTTGGGTGAACCGGTCAGTGTGCGATCGCTTCAACGGGAAGATCTTCCCCTGCTCTATCTTGCCCCTCAGCAAGCAAAGGCTGTTCCGGGTGTTCTAGTTGCCCATGGCTTTGCTGGCTCTAAGCAGTTGATGCTGGGCTATGGACATGTTCTGGCTCATGCAGGGTATGCGGTCATGCTGTGGGATTTTGACGGGCATGGGGCAAATGGGACGCGCCTACAGCGGTATGAGCTACAGCAAAATCTTGATGTTGCCCTGCAAGCTTTATTAGAACAACCAGAAGTTGATCCGGCTCGTCTGGCGCTCTTGGGGCATTCAATGGGCAGCGGCATTGTCATGACGGCTGGAATTCGTAGTCCCGATCGCTTTGCCGCAACGATTGCCGTCTCCCCAACTGGAGCAGCCATCACGCCGCGATCGCCTCGTAACCTGCAGCTTCAAGCAGGCAGCGGTGAGGGGCGATTCGTCGCCAATGCCGAAAAACTGCTGGCAGAGGCAGGCGGCGCAAATTCTAATCTGGCACAGGGAGCAGGCAGAGAACTGGTCGTTGTGCCCAACGTAGAACACATCACGATTTTGTTCAGCGATGGTAGCCATCAGGCGGCACGACGGTGGCTGGATGCAACCTTTGGAACCACAAACAACAGCCAGTACGTTGACCGCCGCATGGGCTGGTATGGCTTACATTTGCTGGGCTGGCTCGTAGGTTTGGCTGCGGTGGCTCCACTCCTTGCAGCATCCGAAAAGCCAGTTGTCATTGCTTCTATCCAGCGGTGGGCAGGTTTGCTCATTGCGCCGCTAGTGGCAGTGGCAGGGCTGGTGCTGCTCGCTCCCAGGATCGAACTACAAGATTTGGGCGGGGTTCAGGTTGGTGGAGCAGTTGGAGTCTGGTTCTTGATTGCCGGATTGACCTGGCTGGCAGTGCTTGCTCGTTTGCCTCGTCCCACGTTCCGCGCAGTCGGGTTGGGGATTGTACTGTTTGGAGTTCTGTGGGTTGCCTTCGGCGCGATGGCGCAGGTTGTTTGGCTGCAGTGGTGGTTAATCCCAATTCGATTGAGGCTATGGCTGCCGCTGGCGATCGCCTGTCTTCCCTGGTGGGATTTTGCAACTCGGTTCACCAGTTTGCAACTCGACCCACCAATTTGCAACTCGACCCACCAATTTATATAATAAATGTACCTCATAACAAGATGGTACTTCATGAGACCCAGTACAAGCCGCGCTCTCGATCGATGGTGTGCCTCAACATTTAAGAATCATCTTGATGAGGCCAGAGGATTTGGTGAAGGGTTTTCTTACCGCCCTTGGCACAGGGTAGAAGAATTTTCTTCAGAGGGGCGCGCTTCCCGATATCCCGGTTGGAAAACTGAAAAAAGGGTCCATCACCTTTTTTCCGACAATGAAAAACGTTTCTTCCTCCTATGCGAGTGGTCCGATAAGGTTCTTGACATTCGTGAACAGTACCCATTGCTTGACTATGAATTGGGGATGAAAATAGCACGTGATATGGGTATAGAGTATCCACGTGCTCAAGACGGTACACCTTGGATCTTCACTACTGATTTTATGCTCACTATTAGAGATGGTGAGAAAATTAAGCAAATTGCTCGAACTATGAAGCCCGAAGGTAAATTATCCAAGGATCTTGTAAGTCAGAATTTTGAATTAGAGCGCCGATACTATGCTCATTTTGGTACTGATTGGGATGTTATTACAGAAAAGAGAGTCTCTCGCACTTTAGCCGGTAACCTTGAGTGGATTCATAATGACTACTGGCTTGAAGATGAAGGTGACATAAGTGCAGCGGATTTACAAGCTACCGCTAATATGCTGAAAATTCGCCTCCAAACAAAAGGTGTAAAAATTAATCAAATAACTGAGCAACTGGACAAGGAATTGAACCTTGCTGGAAGTGCAACATCACTACGCTTGTTTCGTTATCTCCTTGCTCGCAAGGAGGTTCAGATGGATTTGTTAAACACAAAAATCAGCGGTTATTTGCTAACAGACAAAATTACAGACTTCACGCCGCCTAACACGTAATCACTCAATAAGAATAACCTTATGGAATCCTATTTATTCGAGCGAGAAGTCATACGCTGGAGTTGTGAGTCTGGTTCACCGCTAATTGAGCGAGTGATTTGGACTGACGATACATTAGCTTTTACATTTGACATTTCTGCGAAGAATGGATTTCCAGAACCTCGACGTGTATCCGATATCTTGGATGCACTAGCTACAGGAACTGCCGAGCGCATTCCCGACCCATGGGCACGAATAATTCGTGATGAAGACTTGAACAATAGAGAGCGAGAAGTTCGTGATAAAGCTTGGAGAATTGTTCATGCTTTAGCCATTAACGAACCTGAGATATATGACCGAAAAACGCGCGGTCAGTTGATAAAACAATTTGTTCAAAGTTATAACGATGGGAAACAGAAGAACAAATTAGATATCAAAACGGTTCATGACTACCTTCGACGGTACTGGCAGCGAGGTAAGACAATAAATGCTTTAGTGCCCGATTACGCTAATTCTTCAGGAAAAGGTACTTCTAGAAAACCAGGTACCGCGAAAATGGGTAGACCGCGACAGTTTAAGGATGACAAAGACGTCGGTGAAGGAGTAAACACATCCGAAGATGATAAGAGAATTTTCCGTTCGGCTCTTATCCGCTACTACCTCAATACTAAAGAAAATTCAATGGAAACTGTTTATCAATTAATGGTAGCAGAGTCCTACGCACAACAATCGTACTATGACGAATCAGGGAAAAGGCTTACGGAGATTAGACCTCCAAATCAGATTCCTACAATTCATGAACTTCGCCATTTCTACTACAAACATATCCATCCAAACGTTAAAAAAGTCACCTCAGCACGACAGGGGAGTAAGTATTTTGCACTTAATCACCGAGCCGTGACAGGTTCATCGAAAGCAGAAACGCGCGGAGCAGGGTCCCGTTTTCAAATCGATGCAACGGTCCTAGATATTTACATCTGTTCCAAATTCAATAGAGTTTGGATTATTGGACGACCAGTTCTCTACGTCGTGATTGATGTTTTCAGCGAAATGATTGTTGGGCTGTACGTAGGTCTTGAGGGACCTTCATGGACAGGCGCGATGATGGCATTAATGAACTGCGCTGAGGACAAAGTAGAGTTTTGTAGGCGATATGGAAGAGAAATTGCCCCTGAAGAATGGCCTTGTCACCACTTGCCAAGTACGATTTTAGCTGATCGCGGAGAGCTAGTCAGAAGTCCCATTGAACAACGATATATCCCAAACCTTCATGTTGCGATCGAAAATGCCCCTTCAGGTCGCCCAGACTTTAAAGGACTGATTGAAGGCTGTTTTCCAAAATTTCACAAGCACACGAAGCCATTTACTTCAGGTTTTGTCAATCCTCGCTACCGTCAACAGGGCAAACGTGATTATCGATTTGACGGGGACATCGACCTCGACCAAATTACAGAGATGGCAATCGAAATTGTTTTGTACTATAACAACAAGCATCCTCTCGACAATTATGAACGAGACGAGGAGATGATTGCAGCAAACGTTCCTAAGATTCCAAGAGAGATATGGAACTGGTCACTGACTCGACGTTCTGGAGGTTTACGTCCGGTCAAGGATGACCTAAACTTTGTAAAATATTGCCTACTGCCTACGTTTCCAGTCACGATCACAGAAAGTGGACTCAAGCTTAAACTCAGAAATTTACCTATATACAACATCAATCATCCTGTGGATTTGTACTACACCTGTGAGAAAGCCTACAAGGAGCAGTGGTTTGAGCAGGTAAGAAGTAGTTCAATGCCTAAATCGAAACGCAATCTGATAGGTTGCTTAGATATTAGAGCACCTGAGATGCTCTACCTTCCCAACGCCGATAATAAGACCTTCGAGCCTTGCGACCTGATTGATGTTGAAGAGCGGTATCATAGCAAGCACTTTGAGGATATTATATGTCTATTTGCTCATGAGAAGCTAGACCGTCAACGATACCAAGGTACAGATTTACAGGCAAAAGTTGATTTAAATACTAGATTAGCCCAAATTGCTTCTCAAGGTAAGGAAATGACTCAGGCTGCGCTAGATGCTACTCCAACCAGTGGTCACAAGCGCATAGCAAGTATGGGGGATAAGAGAGCAATTGAACGGCAAATTCGGCATGGAGAACAAGCATTCAAATCACTACAATCTAAGCCGCAGTTTGCAAACTCAGATTTGCCAGAAACTCCAGAATCTTCAACCGAAGCATCAATTGCCTCAAGTGGGCTTGAATTGCTACGAGAAACGTCAGATGCCCCACCTCAATCTACGGAGTCTGAAGTAGCACAAACTTCTACAGATTCATCTAAGCCATCAATCGATTCAGACGTGTCTGAACCCTTGCAATTAGATCAGTTAAGTGATTTGGAACTTCTGTTGGAGATTCAAAAGGGGGAGAATCGTGGTCGTAGCTAGCCAGTCAGCAGAACTTGTCAAAATTCCTAATGGTTACTGGGCAATGGTTGCTCAGTATCAGAATCATAAGCAACCGGAATATAACTATAATCCGATGAGCCGTGCATTACCTCTTTCATTGTCGTCTCTAGAGTTTAGTCAATATGGGAAGATTAAGCCTCTATTCTCTGTTGATGAAATCCAATGGGAACCACACGAACGGCTTGATTGCATTGAGCGTTTATCCCGTTACTTTGAAATAGAGGCAAAGACAATTGATCTGTATCATAAAATTCGAATTCTGCTGTTGAGCGGCTATTTGGGAGCAGATCGTAATCCTTCAAATCCAGAACATGCAAGGCGGGCTTTACAGCTTTACAAAGCAATTCAGGACGGAGCTGGAAATAAGCTGGAAGAATATATCGGATGTCCTACAGTAGCGCCTAGCCTGACCCTGTGTGGACCATCGGGTATAGGAAAAAGTATGAATATTGAAAATATACTGCGGTTGTATCCTAGAGTCATCATTCATCCTGAATTGGGTGGATTGTGTCAAGTAGTCTGGATAAAAATCGATTGCCCAACAACTTCATTGAAAGGGCTATGCATTGAGATCTTTAGGGCGTTTGACAACCTACTTGGAACTAGCTACCTTAAGGAGTTTGGCTCAAATAGTAATTCGGTTGATTACATGCTAGCTCAAGTAGCTCAGCTAGCACACAAACACCATCTTGGTCTTTTGGTCATAGACGAAATGCAAGAGTTTTTCAAGCTCCAAACAGATCGTCAACAGGTTCTGAGTTTCCTCACCAAGTTAGATAATACTTTGGGTGTTCCAGTAATTCGGGTTGGAACAAACGAAATGGAAGAACTATTTAGTACGTTTGTTACTGCTCGACGAGCCACGGGGATGCAATTCACGATATGGGATAGGATTGTGAATCCTATGCAGTGGTCCTTGTTCATGACTGGTATGTGGTCCTTTCAGTGGACTAAGACTCTTGTACCCCTCTCAGAGGAACTGAAGTCAGTCTTTTATGAGATCACACAGGGCATTATTGATATTGCTATCAAACTGTACAAGATGGTGCAGTGGAAAGCAATCTCTCTACGTGGAAAAGAAATCATCACGATCGACCTAATAAGGCAGGTGGCGGCTGATGGATTAGGTCCATTATTGCCAATGTTGGAATATATTAGACAGGGACACAAAGATTGGAAGCTTCGATACGGTAGTATTAAGCCCTTGAAAACAGATATCTATTACAACAATTGCCTGGCTGAATTAGAGAAAGCCAAACTAGATGAATATCAATTAATGCTCGAACTTCAATCAAAACGTTCCCTCTATTTAACAGCAGAAATCCGGTTGGTTATTATTGAACTGCTTGATTTAGGAGTAGAACCTGCTATAGCCAAAGTCTGTGCAGAAAAAGCTATGGCTAATAGTGAAGATAAATCTGATATCTCATCTTTGACAAAATTGGCATATAAACTTGCATTAAAGACTGAACCGATAGTCGAAACTGAACCAACCCAAAAGGGTGAGAAACCGCAACAGCAACAAAAAGTAAAACCAATTTACGGAGACTTGGATATGCGATTAGTGGCTGACCAAGCAACAAAAAATAAAATGACGGTCTACGAAGCTTGGATCGCTGCAGGATTAATTCGTGACAATCCAATGTACGATTTATTTGACATTTGTGAATAATGAGTTTTTTCCTAATTCCTCTTGAAAGAATTTAGGTTCCAGTCTCAAGAGTGGGACAAGTTTTGATTAAGCCTTTAAATAACTTTTTTATCACTTGATGAAAAAATGCTATTGCAAATGGTTCTTGAACACAGCAAGTCTAGTTGCATCAATGATAGCGATGTTTAGGCAAATTGTGCCGTTGAGTATAACAACCGAACACCTTTCACTTATGCTGCATTTACATAATCTTGACGCCATATATCAACAACCTGAATCATTACAGGAGCAGCAGGTGTTTATAAAATTCATTTTTGGTTCTGCTGTGTTTTTACTTCATTAAATTGCACTAAGTAGGTAGTCGTAAGTAAACGTAGTTATAAACTGCTCTAACCCTTATCTAGCCATTGTCGATCCCTCAGAAACTCAAGGCTCTCTACTTATGTTGACCCTACCAAAGCCATATGTAGATGAGTTGTTATATAGCATTTTGGTAAGGTATTACATTCGGAGCGGTTACCGTAAAGTTAAAGAAGCGCAAGTCAAGTTATTTGATACCTTACCTCAACAACCTTGGGATATTCTCCTTCCAAGTAACCTTAAGCGTTTAACTAGAAAACTGTGGACTAAAGCGAACTATACGCCAGACTATTTCATTCAGGGTCATACCTTGTACCCCTTCTATGCACAATTTCTAATACCAGTAGAAACAGAGCTGCTGAGACAAGTGATGGTTCAACAGGGTAGGGCTTCAGTTCCAACAATCGCAAAAATTCCGCTGAATGTAGAAAAGGCTTGTCATAGCTACTTAAAATTCTGTCCGCAGTGTTTTGAGCAGGAATCTGACGAATTGGGAGAAGCCTATTGGCACCGGACTCATCAAATTCCAGGAATTGTGCTTTGCCCAGATCACGAAGTTCCATTGCTAAATAGTACAGTCTGCCTTAACTCAAAAGCCTTGCATTACATAGCGGCAGACTCTGACACCTGTCCCATCAACAATAATGTACCTTCTTATACGGACTTGACAAAGCATAGAATGACTGCCTATACAGAATCCCTTGAGCGGTTGATAGATAGACAGATCCCGTTCAGGGGATTAGCTTGGCTTCGTAAGCGTTATCACCACTATGCTGCTCAGAAGGGTTTTCTGAAGTTTGATACTGCGACGAACTTTACATTCGACGAAACGAAGTTTTTTGAGGAGCTTTGTGATTTCTATGGCGAGGAATTTCTGGATAACATCCTACCTGTTTCATTTCAAAGCTCAAAACATCAGTTTATCCAATGCCTGCTTGCATGCGATCTTGAGCAGACGATCGATCGAGTAAGACATATTCTACTGATCAATTTTCTGTCTGATTCATTACAAGATTTCTTCGCCTATTAGGTTCTATCAAGACAGTAAAAATAGAGTTAATTTCAGGAATCGCTTGTACTATTGCGCTATGCCATTCTAGTCAAGACCTGCTACTGGATGGCACCCTATGTCAGCCTATTTTTCATTTTCTTCAATGATGAATGCATTGCTCGCTGGTCGATGATTGGAAATGGGTTTATCCTCACTCCATCCTAATAACATCTTCCTGTGATTTGTCTCGTGGTATGTACAGCTCATGTAAAACCACGTTGTATCGACCTTCAGCTTCCAGTGCTTTCAGGTCTTTCAAGTATTCCGCCGTAGCCTCATCTAAGAAAATTTCTCCTTCTGTAAACGATCGCTCTAAAACCTGAAATGTCACATGGCACAATCGTTTTTGCTCTAATGCCCAAGCCTGCAACAACCAACTCTGAACTTTAAGGGCGTATTTGTAAGGCAAGATTTGTCGAAACAACAGGAATTTATTCCAGCCCAGTAACCGAGCTAGAAACATCGAAATATAAAAATACCGTCTACACGGTAAGCGTAGTGAATCTTTCTTGAACATGAGTTAAACACCGTACTATCTATCTACGTCTACGACTAATGCCCGTACTTCTAGAGGAAGTTGAGCAGTGTAGGGTGTTGATCTGTTTAGACTGCTCAGTGTGCAAACTAACTAACCGGGCAATACAACCAACCAGTTCTAAGATGACTTCTAGCTGTTGGGTTAAATTGAGTTCCGCCCGATTCAACTGTTCTGCTAGCTTGCAACATTGCTGCCGTAGGTCTTCCATTGATGTGGGCGACGTCACTTCTTTGCTTGGTGGCAGGGTCAATGGCACATCTTGTGCGATCGCCTCTACCAACAGCAAGTACAAGCAGAGGATTGCCTCTTCCGCTAACCGCATCGTTTGCGAGAAGTGCCACCGTATCGATTGATTGCTATCCCGGATGTTTCGCGATCGCTCCAACAACGCAACTCGGTAATCATCCAACGATTGAGACATGGAAAAACACTCCATTTAGAGGGCGATCGCCTTTATCAAGCACTTTCCCGCTGAGAGGAAGAAGGCGAGGTAATTTCAAGCAAATTACTAACAGGTGTTTTCCCCATCGCCCGATTGACCAATTCCATTAAGGTCTGGGCACGCTTACTGAGAAAAGCATCAAAGTCATCACCTCGTAGTGTTTCCGGGTCTATGAGATGCGAGCGCAGAATCTCGTCCATCCGCCGCCGACTAATTCCCTCTGCCTCCAATGCCCGTAAATACTGGCTGGGAGCTTTTCCCCCAATCTTTTGATTCGACAAACGAGATAGCGGGGTCAAGTTGACCAAGCTGTTATAACGGTCTTTAGGAATTCCCTGTTTTTTGCAATAAGCCACTGGGAAAATATGATGGCTGTCGATCGGATCATTGAAAAGATTGATCTCCGCCAATGCCTCTCCGGCGGCAAAGTCGATCGCCCCATGTTTGCGTAGCAAAGCATTGATCGCTTTGTAAACAGCTCCATGTCGCCGCCGAACCATTAGTAATCGCTCAGCCTGCAAATGTGCCATCTGAACCGTGTTGGGTAACTCACCGCCTTCATTCAACCAGGCAGGTACTTCCACCATGTCCCGGGATGCCCGACGTTCATGCCAGGAGGTGTATAAGGCGGCACAACTTCCACACCAAAACCACTGTTCTAGCTTGGCGCGTACCCAATCTTGGGGATAACCCACAACTGCGAGAATTGCAGCTAAAGCAACCAACTGAATTTGGTATGGCAAATCACCAGCCGTTTGAATCTTTTGGCCATACAAGAACCGCGCAGCTTCTTCATAGCCTGCAATGGCTTGGTCAGCATACTTCTGGTAATCCGCTAACGACAGATCCAGCACCTCTTCTCGACTACAAGCCACGGCGGGTAGCTTTTGAGGAGGCACCCCTGCTGCGATCGCTTGTTGGCGTTGATGATAAGCAGCAACCAAGGCAACACAAGCGAGGTAGTCCGTTTCCTTAACCGTCTCAAGTACCCGATGCTGCTTGAGACGCTGCTCCCGCTTAGCCCAGTCATCGCGAAGTGAAAAGTCCTGGCTAGCAAAACAGGCGGTTGCTAAATCGAAGAAGTTCAACTGCTCCGATTGGGTATTCACCTTTTCAAAAACCCTGCACACTGCGGCTTTGGGTAGCCCTGGTTTAAGACGAATCACGGGCACTTGAAAATGCTCATATCGCTTAATGACCTCACGCTCAAATCGATCCAGAAGCTCTAACCTGGTGGGATCGTACTGCCAGTATTTGGAATACCCCTGCCGCCAAGCTGCGTAACTAAACACCTGGGATAGGGGAAACAACCCTAATTCATATTCCTGTTCTGGAGCAGAACAATTGATGGCAGGATGCCCTGCAAAACCAGGGCGAATGCGACGATTGTTGAAGCCCAGAATACACTGTTCTCGCTCGATTTCAGAATCAAGGGCTTTTTGAATGTCGATGTAATACCAGCGATCGCTCATTTTGCCATTTCGACGACTCTGCACCCGCACAGGGCGATTGGAAAACAAACACATGAAGAGCGTGGTACACCGTTGCTGCCCATCCAGAATAAGTTCGGTAGGAATTGGAACTTGCTCCAACTGCACTCCTTCAACCAACCGAGAACAAACTTTCCAGGAACCGTTGCTTACTTCTTGCAACAAGATGCCGCCGATCGGCCATCCTTGACTGACACTCGCCAGCAAATCGATTACCAGGTCATCATGCCAGCAAAAGCTGCGTTGAAGATCGGGGAGTTGAATAAACCCTTGCTGAATTTTTAGGAGCAAATCCGGCAAAGCTTCCTTAGACAGATCGAAGGCGGAAATAGGTGTGTTCATTGTTGCCATGTAGCAATGGGTAGAACTCAATGTTGGCAACAATAGATCGCTTGTACTGAACAAACAAGGTCTTTCCAGAAAAAACCGACAATTGTCGGGAAGATTCAAAACTAGTTACAGCTATTCAGTTGGAGGATAAAGAATTGCCCGATCCGCTTCCGATAAAGGGCAAATAATGCTCCATAAGTCCGGTGGGATATGATGATAGCACCGCAGCAAAAAATAAAACTCACTCAATCGGCGAAGGTAAACCTCTTTGACCATTTTGGGTTCTTGCCCCTGGCTCATCCACCGCTCGATCGTCCGGGTTGTGCAGCCTGCAATAAAAGCAAGTTCTTCATATGACAGATCATATTCACTCTGAAGTTGTCGGGGATGCTCCAAAGCTAGATCGCAGTTGACATACAGCCGAAACAGGGTTCTTTCCTGTGGACCGAAAGGTCTAGGTCTAGGTGTACGACTCACTGAGAACCCTCCCAGGTAGTCGAGGAAGTTGAGCTGGTGTTTGATGTTCGTAGTACCTCGATGTCATCTTCCCCTGCCCACTCCGCTACAACCCAAGAGCGGGAAGGACTATCAGAATCCAAAAACACTAAATAGAGCCAACTCCAACTCAGACATCCCTGTTCTGTCTTCCCAAATGGCACAAATGCTCGCCCAATGATTGTTCCCCTGTCTGTCAGCTCAGTGGGAGGAACCCACTGACAGCGGGATCCGATGTCGTATTTAGGAACCTCTAATTCTTGAGGCAAACATTCGGGTAAATTGACTAACTCCAGGTCTTTCACCCGCAAAGACACCAGATTCCAATGACCCCGAGAAGGTTGTGAAGATGAACTAGGTTCCATAAAAAGCCGATTCTCAAGCAATGGGGATTGCTAGAAGTATAATTTGCAAATTTGCAAAAGTGACAAATTTGCAAAAACTTAACATTTTCAAATGTCGTGGGAAAATGACCCATGTGACTTCATGTGTTATTACCCCGCAACCTTGGCTAGCAAAGCAGAAGATCCAAACTACATTCAGGTGAGAGGGCATGTCCAAAAGCGCATAGCCCGCAGGTTTAAGGCTATTTGTAGTGAAAGAGGTATTGACTTTGGGCAGGGAATGGAAGAGGCATTTCTTCCCTGGATTGAGCAGCAGGAAAAACTCCTCCGAGAAGAAGAGCTAGACTCTAAAGACCAGCCGCAAAGCTAGTCAAGTTTTCGATGAGTAGTAAAAGGTGGAATTTCTAGCTTCCTTGAGTACAAGCTTTTTGCTTCCAAGTCTTTTAGGGTTTTCCCCCTTAAAGCTCCCCATCTCTTGGTCTGGAGGAGTTTTAAGACCGCATGGTAAAGCTCTTAAATTCTTCTTAGACTTCTAGGTAATCAGGGTTAGTCCATGGTCAATATTCTGCAAGTTTAGAAAGACCCGTGCCCTAAAACGTCCTTCAAGTCCAGCATCCAGGGTTTATAGCTTTTATACCTGCCGAGAGAGCATTACTTCCTAAATGTTGCAAATTCCAACTCGGTCTCCAGTCCCTCTAACTCCTGCCGGTCATATCAACCCTTCTAAGTTGTTAGCCAGTAGTATTCTGCATTTTCTAAAAAGACCCTAGCCTTGAAGAAGCTGCCGGATAAGGAATGCAGCCATTTCAGCCATCCCTTTTTAGAGAAAACCTAAGTCCTCCCAGTCCTCCAAAAGACCTTCACCTTCTAATCTCCAAAAACCTCACTCCGCCAACTCTAACATCCCAAAGACCTAAAAGCCTTTTCGGGTGAGCTTTTCGGGGTTTTTGCCGCAGCTTTTCTAATCAAAGCCATGGGTCTAACCAGTGAGGTTTTTCATCCCCTAAAAACCCCCTGGCCTTGAAGCCGCCGCCAGATAAGGAATACAGCTATTTCAGCTACCCCTTTTTAGAGAAAACCTAAGGTTTCTCTAAAAAACCTTTATCTTCTAATCTTTAAAGGTCTTTAAAGCCCAAAAACCTGGAAGTCTTTCGTAATGGGCTTTTTGGGTCTTTTGCTACAAACTCCCCAGCAAAGACCTACAATTCTAAGAAGAAAGAAGATTATTACTAGATGAGTTTATGGACTTGTTATCCTAGAAAGCTGAAACCTGCTCTATTCAAAGCTTTGAGTACTTGTCGGACTGACAGTGCGTTATCAAGCCTAGTCTTTGAGTGACTTGATTCAGTGTATTTGACAGGGGTTTTTGGGGAAGATTATGGAGTCCAAAAAAACAGATCCTCCCACTAAAAAAGGTAAACCCGTCAAAACAAGGGCATTAGGAGATCCTGAAGTTCCTAAAGATGCAAAAAAGACCCGGAAGGGCAAGCAAAGGCTCAAAACAAGCTTTTACTCTGCATCGGAAGATGAGTTGCCTGCTTTTTTAAAGGAACAACTAAATCAGCTAGAGGAATTCTGGACTAGGACTGAAAACTCTCGACGCCGCGAAAAACCAATTCGCCCAAAAACCTATAGAACCTACAAGAATCATATTCTGAGCTTTTTAGGGTGGTTGACCTGTGTTCGCGCAACAAACCTAAAAGACATTAAATTAGAGGATCTGACCAATCAGGGTTTGCTGTCCGATTTCATCGCTTGGGGATTGGAACAGCGTGGAAACTCGCATGGCTGGGCATTAAATGTTGCTCAATCTGCAATGCTGATTGCAGCGTGGCAACATGCTGATGTGCAAACTAATCCCTCTCAAGATTTACCGGCGATCGCTCAACTTCGGAACTACATCAGCATTTTGAGACGCCAATACAATGACGAACTAGTAGCTAAAAAAGGTGAAAAAGCTAGGTTAGCCGAGGATGCTTATGAGCTAACGGACGAACTTCGCCAAAAAATTAGTGCGTATCTGCGCCAAGATTGCACAGAAATTGATTCTGCTGGAAAAGAGCGATCGGAAATTGAGCTTTTGAGATCGTGGCAACGGTATCTCATCACGAGTATCCTGCTGTTTTGTCCAATTCGGTTACGGACCCTGTGTCAACTTGTGCCAGCACATAATCTCCTCCGTGAATCCGATGGTTCTTGGGTGATCGTGACAGAAACTCAGCACAAAACTGGTTACTCTGGAATACCAGTCAAGCTGCACCTGCCTCAGTTAAAGGACGATTTGACAACTTGGATAGAGAAGTGGAGACCAAGGATTAAAACAAAAAATAATTTTGCATTTACCAAATTAGGGTCTAATCGACTTCCATCGGCCTTGGGGCAACCTTTAACTGAACGAGATGCGTGGGAACTTGTAGCCCGAGCTACTGAGAAGGCAACAGTAGCAATTCTTGGTACTCCGGTGCGAATCAATCCAAGTATGCTTCGTCGATCGCATATACCTCTCGTACCAGAACGACTAAGTGCTTGCGATCGAGACTTGTCTTCATCTCAGAAGAATTCCAAACATATAAGCGTGACATGGCCTTGCACATCACTTAAAACTTCGATACAACAGCAAGATATTAAACAAGTTGCCAAATTCTTCAAGGATTTAGGAATAGCACTAGAAAACTATAATCCTGATTCACAAACTCTAACAAATTTGATTCAGCAAATAGAACATTTGAGTGCAAGCAAATCGTTAAGAGTAGTAAAACACCTCGAAGCTATCTTGCACATTCTTGAAAAGGATACACCTGCGGAGTAAGGTAACTCCTTGCAATCCATAACCAATAGCGAACTCGTCACATAGAAAAATTTTAAAGATGCCCTGATTACTGTAAATCTTGGGCATTAGCTCATTATGCTGAAGATTTGTCAGAACTGGCTGTATTAAGTTCTGCAAGAATTTGTTGAGAATTGTTAATTTTACTAGCGATTTTTGTCATCGCATCTTCGTAAAGCAAAAAGTTGGCAGTTTGAATGTACCTTTTTAAAAAGGTACGTTAACTAGTGGCTTGCATCAGGTTAAAGATGAACTTCAACCTTTGGTGCTTTCAGCATTGGTCCTATACCGAGCAGTAAACGGGGAACGAGCTTCAACAGACACAAACGATGCTTGGGTATCAGTAATTTGTTGTGTATCTACAGATGGAACAAATATTTTTAGACAATGTACCAGTACAAAATTCTCAGCAAGAATACTCCTTTCATCCTTTTTATGATGAAGTTGTTTCTCCTTTGCCCCATGTGGATCTAAACTTCCGGGTGCAGGGTAAGGTACTACCCTCTGACCATAGCTATGCCCTGTATGCAGCTCTTTCACATTTTCAGGATCGAATCCATTCTCTAGAAGATATTGGCATTCAACCAATCACCGGGATACAGACAAAAGAGGGCGTTCTTACTCTAAATGACACCTCTTGCCTTAGGATTCGTGTACCTGCGGAATTAGTGCCCCTACTATACCCACTGGCAGGAAAGCAGTTAACTATCGGTAAGCATGAGATCTGGTTGGGAATTCCTGAAATTCATCTCCTCAAACCAGCAACCAAGCTGTACTCACGTATCGTCACGATCAGAGGCTTTCAAGAACCAGAGCCGTTTTTAGAAGCAGTGGAGCGACAGCTTCAACAACGGGGTATTCGGGGGCGTGTTAGTTTATTTACGAATACAGAAGGTATTCCTAGGCGAAGAACACTTCAGGTTAAGAAGTACACCATTGTGGGTTTTGGGGTTGAAATAGAAGACCTGTGTGAAGAGGATTCACTCCTGCTACAAACCTATGGAATTGGTGGCAAGCGGAAGATGGGTTGCGGCATATTTTTGAAGCATTAGGGGTAGTGCAGCAAATGAGTGCCAAAATGCTTCAAATTCATCTACATGACCCTGGGGCGACTTGGCTCCACAATGCTGGTGTTGTTGGATTGTGGATGTCTCTCCACCAGCTACAGGAGAAGTATTCACTAAAAGCGCAGCGGGAAGGCGGGTTGGATTGGTCGTTGTCATCCGACTCAATATGCCTTAAGTGGAATGGAGCAGATTTTGAAGTTTTTGACTGGTTGCTGAAGCAATCTTTCCAGATAAGTCAGGAAGGCTTCGTTGAGCTGAGTGGACTCAAGCCACATCAGATGAGCATTCAAGCCCGACTGGCAATCCACAGAGGTATGATTAATACCTTTCTTCAGCACCCTACATCTGTCAAATCAGATGGAACAGACCATATAGTGGTTGAGATTGGCGATCGCCCAGTCAAACTTTTCTATAAGAGGGTGCGATCCTACGCCCATCAAAATTTTGCCAAGCAATTGTGTGACGATCAAGGGAATTTGCGGCGGGAGGGAATTGGCATTGTGGGGTGGTTATACCCAGGTCTAGCAGTACGTCACTACGCTTACCGCCACCATACTAGATTTGAAGAGTCTGTAGAGCGCAGCTTCGCATTACTATTTGCTCCACTATCCTGTTTCTATTTTGCTTTGCCATCTCAGACTAAGTCAACTAGAACTCCTTACGCGCTCGTAGTTCCAGAGGTTGAGAATATATTAGATTTTACTGAATCTTGTTGGCAAATTAAGCAGAAAACATCTGATTTTTTCCTTGCCACATGTATCAGTGATGCAGGGTTAAAGTTTCTGCTACAGGAAGCTTCAACAAACTTATGTACAAAGTTTGTTGTTCATAGAAGATGCTATGTGGTTTTGTTTAGAGCAACTCTGTGGTCTCCTCAACAATCAAGTCGTGCTGCCACAAGTGAAATAGCAGTGACACAGGAAAACCTCAATACTTATCAGATACTTCAGAAAGTTTTGGTTGATCTAAAGGCTTCCAACATTAGACAAACCGACACTTTGCTCTTTGCTCCTGTTCAAGTAGTGATTTCTAATAATTTAGTTGCAGGGAAGCCTTGGTGGTCCAACTTGTTTGAACAGCTTCAGGAGAAGAATGTAGTTGCAGAGAGCTTAAAATACACTGATTTTTTTATCGAAATGGCTGATCAAACATCATACAACATAGAAGCCGAAAAGCTGTTCATCAAGGCGTGTCATGAAGCACTGAGAAAAACGTATGCCCAGGTTTACGATCGTGCAGGCGAGAATGAAATCGCACAGGTTGATCGAAAGAACCAGCAGATTATATCTCGCCTAAAGCAATGTCATAATGCCGATAGATTTCGGAGCTTTATTGCTGATTTCTTTGCGAAGGCCGGAATTATCACAGTCTTTGAGGAAAATCAAGAAGAGTTGTTTCCCATCACCAGGGGAATAGCCGACTGGAGAGTTTCGAGGGACTTGTTTTTACTTGCAATGGCTAGTTATCCACGGAAGAAATCTTCAGACGGAGGAGAAAATTCAGCAGCAAGCAACAGTTTCAGAGAGTAAAAATCTAAACCTTGGTAGAAATTATGTTTCATCTATTTGGCAATATCTTAACTGGATACGGTGCAGCAGCAAATAATCATAGTGAAACTGAAGGGAATGTGGCTCAGCTACAAAAAATTTTCTGGAAGAATGAAGTTCACACAACTGTATCTGCCGAAGCTCTTCGATGGTCTTTACGATACTATTGGCAACAGTTAGGTCTTCCAGTTAATCGTCAATGGAATGACAACGAACAGAACTACAAATTAATCAACAATGACTATGATGCTCTAGCATTTATTGATGACGATGTCCTAGGTTTCATGCGTGCAGAAGCAGCAAAAATTGACAGTTCAGACCAAGAGGATAAGCAATCTACAAGAAAAAGTAGGAATAAACCCAAAGGCACAAGAATAGCTAGGAGAGGGGCATTGGATGTTAGTCGTGCTGTTTCTTCACTTCGTTTTTTTGGAGAAACAACATTTAGTGCCAAATCTGGAGAAAGAAGCAGAACATCGCTCTACAGCACAGAGTTTCACGCAACCCGCTATCAATATGGCTTTGCCCTGACTCCCGATCATCTCGAAGTCAAATCTCGTGTTTTGGCAGTGCTTGATGGCTTTGTCGCTCTTAGCAGAGTTGGGGGAAATCATGGGCGTTTTCTATATGATTTTTCCCCTGAAGTTGTAGTTTTACGGTGGACGCATGATTTTGCTCCGCGAATCCTGTACTGCTTTGAAGAGGATGAGCAATGTAATATTTCTGTCCCTGCATTGATTCAAAAAATCTCATCAGGCGATCTGAAGTCAGAAGACTTGTGGATTGGTGGATGCAATCTTGGGGGGTCTTTGCAGGAATGGGGTGTTCACATCTTTCCTGGAGTTCATGATGCGGTGGAAGCTGTTAAAGCCCGGATAGCTCAAGACCTTCAGGTGTAAGTAGGTATAAGCATGATAATTTTGAGAGTTGAGGTGCCTGTTGCTTGTTTTCGGCAGTCTCGTGCCAGGGAGTACCTAGAAACCTACCTCGTCCCACCTCCTTCGACTGTCTACGGAATGCTACTGTCTCTAATTGGAGAAACCAACCGTTATCTCCACTGTGGTGTCCGCCTAGCGATCGCACTAACTAAGTTACCAGAGAAATCAACCGTTCTGCGGACAGTTCATCGATTTAAAAGGAGAACAGCAGATCCCTCAAATATTCGTCCTGACTATCAAGAAATCTTAACAGGCGTTGATTTTTTTGTTTGGATCAATAGTGATCTCGAAACAGCTAATCCGGATTTATCTTCTCGCCTTCACCAAGCATTTGATAATCCCTCCTTAATTACACGTTTTGGTGGATTAAGTTTAGGTGAAAGTCGAGACTTAGTTAATTCTATAGCTTTTGTTAATACAGAGGCAGTAGAAAAATATAATACTCTGTACTGGCTAGTAAAACGTGAAAATGGGCAATTTATACTCCCTCATTGGGTTAATCACCTTGGTCAACATGGCACCTTTTGGAAACGGTACAATTTGCAACAACTTAAGCAGATAAGCCCATCTAGCAGCAATTGGATAGAAATTATTTCTTGCGAACAGTACAATGAACATCAATAGGAATTTCAGCTTAATTTTTTACACAAAAAAGTAAAAGTATTATAAACCTTACCTCATTACTAGGTCAGAAAAACAAGTAACAATTTAGATGCTTACTAATGTTCTAATAGCCAAGAGAATTAGTTCATAGCCAACCCTATTAACTTTTATTGCTAATACTTTGTTTTTTGAACTTTAGCCATTAGATATTTGTACAATTACTTGTATATAAAAATTTTGTCGTGATTTAGTTTTGCGCTGTACACCTAAGTTTGATGTCGTAAGGCGTTAAGAACATCATTTTTGAAAAAGAGTGAAGACCTAACATCGCAATTCTTTAAGTTTGATGTCGTAAGGCGTTAGGAACGCGCAAGTGGTTTGGCTTCACTGATGGCTCACCTCGGTGCTTTAAGGTTTGATGTCGTAAGGCGTTGAATATTGATTTACGAAGGAGTGGATGAAAATTTGGCACCCACGCCTTTCTTCTGATGCATTTTGCATTCAATTATTCTGTGCCGAGGCTGTCCTTAAGTTTTCAGCTTCATCAGCCCTAGAAACCTCCTACCAACCAGCATCACAGTAAAATTTTTGGGTAGTCCTATTTTTTAAAGGCTAAAGAAAAATAGTCGTTTTCAGAAGTCTTGCTAGATAAAGCTTTCAGAACTTGGCTTTTTTTCTCTGACCTTTACGTAAGGGCACTACCAATTTTTGTAATCGTTCAAACGTATGGGTCCACTTCACTCCACCTAAAGCACAATTAGGTTTAACTTACGGTGTAAGCTTTACTGTGCCCAAGTGAGTTAGCGCTATCAGAAGGTAATACTTGATTTGTTTCCCCTAAATCCAAAGTGCCTTGAACCCAATCTATTTCTTTAAGGGTACGGGAACGTAAATGCTTTACTAAGGTGTCCCATAGCCTGACATCACCTAAGGCTGTAAGGGATTTAATATCATTAATCTCATCTTTGTTCAAAATTATTGGTTGAGCCAGCTGGACATAGAAAGGCGATCGTAATTCAGCAGTAAAACTGACAGAATAGCTTTTAGTTTTATCGTTAGCGTTTAGATCGCCTATGGTACGTACAATCGCTGTTACCTGCGATGAACCAAGAGATTTATTAGTTGTTAAGTTACGAAGATGATCTGGAGAAATGGATATATTCTCCTGCTGAGTTGTCAACTCTTTCTTTGAGTAACACACCAAAGCATAGTGGCTATCCTTTCTTCTGCCAGAAGGTAAGGAGGCTCGGCTTGTAATAAAACAATGGCTTGGCAATTGTCGTATTTGTCCTTGGGCATCAATCCATGCATTCCAAAGAACCACTTGCGTTGGTATTGTATCGATTGCTTTTGGCTTAGAGTGCATTGGTGAAAAAAGTGCACATATAGATGTTTTGTCGCGTGCAGCAGATTTGGCATTTGCTCCTAGAGACTGACCAATCCCCCAAAAAAAATACCCTTCCCCTAACTGGCGTTCCCATTCTTTGCGACGAATAATCTCTGCCAGTTCTTCACCGGACTCGGTCCCCATTTTTGTCCAGCAGAATATCGGTGGCAGTTTTTTCATGACTATAAGTAGCTTTGATTATGCAGATTATAACACTATGCTATTCATTAAAAGCAAAACTTATTGTAGTTAATGAATAGAACAAAGGATGCACAGGCTCATACAACAGTACAGCAGCTACTATCCCACTTAAAGGCAGATAGCCGTTCTTCTAGTGAGATTGCAAGACTAACGTCTGTAAGCCAGCCTACTATCTCCCGTATGAGACATTCGGATGGAAGCCGCCAGCGAATCACTAAATCATTCAATAAGCTATGCAATTTCTACAATGTACCCCTCGTAACCCTCACCAACATTCCCCAGGATTACAATGAATTGCTTCAAGAGGCTATTATTGACGCATGGGACGGAACTGAAGCAGGGGCACAAGCCTTGTTGGTGATCATTAGAGGATTAAAGGGACTAAACAAAAAAACAGGTAACGCAGCAGGAGAGCTACTTGACCACACCTGATCCCCAGATTGAAATGATTTTTGGGTCTCTGGAGTCTGCTGGTTATCCACGCAGTTTGCAGCATATGTTGCTGCCTGAGTGGGTAACACCCGAGGTTTTGTCAGATGCGGCAGCATCTTCAGAGATTGCAGCAATCTTGGCAAAGCGATTAGGTCTTCGTGCTAGTCCTCTTTTCAAAGCCCCCCCCCGTATTGAGTCACTTCGACGACGTGATGTAAAGTACAAGCGTTCAAATCCAAATAAGTCTAAAGATCTAAAGGCAGCGACATCAATTGCACTGAGTGCCGCTGAATCAATTGCATCGGCTTGTCGCGTGGAATTTAATCCGTTTCCAAGGAGTGCTGAAGCCTTTCGCCAAGAGGTACGTACTTCTATTGGAGGCAATTGGTTGGGGTTGAGAGCTTTGCTAATAACCTGTTGGTCACATGGTGTACCTGTAGTTTATTTAGCAGAGCTGGGTTCTGGTGTATCAAAAATGGATGGAACTGTTGTACAAACAGCCAGCCGTCCGGTCATTGTTCTATCAAAAGCATCTCCACTCTGGGCATGGCAGCTCTTTATTCTTGCCCATGAAGTTGCTCACATTGCACTTAATCATGTTGCTCTAGATGAAATCCTAATCGATGAAGAATTGAGCGAGAACTCCTACGCTTTTAAGAACAACGACACTGACGAACGTGCAGCTGACAAGTTCGCGATCGAGCTACTAAATGGTCAACCAGATCCAACCTACAGCTTGTCAGACGAGCAAGCGAACTTCAGGGAATTAGCAGATGCTGCTTTTCATTATGGCAAGCAGCATTATATCGATCCTGGCCACATAGTCCTGAATATTGCAAATCAGTCTGGAAACTGGGGGCGTGGGGTTGCCGCAGCGCAGGTTTTACAGGCTGGAGAGGCATCTGCACTAGAGATCATTGATGAAGCGATGTGGCGAGAAATTGATGTTGAGGCGCTACCATCAGACACCATAGAGTTTCTTAGCCGAGTTACTGGTTCCCTCAACAAGTGAGGTCATCGTGGATCGAACTATTCTCATCGATAATGATGCCCTACTTAAACTTGCGCGCTACGGGTTGCTTAATGAAGTTGTAGTTTTATTTGGTTGTATTCCTAGTAATGTGCGTGTCCTTGCCACAGCTAAATATTCTCTTTTGCCTGCTAGCAATCGTTTACGTCTTTGCAAAGACGAGGAGAGTGCTTCAAGGCTAGAAGAATTTCTAAAAGTCTGTACACCGCTTGATGTTAAACCTGCTGATTTAGAGCTGTTTGACATGCTCAATGCTAATCAAAACATTGATGCTGGAGAGTCCTTGCTGCTTACGGTAGGTGCTAGAGACGAAAATACATTGATCATTACCGGCGATAAACGCTCTTTAGCAGCACTCTGCTCTGATGAGTCGATCGCTCATATTTCTAATGCGTTACTAGGTCGTATTATTTCAATGGAGATACTATTTCTGAACTTAATTAAAAGCAACTTTGTTCATATTCAAAAGTGTGTGAGATCTAAACCAGGTGTGGATAAAGCAATCAATATTGCGTTTGGTGTCACTGTTCCTGCTGATCTCAGCTCAGTTCGAGAAGGGCTTCACTCCTACATACAGCACTTACGCTATGTGACAGGAGATTTGTTGTACCCATCTTAATATTGTTCTGTTTGAATTTTTAATAAGGAATATTAAGAGCAATTTAGACAGCAGAAGAGTTTTGTCTTGAAATGGTAAGAGGTGTTTGTAGATGGATTTGATCGCACGAGCGAATCGTTTTATAGAGAGTGGTCATGTAAGTGAATTGAATCCCCTACTTTTTGATTGTGTTAATTCCAGAACTGTAGAAGGATTTATAGCTATAAAAAGATTGGCACGTGATATGTATGATGGAGTTACTATTAACGGCTTCTTTAAAACTCCTGCATCCTACTGCTTACTTGCCTGGCGCGAAGAAGGACTCAAAGCTTTGGTAGAAAATGCTTTAGAGGAAAACACATTAAAAAACTTTTCACTTGCATTTCAGATTCTTGGGAGCCTTGCTTCAGGAGGTTCACCGTCACGAATGACTAGTCTCACAATAGAACCTTCTTTACTTCAGTTGATTGAGGATGCAGTTGGCAATTGGGCTGATCTTACTCCATTAGCACAACAGCAACTTAACAAGCTTATTATGAGTATCAATGATGACGAAGATGCAGCGCTTTTTACAGGATTTAGTTTGATGACAGATTCCTCCGCTGCAAAACATGTAACTCTTGCACTCTCGCTCAGATGGATTTCTGTTGGGCCTGTTGCACTGAGGAATTATGAACAACTAATTTCTGAACAAATAGATAACGAGCCAGCTTTTCAAGCCTTCCTTTCAAGAAATCCCTTATTTCTCGACCCTATGGCATTCAATGTTTAGGCGCAACCTGATTTCCATGGACAGAAAGAGCCAGATTTTGTGATTCAGCGGTCTGACAATTCGTATGTTGTTGTTGAAATTGAGGTTCCATCCAAACCGATTATGACAAGGGGAAATCAATTGAGTGCAGAGGCTACCCATGCTATTACACAAGTTTTAGAATATCGTTCATTTCTGCTTGAACGTTTTTCTGATGCAAGTATGACATTTCCAAACTTCAGCGTACCAACAGGACTTGTCGTCATTGGGATGGAGCGATCGCTAAATAGAGAACAGTTAAACGCTCTGCGTCGGGAGAACGAGGTTCGTCATGGTATTACGATCGTAGGCTTTGACACCCTAGCCGCAAAAGCAGAAGCAATTTCGCAGAACATGATCTACGGTAAGCATTCAGCACATTCAGGGCGGCTACGCTAGTGGTTTATGCAACTCACAACTCAGTTAACAAATTTCAGATTAATTCTTCAAAAGCACTGCATAGGGAGCTTTCACATGGGCTACAAGACCAATGCGCTTCACAACCCTCTCCGTTTCTATGATTGGCTGTTCTGGATGTGTATAGATGAAGCAGCCTTTATCAGCTTGCCCCACTAGATATTGGTCAGCCCTCCGTCCACGGCTCGGACCCACCCCAACTTGTAGTTCACCTAAATTTAAATCAAATTCCTCAACCCGAAGCTCATTTAGAACTAATGCAAACCGAGATCCGCGAACTTCTATCCCCTTGGGAATCGGCTGCCAGTTGATACCGTCATCTGAGTACTGTTTAGCAATTTCGGGTGGAGCAGCATGCCGAGAGTTCATCTTCTGCATCACAATAAGAACCTGGTTGCCGCTTTTCTCTACTTCTTTTGCAAATGGCTGAACCATGCTTAAGGGGTGGCAGGTGTTTCCGCCATATCCCCAAAAGATTGAACCTGTCTCCTCAAATTCGCGCTGCTTCCGCTCAACGATATCTTCAATTTTTTCCTGGGCATGCAGCCCTACCTTCATGAAGAGAAGCCCTGACCGCTTAATTTCATCATTCATGATTCACCTCAAGTTTTTCAAGGGTATAGAGAAAGTCGGACTCCATGCCTGTGTCGAGTGTTTTACGTTCACGTATATACCGGAAGCGCAATGGCGAACTTTTACCATAAAAATTTTCTAGCCTTGCTGGTTCAAGCGGCTCTGAGATTACCTGCATACAACTAGGATCAATTCGGCGGAATAGGCAAGAGCATGACCTTAAGTCTGGAGCATCGTCAAGATGGTAAAGATGAAGCTGTGGCAACATTTCGGACACTACATATCCCAGTTCAAAGGCGCGTCGCTGAGTATCACGGAGCACTTCCTGAGTCCATAATAGGTCAGGGTCATCGGCAATGACGACAATACCCAAGCTTTTCTCTTTCGTTGCTTGGCTACCTCTCTCAAAGAAAGCCGTCACACTTTCCCCTCCATTACTGGCTCCCCAAGGTGGATTGATATGAAATCCATCATAGGCTCCGAAATGCTCGGGAGGCAGGGCATCCGCTACGTTGTAGAGGTGGGCTGAAATTTCAATTTGGGGTTGGAGCTTCTCGCTAAACCGTCGCACAGAGTTAACAATCCGTTCGTCAAAATCAAGCAAAGTAATAGATTTTGGACCATAAGGAATAACGTTCTGAGCTTTTAAGTGGGCAGCAGATAGGGCAATGCCATCACCGTCGCCAACAAACACAACGTCTTTATTATTGAAGACACGAGCTACATACTCTGCTTGAATCACCATATCGGCGACTTTCATGTATATCTGGTCAAACTCCCGGAGCGGAGACGGTCGGTTGTGCACGACATCTGAAATTGCGTTAAGTGCTTTTCGCAGGTCAAATTCCATCATGCCCTCCAGCAAATGTTCCTACAGAAAGTCATACCTGAGAACTCCAAGCCTGATTTCTCTTCATCATTGAATTTAGGATTTGATTCCTATCCTACTTTTGTAAATTCTTAAGCTGGCTAGCAAGTTTCCAAACTTGGCAGAATCCTTACCTGTCTTAATTCCTGGTCACTTTGCTAGACGGAACATAGAATACCAATTTGTACCGGAGTCAAGAGTTTCAATAAATTCCCAACTGAATCAAACATAGTGCTTATATAACCCCTCCAATTTTTGTTTAAACCTAGCCTGTGCTACTTCTGGTGCAACGATGATGCAGTCTTCCCCATAGCGCAGCACTTCCCTAAAAAACCAGAAGGTATTTGAAATTTTTCGTATGACTCGCCGGACTGGTGGGTCGCGATCGCTCATCCACTCACTACTAACATCGGTACTTTTTGGTTCATAGGCAAAGGCGAGACCCTTGAGCAAATGTATCTCGACTTGAAGTGTATCCAGTGTTGGGTGCCATTGTCCTCTAATCGTATTGAGGGCAGCCTCAGAGATTCGGTCTAATCGAAGTGTCCAATTGTGCTGTAGCTCTGAAATATCCCGATTTCCGTCAGTTTCTTCACACCAACATTCCAAATACTGTCTCCGTTCGTAAGGGGTAATCCTGGCATGGCGGATTGTAAAACTCCAGGGATGATCTGCGGCATCTCGGTAGGTGAGTCGAAAGGGAGTCTGGCGCTGAATACACTGGTCAATGGCTGTCCGCCAGGAGGGAAGTGGCGTGTTTAAATCGCGTTCCAACTCAGTTCGTAACGGAACTGGTAGTTCACTCCGCTCAAGCAAAAGTTGAGCGATAATTTGAGCAGAGTCAGGGTGTCCGGCGTCGATTAATGCCTGAATAGACTGTTGTAGTGCCCTGATGCGAGTTTCTGACCAGTCATTGTTTCGCCCAATCAAAAGCTCTTGGCGGGCGATCGCTTCCATCAAGCGGGAAATGTTGGGGCGGGTGCCCCACAGCATTCCCTGCTCATCGGCGATCGCCTCTAATCGGGCTTTGTCTTGCTCTGACAGGGAAAGCGTAATGGATTGTCCCTTGCGTCCCATAAATACCCATTTTGTACGTACACTTTGTACTTGTCGCTCTTCTATTGTGAATGCCATCATGGGCATATCGCAATCTTTTAGAGGTTTTTCAATAAAGTGGGCAACCTAATTAGGGGCGATCGCGCTCTAAAGGGTGGTGATGCCTAATATTTTCGGCTGAGATTTGGACTGAGCACTGTCTGATTACTGTTCATTAAGGAGTAAGGATGACATCTACGACTCTCGAACCAGGGCAAATTATTCGAGTTCGTTCGCGCCAGTATCTGGTCGAAGATGTGATTCCTGCGGATTCTCCTGTCGGTGATACCAGAGTGCGTTTAGCCTGCCTGGAGGATGACGCTCAGGGTGACATCCTGGAGGTCTTTTGGGAGCGGGAAATTGATGCTCAAATCCTTGAGGCAAGTTCCTGGGAAGCGGTTGCTAAGCGAGGGTTTGATGATCCCCGCTATTTCTCGGCGTACCTCCATGCTCTGCGATGGAACTGTGTTACCTCCACTGACCCAAAACTATTCCAGGCTCCCTATCGTGCTGGAATTGAAGTGAAGGCGTACCAGCTAGAGCCGTTACGGAAAGCTCTACGAATGCCGCGAGTCAATCTCTTTATTGCAGATGACGTGGGTTTGGGCAAGACAATCGAGGCTGGTCTGATCTTACGTGAGATGCTGATGCGGCAGAAGATTAAGCGAGTCGTCATCTCCTGCCCTCCCTCTGTAGTGCGCCAGTGGAAAGATGAGATGGAAAGCCGTTTTGGTCTAACCTTCATCATCTATGATCGCGACTTTGTGGCCTCCAAACGACGCGAACGAGGCTACGGCATCAATCCCTGGAAAACCCATACGCGGTTCATCATTTCCCATTCCCTGCTACGGGATGAGACTTATGCAGCGCCATTAAGAGACTGGTTGCAAGACTTTTCAGCCGGGTCAATGTTGATTCTGGATGAAGCTCACAATGCGGCTCCCGCCAGTGCGTCTCGCTATGCGATCGATTCCCAGTTAACCCGAACGGTGCGTGACTTAGCACCCCGGTTTGAGCACAAGTTGTTTCTCTCCGCCACGCCCCACAACGGACACTCGAATAGCTTTGCGGCACTGCTCGAAATCCTCGATCCACAGCGGTTTTGTCGGGGTGTACCTGTACGAAGCAAGAAGCTATTAGATGCCGTGATGGTGCGGCGACTCAAGCAGGACTTGCGGGAAATTAACAATGCGGATTTCCCAAAACGCGAGATTATCCCGGTCATCGTTAACGACTTACCCGAAGATGCTCCTGAGCTGAAGCTCTCTCAACTGCTTCAGGAGTACCGACAATGTCGGGAGGAGCGGTTGAAGGATGCACCGAAATCCACCCAAACAGCCGCCCTGTTAGTTCTAACTTCCCTTCAGAAACGGTTGCTGTCATCCATTGAGGCGTTTGCTCACACATTGAAAGTACATCGTCGAGCGATCGAGCGGCAGGCGGAACAACAATCCACTGCCCAGCAGAACTATTCTCTACTGCAAGAATCGCCAGGTAACGATGACGATCGAGCGGATTTGGATGAGGATGAGGTGCTGAAGGAAGAAGCCGCCCAGATGGAAAAGGCAACTCAAGTAGCAAGTGCCGCTATCTCACAGCGCGAGCTTGATCTGCTGAAGGAAATGACCCAAATTGCAGAGCAGGCAAGACACGAATCCGATAGCAAGGTGAAGAAGCTGGAGGACTGGATACGGCAGCACCTCTGTCCGGATTTAGGTAAACCAGGAGCAACCTGGCTCAATCGACGGGTCTTAATCTTCACTGAGTATACCGACACCAAACGCTATCTAGAGCAGCAGCTTGGAGCCATTATTGCCAACTCAGATCGGGATCGTGAACGCATCGATACCTTTCACGGCGGGATAGGCGAAGAACAGCGGGAGTATATCAAACAAGCCTTTAACACTGACCCGACTCGTCATCCTCTCAGGATTCTGATTGCGACGGATGCAGCACGGGAGGGGGTTAACCTCCAAAACCATTGTGCCGACCTGTTCCACTTTGATGTGCCCTGGAATCCCAGCCGGATGGAGCAGCGCAATGGACGCATTGACCGTAAGCTTCAGCGTGAGGCTACAGTTCGCTGTCACTATTTTGTGCTGGCTCAGCGGGTGGAAGACAGGGTGTTGGATGTATTGGTGAAAAAGACCAGGCAAATTCAGGAGGAATTGGGAAGTTTGTCTCCTGTAGTGGAGAAGAACGTCTCGAGGCTATTGGATAACGGAATTCGCAAGGCGGAAATCCAAAAGCTGACGGAGGCGATCGCCACCTCAGATCAATCGGATTCAGACTCCACTGATCGCACCAGCACCATTACTGAAGAGTTGGAGGCGATTCGATTACGGCAGGACAAACTGCGCCAGCAGCAAGTAGAACTGGAATCGATGCTCAGGGACTCCAAACTGTGGCTAGGGCTGGACGATCGCCATTTTCGAGATACACTGTCGGTGTCTCTGGAGTTGATGGGAGCAGAACCACTCAAACCATTAGATGCAGCGGCAGCGGTTGGGGATGAAGAACGCAGTCAGTGGATTGTACCAACTCTCGACCAACAGGCAGGGGCTGATCCAACCTGGGCAACGACACTAGACACCCTTCGGGCACCCCGGCAGAAGACCCAGAAGCTATGGGATTGGCGGAAAGAAGCACCCATTCGTCCGGTGGTCTTTCGAGATCCGGGTTCACTGGATGGTCAGGTTGTGCATCTGCATTTAGAACATCGGATTGTACAGCGGCTTTTGGGTCGATTCCTCTCGCAGGGATTTCTGCATGATGAGTTGACCCGTGCTTGTGTTTGTCGAACTGATGACCCCATTCCACGGGTGCTGATTCTCGGAAGGTTGTCGCTGTATGGCGATCGCGCGGCTCGTCTACATGACGAGATCGTTATTGTCGCCGCCGAGTGGATTGACCCAGATGCCAGAGGCAGAGGTAAGCTTCGCCCCTTGAGTGAGGGTGAGAAAAAGGATGTGTTGCAGATTTTGGAAGATTCACTGGCGCATCCCCGATTAAGGGAAGTGCCTAATGCCTTAATCGATAAGCTGAAGGTTCATACGGCGAGGGATGTTGAGGATTTATTGCCTCACCTGGAGCGTCGTGCCACAGAGCTAACCGATCGCGCAAAACGCAAGTTGGAACAACGCGGTGAGAAGGAAGCCGCAGAAATGAAGACGTTGCTGGAGGAACAGCGCGATCGCATTCTCAAGCAAGTGAAGCAATACGAAATCCAACAATTATCTCTATTCAATGCTGATGAGATGCGACAGATTAATTCGGATCGTCAACATTGGGAGAAACGAGTCCGTGAGCTTGAGACAGAAATTTTGCGTGAACCAGAGCGCATTCAGCAGGCATATCAGGTGAAGGCTGAACGGATTGAGCCTGTTGGCATCGTCTACCTATATCCAGTCTCCAATTAGTCATGGTACTTCTCTAATGAAATCCCAAGAATATAAGACTGCACTATTTCAATACTTCAATGTGACTTCTCTCAAGGAATTGCGCGCCAATCAACAGTGGCAAGAGATTGAAGCAAGAGAGGGTATAACTAACTTACGTACTGTGCAATCTCTGGAGAAGGCATACCAATCTGTTTTTGGATGTACTCAAGATTCTTCAAATGCAGATGATACTACTGATTCAATATCTAAGGAAGAGGACACTATATCTAGAATTGTGGATTTAGTTGAAAATAAATCCACTGATTCAAAATTCGATTCAAATTCTGAAGAGACTGGTTGCTTCCATGTGATGGAGGATAACCAGGGAAATATGGTTGGTGCCTTATTAGAATACTCATCAGAACAAAGCCAGAAGCTAATTCAGCATTTCAAGAATCTAGAATTACATTCGCCTCAACCTTGGCATCAAGGTAGCCTTCACTCGGCTGTTGTTGATCAACTCGGCGCAACCTCTGCTCTTGTTGCAACCGGACTCCAGGCGGGTCAGCTTTTTAGGGTCGTTGGACCTCCTGACTTAGTTGCTAAGGTGGCATCTGGAGCTTATCAAATGATGCAAACTAGCACAGGTGCTTTGGGTACTGTGACGAATGGTGCAGGGAAAATTGCAGGTCAGTTACGCTTCGCTTCTGGTAGCTCCGCATTGCCCGTTCTCGCGCCTATTGCTGTTTATCAAGTGCTGCATGCGATCGTTGGGACACAGCAACTCAACGAAATCAATCAACGATTAGCCAAAATTGAACATACCTTGCAGGAACTGTATGTTCGACAAGAGGCAACCGTTCTAGGAGAAATCCATTACGCAGTTACCGTTTTGGATGACATCTTAGAAAGCCGGATGAAAACAGGAATTTTTACACCGGATGCGATCAGCCGTTTGGCATTGGTTGAAAAAACAATCCTTTCAATCCTTGAAAGAAATCGACTATTGACGGAACGTTTTCGGGACAAGGCTTCTTCCGTCAAAAAACAATCAAAAAGAAAGGGTGCGCGGAATACTGCTGAGTTACTTAAAACCGATGGACCGCAAGCCGCCTACGATATGCAATGTTTAGTCGGACTCATAGCAGCCGACCTGAAACTAGAGCAAGCCTTGCTGCTCCTGGTAATGCAAAATAACCCAACCGATATTGGTAGGAGACAAGAGCGAATCCGCTCAAAAATGGAGTCTCACCATGCGGTCGTCGAAAATCTTCCATCCATACAGGAACTAGAGAAACATGCTCAGGCTTGCCTGAAAGCAATGGATTGGTGGGAAAAACTATTTGATTTTGGCAAGACCAAAGGTGAGGTTAAAGCTGCCCAAAAGTTGAATTTAAAAGACATTCGCCCTTCAACAGATGAGCTGCAGCCAAGCCTCAATGGATATGTTTTCTGGCGTGATGCAGATGGAATTCATGCCTTTGCAATGTCCGGCGATGACTTGGCGGTGCAAGAAAGTACCTTACAGCTTACAGTGAAGTCGATCTTATCGCCTGGAAGTACTCACAAGATTCGGTTGCCTGGAAGTTCTGAGCTAATCCAGATTTTTGTCGAGAAGGAGATAGAAACTGGGTTGTGGTTTGGCTACCGCACTGATGGAACTAGCCAAGATAAGGTGCTGATTCAGCACAAAGACCTCTACAAACCATGCTTAATTCAAGAGGGTGTTTAACTATGGCAACCGATCTAGACATCCTCAGGCATAAAGAGTGGCTTGGACTACTTCAGCCAGTCGGTTTGGTCGTTTCACCACCCGCGTTGATTAAGGCACAGGCGGTAATCGATCGTGGCAAACTCGTTGATCTGCAGGAACATCTACTGACAGTAATTTCTACAGAACCTATTTCTCGTCACAAGGATGACAGGGTCGCCTGGATTGAGAATTTTCCGGCGTTTACTCAAAAGGTTTTGGGTTGGCGCGATCGTGACTTAGTTGGTGCAGCAAGTCAGGAGGAATTGCCGGAGGAGTTATCGGTAGCTCTGCCCAGTTATGGGGAGGTGTTGAAGCCGACCTATGCTGTCTGCGATCCAGACACGCAAAAATGGGTGTTGTTGATTCAAGAGACTGCACCAGGGTTACCCTTTGATGAGGATGATCCAGCAACAGCAACGGGGCAGGGTTGGCAAGCCAGTATTCAGGCAAAGTTTGAGCGGTTGCTGCGAGAAACAGGTGTGTATGCCGGATTGCTCGTGAATGGAACAGAGCTTCGGTTGGTCTATGCGCCCAAGGGTGAGTCTTCTGGGCATCTAACCTTTTCCGTACAGGCAATGACGGAGGTGCCGGGTCGGTTGATTTTAGGTGCCCTTGATCTGCTGATGGGTGAGGATCGGCTGTTTAATGTGCCGGAGAATCAACGGCTGAATCGGTTGTTAGAGGATAGCCGGAACTATCAAGCGGAAGTTTCAACCAAGCTATCGGGTCAGGTTTTAGATGCGTTGTGGGAACTGTTGCGAGGATTTCAGGCAGCGGATGCGGCAGTGAATGGAAAGATCCTCAGAGAGTTAGCTGAAACTGACCCACAGCATATCTATGGGGGACTGATTGCCACGTTGATGCGGCTGGTGTTTCTGCTGTATGCCGAAGATGAAGGGCTGATGCCAGATGATGAGGTGTATCAGCGCAACTATGCGGTGTCGGGGCTGTACGAGAAGTTGCGGGAAGATGCAGGCAACTACCCAGACACACTGGATCAGCGGTATGGAGCATGGGCGATGCTGTTGAGTCTGTTTCGTCTGGTGTATGACGGAGGTGGACCCACCGAAGAGTATCTTCCGGCGCGGCATGGGCAGTTGTTTGACCCGGATGAGTATCCGTTTTTGGAAGGTCGCCCGATCGCTTCTCACTTTGCCACATTCGGCAGGATTGAAGCCCCTCGCGTTTCAGATGGGGTGATTTACCGGATGCTGGATAAGCTGCTGGTGCTGGATGGAGAGCGGCTGTCCTATCGTGCCCTAGATGTTGAGCAGATTGGCTCGGTCTATGAGGCGATCATGGGCTATGAGGTGGAGATCGCTCACGGACGATCGATCGCCGTTCGTCCGAAAGATGTGGTGGTGGATGTAGACAAGATCCTGGCAGGATGCCTGTCTAGGTGTTAAACCGGGGTGAGAGGGAAATTGATTCATCATCATCATGGTTCACCCTCCTGGAATTGGCGCTAAGGTTGAGCTATAGCGTCTGGCAAG
>NZ_JACXWX010000006.1 GCF_014764505.1 Phormidium tenue FACHB-886
GGTAGCCTCCTGCAAAAATAGCTCTGTGCCAGGTCTATATTCTCTAGTGCAGCCTTGAGGAAGTATCTTACTTGCCACAAGGCTGCACTTCGGAGTTTAAACTATATCAATTTTATATTGTGTAAATGAAGGGCATGCTGCGATAAGCAGCATGCCCTTCGTTTTAGTGTTTGTGAATTTTATGACATTGATTGAATGATGAAATCAAAGTAGGGAGCTGCTTCAGCAGCATCTTCATCGCTTAGTAAAGATAAAGATGCTGCTTTTAGGCAACGGATCGACTCTACCATTCCTGGAACTGGAACACCTAGTGAGTTGTACATTTCGCGAACGCCAATCAAGCCAATTTTTTCGATCGGCTCCTTGTCACCTGCTAGTACACCATAGGTGATTAACCGCAGGTACCAGCCATAGTCTCGCAAACAGAGCGCGCGCTGTTTGTCTCCATAGGCATTGCCACCCGGTGAGATGAAATCTGGACGTTTGCGCCAAAGGCTTTTACTAGCTTCTTGAACAATTTTCTTTTCGTTGTCAGCCAGCTTGGCAGCAATTCGTACACGTTGCTCCCCTGTTTGTAAAAAAGATTGAATGCTCTTCAGTTCTCCGCTGCTAGGGTAGCGGAGTTCTTCATCAGCATTGAGAATGACTTGACTAATTACACTCATAATATGGAGATGACTATTGCGGTGATTCAGCTATCGGAGGTATTTTAGCGAGTTTAGGGGACGGAAGGAAAGAGATGAGAGAAAGCGAAAAGTGATCAGCATAGGGGGAAGAAGTGGTTTTCCCTATGCTGATGAGAAATAGATCCTGTTATCGCTGGCTAAGATAACGTCCTGCCATTGACATAGCATCCCCAATGTCTACATCACCATCACCATCTGCATCTAAAAAGGAGCTTAGAACAGGATTGGAATTAGTAGATTGTGGTGTGCTATAACTTTGATTCTGGGAACCAGCTTTAAGGAAATTGAGGACGATCGGCACTAAAATTGGCAACATTGCCACAATTGCACTAGCGCTGATACCCGTCCGTTGAGAAATGGCTTGGGCAACCTGTTGTTGCTGAGTTGGTGTAAAAAGTGCTTGCAGCGCTGCCGTGCTGGGATTTGTGCCTCCGAATTGGTTAACCAGAGTTTCAACGCTCCCCCGTCCGTTTGTTGCGGCTTTTTGCTGGAGTGACGATCGCACGTATCCCCCTAGCATTGACATAACATCGTTTGTAGCAGCGGGTGGTACTCCTTGACTGCCTGCAGCCTGATTAACCGTATTCAGCATCTGGCTGAGCTGATCAGGATTTGCCTGTTGATTGGGGTTAGCGATTGCACCCACGATTTGATCAAAAAGTCCCATACAAAATCACCTTTTGCTGTTTCAGTTTTTGTTTTTCATCGGCTGATACCAAAAACTGGAGCTTAAGTTCTGTCCTTTAAGCCCCAGTTTGGATTTCGTTACATTCTACAAACCCTATTAGCCAACGGTAACCTGGCTGGTATCTACCTCGGTTGCACCATTCACGCCTTTTGCTACTGACACCATTTTGCTCAGGATGTCTTGGCTCGGCACCTTACCTTTTAGGACAACTTTGCTGCTAAGTTGCGCTACGTACACGGTATCAATATCATCTATTTGTGAGTCGTCGTCGAATGCTTGTGCCACCCGTTTTGCCAAACCACTTTCATCAAATTCGCCATTCAGCCCCACTTTAGCCGGTGGGATGACCTCTTGAGGAGAAGCTGTCGGATCGGGCGTTGCCGGGGATTCTGCCGCTGAGACCGGAGAAGCTTGCTTTTTAGCGCCCGGAAATAGTCTAGATAGCCAACCCATATTTCGCTCCAAATTTCAAAATTTTCGTGCTCTTGCCAGGATTAACGAGTGGACTGGGATAGTTGCCTTAAGCTTTGAACCTTGAACTTCAATAGAAGCGGCATTAGATTCACAGCCAGGCAACCCCCTCAACTTGCAGTTGAACGGGTTAACAGCCCATCTCCTAAATGCTAGGAGCGATCGGTTGTAGGCTTATCCCCCAAAGGAAAGAAACTCTCTTTGAATTAGAGTTACCTGGCTGAGTTACAGGTGATGGCTTGCTACTGTCGAGGTTGAGGCGACTGCGGTAGCTGTGGCTGCGTTGGGGAGGGTGATTGGGGTTGTGAGGGCGGTGATGGCGGCTGTGCTGAAGAGCCGTTAGCCTCCACAATGGCTTCCTTTATTTGAGGCAGGGCTAAAAATGTTCTAGCTCCAGAAACTAGGCGATCGCCCCACAGATTTTGTTGCAAAAATTCTGGATCGCCATAGCGGTTATCAATCCGCAAAGCTGCTTCTCCCATTTGCAGCGCTTGCTCTGTATCCCCTTTGGCATAGAGGGCAATTGCAATTGCCAATTGCGGTTCGGCTTGAGTATTGTCTAGCTTGAGTGCCTGCTGCCAACGAGCAAGCGCATCATCTGCTTTACCTTGCTCGTATAGTACGAGACCAATGTTGTTGATAGCAGGCCAAAAAGTCTCGTCGATCGCTACCGCTTTTTCGTATTGAGCGATTGCCTGATCGTATTGCTTTAGCTTGTAGTAGGCATTGCCCAGATCAAACAATGCACCTGGTACATCTGGCTGTAGCTTCAACCCAGACTGAATATAGTCGATCGCCGTCTCGTATTTTTCCTGCTGAAAATAGGCAGAACCTAAAGCGAAGAGCACGCCACCGTTGGTATTATCCAGCGATTGCGACTTTAGAAGTGCCTGAATACCTGGATCAATTTCACCAACTTCTAGATACAAGCTGCCCAATAGCGCCCATATTTGAGCGTCGTTAGGCACAAGCTGGGTTGCTAGCTGCGCACGCGACAGCGCCAACTGAAACTGCTGAAACTGAGCGAGCTGTGCAGCTTCTTGCGCTAATACTAGCCCCTGTTCTTCTAGCTGCCTTTGGTCTAGCTGCAGCACATGGGGAATTAGCGCTTGTGCTTGAATCGGTTGAGCAGTACCCCAAAGACTAGAGACGATCAGGAGGGAAGCTAGAGAAATTCGCTTGAACACAGCCAAAATTTGCAAAAAGGACTCTCCAAAGCTTAGACCATTTGCACCTCATCGTGGCAAAAATCTTCAGGTCTTACAGATTTTTGTTGGTGTGAAATTTATCTGCAGGAGGCTTTAACTGGGCGTTTTGTCGACTCAAGACATCAGCAAGCTAGTAAAGAACTGCAGTTAGCTTGTTGGTGTAATTAATCGTTTAGCTAAGGATAGATCAAAGTAGGTTGCACCACCTGGATCGCCTGCAAGTACCCGAAATGGCAACTCGGGTTCGCCCAAATGATCAACTACGAAATCTGCCCCACTAAAGTCTTGGTCCTGGGTATAGCCATTAACAGTAATCACGGTCTTGAGTCCTGCTGCCTGAGCGGAGAGCAACCCGTTATAAGAGTCCTCAAAAGCAAGACAAGCCTCTGGTGGTAGCTGCAAGGCGTTTAACGCATAGTGATAGATATCAGGTGCAGGCTTTTTGGCGGGAACGATATCGCCTGCAGCAATGACCTCAAACCAGTCAGTCGCTTCTGGTGCGATTGCGCTGGAGAGTAGCGTTGTGACATTTGCAGGTGTGGTGGTGGTGGCAATTGCCAAGCGCACCCCTTGCTGACGAGCCTCTTTGAGCAGGCGCAGCACACCCGGGCGCAAAGGAATTAGGTTGCTGCTTAAGAGCCGGTTGTAGTGTTCAGTTTTGGCAGCGTGAAGGCTAGCAATTTGCTCTTTGAGGGTTCCGGGTAGTGAAGGGAGGAGCTGCGTGTCGGGGTAATCTTGCTCTAAAAAAAATCGAATCCGCTCCTTGCCACCTGTTACCTCTAGAAGTTGACCATAGCGCTCGATTGACCAATCCCAATCCAGCCCTGCTGCTGCAAAAGCTTGATTAAAAGCTACTCGATGCCCATCCCGTTCGGTGTCGGCAAGTGTTCCATCAACATCAAAAATTAGCGCCTGAAGATCAGCCATAAACTCAATCAATGTGGTACTATTGTACTAAGTTAACTCCTCAACTCCACAGGGTACCCTGATTTTTTCTTACAGGTTTTTGCACAAATCTTGACCCAGCTGCCCTTTGAAGCGCTGAGTCTTAGTTGTGCTAACTATTAGAGAGCTAAACGCTTCCTCTAGTACCGGCTTTGGAGGGCTGCGATCGTTTGCGATCCGGCAATGCCATCTACAATCAAACCATAATCTTGCTGAAACGCGATCACTGCTGCCTCAGTCGCTGAGCCAAAATAACCTGTTGAGGGGCTGCTGAAGTAGCCTGCCCCTTGCAACAAATTTTGGAGGGATCGTACTGCTTCGCCGCTGTCACCCTGCTGCAGACTCGCCGCCGGACGGATTGGCAAGTAGCCGTCCGTGGGATAGGTGATGGGAAAGGGTTCTGGATAATAACCATTGATAGGGCAAGGATAGGCGTAGCGATCGTCGCTATAAGCAGTGGTGCTGGGTTGGATGTAGGCATAGCCACCAGAATAGATACTGCTTTCTGGCAGTAAGTAAGTGGTGGAAGCGCTGCTGTACTGCGTAGAGTAGGACTGATCGCTAAAAGCATAGACGCTAGATGGGTACAATCCATCGTCTTCATAAGCTTGAGCAATTGCCCCGTCTGAGAGTCCCAGCCAGGTTATGGAAAATACGCCTAACAGATGCCCTGCTGATAGGCTAGATCGCCAAGCTCGTAACCCAGACGGCGAACGCAACGATAACTGTTCTGATAGGACCAGTGACGGTATAGGTATATCAGGGTAAGTCTTCGATTCATCAGCTTCTAAGTCTTGGCTTAGCAGCAGATAGGCAAGCGTTTCCATAGTTTTTTCTTCCCAAGTCCTTTTTCCCAGTTTCCTCTAGCTTCAACCTTCCAACGCTGATAGTGTCTCTATCCCAACAATGCCATCTATAGGCAAACCATAGTCCCGTTGAAACGCCTTGACCCCACTTTCAGTAAGGGTGGCATAAAATCCAGTCGAAGCTGCATCAAAGTAGCCCGCCGATCGCAGCAAATCTTGGATATATCGTACGGTTTCTCCGGTATCACCCCGTCGCAGGAAAACAGCGCTAGAAGGGCGCACTGGGCGGTAGTCTGAATCAGGATAGACAGGGGGATAGATGGGCCGGACTGGGTAGACAGGACGGCTGGGCAAAATTGGACGGTAGCCGCTACAGGGATTGGGCAGCACCGTGCAGGTTCCCGGCTGAACCACAGCACCCTGATCGCCATCCGGTCGAATGCTGACGAACCCACCTGGGTAAGCTCCATAGGTTGTTGCAGATGCAGCGCTTACCCAGCTAGGTGCGGTGCAAAGCAGACTCAAAAGAGCGATCCCGGTGCGCGAACTTTTCAGCGTTCTCACGCAATCTAACCAGCTTGGCTGCAATCTTACAAACTCTTTTGGCTCAGGATCTTCATAATCCTGAGCCAGTTGCAAATAGGCGAATGTTTCCATAAAGCTGCTCTCAAAAACCAGAAGAAGCAGAACTTACACAAACCCTTTAGTCATGACTCTACCCACACGGAATGGCTAAGCTCACCTCCAATGATGGAGTGTGTAAGTCCGGGAGGTGATTTGCCATTCTTAAGGGAACGACAAATCACCTGCAAATACAGAGTTTAGGCTAGACGTACGATGCTGTTTCTGGTCCCCAGATGCCATCGGCGGTGATGCCTAGATCGCGCTGGAAGCGGGCAACTGCGTCAGAGGTTGCTGAACCATAGACACCGTCGATCGCACCAAAATAGTAGCCCCGGTTGGACAGGTACCGCTGAATCTCGGCTGTACTCGCGCTGGTACCCAGACCACCATCAGGAAGTACACCTTGGAAGCCGCCATCCCGCAGCGCTGTTAAAGTCGCAGGTCCTGCAACACCATCTACGGTTAAGTAGTTGTCATACTGGAAGTTTCTAACTTGCTGCTCGGTCAGCGTGGCAAATTCACCCGTGATGCCTACTGGATAGCCATTATCGGTGAGCAGCCGCTGAAGTTCTTCCACATCTGTACCAGAATCGCCGAAAGACAGCGTACCGTTTGACGGTTGAAGCCCAGGGAAATCTCCTCCAGAGCGGAGAGCAGAGAGGGTTGCCGAACCCACTACGCCATCGGCTGACAAGCCGTAGTCAGACTGGAAGTTAATGACGGCTTGTTCAGTTGAAGAGCCAAAGTAGCCTGTGAAAGGACCCGAAAAATAACCGTTGTCGCTCAGGAGATATTGAACATCCAATACAGCATCTCCCGAATCGCCAAAATCGATTGCCCCACCGCCGCTGCCCGGAGCGGGGTTAATGGGTCTAAACTCTAGTTCAGCAAAGGTGGAATCTCCAGCGACGCCATCTGCTGATAGACCAAAGTCAGCCTGGAAGTTGAAAACTTGGTCTTCTGTCTGAGTACCGTAGTAACCTGTGACTGGTACAGAATAGCCGTTGTCATTTAGCAGGTTTTGGAGATAGCTGACATCAGAGCCAGTGTCTCCTCGCTGCAAGACGATCGCCTGCGCCGAGCCTGCCAAGTTCCATACAAACGCCGAGCAAGCCACTCCTAATAGAACAAAAAGGGTCTGGCTTGGTAGCTTCAGCCCGCTCACGGACTTAAACAGCGCCAGACTATCTTTTAAGAACACAATATCTTTACTTTCAGGATCTTCAAAATCCTGAGCAACCTGGAGATAAGCCAGAGTCTCCATATACTACTCTCCTCAAAAACAACAACTACAAAGTCAAACCCCACTGGGTTTGTTCCACTTCAGCAATTCAGCCTTGCTTGAAACTTAGCCTTGCCTGAAATTCAGCCTTGCTTGAGACAAGTTTTGCCTGCCGCAAGACCCGAAACAAACCCAATCTCATTGCTCTTCGTCATGCCCGACGCTTGGATCTTACAAACGGTTTTAGTCGCCTTGATTCTCCAAGATAGTTGTAGGAGTGCATCCCTTTTTGATGATTTGCTTTTTGGTAAGTCAAGCGTTAACTTGATTTCCTAAAAAGCAGAGATTCTCCTTTATTCAGTTTAAAGGCGCTACTGAACTTTCGGGAATTTTGAAGAAATTTCGTTTAGGAACTTTCTTAAGCGAAACTCCCAAAAGGGACACTAGGCGCAGTGTAATATCTATTTATTCTACGAATATCATAATTTTATTATTCAAGCAACTTTTTAGATACAAAAATCTGGTTGCTTATGCATTAAAGTTTTTGGCTAATCCTTGGTTACCTGCAAGTCGATCGCCCGCTTATTGCTTGCTTTTTACAAGCTCAAGCTTGCTTAGAACCGGTCTGCAACTTGCTGTTTGAGCTTTTAGAATTCAACCTTGTTGGGTTTTTCTACGCTGCCTAATTTAGTTGAAATCTTGCTGAAACTTTCGGTTCTGCTTAATCAATCTTAAAATTCATCTGATGTTACAATCGCTACTAATAGCGTACTTAGAATTTTGTCCTGCAGTAGTTTAATAGAGCTAGCGCTGCCGAAAAATCAGGGTTTAGGCGATTTACAGCTAGGCTACAGCAGTTGAACCATTGCTCCTAACAATTACGGAACCTTCTAAAAAGTTTGTTGAGCAAGTAGATTGTGCGTTTATTTCTAACAGCCTGTATCTGCCAAGCTACAGTGGAGTGCAAAAGCGAACATATCCTAGCTAATGCATTGAATCAGTCCATCTTTTGGCAGATGACTCAGGCTTTCAATGAAGCAGCTAGTGATTTTGATTACCATTCAACCTGCCTCAATCCCAATTAGAAATGCCCGCCGGAAACATAGATTTTGAGTGGAAAGCGCTTGGTAACATCTATTGTCTTTTCAGTTATCCCTAAAACTGCTTGTGAATTGAGGAGTTCTATTATTAGAATTCTCAGCAATTCACCTCTTCAGGCTCTATTTAGCAACAAAGGTGCAATTGCCTGCATCAAATCAGCCGATCGCTACTCCAGCCTCCTTAAATCAACAGAGCAAACGCTACATCACCCGTTAGAATTTTGAAGGATGCTCATTCCACTTCATCCGGCTGCTTACCTGCACATTTAGGGATATCAGGCGATCGCAGCCCTAAGCTCGATCTTCATCCCACTGTTCTATAGCAGCAAGCTACTCTATAGCAGCAAGCTACACTCCTTATTCCTTATCTCTATCTCTTCACTATGTCTGTTCGCGTTCGTCTCGCCCCTAGTCCCACTGGAAAGCTCCACATCGGCACTGCCCGGACTGCTGTCTTCAACTGGTTGTTTGCTCGCCACCACCAGGGTACTTTTGTGCTGCGAATCGAAGATACTGACTTGGAGCGATCAAAAGATGAATACACCCAAAACATCCTGGAAGGGCTACAGTGGCTAGGGCTGAATTGGGACGAAGGACCTATCTTCCAGACTCAGCGGATGGATCTGTATCGTCAAAAAATCCAAGAACTGCTGGACAAGGGTTTAGCGTATTACGCCTACGACACGCCCGAAGAGCTTGATGCGATGCGCGAGGCACAGAGAGCCAGAAATGAAGCGCCCCGCTATGACAACCGCCACCGCAACTTAACGTCAGAACAACGCGCTGCCTACGAAGCCGAAGGGCGAAAGCCTGTTGTGCGCTTCAAAATCGAAGACGATCGGGAGATTTCCTGGACGGATCTGGTGCGTGGCACGGTTACCTGGAAAGGGCGCGACTTGGGTGGCGATATGGTCATTGCCCGTGCGGCAGAGGGCAGCATTGGGCAACCTCTCTACAACTTTGTAGTGGTGGTAGATGACATCGACATGCAAATTAGCCACATTATCCGAGGGGAAGATCACATCGGCAATACGCCCAAGCAAATTTTGCTTTATGAAGCTTTAGGTGCAACGCTGCCCCAGTTCGGGCATACACCGCTGATCCTCAACCAAGCAGGGGCAAAACTCTCCAAGCGAGATGGAGTCACCTCGATTTCTGACTTCCAGCGGATGGGTTATACGGCAGAGGGACTCGCCAACTACATGACGCTGCTGGGCTGGTCGCCGCCAGAAGGGATGACAGAAATTTTCTCGCTTGAAGAAGCGGCTCAGAAGTTTGGCTTTGAGCGAGTCAACAAAGCTGGAGCCAAGTTTGATTGGGATAAGTTGAACTGGTTGAACAGTCAATATCTGCATTCGATGCCTGTGGGGCAGCTTACTGACTTGCTGATTCCGTACTGGCAGGCAGCAGGTTACCAGTTTGATGTGAACGATCGCCCCTGGCTAGAGCAGCTTACGGCACTCTTGGCTCCCAGTTTAGTGCGACTAGAAGATGCGGTGGCAATGAGTCGATATTTGTTTGTGGCAGAGGTTGGCTTCACTGAAGTTGCTACAACTCAGCTAAAGCAGGAGAATGTGGCGACTGCGCTCCAAGGCATTGCAGCAGCGCTAGAAGCCGATCCTTCAGTCACCGAGGCAAATGTGCAAGCGGTGATTCAGGCGGGTGTGAAGGCGGCAAACGTCAAGAAAGGGGTGGTGATGAAATCGCTGCGGGCAGCGTTGACAGGCGATCTGCAGGGGCCTGACCTAGTACAGTCTTGGCTGTTGCTGAACCAGCATCAGATGGATCTGCCGCGGCTAAAGCAAGCGTTGGCAATCGCCAACAGCTAACCTCCAGATCGCTCGGTAGGTGCAAATCGCTAGTGCATTGGAACAGTTACCTATTGCTCCCGGTCATCTCAATTACAGCGCTTTGCACTGAGACAAAATCAGATTATTCAAGTGAAAACTGCTGTAAATTCAGGATTACGAATCGGGTAAAGGGTTTTGGGTGGGCAATGGGTAAAGCTGCTTCTCATCCAAATCTTTGCCAAGGGACTCGAATCTACACCACCTGCTGTCATTCACCGCTCACCAACGTCTATGCAAAACGGGTTAAACGTGCGGCTTCAAATATCCAGAAAGTTGTTCAGAGCGTTAATTTTGGGCGTGTTGGCAGGCGTGGGAATCGGCATTCCAGCAAGCGCCCAGAACCCTACCACTATTTTTGAAAATATCACCCTTAGCCCCGAATTCACGCCTGACCCGACTACGCTGCGGGGCATCAGCGGCGGTGAAGTGCTTGCTAGTCAAGCAGCAGAGCGACCTGAGACAACTACAGGACCCTGCAATGGCTTTGTCGATCAGCTGCCCGATCATACGATCGTCTTAACTCAGTATTTCAACTACTTGAGCCTGCAGGTTCAAAGCACCGACGATACTACGCTGATTATTCGGGGACCAGGTGGCACCTGGTGCAATGATGATTATGCAGGTAAAAATCCTGGAATTGCAGGACGGTGGCTGTCGGGAACCTATCAGGTATGGGTGGGCTCGTATCAGCAGAGCACCTACCATCCCTATGTCATCCGCATCACAGAGTTGCAACCTTAGTTGCGGTATGCTACTGTATCTGCTCATTTAGGTAGGACATTTGCCGTGAAACGGTTCCAACCCCCGACCTCCATCCGATCCGCTGATTCAGTAGCGACAGCAACTTTGACATTGCAGCTTACTGATCTCCGCAATCAACTAGGCGTGATCAATGTGGTGCTATTTGCCAGTGCTGATGGTTTTCCCAGCGATGTGACCCAGGCATTTCGGGTGGGCAGTTTTCCAGTCACTGATCTCTCCTTGCTGATTTCATTTACCGATATGCCATTCGGCAGCTATGCAGCAGCTATCCACCATGACGAGAATCAGGATGGCAAGGTCAATGTGAACACGCTAGGCATTCCCAAAGAGGGGATCGGTTTCTCCAACAATCCTAAAATTCTGATGGGTGTACCGTCTTTTAAGAAAGCTGCATTTGCTTTCACGCCCGACTGCCAGACGATCGACATCACCATGAAATACCTCTTGCGGTAGCCTCAGACAATACATCCAAGTTGCGCTGCACGGTTTGGTGCAGTCTCGTTGCCAAAGTACTGACTGTTTTGGATCGGTCGCGGTCGTACTCTTTAATCCAATCCCGTAAATTGATCGGCTCACCAATCCGCAGGAATGCCTGCCGGAACCCTTTAGGCTTAGGCTGATCGATCTTAAAAACCTCTCGCTCCAGCCGAATTAGCGTATCTAAAAATCGCTCTGGAGTGGGCTTCTCAGATACATAGCCGTCATAGATCGCATCAAAATTGAGAACGCGCACAGTTGCTCTAAGCATGACCTGCCAGCCATCGGTGCCGTCTGCTAGCAGCGTATTCTGCCGCAGCTCCAAAGCGTGGCGAATTCGATAGACGCGCTCCCGGTCCGGTTCGCCCACTGCTGAGCTTAGCCCCAGCTGCTGCTCGCACTGCTGCAGCACCTGCGTTTTGAGGGCAGTAATTCGCTGATTCCAGGTTGAGTGGGCAGAGACTGTCAAGCCGTACTCTCGCTCGCAGCTCGCTAGCACCTGTTTTGCTACCTGCCGCAGCCGTTGATAGATATCACCTTGAGGAGCCACGCCGATCGCCTGCTCCAAAGTTTTCATTGTCTTCTCGATCGCGGCAGACATGTTGCCCCGGTAGCGATATTTCAAACTGATCGGGACAATATAGAAATCCGAAATCGGCTTGCCCTGCTTTGCCTGCTTTGACAATGCCTGAAGCGCCATCTGGACTGCACCCGCTCGAAACGGCATCACCGTATCGTTTTGAAACGAACAGCCGCCTTCGGGAAACACGACCAGCTTACAGTCTGGCTGCGTTATGAGCTGGAGCGTTTGGGCAACGCTGGGGCGATCGGCTAGCCCTCGCCGCACTGAGTACGCGCCAATTTGCTGATATAGCCAGCCCTGAATGCCTCGGAACCGCTCATGGGCGGCCAAATAATAAAACGGCTTGCCAATCTGGGCAGACAGTAAAAAGAGGACAATCTCATCCTCGAAGGCGGAGTGGTTGCACAGCAGTAAGCAGGGCTGCTCTTGCAAAATCTCCAATGGCACCAGCGGCTCGGTGCTGACGATTAGTTCTAGCCCGTTCTGCCACTTGGCAATCCAGGGAGCCGCCTGCTGCAATAGCCAGACGAGGGGAGGATTCAGCTTAGGCGGGTAGAACAGTTGCGATCGCAACAGCGCTGACCTGACAATTCGCTGCTTGGAAGCCATTAGCAGTAGTTCTCTCGCAGGATAGATGACTTAAAGTACTTTTAACACCTTAGAGCGTAAATCCCTATATGCTCGAGTTGAATTAGCAAGAACACAGTTAAGTGTCCGCGCATAGAAACAGCCGAAATAGGCGCAGATCCGCAAATAATTGGAAGAATTTTCTGCCTTCAAAAGCAGCAACGCTATCATGTCAGCGGAAGAGCGTAGCTCCAGAGTTGAGGTTGGATAGATACAACTATTTCTGTCTTTATTGCGCGGGTGGATCGTTCGTTTGAGTGATGCCGCCCTCTAGCTTCGTCAGTATATTACCAGCAGAACCCTTCTAATCTCTGAATCAAACTCTGAAGAGTGTCACAGTCCGCTTCCAACCCCCCAAGGATAAACGAAAGGACAAAACGCATGGCTAAGAATTTGCTGGAACAATTGCGGGATATGACGGTGGTGGTTGCCGACACGGGCGACATTCACGCGATCGAAAAGTTCACGCCGCGCGATGCCACAACCAATCCTTCGCTGATTACTGCCGCTGCCCAAATGCCGGAGTATCAGGAGATCGTTGATAACACACTGAAGCACGCCAGAGAAGAAGCAGGCAAAGAAGCCTCAGATCAGGATGTGGCAAACATTGCCTTTAAGCGGCTGGCGGTTGCCTTTGGACTGAAGATTTTAGAGATTATTCCGGGTCGCGTTTCTACAGAAGTCGATGCTCGCCTGTCGTATGACACAGAAGGCACGGTGGCAATGGCTCGCAGCATCATTGACCAATACACAGCGGTAGGGATCTCCCGCGATCGCATCTTGATCAAAATTGCTTCCACCTGGGAAGGGATCAAGGCGGCAGAGATCCTGGAAAAGGAAGGTATCCACTGCAACTTGACGTTGCTGTTTGGGCTGCATCAGGCGATTGCCTGCGCGGATGCTGGGATCACCCTGATTTCGCCTTTCGTCGGGCGGATTCTAGATTGGCATAAGAAGAACACCGGGCGCGACAGCTATCCACCTGCCGAAGATCCAGGTGTGGTTTCGGTCACGCAAATCTACAACTACTACAAAAAGTTTGGCTACAAAACGGAGGTAATGGGCGCCAGCTTCCGCAACATTGACGAAATTACAGAGCTGGCGGGCTGCGATCTACTGACGATCTCTCCGGGACTGCTGAAAGAGCTGCAGTCGTCTGAAGCCGATTTGCCACGCAAACTTGATCCCAGCAAAGCTGCCTCCATGGAGATTGAGAAGATCTCGATCGACAAAGACACCTTCGAGAAGATGCATTCTGAAGATCCAATGGCATCAGAGAAGCTATCTGAAGGCATCGCCGGATTCACTAAAGCGCTGGAAAACCTGGAAGCACTGCTGATCGGTCGCCTCGCTAAGATGGGCGACGAAGATGAACTGAGCCATGCGGCTGTAGATATGTTTCATATCTACGATCTAGATGGCGATGGCTTCATCACGCGCGAAGAGTGGCTGGGTACAGATGCTGTGTTCGATGCGCTCGATAGCAACAAGGATGGCAAAATTTCTCCCGAAGAGATGGGTGCAGGGCTGGGCGCTGTGCTGCATTTGGCAAAAGCAGCTTAATTAGAAAAACTTTGCGCGAGCTGCAAAGCTCGCGCAAAGTTTTTGCCTGATGCAGAAGCGAATTTTTCAAAGTGGAGTCAGGATTACAGTTTCAGTGATTGCCTCTACTATGCTTTAGGACAGTTGTTTCAACGAGTTTCGATTATTCCTCATGAGTCAAAAAGAGCAAAAAGACCCTAGCTTTCTTGTAGATCACCAGTCGGTTGCTTCTCTGGTGGGGCAACTGCACGAATACTTCAAGGACTCTTGCTCTCACTATGAGATCGAGCGGAGCCACCTCCTGAGCCAGCTACATGGCGAGAACGCCGAACAAAAAGAGCAAGAGCTGATGACTCAAGTTCGCAAGGTGGAAACAGAAATTTCGCTGTTTGCAGTTCTTAGCGATGCGCTGGGTATTGCCGATCGCATTCTCCATACCCGCTCTACTATGAACGAGTTGGGCATGGATAACCCTGTGTATCGGATGCACTACGATGTGCCTGCTAATTCTGATGTGCCTGTTAATTCTGCAAACAACTAGTTAATCCGCTTACTAGATTGATCCGCTCAGAGGTACTACCCCTCTGTGATCTAAAAAGGCACAAATTATGGGTTTAACCATTCATTTCCTACGACATGGAGAAACGGCGGCCAGTCGTGCGGGTGGCTACTGCGGCGAGCTTGACATCGAATTAACTCCCGTTGGGCGAGAGATGGCAGATGCCTTTGCTGCTGCTTACAAATCTTTTCCCTGGACTGCCATCTACGCTAGCCCCAAGCAGCGGACTTTTAACACTGCAAAGCCGTTGAGTGAGGCGATCGGCATGGAGCTGCAGCTCCGCAACGGGCTAAAGGAGATTGCCTACGGCAAATGGGAAGGACTGACCCCCGAAGAAGTGAGCCGCGATTACCACGATGACTTTATTCGTTACCTTGCCGATCCGGGCTGGAATGCCCCCACGGGCGGCGAGCGGGCAGTGGATATAGCTCGTCGTAGCACAGCAGTCATTGAAGAAATTGAGCAAACTCACGCATCGGGGCATGTGCTGGTGGTGTCTCATAAAGCAACGATTCGGATCATGCTGTGTGATCTACTGGGAATTGATGTGGGGCGCTACCGCGATCGTCTATCTGTTCCGGTTGCCTCGGTCTGTGTGGTAGAGTTTGGCGCACATGGCCCGCTGCTAGAAAGACTGGGCGATCGATCGCACCTGCCAGAGCATCTGCGGAATCTGCCTGGCTCGTAGGCTTGAGTATTATGGTGCTACGCGCCTGGATTTAAGATGTTTTATGTAAAAGCCCCGCTACGCGGGGCTTTTACATAAAACATGACGTCCTAACACTAGCCTGCTGATGCTACCTAGAATCGCCCAGTTCGTTTGTCGATCATGTCTGCCAGCAGCGCGAACATGGCGATCTGCGTCGAAGCGATCAGAAGAATTAAGGTGCGTTCGGTCAAGTCTTCTCGCACAAACAGGTCTTGGCAGAATGTGAATAAAAATCCCGCAAAGAAAATGCTCGCTAGCGGCATGAACACTCGCAGCGGTGCAAAATAAACACCCGTGCGTAAGATCAGCTGCACAAACCGTAAAGTGTCACGAATCGGCTTAATTTTGCTTTTGCCGACTCGCGGATGGTAGTCGATCGGCTCGTAGTGAACCATGTAGTTATTCATCAGCATCGCTACGGTGATGCTGGTGGTGAAGCTGAATGTGTTGGGTAAGATAGTCAAAAATCGCTCCACGGTACTTTTGCGAAATACCCGCAGACCGCTGTTAAGATCTGGAATTTTTGTCTCGGTGAGCCACTGAGCAAACCGTACTAAAAACCATTTAGGAATCCGCCGAATTTTGGAGTAGCGAACGTTTTCGCCAATCCGGGCCCCCACCACCATATCTGCCTGCACCGCCAGCACGACTAGATCTGGAATTCGTTCGTTGGGATACGTTCCATCTGCGTCGGTAATCACAATCAATGGATGCTTGGCATTACGGATGCCCGTCTTTAGCGCTGCCCCATAGCCCAAATTGCGGCGATGCTCAATCAGCCGGATGCCGCGATGTGTGCGGAGAATCTTGCCTGTGTCATCGCTAGAGCCATCGTTAACGACGATAATTTCATACTCGCACCGGGCTGCATTGAGGATGTCTTGTAGTTGCTCTAGCACAGGCAGAATACCCATCTGCTCGTTATAGGCAGGAATAATCAGCGAGAATGGCGGACAGCTCTCGCCTGTCTCGGTGGAGGCGATCGCCTCGCTTGGCTGATAGATCGTTTTTCCCTCTGACATATCCTTCTCTCGTTGCGCTTGTTGCCTTGATGCGGAGTGTAGCAGCCATTGCTAATAACTATGCCTCTGACATTTGCCCATGACCGACTCAGGACAGCTACCCATGCCATGAGGTAGTTGATCGGGTAATGGTCTAGACCTTGAAACATACCACCCGATCGAGTATAGGAGAAGCAGTGCCTTCTGTTGTGGTTCTCCTGCTGCAGCGGGCATAATCTGAATTTTTGTAACGGTTTGGCGACTCCCTACTCAGAGGGGGCGATCGCTGAATGGTAAGCTAACAGATGCGCTTAGGCTCAATACTGTTAAGAGAGGCAGCAGCGCGCTTAAGAAAAGTAGCTTATTTTAACGGCGGAGTTGAAATGATCGGATCACAGCAGCCTTTATTGCTCAGAGCAGCGCATGGTGAAGCGCTCGATCGCCCTCCCGTGTGGATGATGCGGCAGGCAGGACGATACATGAAAGCCTACCGCGATCTGCGCGAGAAGTATCCGTCGTTCCGAGAGCGATCGGAAATTCCGGAAGTGGCGATTGAAGTATCGCTTCAGCCCTGGAGAGCGTTTCAGCCGGATGGTGTGATTCTGTTTTCCGATATTGTCACCCCGCTACCGGGAATGGGCATCGACATGGACATCGCCGAAGGCAAAGGTCCAATCATCTATTCGCCCATCCGCACGCAGGCGCAGGTGGATGCGATGCGCCCGCTGGAGCCAGCCGAGTCAGTGCCCTTCATTCAGCCAATTTTGCAGGCGCTGCGGCAAGAAGTGGGCAATCAGTCTACGGTGCTAGGCTTTGTGGGCGCGCCCTGGACGCTGGCAGCTTATGCCGTAGAAGGTAAAGGCTCCAAGGATTACGCCGTGATCAAGCAAATGGCGTTCTCCGATCCAACGGTGCTGCACCAGCTCCTGACCAAGATCGCCGACTCGATCGCCACCTACATCTGCTACCAAATCGACTGCGGCGCTCAAGTCGTGCAAATGTTTGACTCTTGGGCGGGTCAGCTCAGCCCGCAGGACTACGACACCTTTGCCCTGCCCTATCAGCAGCGCGTCTTCCGTAAAGTCCGGCAAACGCACCCCGATACCCCGCTAATTTTGCTGGTTAGCGGTAGCGCAGGCGTTCTGGAGCGGATGGGGCAATCTGGCGCAGACATCGTCACCGTCGATTGGACTGTGGATATGGCAGACGCACGGGCGCGACTGGGTTCTCAGATGAAGGTGCAGGGCAATCTCGATCCGGGTGTCTTGTTTGGCTCCAAAGCGTTTATCCGCGATCGCATCCTCGACACGATCAAAAAAGCAGGCAACCGGGGGCATATCCTCAATCTAGGGCACGGCGTTCTGCCCAACACGCCCGAAGAAAATGTCGCTTTCTTCTTTGAAACGGCAAAACAAGTCGATCGTCTGGCGGCGGTGGCGTAATATTTAGTTTGAAGGGCGGCTTAGCCGCCCTTCTTAAACTGGAGTTTCGTTTTCAGCTCATGTCTCGCATTTTTATCACGGGCGCCAGTGGCTGCATCGGTCACTACATCGCAGATTTGCTGATCCACCAGACTGAACATGATTTGTTCTTTCTAGTTAGAGATCCAGCGAAGCTGCGATTTAGTGTGAATGCGCGCCCTGGTGTGACGGTTATTCAGGGCGATATGCGAGACATTGAGCGGCAGGGACGCTTGCTCAAAACCGTAGATGCTGCAATTCTGTTGGCGGCTGCTTGGGGTGGGGCAGAAGAAACGTTTGACACGAATGTGACTAAAACGATCCGGTTGCTGAATTTGCTCGATCCGGCGCTGTGTCAGCAGGTAATTTATTTCTCCACAGCAAGTATTCTCGATCGCCATCACCAGCCGCTCAAGGAAGCAGGAACGATCGGCACAGACTATATTCAGTCGAAGTACGAGTGCCATCAGCAGCTAGCAAAGCTGGCGATCGCCCCCCAGATCACCACGCTGTTTCCAACCTTGGTATTTGGTGGGGATGACCAAAAGCCTTATTCGCATATATCCGCTGGCATCAAGGATGTGACTAAGTGGATGAAGCTGATTCGTTTCTTTCGGGCAGAAGGCAGCTTCCATTTTCTGCACGCCCAGGATATTGCTCAGGTGGTAGTCTACCTGATCGATCATCCCATCCAGCCTGACGAGCCGCATGAGCTGGTGTTGGGCAACCCAGCGCTAACGGCAAATCAAGCCGTTGCAGAAGTTTGTACTTATCTCAACGAGCGTATTTACTTCCAAATTTCACTCTCGATGCAGCTAGCAGATGTGTTTATCAAGCTGTTTCGGATTCAAATGGCAGAGTGGGATCGCTTTTGCCTCGACTATCGCCACTTCACTTATGAGCATCCGATCAGCCCAGAGAGCTTTGGCATGACGAACTACTGCTCGACGATCAGCGATCTGCTGAAGGTGAGCGGCATTCCCGCAAAGCGCCGCTGAGCTGCCTTAAACCTCTACTTTGTAATTTAACTGGTGTTCATCGCCTGGTAAGCCCCGAAAGCCCCAGTTATGCTGAGGATTCTCAAAAAATGTCATCTCCAGATCTGCGGGTGGGATGCCAAACTCCTGCTGGAGGCGATCGAACAATAGCCGCATCAGCTGCTTCTTAGCCGCAACGCTGCGCCCTTCTATGAGGCTAAACTCCAAGATAGTGTAGCGATCGCTGCGTCCGGCTGGATAGAAGAAATCGGCGCGATCGAGCGGAAAGAACCGGTGAAAGCGCTTGTCTGCTGGATACTGAAAAGCTTCCATGACGCAAACGTGGATTACATCTGAGAGCAGCGGCTTGATGGGGTCGAGATGTTCTCTCAATCCGTAAATCTTGATTTGTACCATGACATCTATCTTCCTAAACTTGCCAGCCGTTATTTTATTCCTTTCTTTTACAGCTGAATTCGCTGCCTTGAAGCAACTGAGTGCCAGACGAAGAAATTCTCAGAGCATTTCAAGGGGTAAATGGTTAGCTTTCTAAAAACTGCTTCAGTCAACGTTTTAAAATCGAGAAGAGCGTTCACGCAGATCGAGGATAAACGATGGCAGATATCAAAGGTGGCTTTGTCGGCGCAGTAGGCAACACGCCGCTGATTCGGCTGAATAGCTTTAGCGAAGAAACTGGATGCAACATCCTCGGCAAAGCAGAATTTCTCAATCCGGGTGGCTCTGTGAAAGACCGGGCAGCGCTATACATTATCCAGGAAGCCGAAGAAAAAGGCTTGCTGAAACCAGGCGGCACGGTGGTAGAAGGCACAGCGGGCAATACGGGCATTGGGCTGGCGCATATCTGCAATGCCAAAGGCTACAAATGCCTGATTATCATCCCCGATACGCAGTCTCAAGAAAAAATTGACCTGCTGCGGACGTTAGGGGCAGAAGTTCGAACTGTGCCTGCTGTGCCGTACAAAGACCCCAACAACTACGTGCGGCTGTCGGGTAGGGTGGCTGCCGAGCTGGACAACGCGATCTGGGCAAACCAGTTTGATAATTTGGCAAATCGTCACGCTCATTACGAGACGACGGGTGAGGAAATCTGGAACCAAACCGAGGGCAAAATAGACGCCTGGGTGGCTGCTACAGGTACCGGTGGAACCTATGCGGGGGTAGCGCTTTGCCTCAAAGAGAAGAATCCTGACATCCGCTGCGTTTTGGCAGACCCGATGGGCAGCGCGCTCTATAGCTATGCCAAAACTGGTGAAATCCATATGGAGGGCAGTTCCATTACCGAGGGTATCGGCAACAGTCGCGTCACGGCCAATATGGAAGGAGTGCCGATCGACGATGCGATTCAAGTCCACGATCCAGAAGCAATTCGAGTCGTGTATCAGCTTCTCAAAAAAGATGGGCTGTTTATGGGTGGCTCAGTGGGAATTAACGTGGGGGCTGCTGTGGCGCTCGCCAAACAGCTGGGTCCCGGTCATACGATCGTCACGGTGCTGTGTGACGGTGGCGCTCGCTATCAGTCGCGGTTGTTTAACCCAGAGTGGCTGGCAGCTAAAGGGCTGTCGCCTGAGTCAGAATAAGAGGGTAGCGCTGTAAGGCTTGTCCTACGTCTAGAACTGTTCTGATTTGTCAAAGCAAAGCCTGCCGCAAGGGCGGCGCTGCCAAAGTACTGGCAGCCTTTCGATCGCACCCCTTACCCGAAGTTCAAGTCTGCGAAAGCGGCTGTTTGGGGCAGTGTGGCAATGGTCCGATGGTTGTGATCCTGCCGGAGCAAACTTGGTATAACCGGGTCAATCCGCAAGAAGTTCCTGCTGTGGTCGATCGACATCTGCAAGGGGGAGAGCCAGTCCAGACAATGCTGTATCCCAAGTTTCACTGATGGCGTTTGGTACTGATGACGTTCGGTAGCGGCGCGGATAGGACACCGCATGTGAGCTGTATCCTAGAATGCTTGCGTAACAGACTGTTACTACTTCCAAATAAGAACCTTAAGTGGGATCGGGATTTGAGGGTTCCCGTGATACGGTGATCGCATTGCGGGGATGAGTGTCGTTTGACGGTTTGGTGTTGGATGCATAGGCGCAGCCCACCTCCATCATCCCACCCCAACATCAGAGACACTCCCCACCATTGGGACTCAAATCACAAAGAGATCGTCTCGGAGATAGCACTATGGTTCAAATCCCTCCTCCTCCCTCAATTACACCGCGCCAAATGAATTTGCTGCGACTGGTGACTGCCATGGCTTGGGCAGATGGTGATTTGGCGACAGAAGAAGTTGATATCATGCTCGATCGCTTCAGCGGTATCTTTACCAAAGACGCAGCGCAACAGCAGCATTTGCGTCAAGAGCTACAAGATTACATGATGCAAAACATCCCGATCGAAGAAATCGCGCCCAAGCTGCAAGGCGCGGATGAAAAAGAGCTGGTGCTGCGGTTCGGCTATGAAGTGATCGTCTGTAGTTCGCGCACTCCCGAAGAAGCCAAAATCAATACTGAGGAAGCCGCCGCTTACCAGAAGCTGGTTCAACTGTTGGGATTGCCGCCAGAAACAGTGCAGCGCATCGAATCAGAAGCGCAGGCAGCCGGCGTGAATAGCGAAAACCTGATCGATCACCTGACCCAAGAGATCGAGAACTTCATGCACTGAGAAGCTGAAAGGGGGTGACGTACACCCCCTTCCGGCTTTATTGAGCTAGTGCGATCGCCCGTTCCGCCAAACGATCTGCTGTGATACCGTTAAATGCCATCAGCTCACCTGCGCTGGCAGTCGTTTCGCCGCGTTTCCAGGCGATCGTGTCTCGCTTAGCGCTGCTGCGAAGCATGATCGGCTCTAACATGCCGCTGGCTCCTCCCGTCACGCCGATCAGGGCATCTCCCCCAAATAGGCGATCAAATCCGGCATCGTCCAGGAAGTGGGAATCTGGCGCAGCAGATGTTTCAGCTGCCACATCCGAAGCACGGTAAAGGCGACGGGGGTTGACCACCGAAACAATTCGCACTCCCAGCCCTTGCGCTTCTAGCTGGCTGGCAGCTTCGTAAACTGGCATCAGGGTCATATCGCCCACTACGGCAAAGACGATCATTTTGCTGCCAGAAGACTCATGAAGGGCGATCGCACCGTCTTGTAAGGACTGCCGCGCCTGCGCCAATGTAGTGCGGATTGGCAGGGGTGACTTACTGGCAGTAATCACCACGCCCTTGTTGTGGTTCGCTAGTCCCCACTCATAGCAGGCTTGGGTGCTGTTGGCATCAGGCGGGAATAACGGGAAGACATTGCCGTTTCGCATCATCGCCGCGAAGTATGCCTCGATCTCTGGGCGTTGGTGCGTCCAGCCGTTGCGCCCCTGCTCTAGTGCGCCTGCTGTAAAGAGGCAAATTGTGGCAGGCGTTTGGCGGCGTAGTTCTGCCATTGCCTGCGTCACGGTTTGCCAAATCGGTAAACCGTTAATCGCAAACGATTCATACGAACACCAGAGGCTGCGCGATCCCATCAGCGCTAGACCCACTGCCAACCCAGCACAAGCGTCTTCGCTCAGCGGCTCATACACCTGCCCCTGCGGGCTTTGGTTGTAGAGCGGGTCTTCTGTGGGGTGGATAATCTTTAAACCTTGGTTGATATTGGCAATTCCAGAAGCTTCGTTGCCGTCGGCATTAGTGACCAGGTATTTGGGGTCTTGCTGTCCTACATACGCTACTAGCCGCCCCATTGCCGTGGTCGAAACTTTAGGATCGCCGCCGACTGCATACTCTTCTAGCGGTAGATCGCCCAACTCTGGCAGCGGTAGCTCCGTCTCTGTGACGGCAACTTGGCTCGCCGAACCGCCGCCTGCTCGCTCGCAGTTGGTTCGCACTAGCTCCCACACCTCTGGCGGTACGGCGCGGGCTTTTAAGCCTGCCACAATGTCAGGATTATCTAGCGTGTGATGGGCATACAGGTTGTGCGATTTTGCGCCCCGTGCGTGAACGCCTGCCCCCTTAAGCTGCTTAATAATGAACACCGTCAGCTTGCCGCCCAAAGCCGATCGCGCTGCCTGATCTACCCCCGTTAGCACTGCTTGAGTAAACGCTAACCGCTGTTCGGGTGAGAAGATGGTGCTGTCTATATAGGCTCCGGGCTGCTGCTGGTCATCGAAGTCTTTGGCATCGACTAGAATCACTTCCTCAAAGCCGTTGCCTCGCCAGTAGTCGACCATGCCCTGATTCGACTGAAGCGACACCATGCTGTGATGCTCTTGCGAGTAGCCGTTCCAAACCAGCACGGGCAGGAAGTTGGTCACATTGGGAAAGGCAGTGTGGAAGTGGATCATGCTGCTCATGGGGTAGGGTTCACCCATCCCACCATCGCCCAACGTGAAGGGAAACAGGGTGTCCCGATGCAGCCAAGCTGCTGCCATTGCAAAGTGCTGCCCCTGCCCCAAAGGACCTGCCGGAGCCAAAATGCCGGGAATATAGCCAGAGAGGTGTCCTAGTAAGCCGTGCTTTTCGCGGAAGCGATCGCGCAACTCCTGCACCGTTTTGATGCCCATCGCCTCTAGCGATCGATCCAAAAACATGGCGCTGTAGAATCCGGGCGCATGGTGCCCCACTTCGGTGAGGATGTTTTTGTGTCCCAGCATGACGAGTGCTGCGTAAGCCTCGGCTTGGCTAGCAAAGCCGCCCGGATGCCCAGATGCTTTGCTGGCAGTAATCTGCAGCGTCAGGTAGCGCAGGGCATCGGCATAAAGCATCGTTTGGTAAGCAGCGCTTGCATCCTTGGGATTAGCGATCGCCTTGTTGCCCGGTGCGATTGCGGGTGTTTTGCCATAGGTGTCAAATCCTGGCGGAACTGCGCCAAAATACTGGATGCCTTCGCAAAAAGCAGGAGCGGGAGTAACAGCAGTCATGGGGTCAGACACCTCTTCAAAAAATTCAGTACGGGCAACAAGCGTCTCACATCAAGCTGAGCCTGGGTGAAGGGTACGCAAGCTTAGTGCAGCCAGGATTTAATACTCACTTAAGCTTTCATCCTATCGTCAGATGGCACGGATCAAGCAGCGATCGCGCTACTCTATGCCCATGAATTTGTAATGGAACCCTTAGATAATGGCAGGCAATTTTGTAATGCGATCGGCAGTAGTTAACGACCGAGCCTTCATTCTGGACTTGGTGCCTCGCTTTGTCGAGCGCACAGCTCCGCGTTGGCGAACTCTGGAGCAGGTGACAGGGACAATTGCCCAAGATCTGGAGGAAACGCTAGCCGCTCTGCCTGCCGATCGAGCCATCTTTATTGCTGAAGACTGGCAGGGCAATCGGCTCGGCTTTATATCCCTCGGTACTGTCACGGATTTGTTTACTCAAGAACCCTGCGGCTATATTTCAGATCTGGCTGTAATTGCTGCGGCAGAAGGACAAGGCGTTGGGCGAGCCTTAATGCACGCAGGTGAAGCTTGGGCACGGCAGCAAGGCTATCGGCTGTTGACGTTGAATGCATTTCCCCAAAACGAGCGGGCGCGATCGCTCTACAGACAGCTTGGCTTTGAGGAGGATTTGATTAAATACATTAAGCCACTGCTTTAGAATCTTTATAAGTTTTCAACTGCTTAAGATTTCAGCGATAAATCTATGACTTCAGCCAATGCGGATTTGCTGAACTTTTCTGCTCATGCCAGGGTACTGCTGGGACTAACGGCGATCGTCTGGCTAGTTCATGCCATCAACATCAACGGTTGGCTCAACAGAGCATTTGGGCTGCGCCCGCGTAATCTTTGGGGACTTGTCGGCATTCTGTTCTGTCCGTTTCTGCATAGCGGCGCGAGACACCTAACCGGAAACACTTCTTTTTTTCTGCCGCTTGCCTGGTTCATTCTGCTGCAGGGAATCCACATTTTTTATGTAGTCACGATCGGCGCGGCGTTATTAGGTGGCTTACTGACGTGGCTATTGGGCGTTAAGAAGGGACCCTATGTAGGTGCAAGCGGTGTGATTAGCGGCTATATGGGGTTTTTGTTTGTCTATGGCTTAGTGGCAGGGAGTGGAATTGCGCTGCTGCTAGCGATCCTCTCGATGGTGTTTTACGGCAAGTTTATTACAGGGTACACCTACGACTACAAAGGCAGAACCGTTGAGGCTGCGTCTAGTTTGCTGCCAATGTCAAATCCCAGAACCGCTTGGGATGGGCATTTGTTCGGCTTTGTAAGTGGTGTGCTGATCGCGTTGCTGTTAAGCGATATGCGACTCAGCTAAAGATATCACTTCGGTAGGGTGGGTCTGAGGTCTGTTCATTCGCCAGCCTGCTACCGCTTTGCTCTAAACCCGACTGTTGTTGATTTCTACTCTGGAAGCAGGTTGCTCATACAGCAGGGTCTCTGCCTCAATCTCAAAGTTTGGATTCACCCAAGCCAGTGAAGCCTTTGTCACAGCACCATCCTGCAGCGTCACCAGCGAGAAGTTGCGGATTTTGCCAATGCGGGTATCGATAATTCGCGGAACGCTGGCAGCATTAAGGTAAACTGTGCCGTCTTGCGCCTCTACCATCTTGCGGAGCTGCTCTTTGGTATGGCGCAAACTATGGTGCATGTGCCCAAAGGCGACCAGTGGAATACTTTTGCCTAAGGTGCGAGTTTGGGCGATCGCCTCAGCAAAATCTGGATCGCCATGGTCACCGCCAATTGGCTTCCAGTCTTTGCCGCAGGGGGCTTCTGGTTCCTCGCCCAGCCCGGTAGGTCCACAGTGCCCGATGAAAATCACCGTATCGTAGGTGGTTTGCTGCACTGCCTGCATGATTTTGGCTGTAGATTCAGCGAAGCTGTTCACCCCAAAGCGGGACTGATAGAACTGCTCATGCTTCCACGCCGACCCACCCCAGCTAAACGGACGCGCCCCAACCACGCTTAGCCCCAAAGCCGGAAAATCCAGCTTACTATAGCCCACATGGGCATCCCCTACCAAATCAAGCTGCTTCTGAACCCCATCTTCAGCAGAAACGACCGAGCGCAGCTTTCGTCCCCAGTCGGTCGCCGTATACCAAGCATCGTGGTTGCCAAAGATTACGGCTTTTGGCAGGTCAAGGCTGGCGATCGAGCGCACCACCTCGATCGATTCATTGCCGAAGTCACCCACCAGCAGCACTAGATCAATGCCCAACTGCTTGAGAGCAAAAGCGTCATCGCTATCCCAGGCATCGTGGACATCTCCCACGACAGCAACTCGGATTGGAGCAGAGGAGTGAGCAGGTGAGTTATAAGCCATCGCTTTTTTCAATGTGTTCTCGGATGTCATTCAGGTCAATATATCGATCTGTGACATTCCGTAGCTCGCGCGCAATCATGCCTTCGGTAGAAACCACTGTAATATGGGTACTTTTTGAACGCAGCATTTCGATCGCCCGTTCAAAATCACCGTCGCCGCTAAAGAGAATGACCCGATCGTACTGATCGACCGTGTTAAACATATCTACGACAATTTCAATATCGAGATTAGCTTTTTGAGAAATTCGTCCCGATGAATCATCGTAATATTCCTTCAAGACCTTGGTGCGGACTGTATATCCCAGGCTAATTAAGGCATCTCGGAAGCCACGCTGATCCTGCTGATCTTTCAAGCCGGTGTACCAGAAAGCATTAATCAGCGTCACATCTGGATCGCTAGTGAAATACTCTAGAACTCTGCGCGGATCAAAGAACCAGCCATTCTTTTGTTGAGCGTAGAACATATTGTTCCCGTCCACAAAAATAGAAAGACGGTTCATTGAGGAGAAAGACATAAACGCTTTAGACCTAGAATTTTTAGCAGGAAGTTCAATTAAATGATTCAAGATTGACGATTTACTCCTAAGAAACAATTCGTTGTCACGAACGTTCGGCGGGTGCAGTTCTTGATAGGGTAGAAGTTAAAAATAGTCTGATTTGCAGATAGCCGAAATTGACAGGGGGATAGCTTTAGAGCCTAGCGAAAAAGCTTAGCGAAACTGTCCCAATAATCTTGCATTCAGCAAAGCCCGCCTGCCTACTTTAAGATAGACGACCTCTCGATCTCCATAGAGCCTGGGTGATCCCAGCCCGTATACTTTAGCCGATCGTTTGAGCAGTTGATCTGATTTGGGACGCGTTAGTTAAGAGCCAGACCCAGGCTTCACCCTCCTGCAAGCGAGCTGTGATAAGACGAATAATGCTTTACATAGAGCCATATTTGACTTCATTTTTTATAAAAGGGCAGCTAACAGGAAGTGTAGGAAAACACCGATGGCAACGATCGAATAACGAACTTAAGTCGCCCATCCACATAGACGGCTTTTTGAGGTAAAGATTATAAGATTATAAACTTTCTATAGAAAGGTGCTTCAATTTGACTGCTGCGTCCTTAAAGATATGAACACCAATCGCTCCAGCTTCCAGCATAGAGCTTACCCGTGCGAATTCCTGCCAGCTCAAGCGACAGCAAATTAACGCAAGCCGTGACCCCAGAGCCGCAGTAGACCAATATTTCTTCTGGGGCTGTGGCTGATGCCGTTGGAGTTAGGGTTTCCCAACGTATCTGCTGTTGTGCAGGGGAGCGCAAATAGCCCTGCTCATCCGTCACATCCTGCCATGGGTAATTGACCGCACCGGGAATGTGACCTGCCACCGGATCGATTGGCTCTCGTTCGCCACGATAGCGTTCTGCCTCACGCGAATCCACAAGCGCTACATGAGGCAACGCTTTGCGCGACTTGACTGTAGCAATGTCTACAGCCCAGCCGGACTGAACTTGAGGAATGAAGCTACCCGATCGGACAGCAGGCAGGGCTGAGGTAACAGGGTAGCCAGCCGCCACCCAACCGCTCCAGCCGCCGTCCAGCACTGCCACAGCTTCATGCCCCAGGTAGCGCAATAGCCACCAAGCGCGAGCCGCAAACGATAAGCGTGAGTCATCGTACACAATCACTCGCGTAGCTGGTGCGCCAGAGCGAACGCCGATCGCCGTCAGCTTTTCCGCCAGAACGGCTGGATCGGGCAAAGGATGTCGTCCGCCGTGCCGCCCCACCGGACTCGACAAATCTTGGTTTAAATCGAGGTGATATGCGCCCGGAATATGGCTGGCTTCATACTGTTGTCGTCCTAGCTTTGGGTCTGCTAAAGCAAAGCGGCAGTCCACAGCAACAACCTGTGGATCTTCTAGATGTTGATGTAACCATGCAGCCGAGACTACCCAAGGCAGATCTAAAGATTGCTCAGCTCCTGCATGAGCTGCTGTTCGATCGTTCATTGGCTTCTGTTGCAATTTTTGATGTAGCGGCGTAGCCGCAGGAGTAGGGATTCCTCTATTGCTCCCACCTTCTTGGGTAGGAGTAGTGCTCAGTGGAAATTATGTAAAATAATTCTACGATAGTTTAATTAGGCGTTGGTGCACCGTCTCAGGATGCTGCTTGACGGTTAATGGGTTGCGGAGAGGTTACAGCTATGAGTGATAACGAGTGTGATGGTTGGGTCAGTAGTTAAAGGTGCTTCAAAGGGGCTTCACAGTTTGGATGCCAAAAGATTCCGTAAAACACCTGATCTCCTCTCCTATATCAATTGCTCATAATGGAGTGCTTGCCTGATCAAATGCAGAGAAGTATCGGGAGCCTTTTGCCTCTACTGAAGTTTAAACAAGGCGACGTTTACAAATCTGTAAAGATCTATAGAAAAACTAGATGAAACCGTTAAGCTTCAATCGTTCGTAATAATAGAAAGCTTTTTAATTCGATGCTTTTGAAAATGCTTTTGAAGGTTATAGAGTGAGCAACCCGTGAACTGTCTCGATTCTGAAAGACCCAAAATCCTTGTAGTAGATGATCACCCCTCCAGCCGCATGACTGCTGTCGCTATCTTGTCAGTAGAGGGATATGAAGTTTTAGAGGCTGAGAATGGTCAGGCAGCATTAGACTGCGTAGCGTTCTCTGACCCCGATTTAATTTTGCTAGACGTCATGATGCCTGGAATGGACGGGTATGAAGTTTGCCGCTGTCTCAAGCAAGACGACCAGACTCGCCTGACACCCGTTGTTTTTGTGACTGCCCTTAACGATCGCCGCGCTCGGCTGAAGGGTATCGAAGCTGGGGGTGATGATTTTCTATCCAAGCCGTTTGACCAGCTAGAGCTTTCTGCGCGGGTGAAGTCCCTAATCCGACAAAAGCGGCTAAACGAAGACTTAGACCACGCCAGCAAAGTGTTATTTTCGATCGCCCGAACAATCGAGCGCCGCGACCCTAATACAGGTGACCACTGCGAGCGGCTCGTAAACCAAAGCAGAGCCTTTGGCGAATATCTGAAGCTCTCCCGCCTGGAGGTGCGCGACCTGATGTGGGGCAGCTATTTACATGACATCGGCAAAGTCGGCATTCCCGATCACGTACTCTTGAAGACTGGCAAGCTGACGCCGGAAGAATGGCAAATCATGCAGCAGCACGTCATTATTGGGGAGCAGATTTGCCAACCCCTGCGAACGATGCAAGGCGTACTGCCCATTATCCGCCATCATCACGAGCGTTGGGATGGTTCTGGCTATCCTGATGGTCTTGCGGGCGAGAATATTCCATTCTTGGCGCGAGTCTTTCAGCTCATCGATATCCACGATGCCCTCACCCACGAACGCCCCTACAAACGCGCCTTTACTGCTGAAGAATCGCTTGATCTCATGTTTCAGGAGGTCGATCGCGGCTGGCGTAGCGCAGAGTTGATGCAGCTCTTTGCGACATTCGTTTGCTCTCAGGCTGCGGCTGCTTAAACAATCAATGATGCGTTGCCCTCACCGAAAACCCACCCCACTCCCTGCTATACTCCGTTGGGAAGAGTGGATGACAAGGCATGTTGGCAGTAGCAATTCTGGCAGCGGGGCGGGGAACCCGGATGAAGTCTCGGTTGCCGAAAGTATTGCATGATTTGGGCGGGCGATCGCTGTTGGAGCGGGTGCTGGGCTGTACTGCCGGACTGCAGCCTGCGCGTCAGCTGGTGATTGTGGGCTATGAGGGTGAGCGGGTGCGGCAGTCGTTGACAAATTCGTCTGTGGAATTTGTGGAGCAATCTAAGCAACTGGGTACGGGGCACGCGGTTCAGCAAATTATTCCATCCCTGCAGGGCTTTGAGGGAGATGTGCTGGTGCTAAATGGAGATGTGCCGCTGCTGCGTCCTCAAACCCTGGAGCTGTTGCTTAAAACTCATCAGGAACACCAAAATGCCGCCACGATCTTAACGGCCCAGCTTCCTAACCCAAAGGGCTATGGGCGAGTATTTTGTGATGGGCAGAATATCGTGGCGCGAATTGTAGAAGATCGTGACTGCACCAGCGCCCAGCGGCAGAATCGCCGGGTCAATGCTGGAATCTACTGCTTTAAGTGGTCTGCCTTGGCGGAAGTGTTGCCTAATCTGCAGGCAAACAACGACCAGCAAGAATATTACCTGACCGATACGGTGAGTTTACTATCGCCTGTGATGGCGGTGGATGTGGAAGACTATCAGGAGATATTGGGGATTAACGATCGTCAGCAGCTCTCTACGGCTTATGACATCTTACAAACTCGCCTGAAAGAACACTGGATGCGGGCAGGTGTAACGATTATCGATCCCAACAGCGTCACCCTTGACGATACTATCCAGCTTGAGCCAGATGTGGTAATCGAGCCACAAACGCACCTGCGCGGCACAACGTCGATCGCAAGCGGGTGCCGCATTGGGCCAGGAAGCCTGATCGAAGATAGTGTGATCGGCGCAGACACCACTGTGCTTTACTCGGTAGTGAAAGATAGCACCGTGCAGGCAGGCAACCGTATTGGTCCCTATGCTCACTTACGGGGGCAGGTGCAGGTGGGTGAGGGCTGTCGTGTTGGCAACTTTGTGGAGCTGAAAAACTCGAAGCTGGGCGATCGCACCAATGTAGCGCATCTGTCTTATCTGGGCGACGCGACGGTGGGTAATCGCGTCAATGTGGGCGCCGGTACAATTACTGCTAACTACGACGGCGTTAAGAAGCATCCTACAGTGATTGGCGATCGTACCAAGACTGGCTCCAATAGCGTTTTGGTTGCGCCGCTGACGGTAGGAGCAGATGTGACGATCGCAGCAGGTTCAACGGTGACAGAAGATGTTGAAGATGATGCTTTGGTGATTGCTCGCGCTCGGCAGGTAGTGAAGCGAGGCTGGCAGCTGAAACAAAAGTAGTCAAGAGTCCAAATTGTTGAGGGAGCCGCGCACTGCGCGGCTCCCTCAACAATTTGGTTCTATCCAAACATCCTTTAGATGTAGCGCTACGCGCCTACGTAAGAAAGCTAATCATCAGGAAGCTGGTGGTCATCGGGTTGGTCGCTCCAATCTTCTGCCTGCGGCTCGTCGGACTCTGACTGGGTATCTGACTGGGTAGGCTCCGGTTGACTCAGCTCCGGTTCTGGCAGCGCTTCCGGCACACTGGGCTGAATTTGCTCGGTCGTGATTAAGGTTTCTAGCACTGATTTGACGATGGGTGCTGCCACTGTGCCGCCGTAGGCATCCTCTCCTTGGGGCTCATCGACCACTGCCAGCACTGCATAGCGAGGCGCTTCGACGGGTAGGATCCCCACAAAGCTAGTAATTTTGGCTCCATCAATATAGCCTCCGGTAGGGCTAGCCTTTTGGGCAGTTCCGGTTTTGCCTGCGATCCGGTAGCCGCTGATTTGTGCCGCTTTGCCGGTTCCGTCCGTTACAACCTGCTCCATCATGCCCAAAACCGCTTGGGCAGTTTTTGGAGAAAAGAGCGGCTTGGGCAAAGGAGTTTGGGGCTGCCAGTGCATCTTTCCCTCTGCATCCACTAAGCCTTTAACGACATGTGGCGTTACCAGCCTGCCGCCGTTGGCAATCATGCTGTGGAGCTGGATCAGCTTCATCGGCGTTAAAGAAAAGCCTTGACCAAAAGCAGTCGTGGCAGGTTCGATCGCAGTTTTAATAAACTGCTGATAGTTCTTCATCTGACCTGCCGTTTCCGCCGGCAAGTCAATTCCAGTTGGGTCATCTAAGCCGAGACGCTCCAGCCAGCCATAGTACACCCCTGGATCAAGCTGCTGCATCACATGCACCATGCCCACATTGCTGGAGTATTGCAGCACTTCTGAGATCGAGATATCTCCTCTGCCGCCTGCTGAATCAGAATCAGAGTTGAAAATCGACCAGCCATCAACTACCAGTTCGCCTTCGTCGTATACCCTGCTATCGGGCTGAACTGCCCCAGATTCGAGCGCGATTGCCACATTCACCGGTTTAAACGTAGAGCCGGGTTCATAGAGATCTGCAATCACCCAATCTTTCAGGCGCTCTAGATTTGCCTCATAGAATTTGTTGGGATCGTAAGATGGCTCTGACACGAGGGAAGCGATCGAGCCATCCTGGACGTTCATCACAATTACTGCACCCCGTTTAGCGCTGTAGTGCTTCATCATTTTCTTGAGCGCAAACCGGGTTGCCCGCTGCAGGCGGCTATCCAGCGTCAACTGCAGTCGCAAATCGTTCTTTTGCGACTCTAGAAAGTTGGGCGGCAAGCCGACTGGGATAATAGAGCCATCTCCAGATCGATTGAGCTGCATTCCTTCGATCGGCTGCTGTAGCTCTTTCTCTAGCGATGCCTCTAGCCCTGCTTGCCCTTGACGATCGAGGTTTACATAGCCCACGATGTTGGCGAACAGATCCTGCTGCGGATAAAGGCGCTGCTGGTGAGGTTCTAGATCTAACCCATCTTTTGCCAAGCGCTCGATCCGGCTCGCCAAATCCTCTGGGATTGATTCTTGCACCCGGATGCCGCTATCTGCCGAGTTAAACTGCTGCTGCAGTGTTTCTACCGGCTGATTCAGCATGGGTGCTAACAGGGCTGCCAGCTCTTCCTTAGTTTCTTTGAACATGTAGGGATGGGCATACAGCGTATACACCGGGCGATCGATCGCCAAGACATCGCCATTGCGATCGATGATAGGGCGGCGGGGTGTGACTGGGTTAAACAAGACACGATGCTGTGCTTCTGCTCGTTCGCGCAGCATTGGCGCTTGAATGATTTGAATCCGCGCGAGGTTCAACACAAGTCCCAGGATCCCCACCAGCAAAACTCCCCACACCATCGCCAAGCGAGACTTTGGGGCGCGATCGAGAGCAGGGCGGGCAAGTGGAGCCAAGCGGCGACGGTGTGAAGCAGCCAGATGGGGCGAGCGTTCAGCAGGCGGACGCGCTGTAAATCCTTGAGGCTGTGAGGAGGATGGCGATCGTCGGGTCGATCGGCGTGTCGTGCGGGAACGACGGGGGCGAGGAGAGCGGAAGGAGGGAAAAGAGAGAGCCATCGCCAGCAAGAGAAATAAGGAACGAAAGATAAAAGCTGAATGTTGACAGACCTATTAGCCTAGTTAGCTTAGTAGCCTAGAGGTCTTGCAGGGATCGGCTGAGGCGGTGGCAGGTTGATTTCGGGCTCTACAGGAGGACGTTGGGGAGCGGGGGTCAGGAAAATAGTATTGCCAGGTTCGGGCAGGACAAGCCCCACAGCGGGTACTTCTGCCTGTTCTGCCATTTGATTTTTGATAACTTCGTTGGCTGCCATCAGCTGTCGCTCTTGTTTTTGTAGGGCTTCCAGGCGATTGAAGGCTTGCCCCCAGCGCTGCTGAGTGTAGACTGTCCAGCCGTAAACCACCAAAAGACCCACGACCAGCCCAAAGGTCAACACGGATGAGGTGCGCTGCAGCAACACTAACGCCTTGAGCCAGGGCAGCGGCGCCTGCGGACGAGGAAGGGCTTGAACAACGTCAGCTTGGGAAGGCGTAGGCTGGGAAATTTTGCCAGAACGCAACGGAATCGGTCGCGATTCAGCATGCAGAGGCCGTTCTCTTCTTCTAACAGCCCGGTGGGCAGGTGCTGAGGTAGCCTCTTGTTCTTCTTTTATATGCCCTCTCAGCGGATCTTGAATTGGTCGCCGCTGTAGGCGCGAATTTTTTACTGCTGCCATACTGCTCTCCTCGCTGCCACACTCTCAGTTACGCTGCTTACTACACTCACTCAACGGCTGACTTACATGAAACGGTTCATCCATATTGATGTCCCCAACCGTTCTACACGCTCAACTCTATACCGTCAACAGTTCCCACAGTATAAGGCGACTTGTTTCATCGGGCACCTATTACAAAAAATCTCTTTGATGAGAGTGAGCGATCGCTTTTTAACAGTGACAATGAGGATGGAGACTGTCTCTTAACTATTTCTCTTATCATTTCTCATGTTGATCACTGCTCCTTCGCTTGATGCTGTTTTGGGTCGCGCTTTGTCCGGAGAGGATATTTCAGAGCTAGAAGGCGTGCTGCTGCTGCAACAGACCGATGCAGGCGCAATTGCTGCAATTCGTGACACAGCCGATCGCCTCCGGCAGCAGCAGGCAGGCGATCCAGTCACTTATGTCATTAATCGCAATATTAATTTCACTAATATCTGCGAGCAGCACTGTAGCTTTTGTGCGTTTCGGCGGGATGCGGACGAAGCAGGAGCCTACTGGCTAGATGAAGCGGTAATTCTGGAGAAAGCCGCTGATGCGGTGCAGCGGGGCGCTACAGAAATTTGTATGCAGGGAGGCTTAAACTTAGAAGCTAAACTGGATGGTCGATCGTTGCCGTTCTATGTTGGGCTGGTGCGATTGCTGAAGCAAGCTTTTCCGCAACTCCACTTGCACGCCTTTTCGCCGCAGGAGGTGCAGTTTATAGCCAGAGAAGATGGGCTGAGCTACGCCGAGGTAATTTTGGCGCTGCAGGAGGCAGGCGTGGGCTCGATGCCGGGGACTGCCGCTGAGGTTTTGGAGGATAGCATCCGGCGGATAATTTGCCCGGAGAAAATTGACTCGTCTACCTGGCTAGAAGTGGTTGGCACAGTACACCGTTTGGGAATGCCCAGCACCAGCACAATGATGTCTGGACACATCGAAACGCCCGAACAGCAGATGCGGCACTTGGGACAGCTGCGATCGCTCCAGCAAGCCTCGCTACAAGCTGGGTACACCGGGTTCACAGAATTTATCTTGCTGCCCTTTGTGGGGCAAGAAGCGCCGAAACCCCTGCGGCGGCGGGTGGGACGAGATCAGCCAGTGCTGGCAGATGCACTGCTGTTGATGGCAGTGGCACGCATCTTTCTAGGCAATTGGATTGCGAACCACCAGCCTAGCTGGGTGAAACTGGGATTGGCAGGCGCAACTGAAGCTTTAACCTGGGGCTGCAACGACTTAGGCGGCACGCTAATGGAGGAACACATTACCACCATGGCAGGGGCGATCGGCGGAACCTGTATGGAAGTGGAGACGTTGCAGGCAGCGATTGCGTCGCTGGGGCGAGTGGCAGTGCAGCGGGATACGCTATACGGTCCCGTCTTAGGGGTGGAGCAATGAATTCATCTCGCGACCCCCTAGCCGGTCGGCAAGCTCAACTTGAGCAATTTGCCGTCACAGCTGCTCAAATGAGTCAAATTGAGCAACGAGTTTTTGATGCTGGAATGCCTGTCGCAGCCCTGATGGAAAAAGTAGCAGGGTTAATTGTCCAACAGGTTCGATCGCGCTATTCTCTCAAACCGGGCGATCGGGTTGGGGTTCTCGTGGGACCCGGGCACAACGGGGGCGATGCACTAGTCGTAGCGCGAGAACTCCACTTAAGCGGCTGTTTAGTTCAGCTCTTCCAGCCCTTCTCCAAACTCAAAGATCTGACTGCTAGCCATGCTCAGTATGCGGCAAGTTTGGGCATTCCTACTGTGCAACAGATCGAAGCACTGCAATCCTGCGATTTGCTGATAGATGGGCTGTTTGGCTATGGGCTAACGCGATCGCTGGAAGGCGAAGTGGCTGAGGTAGTGAATCAGCTCAATCAGGGAACAGTGCCGATCGTCAGCATTGATCTTCCTTCCGGGCTGCATACCGATACTGGAGCTGCTTTGGGAACTGCGATTCGGGCTACTCATACGCTCTGTCTGGGCTTGTGGAAGCTAGCGTTTCTGCAGGAGCAGGCGCTGGCGTTCATTGGCAGCGCTGAGCTGATTGACTTTGGGTTGCCGCTTGCCGATGTGCAGGCAGTGTTGGGAACGCCTGCAGTTCACCGTATTACCGCCGCCAGCGCGATCGCCGCTCTGCCTCTACCCCGCCCTGCTTCTACGCACAAATATAAGCAAGGGCATCTGCTGCTGGTTTGTGGTTCGCGGCAGTACATGGGAGCGGCAATCTTAGCTGCCAGTGCTGCCCGGGCTAGCGGCGTGGGGATGCTGTCGGTTGCTGTTCCCCAAGCCCTCCAACCGCTTCTGATTAGCCAGCTTCCCGATGCGCTTGTGGTGGGTTGCCCCGAAACTGAAGCTGGCGCGATCGCTCATCTCCCAGACACAGTGACGCTGCAAAAATATCAGGCGATTGCCTGTGGCTGTGGACTCACTCTTGATGCTCAAGCGGTCGTGCAACAGCTACTTGCGAGCGATCGCCCCCTGTTGCTGGATGCAGACGGGTTGAACATTTTGGCAGAACAAAACGCCACAGCAACCCTAGCTCAGCGGCAGGCTCCCACGGTGCTGACCCCCCACTTCGGCGAGTTTAAACGGCTATTCCCCGCGCTTTCTAGCTCAGACGATCCTCTTGCAGCCGTGCAGCAAGCCGCTCACCAAAGTGGGGCGATCGTGCTGCTAAAGGGAGCACGCACGGCGATCGCTTCTCCTCAGGGAAAACTCTGGCTCAATCCTGATAGCACTCCAGCACTAGCACGGGGCGGCAGCGGTGATATTTTGACCGGGTTGACGGGAGGGCTGTTGGCTCAGGGTATCAGTTGGGGAACGGCAATTGAGGCGGTGGTGCAAAGCGCCGCTTGGTGGCACTCGCAGGCAGGAATGATGGCAGCCCAAGAGCGTACCGAACTAGGCGTTGATGCGGCAACTCTTAGCCATTATTTGATCCCAGCACTGCGGCAGCGCTTGAGCTAGTGGAGTGCTTCGATGCAACGCTTATCTGCAGTTATAGCGCTACGCGCTTACATAAAAACAATTTTGATTTAAGCACATAGTGTCATATCTGCAGTAATGCTGTGTGTCAAGCATTCATCCTGCATTACCAGCGTTGGCATATTCTTTAAACAAGCTTACTGTGGTGCTGCAACATTCGCTTCAGCGATCGCGCTATCGGCGGCTGCCCGCAGTTTCACTTCGTATGTAAAATCGTTGGCACGCTTCTGAAACGTAATGAGGGAGGGTTTCGCTAATCCGTATAGCCCAAAAGAAGAGATCCGTTCAACGGAATTAACGGTTAGATAACTAACAATTGGGACGGTGAGCAACATCAGAATCAAATTGCTCTTAAGCCAAACCTCCATGAGAATCCTCCAGACGAAGAGCACTGGTGATTGTTTTTAATTCCAAGCGCGATCAGGCACTTAACCTAAATAAATAGCAGGGAATAAACTAGCCCTCTTGAAAATTCTACAGCAATTCTCAAATTAATAAATCACAGTCGCTTAATTAGAAACTAAGCTGTGAGCCATTTTCAATAGAAGTAATCGTGATTGAGTGTAAAAATGAATGCCCCCGAAAGAATCTAATGTGGAGACTTTCGGGGGCGAGAGAACGACCAGCTTTGATAGACTCAAACTTGGACTCAGCAAACTTGGACGCACCAATGCCAGAAGCCGTACGTTTTCTTGAGCTTGCGTTTATCCAAGCCGGGGTGAAGCAGTAATGTTGGCACTTCGTTTGAGCGTAAAGACTGCGATTACAATGCCTACCATCGCCAGCGCAGCAGTGATATAGAAGAACGCAGTAAAGCTGCCCAATACATCTCTAACCCGCCCTGCTGTTAAAGTTCCTAATAGCGCACCCATCCCAAATGCAGTGAAGACAATCCCATAGTTTTTGGCATAGTCGATGGGGCGAAATAGAATCAACGTGGAAATGGGCGCAATTGCCAACCACCCACCCAACGAGAAGGCAATCAAACAGAACGCAACTAAGTATGAAAGAACATTGCCCTCGCGGACATTAAGCATCAAAATTGAAGCAATAATCACCAGCACATAGCAGGCAATTGCCGCATTTCGAGGCGTTAGACGATCGGCAACCCACCCAAAAAACGGACGACCTAAGCCATTGAATATGGCAAACAATGACACTGTCCAAGCAGCAGTAACGGCATCGAGCTGAACGATTTCTTGGGCAACCGGGCTAGCAATACCGATCGCTGCTAATCCTACAAAAGTGCCAATAATGAAGCAAACCCACAGCCCATAGAATGCTTGTGTTTGCAGCAGGGGCAGGCGATCGGCAGCTGACATGCCGTGAAGATGCTGCTGGGCTGCTTGTCCCTGGGGCTGCCAACCTGCGGGCGGGAACTTTAGCAGTAGGGCAATTGCCAGCATAATCAGCGTAAAGGCAATGCCCAGTGTTGCTAAAGTAGGCTGCCAGCCGTTGATTCCATTGGCTGCAATTAGGTTGCGGGCAAGGGGAGCCGTGACCAACGGTGACAGCCCAAACCCGATTACAGTCATGCCAACGGCAATTCCTCGTTTGTCTGGAAACCATCTGGCAGCAACAGCAAGTGGAACACCATAGGTAATGCCGACACCCGTTCCGGCAATGATGCCGTAGGTAATTACCAGCAGCGGAATACTGTTCGCAAAACCCGAAGCCGTGTAGCCAATGCCCATGATCACTGCGCCAACGGCGGTTACCACTCTAGGACCAAATCTCTCGATATAAAAGCCCGTAATCGGCATCAGTATTGAGAACACCACAAGCAGCGTGGTGAAGGGAAGGAGGCTTTCAGTTGCCCCCACGTTGAGCGACTTTTCGATCGGTTTAACAAAAATACTCCAAGAATAGGCGGTTCCCAGACAAAGCAAAACTACGATTCCCAGCGGGATGAATAGCCATCGTCCTCGCTCGGCAGGCATGCCAAATAGTTTGGTATCCATAGACTCCTTACTGCGCTCTAGAGTTGGGCGCTATAGGTGTGAAAAGGGGTAGGTGCGCTCTAGACAATTACAGCTACAAAAACGCTGACGGTCGAAGAGATAAAGGTTCGAAGTCAGCTATTGAATTGAATCTATGGTAGATGAAATTGCTAGAGATTTAGATCTATATATAAAACGAAGTAAGAATTGTTTTTGTAAAAAAATTTACATCTGCTGCTCATTCAAGAGAGAAGTTCAACACCTTGAACTTCTCTCTTGTTCTGAACTGTAAAACAGCCCTATCAAGCGTGAGGTAGGGCTCATCCACGATATGGTTTTGGTATGAGCTGCACAGAGATAAACCCATCATGCTGAGTTCGACACAAGAGCTGCTGGAAACCGCACGGCGCAACGTTTATGCCATTGGGGCATTTAATGTCTACAACCTGGAGGGCGTTAAAGCAGTTGTGAATGCGGCTGAAGCAAGCAACAGTCCAGCAATGCTGCAGCTTCACCCTAGCGCCTTGAAGTATGGCAAGCTGCCGCTGGTAGCCCTGTGCTTGGAAGCTGCCAAAGCGGCTGCAGTTCCCGTTGCAGTTCATTTAGACCACAGCACTGCAACAGGTGATATTCAGTTAGCGCTGAAGGCGGGAGTGCGCTCGATCATGGCAGATGGTTCACCCCTGCCCTACGAGCAGAACCTAACCTTTACGCGCGATATGACGGCGCTTTCACACCGTCACGGTGCGGTTGTAGAAGCTGAAATCGGCAGGATTAGCGGCACCGAAGACGGACTGACGATCGCTGAAAAAGAAGCCAAGATGACAGATCCTGACCAAGCGCTGTCGTTTGTGCATCAGACGCGGGTTGATGCGCTTGCCGTCACAATCGGCAATGTTCATGGTGAATATAAGCAGCCGCCTCGGCTTGATTTTGCGCGTTTGGAGCGAATTCGACAGTTGATTGATATTCCACTGGTGCTGCACGGGGCATCGGGCTTGCCTGCGGCTATGATCAGCCAGTCGATTCAGCTCGGCGTCTGTAAATTCAACGTCAATACAGAAGTGCGGCAAGCCTATATGCAGGCGATCGAGGCAGAAGTTTGCGGCAATTCTAGAGATCTGCTGGAGGTCATGGAGAAGGCGATCGCGGCAATGCAGGCGATCATCCTGGAAAAATTGCATCTATTTGGTTCGGTGGGAAAAGCCCATCTGCACGAAACCCCTTACGCCACACGGCTGGCAGCTTGGCAAGGTGAGGGCTAGCCCTCCAGCACTCCCTACAAAAATCTTCCTCAATTACTGAGCGGCTGTGGGAGGAGATTGGGGCTGCTCTGGAGGCTGCTCTGTCGGTTCGATTCGGGCGAGATCACTGGATGCTTTTTGTTGCCCTTGAGCATTCCCCTGCTTTGCGTAGAGATCGATCGCCTGCTGATAATCTGCGATTGCGTTTTGAATACTGCCCAGTTGGGCATAGACAGCGCCGCGAGCGTGGAGAGGTTCAGCATAGTCAGGCTTTGCCGCGATTGCGGCATCAAAGTCAGGCAGAGCTTCTTGATATTGCTTCAAGGAGAAACGAACATAGCCTCGGTAGTAATAAGCAGTGGCGATTCCGAAATAGCCCTGCCCAGGCGCGCCCCAGTTCTGGTTTTGGTTGATCGCTTCAGTGTAATCTTGAACGGCTGCATCGTATTGACCCGTGTAGTAGTTTGCCAGCCCACGTCGGTAATAGGGCTGGGAAGCATTGGGTCTGAGGGCGATCGCCTCTGTGAAAGCAGTAACGGCTCCCTGGTAGTCTCCGTTGTAAAACTTTTCAAGACCCTGGTTTTCCCATTCTGCGGCAGTCGGTTGCTCCGGCGGTTGTTCCGGCGGCTGTTCCGGCGGTTGTTCTGCAGGAGGTTCTTCCACTGCAGGAGGAGTGCTGTCAACAGGCGGAGAGTTTTCAGACTGAGGGGGCAAACTGGCAGGAGTTTCAGAGGAGACAGGCTCCGGTAAACGGGTGAGATACCCAAGCGCTAACAGCAATGCACCTACGATCGGAATTCCAATCAGCGCGAGTGTCTTGGTTTTTTTGGTTGGTGCAGTGGGTGTTGCAGCCGCGTAGACAGCTTGTGGTGCAGTGGAGTGAGGTTCGGTAGGGGTACGCGTTGGGGAAGCTACTGCTTTTGTGGCTTGCTGCTGATCGACCAGCGCCTCAACGATCGGCTTGCTGATCTCGTTAACCTCTGCATCTGACAAATCAAGCTCCTGCTGCAAGAGCTGGAGTTCTGTGAGGGTTTGCTGACTAAACGGGTAGGCGCCCTGCTGCACATAGCGGATCAAGATTTGGCGATAGTCCTCTTGCGTCTGCCGGATTTTGTTTTTCTCATCTTCAAGAATTGCAGTAGTTTCTATCTCAGAAAGCTGAAGTTCCTGCGCCAGCTTCTTGAGCTGGTATTCTTCTACCGGGGTCAACACGCGATCTGCTAAAAAGGCTCGCACCCGATCGCGGTATTGCTTCAGCGCTCCTTCTTGCTCTAAAGCTTTCTGTACCTCACATTGGATTTCGACTTGTTCAGCAACAGGCTGTTTAGTAGGTTGGGTGGTTGGCGCTGCAAACTGATCGAGGCGAGCGTTCAGCGTTTGTCTCCGTTTGAGGACGGGTTTCAAATGTTCGGGGATGATGACTTGCTCTGCTTGAGAAAGGGAGACGGGCTGCAGTCTGCGGGTTTGTGCTGCTGTGGGAGATTGCGAGAGAATGGTTGTTGGAATGACCAATTGGATGGCGTTGCAGCCAAAGCGGTAGGCTTCCTCAATCGATCGAGCATAGCCCAAGGCGCGATAAAAGCCAGTAGCAAAGGCGATCGCCGCATCATCCCGAATTGCTTGGCTCATACCCACCACATAGTTGATGTGCTGGCAAATGGCGGCTGCCTGCACCTCAGAATAGCAGGCGTTGAGCAACACACATTCCACTTTGCTACTAAATAGCTCAAACAGCGAAGAGAGGGCGCTTGTGCTAACCAATCGCTCTCGCCCTGCCGCACTCTCCAACACCAAGCCCTGCTGTCCGGTGCCATGCCCGCAAAAATGCACAATTTGCGGATCGCAATCGAGCAGCAGCTCTTGCAAATCTTCCGGACGCACAGCAGAGCCAACCCTAACCTCCAGATCGTCTCGATTTTTCGCTCGTTTGACCACTCCTTCTAAATCCCGAATCTCTTGATCGAGGGCAAGGTCACGTTTGGGGTTGGATGCCAGAATCAAAATCCTTTTCATGGGGGCAGATGCAGATAGAGTGACTTAACCTGATAAAACCTGATGTTGGCTTTGCTTCTGCACGGCTGCAGAAACCTACTGGGGCAGACGTTCCATAGAGAAAATCGGCAGAGAAAATCGGCATGAATCACTCATGCCTTACTTTCTATTGTCAGAGATTTGCAGCAGCAGGATAGTACCCGCACTGGTTATCTACAGCGTGGGGGATTGCCCAAATCACGCACAAGTGCAGGCAAACTACGTTTGCCCTACAGCGGTACAACTTCTCTGACGAAATTGCCTGAGAAACTGACTAGGCTGAAATATCCCTAAACTAACGTCTGCAGCAGCGCTTGTAGCTTTAGCCGCACTTCTGCCATCTCCTTCATCGGATCAGACCCCGCCACAATGCCTGCACCAGCGTAAAGCCGTGCTTGGTTGCCTTCTAGCAGCGCCGATCGAATCCCCACCACAAATTCAGCGTTGCCTGTTGCATCTACCCAGCCAAGGGGTGCAGCATACAGCGATCGCCCAAACTGCTCCGACTGGTGAATCTGTTCGCAAGCAATTGCTTTAGGCATTCCGGCAACAGCAGGCGTGGGATGCAGCGCTGCCAAAATTTCTAGGGGATGGCGATCGGTTGGGAAAGCTGCTTGAATTGGTGTGTGCAAATGCTGAATGTTGGAGAGCTGCCGTAGCGTTGGAGCTGCCGCATATTGAGGCGCTAGTCCAAAGTCAGTTAATGTCTCAGCAATGAAATCTAGTACGACGCGATGCTCGCGCTGTTCTTTATCGTTGTCAAGCAGCTGCTGAGCCAGTTTTTTATCTTCGGCTGCGGTTCTGCCTCGCTGCGCCGAGCCTGCCAGCGCATCGGTGATTAACCTTTGCCCCTGTAAACTGAGCAGCCGCTCTGGGCTCGCCCCAATAAAACTTTGCCCTTTGCCGTTGCCGATCGAAAACACGTAGCAGTCAGGATAGCGCTGTCGCAGATGGTGCAATGACCGCTCAGGCTGAAACGGCAACCGTGAGATCACATCAATGGCGTGGGCTAAAACAACTTTATTGAATTGCTTCTGCTGAATTTGACGAAGCGCTGCTGAAACGGCACTAGGAAAAGAATAGGTGTCAATAATTTTCCATTGCTTGAATAAATCGGGAATAGGGTAAGGAAATGACAGTATATCGGAGCGGATCGATCGAACGCGTTTAATCTGCCGCTCAGCTGTTTTGGTGAGTGCTTCTAAATTAGAGGTTGCATCTACCTTTAAATTGATTGAAATGAAACTGCGATTGTGATTACGAATAATCTGTAGCTTGGGCAGAACTACAGTAGCAGGAGAGAACTGCGATCGAGAATCAGTATTTTCGTCAAAGAAGGTGAAACTACAGAAAAAGCGCGGTGCTGTCTCTGGAGTACTAATCGTACTGCTAACGATCAGCTGATTGAGACTGGTTTGAATAAACTTTTGCGATTCAATAAATCGCTGAGAACCGCTGATGTTGCAGCAGAGTGTGGCATCGATCGCCGCCACTGACCAACCCTGTTCGCGCTTCTCTGCATAAAAATGTAGCTGGTTTGGCTGACCGCATTGCTGCAACACGCTAAGAGGATCAACCGCTTCGAGTTGCAGAGTAATATTGGCGATCTTAATCTCTTGATCGGCAATCGATTTGCGCTGGCAAAAGTCAAGGAATTGATATAACTGTTTACAATCTTGCGAGGAGTTGAGCTGAACGCCAGGAGATTGACAGAGCATTGAGGGCAAAAATGTCCTTAGATAAAGCGTTTTTCTAAATCATAGATTCACTACAAGTAGCACATTCACTGAGCCATAAGCGAGAAACATCAGGGCAAACGAGTACTGCTGCTTCAACGCATAGCTTCTTTCCGTTGCAAAAACTTAACAGATCATTGCGCTGCTTGCTTTTCCCGCTCGGAAGGTCTCGTCTGCCCCGTATAATGAGGGCTGAGATTCTTGAGTTGTAATACTTGTCCTTAGGGGGTTGCATCCTGTGCTGTAATCAATTCTGTTGATGAGCCGCCTCTGCGCTTCATCGGCAGCGCTTCATGGATAAAGCCAAGAATGACCAGGCTAAAGATGCTATCCCTGACGGCTTTGGGAAATGTTTTAAGGAAACCCAATGACGATTAATTCAGTTAATTATCCTAGCCCTGCTTTTAATTCCTCTCTTGAACCCCCTGCAAAACGCAAGCTTTGGCTGGCAGCCATTAAGCCACCGATGTATAGCGTTGCAATCATGCCAATCGTCTTGGGAACGGCAATCGCCTATGCCGAGACTCAAACAATCCACTGGACGATTTTTTCCACCTTTCTAGTTTCTGCAATCCTGATCCTGGCATGGGAAAATTTGCACAACGATCTATTCGACTCAGAAACTGGAGTTGATCGCAACAAACACCATTCTGTAGTCAACTTGACTGGCAATAAATCGCTGATATTTTGGTTGGGAAGCGCTTGCTTGGCATCAGGCATTACCGGCATCCTGGCGATCGCCTTATGGCAGCACGACCCAACAATTTTAGGGTTAATTCTGCTTTGCTGCGCCTTGGGCTATGCCTACCAAGCGCCACCCTTTCGGTTAGGATATCAAGGCTTGGGCGAAATTCTTTGCTTCTTTAGCTTTGGGCCTCTGGCGGTTGCGGCAGCGTACTATAGCCAAACTCAAGCCTGGTCTATCACAGCGCTGATCGTTTCAATCATTTTAGGTATCAGCACTAGCTTGATTTTGTTTTGCTCCCACTTCCATCAGTCAGAAGATGATCTGGCAGCAGGCAAGCGATCGCCGATCGTCCGGCTGGGCACGCTGCGAGGTGCACAGCTTCTGCCGTGGCTATGCGGCAGCCTGTTTGCGCTGACGGTGCTGGGCGTGGTGCTGCACCTGTTTCCGGTTTGGACCCTGCTGATCTTTGGTAGTTTGCCGCCTGCAGTCAAGCTCTGTCGGCATGTGTTGGAAAACCATGACAAACCAGAGAAGGTGAGCAACTGCAAATTTATTGCGGTTTCACTGCATTTTTGGAGCGGGCTACTGTTGAGTCTGGGGTTTCTCCTGTAGATCACGGTCTAGCTTGTGCTCACGGTCTAGCTTGTGCTCAAGTGGGGTGAGACAACTCCCTCGCCCCTGCTGTTCTTTTAGCTTTTTAGCTTCTTTTGGTGATGGCTCGAATCAAACTCGTTAATCAGTACGACGATCGCTTCACGCTGGCACCCGAAGCCAAACAAACCCTGTTTGAGCTTTTGACCAGCGAAATCTTTTTGACGCAAATTTGCCGCCAGTCAGGCTGCACTAGCATAGAGTTCACCGAGCTTCTATTTCAGCCTGTTCCCTATACGCCCAGCGCCACCAAGGGAATGCCTGTGGAGCTTGAACAATATCACGATTCGCCCGATCACGTCATTGTCAACGTGCCGCCCAATTTCATGTTTCAGGCGAAGATCTTTCAGCCCAGCCGCCTTTGTGCGATCTACCGCAAAACTTCCAACCCATTGTCTTGAAGCTATGACCGCTTTAGCTGACCTCGCTTTCTTTCCCTATCTCACCGAAGATGGGCAGCTCATCGATCGCTTTGACGGTAAAACCGGAGCATATGCCATCTTTGACCAACATAAAACGTTACAGTATATCGGCTATTCACGGGATGTCTCTCTTAGCCTGAAGCAGCACCTAGTCCGGCAGCCGCAGCGCTGCTACTGGGTCAAAGTAGAAACGATCGATCGTCCCAATCGCACAGCGCTAGAAGCTTTGCGCGACGGCTGGATCGCCGAGAACGGTGCTGTGCCAGCAGGCAATGGGGCAGAGTCGGCAGGCTGGAATCAGGCGATCGATGCCAAAGCCAGAATGACGCCTGCAGAACAAAGCGCCTATGCAGACAGCGATGATTTGGGCAGAATCAAAACGTTGAAGAAGGCAGCGCGACGAGTCGAGGAAGAAGTCGTGGCAGCGCTGGAGGCACGAGGCGCAAAGCTAGCAGTCCGCTTTGATCCGAAGCAGAAAGAGAAGGGGCTGCTGGATCTGTAAGAGGGAGCACGGCAGAAGGCAAAGTTCGTTTAAAGGTTCGTTTAGAGAATGTCTAAAAAGCTGCTTTTCAGATGTTCTCTAAATTGTCTGATTGCTTGCGAGCGCTAATGGAAATTAGATCGCAATCGCATAACTTGCAGAATTTACGCAGAGTATAAGGCGTGCAAGACCAACAAATTTCCATTCCAACTGCAGGAAATTTAGCACGGAGTGGCAGAGGTTAGGCTTGTAGAAAGCTACAGGGCTTCATTTGTTCCTACGTTTTAGAAATTCCTGCAAAACCGCTCGTCCCCCTTGTTCATTCTCCTCTGGCGTTATGGCATTTACCCTTTTAGGCAATCGCTACCAAGTGTTGCAGACTTTGGGCTCTGGCGGGTTTGGGACTACCTACCTTGCAGAAGATCTCCAGATGCCATCGCGTCGCAAGTGTGTGATCAAGCAACTCAAGCCGATCGCCAACAACCCCCAGATTTATCAGCTGGTGCAGGAGCGGTTTCAGCGAGAAGCTGCCACTTTAGAACTATTGGGTGACGAGAGCAACCAAATCCCAAAGCTCTATGCCTACTTCTCAGAAGGCGATCACTTCTATCTAATTCAGGAGTGGATCGAGGGGATGACGCTGCATGAGAAAGCACGGACACAAGGTACTGTGCCAGAAGCTGAAGTACAGCAGATTTTGACGCAGATTTTGCCCGTCCTGTCCTATGTTCATAGCAAGCGCATCGTTCACCGCGCTATCAAACTCGACAATATCATCTTGCGGCAGCGGGACGGCAAACCCGTACTGATTGACTTCGGTGCAGTTCGGGAAACAATGGGTACGGTGATCAGCTCACAGGGCGGCTCGGTTAGCTCGATCGTCATTGGCACACCCGGATTTATGCCTTCAGAGCAGGCAGCAGGTAGACCGTTATACTCCAGCGATCTCTATAGCTTAGGGCTAACGATGATTTACCTGCTGACTGGCAAGTTTCCCCATGAGCTAGAGCTAGATCCAGCAACCGGGGAAGTAGTTTGGCGCAAATACGCTCCTCAGGCTAGCGCTGAGTTTGCCAGCGTTTTGGAAAAAGCGATCCAGTATCATCCACGCGATCGCTACCACACGGCAGATGCCTTGCTGACGGCAATAGAAACAAAACCTACGCCGCCGATTGCCGATCCCAGTGCGCCAACAGAAGTAGGCAGTGTGCCGCCCACCATTATTTCTTCATCGCCATCCTCTCCTGCTGCAACGCCACCTTCTGACCCCAATCGGCTCATTTCCTACCAGCCACCTGTCTCTAATCCGTCCGCAACACCGCCCTACCCGCCGGTCCAAGCCGTTAATCCAACGATACAGTACCAACCGCCTGCTTCTAATCCGCCTGCTGTCACGCCTCTAATTAACCAGCCTGGTAGCCAACCCGGTTCGGGGCAACCCGCTGATCCTTGGGCGGATCAGTCTGGCGGTGGCAACAGCTCGCCCAATCAGCTGGGGTATCCTCTGCCGCCAGAACTCGATCGCTGGAACTGGGGTGCAGCTTTGTTGCCCGGACTGTGGAGCATTAATAACCGTGTCTGGATCGGGTTGATCGCCTGGAGCAGCATTCTCACCTGTGGGATTAGCTGGATTGTGATTGCAGTCCTGCTGGGTGCAAAGGGCAACCAGTGGGCATGGCGGAGCCGCTCGTGGCGCAGCGTTGAGGCATTCAAGGCAAATCAACGGGCTTGGACAACCGCAGGCAGTGTAGTTTGGGGAATTTATGCTGCACTTATAGCGTTATTTGTGGTGGTGGGCAGCCTTGATAGCCCTCCTACGGCTACAAATGGCAACGGGCAAGAACAATCCACCAATGTATTTGGCTCTCCTGAACCACTCAGCGAACCTACTGCTTCGATCGATGGTACTTGGCAGCTAAATTGGGTCGTGGGCGGAAACAGCCACGAAGGGACGCTGACTATGCAGGGCAATCAAGGGCAATTGCAGGTGATAGTCACAGAGCTGTCCGATAGCAGCGCGAATGATGCAGATGAAGTTCAGCAAACAATGCGCCTCTGGTCATCTCCGCGTGGCTTAATTCTGCTGGGCTACAATCCAATCGATCTTGAAACTAATACCACCAGCCCCACCTACTCGCCAGATAACCTTTTATTTGAGCCTCAATCGAACGGCTCTTACAAGGTGACTGTCTGTGATGACAACAAAAACTGTGCAGATGTCACTGCCACCCCACCGGGCTGATCAATTAGCTTAACTTTTGGATTAGCTCAGCTTTTGGATTGGCTTAGCTTTTGAAATTGACAGCTTTGTCGTGACAGGTTGCCGCAACCTTTATGACAGAGATTGAATATAAGCCCTCCAGCCGCCAAACTGAGTGATCTCCTGCTGGTTCTCGCACAGAATTGGCTCACCCAACACGCCCAGCACTTCCTCGCCATCGTCAAGCTGCACTTTGCCAATGCAAAGTCCGGGTGGCTCGTTCAACAATATCTGCGCCAGCCCTGCAGCCGGAACCGCCCAAACCTCTAAAGCGATCGCTGCCCCTCCATCTGTCACGCGCAGCATCGCTGGATGGACATCCTGGATCGACCAGAGGCGGTATGCTGCCACAGTTGCTGCTTCTTTTATAAAAGTTGCCCCAACATTAAGCAGATTAGGATTTAGGGCTAAGCCGCGCATTAGCGTGCCATTAACGGCAAGTTGGACTGTTTCGGTGTTCATCTACTCTCCTCACCCCGCTCAAATTGCACCATTATGGCGCTATACAAAGCAAAAGCGGGAGGCTTGTTGCCTCCCGCCTCAAATTACGATCCTTCTACGCTTAAGCTGCCAGCCCGTAAGCCGACATCCGCATGATGTCTCGTGTCGTAAAGCCAATGTTGCTCAGGGCTTCGCCGTAGCTGATCATGAAATCCTCGACTAGCGCTTCTTTTTCCATGCCTAGCACGTTGGCATCGTCTGCTACCTGGTTCAGCATCCGCCAAACGATCGGCAAATTCTGTTTATTTGCTTCTTCTAGCTCAGCCTTAGATGCCTCAAAGTTTGCCTTGAGCCACTCTTCACCAAAGTTGAGGTGCATGTACTCATCCTTAACCACGCCTTCGGTGATCTTGCGGGCAAAGGCATCTGCCACAGGAATGTAAATGTTGTAAGCGGCGATCGCAAAGCACTCAATAATCAAAGACTGGATCAGCAGGCAGGTGACTAAATTGCCCTCTGCAGCCGCCTTTTGAAAATTGCCGTGCAGGTCTGCGAAAAACTTCTGAGCAAACTCCATGTCTGGCGTAACAGTAAGATTTTTGCCACATGCCTGAAACCCTTTCTTGTGGCGATTCTCCATCTTAGCGAGGCTGAGAAGCTGATCTTTCTCGCTAGGGATCAGTTCAGCTAGGCGCTGATAGTTGTCAAATGCTTCCTGCTCACCTTCAATGACGATCGCATTGATCCGGCTGTAGGCATCTTTGTACGTCTCGCTATGAAAATCAATGTCTTGACTGATTTCAAGCTGCTGCATCTCCGTCGTCTCCTGGTTTAGATGTGCCGATTTCCCATCGACGAAAGTATATGGGCTTAGAATCACAGAATCTAAACCCCTACCGTACACCCTACTGGGTTAAGGCAGTCCTTTACAAGACACGGCTGCAAAGATGCCCAATTCCAGTAGATTGTCCAGTAGAGTGGTCTGAGCTATAGCCTAGCTCATATGAGCAGTTTAGGAAGGCTGATTTGTGGTGAAATTGAATTCTATGAGGGCAACAGTGCGGATGTGGGGGCTGTTGCTGCTGCTGCTACTGGGCGTGGGAATTGTGCTGCTGCCGTTGGCGATTGTGCTTCTCACTTCTCTAGCTCCTTCTGGCTGGAACTGGCAAAACTATCAGACAGTGTGGCAGCGTGGCGGCTTTTTGCTGGCTTTTTTTAATTCAGCGCTGGTGGCGATCGCCGTGACTGCCCTGCAGCTTTTAAGTTCGGCGCTGGCAGGTTATGCCTTAGCGCGGCTGCACTTTCGCGGACGACAAACGGTGTTGCTGCTGGTGTTGGCGACGTTGGTGATTCCTTTTCAAATTTTGGTGATTCCCGTGTTCCTGGTGCTGAAGTGGGGGCATTTGATCAACACCTACGGAGCGCTGATTCTGCCAACTGCGGCAAATGGTTTTGGGATTTTCCTGATGCGACAGGCGTTTCGCTCGATTCCCGCTGAGCTAGAAGAAGCAGCGGCGATCGATGGCGCAACTCCGCTACAAACGCTGCGGCTGATTCTGCTGCCCTTGGTGCGCCCAGCTTTGGTAACACTGTTTCTCTTTACTTTTGTGGGCGAATGGAATGATTTATTTAAGCCGCTTGTGTTCACCACGCGTCCGGAGCTGCGGACAGTACAGCTTGCCCTTGCCGAGTTTCAGGAGCAGTTCACGAACGATTGGTCGCTGCTGATGGCGGCAGTGGTGATTGCGACTGTGCCCGTAGTACTGCTGTTTTTGCTTGCTCAACAGCAATTTATTCGAGGGATTGCTGCAACTGGTATCAAAACTTAACAAAAATGGCAAATATTCTCTCTTGTTTATAAAGAAATGTATCTGTCTGCTAAGTCTCTCTAGCAAACAGCAGCCAAACTGCCCAGAGTTGGTTAATTTAGAGTTAGAAATGAGCTACTAGTCCCCCTAAGTTTTTGTCCTTGAGTTTATGCCTGGCAGCTCTGCTGCACCGGAGGCTTTTCGTCCGGGAGCAGATGCCATTGGGGTTCTTGCATCTTCATCTCAGGGAGTGCTCTTTTTGAGCGGAAGTCTCTTCGCTCAGCTGTGCTGTTTCTATTTTTTCACATCATCATTCCTTCACTGGCTAGCAAAACCGAAATGACAACTCCCAATGAGCTTACTCAATGTCTCAACCTGGCAAGAGCGCTCGATCTAATTACTTCTAGTCGCACGGTAGGTGGTGTTTTATATGTCTACAATGCAACTGGGTACGCAATATCGTGGGAAAGTTTTGCAGCAGAGTATCCCTTAGAGCGACTGCAAGCTATGGTGAACCGCCGCACTTTAAGGCAAGCCTAAAAGGCGGACCCAGCTAAATCAGTGAGTAGGTGTGCAATTTTAGAGTGGCGTTTCTGTCACCGAGTGTCAGGCATTTTTGCCGTCCTGTTGTTTTGTCGATCGGTACAATAGGAATATTCGGTAGATTCTGTCGATCAACTGCTTCATTCTGGCTGTTTACTGTCACTGGCTGTTTATTCCTTCGTTTCGATTGCCATGAACGCATCAGCCTTGACTGATCCGCTCAATCCTTGGAGTTTATGGGTTCCCCTCTTGCTCCTGCTGTTGATCGGGCTGGCGGCAGTTTATTTTGTCCGAGTGAGTAGCCGATAGGTCTTGCCTCCCGATAGTGAAACGGCTTGTATGACGCTTTCTCTCGCTCAAAACGCGATCGCCCTTCTGATTGACCTTGCCGAGCGGGGTGAGATCGACCCGTGGGATGTCAAGGTGATCGAGGTGATCGATCGCTTTCTCAGCAAGCTCCAGCCAGAAGCCCGTCCAGAAGTTGGTCTAGAAGCCGGGCGTGCCCCCTATGAAGCAGATTTATCACAATCTGGACAGGCGTTTCTCTATGCCTCGATGCTGCTGCTGCTAAAAGCAGACAGTTTGGCGCGGCTAGAAGCCCCAGAGAACCCCCCAGAGGAAGCCCTGCTGGAGCCAGAAGAATTTGGGGTTGCCTCGTTGCCGCCCAACCTAGAACGCCGGATTCGTCGCCGGGCTACGGCTGCCCCTGTCCAAAACCGGCGGGTGACGCTGCAAGAGCTGATTGCTCAGCTTAATTTGATGTCGGCAGCAATGGCAGACCCCAAGCCACGGCGTGTCCTGTTGAAGCGCCCCCGTCCCCAGTCGCAGCGTCAGGCGATGAAGGCGATCGCCCAGCTTGCTCACCAAGAAAACCTTTCAGAGGTGGCGGCTGCCCTAGAGCAATTTTTGCTGGAGCATTGGGATGCGCTGGAGCAAGAAGGCGACTGGCTTGATTTTGAAATTTTGCTGCAGATGTGGGCAGACGCTGAAAACGGTGTTGTGCCTTCGTCTCCCCAGGCAGATTCGCCAATTTTGCCGAGTATTCACGATCGGGTTGGAGTATTTTGGGCGCTGCTGTTCTTGTCGGCACAGTCTAAAGTGGAGCTAAATCAGGAGGAGTTCTATCAAGATTTGCAAGTCCGTAGCCTCACAGAACGGTCCGGAGTGCCACTAATGACCCCAGAAGACTTAGCGCTGCTGGATTAGTTTGGCGCTGCTGGATTAATGCTGGATTAATACAGTTAAAGCTGCGAATAGGGCGACTGGCTTACGAACATTTGTTGATAAATTTAATATGAAACTTCATAAATCGTAGATTTGGTCGAGTCAGATGGCAGACTTAGAGCGATTGATTTTACCGATCGGCTCTGTTTAAAGCTGCATCTCTCCTGACTTTTCTCCGTGTAGATTCTGCAAAATTGCTAGACTGACCCTGGAAAAGGCTGGAGAGTGTGAAAAACTGGAAAGATGTTTGATCACCCTGTACGGATAACGGTTGTGCGGGGATGTCCTAGTTTTTTTGAAGAGGCGAAGTCTGCTTCACTAAAAACGAAAACTTCAGATGCAGCCGTTTTGAGTTAATTGATTTTCTGAGAGGGTGCAACGCCTCTTCCGAGAATCACCAGTCCACACAGATAGCCCACAAACGAGGGATAGAAGTCTATGAAAGCCATGATTCTGGCAGCGGGTAAGGGGACTCGTGTTCGCCCCATCACTTATACCACCCCCAAACCCATGATTCAGATTTTGCAGAAGCCAGTCATGGAGTTTCTGCTGGAACTCCTGAAGCAGCATGGCTTCACGGAAATCATGGTCAATGTCAGTCACTTGGCACATGAAATTGAGAACTATTTCCGTGATGGTCAACGGTTTGGAGTGCAGATTGCCTATTCGTTTGAAGGCAGCATTGTAGACGGTGAGCTGGTGGGCAATGCGCTCGGCTCAGCGGGAGGAATGCGGCGGATTCAGGATTTTTCGCCGTTCTTTGATGATACGTTTATCGTACTGTGCGGCGATGCGCTAATTGATCTAGATTTAACGGAGGCAGTCCGGCAGCACCGGGAGAAGGGATCGATTGCTACGATCATCACCAAATCTGTGCCGCGTGATGAAGTTTCTAGCTACGGGATTGTAGTCACTGATGAGGACGGTCGTATCAAGGCGTTTCAGGAAAAGCCCAAAGTAGAAGAAGCCCTTAGCACCAATATCAGTACGGGCATTTATATCTTCGAGCCAGAGATATTCAACTATATTCCTTCAGGAGTAGAGTATGACATTGGCGGTCAGCTTTTCCCGAAGCTTGTCGAGATCGGTGCGCCTTTCTATGCCATTCCCATGGATTTTGAATGGGTTGACATTGGCAAAGTCCCAGACTACTGGCAGGCGATCCGCGATGTGCTGCGCGGCAAGGTAAAAAATGTGCAGATTCCTGGACGTGAAGTGGCTCCGGGCATCTATACCGGGCTCAATGTGGCGGTCAATTGGGATAAGGTTCACATTGAAGGACCTGTTTACATCGGTGCAATGACCCGCATTGAAGACGGTGCGACAATCATTGGACCTTCCATGATCGGTCCTAGCTGCCACATTTGCAGCAATGCCACGGTGGATAACAGCGTCATTTTTGAATATTCCCGATTAGGGGCAGGTGTCCGTTTGGTCGATAAGCTGGTCTATGGTCGCTACTGCGTTGATAAGACGGGCGCATCGATCGATGTGCAGGCGGCAGCGCTTGATTGGCTAATTACTGACACGCGCCAAACAGTTGTGGCATCCCCGCCTGATGAGCAGCGGGTGATTGCAGAACTGCTAAACGCCAACGGCAAATAGCCTTATCCGGGTTAACACCTTTCTGGAGGAGTGGGGGTTTCACTTGCCGCTCCTCCTAAAGGCAAGATTTAGGCGGAGTCATCTTCCCCTAGCTGGCTCACTAACCAGCTCACGGCTGCCTCAACCGTTGAGACCTGCGCTGCTGCTGGCAAGGGTGGACGCTGCACCATAACGATGGGAATGTCTAGCTCTCGGGCAGCGATGATCTTGGCGTAGGTGGCACTGCCGCCGCTGTTTTTGCTGACGATCGCCCCGATTTGATGGTTTAACAGCAGCGATCGCTCCTCTTCTAAGGCAAAGGGTCCTCGCTCAAGCAGCAGCAATCCCGGAGGTACGGCAGCCTCAGGCGCAGGGGGATCGATCATCCGCATCAGAAACCAAAGGCTTTTAAGGTGGGCAAAGGCGGCTAGCTCTTGCCGACCGATCGTCAGAAAAACGCGTTGGGCTAGGCTGGGGAGTACGGCTGCTGCCGCGGCATGGCTTTCGACTTCGATCCAGCGATCGTCTGGGGTTTTCTGCCATGGAGGACGGTTCAGGATCAGATGCGGAATGTTTGCTGCTGCTGCTGCCGCCGCCGCATTCCAGGAGATTTGCGCGGCAAAGGGATGAGTGGCATCCACCATCAGATTAACGGAGCGATCGCGCAGGTAATCTGCTAATCCTTCGGCTCCACCAAAGCCACCAACTCGGACTGGGCCGATCGGCGCAATGGGCTTTTCGGTGCGACCAGCCAACGAAGTAACTACTTCAACACCAGCGATCTGAGTGGCTTTTGCTGCCAAAGCTGCAGCATCACCTGTTCCCCCCAGGATGAGAACTCGCTTCATAGGATTTGATCTGGCGGACGATGCGACTGGCTTTCGATTACCCCTTCTGCTTCTAGAACCAAGCTTCGCAGATTTTCTAATGTTTCAGGGGCAGCATGTTGCCAAAGTCCACGCTGCTCCGCTTCTAGCAGCCGTTCTGCCATGTCTCGCAGTGCCCAAGGGTTGCTCTGCTCAATAAAAGCCTGAACGGCTGGATCGAATAAATAAGCGTCTGCAATGCCTTGATACATGAAATCCTGCACACAGTGCGTCGTCGCATCGTAGGCAAACAAGAAATCTACCGTTGCTGCCAGCTCAAATGCACCTTTGTAGCCGTGTCGCATTGCGCCAGCGATCCATTTAGGGTTAACCACTCTGGAGCGGTAGACCCGTGTAATTTCCTCGCTGAGCTGGCGCACTTTGGGTTGCTCTGGGCGAGAGTTGTCGCCGAAGTAGGTGTGGGGCTGTTTGCCAGAGATCGATCGCACCGCTGCGGTTAAGCCACCTTGAAACTGGTAATAATCGTCAGAATCTAGCAGATCATGCTCTCGATTGTCCTGGTTTTGCAAGACAATTTGCAGGCTTTGCAACCGCTGCTGAAATGCTTCTGGGGCAGATTTGCCCTCGGCTTTGCGGCTGTAGGCATAGGCGCTCCAGTTAATGTAAGCCTGTGCCAGATCAGCTTCATCTGTCCAGTTTTGCGAGTCGATCAACCCTTGCAGACCTGCTCCATAGGCGCTCGGTTTAGAGCCAAAAATGCGGTAGAGCGATCGCGCCTCGGCTTGCTCGGGCGTCAGCCCTTGGGCTTGCCAAACGGACTGCTCCTGCTTGACCTGTGCTGCTAGGGGATTTTCATCGGCAGATTCTTCTAATTGGGCGACGGCTGTCACGGCGCTGTCAAACAAATCAATGAGGTTGGGAAATGCATCCCGAAAGAACCCGGAGATCCGTAGTGTCACATCGACTCGGGGACGACCCAAAATAGAAAGCGGCAGAATCTCAAAATCAACGACGCGCCGAGAAACGCCATCCCAAACGGGCTTGGCTCCCAGCAAAGCTAGCGCTTCTGCAATATCGTCTCCACCCGTTCGCATGGTGGAAGTGCCCCAAACCGACAAGCCCAGCGTCTTGGGATATTCGCCGTTTTCCTGCGTGTATCGTTCAACGAGTGCTTCAGCCGCTCTCCGTCCAATATCCCAAGCGGTTTCAGTCGGGATCGCTCGAATATCTACCGAGTAGAAATTGCGTCCTGTGGGCAGCACTTCTGGTCTACCCCGGGTGGGCGCACCCGATGCCCCACTGGGTACATAGCTGCCATCCAGACCACGTAGTAATTGAACAATCTCTTGATTGGTTTGCTGCAGAGCTGGCAGAAGCCGATCGCGAATCCAAACCAGCTCACGCTGGGTCGCTACGCCGATCGCTGGAAATTCTTGCTGCTCGATCAACTGAGTAACTAACTCGGCGGCATTTTCCTCGATCGCTTCCACAACATCGCCAGCAATGCGACAGTGATTCAGTTTGGGATAGGCTGCCAGTTCAACTGGATCGCTCAAGGTGACCGTGAGTGGGTCTATCTCAAGCTGCCAATCTTGAGCAAGGGCACGGGTTAGTCCCGACCGGTTCGGGCTGGGGTTGCGGGCGATCGCGACGATTAGATCGCGAAGCTGGTTGCCTTGGGGACAGTGCCCCAGGATGTGTAAGCCATCTCGAATTTGAGCTTCTTTTAGCTCACAGAGATAGCCATCAGCGGTTTTGAGAAAGCTTGCTAGCGTAGTGTCATCCAGCGGCACTTCGCCGATCCCTAAATCCTGGTGGAGATTGGCTGTGCTGATTAACTTGGTGAGGCGATCGCGGAGCAGGGGCAGGCGAACTGGATCTAGGGTTTGTGCTTCGTAATATTCGTCAATCAATCCTTCTAGCTGGTGCAGATTGCCGTATAGCTCTGCACGAGTCATGGGAGGCGTGAGATGGTCGAGGATTACGGCTTGAGCGCGGCGTTTTGCCTGCGATCCTTCTCCCGGATCATTCACAATAAACGGGTAGAGGTGCGGCATTGCCCCCAGAACAGCTTCGGGATAGCAATTCTCTGACAGGGCAACACTTTTGCCGGGCAGCCATTCTAAGTTGCCATGCTTGCCAACATGGACGATCGCCTGTGCGCCAAACTGCGATCGTACCCAATGATAGAACGCCATATAAGCATGGGGAGGCTCTAAATCAGGTGCATGGTAGTTAAGAGCAGGATCTCGATCGTATCCCCGCGCTGGCTGTATTCCTACGAAAACATTACCCAATTGTATTCCAGCAATTGGAAATGCCAAAGTTTCCTCTGGAACTCCCCAACGTTTCTGGATGCCAGATTGTACTGCGATCGGCAATTGATTGAAATAGGTGCGGTAGTCTTCTAAAGACAGCGACTGCCGAGTATTTCGTAGCATCCACCCTTCCGGATCGTTGGTGGTTCCAGCAGTAAGCCGCTGGATTAGCTCTAGATCGGTTGCGGGAATATCCTGCACCTGGTAGCCTGCTAGCTGCAGTGCCTTCAGGATCTCGATGCAGCTCGTCGGCGTGTCTAAACCAACCCCATTGGCTAGCCGCCCATCTCGCGAGGGGTAGTTTGCCAAAATGAGGGCGATTTTTCGATCGACCGGGGCAGTTTGGCGCAGCTTCACCCAGTTTGCCGCTAGCTCTGCCACAAATTCTATGCGATCGGCAGCAGGTTGATAAACGACCACATCGGTTTGAAGCTGAGAATTTTGAGTCTGCACTGCTTTGAATGAAACAGCTCTGGTGATGATTCTGCCGTCTACCTCAGGCAGCGCCACGTTCATCGCCATATCTTTGGGCGTGAGTCCTTGAAAGCTGGATTCCCATTGGGCTTGAGTACCACCGCTAAAGATCGCCTGCAAGACTGGGACGTTGAGTTTTTCCCAGAGTTCGACTTGGGGTGACTCGGTTTGCAGACTGGCGAGCGAAAAACTTGTGGTGTTAATTAAAACTTCGATACCGCGATCGCAATATTTCAGTAATTCCGTTTGGACATCCGGCTCTCGCAGCGAAGATACAAAAATTGGTACAGGCGTGAGATTTCTTTGCGTTAAGGCCTGACATAGCGCCTCGATCGCGGCTGTATTTCCAGATAGATAGTGAGCGCGGTAAAACAGAATCCCTACGCCAGCCTGATTTGGGGAAATGAATGCTTCTTTATAAATTCCCACGCGCGGTATAGGCTGCGGTAGCTCATACGGATAAGGCTGCTCCAGGAACTGCGTAGAAACGAACTTTAGCAAATTGCTGTAGTTTTCCACGCCGCCTTCAATGAAATATTGCCAGACCTGATTCACCGCTGCCAGAGAAGCCGTTGAGTGGCTGGTTAAGTTGGGGTCAGGTCGTTCGTCTCCGGGCAAAATGATCAGCGTTGCACCTGTCCGTTCTGCGGTTTCTTCGACGATTTCTAAGCCGTAGCTCCAGTATGATCGTCCCCCAATTACCCGCACAATGATGACCTGCGCTTGGCTCAACACCTCTTCTGCATAAGTATCGATCGTCAACTGCTGCTGGAGCTGCAGCAAGTTCACCACCCGCAGCGCTGGAAACTCTTCTGGAAGCTGAGCGGTAGCTGCCGCCAAGGTTTGAATGTCGGTATCGGCAGCTGTAATCAAGACGATCGGCGCAGGCTGCTGTTCGACAAAAATAACACCCTCTGCGGCTGGGTTCCAACCGCCGGGTAGCGCTGCAAGACGGTGCATAGGCGGAGATTGGCAATGAGTAGTGCTAACTGTAAACGGCTAACCGTAGTGCCAAAAGGCTTTTCTATCTTACAGGTAGGACGATCGTTTGTCTCAAGACGCTAGATTTGATACCGGATCGATTAACGTGCTTGTGGGAGGGTGGACGTAGTTCGCCCTCCCACAAGCACGTTAACTGTTTAGCACTACCAACGAATTTATGGTACAAACGGCTGGTTTGCCACATCTTCTAGCGCCACCGATTGCAGCAAACTCTCCCAAGCAGCCGCGATCGTTGCATCACTTGGGTTTTCCTGCTTCAGCTCTGCAAGCGTAGTCAGGGCATCAAACCAGATACCGTTTTGAGCATAGAGATTGGCTTTATTGAATCCGGTTGCTTGCTCAATTTGAGCGCTGAGAGCGGAATCGGGCGTGACTCGCTGAATACCACCCACTGTGAACACAGAGCTATCTGCACCGCAATTAACAGTAAACGCCCAACGGTACAGCCTGTTGGGTTCTAGGGCGATCGTTTCGGGTAGCGCAATCCCAACGATCCCTGTCTCTTCAGTTTGGGCATCTGCTAGCGTCGTTTGGTAGATGTAGCGATTGCGATCGTCTAGCAGCACAAACTCAGCAGGATGCTCGACATTCAGCACATAAGGCACATAAAACCACAGCGTTGGCTGTGCCGCAGTTGTGAGCCCTAACACAGAATTATTGCTGGAGGGCACAAGGGCAGTCAGCGGCTGCGGCACAGAAGGACAATTGCCCGTCCGGCTGGCACCGCCGCGCTGCCGTCCACCGGGTGCATCGACGTTAGGCAGTGCCGTTGGCTCAAATTTGATATAGCTAGCACCACCCCGTTGCCGTGTGCCCGGCGCGTCTTGGGCTGGGGTTGGAGCAGCGATCGCCACAAACGTCAGGGCGATCGCAGTAGTTAAAGAAATGGTTAGAGAAAAGGGTTTCATAACTTTACTATTTACAGGCTAATTTACAGGCTATTTATAAGTGGGCTCAGGGATGGGGGAAGCGAACCGAGCTATGTGTCCAAACAGCCGCGGCAGCAGCCAGGAACAGCCCTGCCAATGCTGGAATTAGCGGAATCCAGCCAGATTGCATCAACGCCAACCAGCAGATACCGTACAGCAGGCTACTCAAGCAGGCAATAGCCACGCCCAAGCGCAGAGGCGATCGCCAGATCTCCACCAGCAGCGCCCCTGCTAGCGTCCAGCCGCCAATCCAAATTGCCTCTTGCCACGGCGACCAAACCCACAGCAGCGCCCGTTCATCCAGCACAGCGCTCAGCAGTTGGCTAATCATGTGAGCATGGGCAACCACACCGGGCATCTGAGAGTCGATCGGCGTCACCCAGAGATCGTTCGGGTCGTCCGTTCTGCCGATCAGCACAACTCGATTTTTAACAGCGCTGGGATTAAGGCGACCAGACAGCACTTCAGTCAGCGGAATTTGAGTAGCGATGCTAGGGGTGGCGCGGTAGTTCAACAGCAGCTGGTAGCCTTTCGCATCTGCAGGCTGGTAGCCGCCGGTGCGCGCCTGCAAGCGAGGCAGCCCCGTTTGCCCAAACTGTAGACGGCTATCTGGGCTACCCCTGAGAGAAATGCCTTCAGCCTGCAGGTATTGCACCACTAACCGCAGATTAAACGACTGCTGCGCTGTGCAGGGCGCATCTGCATCAATTAGGTCAGTGGTCATTGCCAGCAAATGTCGCCGCAGTATATCGCCGCTGTCGGTTGAGAAATCGCTAAAGCCAACCCGATCGCCTACTGCATCTGGCGGTGGGGCAACGCTGTCGTTGCCCAAAAAGCGAGCTTTGCAAACCGATACCAAGAGTGGATTTTGGCGGAATTGCTGAGACATTTCTGGGGCTGCCGCAAAATCGCGATACAGATCCAGCCCGATCGCTCTGGGCTGATATTGATTCAACTGCGTCAAAAGCTGGTTGAGATAGCGATCGGACAAAGACACTCGCCCGCTTGGGGTGTCTTGCCCATATTGAGCGCGTTCTGCTTGGTTCAGCGTCACGATCAAAATCCGTGGATCGCCTGATTCAGCCGGACGGACGCTCATCAGATGGTCAAAGGCTTGTAGTTCAGCAGACTGCAGCCATCCAGCATAGCGCCCACCCATAACCGCCGCCGTGACTAAGACACTCGCCGCCAACACCCGCCTCACTTGCCGCAGCCGCAGCCGCCGACGTGCAGGACCGATCGCAGGCAATCCTGCAGCTGCTGGCACTTGCTGCCGCTCTGTCCCCAGCAAACTCGCCCAAGTTGGCGGCATCTCTGCCGGATTCTGGCAAATTATCGGCAGCCAAGTAGCACAAGGAAACTGATCTTCCAATCCCTGTAGCTGCTCGCGCGCCTGCCGCACCGCTTGATACAATGGCTCCCCCGCCGAAAAAGCCGCCAAAAATGCCTTCAGAAAGGCTTGAGCCACCCGATCAGGCACTGGCTCTCGCATCACAATTATCTGCGGGATCTGCAAATCTGCCAGATTGCGTGCCAGCCCCAACCCATCACAAGAGTTGAAGATTGCTAGCTTTAACCCCCGCTCCACCGCTTTCCGCAGCCCGTAGCGCAATTGGCTAATGGTGAGGCTGTCAGTCGCGTTGATGAAAAGCTGCCCGGTTTCGGCAGGCAAAGAGGATAGCGGTGCAGAAGGAGGAAGATCTTGCAGGTCTTCTGTGGCGCTGGGCGGGTCATTCGTCAACCACTGTCGATTTCCCACTGCCGCACTCCCGCACTCGCCGCTCGAACTATGTCCCGCAAAAAATAAAATATCCCAAGGCTGTGCCCAGAGCTGCTCAGTTAGCTGCTGACGGGCCGGTTCAACTAGAAAGAAAACCTCAGCGTTGGGGAGCTGCTCGAGCAGACGGCGATCGGCTTGCACATCGATGCCCTGACTGTTCCCCAAGAGCGCCAGAATTTTCAGCTTGGTTTTTTGGGGGGGTGGCGTCGGGATGTGTTCGTAGGTGGGCAGGCTGAGGGCAACTTCAGAGTAGGTATAGCGATCGCCTAGCTCCCAAGAATGCCAAGGCAAGCGCTGCACCAGCGAGTCATCAGTTTGCAGAATGAGACGAATTGCCTCGGTGGGTGAAAGCTGCTCCAGCCACTTCTCGCGGATGGCGCGGAAGGGTTCGGAGCGCAGCCAGCGGTTGAAGCGATCGTTGAGGGCAAGCGCTGCACTTTGGCAATCGCTGATGACTGAAACATTAGTAACTTGAGTGACGGGAGCTTCCAGTCGGGTGCGGTTTCCCAATTTGCGGTAGGTGGATTGCCAGTGGCGGTAATATTGCAGCAGTTCGGGGGCAGGGGGTAGTTTGCCGCTGACTTCGGCAACTGGACGGTAAACGAATCCTTGAGATACATCCTGGGGCGCAGAAGAACTTTGCTCCTCGCCGATCTGGAGCGTCACGGGAAAGCCGTTTGCCACACTGCCTTCACCAAATTTCAGAACGACTAGCTTACCCACCGCTGTTCTCACTCAGATGAACACGACTCTTAAAGAATGGCTTGGGGTCGGACATTGAAGCACCGACGACCCACGATCGAGAACAAACCCAAAGAAGCGACTAAATCACAAATTGTTCCACGACACAGGCATCGCCAATTGCCACCTGCACCACAAACTGTTCGCCCGGTACCCCGCTGAACTGAAGCTGAATATAGTTGTCCGCTCCACGCGATTCAGCCTCCAAAAAAGGATTGCCTGCACCATCCAGCACCGTCAGGCGCAGATTGGCAGGCAGATAAGCTTGCTGGGTGGGATGCACCTGCAGGCAGATATGCGTCGGCTGGGAAGGCTGCATCGATGGCTCTAGCCCAACAATGAGCGCCACAGGATTGGGCAAGCGAATTGCCAGATCGATTAGCTTGGCACGACGAATGGTGTTCTCAGGTGAAGCAGTCCCAACCCCCCGAAAGCCATAAGCAAATTCAGCCGGCTGCAGCAGCGATTCAACGCTCTGCCAGCCTGCTTCTACCTGGTTCTGCAACCACTGGCGCAGGTGGGTCACCAGCCCGCTACCCTGCGCGATCGCCGCTGGATGCAGCTGCCGAGCTAACTGCTCTAGCAGTGCTTCAGGCGACTGGAGCTGGCTAAGCGACAGCGTTTCAGCGGCTTGCTCAGCAAAGCCCAACAAATTAGCTTCTCTGGTAGTTTCGTCGATCGCCACAACCACATAGCCGATCCGGTCTTGCCACACTTCTGGCGGCACTATGCAGTCGGAACCCGCAAGAACCGGACGACACTCTAGCCTGCCAGCACCCGTCACTTCTAGATCCGCCACATCTGCACAGAGCTGCATCACCGGGTTCCAGCTATCACTTGCCCTCAGATCTGTGGCAATGCCCATCATCTGGAGATAATCATTCACCACGGCAACAGCGATCGTATTCAGCCGAACTTGGGCAGCTTTTTGAGGGGTAGGCTGCAGACGAGCAAAGCGATCGGCGGCTTGCAGCGTGACCTGGGTAATTGGCAGAGGCAGAGCGTGGGTGTTAGGGTTATTGCGGGTCATAACGGGTCAATCCTTGTTTAGTCTGGTTTGAGCGACTGCTGAATTTGGCGTGGACGCTGCCTAAAATGCCGCTGACAAACTCAAACCCTATCGCTTTATAAATATCCCTCCGATTCACCAAATTTACGCAAGCGCGGCAAACATTGTCGTTGATAGAAGCTGCTGAGCGTGGAAACCGACAGCCCCAGCTCGGCTGAAAGCTGCTTCCAGCCTGTTTCGGGCGGCAGCCGCCGCAAAATCAAAAGCTGGCAAGTGACCTGCGGATGTCCTTCAATGTGAATTTTGCTCAGCTCGCCGGTGGGATCTGCTTCTGCCCAAGTCTTCACGTCTTGCAAAATTGGCGGTACGTCTGGTTCTGCGGCTAGTGTATCGATCGGGTCAACCACTTCACCCACATCACCCGATCGAGAACTGCGTGCCAATCCACTTGCCCGCGTTGCCTGTTGCTTTTGGGCATCAATATAAAAATCTTGTAGCCGTCGCCGCAGGTAAGAATTGAGCCAGGTGGAAACGCTGCTGCGATCGGGATTGTAGCGATCGCCCGTGGTCGCTTCGCAGACATTTTGGCAGAAATAGACCCAGGTTTGCTGAAGTGCATCCTGGTAGTAAGGGGTGCTGTCTCGCCATAGCTTACCCGCGCAGAACCGAATCACTTTTGTGAGGTTGCGCTGCCGCGCCGGACTCCCCGGCGGATGGCTACAGGCTTCCTTGACTAATTGCCGTAGTTCATCTTCACTCATGTCAGCCCATTCAAGATGCAACGCTGAATCATCCTGTAAGAACCCTGATTGTCCCATGTTATTGATCGTAGTTATTTTTGTAAAAATGCGAAAAGATGGGACGCAGTGAATCTGCCCCATCTGGCGTTCGGCACTGCTCTCGCGCTTATACTTCCTGGCAGAGTTTGGCGTAGGATAGACTCGCATGTTTTCGGTAGAACCCAGCCGACTGATAAAGGCTCTGTGCCTGATTGGGGTTCTCTGTATCCACGCCGAGCCGTGCTGTATCCATGCCTGCTGCCTTGAGCTTGTGCATTGCCGTTAGCAGCATTGCCCGTGCCAGCCCCAGTCGGCGAAAGCCGCGCCGTGTTCCCAAAATGTGGATGCCGCCTTCTTTGCAACCGCGCTGCTGGTTGTCTTCGTGGTTGATCTGGCAGAAGCAAAAAGCCGCAATCTGCCCATTCGGTGCGATCGCCACCAAATCCAGCTCTGGCTGGTAGGTGGGCTGGGCAAGCCAGTAGGAATGCTCTTCGATGTTGATAGGATGAAAATTCCAGTGATCAATAAAGGATTCATTGTACGCCTCCACCCAAGCGGCTGCATCAGCAACGCCGCGCTGGTGTGCTAGCGTAAAGGCTGCGGGAAACTGCGGTTCTGGAATGGGTTCGCTCAACGATCGCAGCATTTGTAAGAAGCAGCGCTCATACTGATAACCGCACTGCTCATAAAGCTGAATTCGATCGCGCTGATAGTCCCGGCAGCCCAACGACAATTTAGCAACCGTTCCCCGCTCTTGGGCAATTGCCTGCACCCGCACTTCTCCCCAGGCAATTAGGTCAAACTCAAGGCTGCGGTTGCGGTAGCTTGGATGCACCTGAAACCCCAGAAAGCCCTTTGTCGTTTCGTCGATCGAGGTTTTGGGAACCCAGAGCTGCGCCATGGCAACGAGCTGCCCGTCGCTATCGTGCCACAAGCGCAAGTCACGCTCTGGATCAAATCCTGGTTCTGCAAGCTCTGCTCGCAGATCCCCTACAGATTGGTAATAATCGGTCTGATCGGCTTTGGCACAGGTGTTGAGCAATTGGGCAATCGGTTGTAGATCGGTCTCGCCTTGGTAAGGGCGAACAATCAAAGTTGCCATATAAAAATCCTAAAGATTTAGAAAATTCGCTCGTGTTAGCTGGAACGATGGGCAGCGTCTAACCGCAAGAATGAAGAAAGCAGAGCGCGATGGCGATCGCCATCACTCACTCCAGCAATTAAAGAAGAAGCAAAATCGATTTATACTACAACAATACTACAAAAGTTACAATAAGCCAAATTCAGCCAAAACTAGCCAAGTTCGGGCGATTTGGATTGAATGGAACAATCGACAAAATAGAGAACAGACTTGTTCTGATTGTCTGGTTGGTCGGGTGATTGTGATATTCCCCCGATGGGTACTTTGCAAGGCTTCTTTGAACTGGGCTTGAACAAAGCTTTGCGTTTAGTTGGGTCGGGTGATTGCGTAGGGGTTTTGAGAGTTGCGATCTGCGCAACTCTCAAAAAATACCTGGAACCTGTTGAGCTGAACGTGCTGTGATGCTCGATTGCTGCAGCAGGGCGGCAATCGAGCGCTTCAGGCGTGATGCAGCCCGATCAGGCTAGTTCTAGACAGGCTAGTTCTAGACAGGTTAGTTCTAGATCAGGCAACACTGGGAAGCTTGCCACAGCTCATACAGCAGTGTTTCAGTAGTGCGATCGTCCAACGTTGCCACAAAAACCCCTTCTTCTGCAGCAGCAGTGATCCAGATCCCCCGCAAACAAACCTCGACAAACTCAGCATCGCAAACGCTAAGCTCTAGCGTGCCAGCTGCTTCACGCCGAGCTGCCGCTGCTAGCAGCGGCAGATCAGACAGATCGGCAGGCAGTAAAACCGAGGCGGTGCAAGCTTCCATCACGAGCCGTTGACCCGTTCGCAGCGCCAGCACAGCCCGCAGCGCGATCCAATCCTCAATAGATTGAGTGAACCGCTCTATAAACAAACCCGTTTCGGTGTAGGTAACTTTCAGCATGACTGAGAGACTCTATCCGTGTTGATGGCTTCGGTATCAAATGATGTAATTCCGGACAGAGAGACCTATTTAATCTTCTTTTGCTGATTTTTGGCAGAAAGTTGGGCTTCACCGCCAAAATAACATGTCCTAAATAAACGTCATTCGAGGCAGAACGTTTTACGCGATCAGAAAGCTAGAGTGAGTGCCGTCTAAATCTCAGTTAAGACAACTTCAATTGAGATCACAAACCCCCGCTTTCGTGTAGGGAAGAAGCGGGGGCTGAAAAACTACGGGTTAAAACCTGATGCAGTCCTTCTAGTCCATTAGGGGAAAGACTGAGAACCTTTCCCTCCCGCTTCGTCGCTCTGGATCAAACCCTTCTAGCTGCTGTCGATTTGACAGATTGAAGAGATCAATCCCCTGAGCGAGGCAATCGCCGCTTGCTCGCAGTCGCAGTGCGTCAGCCAGGACGCTAACTGCAGCATGGAGCAGGACAACCAAGCCGTGAGCTTGAGCCGTAGACGAACGATCGCCAAATTCCGCGCCACATCCGCTATGTGCGACCGTAGGCAACATAAAGCCTCGACGGTCACCCATGCGGCAAGCCAGTTGCCGTACTGTGTGGGCTGGGAAATTTTGCATCGTCATCTCCGTTTCATAAACTCACCTTGCGGAAAGGAATGCTTGCATCTGAGAGTTAAGATACTACACTTGTATTACGGGTGTCTAGTCGATCGGGTGAGATTTGGAAAAATTTAACGCGCTTGTCTAGCTCCCCAAACCCTAAGTCCTTTTGTAACTATCCGCCTGGAGGCAAGATTCAATATGTACACAATCAATCGCACCGCCACCACTGAAATGGAAGTCACCAGCATTCGCCTAGAACGGGAGCTGAAGGAGCGGCTGAAGGAGTTGGCTGGCAATCAGGGGTATCAAGCCTTGATCCGCGATGTGTTGTGGAACTATGTGCAGCAAAAGTCTGGAGACTATAAACCGCAGTTTTCCCACAACGACATCCGCGCCAGCGTCGAGGCGATCGCTCAACGGGAAGAGCGATGTGCCCTGACTGGAACTGTAATTCGACCCCAAGAACCCATGCTTTTAGGACTGACGGCACAGGGCGAAATGGTGCCGCTCAGTCCCAGTAGCTTAGGCTAAAGATTTGAAAGGGTGGTAAGGCATTGCCTTACCACCCTTTTTCCAAGAGACGTAAATTTTAGGAATCGCCGTTTTGAATCGGCTATGCCTCAATTACCACACGGAGATTACCGCGCTTGCGGACAACTCGGCAGGCGGTTGAAGCTTCCGATCGCTCCTTCAAAGAATTCCCCTCGCGAACAAACTCCAGGTCGATCAGCGTTGAGCCAATCCGGAGGTTTTTCAGCGACAGGTGATGAATTGAAGGAGGCAAGGCCGGGTCAATAATCCGCAGATGGTTCCCGGGCGAATCAGGCACCAGATTGACCATCATCTGGATCAGCTGGAAGATCGTGCCGGTTGCCCATGCCTGCGGTGAACAAGCCACCGGATAGCGGACAGGTTCACTGTCGCCCATCCGCTCATAGCCGCAGAACAGCTCCGGCGGACGCTGATAAGGCTGCTGCATCGTCATATCGATCAGCCCTTGCGCCACTTCCAACGCCTGATCGACCAAACCGATCGATCGCAACCCCAAAGCAGTCATGCCGTTGTCGTGCGGCCAAACAGAGCCGACGTGGTAGCCCATTGGGTTGTAGGCGGGAGACAGGCTGCTGAGGGTGCGGATGCCCCAGCCGTTGAACATATCCGGCGCTTGCAGACGTTCCGCAACGCTTTTGGCACGTTCCAGATGCAAAATGCCCAGGTTGAGACAGTGCCCGGGGTTAGACGTGATGCTGTCTACGGGCTTGCCGTCCCCATCCAGTGCTAAGGCGCAGTAGTCCAGGTCGGGCATCCAGAAGTCTCGGTTAAAGCGGTTCTTCAGCTCTCTGGCTTCTTCTAGCCAACGATCGGCCAGGTCGATCCGCTTTTTGAGACGAGCAATTTCGCTGAGGCGCACCTTGGCAGAATAAACATAGGCCTGCACTTCGCACAGTGTGATTGCCCCCTTGTCGTTTGCCAAAGTGCCGTTGCGGTAAACGATGCAGTCGCCAGAATCTTTCCAACCCTGATTGATCAAGCCGCGCTTCGAGCGGCGGTTATATGCCAAATAGCCCGTTTCCCGGCAGTTGCGATCGATCCAGTCCATCGCCGCCAGCGCATTGTCCCAAAGCTTTTCTAGGGTGTCGCGGTCGTGTGTCCAGGCGTAATATTCGGCGTACAGCATCAGCCACAGCGGTGTAGCATCGACTGTGCCGTAGTAGGGCGTATGGGGAATTTCGTGGCAGCGTGCCATTTCGCCCAAACGCAGCTCATGCAAGATTTTGCCGGGTTCTTCTTCTTTCCAATCGTCGTAGGTTTTGCCTTGGTAGTGCGCCAAAACGGTCAGCGTTTCCCGGGCGATCGCCGGATCGAGAATCAGCGATTGCGAGGCGGCAATCAGCGAATCCCGTCCAAACAGCGTACAGAACCAGGGCACGCCTGCCGAGAGAATCTTGCCTTGGGCAAAAGTTTGGCGCAGCAGGTAAATATCCTGCTCGGCTCGCTCGATCACCTGATTGAAGGCGCGATTATCCGATCGAATTTGGGTAATCGATGCCCGCCACTCTTGCTCCTCCATCAGTTCTGCCGCTTTTGCCTGCATCAGGGTCATCGGCACGTTGACGGTAGAAACCGGACGGCTGTTAGTCAGCATCTCCAGCCGATAGCCGATGCGCTCGGTGGCATGGGAGTCTAGCTCTAGCTGCCAGATCGCCGTATAGCCCTTGAACAGGTCGGGCAGCCGATGCATGAATTGAATGTGCGACTCCATTACGGCACCGTCTAGCCCCTCATACGCCATCGTCAATTCTGTAGGAGTTGCATAGAGGGTTGGAGATTCTAGTACAGCTGTAGCAACTGCATCCAGTTCCATAGCGCCGTTGTCTTCGGGTTTAGCGCTGTCTTTAGGGATATCGTGGGCTGTCTCCTTAGGAGGGTTGATTCGACGCAGCAGCCGTCCTTGTCCTTTGCGGTCAAACCCCCGGATCGCAAACAGATCCATGAAATCTGCCCCAAAGCTGAGGCTGAGTTCAAACTTGATCGGTTTTGTACTGTAGTTGGTGACTGTAATTTCTTCAAACAAAGCCCCATTGAGAACGATCTCTCGTTCAATGCTGACTGTCTCAGCTGGGATATCCCGTTCCTCAATCCGGGGGTTGGCACACAGCGCCGACAGGGCAAATCCCTTCTGGGCGTTGCTGCCCAATAGCACCGGCGATCGCCCCTCAATCTGGAGTTCCAACCGGCTCAGAAACCGGGTATCCCGACAGAACAACCCCATGCTAGCGATCGCCCCATCGCCCAGACAGCCAGAAATGTTGCCCAGCGTATCGGTGATCAGGAACAGGTCGTCATCTTTAAGAGTGAGGGTAAGTTGAGCTTTGTCGTTGTCATTGACGCAAGCCCACTCTGGTATTTGCAATTCTTCCGCGGAAATGAAAACTCTACCGTCCAGTTCAACGATATCTGGCATGACTCATCCTGCAAACGCTCCAATTTGGATCTTAGATACTTGTCATCCCGTTTTGTTTCAGGAAATCACGGATATGCCAGAGTTTTTGTAAGAACTTTTTAAAAAAGCAAAAGTTGACGACTCATTGTGTAAGTAATGATACTTTCTTCTCCGTGAAGCTGGATTTCTAGTATCAATTGCTACAAATATTTCGTCAACTTTTGCGGAGATAGCCAGAATTGCGCTAGGAAGCCTTTACAAAACTTTGAGTAGCGGGTTGGGTTGCCGTCTGAATTGCTGCCTGTGCTTCGGGTTGTAGCAATTGCCCGGATGCAAAAGACGGATGCATTAAAGACTGTGCTAGCAAACGCCGGTAAAGATCGCTCAACTGAATTGCAACACCTGTCCAGCTAAAGTTCTGCTGCACCCGCGCCGACGCCTGCCGCCGCAGCTTCTGTGCCCAAACATCATCTGTCAGGATGCGATCGATGGCTTCAGCGAACGCAGCTTCGTTTTGCGGCGGTGCCAACAGACCCGTCTCTTCTGGAACCACGGTAAACTTCAAACCCCCTACATCAGATGCCACCACAGGCGTCCCACAGCCCATTGCCTCGATCGCCACTAGCCCAAACGGTTCATAGTGGCTAGGAATTACGCAAACATCTGCAGCCGTATAGTAGGCGGGTAGTTGGTCGTGCCCGACCCGACCCGCAAAGGTGGTTTGGGCAGCAATGCCGAGCTGGTTGACGATCCCCTCGATCCGCAGCCGTTCGTTGCCATCTGCCTGACCTGCCTCGCTGCCGCCAACAATCAGTAAGCGCAGCTTGCTAGCATTACTATTGCGCTGCTGCAGATGGGCAAACGCACGCATCAAAGTTTCAATCCCTTTGCGTGGGTCAAACCGTCCCACATACAGCACCACTTGCTCGTCGGCAGCCAAGCCAAGCTGCGATCGCGCTTCAGCTTTAGACATCACCCGGAAATTCTCGATATCAGTTCCACAAGGGATAATTTCAATATGTCCCTGCTGCGAAACTAGCGATCGTAGATGCTCTAGCTCTTGAGGGCTGGTTGATACAACGCAGTCTGCCTGCTCTAAAATCTGCCGCTCCACCTGCAAACGAGTTTGGGCGATCGGCGGGCAATTGGAAACTGCCTGATATTTAACTGCACCTAGCGAGTGATAAGTGTGAACTAGCTGAATATTACTGCTTTTACGTAGCTCTAGCCCAATCCACGCTGACATCCAATAGTTGGTATGCACTAAGGGATAGTTTGTACCCTCTTTGGTTTGGAACTTTTGGAACGCCGTAACGAACTCTGGCAGATATTGGAAGAGCTGATCGCGAGGAATGAAATCTTCTGGTCCTGCGGTGAGGCGAATGGTGCGGCAGTAAGGCGAGTGCTGAACGATCGTTTCATCAGTGGCGCGGCTCTTGCGCGTAAACATATCAACCTGCCAGCCCAGCTTTGCTAGCGCCTCACCTACTTGCCGAACGTATACGTTTTGTCCACCTGCTTCTTCTTTACCAATCTCTGCTGCCGGATCGCCATGATCTGAAATGAGGGCGATCGCTTGGCGCTTGGGCAAGTGTGACTTCGGCGGCGCTTTGGGTGGAGTTGGAGCGACTGAAGTTGTTGCTAGCGCTTTGGTAACGGGATGCGCCTGTACCTTAGCAATCAACTTCAGGGATTGCGCCTCTGTCTGCGACATACATTTACCTCGTTAATTCTAGATTTATTTCTGTAACACAAGATGCGACTTAAGCCATTGACCAACAAGGTATTAGAGTGTAAATAAAAGTGTCATCTTCCTACAGAAACACAGCACAAAATAATCACCTCTTCGTGCAACGATCGTGTATCTATGAATTCATAGATACTTCACTTCAGCGATCGTTCTACAGCGAATTGGATTATTCTGAAACAGAAATTACTCAGCGGCATTAACGCCGCAAACCTGTAACAATTTAATCTGCTCAAGGATTCAAGCCTGATTAACCGAAATCGATCGCCGCACTTTACTCCCGTTTTTAAGCTGTAGCGGATAAAACCGTATCTTTAGTAACAGTGTTTCGGCATTCGTTCGGTTAATCAGACGATGGCTGCAAGGGCTCTCTAGCCAAGTTCTACAATCTTAGAAGCTTTGAACCAGGCTTACTTTGCCCTTAGAGTGACCGTTGCGGCTAAAGCGCTGTGCAATAACCTGCTGATAAACGGCTTCATATCCATCTGTCATTTGCTTCACACCAAAACGATTGGAGACATACTCGCGGCAGCCCAAGCGATCGATCTCCCGAACTTTCTGCACCGCTTCAATGCACTCCTCGACTGAGTCACACAGGTAGCCAGACACGTTAGGCTGAATCACTTCTGGCGTCGATCCAAGCCGCATAGCAATTACAGGTGTGCCGGCTGCCATCGATTCCACCATCACCAAGCCAAACGGTTCCCGCCATGTAATTGGGAACAGCGTGGCGATCGCCCGTCCCATTAATTCATTCTTCTGGGTGTGGTTAGCTTCACCCAAAAACTGGATTTGTTCACCGTCAATGTGCGGCTTGATTTCAGTCTCAAAAAACTCGACATCTACCACATCCACTTTGCCTGCCATTTTGAGAGGCAAGCCCGTTGCTTTGGCAATGGTGATCGCATGTTGTGGCCCCTTTTCTGGAGACATGCGCGCCAAGAAAGCTAGATAAGGCGGCTCATCCGGCTCAGCAAAAAACTTGTGGCTGCTAATATCAATTCCGTTATAAACAGTTGCAACACAGTTTAATCCTAGTTCTGCGTCTCGCTGAGTGTTGGAAATACTGATGTATGGCTGCTCCTTAGCGTAGGAATACATCTTTCGGTTATCAGGTGTAAACACACCATGCAATGTATGCACCATGGGCGTTTTCACCAGCTTGGCATAGGATAATGCCGCACAGCCCATATGGGAGTGAATTACATCAAACTCGTCCGCTCGCTCACAGACCTTGCTGAGATGAAGCATCTCGTAGATTCCATACTCCTTGACGTTGGGGTCAAGCCGCAACGCTTGGGGATGAACAGAAGCTAGATCGGCAAGTGTCAGCGAGTCACCGGAGGCAAACAGCGTCACTTCGTGCCCCCGACGAACCAATTCATCGGTCAGCAGCCCAACCACTAGCTCAATTCCACCATAGGCAGGCGGTGGAACTCTTTCCCAGAGAGGGGCAACTTGAGCAATCCGCATAATGGACCTCCGCAATTAAAAACACATTGATAGGTATTTGTCTCTTACTAAACGCGATCCCTAGCGCTTTCCTAGCCTCTCTACAGAATGATTCTGGTTCTCTCCTACGGAAGAGGGATGACATTATGCCCTCGGTTGAAGGTACAAGAAACCTGCTCCTCGTAGGTGAGAGAGTTCATAATGAACCCATAGGCAAAGTGCCAGAAAATTCAATTTCCTGGCTGCAAGCTAAGAGTTTAGATGGGATTACGCAATCAATCTAACTGCGTAATCCCAATGTCAAAAATTTAATAGCTTTCAGCCAAGACTCAAATTGAAATAGCACCTTACATGAGTCCTGCGCCTATAAAAATCGCGTTTGGCTCTAGAACTAACGCTCAAACGGCTTTTGTTGCTTGATTGTGATGATCAGTGACTCCACGATACAATCTGACTTAATTATTAAGGAAAGTATCCCAATTTTGTCAAGTCTGTTATTCCTACTGGCTGAGATAGGGTAAACAAATGCCCTATGACTCTTTAAAGTATGTTACGATTAAAGGCTTTCTATCGCTTACTCAGCGTCTTAACATTGAATGTATATGACGTTTGTATCTAAAGTGACCATTTTAAGTCTGCACAACCTCGGCTTAATGCTTTCTTAATGTAGCGGCTGAACCCGTCGCACTGCTTACCGATTGAGTTTTAGAGTTTCTCGATCGCAGCTATGAATGTATCTTAAACTATTGCTGAATGTATTCAGACTCGAAGATATAGAGTCAATTGATACAGATAGCTGCTAGCGCGAATTATGCTACTGGCAAAGCTAAAAATAAATTATGATTACTTAGTTAATGATGATTTAAGCAAAGGTTAGAAACCTGAAAATGCAAACCGAAGTAACCATATGGTATCTGGAAATGCTCGATCGTCATCAGCTTCGAGCCAAGCCCTCGGGTGAATACCCACTGCGGATCGAACAAGCAAAAATGCCATGTCCTGAATTCAGCCGGTTTCTATATACTAGCGTGGGCAAAGACTGGCACTGGGTCGATCGCCTGAGTTGGAGCCGCGAACGCTGGCTGGAATACCTCGATCGCCCTCAGCTTCAAACCTGGGTTGCGTATATTTCCGGCACACCTGCAGGCTATTTTGAGCTAGAAGCACAGCCCAACCAAACTGTAGAGATCGCCTGCTTTGGTATACTTCCTCAGTTTATTGGACAGAAGTTAGGTGGGCATCTGCTCAGCGTTGCTGCTGAGCAAGCTTGGGCAATGAACTCGCAACGAGTTTGGGTGCATACCTGTAGTTTAGATAGTCCCTATGCGTTGGCAAACTATCAGGCGCGGGGCTTCCAAATTTATAAAGAGGAGAAGCACACCCAAGAGCTACCCGATCAGCGGTCCGTTTGGGCATAGTTTTTGGTAGCAACAACCATCTCAAAGACCAGTTGCGTATCATTGCAACAGATCCTTCTGTCCTTCTGTAATTTTCTATGATTCCTTCGCTGCGAGTCTATCAACTGCTGCTGGTTGGCTTGGCGATCGGCTTAGCCTTTGCCCTCCTTGGTGCTGCCGCTTTTCCGATGCCTGCCACTGCCATCCTGCTGATGCTGCTGTGGGATGCGCTGGTGCTGGCGGCGGCAATTTTAGACACGGTGCGTGGAAAAGCCGATCGAGTTCAGATTGAGCGGCTGCCGCTCGAGCGGCTGTCGATTGGACGCGAGAATCCGATTCGGCTGAAGGTGCAAACGGGCAAGCGATCTGCAACCTTGCAAATCCGTGATGCTTACCCGCAGGCATTCACCGTGTCTCCGCCTGTTCTGCAGGTGGCTCTGCCCGCCAACACCCAAGAAGAGCTAACCTACACAGTTTTTCCAGCCCAGCGCGGTGAATATCATTGGGGCAAAATTCAGGTGCGGCAGTTGGGCGCATGGGGCTTGGCGTGGCAGAATTGGTGGACCGCCCAGCCCCAAACTGTAGCGGTGTATCCCGATCTGGTGGGATTGCGATCGCTCTCGATCCGTTTGGCGCTACAAACTACGGGCAGCCTCAAGCAAACCAATCGAATTGGCATGGGTACAGAATTTGCGGAGCTACGAGAGTATGGCAGCGGCGACGATCCTCGCCTGATCGATTGGAAAGCCTCAGCCAGACGCGATCGCCCCCTGCTGCGGGTTTTAGAGCCAGAGCAGGAGCAGACGCTGATCATTTTGCTGGATGGGGGTCGCTTGATGACTGCTCAAGTGAAAGGGCTGGCTCGCTTTGACTGGGGGCTAAATGCGGCTTTGTCGCTGGCGCTGGCAGGGCTGAACCGGGGCGATCGCGTTGGCGTTGGTGTTTTCGATCGCACGTTGCACACCTGGATGCCGCCAGAACGAGGGCAAACTCAGCTATCGAAGCTGATCGATCGGCTCACACCCTTGCAGCCAACGCTGCTGGAGCCAGACTACTTGGGGGCGATTACCACCATCACGCGGCAGCAAACTCGGCGTGCCCTCGTCGTGCTGATCACGGAGCTAATCGACAAAACTGCCTCTGCTGAGCTGCTGTCGGCAATGGTCCGCCTGACCCCCCGCTATCTCCCCTTCTGTGTCACTTTGCGCGATTCACAGGTGGATGCACAGGCACAAACAATTACCCAAACTATAGAGAGCACTTATGCCCGCGCTGTAGCGCTTGATCTGCTGACGCAGCGACAGGTAGCGTTTGCCACGTTGAAGCAAAAAGGAGTGCTGGTGCTGGATGCGCCTGCCTACCAAATTACCGAGCAGTTGGTCGATCGCTATCTGCGATTAAAAGCACGCAGCCAGCTTTAGGGCGGAGCCGTCATTCAATCATCATGCCGATCATTCAATTGTCATTCAACCGTCATTGCCGAGCCGCCTCCCCGCCGCACAGGTTCTGCTGCTGCCAAAATGGTTCCATCTGGCTGGATCACTAAGCCCGTCGCTGCGCCGATCTCTGGCGTGGGTTCTAGCACTTGCCCCAGCGCTGTCAGCCCCTGTCCAAGTTCGCCCGTTTCCAAGCCGCCGTCTACCTGAGTCACGCCGCCATTGCGCTGAGAGATACGAGGAGCGGCGATCGCTTCATCCAGCGACAGCCCAAAATCCATCACGTTTACAGCAATTCCCAGCACTGTCGTAATAATTGTGGAGCCGCCCGGAGAGCCAAAGGCAAGCACTGTGCCATCCGGGGCAAAAGCGATCGTGGGAGACATGCTGCTGCGCGGTCGTTTGCCTGGTTCAGGGGCGTTGGGATGGGGGCTAAGCGGATCAAAGTCAGTTAGTTCGTTGTTGAGAATGAAGCCGTAGCCCGGAACGACGATACCTGTGCCGCCTGTAGATTCGATCGTGTTGGTGTAAGAGACGACGTTGCCAAAGCGATCGCTTACCGTTAGGTGCGTGGTGGACAGCCCTTCGTGGTCACCAATTTTGGCAGCAGTGGGAGCCGTCGTCAGGCTGGGGCTGGGGTCAGTTTGGAAGGGAAGCGGATTGCCTGCGGTGGCACGAAAATCTTTGTCACCTGGAGCGCGATCGGCAATCTGCGATCGGCGGGTTTGGGCAAAGCCCTCGCTGGCAATACCTTGCACTGGCACATCCACATATTCTGGATCGCCCAGATAAGCACCTCGATCGGCGAATGCCAGCCGCTCAGCTTCGATGACGCTGTGCCATGCTTTGGTGCGATCGAGCTGATTTAACTCAAAGCCTTCCAGAATATTCAGCACTTCTCCGGTCGTGATGCCGCCGCTGCTGGGGAGCCCCATGCTGTAGATCTTGTAGCCCCGGTAGTCTGCAAGAGTGGGCGGACGCACCCGCACTGCGTACTGATCTAAATCTGCCAGGGTCATGCCGCCTTTGAGGACGCGAAACGGCGGATTGTCGATCGTTGGTGGATTTTGCACTGTGCCAACGATCGCCTCACTAATTTCGCCTCGATAAAAGGCATTGATGCCTTGGTCTGCTACAAGCTGGTAGGTTTTTGCTAGATCGGGATTCTTGAAGGTAGAGCCAACCGGGGGCGGCTGGTCGTTTGGCAAGTAAAGTGCTCGCGTTGGGGTGAAGGCGGTAAATCGGGCTTGGTTTTGCTCGATCTGGCTTACAAACGTTGGATCTACCTCAAAACCGTCTTGGGCAAGATCGATCGCAGGCTGCAAGGCTTCTGCCAGGGTGAGCGTGCCATAGCGATTGAGTGCTTCTGCCCATTCTGCAGGTGTTCCCGGTACGCCCACGGCTGCCCCATTGCTGATGCGGTTGGGCGTAAAGGGCAATGGCTCCCCGGTTGGGCTATCTGGATCCCTGAACATATCCACGTCAGCAGAAGCAGGCGCTTGCTCTCGTCCGTCGATCGTAATGACTTGGTCTTGCTCTTTCAGGTAAACCACCATGAAGCCGCCGCCGCCAATGCCTGCTGAGAAGGGTTCCACTACGCCCAACGCTGCTGCTGTCGCCACGGCGGCATCGATCGCATTGCCGCCTGCCTTTAAAACTTCAATTCCCACTTGGGTGGCGCGCCTGTCTACTGAAGCCACTGCTCCCGATCGTCCTGTGGCAACCGCTGCCGCAGTTTGCGTGGTCGGTTGAGCATCCTGGGCGGGTGTTGTGAAGGGATGCAGCACACACGTTAGGAACAGGGCAATCGCTAACAGCACCGGAATCCTTCGTCGCATCGGTTGCTCCCTCCAAAGATATAAGTAGCATTCAAGGCTTTGTGAAGCTATTCTCTTGAAGCCCTTGAATTTACTAATGAGTTGAGCAAAATACTACAGCGATTTTTCTTTGAAAACGATCTATCTTTTTGTATAGGTTTAAACCTGGAGTAGGTAAGTGAGTGGGAAAACTGATGCTCTAGCTGAAACTGCCTCTCCAGCCGGAACCTTGCTATTATGCATATAGAAAATTAAAGTTTTGTAACCGATTTTGACTCCTGCCTTCAAACCCCCAAAGAGCCTGACGCTGCCCACTGCACCTACCGCTTGGTATGCGCTGCATCCCCTCTGGCAGGGTAATAAAGACGTCGTTCAACGAGGGCTGGCACACCAGCAGCTTGCCCCCACCTGGCAAATGCTCTTGCTTGGAGATGGCTCACCGACTCGCCAGCTCCAACTCCTGACCGGCGAACCCACCGAGGTAGATGTGCTGGAAATGGCGCAGATTGATGAACCTGATGGCGCACCAGAAGCGATCGAGATGCTCTCGGCTCCGTTGGTGCGGCGGCAGGTCTGGCTACAGACTGCATCCGGGCAGCGTACTGCATACGCGACCTCTTGGTGGGTTGCCGATCGCGTGGATGAGTTTTTGCACAACCAGTCGCTGCCGATCGGGCTGAATGTGGCTCGATCGCGCAAAGAGCTATACCGCGATATCCAGGGGATTCACTACGGGCACTCTGCAGCGCTGGAGCTAGCATTTGGGTATCCCGGCCCGTTTTGGGGACGGCACTACCTGTTTTGGCATCAGGGACAGCCAATCACGTTGATCTATGAAGTCTTCTCGCCATATTTAACTCAGTATTTAGGTCCAACTCGCCTGGATTAACTAGCTGCCTCAAACTCTGCATAGACTTAGCTAAACCTTACCTGAGTGCTAAGCTCTGTATGAATGGGCTAAGCTCAAGATGAATGGGCTAAGCTCAAGAAGTGCATGTTTCCCATGCAGTAGTATTTAGATGCGGTTTAGTGAATACACCGTACCTCAATTCTTACGTTAATCTAGATATGGCAGAGAATCCGTTAACGGGAGAAGCCTTGATCAAGGAAGTGAATCGAAGGATTCGCCTTGCCCGTAGCTATTGGGATGCTCACAACAATGCCGCCTGCCGGCGAGAGCGCGATCGAGCCTTAGCCCTCTACAACACGCTAACAAAAGAACAGAAAGAGCAAATTCCGCAGGTGCTGCGGGTGTGGCTGCGCTACCGCAGCGAGAAGTACTTTGGGGCACACCGAACTCCACCTGGAGGCAAGTCAGGGCGAAAATCAAAGTAGGGTTGCTCCTAGCGTGATTGCTAGAGAACCCAGTCGCCGCCGCTTCTAATCGGCGCAAAAGGCAACTAGCTTGTCGTTAACAGAGATCACTCGATCGAGCCGAATTACTGTGTCATTCTCCAGCTTCAGAAAGTCTGCTCGATTCGCTGCATATATATCCACAATGCGACCTTGGACTTCTGTGGTTTCATCAGTGGCGTTGCGATAAACAATTCGGCAAGTCTGGCGCAGAGTTGCGATCGCTTCTAATTCATCATGAAAATCACAGCTAACAGGAATATAGGTATCCATTCACAGCTCCCCTAATTTCATCCAGAGGTACACCGCCCACTCAAGCGGCATTGGCAAAACCTTATCTCATCGCTCTTAGAATTTCCAGAACTGCTGTAGCATCTAAAGGAAAGTTTCAAAATATGGCGTTATCCGCCTCATTTACCCCTCAGTTGCTAGTTCTACAGCGCTTTGAAGGTTAAAGCTGCCCAGATATTCGGTTTGGGCTGCATCTGGGCAGCTTTGGAAGATCGAGCTTACACCTCCTCGAACAGACGATCGCCCCGATGCAGCCGAGCTGCCATCTGATATGTCTGCTCTTGGGATCGCAGGGTGGGTGCGTGAGCCGCCAGATACCGAGCGGTTGCCACCAACACATGCACCCCTTCTGGAGCATCACTTAGCCACCCATACAGGCGGAAGGCTGCTTCCAGCGACTGAATCACATGAAAATCGCGGTTCTCGCGCAGCATCAGCTTACCCAGCACTGCCATCAACTGCTGCGGCTTGCCGCCGCTGTAGAGATATTGCGCCACCAGTCGCCCAACTTCATTCACCTGCTGCTGGCGATCGAGTAGTGCAGGCAGCTGTTGCAGAAGTGCTTCTGGCTCGGCAACCGTCTCTTTTGGATCGGGTAAACGCGCAGGCGGCACATTAAGAAATCGATTCAGATACACGCTCATTGCTGCATCAAACACGCCACGCAGCAGTTCGAGTGTTGGTTGCCGCCGCAAGCCCTGCTGAACTGCATTGGCAAAGGTAAACGGGTGATGCGCCGAATTCCAATCGCCATGGTCGTTATTAGTATTAAACCGAGCCACCCGCAGGGCAGCCGCATAAGTCACAGTGCCAGCAAGCTGCTCCTCAGTGCAGCCACTCCTCAAGGCTGCCAGGAGGGCTTCAACGATCGCCTCTGGGTCTTCACCCAGTAGAATTGGCACTAGCTCTGCTTGTCCGCTCCAAGCGCCTCGGTCTGGCTGTCCTGCTTCTAGCGCAGCAGGCAACTGCTCGAACGCTGTCTCTAAAATTGTCACCAAGTCTACTGGATATCGCCAAGCGCTTGATTCTTCCATACGGGTTGCATTTGCTAAACCGGACACTAGGCTCGCTAGTGTAGATTCTGCCGTTTGCCAGCCTACATCCAGCGCTTCTAAGGCTTTGTTAATGAAATCAAGCGTGTGTCCGCCATCCAGGTATCGATGGTCGGTGGCAGCCGCAAATAACATTTCGGCAATCTGCGATCGCGACATTTCGCAGCGCACTGCGGTCAGCAAACACCGCTCGGCGGCTTCAGCATCGCGTCGTTCAATGAACTGTCGGAACCAAGTTTTTAAGGTTTGGAACTCCACCTCTGCATTAGGCAGTGGCTGCACCCGGAAATGAGGCGGGGCATCGGCGCTGTCTCTTGCAACAGCAGCAAGCCCCTGATATAGCGCGCGGGGACGATCTTCGGCATCTAGGTAGGGCAGCAAGTTCATCAGACAGGTGAGGATCGTTAGCCCTGTATCCCAGCCTGCTTTGCTGTAGCGCGTTCCAAATGCCAGCCCAACTTGAAAGGGTTCTGCAGGGGCAACGCCTAAATCAAGCAAAGCAATCACCGATTTGGCGATCACCAGCGAAATTCCCTGCTCTAAGCCGTCCTGCAAACGCTGCTGATGATGCAGATGCGGATCGACTTGAGGCGATAGATCCAGCCAAATTTCTCCATCTCGGATTTCTACTGGAAACGATCGCACATCATCTGCCCAAGCGTCAAACGTGCCGCCGCTTGCCAGGTCAAAACGGGCATAGTGCCAGGGGCAAGTAAGGATACCGTCTTTGCAGACGCTGCCGTGCAAGGGAAACCCCATATGGGGACAGCGATTGTCGATCGCATAGACACGCTCGTTGCTATAGAACAGGGCAATGGTTTGCCCGTTTAGATGAACGAGCAAATTGCCTTTTGTCTGAAGTTCCGTTAGGGTTGCTGCCCGAAGGAGATGGGCTGCAGGAGATGAAATATAAGTCATGTTTTCTAAAGCAAAATCTTTAGAAACGATCGTAAGGAAGCTAACCTACTTTGTAAAGACTTTTCTTTAATTTCTTAATGTAACTATTGCGATCGCCTTTCTTTACTTCGCATGGGTTGATCTGAAACGGCTGGGAGTTTCTCAGCGGTGGCTGCTCGTCTATATTGGGCTAACCTTTAGAGTTGGGCTTTCCTGCGCTTTGCCGTTCTTCCTGTACCACCGAGAACAGCAATTGGAACAGAAAGTGCTGAGTCTGGGGTGATCACTCAATAGACTCAGAGGATTCAAAGCATTGCTGCTTTGTCAAGATGTGAACACAATCTCCACTGAGCTTTTTGTCAAGATAAAGAAGAAAAAAGAAAGCATTGAGGTAACAACCGCGATGGTGGAGTCGCAACCCGGTCGCTCGGTGGAATTAATGACCGAGTCAGCTCAAATGTTCGAAGAAGTCTTGGCAACCGCTGAAAAGCCTCATCCCCTAGAGCAGCTTCAGAACGCCCTCAAAAATATCTATTTTGTCAGTGGACTCGGTGCAGACGAGCGCGTCTTCCGGCTGCTGAAATTTGAGGGTTATCAACCCGTTCACATTCGTTGGCTAGATCCAGAACCCGGCGAGCCTATCGAGTGCTACGCCAAACGGCTCACTGCCCAAATCAAATCCGATCGCCCGATTATCGTGGCGCTATCATTTGGTGGCATGATTGCGGTTGAGATCGCAAAGCAGATCGAAGTCGAAAAAGTTATCTTGATCTCCAGCGTCAAAGATAAATTTGAAGTCCCGCCTTACTTCCGAATGTTTCGCTGGCTACCGCTCCACCGCATCTTCCCCTTTAAAAGCTTGCTCTGGATCGAGTATTGGTTTGCCTACTGGTTCTTTAGTCTGGAAACGAGCGATGAGCGCAAGCTTCTCAAAGCGATTCTGCTAGACAGTGATGCTCACTTCATCAAATGGGCGGTTCACAAAGTTGTTACCTGGAAAAACGAAACTATCCCCGACAACCTTTATCACATTCACGGGTTGAACGATCGCATCTTCCCGATTCACTTTGTCCAACCCGATTTCACGCTAACAAAGAGTGGTCACTTTATGATCATGAACCGAGCCGTCCAAGTGTCAGAGCTTATTCAGAAGATCATCAACTAAGCGCGTCTAATTCTAATTTAGGGTGCGAAAATTTCCCTGTACATTTTTTGCAAGCCAGCCTTTGCGCGGCTTGCAAAAAATTATTTAGCTGAATTTCAGTACAGAATTTCAGCCCATGCTGTAAGCCTGACGAAGCAGAGCAGCCCCTACAGATTTCGATCGGTCACAGCCCCCAAACTGCTCGACGATACCAGCTTCGCGTACTTTGCTAAAACTCCCCTCGTATAGCGTGGCGCAGGCGGTTGCCACTGGGTGCGCCGTTGAGCTAGCTCTTCATCTGACACGTTTAGCTGAAGCAGACGCGCATCCGCATCAATCGTAATTGAATCTCCTTCTTGCACCAAGGCGATCGTGCCGCCCACAAATGCTTCCGGTGCAACATGCCCTACTACCATGCCATACGTGCCGCCGGAAAAACGCCCGTCGGTAATTAGCCCCACCGAATCTCCCAGTCCTGCGCCAATAATGGCAGACGTAGGCGCCAGCATCTCCCGCATTCCGGGTCCGCCTTTGGGTCCTTCATAGCGAACAACCAGCACATCCCCTGCATTGATCTTGCCTGCCAAAATTGCATTCAGGCAGGCTTCTTCCGACTCAAACACCCTTGCAGATCCAGTGATTTGTCGCTTCTTGATACCCGTTAGCTTCGCAACCGAGCCTTCTGTTGCCAAATTGCCACGCAGAATGCCCAAATGTCCTTGCGGATAAATGGGGTTGTTCCATGCCCGAATCACATCCTGCTCGGACGACGGCTCTTTGGGGACAGACGCTAGCAGCTCAGCGATCGTCTGTCCCGTGATTGTCAAGGCGTCCCCGTGCAGTAGCCCATGTGCCAGCAGCATCTTCATCACTTGCGGAATCCCGCCTGCTTTGTGCAGATCGGTTGCTACATACCGGCCCGAGGGCTTCAGGTCACACAATACCGGAACGCGGGCGCGAATCATCTCAAAATCATCTAGCGTCAGCGGAACGCCAATCGAATGGGCGATCGCCAGCAGGTGCAGCACCGCATTCGTAGAGCCACCCACTGCCATAATCACTGAGATTGCATTCTCAAACGCTTGCCGCGTCAGAATATCTTTCGGCAGAATTTGCTTCCGGATTGCTTCCACCAGCACCTCGCCTGATTCGGCAGCGCTGATCGCTTTTTCTTCGTCTTCGGCTGCCATCGTAGACGAATACATCAGGCTCATGCCCATCGCCTCGAATGCAGAAGACATCGTGTTTGCCGTAAACATACCACCGCAAGACCCCGCCCCCGGGCAGGCACGCTGCTCCACTGCCAGCAGCTCCGTCTCGTCAATCTTGCCCGCGCTAAACTGCCCCACCGCCTCAAACGAACTCACAACGGTTAGATCTTGCCCATTGTAGTGACCGGGCTTGATCGTGCCGCCATACACGAAGATCGCCGGAATGTTCATCCGTGCCATCGCAATCATCGCACCCGGCATATTCTTGTCGCAGCCGCCGATCGCCAGCACCCCGTCCATGCTCTGGCCCATACAAGCCGTTTCAATGGAGTCAGCGATCACATCCCGCGACACCAAGGAATACTTCATCCCCTCTGTGCCCATCGAAATGCCATCGCTGATCGTAATCGTGCCAAATAGCTGCGGCATTCCGCCTGCCGCCCGAACGCTGGCTTCAGCCCGTTTTGCTAATCCATCAATGCCCATGTTGCAGGGCGTAATCGTGCTGAAGCCATTAGCAATCCCCACGATCGGCTTGCTAAAATCTTCGTCCTTAAACCCGACTGCCCGCAGCATGGCGCGGTTGGGCGACCGCTGGACTCCCTGCGTCACTGCTTGGCTTCTGCGATTCTCCGACATGTATTCTCCCTCTCACAGTCTCTCAGGATCGAGTGGCGTTTCTATTCATGCGGTTAACCTTTTGAAAAGGGCACTGTGCCCCCTTTCCAAAAAATCACTAACAGCTTAAAACATGACCCAGAGTCCTAATCATATCGCTCTGGCTGCCCAACCATTCAGCTTTATCAAAAACCAAAAAGCGACAAATTGTTGAAATTAAAACTCATACAAAATCAACAGTCGCATAGCCTCTATGATTAGAAAACTTAAGCTCCTAAACCTGAAGACTCTTCCTCACATTTAGGGAACGCTAACGCTATTGCACCTTCTTACCTACAATCTGAGCCTGTCTACTATGTATGTTGAGGAACTGCTGAATCGCTATGCCATTGGTGAAAGAAATTTTCAGGAAGTTGCAATTGTTGGGGTCAACTTAAGTGGAAAAGACCTACGAGGTATTGATCTTCGGCGGGCAAACCTAAGTCAGGCGATTCTGCGGGGAGCAGATCTAAGTTCGGCAAATCTGCGGGAAGCAAAATTGTCTGGCGCTGACTTGAGCCAATCCAGCTTAGTAGAAGCCAACCTCATTAGTGCTGACCTGACCCAGGCAAACCTCTACGAAGCGGATTTGAGCCGAGCGGGGCTACGTGGCACTAAGCTGATCTCAGCCAACCTCAATCGAGCAAATCTACCTGAAGCAAACCTCGGAGAAGCAAACCTCGCTCAAGCAAACCTCTGTGATACAAACCTAACCAACGCCAGCCTACATCGCGCTAAGCTGATTGGCATTGACCTCAGCAGGGCTATCTTAGAAAGCGCCAACCTCTCAAATGCTGTGCTCAGCGGTGCAACTCTCGAAGGAACAAACCTAGTCGGTGCTTTCTTACATGGCGCCAATCTAGAAGAAGCTGATCTACGCGAAGCCGACTTGAGTCGGGCACGGCTGATCGGCGCTAACATGATCAACACCAATCTGAGTCAGGTGAATGGCAGAGGTGTGAACCTGAGCTGGGCCTCGCTGCGGGGAGCTAATTTGCGCCGCGCTAACCTCTACCGCGCTAATCTAAGCTGGGCAAACTTGAGCGAATCTGACCTAAGTGAGGCGGTGTTGATTAGTGCCAACATGAATCAAACAAATCTACACAAAGCCGACTTGATGGGAACTCTAATGCCAAGTGGGGCAACCCACCAATAGCGCGATGCAGAACCGCCATCTGGGCGTAGAGAATGCTTTTCCGCCCAGTTTGCCTATCTACCACTAGCCTATCTACCACTAAGTGAGTCGCGGGAAAGTGACTGCAATTGGTAGTCCACCGCTCTCACGTAGCCCGCGTCATCAATTGCGCTAGCTGGCAAACGATTTGTAGCGATCGCCCCTCTTACCAAATCTTCAGCGCTTACTCGTCCTAACGTATAGTCATTAGACAAAGTAGCAAATCTAGGAATGCCTTCGTCATGCAGGAACCCTTGGTAAGCCAGCGATACAAGGTCGAAAGGGGTAACAGAAGGGGTTGCGATCGTGCTACGGATAGGCGTTGTTACTGCTGTCACGTCTGCTCTCACCACAGGGGTAATTGCAACCGTTAAAAGTAGAGCCGACAGACTAGCCAAAGTTACGCGTTTCATAAAAACTAAGCTCCTGTAGTGAACTAGAGAATTTCAGCGAGAGCAGGCTTAAACATTGTGGCGTGTTTGGTGCTCTCAACCTGACTTCTTTAGAATCGAACAGGCAGCTTAATTCCCTATGAGAGCTTTCTAAGCGGCACTTAAAAGATAAATGAGAAATAGATTAGGAGTGGAAATAGATTAAGAGCGTTGCACTCGCATGAATGCTCCTTCGGTGCCATTTGATATGAACTTCGCAGTTCTGGGCAATCTTATAGATGAAAATTAAACTTGCCAATGCTGTGTTGGTTGTAGTTAAAGTCGCTTGAAATCAAAGTTCCAGATGTATCGCTGAGACATTTCTGAGCCTTACCTTAAAATTTTTCACAGTGGTACTTTTGCAATTCTGTTGAAAATTCGCTTAATCTGAAGTGAATCTGTTTAGGTGCATGTCGCCTTTTTGAGTGGTCGATTGTTGTAAGGATTTATTTCTCTATAAAAACCTGACCTACTGCCAAACAAAACAGTGCTCTTCAAGCTGATTCAAGCTAATTCTTTTAAGCTGTCTGCTGCAACCCCAGTTGCTCCGCGTTTTGCAGATCCTTCACCCGCAGGTGGTCTATGACAGATTCCCAACGTCCCCCCACGCCGCCATCTACCCGCGTACCCCCTCCACCCGGACGGATGTCCGGACTGCCCAATGCCGGGTCGTCAAACTCATCTATGGCAAGCCAGTCTTCGTCAGAAGCAACCCGGCAGCTGTCGTCAGCGGCAATTCCAATGCCGCCTGTGAGTGGTGCAGCACCGCCACCCGGAAACGCTGCTGCGGCTGGCAAACCTGCTTCTCCTGCCTCAGCAATGGGCAGACCTGCCGCCCCACCGCCACCTGCACGGATGGCTGCCCCGCCTGCCCCACCGCAGTCCCGCGCCGCAGCTCGCATCCCAAAACCCAGCTCTGGGCATCCCACAATGGAGCAATTGGTGCGGGAAGCTTATGATAAAGGCTTCTCAGATATCCATGTGGGCGTGGGTGAGGTGCCGCGCTTCCGTAACCGGGGCGAAATCGATGTCACCGACTACCCCGGCACTGATAAAGAAACATTTTTTAGCTGGCTGAAAGAAATCCTCAGTGATGCCGATATTCAGCGCTTTCAAGACACCTTAGACTATGATGGCGCGACCCAGTATGAATTTGCACGGGTGCGGATCAACATCTTTGACTCCCTACGCGGACCTGCAATGGTAATGCGTTTGATTCCGCTGAAGATCTTAACGATGGAGCAGCTCAACCTGCCGCCCGTCTTCCGAGATATCTGCCATTATCACAAGGGTTTAATCCTGATTACTGGACCTACAGGTTCTGGTAAATCCACCACAATGGCAGCGATGATCGACTACATCAACAGCGAGATGCCTAAAAACATTATTACGATTGAAGACCCGATCGAATTTGTGCATCAAAGCAAAAAGTCGTTGATTAAGCAGCGTGAAGTTGGCATTCACACTACCCAGTTTGACAAAGCCCTCAAAGCCTCACTGCGGGAAGACCCAGACATTATTCTGGTGGGCGAAATGCGGGACAAAGAAACCGTCAACACTGCGCTGAAAGCCGCACAGACGGGTCATTTGGTCATGGGAACACTACACACCAATAGCGCCGTCAAGACGATCGAGCGGATTCTTAGCCTGTACGAGCCGGATCAGCAGGCTCCCATGCGGGTGGCGATCGCCGAATCTTTGGTCAGCGTCATTGCTCAAGGCTTGTGCCGCACCACCGACGGCAAACGCGCTGCTTTCCATGATATCATGATCAACACCGACGCGATCAAAGACTTCATCCGGCGCGGCGAAATCGATGAAATTGAAGCCATCATCCCCCGCTGTACCTTCGACGGCATGTGTACGATGAACCAATCGCTTTACAAGCTGTACGAAGCCGGACGCATCACCGAGGAAACGGCGCTGGAAATGTCGCCTAAGCCGAACGAAATGGCACAAATCCTGCGCGGCAGAGTGTAGGAATAGATGAGGGATGAATACAGCAGGTGGGCGATTGCTAAGCGCTTTTATACAGTCTGGTTCCCCCTAGACTCAAACTTCAAACCCTAAACCCTCCTCAATGTCCTCTTCATCCCTCATTTCTCATTCTTCATCCTTTAAAGGTATTGCCCTTTTTACGCCGGGTGGAGATTTAATCTACTGTATTGATCCGAAAAAACGAGACCGCTGGCATTTGCAGCTGTGCGCATCGCTTCAGGACATGTTGGGGTTGGCAGAGCCTCCCCATTTTTTAGTGCCTTGCTACACAGCAACGATCGATCGCTGGCTTGACCCGCGCACCCAGCAAATTCAAACGTTTGCAGAAGCTAGCCCTCTGGTAATGCGTCATCAGGCGCTGTTGAATGTGTTGTTTGGGGTGGAGGCAGTTTGGCAAGCGGCAACCAACCCAGAAGAGGTTTGCGACCCGCTGGTGCTAGAGTCCTATCGCAGCCAGTTTCCAGAACTTTGGCAGGAACACGAGCTGCTGATGCAGTTTCAGCGAACTGAAGTCCAACCGCTGGCAGCTCAATCGAGCAGTTTATCCTGGTCACTGGTTCAGACGGCTCCTAGCCCACAAGGCTATGTGCTCCGGCTGTTTGTAGCAGGCAGCAGTGCCGCCACAGAGCAAATTCTCCATCACTTGCATCAGTTATTAGAGCGTTCGCTCCAGCAGCCCTATACCTTGAAGGTGATTGACATTTATAAACATCCTGACCAAGCTGAAGCCGACCAGATTACCGCTACGCCTACGCTTGTCAAAGCGTTTCCGCTCCCCATGCGCCGTATCGTTGGGGATTTGTCTAACGCAAACCGAGTGTTGCAAATTCTGGCATAACGGCGGGAGGGTAGAAGTTTTTAGCTTTCCGCCATTAGATTGGCAGCAGTGATCGCTGGCAGCTTGGGCAGATGGCATGGATGGTGAGCTGGCAGTCTAGCAGGTGATAGCCTTCTTTTTGAGCTGTTTTTGCTCCCATCTTGAGAATAGAGTCGTTCTTGAACTCGATCGTTTTGTTGCAGCGCACACAGATCAAATGATGATGATGGTGCGGCGAGGGCTGGTTAATTTCGTAGTGTTTGTGCCCCTCTGCTAGCTCTAGTTCGCGCAAAATGCCCATGCGCGACATCAGCTTGAGGTTGCGATAGATCGTGGAAAGGCTAATCGGCTCACCCTCATCTTGCAGCATCACGTGCAAATCTTCTGCACTGAGGTGGCGCCCTTCTGGAAGGTTTTGAAAAATCTGCAGGATAGTCTCTCGCTGGGGCGTTAGCCGCCATCCGCGCTCGTTGAGTTCAGCCTTGAGGGAAGTTACTGAGTACATTACGCCACCGCCTTTCTCAACAATGCGATCTTAATGAGAAGGATACACGACTATCTTAGCGATTTTCAAGAGGAATGGGTTGTTGAGAATAACTCTGAAGAATATTTGCGCTAGTGCAGTCCAGCAATTCCGCTTTTACTAGAGGCTAGAGCCTGAAATGCCGCTTGAAGATCGCTAACTCAACCCTAGTAAAGTCGCTGGTGATTTGCTTGATAGATGAGAAGTCCTTGCAGTTCAACTGAAATTGTAATGAATCGCAATGGGGACGGCTGCAGCACCCTGGTCTAAATTTTGGGTAGCTCTAAAGCTTCTGTGAGGGCTGGACTACGCCCGCAAAACTTCAACCCCATCCCACTACTTAGATTTCAAGAAATGAAATTGCGTTAAGTTGAAAGACAGAATTCAGTTAAAAAGGACAACGGGCTGTGTTTACTGGATTGGTGCGGGCTGTGGGAACACTGCGCCCCTTGAGCGCGAACTCGATGCGGATCGAGTGTGGGACGATTGCCGCCGCTCAGATTTTGCCTAACTTAGAGCTGGGCGATAGTGTTGCGGTTGATGGCGTTTGCCTGACGGTCACTGAGATTCTGCCGCAGGGCTTTACTGCTGATGTTTCTCCTGAAACCCTCGATCGCACGACGCTGGGGCGGCAGTCTGAGCTGACCTATGTGAACCTGGAACCCTCGCTGCAGGTAGGCAGCAAGATTGGAGGACATTTTGTCACAGGGCATATTGATGGCACAGGCTATCTAGAGAGCGCAGTCCAAACTGAAATTTCGTGGGAGATGAGCTTTCGGGTTGGGGACGCACGAGTGGCACGCTACATCGTGCCTAAAGGCAGCGTGACTGTGAATGGCGTTAGCCTGACGGTGGCAGAATGTACTTCAACCGGTAACTGGTTCAAAGTTGCAGTAATTCCGGTAACCTATGCCGAAACCAATTTGCACTATCTCCAGCCCGGTAGTCCGGTCAACTTGGAAGGGGATGTGCTGGGTAAGTACGTTGAGAAATTTCTGCGGCTCGGAGCTAATCCAGAGGCGATCGCCGATCTAGAAGCGCTGATCCAACCGAGCAACGAACTTACCCCTGCATTTTTGGCAGAGCATGGATATCTGTAGCAATTCTGAACTAGCAATTCTGATGTAGCAATTCTGAACGCTGAAAACTGCTCGCCTAAACTTCTATTTTTTTACAAAACGACTCATTCTACAGGACGCTCAGCTATGACCCGCTTGCAATCCCCTTACGGCTCCTGGAAATCTCCGATTACGTCTGACCTGATCGTGGCTGGCACCGTCCGCCTAGGTGAATTGGAGCTAGACGGTGACACGATCTACTGGAGTGAGGGACGACCGTCAGAGGGAGGACGTAATGTGGTTGTCAGCTGTACTGCGGATGGGCAGACCCGCGACATCACTCCCCCGCCCTTCAATGTCCGCACCCGTGTCCACGAGTACGGCGGCGGTGCCTATCTAGTAGCTGATGGCGTCATCTATTTCTGCAACTTTGTTGACCAGCGCCTGTATCGGCAGCCGATCGACCGTGATCCGCTGCCGCTGACGCCCGAAGCTAACTTTCGCTACGCGGATGCCGTGCTGGATCGATCGCGCGATCGTTTAATTTGCGTGCGGGAAGACCACACGGGCGATGGGGAGCCTGTAAATGCGATCGTGGCAGTCTCGTTTGCCGACCCAACTCAACTGGATAGCGGCACCGTTTTGGTTTCGGGCAGCGACTTTTATGCATCGGCTCGTCTTAGTCCAGATGGATCGCGCCTCTGCTGGCTGTGCTGGAATCATCCCAATATGCCTTGGGATGGCACGACGCTCTGGGTGGCAACGGTGCAGGCAGATGGAACGTTGGTGGATGCTCAGCAAATTGCAGGTGGCATTACTGAGTCGATCTTTCAGCCGGAGTGGTCGCCGGATGGCAGGCTGTATTTTGTAAGCGATCGGACGGGCTGGTGGAATTTGTATCGCTGGAGCGTGGGCGGGGCGATCGAGCCGCTTTGCCCTAAATCTGCTGAGTTTGGCTTGCCGCAGTGGGTGTTTGGCATGACGACCTATGGGATCGAATCTGCCGATCGCTTGGTCTGTACTTATGTAGAGGCAGGGGTTCAGCATTTGGCAAGGCTGGATTTACAGACCCTGGAACTTAGCGAGATTGAAACGCCTTATTCGGCGATCGGTGGCTTAAAAGTGGGGGCTGGCGTAGCGGCGTTAATTGGTGGTTCGGCAACACAGCCCAGTGCGCTCGCCCGTCTGGATTTGCAAACGGGAGATATTGTAGAACTGCGTCGCTCTAGCGATCTGACGGTCGATCCAGGCTATCTTTCAACGCCAGAGGTAATTGAGTTCCCGACAGAAAATGGACAGACTGCCTATGCCTTTTTCTATGCGCCTCAAAATCAAGACTATGAAGCTCCTGCCGATCAGCGTCCGCCGCTGTTGGTGAAAAGCCATGGCGGACCGACGGCTGCCACTTCTGCGACCTTTAATCCTGGCATTCAATATTGGACGAGCCGTGGGATTGCTGTGCTGGATGTCAACTATGGCGGCAGCACGGGTTATGGTCGGGCTTACCGAGAGCGGCTGAAGGGCAAGTGGGGCATTGTAGACGTAGATGATTGCGCCAACGGCGCCAAGTATCTGGTGGAGCAAGGGCGCGTGGATGGCGATCGTCTCTGCATTGACGGCGGCAGTGCAGGTGGCTACACCACTCTAGCCGCACTAACTTTCCGTAATGTGTTTAAGGCGGGAGCTAGCTTTTATGGAGTCAGCGATCTAGAAGCGCTGGCTCGCGACACGCATAAGTTTGAGTCGCGCTATCTAGACGGCTTGATTGGCAAATATCCAGAAGAGCGGTCCATTTATACGGAGCGATCGCCCATCTATGCGGTCGATCGCCTCTCTTGCCCGATCATCTTTTTCCAAGGGGATGAAGACAAGATCGTGCCGCCCAACCAAGCGGAGATGATGGTAGATGCGCTCAAAGCCAAAGGATTACCCGTTGCTTATGTGCTGTATGAGGGAGAACAGCACGGTTTCCGCAAGGCAGAGAACATCAAACGAACTTTGGATGGCGAGCTGTATTTCTATTCCAGAGTGTTTGGCTTTGAGCTGGCGGATGCGGTTGAGCCAGTGGCGATCGAGAACTTATAGCATCTGCGCTTCTTTCTGCATCTGCTGTAGCTGAAGGAACTGTGCCAGCAGGTTGTGGAGCAGCAGATGTAACGGATGCATCTGGCTAGTGTAAGTTGGAGTTAAGGCTTATTTTGACTTCATTATGACTCCGGCGGTTTGTCTCCAAAACGTTCACAAGGTTTATAACAACATCCCTGTTGTTACCGATCTCTCCCTTGTCATTCCGCCCGGAGAAGTCTTCGGACTTCTAGGACCCAACGGCGCAGGTAAATCCACAACTATTCGAATGCTAACCACCTTGACCCAGCCAACTCAAGGGCAAATTGTTGTGGCAGGCTACGATGCGCTCAAACAGCCTGTTCGCGTTAAGCAGCAGATCGGCGTGGTGCTGCAGCAGACCAGCGTGGACATGGACCTGACCGTCTGGGAAAACATGGAATTCCACGGACGGATGCACCATATTCCCAGCCGCAGTCGTCAGAAAGAAATTAGTCGCTGGCTCGACTATGTAGAGCTTGCCGATCGCCGCGATGAGCTGGTGAAAACCCTCTCTGGCGGCATGAAGCGGCGGCTGCAGATCGCCCGTGCCCTGCTGCACCAGCCGCAAATTCTGTTTCTGGATGAACCGACTGTTGGGCTTGATCCGCAAACTCGCCGTCGCCTTTGGGAAATCATAAAAGGTTTGAATCAGCAGGGCATGACCATTCTGCTGACCACGCACTATATGGAAGAAGTTGAGTATCTCTGCAACCGCATTGGCATTATGGACAGCGGTAAGCTGATCGAACTCGGCACCCTCGAAGATTTCCGCCGCACCTATGGCGAAGGTTTGCTGATGCAGCAAAACGGCGATCGCTGGGACTACAAATTCTTCCCTAGCGTCAGTGATGCTAAAGCCTACCTGGAGCAGCAGCCTGATAAAACTGGCATGATGGTTCGTCCTTCTAACCTGGAAGATATTTTTGTGGAGCTGACGGGTCGGAATTTGGATTGAGACTAGCAGTCTGTAGGGCACTTGGCAGGGTGACAATCGGTAGAGCCTGCTTCCAGCGCAGGCGATGTATTGCGATCGCTAAAATTCCGCTATACTCTCTGTCATTTCCAATCGTTCTACTCCAACTCCATTCATCTTTGTCAACATGTCCGTGCTTGCCTGCAAAATTGAAGCCATTCTTTATCTCAAGGCGCAACCCCTGCCGATCGCCAAGCTTGCCGAATATGCTCGCTGCGATCGAGTCCAGGTTAAAGAAGGGCTGCAGGAGCTAATCAGAAACTATGCACAGCGGGAGACCGCCTTGGAGATTGTGGAGACTGCCGATGGCTACTGTTTACAGCTCCGTGAGCCGTTTCAGGAGCTGGTGCAGTCTTTGATACCTGTAGATCTAGGCGTGGGGGCGCTACGGACTCTAGCAGCGATCGCCCTAAAAGGCTCGATTACCCAGCCTGATTTGATCGAGCTGCGGGGGTCGGGCGCGTATGATCATGTAAAAGAGCTGGTAGAGCTGGGTTTTGTGCGAAAACGGCGGCAGTCAGATGGGCGATCATACTGGCTCCAGGTGACTGATAAGTTTTACCAATACTTCCAGGTTGACAAACTTCCCCAACCTTCGGATGCCTAGTAATTACTCGTATTGCTGGCAGCGATCGGGGCTTGTCTTAGCAGTTCCCGTTGAGAACACGGGTCACAGGATGAGATAGAAATGTCACAATGGAGAGAATTGACCGAAATGAAGTTTTGAACATTGAGGCTGCCATGGTGTTTAACCCTGACAATTTGGATTTCTTCAATAGCGAAGTTGAAGAGGGTCAGGCAAATCAACTATTGAAGTACCTTCAGCATCAGTCCCCAGAGGTTTTGGCAACGGTCGCCCGCTCTGTCAGCCCTGAGATTAAGCAAATTATCTCGCAAAATGTGCAAGGGTTGGTAGGTTTTTTGCCCTCTGAGTCATTTAGCGTTCAGGTTTCCACCGATCGCGAAAATCTAGCAAGCCTGCTGGCATCTGCCATGATGACAGGCTATTTTCTGCGGCGGATGGAACAGCGGATGGAGTTGGAAAGCAGTATTAGTGGCTCTTTTTCCTTAGGGCAAGAGGCAGACTCATCCAACGGCGAAGGCTGAGCGCAGCCCAAATTTTTACTTGAAGAGGGCGGCATTACCGCCCTCTTCGCCTATTTGCCTGACCACTAGCCTGTTGCCTCAGCCGGAAACGCAGTAGGACGAACTTGCAGCACCTGAGTTTGGTTGCTGCGTTGGACTTCTATTGGCATCGCTTCACCAATTTGGCTAGATTCTACCTGCGTCTGTACGTCGGCTGCACTGTTTACGGCAACGTTGTTTACTTTGCGGATAATATCGCCAGCCTGCATTCCAGCCGTTGCCGCGGGCGCATTGGGCAGCACTTTCACCACCAATACGCCCGAATCTGCAGTGACTTGCAGCTTCAGCTCTGGCTCCTGATTGACCTGATCGCGGATGTCTGGGGTTAGATCTACCATCTCAATGCCTAGGAAAGGATGGTCTACCTTGCCTGTGGCAAAGAGCTGCTGCGCGACTCGCTTCCCGGTGGCGATCGGAATGGCAAAGCCCAACCCCTGAGCATTTGCCCGAATTGCAGTGTTGATGCCGATCACTTCACCGCGATCGTTGAGCAGGGGTCCGCCGGAGTTGCCAGGGTTAATGGCAGCATCTGTTTGAATAAACTGCACGCGGCGATCGGGAACGCCGACTTGAGAGCTAGAGCGACCTGTTGCGCTGATAATGCCTGCAGTCACAGTGTTGTCTAGCCCTAGCGGATTGCCAATGGCGATCGCCCACTGCCCCGGCAAAATTTTGCTAGAGTCTCCTAGCGGCACGACTGGCAGCCCAGTCGATTCAATTTTGACGGCTGCCACATCAGTGACGGGATCAACGCCAATGACTCTACCCTCAAAGCTCCGACCATCTTTGAGCGTTACCGTGACCCGATCAGCCCCTTCAACAACGTGGGCATTGGTGATCACTTGCCCTGTGGTGTTGATGATAAAGCCTGACCCTGTGCCTTGCTCGACATGCTCTGGAGCAGGTGCTTCATCACCAAAAAAGCGTCTGAAAAAGGGATTGTCAAATTCTAGTGAACGGTTGCCCACCGTGCGAGAGGAATCAATCCGGACGACCGCTGCCCCCACTTTTTCGACGGCTGCCGCAATAAAGTTAGAGGGATTAGCAGCTGGGGCTTCTGTGGGGGTTGCTTCCACGCTGCGATAGGCGATCGGCGCGGGTGGCACTACTTCTGGGGCTAAGTTTTGTGAATTGAAATAGGCATTTGCTGCTAAGCCTACTCCACCTCCGAAGGCTAGAAGTCCCACGTAAGTTGCGAGTTGCTTAAAAGAGAAGCTCATACAGTTTTGAGTGGCGGCGATTGGCAGGGTCGAGAGATGGACTAAGAGACGACTTTGATTCAGGTTATTTGAGCAGGCGGTGAGTTATTTGAGCAGGTGATGAATAGCGGTAGTGTTCCCCAGTGTGGCTTCTGCCTAAGCCGAGCGATCGAACTTCTATAGCCACTCTAAGCGTCAGTAGAGTCTGACCTGTAATAGCTGGTTAAGCCAGAGATTGCACAACCATTCGGATAGTAAATACGCTAGATTCAATCTACTAAATTCTTATAGGAATAAACCTGGAATTTTGGAACTTGAGATGAAATCTTCAGTAGTGGGCAACAGTGGGCTAGTGCATCTCACCTTGCCAGAACCTGACAAACTCTTGCTGGTCTCCAACTTCAGCAAGATTGCACTCAAATCCGTTTAGATTTCCTTTAAAACAATTAGTTAATTGTGCTTTTGCAATGAATCAGCGGTTTCTCTCTACAGCTTTAACCTTGGTTGGGGTGTGTTTTGTCACCGCGATCGATCTGCTGCCTGCAGTGGCACAATCCAGCTCCACCTCACCCGCCAACGGAACGATGTGTCCTGCGCCTGCCCTCTCGCGAGTGGCTCGCCACCGCATCCAGTCGGGTGAGACGATTGTCAGCATTGCCCAGCAATACGACTTGATCCCAGCAACGCTGCTGGGTTTCAATCCAGTCCTGCGAAATGGCAACGCTCCTGTGGGCACAGAAATCAACATTCCACCCTACAACGGGGTTCGGGTGGATGTGCCTTCTGGCAGCACTTGGCGCGATGTTGCTCGCAGCTACAACGTCCGAGCGGATGTGCTGTTTGAGATTAACGGCTGTCAGGAAGCTCCCAATGTAGTGTTTGTGCCTGGGGTCAATTGGTCGCCTCAACCTGCCACTCCAGCCAGCGCTGGCAGCGATCCGCTCAACCGCTATCCGCTTCCTGCTGCCGCCACCGTTTTGCGGGGCTATGGCTGGCAGTTAGATGGAACCAGCGGGCAAGTGGTGTTCAATAGCGGCATCGATCTAGAAGCCCCTGCCGGAACAGCAGTGTTGGCAACGGGGGCAGGTACAATCGCCTTTGCCGCTGAGCAAGGCAACTACGGCAAGCTCGTTGTGATTAACCACAGCCAAGGCTTACAGACTCGCTATGCCCAGCTAGAGAGCATTAATGTTCAGGTGGGACAGCAGGTGCAGGCAGGCGATCGCATAGGCACAGTTGGTGCAACGGGAGCCGTGTCCAGTCCGCGTCTGCATTTTGAGGTCCGCACCAATTCTGATCTGGGTTGGGTGGCGCAAGATCCGGGAACCTACGTTACCGAGCTGAAGGGAGCAGAACGCACAAGGCGAGCGGCAACTGAGCAGTAAAGCTGCTGCACCGGGTGCATCTGAGTCAAAGCAAAGCCAAAGCAAACAAAGCAGGCTGGAATAGCGCTTACAGACTCAGTTTTCCAAAATTGAGGCTCAGCGCCACGTTTAGATTTTCCAGTGACTCAATCAACCAAACCACACCCTCGCTGGCAGAGGCTTCATAGTGCTTAAACAAAACAGCAAACTTTTTCTCTAGGTAAGGCTTGACGGTGCGACAGATCAACACAATCTTCAGCAGTAAGCCGATTGTGGTGGTGATGCCCAAATTCCCCGTTAGATCGACAAACATCCCATGGTTTGGCTTTTGAGCGCTTTCAATCACTAAAAAGTTAAGCAATTTGCGGCAGGTGCAGACGAGCAACACATCGCTAAGACATTCCCCTGCCTGATCGGGTAAAAGATTTTGGATGTAGGCAGAGAGCCGTTGATTGAACTGCGCTTTGCCGTAGCGTGTATCGATCGATGCCACCAAATACTCGTACAGGTCGGCTTTGAAGCTGCGGTAAGAACAGGTGCGGCTGCTGTAGGTGAGAAAACACTGCGCTAAATCGCGATAGGTATTGGAGCCATCAATTTTGCCGCCAAACTGCTGAAGCGCCTGATCGAGATGGCGATCGCTCAGCAGTGTAGGATTGTGCAGCATTGGTAGCGATGCGGCAGGAGCAAGCAAAGGGCTGCTTCGGCGCTTGGCGGTGATGTAGCGAGCGAGGTCTTGCTCAAGCTGCTGCTGGATCTCTCGCCGCATGTGGCGGATGCAGCGCCGCTGCTCTCGTGTACTATCCTCTGTGAGCAGATTGTAGTCGTACAGGCAGGGGTAGCGGCGAATTAGGGTGCCTAGCGGCTTGGAGCCAGTACTCCAGTCTGAAGGATGGTGGACAACCTGCACCAGCCGTTTGAGGGCTGCGTATTGCTCTGTGAGCTTGAACTGCTGCACGAGTTCGCGAAGTCGCTGACTGGTGCGCGATCGTCCCTGTCCTGAAGGGGATTGCTCAAACAGCGCTACCAGATCGGTAATGGTATTATGCAATCGGGGCTGCATCAGCCAGTGGTTGATTAAGATGTGACAGCTGCGATTGAGAATGAATTTGAACTCTTTTTCAGCGGTAGATGAATCTACGATCGCTTTTAATGTTTGCCAAACCGCATGGTCGGAGTAGCCCGTGCCATCGATAAACAGCGATTGAAACCGCGCCAGCAGCTCTTCTGGCGTTTCTAGCTTGACACGCTCCACAAGGTGATTGTAAAGATACTCTTCAGCAATGGGAAATGGAGAATGAACAGATGACTGAAGGCAAGCTCGTTGGGGATAGAAGGCTGACCAAGAGTCCATGTGAGTCACAATTGCTCCAATCTATGGTGAATGAATCGAGCGGACTCCCCTGCTGGAGTAGCAGAAAACCTCAGCGCACAGCTTTTAGACTAGAACGCATCAGCACTGACAAACCAGACGCAATTTAATTTTGAGACGGAACTAATAGATAAAAGCGTATCTAAGACTACCGTTTCCTATTTAGAAATGACGCCAGAGAATAACAGGATAACATCACGAGATCGGGCATCTGCAAGTCAATAGCGTAGATGCAGAGCACTGCAAAATATTCGCAGCATGCTCACCGTCTATGTAGTAGTGGCATCTGTTGATGTAATGAATAAGTACTATCAATAGATACCTTTGCTTCTTTAAACCCATTCGCCACTTATGATACAGGCGATCGGTCTGCTTGCGCAATTTGAGTTGAAGCAAAGTAAATCTACAATTTCGAACTGAGTAACTCTCAGTAGTTTGACAACACTTTTATACAGCAGTTCTTAACTTGAACAGACTGAGAATTCATTCTTGAAATCCACGTTTCATCTAGCTCTCAGGAAACAATTTGTTTCAGCGCAAAGCGCTGTAAGCTACAGGGCGAAATAATTAGCTAATTAGCCTTCATTAAGTAATTGCCCTTCCCAGCACCGACAAACTTATTCTTGAGTTAGTTTTAACCCCAACCACTCGCTTAGCTCCCGCGCCAGCCAGTCTAGCTCTGGTGAAGTCAAAGGATCGCCTAGCTCAAACGCCCGAGTGCCTGCCCAAAGCACCAATCGAGGTTTGACTTCAACATGAGTGGGCGTGTTTCTTGTATGGGTTGTGTTTGTTGCTTTCACTTGGTAGTAGCGCCGTGTTAGCACCAATTTGCAGAGGGTTTTGCGGCTAGCTTTATATTGGCGATAAGGAATTCCCAAACACTCGTGGCGCAGCGTAATGTACTGGGAGTCGATTTGCAGCCGCTTCTGGCAGAGGGACTGCAGAATTGGCCCACCCAGTAGCCAAGTAAACAGGATCGTCAGCGCATTCACGCCCCAACCATGCAGCAATATCCAAATGCCCAAACCCCGTAGGGCTAGCCAAAAAATGAGGCTGGCGCTGGAAGTGACCAGTGGCGAAGGTAAAATAATTTCTATCGTCTCTGAGTCTTGGGAGAGCTTAACTCGGCTCCCTACGGGCTGATTGGTAACGAGCCGCAGATCCGCAGATGCCCGATCTGAAAGCCGATCGCTAGGTTGCTGGAGTGCGGCTAGGGCTGCGGCAGCCGAAGCAAACCGGTGAGATAAATCTGGATCGGTCATTTGTTTTAGCCAGCGAGTGAGCTGGGGTTTGAGCTGGGCGATCGACTCAAACTGAATCCGCAGGTTGCGCTGCGGTAGGTCGGCGGGATGCTGCCCGGTCGCCAGGTAGATCAGCGTTGCTCCTAGACTGTAGAGGTCGGAAGCAGGCACGGCTCGTTCACCAAACTGCTCGGGTGGCATGTAGCCATAAGTGCCGACAATGGTCATAGTGCCACCACCGCGGGCAGCGAGCGTCTGCACTGAGCCAAAATCAACCAGATACACCTGCCCGATTTGAGTAACCGATTGGGTTGAGGAGGCTCCATCAACGCTCAGTAGAATGTTGCTCGGTTTGATATCGCGGTGAATGACAGGCGGCTTTTGGCGGTGCAAGTAAGTCAATATTTCTAACAGCGCTGTGGCAATCTGCTTCAGGTCAATCTCGCTAAACGATCGCCCCGCCTGTAGATGTTCTTCTAGCGATCGGGCTTCCAGGTAGCTTTGCACTAGCGCAAAGCCTTTGCCGAGCGGCAGGTCTAGCTCAAAGTGATTGAGGTAACGAGGAATTGCTGAATGCGCTAGGGATTGTAGCGTTTCTGCCTCGCGTTCAAACAGCTTCAGGTCATCCCACTCAAAATCGTTATTAAACAGCAGCAGTTTCAGGATAACGGGGGTCTGGTCCAGCAGGTCTTGGGCGAGCAGGGTGCGCCGTCCAGTTTTTTTGCCTAAAATTTGCTGGATTTGGTAGCGATCTGCCAGGACGGTTCCGGGTGCAAAGCTGACTTCAGGCATGAGAAGCACAAGTATTGCAGCGTGTTTCTCCAGCCTAGCTCAGGGATCTTATTTCGTTTGGTTTGCAGGGTCAGAGTGCAGATGGCGGTGCAGAGACTTTATCTTGCCATTGCGTACGAGTGCTAAGGTTTAATCTCGCAGCACGTAGCCAACCCCGCGCACCGTCTGAATTAGTCGCTTGTCGCCTTGTTCTTCCAGCTTCAACCGCAGATAGCGAACATAAACCTCAATGATGTTGGAATCACCCATGAAGTCATAGCCCCAGACTTTCTCCAGGATTTGATCGCGCGTGATGACTTGGCGTGGATGCGTCATCAGGTAGTCCAGCAGATCGAACTCTTTAGCGGTTAATTCTATTGCTCTGCTGCGGTAGAACACTTCCCGTGTCCGCCGATTTAACGTTAGCTCGGCAAACTGCAAGAAGTCGGGGTTGTCTTCGTGGGTGCGACGCAAATGAGCACGGACTCTTGCCAGCAGTTCCTCAATGCTAAAAGGCTTCACTACATAGTCATCGGCTCCGGCATCCAGCCCTGCTACGCGATCGCTCACCTCATCTTTGGCAGTCAGCAGAATTACAGGCACTTTGCTACCCGTTGCCCGCAACCGTCGACAGACCTCAACGCCTGTCATTCCGGGCATCATCCAATCCAAAATTACCAGATCTGGCGGCGACTCCCGCAGCATCGTTAGCCCTGTTAGCCCATCGTGCGCCACGCTGATTTGATAGCCTTCGCTATCCAGCTCTAGCTGGATGAATCGCGCTAGTTTCACTTCGTCTTCAACAAGCAAGATAGAGGAGGGCATGGGAGGCTCCAGGTAGAAATGAGGAAAGCGAGAGTGAGATTGGGAGAGCGAGGGTGTGGCGCTGAACTAATCCTCTACTTCCGTCACACCTTTTGGCAGCTTAACGGTAAATACGCTGCCCTTACCAGGCTGAGAATAGACGCTGACTTGTCCGTGCATTCCTTCTACCAAAGACTTGACGATCGCTAACCCTAAGCCAATGCCACCCGTCGAGCGACAGCGAGAGGCTTCGACGCGATAAAAGGGTTCAAACAAGTGTGCCTGATCTGTGAGAGGGATGCCGCAGCCGCGATCGCAAACTTCCACTACTGCTGTGTCTTTGGTCTCGCTGAGGTGGAGGACGATCGGCTTATCGGTTTTAGCATAGCGGCGGGCGTTGTCGATCAGGTGCTTCAGCACTCGCAAGAGCTGGCTGGGGTCGGCTTGGGCAACAATTAGGTCTGAGTCGGCTTTAAGCTCAAGCGTCGGTGCGTCGGTGGGAGCAGTTGGGTCATTTGGGGTTGCTGTCTCCGAGAGAATCACCATTTCCACAAGATCATTGAGGGCAACTGGCTTTAGCTGAAACTCCATCGATTCGCTGTTAAGCCGGGCTAAATCGATTAAGTCTTTCAACAGCTGAATTGTGCGCTCGGTTTCTTCGACTGCTACCTCTAAGGCTTCTTTTTGCGGGGCGGTGAGATTGGTGCAGCGCCGTAGCGTGCTTTGCAAGTAGCCATAGACCAGACTCAGCGAGGTGCGAATTTCGTGGGAAATGCTGCTGGTAAACTGGCGCTGCTGAGCATCAGCTTCTGAGAGCCGCGTGGAGAGGTTGCTAAAGGCTGAAACAAGTTCTTTGACTTCGCTAGGGACTTGATCCATTTCAGTGGGATCTAGTTCGCCAGCGGCAATCGCTAGCCGATTCATCTGCCGCAAAGGATGCAGCGATCGCCAGACCCAATAGGCAATCAGCGTCGCAATCACAGCAACGGCGATCGCTGTTGCCCAGCGCAGGCTGTTGGTCAGCCTGTTTAGCACTGTGTAGTCGTGCGTAATATCTTGAGCAAGGTAGACTTGCCCAATAGATTCGCCATTTACCCGCAGAGGCTGACTGCACAACACCAGGTAGTTACCGTTCATAGCAGACACAATCGGCTCTGACGGCATCGAAGCTGCTGGCATGAGGGCAGCCTCTCCTGGAAAGCTAGCTAAGTTGCTGGATTGCGCCAAAACTCGACCATCCTCGCTTTTCACCCAGAGCCATAGGCTAGGTGATGCCCATGCATCGACCAGCTTTTGCAGATAAGCTGTCATGGGTTGCGGAGGCCGCTGTACAGCTTCTGCCGCTTTGAGTTCTGCCGGAATGCGATCGCCGATCGCCTGCAGATAGTCTTGATGCTGTACCACCAGCATTTGCCGCATTTGCCAGGTTGTCCACATGCCCATACTGCCGACACCCAACAGTGAAACAGTGGTAATTCCCAGAGTGAGTCGGAGTTGCAGCGAAGCAAAATCTATGCCTTTTTGCTTTAGCACATGGAGGGGTTGAGAGAGGCGATCGAGGAATTTCATTGCAGCGCCGACTTCAGAAGCGGAAAATTTGGGCTTTAATCCAGGGCAATATCTGTAATATAGCCAAGCCAGCTTTAGACAAAATGATATTTTGCTGAGTGAAATCCCAGCCAAAGATAAGAAAATTCCAAATTTCTAAATTAATAACGTTGGCAACAAGCGCCTGCTCTAGATTTTTTAAAAAATCATACTGAACTTTACTCCTTCACCGCTTTTCGGCTGTAACGAGTTCGCGGTTCAGCAAACAGTACTTAACTGTTATTAACCAACTCAGGGATAATAGAGTCGGGAGGGAAGCGTTTTCGTTCGCTCAATTTTACGTTTTGGGAATTGATCTTCGCAGTTACGTTTATCTAGACAGCCTGCAGCGTCAGCATGCCGCTTACTTAGGAACCCAAGCGCTCGGTTTTCTGCCGCTACCGGGAGATTCCTCGCTGTGGGTCGAAATTTCTCCAGGAATTGAAATCAACCGTTTGTTAGACATTGCCCTCAAGTCGGCGGTAGTGCGTCCGGGGGTGCTGGTGATCGAGCGCCTATATGGGCTGCTAGAAGTGCATTCCAGCAGGCAAAGTGATACTAAAGCAGCGGGCCAGGCAATTCTAGAGGCGATCGGCGTTCGGGAGCGAGATGGACTTAAGCCCCGCGTTGTATCTAGTCAGATCATTCGTAATATCGATGCTCACCACACTCAGTTGATTAACCGCACTCGCAAAGGCAATATGCTCCTGGCAGGGCAAACGCTGTATGTGCTAGAAGTTGAGCCAGCTTCCTATGCAGCACTGGCGGCAAATGAAGCCGAAAAAGCTGCGCTGATCAACATTTTGCATGTCTCGGCGGTTGGCAGCTTTGGGCGCTTGTATTTGGGTGGCGAAGAGCGAGACATCATTGCTGGATCGCGGGCAGCGCTGGAGGCGATCGAAAATATTGCCGGACGAGAACGAATTGCTGCCCGCACCGAGTAAAAGCATCAAGGATCAAGAGCTGTCGCGTCTGGATAAAAGGATTTGAGGAAGATGGCGAGCGACGAACTGCTGCGATTGCTGAAATGGGGGGCGATCGGCTGGGCGGACTGGAGAGCTAAGCATCCCCAGAAAGAGCTGGACTTCAGCGAAGCCGACCTGCGGCAGCTCGATCTGAGCAGAGTTGACTTCAGCACTGCCAACTTGAAGAAAGCGGCGCTGGTTGGCGCAACCCTTACCCAGGCGCAGCTCAGACATGCCGACCTCAGCAAAGCCAACCTCTATGAAGCAAACCTCTCCCACGCAGACCTTGCTGAAGCAGATCTGATCGATGCCCATCTGATCGGCGCTAACCTGAATCAAGCCAGCCTGCAGGGAGCAAATTTGCGGGGGGCAGATCTGCGAGAAGCCAGCCTGCAAGCGGCCGACCTCAGTCTGGCTGACCTGATCGGCACAGACTTCCGGGGTGCAAATCTGCGGCAAGCCGACTTTAGCGATGCCAATTTGATGAAAGCCGATCTGGCAGGTGCATCCCTCCGCGAAGCCCATTTCACCAATGCCAACCTCAGCCGTGCTAACTGCTACCGAGCTGACCTAACAGCAGCCCTCCTGCCCAAAGCCAGCCTTTATGCTGCGATCGCCGCTGAAGCGCAATTGGTGAAAGCCTGCTTGATGGGAGCAACGCTAGTAGAGGCAAATTTTGAGCGATCGAATCTTAGCTGGGCGAACCTGAGCAAGGCAAATCTTACTAGCGCCAATTGCCAAGCGGCAAACCTGCGAGGTGCCAACCTGACCCGTGCCAATCTGCGGCAGGCAAATCTTCAAGGTGCATCGCTGCGGAGCGCTAACCTCGCTCAAGCCGATCTTGAAGGCGCCAATCTCTATGAGGCTGATTTGTTTGCAGTGGATTTGACTCACGCCAAATTGCGCGGTGCAGCCATGCCCGATGGCAGTATTCATCCTTAAGCCGCAGCTATTCGATCACCCACGCCGCCCGAAAGAAATCTAGCTCGCACTGCATGGCATATCGATAGGTCGATCGCGTCATTTCTGTAGAGGGGGCATACCGATCGGCAAGTGTCTCGAGCTGCACCGCCAACGGTTCAAACTCGTCGCTGCTGTAGGTGCGAATCCAATCTGCATAAGCGTGATTGGGAATACCATTTGCGGCTAGCTTTTTCCCCAAAAAGGCATAGAGCCGCATACAGGGCAGCATAGCTACTGAAGTAATCCCGACCTCCTGACTCCAGGCTGTGGCCAGCAAAAAGTCAGTATAGCGGCGGGTAGCGGCTCCCGGTTCTATCTGCTCAAGCGCTACGCCCCACTGGGCGGCATAGCCTTGGTGCAGCTTCAGCTCTTGCAGCACACCGCCTGCCAGCTCATGAAAGGTATTAAAGCCTTGCCAGTCGGCAACTTTTGCAGCGGCAACGCTATAGGCGCGGGCAAATGCCTCCAAGAAAAAAGCATCTTGCCCTACGTAATAAGCAAACTTGGAGCGGGGCAAGGAGCCATCGCCAATGCCCTGCACAAACGGATTTTCTAGACAGGCGATCGCCAAATCCTGGTTGGCTTGCCAAAGTGCCTGTGAAATTGATTGTTCCATGACTTACATCGGCGGGAAATACAGCACCGGATGCCAACTGCGATAGAGGATTTCTTTGGCGAAGCTAGGAATCGACCATTCGATCAATTTACCCATGCTGCCAGACGAGCAGGCGATCGCGCTAATATCAATTTCTTCAGCCGCTTTGAGAATATTAGGGACAGGTTCACCCTGCATGACGCGAGCAAAAACCTCCAAGCCGGTTGCCTCAAGGTCGCTCTGAACCGCAGTCAGTTTCTTGTGAATTTGCTGGTTGTCACCGCTTTCTAGCAGCTCTGCATATCGTCCTTTCTCTACTACCCAACAGAGTGAGCATTGCTGAAACCCAAAGTCGGCACTGTCTTGGCGCAACTGTTTCAGCTTAGAGACAACGTAATCAGCAGGCTTGCTGCCATCATAGGGAACCAAAAAATGTTGAAATAGATGACGGCAACGCAGATCTAGCTCTTCAACTCGGTAAGTCGAGAGTAGTTGAGGTCTAAGGATGAGCAAAGGCGCAATTTTTCGCTTGCTCAACTCCTGAATCACGCTGCCAAATAGCCTGTCACCCAAGCCGCCGCCGCTGGGTGTTCCCATGACGATCAAATCTGGGTTGTGAGACTTTGCCGCATTAAGAATGCAATCGATCGGCTTGCCGCCCTGAATGTCAATCTTTACCTGAACGCCAGCCGGCACATTCTGTTGCGCAACAGCAAGGCGATCGCGGGACTCCTGCAATTTCTCTTCAGAAATGCGCGGAATGGTTTGACCGGGTGGAAAGGGGATGCCATGCAAAAACGTAATTTGCTTAATTCCACTCTCTGCAAGACTGGGTATGAAATTAACCAGTCTGTTCAAACCATCGTTAAGGTCAGTACAAATGAGGGGACGCTGAAACATGGCTGGAAGCTAATCATAAAGATCGCTAAAGCGCTGGCTACTATTGCGCTAGGGCAGTGGAGGTAGCGGTGACTACACGATTGCACCTCTCCATAACCCTAGCACTCCTTCCCAGCCTTGCGATGTCTATCAAGAGACAGACCTGCAGCTTAATTCAGTTGTCAAAAAGCTTTTTGACTCTCGATCACAGCTCTGCCAAGCACTTTTCTCTGTACTCAAGCTTGAATCGATTTAAGGTGTTATATCACTGAAGCAACACTCTGCTGCAATGCGGCTTACCAAAGCTCGCTAAAACTGCAATCTGTACCAATAAGGCATCTACCAATAAGGCAAATATATTGCAAACGTAAGCTAGATCAAGAACCATAGAATCCGAATCGCAGGAGAAGCGCCCCAGCATCCCCAGCTCCTTTCCTCGTGAGAACAAAGCAAGAGAGGGAGGTCGCTGACCGCGACGGAGAATTTAGTACTGGGGACCAGACTCAATTCCCCATTGATGCTTGAGGAAATGCTTGTACATTGTTTCTCGTAGCATCATCTGCTCATATAGCTTGACTAAGAAGTCTTGCGCTTGTTCGTGGCTCATGCGCTCGACTTGGGTTTCAAATGACCGCAAGCTGAACTGCTGCTCTAGGGTCAATTCTACAGGCTGGTTCATATTTTCTCCTACTGGGGTTATGACCTAACGTTAATAAGTAACCAACGTAGCGCGTAACTGGAGACATCAAGGGTGATGCGAGTGAGCCAGTCCTTGCCGTCAGGTAATGCATGGCTCATTGAATTTAGTGAGTCTGGGCTTAACTGGGATGCTCCCGTCTAGTATACCCAAATCCAACCTTTGTATTAAAAAAGATAACAATCGTTTGACAAAGTGACCACCCCCTTTATGGGTACTCCTAAGGATTGAAGTATTTTTAGCAGGAAGATAAAGATTTCAATGTTCTATCTGAACTAAACTGCTTTTTTTAGGTTGTTATTTTGATATAGAACAAAAATACTTCTGCAGCGATCGCCCGTAGAGCAGAATTTCAACAAAAAGCACCGCTATTAAAGCGGTGCGGCATGAGCAATATTGATCCTCAATCCCGATGGTTCTGCAAGTTAAGGCTGTACCGACGCAGCATTGCACGTTTCCCTAAGCGGTCCGGCTGAATGCGGTGCAGCATTAAGCTAGCGACGAGCCAGCACTGGCACTCCACTAGAAGCAGCGATTGACTCTGGGCTGTCTGAAATAACATGTCGCTGTTGCTTCACCATTTTGACCTGATGCAGCAAAGCTTCAACCTCGGCATGGAGATGCAGCAACTCTACTTGATGTGTGGCTTGGTAGGGCAGCTTCACAGATTTCTCAGGTGCTTTGGTATCAGGAGAAGCAGGATTTTTACCTTTTGCTTCCATCTCAGTAACGCTGATTTGCACCTTCGGTAGAGCAGATATACTATGAGACATTAGTTTTACAGTAGTTATTATTGCTTATTCACTTTACGGGAGTATTTTACCCCAAACTACAAGACTGATTGTATTAGGTGAGGCAATTCAGCTGGGTGTAGATGTGGCGGTTCATGAACTGGCTAAATTTAATGGGCTGATGAGGCTATGTGGGTAGCTGCCACGTTCCAAAACGATCGCCATAATACGCCAAAATCTGCTGAACCCGCTGCTGCGAGAGCTGGTCAGCTTCAGGGGTAAACTCAATGCGCAGCCCAGCAAGTTGGCTGAGGCTGTAGTCAAACTGAGGCGGCACCGCAGGCGCTGCTTCATTAGCTCCCTGTGGTAGCAAGTTTACCCGGACTCCCACAACCTGACCCAAATGAGCCGCTACTTCCCGGTAGACAGCCAGCGGCAGTTGAGAATTATAGACTTCGTAGGATGAGAGAGTTTGACTCATTGCCCAAAACCTGTGCAGTTGAAGTGACTTGCCGCTGAAACGATCTGCGGCTCAAAGAAGCTGACATTTCGATGGAATACTCCAGACCCCTAGCTTGATTGCTGTGATGCAGGTAAATCTTCTTTGAAGAGCGGCAGCGTACAACAGGTGACTCCATCAAGACATACCTTACCCCACTGCAACGCCCAGCGCGTTAGCTCTACACGGTTGCCTGTTGCAGTCTTTGTCAAAATATTGCTGATATGGTTATCAACCGTTCGTTTGCTAATCTCCAGCTTTTCAGCAATATCTTGATTGGTCAAGCCAGCTGCGACCAGTTCCACAATTTGTAGTTCGCGCTCAGAGAGCGCTCCAGCGTTTTGAGCTTCGCCGCCAGCCATAGGTCTTTCCATCGAACCTGTGTATCCTTTTGTGTATATGTACTTACTGTACATTTAATTTCAAGGACTGGTTAGCTCAAGCGACAAATTTATAGCCCTTTGCCCGTGATGCGGCGATCGCGCTTCTAATCCAACAATCCTTCAACTGCCCTTCAATACAACAGGCGTGGCACTATAAGCAGTGCCACGCCTGTTAATCAGTTGTATTTGACTAAGCTACTGGATTAAGCCAAAGATGCAAATTTCATCTGCTCTGCATGTCCCCAGAATGCTTCTAGCCCATAGAACTCTCGTTCTTTAGGCATGAAGATGTGGACAATGACGTCGCCATAATCCATCAGAACCCAGGAGCCTTCCAGCTGTCCTTCCATTCGTACAGGTAAGCGTCCAAAATCAGCTTCTACTTGATCTTCAATGGAGCGGGCAATTGCTCGGACTTGCACATTCGAGAACCCGGTAATTACTACAAAGTAATCGGCGATGTAGGACACATCTGCCACTTTGAGCAGTACAATATCGGCTCCCTTGCGATCGTCAGCAGCGTGAGCTACAGCGAATGCCAGTTTCCGGCTACTTTCCTGGGCTTGTCCGGTTTGACCTGCGTCAGTTTGAGGAGCAGTGGCAAGATCGATCGAGGTAGCAGCCCGGGGTTGAATTGGTTTAACCATCAAGAATTGGATTCTCCTAAGAAATCAGCAGAGGTCGGAATCGCTTGACCTGTGCCTCTAAAGCAAATCCTCGTTTATCTGAGAGGACTACAATCAGGCAACCCTACAGCCGATCAAGCCTTCCATGCAGTAAGTTTTCGAGTCTATCTCCCAATACCTTGATCATAATGAACAAACAAGCATTCGGGAAAGGGCGTAAAATCTCGACACTTTTTGCCGCAGGATCGCTAACAAGAAGTTTGAAAAGTTGTCTATGTAATCTATATATGTTATCTACATAGCAGATTCAGATTTAAGGGTGAAGTATTTGAGTAACCCTTTTTCAGTTTATCCGAGCTGCTCCCCGACCAAATGCTACGGCTCTGTGGATCGTTAATGATACTTCCAAAATAGCCGCAGCTCAGAGTGCATAGCATATCTAGCGCTAAGGACGAACAGAATATTTAATAAAACTCCACATTTAGCGATTTCCTTCTGCCAACTTTTCCAACCTGTGCCATAATACTGCGGCTGTGATAGAGACGATCCGCAATGGTTCATGCAGTCCGCTTTGCCAACGGCACTTCCGACGTGGTGTACCCTAATTTTTCTAAAGATGTGGCAGTGGAGTTGACCTTTCAACTTCCTGATCCAGAGGATGACAAGCTTTCAGAGTCTGATTTTCTTAACCAGGTAGACTCTGCGTGGCAGGTGTGCGATCGCTTTGATCTGCAAACCGACATTTGGCGGGGACGAATCTTGCGAACCGTGCGCGATCGGGAAAAGCATCGGGGTGGAGAGCGCGGCATCGGCTTCCTGAACTGGTTAAAAGAACGAGAAATCAGCAAAACGCAGGCATACTCTTTGATCGAACTTGCTAACAGTGCCGATACGCTGCTGGAGGGCGGCGTTTTAGAGCCAGAAGATGTGAATCATTTCAGCAAGCGGGCCTTCATTGAGACGGCGCAGGCTGTCCCAGAAGTGCAGCAAATGGTGGGCGACCGGGTGCGAGAGGCAGAAGGCGATCCGCGTGTAACTCAGCGTGAAGTCAAGCGGTTGGCAGAAGAATGGACAGCCATGACCTCGGAGCTGCTGCCCGTTGAAATTCGGGAGAAAGCGGCTAACAACACCATTCCGGCTCGCTACCTGACACCCCTTGTCCGCGAATTAGAAAAGTTACCGGATGCTCACCAAACGTTTCTGCGGCAGGAAGTTGCAGAAAGCCCAGATGTAGACACGGTGAAACAAGTGACGGCTGAGGCGCATTATCTTGCCAAGTATTTGGCGGCGGCTGTTCAGGTCCAAGCTTTGAATACAGAAGCGTTGGATGTAGAGATGGCGCTAGAGGAAGCCCTGCGGATCGGTTGCCTCAACAGCACTGCTGAGCTAGTTAACCAAGCCGCCCAGCTCGAACAAACTGTCGCTAAGCTCTATACAACCTGGAAACGAGTCAATAGCCTCGCCGAACGGGTGTATTTGGACAGCGGAGCCAGTACGCCTCAGCTGCGATCGCTGCTTGCCCACCTAAACCCACTCACTCAAGCTACCTTACAGGTGACGATCGGCGAAGCAGACCTTGCCCGCACGATTCAGCTCAGTATTGCCACCGATGAAGCGTGAGGGTGAAGGGCTGAAGATATTTTTTGAAGCTGGAATCATCGGCTCATTCCCTTTTTTAGGTAAAACACAGTACACTTAATGGTCAAAGTGGTTCATGTGTTCTACTGACAGGCAATAGTGGTTGAGCAGAACGGGCAGTAGGTGAGGATGGGCGATCGGCTATGGAAATTCTCTCGGTTACGCTAAAGAACTTCAAATCTCACAGCGATCGCCACTTTGTGTTCCAGCCTGGAACCAATGCGATCTGCGGTGAAAATGGGGCAGGCAAAACCAGTATTTTGGAAGCGATCGCCTGGACACTGTTCAATTACCGGGGTGGATATACGAAAGAAGACTTGATTCGAAACGGTGCCAATAGTGCTCAAGCCACGGTATCGTTTGTCTCTAATCGAGATGGACGCACCTACGAAGTTCATCGTTGCACTACGAAAGGATATACTCTCTACGATCCGCAGCTTGGTACAAAGCTAGAGTACCGACATATTGAGGAAGAAATTTTGCCCTGGCTGCGGCAGCAGTTAGGCGTTGCCCCAGCCACTGATTTAGCTCGGTTATTTGCTAATACACTGGGTGTTCCTCAAGGAATGTTCACGGCAGATTTTTTGCTATCTCCCGAAAAGCGTAAACCCATTTTCGATGCCATTCTCAAGGTTGAAGAATATCGGCAGGCAAACCAGCAAATGCTGTCGCTGGAGAAGTATGGCAAGGCAGAAGTTGAGAGTTTAGAGCGGGCGATCGCTCAATACGACGAGTCGCTGCATGAGCTACAGCCTACTTTGGAGCGGCAGCAGTCGCTGGTGGTAGAAATTGCCCACAGCGAAACGGCGCTCCAGCAGCTACAGGCAGAGCTAACTACGCTGCAAGCCAAAAAAGATCGGCTGACTGAAAGAGCGCAGCAGATCCAACAGCTGCAAACGCAGCTACAGCGGCTCACCGCCCAAACTGAAGGCAAACAGCAGGCAATTACTTTACTTACAGAATCTGTACAGCGCTGTAAATATGCTGTTGAAATGTGCCAGACGCATCGAGAAAGCTATCAGATCGTTCTGCAAGCCGAAGCTAATCTAAAGCAGCTTGATCAGCAGGTAAAACAGCGGCAGGCAATCGCCAAACAGCGGGAGCTGCAGGTGCGATCGGTTGCCAAACAGGAAACCGAGCTGGCAAAACTGACGATGCAGCTAGACAACCTCAGCCAAGCCGCTGCCGAAATTGAGCAGCTACAGCCGCTGTTGGCGCAGCAGGCGGAGATTGAGCAGCAGCAGGCAAGCGTCGCCGAACAGCTCAACCAGCTCCAAGCGTTTAAGGCAGAGCAGCAAAATTTAGCGCGGCAATTCAGCAAAATTCAGACAGAGCAAGCTCGATTAGCTGCCGAAATCGAACAGGTTCGATCGCTGGAAGCCAAAATCCGTCAGATTTCTGACCTTGAACAAAAGCGCGATCGGCTGCAAGAGCAGCTCAGCCGTGTAGAAGCTGCCAAACAGTTTGAGGCAGAGCTGCGGCAGTTAGTCAGCGAGGGAGAGGCAAAGGGCGATCGTCACCAGCACGAAGCCGAACGCGCGCTGGCAATTCTGCAAGAAGTCCAGCACACGGTTCCCCTGCTGGCAACTGCATCGGTTCAATCTGCGCTAGCTGCCATTCAGGCAGGCGTAGAACTCAACACAGATTTGCTAAACGCCCTCTGGCGCATTTTGGCAGATTTGTCAGAACAAATTTCCGTTGCCAAACTGCAAGAACAGCTCCGGCAAACCAAAGCTACGCTAGACACCGCCTATCAGTATCGCGCCCATTTCACCACGCTGGAAACCAAGCTGGCGCAGCAGACCCATTGGCAAGCCGAACTGCATCAGCTCCAAACCCGCTCGCATCAGCTCCAAACCCAGCTTGCCACCGAACCCGATCGGCTAGCCCAGCGATCGCAGCTTTTCGCCAGCCTCGATCAGCTTGGCAACCCTAAAGCTCGCATCCAGCATCTAGAGCGCAATCTACATCAGCACTCGGCGCTGGACGCCCAGCACACAGCGCTAACTGCTCAACATGCAGCCCTTCTAGAGGCGATCGATCGCTTCGATGCCCAGTTGGAACAGTTTGCCGAACTCGAAGACCAGATTGAGCAGCAAAAGCAGCTCCGACAGGCGCACCAAGCCGCTTACTTGACCTACCTGCAATACCAAAACGATGCCAACCAATTCCGCAGGCTGGATGCAGAATTCCAGACGGCAACCGCCCAGCTAGAAGCGCTGATCGCAGAACAAACAATCATCCAAACCGCCTATCAGCAGGCAGTCCAAGATTACGATCCGCAGCAGTGGCAGCAGGTTGAAGCTGCTTATGCAAACTGCCGCAGCCAAGCCGACCAAATTGCTGGAGGACTGCCGCAACAGCGCAAGCTGCTGACTGAACTGGATGCTCGCTTGGCGATTCTGCAGTCGGTGGCAGAAAAGCGCGATCGCACCCAAGTAGACCTCAAGCAAAAAGACAAGATTCGCAGGTTTATTTCGTTTGCCCGTCGCGTCTACAAGGAAGCTGCCCCCCGCATTACCGAGCGCTATGTCCAAACGATTTCTCGTGAAGCCGATCGTCTATTCCGCGAGCTGATGAACCGCCCAAACGTAGCGTTAGACTGGACCCGCGACTACGAAATTCAGGTGCAGGAAGGGGCACACAGCCGTCGCTTCATTAACTTGTCAGGGGGTGAACAAATGTGTGCAGCGCTGGCAGTTCGTCTAGCGTTGCTGCGCGTCTTAGCCGATATTGACATTGCCTTCTTTGACGAACCCACAACCAATATGGATCGCCCACGACGGGAAAGCTTGGCAGAAGCGATCGCTAATATCAAAAGCTTCCGGCAGCTTTTTGTGATCAGCCACGACGATACCTTTGAAAAAGTGACGGAAAACGTGATTTTGGTTGAACGCGAGCCGTCTTGAGGTATCCTTGCCTAACGGGGTTGCTGACTTGGCATAGATTTTAGACAAGCTAAAACCGTTGTGTCTGAACTCATATTCATCGAAGCAACGCCTCAGGCGTGTATGGGTGTGAGCATGGTAGGGTCAAGAACTTACTGCGGGGTAGCGATCGCCTTTGCTATCACGCTATCGATAGATACGGCAATTGCTCAAGGAAATTCTTCCCTGCCGCCACTGCCCAAAACAACACCCCTGCCTTCTCCAGACCCACCGCCACCCCTCACGCCACAGCAGGCTGCCTCAATGGAGAAGTTCGTCAAAGACGAGATCCGCGAGGGCAGGGAGGTAAGCGATCGCATCCAGGAAGAAGTGAATCGCACCTTTGGCTGGACGATCGGCTTGCTAAACACATTGATCACAGTGCTGATTGCCATTCCCATCGTGACAGGATTGGCTGCTCTCTATCTGCGCCGCAGCATCATTGGACAAGTTGTCCAGGAGATTCAAAAAGAGTTGGAGCTAGTCCGAGCAGAACTGAGAGTACAAGCCGCTAGAGATCTCAAGGAGCAGCTAGCGGTTTTTAAGCAAGAATTAGAGAACGCAAAGTTAAATTTCACCAATCAACTCCAGACGCTTTCGCTAACAGCACAGCAGGAAAAAGATCGCATCTTTCAAGAGCTAGCAAAGATTACGCCTTCGATCATTCAAGAAGAATTTGTTGCTCCAGAAGTTCAGCAGCGGATCAAAGAGTTAACAGATCAACTGGATGCTTTAAAGTCTCAGAATGGTCAACTGTCCCTCTCTGCTTCTGACTATCTTAAGCAAGGGGATGCGCTGTATATTGAACGACGACTTAAAGATGCCATTTCCTCTTATGAAAAAGCACTAGCGCTCGATTCAACGCTGGTAGAGGCTTGGATCGGAAAAGCAAAAACTCTGAGAAGGCTAAAACGCTACGAAGAGGCACTCGCTGCTAATGAACAAGTCATTCAAATACAGCCAGATAATGCATTTGGCTGGCATGGAAAGGGAGTGATCTTAGAATATCTGCAGAAGTACGATGAAGCAGAAATTGCCCATGCTCAAGCCATCAAACTAAGCCCCGAAAGAAGCAATTTTTGGCGAAACAGAGCCTTCGTGTTAATTAAACTCGGAAACTATCAAGAAGCTTGGACTTGCCTTAACCAGGCATTGGAGATTCATCCTAACTCTAGTACTATCCACTACGTCAAAGCGTTTTATCATGCGGCTCAACATCAAACTGAACTAGCTTTTCAAAGTCTGAGTCAAGCTGTTCAACTGAATCCAACCCGCTCAGGCTTTTCAGAAGTTGTCCTGGCTGAACCTGCTTTTGATACGCTAAGAGCAGACGATCGCGTCCAGCATCTTATCTGCTCTCAGCCTGTGCCCTGAAATAGAGACGATCGCGCTTAATCCAGACATAGCCATTTCGTATCCAATCGCGCTATTGTGACCGCCAAATCCTTCTTCTCTCGCCTCAAACCCTACCTCCGCTGGGTTATTTTGGGCAGCATTTTGTTTTTTTTGGTGAGCGCGCTCAAGCAGCATTGGCAAGAGATCGCCGCAATTCGCATTAGCGCTAGGGGATACATCCACTTAGCGGCTGGTTTCGGTATGACTTTGATCGCACACGTTTGGTCTGGCTGGATTTGGAGCTGGATTCTGCACGAGCTGGGTCAGCCCGTTCGAGGACTTTGGAGTGTCCTGGTATACCTAAAGACCAACATCGCCAAATATCTGCCGGGAAACATCTGGCAGTTTTACGGGCGGATTGTGGCAGCCAGACATGCAGGCTTTTCGATCGCCCCTGTCACCCTCAGCGTGCTGCTAGAACCTCTGCTAATGGCAGCAGCAGCACTGGCAATCGCTCTCTTGGGCATTCAGCAAGGCAACTGGGGTTGGCAGCTTCTAGTTTTGTGTGCTGTGCTGGTTGGCATTCATCCCCGCATCCTCAACCCATTGCTGGGCATCGTCAGCCGCCTCAAGAAGTCGCAAAATGCGGTCGAAGGATTCCATCTCAAGCGCTATCCGCTGCTGCCTTTGCTAGGTGAAGCGGGATTTGTACTGCTGCGCGGCATCGGCTTTTTGCTGACGCTGGCTGCCCTCAGCCCGATCGCCCCTGCCCAGATCCCGTTTCTAATCAGCGCTTTTAGCTTTGCCTGGATGCTCGGGCTGATTGTGCCGGGGGCACCGGGCGGCATTGGTATCTTTGAAGCCACTGCCCTAGCGCTTCTACGAAACCAGTTTCCCCCAGGTATCATTCTCGGTGGGGTGGCTCTCTATCGGTTGACTAGCATCCTAGTCGAGGCGATCGGTGCAGGTGCAGCCTATGCGATCGAAAAAACTGTCCCAATCCAGGCAAGAGCTTCGTTCCCTCAAAAAAATGCAGAAGATTGACGCTGAAACCTAGATTCACCCGTCTCCGTCATCGATCTAAGGCGCTGAAATTTACTTTCGTCCTTTTTCATGCTCAAAATGTAAGGACAAAAAACTTGAGTCAGAGTATCCGCAGTGAGGAGTTATTGGAGCCACTTATGAATACATCATTACTTCCCGACGGAGTGCCTCAAACAATCGCTCCCCTCCCCACGTCGCTAGAACTCTCGATTGTCGTGCCGGTCTACAACGAAGTGGAAAGCATCCCGCGGCTGGTTGAGGCGATCGCCACGGTCATGCACAGCCATCGCTATCGCTATGAAATTATCTGTGTTGATGATGGCTCCACGGATGGCTCCTCTGATCTGCTGCGCCAAATTGCTCACACTCGCCCCGACCTAAAAGCCGTCCTGCTTCGCCGTAACTATGGACAAACAGCAGCAATGGCGGCTGGGTTTAAGTACGCCCAAGGGCAAGTGATCGTTACGCTGGATGGCGATCTGCAAAATGATCCAGCCGATATTCCCCGACTGTTGGAAAAGCTAAATGAAGGCTATGACTTGGTGAGCGGCTGGCGCAAACAGCGCCAAGATGCAGCGCTAACTCGTCTGCTGCCCTCGAAGATCGCCAACTGGCTTATCGCCAAAGTCACTGATGTCAACATCCACGACTATGGCTGCTCGCTCAAGGCATATCGATCGGAACTGGTGATGGATATGAACCTCTATGGTGAACTCCACCGCTTTTTGCCGGCCCTCGCCTTTATCGAAGGCGCCAGAATTGCCGAAATCCCAGTTCGCCATCATGCCCGTAAATTTGGATATAGCAAGTATGGCTTGGGGCGGACGTTCCGGGTGGTGATGGACTTGTTCACCATCTTTTTTATGAAGAAGTTCTTGACTCGCCCCATGCATGTGTTTGGGCTGTTTGGGCTGGTGGCAATGCTGTTGGGAATCGGCGTTGGTGTTTATTTGACTTTCCTCAAGCTGGTGCTAGGGCAAGACATCGGCGATCGTCCTCTGCTCATCCTCGCGGTCGTTCTCTTCCTGACTGGCGTACAGCTGATTTGCTTTGGCTTGCTCGCTGAGCTTTCCATGCGGACTTACCACGAATCGCAAAACCGCCCGATCTACCGCGTTCGAGAAGTCGTTGTCTCCAAAGCGGGTGAATAGAGCAATTCTTGCTTGGTGCTTCTAGGCTAAAAAACTATTCCAAAAACAAAGAGCAAAAAACAAAGGGGCAGTGTTGTCACGCCCCCCGCCTGCTGCAATCTATCGATCGCCTGCCCATCAATTGCCTTTTTAGTTGCTACCTGTAAAGGCAACTTCTGGAAACTTGGCTTGCGCTTCAGCCATCGTTTGCCGCTTCCCTTCTTCCTGCCAGTAGTTGATGACTTCTGTTGCTTTGTTCAGCAGCTCAATTCGATCGGTCTCAGAGATCCAGTGCTTTGCTTCTAGCTCTCCTTTTAGCTGCTCCCAAGCATCATTGCGCGGCCAGAAGAAGTAAGACGTGAGAGGACTTGTCCCTTTCCCCACAATTTGGTCAACTGCCAGCGCCACGTCTTTCTCTAGCCAAAGAACTTTCAGAATAAACTTAGACAAACGAACCTCCCGAACAGCCCCATGCCGTTCCGATCACTTACAACCCTTTATATTAATGCATGGTTACAAGAGATGACCAATGCCCAACCCAAACCAGAGGAAGGATGAATTCTGCGATCGTCGTTTTTGATATTGATGGAGTAGTCCGCGATGTAGGCGGCTCCTACCGCCGTGCCCTAGCAGACACGGTAGAGGAGTTTACTCAGGGCGCCTTCCGCCCTTCTCAGACAGATATTGATACCCTCAAAGCCGAAGGAGTTTGGAATAACGACTGGGAAGCTTCCAGAGAGCTAATCTACCGCTATTTTGAAGCACAGGGCAAAACGCGATCGCACCTCGGCTTAGACTATGGGGCAGTGGTTGCCTCTTTCCAGAGCCGTTACCGAGGCGCAAATCCTGACAACCCAGACGGCTGGACAGGCTACATCACCCAAGAGCCACTGCTGATGCAGGCTGCTTACCTCAATCAACTCACGCAGTCCAAAATAGCCTGGGGATTTTTCAGCGGCGCAACCCGTGGCTCCGCAACTTATGTTCTCCAAAAAAGGTTGGGATTGCCAACTCCGGTGCTGATCGCCATGGAAGATGCGCCGGGCAAGCCCGATCCTGCTGGGCTTCTGCAGGTTGTCTCACAGCTAGAAACACAGCACGATCTCGGTTCCTCTACACCTGTCCTTTATGTAGGCGACACGGTTGCCGATATGCAAACCGTTGAGCAAGCCCGAGCTGAGCAGCCCGATCGCCTTTGGATTGCGGTCGGGGTGCTTCCTCCGCATGCTCAGCAATCGCCTGACTATGAAGTGGCTTACCAGCGCCAGCTCCAACAAACAGGCGCAGCAATCATCTTGCAGAACGTTGAGCAACTGGATGTAGCGCAAATTCGATCGTTGGTCGGCTATGGCAGCTGATGAAAATTTTTCAATTTCTAAGTCTTTATGCCTGAACTACTGCGATCTAAGCTCGTGGTCTAGAGTGCTATGATTCTAAGCCCATAGCTTAAAGGATAAAGGAAGGCAAAATCCTTGAATCCTATTTCTTGCCCAGTGCCTCAATCTTAAGCAGTAGCTTATAGAGCCATTCCAATCCCATGGAACTGACCCACTTGGGAAATGCAGAATCAGTGGGTTGCCCCTGCGTTGTAACCGAGCTTTGGTAGACGGTTTTCATGAGAACCTTTCAGGCAGTGTCTAGGGCAATGCTACTACTTAAGCGACGAGAGAGTATGAGTAGCTCACTACAATCATAGACAGGGCTGTTCAGGCTCTATGTGAAGTGTATATAAAGCACCGTAGAATTACTAACAAGATACAGAAACCAGGCTAGCTAAGCTTTTGATTAGGGTTGCCTTGCTTTTGAGCGCAGCTTTTTACTTTAGCTACCTTTCGTACCACTTCAGCAAACGACAGCGGAATTACAATGAACCAGAATGCTGACCCCAGTACTACCACTACCCAAGACAAGCGATGGATCTTAGGAGTGGAGTGATCAAGCAAAAAAGCGCTAAGTAATATCAGGAAGACAAAGAGGGCAACAGTCAGATAAACAGCGAGAAAACTAGCTTGCATTCCCGTAGCCTGCGGCAATTATAGGTATATATAGTATCAAGCTGCTTGCATCCTGTCTGCAGAATCGCCTGTCCCTTCAACAATCGTTAAGTATTGTGCTAGTTCAGTATTGCGCTAAGTATCACTGCAGCCCAGCAAACCGATCGCTTGCCTCGATCAAGGCGGTGCGGATGCCCGGTTCAGTCATGGAGTGTCCGGCATCTGGCACCACCACAAATTCAGCGTCAGGCAAAGCCTGATGAAGTTCCCATGCCGATATCATTGGGCAAACGACATCGTAACGCCCTTGCACAATCACGACTGGCAGATGACCAATTCGATCGCAGTTTGTCAGAAGTTGGTCTTCTGCTGCAAAAAAACCTTTGTTAACAAAGTAATGGCACTCAATTCGGGCAAAAGCATCTGCAAATAAGCTGTCGCCAAAGCGCTGCTGCAGCCCAACATCGGGAAGCAGTTTGCTGGTACTGGCTTCCCAAATTGACCAAGCACGGGCTGCCTGCAGCCGAGTTGCAGGGTCATCACTAGTCAGGCGTTTATAGTATGCGGCAATCAAATCCTGCCGTTCTTCCAGCGGAATCGGCTGCAGGTAATTTTCCCAAGCGTCTGGAAATAGGTAGCTTGCGCCTTCTTGGTAAAACCAGCGCAATTCTTTCTGTCTTAATAGAAAGATCCCCCGCAAAATTAATCCATTGCAGGCGTTTGGATGAGTTTGGCTATAGGCTAGCGACAGAGTACTGCCCCAGCTACCGCCAAAGACTACCCATCGGTCGATTCCTAAATGCTGCCGGATCTTCTCAATATCACTAACCAAATCCCAGGTTGTATTTTCGCGTAGCTCTGCATGAGGGGTGCTGCGCCCACAGCCCCGCTGGTCAAACAAGATAATGCGCCACTTCTTCGGATTAAAATACTGCCGATACAAGGCATCAATGCCGCCACCCGGTCCACCATGAAGAAAAATAACGGGCTGACCGTTGGGGTTGCCAGCCTGTTCGACGTACAGTGTATGTAGCTCAGAAACTGGTAACGTTTCGGTATGGTAGGGGACGATCGCCGGATAGAGTTGTCGCATAGGATGTATATATAGAGGTGGAACAAACTAAACGCGCAGGCGGATGAAGACCCCCTGCTGCCACAAGTTTAGAGTGAGAAACTGTGACATGAATTCTTCAGCTGAGTTCCAACCTAACCAAATTCTCTATCTGCAACATCAGGCGACTCGCCTCTACGCAGAAGTGATTCAAATTGTCCCAGAGCGAAAAATGGGATGGGTGCGTCCGCTGGCAATGGTAGAACTGCCCAATGAGGAGGACTGGCACTCAGCACCACTTCAGTTTGATGATGCAATGGGACGGCTACTCCTGCACGATCTACAGCAGGGAGCGGATCTACTTTGCCCATTGTCTCTATTTCAAATGGCTTTAGACACAGAAGTCGTGCCAATCCTAATGGCGCTAGAAACGTTTAAGCACCAGACGGCCGTAGCTCAGGCAACTTTGGAACCAAGCCAAACTGCCCACCGCCAGCTTCAAGAGTTCATCCACCGCCTCTGGCAAGCTTATCCTCAGGCGTTTCAACCCTGAGCCAAAACCCAAATCGCCAGACTTACAGAAATCTATATAAACATTGCCAGTCCCAACCCAGGCAGATCCTATGGATTTGGCACTAGCCGAACACGTCCTGCATCCATCTCAGACATCAATAGCTCTAGCGCTTCGTAGTCTACATCAGAAATGTAGCCGAGGCGAGTCAACTCATAGTTAATCTCGTTCTCGATGTCTGGGGTTAATTGTCGGATGTGGAGCGCCTTGGCAACGAGTTGCCGAATCACATGGGAAGGTTTCATAGCAATTGCACAATAAGTGGAGGAGGCATCCTTGAATCTGTCGTCCTCATCTTCTTGCAGATAGCCCGGTCTTCCCATGATCCAGAACGCCTGCGAGGAGTGATTCTGATCACAGTTCAGTGAAGGACACAAATGGCTGCTATCCGCTTGCAACTCAGCTTTTGTCCAACAGATAGAGATGCGTATATGGATATTACCCTGCATCACTCTCAGTTCTAGAGAGTGTCAACTACTCTTAAGGATTTACGTCTTCATACCTTAAGTTTAACGTTTACTGGCGTTTCAGGTTTTGCGGAAACCAAGGCTCCTGGATTGAAGACAGAGATGTACTAAAGCGGGAAAGCAAAAGTAGCCACTGATGCATTTTGTTTCCGTAAATCTACGCGATACTTATTTGCACTGAAGAAGGTGCAAATTTCAATTTGTTAAATGTAGTAACTAAATGTTGAATAAGTAGGGGTAGCTAGCCCTTAGCTTTTTTGCGTTTAAGAAATCTGAAGAGTTCCACCGAAGCAGCTTTCAAGCGATCGCAGCAGCGCAGAGCGATCGTTCAATTTGTGTAGGTTATTTAAAGGTTAAAGAAGGATAAACCCTCTTTGGCGCATCCTCCGGAAGACATAGAAAGATCTACATCTCTATCGTTTTGTATTTCTGAATACTCTACCGTAGGAACACTTACTGAAAACTTTAAACAGTAAGTGAAAATTGATAAAGATTTCGCGAAATACTCCGGAAGATCTAGTCTGCGCCTAGTCTCCGAAGCTATTGTCGGTTCATTCCGGAAGCAGTTTTCCAAGTTGGCAGTCATTACGCTGAGGTAGTTAGGATTCGGATAATGCAAAGCACTCTCGTACACTCTCTCGCTCACTCTAAAGCGGCGGTTGTTCAACCCTACGGTCACATCAATGCAGAAAACGCAGAACGGCTGAAGCAGCAGCTGGTAGAAAAAGTTTCAAATCAAGAGCATGCTTCGCTGCTAGTCGATATGACTAAAGTCGAGTCGTTAGATAGTCACGGTTTGATGGCATTGGTCTCCGCACTAACTCTGGCGCAGCGCATGAACAAGCAGTTCAGTTTGTTTGGCGTTTCTCCAGCTGTGCGAATTGTTCTTGAATTGACTCAGCTCGATCGCATCTTCGAAATCTTTGAAGACCATCCTGAACTGGAAGCACTGGCTGCCTAGAGGGATAGTTCTGCCACTATTCAATACCCCACTACTCCATACCCTAGTCGATTAGCTCAGCTCATCAATCAGGATCCCGGCTGTCTGCGAACAGATGCGAAAGAAATCTGTTCCATTTCAGTTGGGGTCTTCTGTTTGGGCTGTTGGAACTCCACACAATCAACAGTTTATTGAAGCGGCTAGCGCTATAGTGATCGATGGAGCTAGTCCTGATTGAAAGGGGTTGCTGTGGCGGTTGCAGTTGAAAAGCTATTGACATCGGAGATTCTACGTCCGGCTCGCTATTTGGGCAATGAGCTAGGAGCTATTCACAAGCCTTGGGCTGAAACTATGGTGCGGTGGGTGCTAACCTACCCAGAGATTTATGAAGTGGGTGCTTCCAACTTGGGGCACATCATCCTCTATAGCATCCTCAACGCCCAGCCTCGGCAGCTCTGCGATCGCGCCTATCTCCCTGCCTCTGATCTGGTAGCCAAATTGCGATCGACCCAAACGCCCTTGTTTGCCGTAGAGTCGCGGCGATCGCTTACTGAGTTCGATATTTTGGGTTTTAGCCTCAGCTACGAGCTGGGAGCTACCAACATTTTAGAAATGCTGGACTTAGCAGGCGTTCCCCTGACTTGGCAAGAACGCAATGCAGCAGGTGTTTGGGATGTTCAGCAGGGCAGCTATCCGCTTATTTTTGCCGGTGGACAAACAGCAACCTCTAACCCTGAACCTTATACAGAGTTTTTGGATTTTGTAGCGCTCGGCGATGGAGAAGAACTGCTTCCAGAGATTGGGCTGGTTTTGGAAGAAGGTAAACAGGCAGGGTTGAGCCGTGAGGAACTGCTGCTGGATCTGGCGCAAATTCCGGGCGTATATGTGCCGCAGTTTTACAATATGGCAGCCGATGGCTCGGTGTATCCCAATCGTCCAGATGTGCCAGAGCGAATTCTGCGAAGGGTTGCAACGCCTTTGCCCGCCTATTCGATTGGGCTAGTTCCCTATATTGAAACCGTTCACGATCGCCTCGTTGTCGAGATTCGGCGGGGCTGTACCCGTGGCTGTCGGTTTTGCCAGCCCGGAATGCTGACCCGTCCGGCGCGAGATGTGGAGCCAGCTCAAGTGGTTGATGCAATCACTGATGGCATGCGAGCAACGGGCTACAGCGAATTCTCACTGCTGTCGCTAAGCTGTTCTGATTATTTGGCCTTGCCTGCAGTAGGCGTTGAGATCAAGAACCGGCTCAAAGATGAGAACATTACGCTATCTTTGCCTAGCCAACGGGTCGATCGCTTTGACGAAAACATTTCCAACATTCTGGGTGGAACGCGCCAGTCAGGGCTAACCTTTGCGCCAGAAGCCGGAACCCAGCGGCTGCGCGACATCGTCAATAAAGGATTGACTAATGAGGAACTGTTGCGTGGGGTTAAGACTGCCTACGAGCAGGGCTGGGATAAGATCAAACTCTACTTCATGATCGGGCTACCGGGCGAGACAGACGCTGATGTATTGGGGATTGCAGAAACAGTACGCTGGCTCAAGCGCGAATGTCGGGGGAAGCGGCAGCTCAACTTCAATATAACGATTTCTAACTTTACGCCCAAGCCCCATACGCCGTTTCAATGGCATTCGGTTTCCACGGTAGAATTTCAACGCAAGCAAGCGCTGCTGCGTCAAGAATTTAAGACAATTCGCGGGCTGAAGGCGAACTTCACGGATGTTCGCATCTCTGCAATGGAAGATTTTGTGGGACGGGGCGATCGCCGCCTAGCAGGAGTAGTCCGTCGGGCTTGGGAACTGGGAGCTGGCATGGATGCTTGGTGGGAAAGCCTCGATCGTGCCTATGCAGCCTGGGCACAAGCGATCGACGAATCGAACCTCACCTGGAAGTACCGCCAGGTTGAAAATGGCGAGTGGAATGTGATGGATCGGGGTGAGCCGTTGTCGAGCTTGGATGCACCCTTGCCCTGGGATCATTTGGACACTGGCATCGACAAGGCATGGCTGAAGGCAGATTTGCAGCGGGCGCTAGAAGCAGCAACAGTCCCAGACTGCTCGTTCGAGGGGTGTTCTCACTGCGGAGTCTGTGGAGCTGATTTCGGACACAATGTAGTTGTGCCGCCGCTGCCGATTCCCCAGTTTGAAGGGCAGTTCGTGCCAAATCAAAATCGGGCGCAGCGAATGCGGGTTTGGCTAGGCAAACTGGGCAGTCTGGCGCTGGTCAGCCATTTAGACTTACTGCGGCTGTTCGATCGGGCGATTCGACGGGCAGCTCTGCCGATCGCCTTTACAGGAGGCTTTCATCCAGGTCCTCGGATTGCTGCAGCCAATGCATTGCCGTTGGGTGCAACAAGTTCGGGCGAAATTGTTGATTTTGACCTGACTCAAACTCTGTCTGTTGAAGAGTTTCAGCAGAAGCTAGCAGCCCAATTGCCCGCTGAAATGCCGATCTATCGAGTGGAAACGATCGCACCTAACTCTGATTCTGCCACTCACCTGCTGGAACAGGCAGAATACTTAATTGCATTGGCTCCCCTTGCAGAAATTGCCCCTACCTCCGCCCAATGGCAGCAGTGGATTGAGCAAATATTAGCCACTTCTGAAATTTGGATGGAACAAACTACTAAATCTGGGCAGATCCGATCAGTAAATTTACGCGAGCGACTGTTTGAGCTGCAATGGCTAGCAGTACCCTCTCCCCTGCTTCAGCGTCCTGATGGCTTAGACGGGAGTGCTACCACGCTGCGATTTGTTGGTAGCTGCCGCAATGACGGCACGCTCCTTCGTCCAGAGCATATTGTTTACATGCTGCAACAGATTGCCCATCAAGAATTTCATCTCCAGCAGATTCATCGTCAACAGCTTTTGCTGAGGCAAGCTTAAACTTCAGAGGCATCAAGCTTTTCTAGTTGCTTTTTAAGGCGCTTTTTAAGGCTCAGTTTGGGCTGAATTAGACGCTTGTACTTATATTTTCACAAATTATTTACTTCTACTGATAGCGCGATCGATTTGACGCGCTATAATTCCAATCAAGAGAGCCGTTGCAGACAGGTATCTCTCAAGCCGCCAGTGGTTTAATCGGCGCTACGGATTGAGCCGTCTGCTTCAGCAAAGCTTTTACTTTAACCGTCGATTGTTAGATGCCTATCTCTTAGGGAGGGTATCTATCGAAGGGCTAGCTACCCGTCGTTGATTCGATCGTTCGTTGTTTGCCTAGCCATCTGAGCATTTCGGATAGGTGCGGGCTAGACCTTTCCCTGCCTAGAGCTGCCTTATTAAAGGTTTCACAGGATAAGACAACTCTGTGGCTCCGTCCCAGCATCCCAGATTTTTTACTTAGCCATGTAGCACAGCACGAACGGCACAGATGAAGCCACTGCCGTTATGGCTGACCGTTTTTGAGGAAATTGAATGTCCAAGCAAATTATTATTGCCGAACAGCACCGAATCGCTGCTGTTTTCTCAGAAGATCAGATCCAAGAGCTGATTGTCGCCAAAGGAAACCTTCAGGTTGGTGACATCTACCTTGGAATTGTGGAAAACGTTTTACCCGGAATTGATGCTGCTTTCGTCAACATTGGAGACAGTGAGCGCAACGGGTTTATTCATGTCTCTGACTTGGGACCACTGCGGCTGAGAAAATCGGCTGGCTCGATCACCGAGCTGCTGGCTCCTCAGCAAAAAGTATTGGTGCAAATCATGAAAGAGCCGACGGGCAATAAAGGTCCTCGGCTGACCGGTAACGTTAGCTTACCGGGTCGATATCTAGTCCTGATGCCATTTGGGCGGGGTGTCAATCTCTCTAGCCGCATCCGCAATGAAGCAGAACGCAACCGGTTGAGAGCCCTAGCAATTTTGATTAAGCCGGCAGGTATGGGGCTCCTGGTACGAACAGAAGCTCAAGGCATGGATGAAGAAGCCATCCTGGAGGATCTGGAAGCGCTGCAAAAGCAGTGGGAAAATATCCAGCAGGAGGCCATGTCTACTCGTCCACCTAGCTTGCTGAATCGAGATGATGATTTCATTCAGCGCGTCCTGCGGGATGTTTACAGCGCAGATGTCAATCGGATCGTCGTAGACTCACATACCGGTTTGAAGCGGGTAAAGCAGCACTTGATTAACTGGAGTGGTGGCAAAACGCCTCAGGGAGTGCTGGTCGATCATCATCGCGAACGCACTTCAATCTTGGAATATTTCCGCGTCAATGCGGCGATTCGAGAAGCGCTCAAACCTAGAGTTGATCTGCCCTCAGGTGGTTATATCATCATCGAGCGCACAGAGGCATTGACGGTGATTGACGTGAACTCTGGCTCCTTTACGCGATCGGCAACCGCCCGTGAAACGGTGCTATGGACTAACTGTGAAGCTGCTACTGAAATTGCTCGCCAGCTGCGTCTCCGCAACATCGCGGGGGTGATCATTGTAGACTTCATTGACATGGACTCGCGCCGCGATCAGCTACAGGTATTGGAGCAGTTCAACAAAGCTCTCCGGGCAGATAAAGCCCGACCGCAGATCGCTCAGCTCTCTGAGCTGGGATTGGTGGAGCTAACGCGCAAGCGCCAAGGACAAAACATTTATGAGCTGTTTGGACGACCCTGTCCTACTTGCGGTGGTTTAGGGCATTTGGTACACCTGCCCGGTGAAACGGATGCGGTGGATACCCTAGAGCCGATCGAAGCGCTTCGATCGGCTCCGGCTCATGAGGCTCGCAGCGATGCCCGCAGTGACGCTCGCAACGATCGCAATGAGGTGCGTGTGCCCCAGCTCCGTGAAACCTGGGAAAAATCTAACGGCGATGATTTGGAGCTAGACGCCTCTCCAGATTTGCAAGAGCTAAACCTGACAAACCATCCCAGCTACCAAGAACGCAACCGGGGCGACAATCGGCGGCGGCGGCGGAGTCGGCTCAAGGTGGGTGAACCAACCGTGCGGAACGGTGCGCCAAAGCTGGAAACAGAGCCAGAAGCAGAGCCAGCGGTAGGGCTTGAAGAACCAGCAGTTAGTTTGCCATCGCGGCAGTTGCGTGAGGGACGACCAGAAAAGCCCGATCGGGGTAGCCGAGTCACCCGCCGCGAAAAGCCAATGGCAGAGCCGCCCCAGGTTATTTCGGTTGAGATGACGCAAGAAGAACAAGACGTGTATGCGCTCATGGGCATCTCGCCATTAGTGCTCTCGTCTGAAACCGTCAAAGACCCGAAAACCACGATCGTCTCAGTTACGTTGCCAGGGCAAGCTCCTCGTCCTGTCATCGCTCCGTCTACTGCGACGGCTGCTCCTGCTACGACAATCTCTGTCACAACGGACCTAGACCACTCCGTCGATGAGCAAACAGACGAACAAGTTACTAACGCTGAGCCTGTGGAGCTAGAAGAACCGATCGTCTCTACCCCTGAAGCAGCCCTTGACTCACAGCCTGATGATGTACCTAGTGATGCAGATACTGCCCGTCGTCGCCGTCGCCGCCGCTCTTCGGTTGGTGCGTCTGACGTGATGTAGGCTAACCAGGTGGATTCGTGTGGCTCAGCAGCTTAGTTTAGAGTTTAGTCTGGCGTTGTCCAGTGGATTCACTGGGTTAGATAATTGCATCAAAAATTCTGAACAATGGGTCGCTGGTATTGATGAGGTGGGACGCGGCGCTCTGTTTGGTCCAGTTGTGGTGGCAGCCGTGATTTTGCCTCCAATGGCTCAGGCAGGTCTGATTAGCGCTGGCATTACTGATAGTAAACTGCTGTCGGCTGCGCAACGGCAGCAGCTTGCTCAGCAAATTCAAGCAGTGGCAATCGGCTCTTGCATTGGTCTTGCTTCAGTCCAGGAGATTGATCGTCTTAATATTTTGCAAGCTACATTTCTGGCGATGCGGCGGGCGATCGCTCGGTTGCAGCCCCAGCCCACTCTTTGCTTGGTGGATGGCAACCAAAAGATTCCGCATCTATCGATTCCCCAGCAAACGATCGTGAAGGGTGACCGGCAGGTGGTGGCAATTGCAGCTGCTAGTATTCTGGCAAAGGTTTGGCGTGATGCCTTAATTGTCCGGTTAGCCCGTAAGTATCCGGGTTATGACCTTGCTGCTAACAAAGGATATGGCACTGCTAAGCACAAGCTAGCGCTTCAGCAACTTGGTGCTTCATCCCAACATCGGCGATCGTTTAGCCCTTGCCGAGAACTCAGGTGACAGACCGATTGGGAGAGAGGAGGGGAGCATTTGCATTCGCCTCTTCTCTAACCTGAATCAATGCCCACTGGCGATAGTCTTGCAGCAGTTGATACATTAAACGCTGTTTAATTGTAAGCAGCACACTGCGAAGGAGACCATTTCCAGTTGCTTCCAGAATAGGTTTTGGAGTGAATAGCAAGGGAGGTGGCACATCAACCTGAACTTCTAAATCAGCTTTGCCTTTTAGCCAAGTGACACCGTTTATTACTGTTGGAGTCAGCTTGCCAACGAGCTTAAGATTAAAGCGCTGATTAATATATTCAACTCCAAGGATTTCACAGGCGATCGACTCTACAGCAATAGAACCGTCAGCATTTGCCAAAATTCGCAAATCCACGGTGGGCTGTAGGCTCAATACCAAAAAGCTTAGAGGACGCATCTTTAACCGGAATGTATCTTCGCTTAATTGCTCAACCCGAGTAGGATCAACCAAAGCGTTAATTAACCGCTGAGGTTGGCGCAGATAGTGTTGAATGGGGATGGGCTGCTCTGGAACACTCAGTGCAACTGACTGGGACGCAAATAAGCGAATTTCCATATCAAGATGGCTTAAATTAGGTTAATCAAATTTTACAATTTTTCCAAGATTTCTACCTTGACCTTCCAGAGTATAGAAGGTTTACACTGTCTAACCTGAATTTGCTTAACCGAATGTTTCAATCAGTGCGCCTAATTCTGATTGTTCGCATTGATTTTCCCATAGGCTACTGTTTCAATACTTTACTTAGCTCTAATTAGCTTTATTTATGCCAATCTCGATCGCCCATCTAGGACCTTCTGGAACTTATACTGAAGCGGCTGCCCTTGCTTGCGCTAACTGGCTTTACCAGAAAACCGGGCAGCCTTCCGTGCTTAGCCCTTATGCCAGTATTGCTCAAACGATTCGAGCAGCGGCAGAAGGTAAAGCTCAGCTGGCAGTGGTTCCTGTGGAAAACTCGATCGAAGGCAGTGTTACAATCACGTTGGATACGTTGTGGCAGCTTGATCGGCTACAGGTGCAGCAGGCAATCGTCCTGCCGATCGCTCACGCGTTGTTGTCCTATGCCGAGGCAATCGACCAGATTCAGAAAGTTTATTCTCATCCGCAAGCGCTAGCGCAATGTCAAGTTTGGCTAGCCAATGCCTTGCCCTCTGCTCAGCCGATTGCCATGAGTTCCACCACGGAAGCCCTGCAGCACCTTAAAGATGACCCTACTGCTGCTGCAATCTCTTCTCTGAGGGCAGCAAACCTTTATCAAATTCCTATCCTTGCTCATCCCATCAACGATCATCCTGATAATTGCACTCGCTTCTGGGTGCTGAGCTTAGAAGAAACAGCAGGAGGAAGCTGTACTTCACTTGCCTTTAGCTTACCCGCCAATATTCCAGGCGCGTTGGTAAAGCTACTTCAAATCTTTGCCCAGCGCAATATCAACCTGAGCCGGATTGAATCTCGCCCCACCAAGCGATCGCTGGGGGACTACTTATTTTTCATTGATATTGAAGCGAATCTACAGTCTGCTGCCGTTCAATCTGCTCTAGCAGAGCTAAAGCCGCATACAGAAACACTTAAAATATTAGGCAGCTATGACATTACCTCAGCTGCTAAGACGGCAAAAGAGGCTGTTCAACTAAGTAATCCACCACAGAATCTGTTGTAAGAAGCAGATATTTAAGTGGCTAGTGGGGACCATTACAGCAGCAGGTTGCTGATTAGGTTAAGCAGTGAGAGGATAAGCTTTATGCATCCGACCTAAAAACATCTTTGAGGGCAGCCCTCGCCGCTAGATGATTCCGAGTGGAAGTAAGAATCTCAGCTTCCCGTTCTAAACGGGCTGCAGTGTCCTGTAGTTCTAGCAAAGCTTGTTGCTCCTGCGGAACCCCTTGCAGGTTGCTAGCGACCCAGTAAGATAACTCCACCGGCAGGTCTGGAATATCGCTGGGCAGCTCAATTTCCTGCCCGGTTAGCTTGGCAGAGAGATGAACCACATCCCGAAGGAGTTGATCGACATCTGTTGCCAACGAGTCTAAATCTTGCTCGGGGGGTTGATCTGCAATCCACTCTACTAGCCCAATGTAGTAAGGCTTTTCTCGGACGTATTCCAGAACGCGAAACCGCTGCTGTCCGATCGTTTGGATCTTCATACGATCGTCCGGCATCCGATAGTGCTGAATCACTTCCGCACAGCACCCTACTTCTGCCACGGTTCCCTTCGTTGGATCAACCATCAGCACCCCAAAGCGACCGTCGCTTTGCAGGATGGTGTTCATCATGATCCGATAGCGGAACTCAAAGATGTGCAGAGGAAGATGACTCCCCGGAAATAGAACAAGCTCGGGGAGCGGAAATAGGGGAAGTTCTCGGACGGCAACGGAGGAAGATGAAAAAGCCATGTCAAGTTTAATTCCCAAAGGAAGCTGAAAGACTAAAACCTTTGCTAACTGTCTAAAAAAAGAGCAGTTAACCTAAATGGTTAAGCTACTCTTAACAGTCTATCGTATTGTTCTCGTCTACCGGAGCTGAGCAGATGTGTTTTACTACAGCTTCACTTCGATATCAACGCCAGCAGGCAGGTCGAGCTTCATCAAGGCATCGATTGTCTTGGAAGAAGGCTGGTAGATGTCGATAATCCGGCGGTGAGTACGCGTCTCAAAGTGTTCGCGCGAATCTTTGTCGACGTGGGGCGATCGCAGTACACAATAAATACGGCGCTTGGTTGGAAGAGGAATAGGACCCACTGCTGTAGCGTTCGTGCGATTGGCGGTATCGACAATCTTTTCGCAGGAGGTATCAAGCAAGCGGCGATCGAAGGCCTTGAGGCGGATGCGGATTTTTTGCTGCTGAATAGTTGCCATTTGAAATGTTAGCGGTAGGTTTTCAAGGTTCTGTGGTGGAATCGGTTAGGCTTTTGCACTGCCAGTCTAGTCTTACTGATTTGCTGGTTCACTTGATAGAGCAAAGAGCGCCTCTCAATTAAACAAAGCCGGAGAAGTACATGAAGCAAGCTTCAAGACAATCAGCAGCTAGCGGATTAAGCTAGCTGCTGATTACTAATCATTCAGGCATCCAAGACTAGGTAAGAATCTTGGAAACCACGCCTGCACCAATCGTCCGACCACCTTCACGGATTGCGAAACGCATTCCCTGTTCAATAGCGATCGCGTTGATCAGCTTTACAGTCATTTTGATGCGGTCACCCGGCATGACCATTTCGGCAGAGCTGCCGTCATCTGCGGTGAAGGACTCAATAGAACCCGTCACATCAGTTGTCCGCACATAGAACTGCGGCTTGTAGCCTGCAAAGAACGGTGTTTTACGACCACCCTCTTTCTCCTGCAGGACGTACACTTCACCCTCAAACTCCGTGTGAGGTTTAATCGAACCTGGCTTGGCTAGCACCATACCACGCTCAATGTCTTCCTTCTTCAGACCCCGGAGCAGCAGACCAGCGTTGTCGCCAGCGAATCCTTCATCCAGCGTTTTCTTGAACATCTCGATCCCGGTGACGGTTGTGCTACGGGTATCACGGATACCAACCAGCTCAACAGTTTCGTTGATTTTGATCTTGCCACGCTCAATCCGACCCGTTGCTACAGTTCCCCGACCCGTGATGGTGAAGACATCTTCAACCGCCATCAGGAACGGCTTGTCTACATCGCGCTCAGGCGTCGGGATGTAAGAATCTACTGCATCCATCAAATCATAGATCTTATCGACCCACTCATTGGTGCCACGACCAGTTTTGGGGTCTTTTTGCATAGCTTCCAACGCCATCAATCCGGAGCCCCGGATTACGGGAAGGTTGTCGCCATCAAAATCGTTGTCGCTCAGCAGCTCGCGCAATTCTAGCTCAACTAGCTCTAGCAGCTCTTCGTCATCGAGCTGGTCAATCTTGTTGAGGAAAACCACGATGCTAGGAACGCCAACCTGACGCGCCAACAGGATGTGCTCTCTGGTCTGGGGCATAGCACCATCGGTTGCTGCAACCACCAGGATTGCACCATCCATCTGAGCTGCACCCGTGATCATGTTCTTCACATAGTCAGCGTGACCAGGGCAATCCACATGGGCATAGTGGCGGCTCTCCGTCTCATATTCAACGTGGGCCGTGTTGATCGTGATTCCCCGCGCTTTCTCTTCGGGCGCTGCGTCGATTTCATCGTACTTCCGCGCTTGCGCCTGTCCGAGAGCTGCCAGCGTCATGGTGATAGCAGCCGTCAGGGTTGTTTTGCCATGGTCAACGTGACCGATCGTACCGATGTTAACGTGGGGTTTAGTCCGTTCAAACTTTGCGCGTGCCATGTATCTCTCTGTTCCTCTTTACTGACTATGCGTTCCCTTTGCTTTTCGCAATGATGGTCTCAGCAACGTTGCGAGGAACCTCGTCGTAGTTGCTGAACTCCATAGAAAATATGCCACGACCCTGAGTCTTCGACCGGATGTCAGTTGCATATCCAAACATCTCTGCCAGCGGGACTTTAGCAGTCACCTTGGCATTCCCCTGCTCGGTGTCTTGCCCCTCAATCTGTCCCCTACGGGAATTGAGGTCACCAATGACGTTGCCAATGAAGTCTTCGGGAACTTCGACTTCAACCTTCATCGTAGGCTCTAGCAGGACTGGCGACGCCTTCATCACGGCTTCTTTGATTGCCATAGAACCTGCAATCTTGAACGCCATTTCGGAGGAGTCTACATCGTGGTAAGAACCATCGACCATGGTCACTTTCAGGTCAATCACAGGATAGCCTGCTAGGATACCTGATTCACAAGCTTCTTTCATGCCTTGTTCTGCCGGACCGATGTATTCCTTAGGAACCACACCGCCCACGATCTTAGACACAAACTCGAAGCCGGTTCCAGGTTCGCCGGGTTCTAGCTCAATGACCACATGACCATACTGCCCCTTACCGCCGCTTTGACGAACGAACTTCCCTTCAGCACGGACAGGTTTGCGGACAGTTTCGCGGTACGCCACCTGCGGCGCGCCCACGTTCGCTTCCACCTTATATTCCCGCTTCATCCGATCGACCAGGATATCCAGGTGGAGTTCGCCCATGCCAGCGATCACCGTTTGGTTAGTTTCAGCATCCACGCTAACGCGGAATGTCGGGTCTTCTTCTGCCAATGCCTGGAGCGCTTTGGAGAGTTTCTCCATGTCCTGCTTGGTTTTGGGTTCAACCGCTACAGAGATCACAGGCTCTGGGATAAACAGCGACTCCAGAATGATTGGAGAGGCGTCATCACAGAGTGTGTCACCCGTGAAAGTATCTTTCAGACCCAGCGCTGCGCCCAAATCACCTGCCCGCAGTTCGTCTACTTCCTGACGATCGTCAGCTTTAAGGATAATCAGGCGAGAGATCCGCTCTTTCTTATCTTTAGAAGCGTTGTAAACGTAGCTGCCTTTAGTTAAGACACCAGAATAAACACGAACGAAGGTAAGACGACCATATGGGTCAGCCATGATCTTGAACGCCAGTGCCGCCGTCGGTTCCGAATCGCTTGCCTTACGAACCGCAGTGCTGCCATCTGGAAGCTCACCCTGAATCGGGGGAACGTCAATCGGTGCGGGTAGATAATCTACTACTGCATCTAGCAGCGGCTGAACGCCCTTGTTCTTGAAGGCAGAGCCACAGATCACAGGGACGATGGTTCTAGTTAGCGTTCCTGCCCGTAGACCTGTGCGAATCTCTTCTTCGGTCAGTTCCTCGCCGCCAAGATACTTCTCAATCAGCGCATCATCGGTTTCAGCAACCGACTCAATCATTTTGTTGCGATATTCTTCAGCAAGTTCTTTTAAATCGTCAGGAATATCAGTGATTGACGGTTCTGCGCCCATTTTATCGGTGTAGATATGCGCTTTCATCGTGACTAAGTCAACGATGCCTGCGAATTTATCTTCACTACCGATGGGAATTTGAATGGGCACGGCATTTGCCCGCAACCGATCCCTGATCTGCTCATAAACCTTGAAGAAGTTTGCGCCGGTGCGATCCATCTTGTTGATAAAGACGATGCGCGGAACGCTGTAGCGATCGGCTTGCCGCCAAACCGTTTCGGACTGAGGCTGAACACCACCCACTGAGCAGAAAACTGCAATTACCCCATCAAGGACACGCATGGAACGTTCGACCTCGATTGTGAAGTCTACGTGACCAGGTGTATCAATGATGTTAATGCGGTGATCGTTCCAGCTTGTACTAATGGCAGCAGCAGTGATTGTAATACCCCGCTCCCGCTCCTGTTCCATCCAGTCGGTAACGGCTGTACCCTCGTGAACTTCACCAATTTTATGAACCACACCTGAATAGAATAGAATCCGTTCGGTGGTGGTTGTTTTGCCTGCATCAATATGCGCGGCGATCCCAATATTACGTACCCGTTCGAGCGGGATAGTACGTGCCACAGCTACCTCCTTAGTTGTGCCGCAGCCTCCTTTTGCGCTGCGTCTGTTAAGATTTTATACTTTTTATCCCTATTCAGGGTTAGTCTTCACAAAGTGGTAGCCACCCATTAGCGGTAGTGTTTTCTGCACCTGTGAGACACAACCTAGCCTAGTAGCGATAGTGGGCAAAGGCTTTGTTAGCTTCTGCCATACGGTGCGTTTCCTCACGCTTGCGGATTGCGCTACCCGTCTCGTTTGATGCATCCATCAGCTCGTTCGCCAGCCTGCCAGCCATCGTCCGTCCGGAGCGTGAGCGTGAATATTGCGATAGCCAGCGGAGCGCCAGTGCAGTGCCCCGATCGGAGCGGACTTCCATAGGAACCTGGTAAGTTGCACCGCCCACGCGACGTGCCTTAACTTCAACGAGTGGCGTTGCGTTCTTGACTGCTCGCTCAAACACTTCTAGCGGTTCGGAGCCTGTGCGTTCTTCAATGATCTTCAGCGCATCGTAGATGATGCTGTAGGCGATCGACTTTTTGCCGCTCTTCATCAGTCGAGCCACCATCATGGTGATGACTCTGCTGTTGTAAACCGGATCAGGCTCAATCGGGCGCTTCTGGATGACTGTACGACGAGACATAAGTAAACCTTCAACAATAAACTTTCGTTTCTACAGAATTGCTCTTCTTCTTTACTGCATTTCTTCGGTCAGCGTTAAACGATCGACCTGGTAGAAGAAGATAGGCTTAAACGCCTACCAATTTGAACTGAACAAACATCAAATTGATCTCTGCCCGTTCGTTTTCTACTTGCCAACTGTCGATCGTTTACGCCGAGCAATCTCCAGATTCGGAGTCTGCCAGCCAACAATAAACCAGCACTCCTCTACCGTTTCTTGCCAGTTGTAGCCGCAGCTGCCCCTGGCTTGGGACGCTTTGCACCGTACTTGGAGCGACCCTGCTTACGGTCTTTCACGCCTGCTGTATCTAGAGTTCCGCGAATAATGTGATAGCGGACGCCCGGCAAGTCTTTTACCCGTCCACCCCGAATCATTACAACGGAGTGTTCTTGCAGGTTATGTCCAATACCCGGAATATATGCTGTAACCTCAAAGCCAGAGGTAAGCCGCACCCGTGCCACCTTACGGAGAGCAGAATTAGGCTTTTTAGGCGTAGTGGTGTAGACCCTTGTACAAACGCCGCGGCGCTGAGGACAGCTTTTCAGCGCAGGAGATTTCGTTTTCTTCTTTGCTTTACTGCGTTCTTCGTGGATTAGTTGCTGAATCGTTGGCATGAGCTAGAGCAGACTTTGCCTCTTGTCTATAGAGTTAACCTAACTTTTCACAGTCTTTAACTATACCGATTTTATCGAGATTCTGTCAATTTGTGTTTTATATTGAGCTATGGAATCTGAAAAGCCTGAGTAATGGTTCAGATGCGTTCAAGTTAGGGCTGTGCATGAGTCAGCCTTGAAGATTCTAACTTGTTGTGAGCTTAACTGTGGGCTTTTGAAATTGAGGCTTTTAAATTTGGGGAAATATCCCTAACCTCCCTATCGTTTGAGTAAGAGAACTGTGTCGTTATCGATCGGCTCGTGCTTACCCTCAGAATTGACTGCGCCAAACTGCGTGAAGTATTGACCAACAGCAGGGGGAAAGTCTGGGAAGTGAAAAAGAGTATCACCGTCAGCAATATCTGCCCAGAAATAGCGGAGAGTGGGGGCAAGTTCCTCGGCTTTAGCCTGAGTGAGGTTCAGTGGGGGCTGGGTCAGCAATTTCAGCATAAAAGGCAGAGAGCGATCGCCCATCCATTCCCTAGACAAAGCTTGCAAATCTGCTTCGGTTGGAACTGCCCTGACTCGCCCGGATTCAATTTTGATCTGGCGTCCACGATCGTCCTGCTCAAACCGGAGAATGCGATACGGGTGGGGGTAGCTAACGAGCGAACCAGTCGTAATCTCATAAATATCTTTGTACTGGGCGACATCTTGCACATGTAGATGTCCTGTGAACAGAAGCTGTGCATTAAATTCTTGCAGCACCTCTAAAAGAGCAGAGGAGTTATCCAGCATATAGCGCCGCCCTAGTGGGCTTTTGGCTTGGTTTGGCAAATGCTCAATTACGTTGTGGTGAATCATCACTAGGACAAGATCGCCTGCCACCTGCTGAAGAGTTTGCTGGAGCCAAACGAGCTGCGTCTCGTCGAGGTGTCCTGAATAGGCTTGTTTGCCTTGTGAATCGAAAGCATTGGAATTGAGCCCGATCACCTGTACCCCGGGTAGGATTTCTCGGCAATAGCAAAGACGAGTGGGGTCATCGTAGCCAAACTTTTGATAGTACTGGGGAAAATCCAGCAGCCCGATCGATTGCCCGGTTGCTTCCCGTTCGATAACATCGTGATTGCCTGGAATCACACAGACTGGATAGGGAAGCTGGGCGAGGCGATCGGCAAGCCAAGCATGATTCTCGGGTTCACCATGCTGCGTTAAATCACCGGGGATCAAAAGAAAGTCTAGATCTAACGGCTCCAACTCTTGAAGTACCACTTCTAATGCAGGAATACTAATCTCCACTAAATGGAAGCGGCTGGGGTGATTCCAAATAGTTTGAGGCAGAGCAATGTGGGGATCGCTAAGAACAGCGAAGCGGAAGGAGAAGGGCATAGGAAGGGACGGCAATGAAGTGGAAGTAAGGCTCTTTGTCTTGGCAAGACCTAGTCTTGGTAGAACCTAGTCTTGGCAAAACCTATAGCCTAGTGAATAAAGAGAAGTTTCACCCTCAGTTTGTATTGTAGATGTCCTGTCTGTTTCAGGCTGTAAGGCGATCGGACCTACTTATAGAAGGTAATAGATTAATAAAGACATAGAATTGCTGCTCTGCCTTAGGCTGAGAATTGACATTCGTTTAAGGAGAGTGGGTAATTGGGTATTGTGCGTGTGCGTCAGCATGTCAATCCGCTGAGCGATAAGTATCAGCAGGTGGTGAATCCACCGCAGTGGGATAAGGTGTATGCGGAGCTGGGGCTGCCGCTGCATTTAGATATTGGCTGTGGACGGGGGGCATTTTTGTTGAAGATGGCGCAGCAGCAGCCGGAGTGGAACTATTTGGGATTGGAGATTCGGGAGCCGTTGGTGATCGAAGCAAATGCGCGACGGGATGCATTGGGGCTGGAGAATTTGCACTACATTTTTTGTAACGTCAATTTATCACTGCAATCGCTGCTTGCCTCCCTGCCGTCCCAGGGCCTGCGCTGCGTCAGCATTCAGTTCCCCGATCCCTGGTTTAAGAAACGGCATCAGAAGCGGCGCGTGGTGCAGCCAGAGTTGGTAGAAGAGATCGCAGCGTACTTGGCAGCTGATGGCTGGGTGTTTTTGCAATCTGATGTGGAAGCGGTAGCGGTGGAGATGCGCGATCGCTTTGCCGAGCATCCGGCGTTTGTGCGGCAAAAGTCAGAGCAAGCTTTAGCTTGGCTCACTGAGAATCCGTTGCCTGTGCCTACGGAGCGGGAGCAGTCTACGATATCGCGGGGTGAGCCGGTGTATAGGGCAATGTTCACCAAGAATCAAGAAGACCGCTAAACCGTATCAACAGAGGGAGGAACACCGATCCTGCTGATCGCGAAGCTGCCAATACAATGAATGCAAGGCGAGAAAGAGTTCTGAGTTCTTTACCCCTTGTTTTAGCAAGACTCAGCGCTCGGCATTTTTAAGCAGTTCGGAGTCTATGCAACCTACTAATTCTGATCAATTTACTGAAAAGGCTTGGGAAGCGATCGTTCGGACGACTGAGATCGCCAAGCAGGCGCAGCATCAACAGATTGAACCAGAGCATCTGATGCTGGCGCTCTTAGAGCAAAATGGACTGGCAACCAGTGTGTTGAATAAACTGGGGGTTAACGTCCAACGAGTACGGGACTATACAGAAGAGTTTATTCGTAACAAGCCCAAAGTTTCGGGCGGCGGCAGTTCGGTTTACCTGGGGCAGGCGCTTGATAAGCTGCTCGACCGCGCTGAGTCAGCCCGCAAAGAGCTGGGCGACGAGTACATCTCCGTCGAACATATGCTGCTAGGCTTCCCGAAGGACGATCGGTTTGGGAAGGCACTTCTGCAGGAATTTAGGCTGGATGAAAGAAAGTTAAAGACGGCTGTGGAACAGGTTAGAGGCAACCAAAAGGTGACGGATCAAAACCCCGAAGGCAAGTACGAAGCGTTAGAGAAATATGGGCGCGATCTCACTGAGTCTGCCCGCAAGGGCAAGCTTGATCCAGTGATTGGGCGCGACGATGAGATTCGCCGCACGGTGCAGATTTTGTCTCGTCGGACGAAGAACAACCCGGTGCTGATTGGTGAACCGGGCGTGGGTAAGACGGCGATCGCAGAAGGGCTAGCCCAGCGGATCGTCAAGGGTGACGTGCCAGAATCCCTGAAAGACCGCAAGCTGATAGCGCTAGATATGGGTGCGCTGATTGCAGGCGCAAAATATCGCGGTGAATTTGAGGAGCGGCTTAAAGCGGTTCTCAAAGAAGTGACCGAATCAGAAGGCAACATTATTCTTTTTATTGACGAGATTCATACGGTTGTGGGAGCAGGAGCAACGCAGGGAGCCATGGATGCTGGCAACCTGCTGAAACCGATGCTGGCACGGGGCGAACTGCGCTGTATTGGTGCAACCACGCTGGATGAGTACCGCAAATATATCGAGAAGGATGCGGCGCTAGAGCGACGGTTCCAACAGGTGTATGTGGATCAGCCCGATGTGGAAGATACCATCTCGATTCTGCGGGGCTTGCGCGAGCGCTATGAAGTTCACCACGGGGTGAAAATTTCTGACAGTGCGCTAGTAGCAGCGGCAACGCTGTCTGATCGTTACATCAGCGATCGGTTCTTGCCGGACAAGGCGATCGACCTGGTAGACGAAGCGGCTGCCAAGCTGAAGATGGAGAAGACCTCGAAGCCCGAAGGGCTAGACGAGATCGATCGGAAGATCTTACAGCTAGAGATGGAGCGGCTATCGCTGCAGAAAGAAACCGACGCAGGCTCTAGAGATCGCTTAGAGCGGCTGGAGCGAGAGCTGGCAGACCTGAAAGAAGACCAAAGCACCCTTAATGCGCAATGGCAAGCTGAACGTGGCGTCATGGACAAAATCCAAGAGCTGCGGCAAGAGATCGACCAGATCAACATCCAGGTTCAGCAGGCAGAGCGCGACTATGACCTCAACCGGGCAGCAGAGCTGAAGTACGGCAAGTTGACCGATCTGAATCGTCAGCTAGAGGAGGCAGAGGCGAACCTAGCGCGGACCCAAACCAGTGGCAAATCGATGCTGCGTGAAGAAGTCACGGAGTCGGATATTGCCGAAATCATCTCGAAGTGGACGGGCATTCCGATCAGTAAGCTGGTGGAATCCGAAATGCAAAAACTTCTGCATCTCGAAGATGAGCTGCATCAGCGGGTGATTGGTCAAGATGAGGCAGTGACGGCTGTTGCAGATGCGATTCAGCGATCGCGGGCAGGCTTGGCTGACCCCAATCGACCGATCGCCAGCTTTATCTTCTTAGGTCCGACAGGTGTGGGCAAAACTGAGCTGGCAAAAGCGCTGGCTGCCTATCTGTTTGATACGGAAGAAGCAATGGTGCGGATCGACATGTCGGAGTACATGGAGAAGCACGCTGTCTCGCGGTTGATTGGTGCACCGCCGGGATATGTGGGCTACGAAGAAGGAGGTCAACTAACGGAAGCGGTACGTCGTCGCCCTTATTCGGTGATCCTGTTTGATGAGATCGAGAAGGCACACCCAGACGTGTTCAACATCTTCCTGCAGATTTTGGACGATGGGCGTGTCACCGATTCGCAAGGGCGGACGGTGGATTTCAAAAATGCGATCATCATCATGACCAGCAACATCGGGTCGCAGTACATTCTGGATCTGGCAGGGAATGAAGATCGTTATGAAGAAATGCGCCACCGCGTTATGGAAGCTATGCGGAACAACTTCCGTCCAGAATTTCTCAACCGTGTGGATGAGACAATTATCTTCCACGGCTTGAGCAAGGCTGAACTACGCCGGATCGTGCAGCTGCAGGTGGTGCGGCTGAGCCAGCGCTTGGCAGACCGCAAGATGACCCTGCGCCTGTCTGATGCAGCACTCGACTTCCTCTCGGAGGTAGGGTACGATCCAGTGTACGGAGCGCGTCCGCTGAAGCGCGCTATCCAGCGGGAGCTAGAAACCCAGATCGCCAAAGCGATCCTCCGTGGCGAATTTATTGACGGAGACACGATCTTTGTGGATGTGGGTGAGACAGAGCGATTGGAGTTCAAGCGGCTCCCAGCCGAACTAGCGACGATCTAGCACAATTTTGCAAGGCAAACGGGGACGGTATAGCCGTCCCTTTTTTATGTCTGCCTAGCGAAGCGCTATAAATAATAGAGTCTCAAATCATAATCACTATGCCCGTTCTTGTTGTTGCTACTAGCAATCCTGGTAAGCTGCATGAAATGCAGGCCTGTCTCGCAGATGCAGATTTGGGCTGGGAGCTAAAGCTGAAACCCAAGGAGATCGAAGTAGAAGAAACTGGTGTAACTTTTCTAGAGAATGCTTGCCTGAAAGCATCGGAGGTGGCAGCGGCGCTGGGCGAATGGGCGATCGCGGATGACTCTGGCTTGTCAGTTGAGGCGTTGGACGGGGCACCGGGCATCTACTCTGCTCGCTATGCTGAAACGTCAGCGCTGCGAATTGAGCGGCTGTTGCGTGAGCTAGAAGAAACGACTAATCGCGCTGCCTTTTTCACCTGTGCGGTGGCGGTGGCTCGTCCGGATGGGACGATCGTGCTGCAAACAGAAGGAATTTGCTACGGTGAAATTTTGCGATCGGTACGCGGAGCAGGCGGTTTTGGCTATGATCCAATCTTTTATGTGCCTGAACAGCAGATGACCTTTGCAGAAATGCCGCCAGAGTTAAAAGACAAGATTAGCCACCGTGGGCTAGCGTTTCAGGCGATCTTGCCGCAGCTCAAGCAGCTAGCCAGGGAGATATAAATCCGCTGCACCTGATGCTATAAGACATATCGTTCGGCAATTTTGGGAAACCGAACTGGCAGATCCTCTGGCTGCCACGGTTCTCCGGTGGGGGCGATCGGCTCAGTGATTTCGGAGGTGGGCATCGCTTCGCCCATGACATCCTCATAGGTGTTGCTGCTGGCATGAAGCAGCGCCTCACACTCCAGCTCTTCCTCATCGCCCGTCAGAAACTCCAAAATCCTTTGTGGGTCAGCCAAAATCGCCTTATAAGCCTGTTGCCCCTGAGCAATCAACCAGCCCCGAAAGTAAACAAAGCCATCCTCTGAGCAGCCACCATTGATCAAATAGGCAACGCCCCACAAGTCCCAGCGATAGGACTCGATGAGCTTCTGGCGCAAGCAGCGATCGAACGCCACAATCTCTTGGGGCGATCGCTCAAACAAAATTGCCTGTAGTCGATTTCCCTGAGATTCACAGCCACCCTTGCGGCTCAGTTCAATAATTTCCCAAAACTGCGCTTCCGTCATAGCAGCTCTCAAGAGCATAAACTTTACAGGGGGGTGGTTTTCCACTCCCCCTGCAGCATCTGGTGCTAAATAGCTTCCTGATTTTTCTCACCGGTGCGGATGCGAATAATTTGCTCAACAGGACTGATGAAGATCTTCCCGTCGCCAATTTCGCCTGTCCGTGCAGCCGCAATCACCTTCTCAACCACCATATCGAGCTGATCGTCTTCAACCACGATTTCCACTTTGAGCTTCTGCAAAAACTCAACGGTGTACTCCGAGCCGCGATAGCGCTCAGTCTGCCCTTTTTGTCGTCCGAATCCTCGCACTTCAGAAACGGTCATCCCGACGATACCTGCATTCACCAGCGCAATCTTGACTTCATCCAGCTTGAAGGGGCGAATGATTGCCTCAACTTTTTTCATTTGACTCCGTCACTCCCTGAAAAGATATGGTGTTATTTGGCTCAAGTAATTGGGGTGATTCTGCTGCCGTACTACAGAAACTACAGACTGTAGAGTCTACATGTTGTAGAAACTGCGCTCAGCGGAGCAAACACCAGTCCTTTATTGTGCCACTGGCAAAGACTAGCCATATTACCTCGTAAGCATATCTCTATAGTGTGTGGGTGGGAATAGGGTACGGCTGGGATGTCGTTAAGACGTGACATCTAGCGTAGTATTTTCCGAAGATGGCAGGGAATCTCTCCTGGATGTCCCTCTTATAGATGAGTCGAGATCGCCTGAACCGGACAAGTGGGGATGCACTGCTCACACACAACACAGCGCGATCGCGTGAACATTAGCTTGAAGCTCTGTGGGTCGAGGCTGAGCGCCGTAGTCGGACAAACACCCGTGCAGAGCCCACAGTCCACGCAAACATCTTCGTCAATCACGATCTCGCGGTTAGCCAGCGAAACGCCAATTCCTTGCGATCGCACCCAATCTAGCGCTGCATCTAGCTGATCAATATCGCCCGATAGCTCCACAACCAGTGTGCCTTCCTGGTTCGGTGTAACTTGGGCGCGGAAGATATTTGTTGCCACATTGAAGTCTTTGGCAAGCCGATAGGTGACGGGCATTTGCACCAGTCGCTTTGGAAACGTGAGGGTAACGCGCTTTTTCACGGCAGGAGGCCTGAATTTTGTAAACTAAAGATCGTCTAGATCTTTTCCCTCAATTCTAGGAAACTCATTTCAAAACCGCGCGACTGCTATGACCGCAAATCTGCCTGAATCCAACGATGCATCCTCTGATGTTTCTACGCCTGTCTCCACCGAGCTTGCGACCCGCCTCCGCAATCTTGTCATCGTGCTTGTGGCAGTGGTGCTGAGCGTTGCTATCTTCCTTGGCTTGCAGACTGGCTCTAGCTCTGGTTCTTTGGCAGCTATGGCAGAAACCGCTACACCGCTAGAAACCGCCCTAACGAACGGCAAACCCACGCTAATGGAGTTTTATGCCGACTGGTGTACCTCTTGCCAAGCCATGGCAAAAGACATGAGCGATCTCAAGCAGTCCTATGGCGAACAGATTAATTTCGTGATGCTGAATGTTGATAACTCTAAGTGGCTACCAGAAATGCTGCACTACCGAGTGGATGGCATTCCCCATTTTGTGTTTCTCGATCGCCAGGGTGAAGCGCTCGCCAGCACAATTGGTGAACAACCCCGATCGATCATGGCCTCTAACCTAGATGCGATGCTTGCCGAAGCAGAGCTGCCTTATGTGCGCGATCGCGGTCGGGTGTCGCAGGTAGAAGCGCCGCTCGCACCGGGTGCAAGTCCAGACGATCCACGTGGGCATGGTGCTCAGGTGGTTCAGTAAAGTACCCAGCCAACAGAAAGCCGCACCCCTGCTGTCTCAAAACCCGCCCGCCGCTTTACCTTCTAACTTTTTAGAATAGTAAAGGCGGGTTAATTACTGTATCATCATCCTTCTACTCCTGATCTTTGGACCTGCCTCCAGAACCCCAACTGCCTATCCCCACTGCTTCCTGCACCTATGGCTTTTTCTTCGATTACCCGCGCTTTAGGGCGATCGCCCCTGACTGCCGAGCTGCTGACCAAACTAGAGCAGCAACATGTCTTAACGCTGAATGGCGTTCCGCGTTTGCCCAAAGGGTTGATTGCCTCAGCGCTTGCTCAAACTCAGCAGCGCTCTTTGCTGGTGGTGGCGGCTACGCTAGAGGAAGCCGGACGCTGGGCAGTGCAGCTAGAAGCAATGGGCTGGCAAACGCTGCATCTCTACCCCACCTCAGAAGCTTCTCCCTATGAGCCGTTTGACCCAGAATCTGAAATGACCTGGGGGCAGCTCCAGGTGCTGGCAGATCTGGTACGGGCAGAGAGCAAAGGCCGGATGGCTTTAGTGACAACCAATCGCGCCCTCCAGCCCCACTTGCCGCCTGTGGAGGTGTTTCAGCAGTTTTGCTTAACCTTGCAGCGCGGTATGGAGGTTGATCTTGAAGGGTTGAGCCATCAGCTTGCCAATTTGGGCTATGAGCGGGTGGCGCTAGTGGAGACAGAGGGGCAGTGGAGTCGGCGGGGCGACATTATTGATGTATTTCCGGTGGCATCGGAGCTGCCGGTGCGGCTAGAGCTATTTGGCGATGAGCTAGACCAGATCCGCGAGTTCGACCCTTCCACGCAGCGATCGCTCGACAGCATTCAGCAGCTTGTGCTGACTACGACAGACTTTAGCCCGATGATTCTGGCAGAGCTGCGGCAGAAGCTTGATCGCTTGGTAGGCTTAGCGCCAGAAGACACTGAGCGACTGCAGGCAGGGCAACCGCTGGAAGGAATGCGTCGCTTTTTGGGTGTAGCGTTCGATCGTCCTGCTTCGCTGCTGGATTATTTGCCTGTTAACACGCTGGTGGCAATCGATGAGCCAGAGCAGTGCCGGGCGCATGGCGATCGCTGGTTTGAGCAGGCTGACGAACAGTGGCAGGAGCTAGGGCAGGGTGGACTGTCTGTTCCTAAGATTCATCACCCGATTGCCGAGTTGATGACGGAGGTCGAGCGATTCGATCGGCTGCTGCTGTCGGAGCTGGCAGAAGAGGGAAACGGACTTAATTTGGCGAGCCGTCCGGTTCCGGCAACGCCGCATCAGTTTGGCAAGCTCGCGGAGACTCTGCGGCAAGAGCGCGATCGACAGTTTGGTATCTGGCTGGTGTCGGCGCAGCCTTCGCGATCGGTGGCACTGCTGCAGGAGCACGACTGTCCGGCGCAGTTTGTGCCAAACCCCAGAGATTATCTGGCGATCGACAAGCTGCAAAGCCAGCGGATTCCCACAGCCGTCAAATATTCTGGGCTAGCAGAGCTAGAAGGGTTTATTCTGCCGACGTTTCGCTTGGTGGTGGTCACCGATCGCGAGTTTTTTGGGCAGCACACCCTGGCAACGCCGACCTACATCCGCAAGCGCAGGCAGGCAGCCTCGAAGCAGGTTGACCCCAATAAGCTGCAGCTAGGCGATTATGTCGTGCATCGCAATCACGGCGTGGGGCGGTTTCTCAAGCTAGAGAGCCTGACGCTCAACAATGAGACCCGTGAATATTTGGTGCTGCAATATGCAGACGGACTGCTGCGTGTGGCTGCCGATCAGGTGGGGGCGCTGTCGCGCTTCCGGGGGGTGGGCGATCGCGTCCCTGAGCTGAATAAGATGTCGAGCAAGGCTTGGGAGAAGACAAAGAGCAAGGTTCGCAAAGCCGTCAAAAAAGTGGCGATCGATCTGCTCCAGCTTTATGCCAACCGGGCTCATCAGCAGGGCTTTGCTTACCCGATGGACATGCCGTGGCAGGAAGAGCTAGAAGATTCATTTCCCTATCAGCCCACCCCCGACCAGCTCAAAGCGGTGCAGGATGTGAAGCGAGACATGGAAGCCGAGCGCCCGATGGATCGCTTAGTCTGTGGCGATGTGGGCTTCGGTAAAACCGAGGTGGCGATTCGGGCGATCTTCAAGGCGGTGACGGCGGGTAAACAGGTGGCGCTGCTGGCACCCACCACAATTCTGACGCAGCAGCACTACCACACTTTAAAGGAACGGTTTGCGCCCTACCCGATTCAGGTTGGTTTGCTGAACCGATTTCGGACTGCCGAAGAACGTAAAGAGATCCAGCAGCGCTTGGCAACGGGTGAGCTAGATGTAGTCGTAGGGACGCATCAGCTTCTGGGCAAGGGCGTGCAGTTCAAAGATTTGGGACTGCTGGTGGTCGATGAAGAACAGCGGTTTGGCGTCAACCAGAAAGAGAAGATCAAATCTCTGAAGACTCAGGTGGATGTGCTGACGCTGAGCGCCACGCCGATTCCCCGGACGCTCTATATGGCGCTGTCAGGCGTGCGTGAGATGAGCTTGATTACTACCCCGCCGCCTTCTCGCCGCCCGATTAAAACGCATCTGTCGCCTTATGACCCGGAAGCGGTGCGGACGGCAATTCGGCAAGAACTCGATCGCGGTGGACAAATCTTTTACGTTGTGCCGCGCGTGGAAGGCATTGAAGAAACTTCAGCCAATCTGCGCGAAATGCTGCCAGGAGCAAGAATTGCCGTGGCGCATGGGCAGATGGAGGACGGTGAGCTGGAATCAACGATGCTGGCATTTAGCAATGCCGAAGCCGAGATCCTGGTTTGCACGACGATCATTGAATCTGGACTGGATATTCCCCGCGTCAATACGATCATCATCGAGAATGCTCAGAAGTTTGGTTTGTCGCAGCTCTATCAGCTGCGGGGGCGCGTTGGGCGGGCCGGTATTCAGGCGCATGCGTGGCTGTTTTATCCGAAGCAAAGTCAGCTCACAGATACGGCTCGTCAGCGTCTCCGCGCCATTCAGGAATTTACACAGCTCGGCTCCGGTTACCAGCTTGCGGTACGCGATATGGAAATTCGGGGTGTGGGTAATTTACTGGGTGCGGAACAATCTGGACAAATGGATGCGATCGGCTTTGACCTCTATATGGAGATGCTAGAGGATGCAATTAAGGAGATTCGCGGACAAGAAATTCCTCAGGTAGACGATACACAAATTGACCTGAACCTGACCGCCTTCATTCCTGCCGATTACATTGGCGATCTTGACCAAAAGATGAGCGCCTATCGAGCGGTGGCATCCGCGCAGTCTAAGAAAGAGCTGACCGAAATTGCTGCAGATTGGAGCGATCGCTATGGCGCGATCCCTTCTGCTGCGCTGCAGCTGTTGCGCGTAGTGGAGCTGAAGCAGATCGCCAAATCGCTTGGCTTTAGCCGTATTAGACCCGAAGGCAAACAGCACGTCAATTTAGAAACGCCGATGGAAGAACCTGCCTGGAACCTGCTGAAGGAAAACCTGCCGGAGTACCTGAAAACTCGCTTTGTCTACACTGCTGGCAAAGTAACAGTGCGCGGCTTGGGCGTCCTCAAAGCGGAACAGCAGCTCGAAAACCTGATCGAGTACCTCAGCAAGATGAAGGGCGGTTTGCCGGAGCCAGCCCTAGTTTAATAGGGTGCAGCTATCTCTGGTGCGTGAGTAAAGCTTGACGTAGCAACAAGCGATGTGTGGTAGCGCGTCAGCTCTTGAATGGTGGGTTAGGTGGGCACTGCCCACCTTACTAAGGCACGGCTCAAATCAGCCGGACAAATTTGTTTTTGCCGACCTGCAGCACCTTTCCCTGCAGTGCTGTGGCGCTCTCAAAGGTGAGATTGGGATCTGAAACGCGATCGCCCTCTAGTCGCACCGCACCGCCCTGAATTTGCCGTCTTGCCTCTGAGCTGCTAGGGCACAGCTTGGCAGCGCTCACAAGGTAAAACAGCTTGACTGGAAACTGAATCGACTCCATCGAGAATTCCGGCACAGCGTCGGTGGAGACACTGTTCCCCTGAACAAGCGACAGGGCGGCTGTTTGGGCTGCTTGGGCTGCTGCCTCCCCGTGATATTGGCGAACTACCTCTAGCGCCAGCAGCTTTTGGCGATCGCGTGGCTCTGCTGGTAGCTGATCAAGCGGCAGATTTGTGAGTAGCTCAAAGTAGGACTCGATTAGGCGATCGGGCGTTTTTTCTAGCTTTGAGTACATGGTGAGGGCATCTTCCTGTAGCCCGACGTAGTTGCCCAGCGATTTTGACATCTTCTGCGTGCCGTCTGTGCCAATCAAGATTGGCATCAGCAAGCCAAACTGGGGACGTTGTCCAAAGTGGCGCTGGAGATCGCGCCCTACCGCCAAGTTAAATTTCTGATCTGTGCCGCCCAGCTCTACATCTGCTTCGAGCGCCACCGAGTCATAGCCTTGCATCAGCGGGTAGAGGAACTCATGCAGGTAGATCGGCGTTTGCTTCTCGTAGCGATCGGCAAAGCCTTCTTTGGCTAGCATCTGCCCCACGGTCATCGTAGAGAGCAAGTCTTGAATTTTGCCCAAGTCCAGCTGAGACAGCCACTCGGAGTTGTAGCGAATTTCCAGGCGGCCGGGCGTATCGAAGTCAAGGATGGGACGGACTTGCTCAATGTAGGTCTGAGCGTTTTGCTTCACCTGCGCCTCGGTGAGCTGCTTGCGAACTTCCGATTTACCGGTAGGATCGCCAATGCGGGCGGTGAAGTCGCCAATCAGCAAAATGGCAGTATGTCCGGCATCCTGAAAGGCCCTGAGCTTGCGAACCACGATGCTGTGCCCCAGGTGAATTTCTGAACCGGTTGGGTCGATGCCAAACTTAATGCGGAGAGGGCGATCGCTCTTGAGGAGCCGCTGCTCTAAATTTTCATCTGGATCAGTAGAATTGGGCTGATTTGGGAAGATTTCGACGGTGCCCCGGCGCAGCCATTCAAAGGATTGAGGTACAGTTTTTAGGAATTCTTCAGCAGCCATCGACACAACATCCACTTTGATTAAATTAACCTGGTATAGGCTGACTGGCGATTGTCAGAATCGCTTGATCACCAAATTCCAGATCTTTAGGTTAAACTCTCTGCATTACAAACTGGACGCTAATACCCTTCACAATTGGTGAGATGAGGCAATTTTCTTGTCTACAGGCATTTCTACGCGACTTTAGTACGGGTTAATCCCTCCGCACTACTATCCTGCCTTTCCCCATCTGGAACATTACCTATTAAAGTTGAGTAATATATTTAGGCTCTCGGCAGCCAGACTACTATAATCGCAGAACTCTAAGGAAGAAACACGTTGTGTCGTCGAATCCTGCCAGCCACAAACAAGGAAATTCTCCGGCAAGCCGCAAGCTAGCCAAATCTGATGCGTCTGTGCTGCCCTATATGCAGGGGATAGCACAAGTGACCGCAGGAACGATTCTCGGCGTCACGATGTTAGCCAGTTCTGTGGTTGCAGGCGGCTTAGTGGGTTTAGCCTTGAGTTTCCGCAACCTGCCAGATGTGCGCGTTTTGCGGACTTATATTCCCTCAGAAACTAGCTACATCTATGATTCGAACGGCACCCTGCTCGACAGCATCCACGACGAAGCTAACCGGGAAGTCGTAGATTTTAATGACATTTCGCCGAACTTGAAGCGGGCGGTGCTGGCGATCGAAGATAGCAATTTTTATGCTCACCACGGTATCAACCCGGTTGGTGTGGTGCGTGCCTCGATCGCCAACTTCACCACTAAGCAAACCGTAGAAGGTGGCTCCACGGTGACGATGCAGCTCGTGAAGAACCTGTTTCTCAACCCAGAGCGGACGCTGAACCGCAAAGTTGCAGAAGGAGTGCTCTCCCTACGGCTGGAGCAAGTCTTCAAAAAAGACCAGATTTTGGAGATGTATCTGAATCAGGTCTATTGGGGGCACAACACCTACGGCGCCGAAACCGCCGCGATGAGCTATTTCAGCAAACATGCCTCAGAGCTAACGTTGGGCGAAGCGGCAATGATGGCAGGCATCATCCAAGCGCCAGAGGCATATAGCCCATTTGTCAACTATCAGGTGGCAAAACGGCGGCAGGCGGTAGTTCTCGATCGGATGCGCAAGCTGAACTGGATTACGGCAGAGGAAGAGTCCGCTGCTAAAGCCCAGCCCATCCAGCTAGGACAGATTACCTCGTTCCGGCAGAGCCAAGCGCCCTACATCACCGACGCCGTGATTGCAGAGCTGAGTGATCGCTTTGGCAGAGATGCTGTCCTTAAAGGGGGCATGCGAGTGCAGACAACGATCGATCTGAATATGCAGCGAATTGCTGAAGAGACTGCGCGGGAGGGGTTAGGGTCGGTGCAGGGGCAGGGGCTGTATGCCGATCAAATTTCGCTAGTGGCAGTCGATCCCAGAACCCATTTTGTTAAAGCTATGGTGGGCGGGGTGGACTACAAGCAAAGTCAGTTTAACCGTGCAACTCAAGCATTGCGGCAGCCCGGCTCGGCGTTCAAGCCGTTCGTCTATTACGCTGCTTTTGCAACGGGCAAATTTGCCCCTGACTCAACGATTTCCGATACGCCTGTGAGCTATCCCGATGGCGACGGCTGGTATACGCCGCAAAACTATGACGGTGGCTTCTACGGTGGAATGTCGATTCGGCAGGCGCTGGCGCAGTCGCGTAATATTCCAGCGATTCGCTTGGGGCAAGAAGTAGGGATTAATCGCGTTATTGAAATTTGCCGGACGCTGGGCATCAAAAGTCCGATGGAGCCAGTTACATCACTGCCGCTTGGCTCGGTTGACCTAACGCCTCTGGAGATGGCGGCATCCTATGCCACCTTTGCCAACGGCGGCTGGCAATCGCCTACAACAACGATTGTTCAGGTGGTGGACAGCAAAGGCAATGTCCTGCTAGACAACACACCTAACCCGCAGCTCGTCCTCGATCCATGGGCAGTGGCAGCACTCAACGAAACAATGCAAGGCGTCATTAATAGCGGGACTGCCACCGCTGCTCGTATTAATCGTCCTGCCGCAGGGAAAACTGGAACCACATCATCGGAGCGAGATATTTGGTTTGTAGGTTTTGTGCCGCAGCTTTCGGTTGCGGTTTGGGTGGGTAATGATGACTACAGCCCGATGGGTGTGGGGGCTACGGGCGGAAGCTTTGTGGCTCCAATCTGGCGCAACTTCATGAATCGAGCGCTAGAGGGCGTGCCGGTGGAAAACTTTAAACCGCGATCGGACTTCCAGCGCCCATAGTCTTCTAGCGCCTATAGTCTTTCAGCACTCATAGTCTTTCGACGCTCATCACAGGCATAGGTGGAGCGATCAGTTCGTTCCACCGCAATTGACAACTAAAGAGAGCCTTTAACTAAACTTGTCTTTCTAATTCTGCTTTCATGCGATCGAGCGTTAGCTGAGTCTGGTCAAACATCTGCTGAAACGAGACCCCAAATTGGCTAAGCTGGGTTTTTAGCTGCTCGATGCTCATCTGCGCCATGAAGTCTTCTGAAAGTTCAGCACGCTTCATAAAAATACGGTAGCGCTCCATGACCGACTCCATCTGTTCGATATAGAGCTTTTTGCCTTCGCGGTCGAACTTGCCATAGTCGCCGCCGAGCTTCATCAGCGACTGGTAATCTTCAAACAGCTTTTTGGCTTCTTGTTGAACAACTTCTGAATCAAAGAATCCCATCGTTCCTATCGTCCGCTTGTAATCTTGCTGATAAATTACTAGCGATCGCTCCGCCTCTTGCTGCAATGCGTTGCGCCAGTAGCCTTATTGTAATCCAGAGTACTGACGGGCCTGCGGATCGGTTATCTCTACACAAGCAGGTGAGGAGCCAGGGAGACCGACACTGCGGTTGCTTGGAAGCTGCAGCTCAACGATTCAACATACCATCACTCCACTCCTACCGATCGCCCCCGCTGCCGTACCTGAATATCCTCCAGCGTGGCATCTGGAATTGCCCGAATTAGCTGACGCGTATACTCGCGGCTGGGGTTGCCATAGACCTGCTCAGCCGGACCAATCTCCTCGATCTTGCCTTGGTTCATCACCATAATCCGATCGCTGACAAACTTGACCACGCTTAGATCATGCGAAATAAAGATATAAGTTAAGCCAAAATCCTGCTGCAAATCTTTCAGCAGGTTCAACACCTGTGCTTGCACCGACACATCCAGCGCCGATACCGACTCATCGCAGATGATAAAGCGGGGATTGCAGGTGAGGGTGCGGGCAATGCAGATGCGTTGCTGCTGCCCTCCCGAAAACTCATGCGGCATCCGGTCCATGGCGCTGGCATCCAGCCCGACTCTTTCCAGCAGGGCGATCGCTCTTTGTCGTCGTTCTTGATTTGAGCTGCCGATGTTGTGAATCACCATTGGTTCGATGAGCGCCGAGCCAATCCTTTGACGCGGATCCATAGAGCCGTACGGGTTTTGGAAGACGATCTGCATCTCTTGGCGCAGGCGACGCATCTGCACCTCGTTGAGCCGAAACACCGACTTACCATCAAATTTCACTTCACCAGCGGTGGGTTCGATCAGGCGCAGCAGCACCCGGCTCAGAGTTGTTTTGCCGCAGCCCGATTCGCCTACCAATCCCAGCGTTTCACCCGGATACACATCGAAGCTAACCTGATCCACAGCATTGAACTCGACTTTGCGCCCAAACAGTCCTGTGCGAATGGGATAGGTCTTGGTGAGCCGATCGACCGTCAAAATGGGGGTTTGCTGCAAGAGGTGCTGGGCGTGTTCGAGCTGTTCTGCCTCTGTAACTAGCGCAAAGCGGGGATTTGTTTCTACTACGCTCAGCGGCTGCGGCAGGATTTCGACGGCTCCATCTTGACCCGGAACCACCTGCATAAAATCTGAGACGGTCGGCAGCCGTTTGCGCTGCAGATCGGGGCGGGGGCGGCAGTTGAGCAAGCCTTTGGTATAAGGGTGCTTAGGATCGGCAAACAGCTCGTAAACTTGGGCAACCTCCATCACCTGACCGCGAAACATAACCACCACGCGATCGGCAACTTCCGACACCACGCCCATATCATGCGTAATGAACAGCACCGACATATTGCGGCGATCGCGGATCTCCCGCAGCAGATCCAGAATTGTTGCTTGAATTGTTACATCTAGCGCGGTAGTGGGTTCGTCGGCAATCAACAGTGCCGGGTTGCCGCTCAGCGCCATGGCGATCATGATGCGCTGAATCTGTCCTCCCGAAAGCTGGTGCGGGTAACGCTCCATCATGCCTTCTGGGTCGGGCAGCTTCACCTCACGGAATAGATCGACTGCCTGCCCATAGGCTTCTTCTTTGGAGGCTTGGGTATGCAGCCGCAGCGCTTCCATCACTTGGTTGCCGCAGGTGTAGACCGGGTTCAACGAAGACATGGGCTCTTGAAAGATCATGGCGATCTGCCCACCCCGATAGGAACGGCGCTCCTCTGGGTTTAGGGTCAGCAGATTGACGGCGCTATCTTTGCTGGGATTATGAAACCAAATTTCGCCTTGCGTCATGGCGGAGGGAGCTAGCAAGCCCATCGTGGCTAGCGAAGTCACTGATTTTCCCGATCCTGACTCTCCCACCACACAAACTGTTTCTCCGGGCATGACTTGGAACGAGATGCCCTTGACCGCTGGAATGATGCGATCCTCTTGCTTGAATTCTACGATTAGGTTGCGGATGTCGAGAATCGGAGTTGGCATAGCCCATCCTGCTGAAGATGAGAGGCATTCTAGAGAAGAATCAATGCCTCTGCTGTAGCTTTTGCTGGATTTTAAGCTTTTTGAGATCTTTTAGCGTAGCTCCTATCGGGTGATTGTGAGCGATCGATAGCTTCGCTTCTCTCTGGGCAACACGCCTTACACCAAGTTCTACACTGCGTTATTTCGGTGTTGCTATTTCGGGGATGATTTTTGAGTGAGAGGGGCGCTCTGCGCCCCTCTCACTCAAAAATCATCCCCTATTAAGCAGTTAAGCAATGCCCTTCTTTTTACACTGCGTTATTGGGTGTATTGCACCTCTAGGTATTTTGCCAATTTTGTAAGCAACGTCTGTTCCTTAAATGGTTTGTAGAGCAGATCGTCGCAGCCTGCCGTGAAAATGGCAGTGCGTTCTTCATCCAAAGCATTGGCAGTCACGGCGATGATGGGAGTTCTGCTGCCTCTGGTGTTGGCTTTGATCTGACGAGTGGCTTCGTAGCCATCCATCATCGGTAGCTGCATGTCCATCAAAATCAACTGTGGATTCCAACTATCCCAGCAGTCGATTGCCCTTCGTCCGTCTTCGGCTTCCTGCACCTCAAACCCAAACCTTAAGAGAAATTGCACCAGCAGTCGCCGATTTTCTGGCACATCTTCAACGACTAGAATTCGAGAGGGAGGCTGCTTAGGAGCGAATGCAATTGCTTGCGTGGCAGCCGTTGCTAATTCAATGATGGGCAGGCTGACCGGAACTTCAACCCGGAAGCAAGTTCCTTGTCCCACTGTGCTGTTGACTTCAATTCTGCCGCCCAAAAGCTGTACGAGCTGACGGCTGATGAATAACCCCAAACCGCTGCCCTTGCAAGTCTGACGACCCATCTCAGTTTGGGTAAATGCCTCAAACACCCGATCGAGTTCTTCAGGGGCAATGCCTGAACCAGTGTCTTCAACCTCAAAGCATAGGGTGGGGGCCGCAGAAATGGAGCTAGCTGAAGCGGCTGAGGCGATCTGCATCCGCAGCGAAACGCTGCCTTGAGAAGTAAATTTGATGGCATTGCCTAGCAGGTTCAGCAAGATTTGCCGCAGCTTTGCTTCGTCTGTTTGGATTTGCGAAGGAAGATCGTCCGACAGGTGAAAGTGAAGCTGGATGCCTTTGGTGGCGGCTCGCAGCTGCAGCAGCTCTTCGAGGTTTGCCAGCAGACGGTGGAGGTTTACCGTTTTAGAATTGACGGTTGCTTTGCCAGCCTCAATTCTGGAAACTTCCAGCACATCGTTGATTAGCGCCAGCAAGTGTTCCCCACTGGTATTGATGATTTCGATGCTTTCGCGCTGAGAAGCAGTTAGGCTTTCCTCAAGCCCCAACAGCTCTGCAAACCCCAAAATGGCGTGCAGCGGTGTTCGTAGCTCATGGCTCATGTTGGCAAGGAAGACGCTTTTTGCCTGATTAGCGATGTCAGCGGCTTCTTTGGCTTGCTGGAGTTCAATTTCTATCTGCTTGCGATTGGTGATGTCAATACAAGTGCCGATCAGGCGATAAATCCGCCCTTGGGCATTGTAAAGGGGTGTGAGGCTAGTAAGCCACCAGTAGCTTCTGTCCTGAAATGGCAGAAATTCCTCATAGGTAATGGTTTTGCCCGCATTAATGCAGTTTTGGTAATTTTGACAGAGGACTTTGGCAATGTCAGGTGGGAAGATTTGATCCATCCGCTTGCCCTGATGATATTCACTGCTAAAGCCGCTGTAGCGTGAGTGAGTTGGATTAACACCACCTCCGTAGAACTCACCGTTCTCTTGCACCTCAATGATGAAGACGGATTCGCCTAACCCCTCGTAAATGCTGCGGAAGAACTCTTCCTGTTCTGCTAGCGTTCCAGTTGCCTGATTGCTGCTAACCATAGTGTGAGTCCTTGCCAGATCCAGGTTAGATCGCTAAATTGAAATACTTCTAACGACATCGACGGGATACATTTCCCTATGTTGGCTCAGAGGTGTAGCCTCTGTTGACTCACTTCTCCTACAGATTGCAGGCTGTAGAAAAAGCGATCGCGTATTCGCGGATCGACCCAAAGCCCTAGTTTTATTGTTTTACCCGAAATTTCTTCGGCTGTATAGGGAGTTAGGCTAAAGAATGATTGATCTGAATCTATGAATCGCCTTGCCCCCTGAGTATTTCTGCTGCAGCCAGATCAGCATAGATTGCCTTAGCAGTTTGTTCTAATGCAAGATTCATAACACGGTACAAATCGTCCATCGAAAATGATCAAGCAAATTTGTGATGTACCCTCAACGCTGTAATCATAGTTGCAAATACTCCTAACAACTCTGATAAACCTTCAGAAGGGATCGATTTTTGCCAGCAGCAATTTAATCTCTTATTGTGGCAAATTTAGGTCAGACTGAAAACTGTTTGCTTAGTTCTTAACTATATTTGCTCTACAATGTTTCGCTCTACAAAGCTGAAGGCAATTTTGGTAGCCATTTTAGAATTACCCCTGTTGGTGATCGCTAAAGATTGTTATAAAATGCTGACCTTATCCTGGCTTCAAATATCGCCTGCTAAAACTGATAGCGCAAGTAGCCTGCAGCTACCAATCAATTTTGTTATCTTGCAGACACGCCTTTAGAAAGGTGCAAAATCAAAGTCTCTAGACCAGGAGTGAGTTTCTAGATTAGGAGGGGTACCTGTCATACGCCTTTCTAAATTAGATATAAAAAGAGTGGTTTTTATTGGGCGCCGCGCGAAGTGTGGTACGCAATAAAAGCTTAGGCGTCGCGCAGTTGAGAATCACTACAATATCGGACTTATTCTATCTTCTAGAAATGCGAGCGGTATCTAACTAATTAACGAATTGGACGCAAATTTTATTCAGGCTTTGCACCTTCTTGAATCAGCAAACTTTACCGTTTTGCAATGTCCTGATAATTCGTATCTCTTCGTATCTTGATGTGTGGCTGCAGCCTGTAAACGCAAAAATGCAAAAGAGATAGCTGCACAGTAAAATAGTCCAGCACCTCTAGATCGATTGCCATGACGCTTCCTCAAGGCATCAACCTTTACCTGATCGGCATGATGGGATCGGGAAAAACTACTGTTGGGCAACAGCTAGCTGCCAAGCTGGGCTATCGCTTTTTTGATACAGACGCAGTAGTTGAACAAGTCGCGAAACAAACTGTTTCACAGATTTTTACCAGCGCCGGCGAAGCAACATTCCGCGACTTGGAAACTCAAGTTTTGGCAGAGCTATCTGCCTATCGTAGGCTAACGATTGCCACGGGTGGCGGCATCGTTATGCAGCGGCAAAACTGGAGCTACCTGAGGCATGGAGCGATCGTTTGGCTGGATGCATCCGTCGAGCAAATCTACGAGCGGCTCCAAGGAGACACCCACCGCCCGCTGCTGCAAACTGCCGATCCTGTTGCAACACTCAAGACGCTACTTGACCAACGCCGATCGCTCTATGCTCAAGCTGATTTGCAGATCACCGTCCTGCCCGGCGAGTCAGCCGAGCAGATTGCTGCGCGAATTTTGACTGAAATTCCTAATATTCTTGAGCCGGGTTCTGTCTTAGAGCAGTCTTAGCCTTAGAGCAGTCTTAGCCTTAGAGCAGTCTTAACGCCTTCCAGACTAAATTCTACTTACAACTATGGGTAAATTCACCTCAAAAATTTCTTGTGAAAAAGTCGGCGTAGCCGACTTTTTCACAAGAAATCTCAAGAAATCTTTGGTTCTACTAAATTTGTGCTGCTTAATGCTTAACTGAAGAGGTTCGTACTGCAATTCTCTTCGGCTAAAAACTCAACTCTAAAACTCAAGGACACAGGCAATCGTCTTCTGCTGAAGCCGTTTACAGGTATCAAAGCGAGACTGGGCATGTCCTACGACTAAAACCACGCCAATCAGAAATATCACAAAGAATGCTGTATTGCCTTTCATGCAACCTAACCCGAATTAACATATTGGGAGTAGATCAGTTTATCCATCCCTGATACTTCTTAGCTAACCATAGGTGCGATGAAGATACAGATGAATTGAGTTGAAGCTTTGGTAAAGTCTCCGTGGAATTACGATCACTGCTGCAAACTCAATCAGGTAGCACTTGGATATGTTTCTTGGGGTGCTACTTGCTTTGTTGCCTTCTGTCGCTGCACCGGATTCATCCGCTTTTCTAGATAGCTAAAAACTTGCGACGAAAGCAACGTAAGCACCAAGTAAATTAACGCTACGAGGGCATACAGCTCGAATGGACGATAGTTCTCAGCTACGATAAGCTGCCCTTGGCGGAACAGTTCTTCAAAGCCAATGATGGCAACGAGGCTAGTGTCTTTCAGAAGCGAAATGAATTCATTTCCTAGCGGGGGCAACATCCGCCGGATTGCCTGCGGAAAGATGATATACCGCATTGTTTTGTTGGGGCTGAGTCCCAATGACTGAGCTGCCTCTGTCTGCCCAGGATCGATTGATTGAATTCCAGCCCGAACCGTTTCAGCCACATAAGCGGCACAGTTAAGCGTCAGCGCTAAGACCGCCGCAAAGAAACGATTGAAGGAAAAATCAAATCCTAACTGCTGCACCAGCGCTGGAAGACCAAAATACACCATAAAAATTTGTACCAGCAGCGGTGTTCCCCGGAAGAAATCAATGTAGGCTCTAGATAGCCAGCGGAGCGGGGCGACTGGGGAGAGGCGAGCAATGCCGATTAACGAGCCAGCAACTAACCCTAGAACGGCCGCCAGAATCGCGAGCTGCAGCGTTACTAATGCGCCTCTCAGCAGAATCGGCAGCGAACCCATCAGCACACTTGCTGAAGCCTGTCTAGCCGGGTTTCCGGTTTCAATACCGGGTGCGGTGGTGGGCAACTGAGGTGGCTGAGCATTGAACCATTTGCGATATAGCCGCTCGTAAGTGCCGTTTCCCAGAATAGTTCCAAGCCCCTGGTTGATCAGCTGCAAGTCAGAAGAATTGAGCGGTGTCGGAATTCCATAGAGTTCTTCGGTGACCAGCTGATCATTGACTTTAATCCCTTGAAGATTGCCTGTTTTGATCGCGTACAGCATCACCGGTGCATCGCTGAGTGCTGCATCCACGTTGCCATTACTAAGTTCTTGCAGCGTTAAAACAGCCGCATTGAAGGTGCGAACGTCTGCATCAGGAACTTGTTTGATGGCTTCTGCACCTGTCGTGCCGATCTGCACTGCTACCCGCTTTCCAGCTAAATCTTCTATGGTGTTGATGCCTTGCGTTCCGTCTAAGGTGGCAATTGCTACGCCTGCTTTGAAATAAGGACGGGAGAAGGAAACCGCTTTGGCTCGTTCTGCGGTAATTGTCATGGCTCCCACAGCCGCATCCACCGTTTTAGCCTGCAGGGCTGGAATGATGCCGTCAAAAGCAATGCTTTGGAACTCTACTTGAAAACCTGCCGCCTTGCCAATCTCCCGAATGATATCGATATCAAATCCTTGGATATCACCGCTGGGCGCTTTGAATTCGAAGGGTGGGTAAACCGGCTCTACCGCAACTCTCAATGTTTTGTTCTCTGTTGCCCTCCCCACCGTACACACAAAGACCAGCAGCAATCCACTCAAGCCTAGTAGCAACGATCGCAAAATTTTCTTTCTAAAGAGCTGAAGCATAGATTTCTATATCGTCCGCAGGGAGAACAATAGCGGTAGCGCTTGCTTCGCATCTTGAATGATTACGCTCAGAGAGATATCTATCTACAGATAAATATATGAATCTACACAAGTGCTGAAAAATCATCAACAAACATTGTGTATAAGTAGATTATTCGTTTTAGCCTTGTGACGATCAGCCGACGATCAGCCCTAGGTGCAACCATCCTAAATACAGCCATGAACAACCCTGCTATCCAGTTTGAGCAAGTTGAGAAGAATTATGGAGCTTTGCAGGTGCTAAAGGGCATCACAGGCTATGTCGATATAGGGGAAGTATTGGCGGTGATTGGCACATCCGGCTGTGGCAAAAGCACACTGCTGCGCTGCCTGAATCGGCTAGAAACCATTAGCAGGGGGCGGATTGTGGTAAACGGTATGGATTTATCACAACCACGCCTTAGCCAGCAGCAGCTGCGAGAGTTGCGATCGAATGTGGGCATGGTGTTTCAGCAGTTCAATCTGTTTCCACATCTGAATGTTTTAGATAATCTGACGATCGCGCCTCAGCAGGTGTTGGGCAAATCTGTGTCAGAAAGCCGAGACCGCGCCCGGTTTTACTTAGAGCAGGTTGGGCTATCAGATAAAGTTAAGGCATACCCTGAGCAGCTTTCGGGTGGACAAAAGCAACGGGTCGCAATTGCTCGTAGCTTGTGTATGGAACCAAAGATCATGCTGTTTGACGAACCGACAAGCGCCCTTGATCCAGAACTTGTTGGAGAAGTGCTAGAGGTGATGCGACAGCTAGCAGAACAGGGCATGACAATGGTGGTGGTAACGCATGAGATTCAGTTTGCCCGCGAGGTTGCCAACCGAGTTATGTTTCTCGACCAAGGAGGGGTTGCTGAAGAAGGAATTGCCCGCGAAGTGTTGGTAAATCCTCAAAGCGATCGCTTGCGCACCTTCTTGAGTCGAATGCGGCAAGGACAGCTAGCAGGCGTTTAAGGCTAAAGTTCTTTGAAGTTGAAGATCTTTAAAGTTGAGCTTTCTTAAAGTTGGATGTACCTCCAGGTAGAGCGATCCTTCCGCCTTTTGAAACATAATTGAACTGATTCCTCTGGTCAGATTTTTATTACAGGCAGAGGTTAAAGGTGATGCGGCAAGAGATCGTCCCAAGCGAAGATACTACGCAGGGGGACACAGATGAACTGCCAGGTAGTGAACCAGACCCTACTACGCTAAGCTTTCCAGCGCTGTTTGAGGCAGCGCCCGACCCCTATTTGGTCTTAACGCCAGAGCTGACGATTGCAGCAGTTAACGCCGCCTATCTGCAAGCAACCCTGACAAAACGCGAAGAAATTTTGGGGTGCTACCTATTTGATGTCCTTTTGGGCGATCTCGACGGTTCCACAGCGAGTAGCAAGCAAAATCTGCGGGCTTCCCTGGAACATGTTTCACAGTACAAAGCGCCTGATGCAATTGCAGTGCAGCGGTATGATGTTCGCCGTGCTGAAGTGGGCTGCTTTGAGGAGCAGTATTGGAATATTGTCAATTCTCCTGTTTTTGGCACAAATGGCGAATTGACTCATATCCTCCACTGCGTCAAAGATGTGACTGAGTTTGTGCAGTTGAAGCGGCAGAGCGAAACAACCCTGCGCCAAAGTCAGGAACATTTGCGCCAGCACCACACTGAGCTAGAAACGCTCTATCAAACGGCGCCGATCGGACTTTGTGCAGTCGATCGAGACTTTCGTTTTTTGCGGCTCAACCACAAGCTCGCTGAAATTGATGGCACTACGGTAGAGCAGGCGATCGGTCGTACGATCTACGAAGTTGTGCCAGAGTTGGCCAGTACTCTGGAGGCAATTTATCAGCAAGTCCTGACAACAGGTGAACCGGTGCTAGATATCGAAGTGCAAGGCACAACGCCAAAACAGCCCGGTGTGTTGCGCGATTGGAAATCTAGCTATTTCCCCATTAGGACTGCTGAGGGCGTGGTGCAAGGCATCGGCGCAGTGATTGAAGAAGTCACCGAACGCAAACGCATTGAGCGTGAGCTGCGGCAGGTCAGCGATCGGCTCACGACGATTCTAGAGAGCATGAGCGATGGGTTTATTGCGCTCGATCGCGACTGGCGAATTACCTATATCAATCAGCAAGCTCAGCGGATGACTCACTTGTCATCGGCAGATGTTTTAGGCAAAACCCACTGGGAAGTTTGGTCTTGGTCAGTGAGCCAAGTTCCTGAACAGCAGTATCGGCGGGCAGTGGCAAAACAAACGCCAGCGCACTTTGAATTTGTCTACGAACCGACTCAAACCTGGTACGAAGTTCACGCTTATCCATCGGAGGTTGGGCTAGGGATTTTCTTCCGGGATATTACCGCAGCCAAGCACGATGAAGACGTTCGCCAACAAGCCGAGGCAGCGCTGCGGGCGAGTGAGGCTCGCTTTCAGGGATTCATTGATGCAAACGTGATCGGCATCCTGTTTGGCGATGTCTATGGCAATGTTCACCAAGCCAACCAAGAGCTACTGAGGATTATTGGCTATAGCCGTGAAGATCTGGAGATGGGACGGGTGCGTTGGATTGATATTACTCCGCCAGAGTACTTGCTACTCGATGCGGATCGGGTAGCTGAGGCACAGGCGAGGGGAGCCTGCACTCCCTACGAAAAAGAATACATCCGCAAAGATGGCAGCCGCATTCCGATTCTGATCGGCTATAGCCTGGTTGGAGAAGCAAGAGAAGAAACGATCTGCTTCATTTTGGATTTGACGGTGCAGAAGCAGCTGGAACAAACGCTGCGGCAACAGGCAGAAGCATTGGCTCATGCCAATCGGCTGAAGGATGAGTTTCTGGCAGTGCTGTCTCATGAGCTACGATCGCCGCTGAATCCCATTTTGGGTTGGGCAAGGCTGCTGCAAACGCGCGAGTTTGAGCCAGCTAGCCTCAAAAACGCCATTGCCATCATTGAGCGGAACGCTAAGCTACAGGCGCAGCTCGTTGAAGACCTGCTAGATGTCTCTCAAGTCTTGCAGGGAAAGCTGCATCTCGATCATGTTCCGGTCAATTTAGCCGCTCCGCTAGAGGCAGCGCTGCAAGCAGTCCGGCTGGCGGCAGAGGCAAAAGTTGTGCAGCTCGATGTCCGGCTAGACACTGCTGCAGGGCAGGTTTTGGGTGATGCAGATCGGCTGCAGCAGGTGTTTTGGAATCTCTTCTCGAATGCAGTCAAATTTACTCCGGCTGGGGGCCGGGTTCAGGTGCGGCTGTCTATCGGTCGGACTGGCAGCGATCGCAGCCAAACTCATGAACCCCAAGCAATATTGGGCTACTATGCCGAAATTACGGTAAGCGATACAGGCAGAGGCATCACGCCTGATTTCTTGCCGCATGTATTTGATTATTTTCGCCAAGCCGACAGCACTGCTACCCGCAAGTTTGGGGGGTTGGGCTTGGGACTAGCGATCGTCCGACGGATCGTGGAGCTGCACGGCGGCACAGTCGAAGCCGAAAGCTCGGGAGAGGGACAAGGGGCAACCTTCACTGTACGTCTGCCCCTGCTGCAAACGGTTGACGACTTGCAACAACAGGAGTCGCCTCCTGCTAGCTTAAGTCTCCAATCTTCACCGCTGGCAGGTGTACAAATTTTGGTAGTTGATGACGAGGCAGACGCCAGAGATTTGCTGGTGTTTGTCTTGGAGCGGGCTGGGGCGACTGTGACGGCAGTAGATTCGGCGGCAGCCGCAATGGCAGCATTCATGCAATGCCAGCCGGATGTGTTGATTAGCGATATTGGAATGCCGGAGCAGGATGGCTATGGGCTGATGCAGCAGATTCGGGCGATCGCGCCTGATAACAGGATTCGGGCGATCGCCTTGACTGCTTTTGCAGATAAAGCAAATCAGGAGCAGGCGATCGCTTCAGGATATCAGCTGCATCTGGCGAAACCGGTGGAACCAGATGTTTTGCTTGAGGCAATTTTAATGCTGCTGGATTGAGCCTGCACTAAAGAGTTTGGTGAGTGTAGGCGTGCTGCTTGACGTTGTCTTCGGCCTTAACGATGCGATCGGAGTTTAAGACCCGCTTCCGCTCGATCGAGTAGTTGAAGTCTGTTTTTGTGGTGCCTTGGGGAATGTGCGCCTGTGCATCAGGATGGCTTTTGTAGGTGCGAGCAGCGGCGGTGGCACGGTAAGCAAAATCGTCGCAAAACTGCGCTTCGGCTGGGAAATTTGCCGGAAGCTGGGGGTCTTCAGCAGGCAAGACTGCGCCGATCGTCGTCGCATAAGCTAGCTCGTAGGAGGTGGGGATGCCGTGCAGCAGCGTTTCCAGTGCTGCCGAAGGAATTGGCTCAACCACTCTCACCTGATGGACTTCTCCATCAACTTTGATGAAGCAAGTAGCAAGCCCCAAGACAAGGTAGTCTTCGGCAGTTATATCAGATGCGTTGGGGTAAGTGGTGGTTGTCATATTGAAGGGATGGAGGATAAGGAATGTTGATTATTAGGGGGAGTAATGGCAGGCTTGGCTTGCCCTAGACTTTGCATTCTACCGTTTAATCTTTCCGCTTTGCGCTGCAGACGATTTCGTTGCTAAATCTGAGACGATTAGGGTAGTCGTTACTTTACCTGCCTGTGCTAGCTGCCCTGCTCTACGGTCAAGAAGATTTGCGTTTAGAAACGATCGCTGACCCCACCCCTGCTGCTGGGGAAGTGGTGATCAAAGTTGGAGCTGCGACAACCTGTGGCACCGACCTCAAAGTCTGGCGGCGCGGCGGACATGCCAAGATGCTGAAGCCGCCGACGTTGTTTGGGCATGAGGCAGCAGGGCGAATTGTGGCGATCGGAGAAGGGGTGACGGGTTGGCAGGTGGGCGATCGCGTGGTTGCTAACAACTCTGCGCCTTGTCTGGGCTGCTTCTTCTGCAAGAAACAGGAATATTCGCTCTGCACCAACCTCAGCTTCAATAACGGCACGTTTGCCGAATATCTCAAGATTCCCGCTCCCATCGTCGAGCGCAACCTGCTGTCTATTCCAGACGATCTACCGGATGCGATCGCCGCAATGACTGAGCCGCTTGCCTGCGTCCTGCATGGGGCGGCAAGGTCGAATGTGCGGCCGGGCGATCGGGTGGTGCTGCTGGGCGATGGCGCGATCGGCTTAATGTTTGCCGGGGCGCTGGTGCAGCGAGGCGCGGAGGTGTTTTTGTTTGGCGGCAGCGAGGCGCGGCTGCGCGTTGGGGAGGCGTTTGGGGTGGCTAAAACATTCATTCATCGGGACTTGCCGGATTTGCCGGGAGTTGTGAAAGGGTTGACTGAGGGCTGGGGCGCTGATGTGGTGGTGGAGGCGACTGGCTCGCCTGCCGTTTGGGAGATGGCGATCGCCTCTGCCCGACCGGGAGCTACGGTCAACCTGTTTGGCGGCTGTCCGCGCGATACAACAATCACAGTTAGCACAGAGCAGCTGCATTACAGCGAGCTGACCCTCAAAGGTGTGTTTCACAGTACGCCGCAGTATGTGCGGGAAGCGCTGGCGCTGCTGGCAGGGCGATCGCTCCCGTTTGAGCAGCTAATCAGCGATCGGCAGCCGCTCCAGCAGCTAGAGCAGGTCTTTCAGGATATGAAAGACCGCAAAGTGATAAAAGTAGCAATGCAGCCTTAAATACACCCTTAGAAGCCGTCTTAGTTGGCGTTCCTCGGGGGCAATCTGGCGGTGCTTGCAGCAAAAGTCTTGGGTTTTCTGAGAGTTACCGCTATCTTGGATTCTACGCCTCTACCTTGCTAAGACAGCTTGTAATGATCACTCATTTTAGTCGGCGTCGTTTCTTGGTTTATAGCTCAGCCGCTTTAGGAGCAAGTCTGCTGCCTGCCTGTGCGCCTCCCACTAGCCCACTGACTGGAAATTCTATCAGCGGCAAACTTAAAGTTGCAGGCATCTATACGCTCCCCGTGAGCCAGCAGTGGATTAGCTGCATCCACCGGGCGCTAGTCGTTGCCCAAAACCGCGGTGAGATCGAATACCGCTATGCCGAAGCTATCAGCAGTCTTGACTACGATGCGCTGCTGCGTCAGTATGCCGATGAAGGACAGCAGTTGATTGTTGGCGAATGCTTTGCGATCGAAAAAGCTTGTCGCATGGTCGCTGCTGACTATCCTGATGTGGCATTTTTGATGGGATCGGGCGGCAAACCGGCTGGACATAACCTGTCTGTGTTTGACAATTACATCCATGAACCGTCCTACCTGACGGGCATGATTGCGGGCGGTATGACGCGCTCGAAGCGAATCGGCATGGTGGGAGGCTATCCCATCCCCGAAGTAAACCGCCTGATGAATGCGTTCATGGCGGGTGCAAAAGCCGTCACGCCGGATGTGAAATTCCTTGTTTCTTTTATCAACAACTGGTTTGACCCTACCAGTACCAAAGCCGCTGCCTTTGCTCAAGTTGATGCCGGAGCTGATATTCTCTACGCCGAGCGAATCAGCGTAGCTGAGGTGGCTGAAGAGCGCAAGGTACTGGCGATCGGCAGTGTCATCAACATCCAGCCCGATTATCCAGATACCGTTGTGGCTAGCGCTCTCTGGCATGTAGAACCTACGATCGATCGGGCGATCGTGGCAGTAAGGCAAGGTACGTTCACAGCTGAAGACTATGGGCAATTCAGCTATGTCAAATATGAGGGGGCTAGCCTTGCGCCGTTTGGCACCTTCGAGAACAAAATTCCTGCTGCCCTTAAACAGAAGGTTAGAGCCAAAGAAGCTGAGATCAAAACAGGCAAGTTCACCGTTGAGGTCAATAACGAAGAACCCCGATCGACGGTGTCATAGCCAGACGTTGCGATACTGTGAAAGAAAGCGTCTTCTCGCTGCCGCTCAGGAGAACCAACATGCATTCCTCTGATATTTCTGTTACGCGAACTGCTGATCGTCCTGCTGCCTGGCAACGAGTTGCGCAGAGCCGGATTTGGCTTTTGTTGCTGCTGTCGATCGGCACTCTGGGCAGTGTGGTCTACCCACATCCGCCGCTGGTGGCGCTGGGCGCGATCGCGGCTACCACCCTGAAGCCCAGTCGTGCTTTTGGCGTGGCGATCGTCTTTTGGCTGTCCAATCAGCTCTGTGGCTATGGATGGCGAGGTTATCCACTGAGCGCTGAATCTTTGAGCTGGGCAGCGGTAATGGGCATCGGGATGCTGTTGGTCGTGGGTTTGGTGGCGGTGGGACGGTGGCGCTGGCAGCCTACCACGAGGCAAAACGACTGGCTCTATCTGTCTGCAGCCCTTGTCAGCGGGTTTGTGCTGTTTGAGGGATTAATTCTTTCGCTGGGGTTTTTGCTCACTGGCTCCCATGTGCTGACTGGAACGGTGTTGGGCTGGCTGTTCTTTAAAGAAGCGATCTGGGCGATCGGGCTGGGTCTGCTGCACGGTGGCTTGATGCAACGAGCCTTTCGTGCGGCAAGGATATAGCTTTTACCAGGGCAAACGGCTACCATCCCAAGAGAAAAACTGCCCGCTGTCCTCTGGCTGCAGTCCCTCAATCACGTCTAGTAGCTGGGTGACGGTTCGATCGACTGAAAACAGCTTTTCTGGCGGTACATTCCGCTGAAATGGCTTGGAGAGCTGTGTATCTGTTGTGCCGGGGTGCAGCATCACCACCAGGGTTTTGGGGCTTTTGCGGCTGTATTCGATCGCGGCCGTCCGCATCAACATATTCAGCGCTGCTTTAGAAGCCCGATAGCCATACCAGCCACCCAGCGCATTGTCGCCAATGCTGCCCACTTTTGCCGAAATACTCGCTAAAACGCTGCGATCGCTATGCTTTAGCAACGGCAACACCTGTTTTGCCAGCAGCACTGCCCCAATGCTGTTGACCTGAAAGTAGCGCAACAGCGGTTCGGGTTGAATCTGCTGGAGGCTTTTCTCGGGCTGGATGGTGTCATTGTGCAGAAAGCCGACGCAGTACAGAACGAGATGGAGGCGATCGACCTGCTGCTGGATTTGCTTTACGCCTGCGGCAATTTGCGCTTCGTCCGTGATGTCCATCGCCATCAGGCTGAGGCGATCGGGGTGCTGTGCGGCAACTGCAGAAATTTCAGGTGTTGGCTGCTGTCGATAGGTGGAAAACAGGTGATTGATAGATAGCCCTGAGCGGTTGCCCAATAGGTGCTGCACAAAGCCCAGACCGATTCCGCGATTTGCCCCAACGATCAGCGCATTTATCGATTCAATCTCTGCAAATACAGACATTCCAGCCCTCGATCCTTACTGCCTTCTCATCATACAGGCCATCCCCTAAAGGGCATCCTGTGTGGTTCGCTGTGCTGCCTGTGTTTTTGGGAAGTCTACATGAAAGAACTTACGCACTTTCTTGAAGTGGATTGAGCTTCGTCTGCTGATTTCAAGAAAACGCACGACAGAAGCCACGTGTAAGTTCTGCGAAAGAATGCTTTGGAATTGGAATAGTTGCTATGCTACCGCTGCTCTATAGTCTGCTGGGGTCATTTTGGTTAGTTGGTACGGTGTTTTGGGTCTGGATGCTGTATGACTGTCTGAAGCACGGATTTAGCGATCGCCACCTCTGGGTCTGGGTTTTGCTGTTGCTGAATGTGGTTGGGGCAGGGCTCTACTTTGTGATCTGCTGGCTGCCTCGTCATCCCAGTCCGTTTCCCATGCCGCGTTTCACAAATCGCTGGCGGCTGCGAGATGCCTTGTGGCAGGCAGAGGCAGAGGTCAAAAACATTGGTAAAGCGCATCAATATGTGAAACTGGGCGATGTGCTGTCTGAAATGGGTGAAACGGAAAAGGCGGCAGCGGCTTACCAGCAAGCCCTAGAAAAAGAGCCACATCACACCAAGGCATTGTGGGGAGCGGCTGGTACTGCGATCGACTGCAAAAACTTAGCAAATGCCAGTCTGCATCTACGAACGTTAGTGCAGGTTTGCCCGGATTACTCCTATGGCGATGCCTCGCTCGCCTACGGGCAGATTCTGTTTGAGCAAGGCGATCTAGAAGCGGCAAAAGCCCATCTTCAAACGCATCTAAAGCAGTGGAGCCATCCCCAAGGCTACCTGATTTTGGCAAAAGTTCAGCAGAAACAGGGGCAGTTTGCCGAAGCCCGCGAGATGCTAGAAACGATGATCATCAAAATCAAAAGCTCGACTCCGTTTCAGTACCGGAAAAATCAACGATTTGTCCGACAGGGCGAAAAGATGCTAAAGGCTCTGTCCTAGCGTTTTGAGCGGCGAGTTTCTGTTGGCTTACTCAATCTAGATATACGAGTCCCATCTTAAGATCGCAGATGTATAGCCCCGACGTCAGCGATCGCATTGCTTCCTCCCAGACGGGCACAAACTTATCGAACTCATCTGCCCAGCAGTCCATTGTGACAGAGCATCGAATCTTTGACCCCAATCCCCAGTAAATTCGCGACGAAACCAACTGCGCCTCTGTCAACTTATTCCAGCCAGACTCACCAAGGTCAATCGTTCGCTCTGTAAATTCATCTGTTATACGGCAAGCTTAATGAGCTGATGAGCCATAAAGTTAATTTATCGTGTGAGATTGCAGAATTTTCAGAACCAGATTACTGCGTGGGCTGTCACAGAAACCTGATAAAGCGACAAAGAAAGCGGAGAGGGCATTCTAGAATAGCTAATATTGCTACAGTTTGCCCTCTCGTTTCTTTTCTTTTTAGTCGATCCTTATGAGTACCCAACCCTCAGACCGCATCCTCATCTTCGATACCACCCTCCGCGATGGCGAACAATCGCCCGGAGCCACGCTCAACGTGGAGGAAAAGCTGACGATCGCACGGCAACTGGCAAGGCTGGGGGTAGACATCATTGAAGCAGGCTTCCCGTTTGCTAGCCCTGGCGACTTTGAGGCAGTCAGCAAAATCGCCCAATTTGTTGGCACAGAGACGGGTCCAACGATTTGTGGGCTGGCGCGAGCGACTCGGCAAGACATCGAAGCTGCCGCTAAGGCGCTGAGTCCAGCAGCTAAACCCCGCATTCATACCTTCATTGCTACTTCGGATATTCACCTGGAGTACAAGCTCAAGAAGTCTCGCAAAGAAGTGCTGGAAATTGCACCTGAAATGGTTGCCTATGCCAAGTCCTTTGTGAACGACGTTGAGTTCTCGCCCGAAGATGCCGGACGCTCTGACCCAGAGTTTTTGTATGAAGTGCTGGAAGCAGCGATCGCCGCTGGCGCAACCACTGTGAATATTCCGGATACGGTCGGCTACACCACTCCTGCCGAGTTTGGGGCAATCATCAAAGGCATCAAAGAGAACGTCCGCAACATCGATCAGGCGATCATTTCGGTTCATGGGCACAACGATTTGGGGCTAGCCGTTGCTAACTTCTTGGAAGCGGTTAAGAACGGGGCACGACAGCTAGAATGCACAATCAACGGCATTGGCGAACGGGCGGGGAATGCCGCACTGGAAGAGTTAGTGATGGCGCTGCATGTGCGGCGGCAATATTTCAATCCGTTCTTGGGTCGATCACCCGACTCAGAAGCGCCTCTCACTCAAATTGACACCAAGCAAATCTACAAAACCTCCCGCCTCGTTTCGAATTTAACGGGAATGCTGGTGCAGCCCAACAAGGCAATTGTAGGTGCCAATGCCTTTGCGCATGAGTCTGGCATCCACCAAGACGGTGTGCTCAAGCACAAGCTCACCTACGAGATCATGGATGCTCAGTCGATCGGCTTAAACGATAATCAGATTGTGTTGGGCAAGCTCTCTGGGCGCAATGCCTTCCGCGCTCGGCTGAAGGAACTAGGTTTTGAGCTGGGTGAACAGGAGCTAAACCGCGCCTTCCTCCGCTTTAAGGAGATGGCAGACAAGAAAAAAGATATCAGCGATTGGGATCTAGAAGCGATCGTCAACGACGAAACGCAGCAGGCTCCGGAGCTATTTAAGCTGGAGCATGTACAGGTGTCCTGTGGCGATCATTCGCGCCCGACTGCAACGGTGATTCTGCGAACGCCAACGGGAGAAGAGCTGATGGATGCGGCGATCGGCACAGGTCCGGTAGATGCGGTTTACAAAGCGATTAACCGAGTCATCAATGTGCCCAACCAGCTGATTGAATATTCCGTGCAGTCGGTAACGGCAGGCATTGATGCGCTGGGAGAAGTGACCATTCGGCTGAAGCATGACGATCGCATCTTCTCAGGTCATGCTGCCAACACTGATATCATCGTTGCATCGGCGCTAGCGTATGTGAATGCGCTGAATCGCCTGTCGGCTAGCCTGCAAAACGGCAAGGTGCTACACCCTCAACATGATGAGGCCCAGCCTGTTGCCTGATATTGCGGCAAAGCGCGATCAATCGAGAGGATGCAATTGCAAAAGAAGCCATGACTGCACTTCCCTTACCCCTGATGATGAATTTACATCAGGTTCACCTTACCGATGAGCAGTTCTATCAGCTCTGTGTCAATAATCCAGAGCTGAACATCGAACGCAATGCTAAGGGAGCGCTAATTGTCATGCCGCCTGTGGGGGGAGAAAGTGGAAACCGAGAAGCAGATTTCATCATTGATTTAGGCAACTGGAATCGGCAAACTGGTTTGGGAAAGGTTTTCAGCTCCTCCACGGTGTTTATGCTACCTGCTGGAGGAGATCGATCTCCTGATGTAGCTTGGGTGGAATTGTCTCGTTGGCAAAGCTTGACGCCAGAGCAACGCCAAAAATTCCCACCGATCGCCCCAGATTTTGTGATTGAGTTGCGGTCGCGTACAGACAAGCTAGAACTGCTCCAGGAAAAGATGCAGGAATACCTGGATAGCGGTGTGCGGCTAGCTTGGCTGATCAATCCTCAAGATCAACAAGTGGAGATTTATCGTCAGGAGCAAGCGAAAGAATTACGGACGTTGCCGACACAGCTCCTTGGTGAACAAGTTTTGCCGGGATTTGTGCTGCAGGTGGATCGGTTTGCTGATTAGTTTCTGGCATAAACTGCTAATTCCTGGACTCTTTGCCGATCGCCTCTTCCAGACCGAACCCGGAGTTCAGTGTTGGCAGCTCACAGGCATCGCCCACTTTAACGAGCGATTTGCCACAAATTTTGCAGAAGCGGGCGTCTGTATCATGTTCAGTTAGCCCACAGTTGCTGCACAGAGTTTCTGCAGCAGTTTGCTTAGAGGTTTTGACAAGCTGCCGGATCAGATCGCCCACCTGCCAGGGAATCAGAGCAATCCCGGTTAGGATCATCATCACCGCCAGCAGCCGACCAATTTGGGAGATGGGCGTAATGTCCCCATAGCCAACGGTGGTCATTGTGGCAACAGCAAAGTATACGGCGTCTAGAAAAGTGGCAAACGCTTTGGAATTTATCGGGTGTTCCACCTGATAAATCAAGCCAGAATAGATAAAAACAATACTGAATAAAGTAAATAGAATGCGGACAAAAATAGCGCTATCCTCACGGCTGACATAGCCCAGGATCGTCTTGCCTTCAATGTAGCGGAGCAAGCGTAAGATTCGAAACCAGCGAAAGATCCGAATAAAGCGAATATCGATCGCTGTGAATAAGAATGGCAAAATTGCCACCAAATCGATTAGTGCATACAGGCTAAAGAAATAGCGCAGCTTATGCTCTGCGCTCCAAAACCGCAGTAGATACTCAATGGTGAAGAGAATTAGAATGAACTGATTCAGAAAATCAATCTGAACTCGGACGGGCTCTGGAATTACATAGGTCTCTACAATAAAGATTGCCGAAGACAACAGTACCAAGCCAGCGATCGTTAAGTTGATGGCTTTGCCCAACGGTGTCTCAATATCTTCTAGGTAAAACCTAACTTTTTGCTGTAATTCCATGCAGTCATTAAAGATTTGGAGAAATAACAAAGAAATAACTTGGGCTACGGTCTATTCATAGCGTACCCTGTTGTTATCAGTGCAGATTCACTATAATAGCCAAATCCTATGCAATTTCGTCTTGCCTACGTTGTGGCTCCACTTGCCCTCGGTTTCGTCGCGGCAACTGCCCAACCCTCGATCGCCCAAACTGCACCACTTGCAGAGTCAATTGCTCAAACGCCATCTACCGACTCAATGCCTGCAATTGCTGAGAAATTTGTGACGCTTTCTTCCCAAGGCGATTTTGTTGGGGCTTCGCAATATCTCCATCCTACTATGCGGCAAAACTGGTCGCCCACAGATATGGAGAACGCTTGGCGAACCTTGCAAGAGCGCACAGGTGCGTTTCAGCAGTTCTTGAGCTATGAGCAGGCAGGCAACGATGTGGTGCTGGTGAGCACTCAATTTGAGAACGTCACGGATGATTTAGTCGTCATTTTTGACGACACTCAGCAATGGATCGTTGGCGTAGACTTTCCTCAGCCCTGATCGCTGCGTTGCCCATGCTCAAGCCCGATCGCCAATCTGCGTGAAGGCCGCTTCACCAAAGATGGCAGAAGCATGGGCGTAATATTTGAACTCCATCAAATTGTGGAAGGGGTCTTCTAAAAAGAAAGTGCGGTGTTCTAACGGTAGACCCGTAAAGCGATATTTGGGCTGCTGATAAAACGGCAGCCCGCGTCGCTGTGCTCGCTCTAGCAGTTCCTGCCAATCGGCTTCGGCAGTGAAAATTAGCCCGAAGTGGCGCGGATAGATGCCTTTCTGAGGAACGATCGGTTCTGAAGTGAGATGAGCAACAAGCTGGTGCCCATACAGGTTGAGGATTACAGAGCTAGCGTTTTCTCGCCCGACTTGGCAGCCCAACCCCTCCACATAATAGGCTTTGGCTTGGGCTACATCGGCGATTGGGAAGGCAAGATGAAAAAGAACCTGAGACATAGCTTAAAGGCGATTAAAGTCAATGTTTTGCTTCTGACAATAGCGCATTTGCCAAATCAAGTTCTACAACAGCTACTTTGTTACCAATGCTTCAATGCTTTGTGATCGCTCAAAAGCACCTTGCACTTCACGCTTGAGACCAGACGCTCTACAGAACACCAATCCCAAAACTACTTAGCCCTCTTTCACAAATGTCCATTCCAAGATCCTAATTGGCGCCTCCTTAAGCGCTTTAATCAGTGCCTCGTTGCTTTCATATTTCAGTTCCGAGAGGTGGCAAGCTTCTACATTCACCGTGAACTTGTCTGATTCAAAGGGCCAAGGTTCAACCGTGACATGTTCTTTCCCTTGCCCTACTTGATGAATATCGTAACGCTGTCCATCAATGCCGCTAGTAATTTCCAATGCTCGCCCGACATCTGGGATTTGACGCTGCGCCAAAATCAAAGAAGTGCGATCGCACCATCGCATAAACTGGTAGGCGCGTTCGGTTTCTTCCGGTGTGGTTTCTAGTTCTTTTTGCAGCTTTGCCTGCAGTTCGGTCTGCTTTTGCAAAAACTTTTTCAAAGTTGGCTTTGGGTCTGAATTACCTTCGTTTAAGAAGGAGATGTGCTTAGAAGTGAGGAGGGTGACCCAGCGTCCCCGATAGCGAGAACTCTCGATCTGCTCCTCTAACTGAGCCACAGAAGTATCTTGAATTAGCGTAAAATCCAGCGGTGCGCCTGCTTCGGTAATCTGGTTTCCTTCCCATTCTCGTTCTAGGTCATCGTGATGAGAAATTGCGGCTAGTGTTTCGTAGAACCGTTTGGGAACATTTTGGCGATCCCAGTGACCACCAATCTGAGCGGCTAAGAGAGCATGGGCGCGGTGATAGATTACTTCCCAGCCATTTTCCAATAAATTAACAATCATAAGTTGGAAGCAGTTTAATCAACGCTGTAAATTACTTCAATCAACTGGAGTGTAAAGCCCTTTTTTCAAAAAATGCATCCTTCCAAAGTAAAAGCCGTCGCTGTTAAGAGCAGCACTCCTGCAACGTAGATATTCTCTTCAACTGCTCCTGATCCCCGCTTCTACCTTTTGCCAGACCTAGGATCGCAACCTGCAGTAGAGGAGATAATTCGTCTTCTTCTATACCGTTTAAGGTGAAATCTTGCAATCGAGCTGTAAAATCTGCTGACTCCGTTAGATCGGGGGCAGCTCAAATTAAGACTTTGATTGCAATGCTGACGCACATGAGGTAGCTATGACTTATACAACTTCCAACACAGAAAGCGGTTTACTGCAAGCTTTTCAAGGGCTAGATGTTGATCAGCAGCTCGCGGTGTTCTATTTCATCTATAAAGAAATGGGCAACTCTGTCACCCCTGCGGCACCGGGCGCTAGCACTGTCTCCCCTGAAATTGCTGAATCCCTATTCAACCAGGTGAAGGATATGTCCCAGGACGAGCAGCTGCAGCTGCAACGGGATCTGCTTTCCGGTAAAAACTCCCTAATCGCTCGTGAATATGGTTCATTTAGCGACACGACCAAACTGCTGTTTTGGTACCGGCTTGCCCAAGGCATGGACGATGGAACGATCATCCCCCTCCCACCCAACTACCAGCTTTCCGAGCAAGGCAATCAAGTCTTTGAACAAGTTAAAGCGATAGAGTTTGAGCAGCAAATCACGCTATTCCGTAACATTGTTGCTCCATTAGGCGTTGACCCAGCTCAAGTAGAACCTGACTCAGAGTCAAATATCTAATCTCTGATTCAGATATGGCGTCATGCGCCTTAGTTGAAAGTTCTTCTGTGTAGAAGTCGTATGCTGCGCGGCTTCTACGCATGAAGCTGTTCTAATCTTTGCGCGTGCTTTGCCGTCGCGCTGATGGCAGTCGCTATAAAAGATAGTGGACTAACACCGATCGAGTTTCGTTCTCAGTTCTGTCTTAATCCGGTTCAGAATAGAAGTCTCGTCCAGCGACGATAGAATACGATTTACAACTGCCTTGGGGCTTTCATCTCCCCAAGATGCGCCATTGACCAGATATGTTTTAGCCACTTGCGCGATTGCATAGGTCGAAACTCCAGCAACACCCGCCTGTGCTAGCGCCACAGAAATATAAGGGGCGATCGAAATTCCACCTGTAGCCGGAGCTGCCAGCCCCAGCAGGCTTTTCAGCGACCCTAGCCCGAATGTGATGACAAGCTCACTAATCGTGATGCCGCCCATGCTGAGCGCAATTTTTTGCAAAAGTGCGGCTGCTGCTTGCTGAGTCATCGGAAAGCCATAAAGCTTGGCTAACGCTGTGATCAGAGCAATATCGACTACGGCTCCACCCATTAGATCTAGAACGGTGATGGGGTTGAGTGCAACCGCCACTGCTTTTGTCATTACTGTGCTCCAGATGAGCTGATCAGCAGCCCGATCGCGGATGTCTAGCTTGCGTTGCACCACCTGCTCATTCACATCATCGGCATACAGCATTGTGTTTAATGCCACAAGTGCTTTGCCCTCTCGTTGCAAAACCTCCAGAATTTTTAGCTTTACGTCCTCCACGTGCGGCGTTCCTCGCGTTAGGCGGGCTGTCATTTTGCCATCCTCCCGCCGCATTGCCTTTGCTACCAGCGGCGAAGCTGCTGCCATGACAATTTCATCTGGCGACAACAGCTCTTTGACCCGCTCATCGCGGATTTTTTCGTAAATTGCTTGGCGATCGGCTGCCGGATACTGATCGATCTTGTTTAGCACCAGCAAAATCGGCTTGCTGGCTTGCCGCATCTCCGAGAGTGCCTCAAATTCAACGCGGGTCATATCACCCGCCACTACAAAGAGAATTAGATCGGCTTGCTTTGCTAGCTGCCGTGCCATTGCTTCGCGGGTTTCACCATCGACTTCATCAATTCCGGGGGTGTCGATCAGTTCTACCTGCGAATTGCCTACACCAGGCAGCGAAACTCGCCATAGATCGCCACCACGGCTTCCTTCTAAGGCTTCCCGCTTGGCGCTCCACTGTGCCGTTTGGATAGTTTGGGTTACACCGTGAATAGCCCCTGTTTCAAAGACTTCCTGCCCTAAAAGCGCATTGAGCAACGAAGACTTGCCTCGCCCCACCATACCAAAGACAGCAATCTGCACGACTTGTCGGTCGAGCTTGTCTAGCAGCGTTTGCAGGCTTGTTAGCTCTGTTTCTAAGCCCGATCGCTCTCTCGGAGACAGGTCGAGCTTGTTGACCAGCTCTCGTAGCACCATTTGAGCCTGTTGATAGTTGAGGTCGGCTTGCAGGTCACTGAAGTCGGCAACCGTACTTTCGAGCTGGCGATCGAGGTCAGAATCGGGCATCAGGTCAGAGGTCATGGCCATCGGATCAAGTTCTCTCTTGATCATGGCTCAAAGCTGCCCGAATTGCCCATTGTCGAGCTGCGACTACCTATGCCCCTTGCAAGTACAAGAATGCTTCCACTTCTGGCGCTGTGGGTTGAGCATCGATCGCGCCGGGTCTGGTAGTGGTTAAAGCTCCCACAGCGCTAGCATACCTGACGATAGATCGGGCTGCTTCTGAGTCACGCAGTGCAGCGGTTCCTCGTTGACAAAGCTGATGGATGAACCCTGCGACAAAGCCATCGCCTGCACCAGTGGTATCTTCTACTTCTATTTTAAAGGCCGGGACGCTCCCTTGATTTTCCCCAAAGCAATAGGTGCAGCCGTGTTCGCCTGCAGTCACCAGCACACCGCTAAGGTGAGTATTTTGCTGAGCAATTGCTCCGGCATCTGTAGCATCGTATAGCCATTCGGCTTCTTCGATTGACAGCTTCAAAAAATTGATTCGCTGGACTAAATCCAGGATGGTTGATTTTGCGGTATCTGGCGTTGTCCAAAACATCGATCGCCAGTTGACATCCATCACCACCTGTAGAGAGTGTTGATTTGCCAGCGCTAATGAATGGGTAATTGCCTTTCCGGTCTCTTCATAAGCAGCCTCTAGCGTTCCCATCGTTAAGAACTTAGCTGTGCTAAACAAATGTTCAGGAATCAGCTCGGCTTGCAGATAAGCATCGGCAAACTGAGTGGTATCGCCGCCTGCAAACCCAGCGAATTGTCGATCGCCTGCTGCATCTCGCAGCACTTCCACCAACCGAGTGGGATGACTGGCATGGCGTTGGATGCCTTTGGTGTTGATGCCAAGCGACTGCAGCAGTTCTACGAGTACCTGCCCTGCTTCGTCTTCACCCACACAGCCAATGAAGCCAGCCGGAGTGCCCAGTTTGACTAGCGCACAGGCGACATTAGCAGGTGCACCACCAGGGTAGCGTGTCCAAGAGGTAACTTCACTGACAGAAGCAGCGGGATGATCGGCTAAGTAATCCCAGAGGATTTCGCCTAGACATAGCACTTGCGGCGGCGTTTCTTGTTTCACGGGTTGTCCTTCGAGCGGGGATGCTTGTTCCTTTTCATAGTTTGCTGGGCATGAGGAACTGCCTGCACCTACAGGTGGGCTGAATTTACTCGATCGCTTCCTGCAGTTGCAGAGCAATGCGATCGCTAAATTCTGGGTCAAGGTTCGCCAAACTGAGGAGCTGTAAGTACTCCTGGAGAGTTAAGCCGCTAGTCTCGATTAGAGCGATCGCCTGTGCTTCGATGTCTTGCTGGATGCGCTGAGAGTCCGAATCGGTTTCGGCGGCCTGCAGTTCGCCTTCGCGCTGTTCTAGTAGGGTAGTTACCTGCAGGTAGGAGTGGACAAATTGGTTAATTTTTTCAGGCGAGATAGCATCCGTGTTTAGTCCGACTGAGACAGTTGGTTCGGCTTCGGGGATGGGTGCTGCATCTGCCCAACTCGGCAGACTGCTTAAAGTGAGTAGCAGCAGCACAAGCAGCAGTGATCGACCAATGCGGGAAAGAATGGCAGACATGAAACGAGCGGATACAAATTAGTCACAAGTTTACTGCGTTTTACAAAGATCGGACGCTGGCAATGACGCCTTGGCATACGGCTGCCAGAAAATCTAAATCCAGCGTTTCTAGGCGATCGCTAGGCGCATGATAGTGAGGGTTTCGCAAGTTTGCTGTGTCTGTAACTAGGACAGCCCGGTATCCAGCATCCCAGAAAGGAACATGATCACTGCGGCGCGTATCTGGCACAATCAGGCCACGCCTGCCGGCAGGTAACCACTCGCAGGGCACTTCGCGGCGGAACGTGCGGCTCAGCCGAATCAAATCGGGAATGGTCTTGATTGTGCCGATCAGGGCAATGAAATCGCCCCGATCGGGATAAAACCGCTCTAAACCGGCTGGATAAGTTTGGGACTGAGGAGCGTGATTGCAGTATCCCAGCATTTCCAAAGACAGCATCAGCCGTAGCGCTTGCTGTTGTCGCTGCAGTTCTGCAACATAGCGCTGGCTGCCCACATACCCCAACTCCTCCAGGTCAAATGCTACCAGACGCACGGGATGGCGAGCAGGCTGACGGGCGATCGCACGCGCCAGCTCCAGCATTACTGCCAGCCCCGTTGCATTATCATCTGCTCCGGGAGAGCCGATCACGGTATCATAGTGTGCCCCCACCAAAATCGGCGGACGCCGGGTAGGCGATCGGGCAGGCAGGTCTAGCACCCAGTTGAAATGGGTCTTGCCCTGAAATTCAAAGGCGTGGGCGTTCACTTCTCCCCAGTGCTGCCACTCCTGCTGGATGTATTGCTGCACATAGAAGTGTCCTTCGGTGGCAAGGAAGGGGTCGCGTTCGCGGCTGAGCTGCTGGAGGTGCGTTAGAAGATTGGCTTGTAGGGACATAAATACAGAGACAGCCATCAGCCTCAGGAAAGGCTGGATTGGGCGATAAAATGAATTGATTGTACTCAATTGCGTTTGTTAGGAGCTGGGTTTGTGAACTTTCAGTCAGTTATTGCGGCACTGCATCAGTTTTGGAGCGATCGCGGCTGTTTGATCGTCCAGCCCTACGATACTGAAAAAGGAGCTGGAACCAAGAGTCCGCACACGTTTCTGCGGGCGATCGGCCCGGAGCCTTGGTCGGTTGCCTATGCCGAGCCATGCCGTCGTCCTGCTGACGGGCGCTATGGCGAAAACCCTAACCGGGTGCAGCACTATTTCCAGTACCAGGTGCTAATCAAGCCCTCACCAGATAATATTCAGGAGGTCTATCTCGACTCGCTGCGGGCGTTGGGCATTAAACCCGAAGACCACGATATTCGCTTCGTGGAAGATAACTGGGAAGATGCGGCAGTCGGCGCGTGGGGTGTGGGCTGGGAGGTATGGCTAGACGGTATGGAGGTGACGCAGTTTACCTATTTTCAGCAGTGTGGCGGTATTGACTGCCGTCCGGTATCTGTTGAAATCACTTACGGGCTGGAACGCCTAACGATGTATCTGCAAGGTGTAGACTCGATTTTTGAAATTCGCTGGAACGACGAACTCACCTATGGCGATGTTTATCTGCAAAGCGAGATCGAAAACTCCACCTACAACTTTGAAGCTTCTGATCCAGAGCTGCTATTTACCCTATTTAGCCTGTACGAGAAGGAAGCCGGGCGGTTAATGGAGCGATCGCTCGTATTGCCTGCCTTCGATCATGTCCTCAAATGCTCCCACACGTTCAACCTGCTGGATGCTAGGGGGGTGATCTCTGTGACAGAACGGACGCGCTACATCCTCCGGATGCGCAATTTAGCGAGGCAGGTTGCTCAGCTTTACCTGAAGCAGCGAGAGGAGCTGGGCTTTCCGCTGCTGAAAAACGAGACAGCAAAAGCTGCTTGAAGCCTCAGGGCTGATGAAGCTCTGCATCAGCCCTGACTCCTCACCCGAAAGCCGATTGGTTTGGTGGGGCTACATCCCGCCGTTGAAGCACAAATCGCATCAGCAATAAGTCTCGATCGTCAAACAACCGCCAAGCCTCAGCTAAGTAGCACAAATACAGGTTGTAAGTGGAGATTCCGACTAGCTCAACTGCCGCTTCCTGGTTTGTTGCCAATCGATTGAACCAGGCTACCAGCGTTGGTCTGTAATCGTGAACGGAGTGGTGAACGATCTGCAGCCCTGCCTGTTCAAACGCTTTCAGGTGTCGCTTCAATGAGGAAAGCTCTGCGCTTGGGAAAATTTCCGTTCCGGCAAACAGCAGCCTTGCCGGAGGAAACTCACTTAGCTGGCAAAAGAAATGATGAACGATGCGACCTGTCGGACTCAGTGCCCTGGCTAAGGTTTGCGAGAGCGGCAGCAGCTTCGATTTAGGTACATGCTCGATCGCCCCCACAGAGTAAATTTTATCCAGCGACTCTCGTCCATACTCGGCGGTGATGAAGTCTTTCAACTCAACCTTAAATCCATACTGTTCATCAATCCATCGCTTTTGCTCCGCAGAGAGCGTATAGCCACAAAGATTTTCTCGATCGCCTGTCTTCTCATAGATCCTTTTTAGCATTCCACCCCAACCGCAGCCCAAATCTAAAATCCTTTCTCCTGGCTGAGGATTGATTAGATTCAGAAGATAATTTGCTTTATGTTCTTGAGCGTCTTCTAGCGTATCTGCGGCGTTTAAAAAATCAGCGCAGCTATAGAATAAATCTTTATCCAGAAATAGCTGATAAAAATTATTGGAAAGATCATAGTGCTTTGCAATTCCAGATACTCGATCGATTGCAAACGCATAAAAATCACAGAGTATTTGCCTGGTCAGTCCGGGTGGATAATGCGTCAGGCTCCATTCAAAAGCAGGATTGCTGAGCTGAGTAAATTGCTGCCAAACGTTCTGCGCATCCAGAAGCTGGCTGCTTCTTGACCAATATAAAAATCTGGCGTAGCTAGGACCGCAAATTAAAGCAACGGGCAGTAGCGAAGCAAACCGTTTGAAGTGCAGTGGAACTATCATAGGTATAATGCAGCGCTTTGCGCCTTAGCAAAATACAAATTATTTTTGGACAGCTTCTAATCAAAACCAATATCTAATTCAAGTATCCGATCAAAGCTTTTTCATTGAGCTTCTGTTATTAAATCTTCGATCTTGTGCTAACTTCACCTTGCTCAATTTAGAATGACCGATCGCCTAACCCAACTTTCTTTACTGCACAGTGAACCAATACTTAACTACGGCTGGATGGGCACCATTGCTCAGTTCCTTGCAGTTTCCCTGGCAGGCTGGCAAGAGGAGCTCGGCAAGAATTATCAGCAGCTTTACCGCCAGCAGGCAACTGCGACCCAGCAGCAAGCTTGGCAAGATTGCGGCGAAATATTGCAAAACCAATTGAGGCAATTGATAGTCGATCAATCTGAAAGTCGAAGCTGGACGCTAATTTTTGAATATGAACTGCCGCGTGAAGGGGGTCGTCGTCCGGATTTGGTGTTGCTGGGAGCCGGACGAATTCTAGTCTTCGAGTTTAAGCAAAAAGCAACGCCTTCAGCAGCAGATTTAGATCAAGTTGCTGCCTATGCGCGAGATCTATCTGAATATCATGGTGGCTCAAGCCAGAATCCAGTTCAAGCAATCCTGGTTCCCACTCGCCGAACGAAGCCCGGTGAGCAGCATGAATCCATTAAAATCCTCGGTTCGTCTGAAATAAAAGATTATCTTTGTGCCTTAGAAGGAACTTTGCCTGAAGTTGATCCAATTGCCTGGGTAAATGCAGACTATGAGCCGTTGCCCACGGTTGTCCAAGCCGCTCGCCGCATCTTTCAACAAGAGCCATTGCCAAGTCTCAAAAGTGCTCGCAGTGCTGGTATCCCAGAGCTGATTGCGTATCTCGATCGCCTTGTTATTCAAGCACAGCAGCAAAAACAGCGGCATTTAGTCTTGATAACAGGAGTGCCGGGGGCAGGCAAAACGTTAGTCGGGCTGCAGTTTGTTTACCAGAACCCGCTTCAGCAAGCAGACAAACCGAGCAACAAGCAAGCCGTCTTTCTCTCAGGCAACGCGCCGCTGGTGGCGGTGCTGCAGTACGCCCTCAAAAGCCGCGTGTTTGTGCAGGCAATTCGCAACTTCTACATCGATCACCAAGTCCGTCGTCAAAAAGCACCCAAAGAACACATCATTGTATTCGATGAAGCCCAACGGGCGTGGGATCTGCGGCGGATGAGCGAGGAATATGGGATTGACAGCGCTGCGCCTGGGATTATTTTGCAAATTGCCGAACGAGTGCCAGATTGGTGCGTTTTGCTGGGATTGATTGGTGAAGGACAAGAGATTCATGTAGGCGAAGAAGAAGGCATTGGGCAGTGGAATTCGGGACTGCAGTCCGTGGCAAGTTCTTGGCAGGTGCATTGCCCTCCAGAGCAAGCCAGCACTTTCACGGCGATCGCCCCTCCTCATCTCCACACGCATCCCCAGTTCAACTTGACCACTTCTCTCCGCACCCACCTTGCTAAAGACTTACAAACCTGGGTGTCACACCTGCTCTCTGGTGCCCTCGAAGCAGCAGCTGCGCTCTTCCCGGTTTTAACTGCTGCTGGCTATGATGCTTATCTCACTAGAGACTTAGAGACTGCCAAAGCCTACTGCCGCGATCGCTACCAGTCAGAACCCGATAAACGATACGGGCTGATTGCTTCCTCCCGGGCTCGCAACCTCAGCGACCACGGTATCCAGAACGATTACATGGCAACCCAACGCGTCAAAATGGGCGCTTGGTATATCGATCCACCCGATTCGCTGCTGTCTTGCTGTGCCCTCAGCAGCACTGTTACCGAGTTTGGCTGTCAGGGGTTGGAGCTAGATTTTCCAATCGTCGGCTGGGGGGATGATCTGGTGTGGCAGGATGCCTGGGTGGTGACGCGCTCGCAGCGAAATGTCCGCGATCCACTGCGCCTACGGCTCAACAGCTATCGAGTCTTGCTAACTCGCGGCCGCGACGGCTTCATGATCTTCGTGCCGCCTACCTCAAAAATGAATAGCACATTTGCTGCACTGAGATTGGCAGGGCTACAAGTGCTGTAATCTAGCAGCCAGACTCAGTCGATCGAAAATTAACTTTTGGAGAGCTGCAAAAGCTTTTTGAATAACTGGGTTTGGCAATCGTGTCATGGAATCATAGCAAAATGATGTGGAATCGCGCTTGGAGTTGGGGATCACTGGTGCTATTGCTGCAAATAGGGTTGAACTTTCATTCAGCACAGCCGGCATCACCTTCCGAACCTGAAGAAATTTGTCCAGCTCAGCTAGAGGAGGCGATCGCTCAAATCACAGACGCGCCTCAATTTCGCCAGGTGCGCTGGGGAATCTTAGTGCAAACCATCGGTGATGCCCAAACGCTCTATGCCGAAAACGCCAATCGTCCCTTCATTCCTGCCTCCAATGCCAAGCTGCTGACGACTGCTGCTGCCTTGACTCAGCTCACTCCATCCTTTCGCTTTCGCACATCGATTTATCAAACGAGTCTACCTGGAGAACCAATCCAGTTGAGGGTCATTGGGCGAGGCGATCCCAGCCTAACTGAAATAGAGCTGCAGCAGCTCGCCCAGCAGCTCCGTAGTCAAGGCGTCACCCAGGTCAATCGCCTTATTCTGGATGACCAATATTTCCGTGGCAATCCGGTTCATCCCTCTTGGGAAGCAGAAGATCTTCAGCAAGGCTACGGCGCGCCCGCCAATAGCTTAATTCTTAACCAGAACGCGATTAATCTGACGCTTATACCACGGCAGCTAGGTGAACCGCTACAAGTTGTTTGGGAAAATCCTAACGATCGCCAAGGCTGGCAAATTAACAACTACTCGCAGACGGTTGCAGCAGATGCACCAGAGTTTATAGAGGTAGGGCGCAATTCTTCCCGTCGCATTATCTGGATCAAAGGGCAATTGCGGGCTGGGTCTGCAGCAGAACCCGTTGCCGTCTCAGTGCCACAACCTGTTCAGCATTTTGGGGATCGATTCCAGCAGATTCTAGAGGCTAAGAGGATCCAGATTCGACAGAAGCTAATCGCTGATGATCCTCTTCCGGCTGGAGCAAACGAAATTGCTGCTGTTGAATCAGCACCTCTAGTAGATTTACTGAGGGAAACGAACCAAAAAAGCAATAACTTATATGCAGAAGTACTGCTGCGATCGCTCGGAATGACTCACACTGCTAACGCAAGCGACAGCCGTGCTGACGGACTTGAAGCAACTCATGCAATCTTGACAGACTTAGGGATCGCTACAGCTCAATACAGCCTGCTCGATGGTTCAGGGCTGTCGCGGCAAAACCAAGCGAGTCCTCTAGTGCTAGTGGAAACTCTGCAGGCAATGGTGCGATCGCCTTACGCAGAGGCTTACAGCAGCTCACTTGCGGTTGCCGGAATCAGCGGTACACTCAAAAACCGCTTTCAGGCTAGTGAGGTACGAGGGCGTCTCCAGGGCAAAACAGGATACATGGGCGGTGTTGCTGCTTTGTCGGGCTATCTTCAGCCATCAGGCTTTCAGCCACTTGGATTTAGCATCCTAGTCAATCAGCCAAGGCACTCAGTCGTACAGGTAGAACAGGCGATCGATCAGATTGTAGAGACCCTGTTTGACCTGCGATCCTGTTGAAGCAGACTAGGCGACAATGAGTCCCTGAATTGCCCCTTCAGATGCCTTGGTAGTATTGATGGCAGCCTGGCTTCCAGCTTTAGCTATGCCCTAGCGGATTGCTACTCCGGTATTAAAGCGCTTTGACTAGGGTTGGACGGGCTTCAGACGGCTTAATTTGGAACTTGACGAGGTTTGCTAGGTCTTGAAGCTGGCTGATGGCTTCTGCACCCTCCAGCTTCATTAATTCGCGGTCGTCTCGCATCTCTGTCCAGGTGATGCCATAGTCAGACACCAGGAAGCGAATCAAATGGTTTTCGCCTAAGCTCACCATGAACGAGGCGCTATTCATTTGTCCGCCGCAGGTGTAGCAAGAAGCGAGGTATCCCCGTTGTTCCAGCACGGTTGCCAGAGCCTGAAGATTCATCACCAAATCTTGAACAAATCTGCGGTGTTGTTCTGCAAGTCTTAAAAACATAACTTGACCTCCTAATCACCACACTTAACACAATTCTAAAGCCTTTTATGATTTCTTAAGCATTTAGTCCTAGCCTCTTGGGGTGTATGGTAGTTATAAATACAAAAACCAACTAAGGGCAGCACTGAAAGGCTGCCAATGCCAATTTTTTGCTTCAAGTCTAGCGTAAAGATAGCACTCTTGACCCGAAGCCACTAACCCTGAGGACTACCTTCATCTATAAAGCCTAAACTGTTGGGTCAGACTTTGCGAGTCTTGCCACTTAAGGCTAAATGGATGATGCAGCGATGAACATCCTACCTAAGAAATAGACAAATAATCTGTCAAGCGTAGCGAACTATTTATTTAGATAAAGTATCGTGAGCAACAAATGCCAAAATAGCTGGGCAATGCACCAGTAGATGGCTCTTATGCTTACATTAGCGCGCCATTCTGATCTGCACCCAGATATTTAAGGTTTTTGATACATATTTTTAATATAACGCTACAGACACATTAAGAACCCAAGAATATGCCTGCTTAATTGAGCATTTAGTTCGATTCACCTCTATGGACAGTACTTCGTGCGCAATTGGCAGGCGTTTTCTGATCCCAATCTTTTTGATTCCTGGTGATTACGATCAAAAAACGCCGAATTAAAGATTTCTCAAACGCTTAATTCCTAGTTTACCTGCCACAATCCCAATGCAGGACCTAAAAACCGAACAGTAACCCAATAGGCAACAAGTAGACCAATGCCAATCCACGCGCCTCTTGTACTCCAGCTTACAAACTGCTGTGCCTGACTCTTTTTAAAGGGCAACCAAGGAAGAACATTCTCTTCCTGTCCGTACTTGTCACCCAGTGTTTCTTTGCGTCGTTTTGAATCTCCCATTTTTAACCTGCTCTTACTAAAAATTGCTCCTAAATTTGATGATATCGCTAGCTTTCATCGATCCTACCGCTGATCCCCTCTAATCTTTCCATTTGGATGAACAAGCTAGCATCAACATAGCTAATGCGGGCGAGAGGACTAAGGGCTGAGAGGACATGCTGCCCATAGCTGCGATGGTTAACTCGGTTATCAAGCAAGGCTACGACTCCCTGAGTTTCCCGCATAGATGCAACTGCCCGCTGCAGCGATCCCAGCGCTTCTGGTAGCAAATAAAGGCGGAACCAATCTTGGCGCGATCGCTTGTAGTGTGCCACCCGACCTGCCACCAGCGGATCTTCCAGCGAAGGGAAGGGTAGCGTTGGTATGATCAGCAGCCGGGGTGCAGGTAAAACGGCCTGGTGCTGTCTCCAAAAATCCCATCCTGCTACCAGAATGCCGTGGTCGTCTAAACAAGTTTTTTCAACCTGTACTCGTGAGCCAAACTCGGCTGCCAGCAGTGATCCCACCTGTGCTTTTAGCGGTGTATCGCTCACCAGAATTACAATCAAACCCTGGGTTGCCGTTGCAGTAGCGCTGAGCAAGGCGCGAATCTCCTGCATCAATACAGGTTGAAACTGAGGGGTGTTTGGCATTGGGATGCCGTCTGGTAGATAAAGCTGGATCAGCTCATGCTGGCGATCGGGATTAAATTTGAGACAGGTCAGCTCCTCTGTGTCCAAGCCAAGTCGCTGACGATAGGCACTAGCTTGGGCATCTAGATCCAGAAAATTGCCGACCAGCACAATTGGCTGCTTTGCCCAAATCAAATTTAGTGCCGGAGCCACCTCTACGGGCGCACAATGCAGAGAAAATTGCCCCTGCCGCCGCACCATTTCCGTCCAAAGCAACTGCCCGTCTTGCTGGAGCAATCGCCCAAACTGCTGCCATGTGGCTGGCAAAAATCCTGAGTTGAGCCAGTCTCCATTGGTATCGCCCTGCAAGGCAGCGCTGAGCTGCAGCGTTTGATAGAGCTGGGACAAAATTTCTTGTTCAGGCTGTTCTAGCAAATAGCGATCGTAGGGATTGGCTGGATGCTGGAACAGAGCGCGAGTAAGCTGGACGCGTGCGTCACGAATGGCATCAACCTGCGAAGGGAATGCCAGCATCAGCTCATCCCAATTGTGCGGTTGCAATGCGGTTGTCATCTGCTGCTGTGCCCAAGACTCCAGATCATCGGCGCCATCGATCAGCGTCGGGATGCCTGCTGGGAAGCGCTCTGTACCCGCCAGCCGATCGGACAGCCAAGCTTGAGGGGAGGTGAGCAGCAGCCCGCGAAAGCCTTCCGGATAGCGATCGCCTGTCTGAATTGCTTTTTGAACTGGTAGCCACTGGCGCAGGCGCGGAATTTCAACCATCAACAGGCGCTGCTGCACGGCTTCTGAAGCCACTAAAACCGCTGGCTCTTGCCATAGCAACAGCGACATTAAATAGCTCAAGCGATAGCAGCCTTGATAGCCTGTTGGCGCACCCGCCTGAATTAAGGCGCTCCGACCTAAGCGCAGCGCACGCGCCACCAGTCGCGCCATCGTTAGATGATGGTGCCAGTAGGGTTCTCCTTGCTCTCGTAGAAAGGCACGGAGTTGCTGATGGACTTCGACCTCAATCACGCGGCTCACTGTACTTGATTTACGGCATGCACTTCATTTTGACACAAAGCATAGAGGCTGCGGGGAAAGCGGCAGCCGGAATTGGAGATCAATTGCTTAAGCCAAGGTATTTAGCCAAACTGGTCTAAATACTGGTTGAGGTCTTCGGTGATGCGGGTCAACTCCGCTTCGGTAGTGAGGCGGATGCGGTCGTCTCTCAAGGTAATCAAAACTTTGGCGGCAAAAGGACTTGACCAGATATTGGGGTTGCAGAAAACCTCCAGGAAGACCTCGCCTGTGTGCTGATATTCCATTGGCTGTTGCGGCTGGGGCTTGCCGCCTGCTGTGTTAGATGCAGTGGCTTTGAGACTATTCATCAGCGAGGCAATTGCAGCTTGCAGTTCTCGTGCTGCGTTGGGTGTAAAGCTAAAAGAAACTGATCCTTCGGAGAGATTGAGGCGCAGAGGAGCAGAGGACATAAAGTTGTGTGTGTAGCTACTGTCCGATCGTATCGGCTAAGGGGACGGCAGCATCGAGAGAAGCTGCATTTTAAATTCTTTTTGTGTAAAAGGTTTGTCCTATACATATGTGCATAGCGTCATAACTTGCAGCGTCATAAATGCAATGGTGGCAGCTATAGAGCTGAGAAAAACAAAAAAGGGTGAGCACCGCTCACCCTTTTTGCTTGAGGTATTTTAGCTCTTACACAGCCGCAAAGAATTCTTTCGACTTCACAGGGTCAGGGCTCATCGTGGCATCACCTGGCTTCCAGTTTGCAGGGCAAACTTCATCAGGGTGAGATTGCACATGCTGAATCGCTTGCAGCGTCCGCAGAGTTTCATCAACGCTCCGACCAAACGCCAAGTTGTTGATAGTGGAGTGCTGGATAACACCGTCTTTGTCAATCAAGAACAGACCACGCAGCGCCACACCTGCTTCTGGATCGAGGACGTTGTAAGCGGTGCTGATTTCTTTCTTGATATCTGATACCAAGGGGTAGTTGAGATCGCCAACACCGCCTTGCTTGCGGTCGGTTTGCGTCCAAGCGAGGTGGGAGAATTCGCTATCCACCGATACACCCAATACTTCGGTGTTGATCGCCTTGAAATCTTCGTAGCGATCGCTGAATGCCGTGATTTCAGTCGGGCAAACGAAGGTAAAGTCCAGCGGATAGAAGAACAGGACAACGTACTTGCCGCGGTAGTCTGAAAGTTTGATGGTCTTAAATTCCTGGTCGTACACAGCGGTTGCTGTGAAATCGGGGGCGGCTTGACCAACGCGGAGGCATCCTTCGTTGACGGTCATGAGTTATGCTCCTTCTGTATCTGGTTTACGAATCTACTTAAGTTGAAGAGGCGAAAACGCTCTGAGCCACTGCTCAGCAGTTAAGCGCTTTTACGAACTGTTACGACTATATCATAGTCATAACGATTTTGAGTAGTGTGCAAGATGACTCTCCATAAACCTACTCTTCATAAGGTCAGCTATCAGGGTTAAACGGCTTTCTCTTCTTTGCCATCCCCTCTTTGCCAGAATAGAAAGAGAAAGACAACGCACAAAAGACAACACAACAACCCATGAAACACCTGCTGAGCCTCGTTCTTCTCGTCTTCTTCGTTCTATTTACAGTTTCCCAGCCTGCCCTCGCTGCCAGTGCAGACACAGGCGCAAAAATCTTTGAAACTCACTGTGCCGGATGCCACATCAACGGTGGCAACATTGTTCGACGTGGCAAAAATCTGAAGCTGAAGACGCTCCAACGGAACCAAATGGACTCCATCGAAGCGATCGCTAATATTGTCGCTAATGGCAAAAACAACATGTCCGCCTACCAAGATCGCCTTACCGAGCAGCAGATCCAAGAGGTTTCCGCCTATGTGCTAGAGCAAGCACAACAAAACTGGCGATAGCTCACCGCTTCTTCTTCGCTTTCCAAGTGCCGCCGTAGGTATAGTGCGGGTTATTTTGGCTAACGGCGGGATAGCAGACATCGCAAACAAACGCCCAGCTTTCTGAGTCGTCAAACTTAACCCGATAGAGCACAGAGGCAAATTGCTGGCAGCGATCGCAACGCTTGGTGCGGAGTCTGGTCATGATTCCTGCTTACGCCATGACAGATGCTTCTGGACGCGCAAAAATCATCCGCCCCGCAGAAGTTTGCAGTGCACCTGTCACTACTACACAAACCTCATCTCCAATGTACTCACCGCCTTCTTCAACCACGACCATTGTGCCGTCATCGAGGTAGCCAACCCCTTGCGCAGGCTCTTTGCCCTGCTTGACGATCTTCAGATCCAGGTTGTCACCAGGTAGGTAGGCAGGTCGCATCGCCTGAGCTAGGTCGTTGACGTTGAGGACGGTCACACTCTGTAGGCTGGCAACTTTGTTCAAGTTATAGTCATTTGTCAGCAGTGCACCGTTGATGTCTTGAGCAAGCCGCACTAGTTTGGCATCCACGGTTGCAACATCTTCGTAGTCCGCCCGATGGATCATTATTCGCCCGGGAAAGGCTTTCTGCATCTGCTTGAGAATATCTAAGCCGCGCCGCCCCCGGATTCGCTTCTGGTCGTTAGATGCATCTGCAATTCGCTGCAGCTCTTGCAGAACAAACTGCGGCACAAGGATTTGTCCTTCCAAAAAGCCTGTATTCAGCAAGTCCTCAATTCGTCCGTCAATGATGCAGCTTGTATCTAAAATTTTGGTTGTAACGGGTTTCAGCGTTCCCTCTGCCATCAGCATCGTTTCTACGCTGTTGGGATTGATCAGGCGCAGCAAAGTTCGCCCATGTGTATCAGCCAGGTTAATGCCCGAAAAGGCAAATAAAATGCTACCCAATACCGCAGTTAGCGGCTTGATGAAGGCAAACTCACGTGGAATGGGCAGCAAAAACAAGGGAGCCAGCATCAAGTTTGCCACCAGCAGACCCAGCACTAAGCCCACCGATCGACTCAGCAGTACATCCACCGGCATCTGCCGCACCTGCCGCTCAATTCGCCGATAGCTCGTTTGCGCCAGCAGACCCACAATTAACCCAAATAGTGCTCCAAAACCGCCCGATACCACACTCAGCCCCTCAACGTTGTTGACTTGTTGCAGCGCGTCAGGCGGCAACAAATCCACGCCATAAAAGCCGATTCCTGCCCCTGCTAAGATGAACGAAAGAATGATAATTGCGTCAAGCATGGTTCAATCCGTTGGTCTGGAAGTTGGTCTGAATATTGGGCAGATTGGGAATAGGCAAAACGGAAGCCGACAAACTGTTTCAACCTAAACTGTGTAATTAAAAGCCGATTGCTTAGGATAACTGGGCTTAGCAGGCAAAAAAATTAAGTTTAATAGCCAAGTTCACACAGAAACATTATATCCTTCAAGACTTTGATACGTTGTGTCGTAGTTTTTCGCGACGCAGCGTTCGGGTATCAGCAGGGGTTTCGATGAGTGGAGTAACGATCGGCTGTTTGCCTTACAACTTTCCGTCAACCGGTAGCCAGCCACAGATCAACGGCTCTCCTCACCTCAGAACTGTGATTCCCTATGATCGATCGCCCCTTGCAAAACCCTTTGCCCAATTCCACGCTGCAAAAAGCTGGCTCTTCTCACACTGTTTATTACCCTGTTGCGGAAACCCTCCCTACTGCGGCATATATTCACATTCCTTTCTGTCGCCGTCGCTGTTTCTACTGCGACTTTCCGATTTCGATTGTTGGTGATCGTCCACCGCTGTCTCGTCAACAGCCTGCTGCAAGCTTTGGCACGATCGCCGAATACGTTGAGGTTCTTTGCCAAGAAATTTTGGCAACCCCCAAGCCTAATCGTTCCCTGGAAACAGTCTTCTTGGGTGGGGGCACTCCCTCACTGCTGCTACCAGCTCAGCTAGGGCAGATTCTAGAAACACTCGATCGGCATTTTGGAATCGCTTCCACTGCCGAAATTTCGATGGAGATCGATCCAGACACGATTGAGCTAACGAAATTACAAGGCTACCGCCAGGCTGGGATCAATCGGGTTAGCCTGGGCGCACAAGCCTTTCAGCTTCAGGTCTTGCAAGCCTGCGGACGCACCCACACCCCTGACGATATTCGCACTGCTGTAGAACTGCTGCATCAGGTAAATCTAGAGAATTTTAGTTTGGATCTAATCTCTGGATTGCCGCATTTGACGTTGGAGCTGTGGCAAGAGTCGATAGAGGCAGCGATCGCCCTGTCGCCAACTCATCTATCGGTGTACGACCTGACACTTGAACCTGGTACTGCTTTCGATCGGCGCTATAAAGCGGGCGTTTCACCCTTACCCACCGATGAACTCACGACGCAGATGTATCGCACAGCACAGCAACGCCTGATCGAAGCCGGCTTCTCCCACTACGAAATCTCAAACTATGCCAAAGCGGGCTTTCAGTGTCAGCACAATCGCGTCTATTGGGAAAACCGCCCTTACTATGGCTTTGGCATGGCAGCTGCCAGCTACACCGATCGCCAACGATTTACCCGTCCCCGCAAACGACCTGATTACTACCACTGGGTACAGGCTTATGCGGCGGTAGGAGGGAGGATTGACTGCGCCGCCACACCAGATTCTGAAGTGCTGCTTGATACGCTGATGCTAGGGCTGCGCCTCGCTGAAGGGCTAAGCTTAAATGACCTAGAGATCCGGTTTGGGGGGCGATCGGTGCAGCAGATTCTTAAGTGTCTGCAGCCCTATCAGCAGCAGGGCTGGATCGAAGTTGGTGAGCGGTTACGGCTCACCGATCCGGAAGGATTCTTGTTCTCAAATGTGATTTTGAGCAAGTTGTTTGGCTTGCTCTCAGAGGACTGACGGCTGTAGGGAATGTGGAGTTCAGTACCACTCTATCTAAACTTCCACACCAGGCAAGGCACAACAAACAAAAACGGTAGCCAGACCGGCTACCGTAAAACTATTTATTTAGTTTCCAGTGCAATTGTCTTAGCTGAACACCGGGATCAGTGGCTCCAACACCCAAGGAGTCCGGATGTAGAGCGGCAACGATCGCCAGAAATGGAGCAGACTGTCGCCTGTTTTCTCTGGATAGAAATAGTGGAAGAAATAGCGACCACCCGGACAAACCCACAGACGAGAGCTAGCATCGCTAAAGTGCTGCTGCCAGTCGCGCAGCGCAGTTGATGGAACTACAACATCGTTAACGCTGCCGCAGACCATCAGCGGTACAGAAACTCGCATGGGTGGGAGGCTGGTTTGCCGGAATAGATTATGCGGTGAAAGCGACTGGTCTAAATCTTGCTCCAATAGATCTGCCACTGTTTTCGCTGTTGCCGTTGGGGCAGTTCCAAACAGTTCGCAGACCATTTGCTGCAAAATCTTTTGGCGGCTCCAGGTTAGGTTTAAGCGGTAGGAATAGTAGTGAGTTTGCCAATCGAGAGCAGGGTCAGCCCCTACCGAAAGCAATGTCAGTGATCGCACTGTTTCTGGATAGCGCTGAGCATAAAGCAACCCTAATAGCCCACTCCTGCCATGACCTACTAAGTGTAGTGGTCGACGTTGAGCCTGCATGTACTCATGCAGTAGTTTTACCGCATTTTCAAACGAACCCGCCCCGTCTAGCGGAGCTTGGTATTCCCATCGGGTTACTGGAATTTGTTCTGACAAGTAGTTGAGCAAGGGACGATCGAAGCACTTTAAGCTGTGGCTGACATTCAGCCACAGCACCTCTGATTCCTTAGCCATATTTTTTCAACCGACGTTTAATAGGGGGTGCAGAATTCTGCGTCTCTCAAGCATCTAACAAAACTGAATCATCTGTAATGTTTTTTTCGAAAAACACATCGCGATAGCGTTTCATACCAATTTTTTGTAAAGCTACGCAGCTCGGGGCATACCTCGAAGCTGCGCAGCTTGAAGACAAAAACGGTATCAAATGATTCTTAAGAAACTTAAGACCGTATCGCGGAATACAGACAATTGTTTTTTGCTGGACAATTTAGTCTTCCCATTCAACACTCTGCTCTTCTAGATTTGGTAGGCTAACTTTTATGTTTTTACAGGGGTTGGTTGTGGATATCCAAATTGGCAGGGGCAAAGCAGCCCGCAGAGCATATGGGATTGATGAGATCGCGTTGGTTCCTGGACAAAGAACCTTAGATCCCACGTTGGCAGATACACGCTGGACGATCGGCAATTTTGAGCGCCAAATTCCTATCATTGCAAGCGCAATGGACGGCGTAGTAGACGTAAAGATGGCAGTGGCGCTGAGCAAACTAGGTGCACTGGGTGTCCTAAATTTGGAAGGAATTCAAACACGCTACGCCGACCCAGAGCCAATTCTCGATCGAATTGCTGCAGTTGATAAAACCGAGTTCGTACCGCTAATGCAGGAGCTGTATGCAGAACCCGTCAAACCAGAATTGATTGAACAACGCATTCAAGAGATTAAGCAGCAGGGTGGCATTGCGGCAGTTAGCGCTACGCCTGCCGGAGCTGCAAAATATGGAGCGGCGGTTGCCAAAGCCGGAGCCGACTTGTTCTTTATTCAAGCCACCGTTGTTTCAACGGCACACCTGTCTCCAGAGTCGATTAAGCCATTAGATTTGGCAGGGTTTTGTCAGGAAATGCCGATGCCGGTCATCTTGGGCAATTGCGTAACCTACGAAGTAACGCTAAATCTGATGAAAGCTGGAGCGGCAGCCGTGCTGGTTGGCATTGGACCCGGAGCTGCCTGCACCTCACGGGGCGTCTTGGGCGTTGGCATTCCTCAAGCTACGGCAGTAGCAGACTGTGCCGCTGCCCGCGAAGACTTTTATCAAGAAACGGGTAAATATGTGCCGGTGATCGCAGATGGCGGTTTGATTACGGGTGGCGATATCTGCAAATGTATTGCCTGCGGTGCAGATGGCGTAATGATCGGCTCGCCGTTCGCTAGAGCACAAGAAGCCCCTGGACGCGGCTATCACTGGGGGATGGCAACTCCCAGCCCTGTGCTGCCCCGTGGCACTCGCATCCGAGTGGGGACTACAGGAACGCTAGAGCAAATTTTGCGGGGACCTGCCCAGCTTGACGATGGAACCCACAATTTCCTGGGGGCGCTGCAGACCAGCATGGGCACGTTAGGCGCAAAGAACATCCGAGAGATGCAGCAGGTCGAAGTAGTGATTGCTCCATCGCTCCTAACTGAGGGCAAGGTCTATCAAAAGGCACAGCAGTTGGGAATGGGCAAATAAGCCCTTGTCTGTCAAGCCACTTCAAATAAGTTTATTCGGGCTTGTTACAGAATCTACCCGAAATTCCATATCTGTCGCTTAAAATGAAGAGAGCGGAGACGCATGTTTCCGTTCACTCCTCACACCACACTCCGCCTGGACTTTGTTCAGGCGGTTCCTCTTTTTGTGTTCTTCTTGACGGTAAGAGACCAGCCTAATTTATTAAGTTTGACTTAAGCATATTGTTGACAAATGGTAGGCTTTCTCTACCTTCATGAACATAGAATGTGTTGTAGGTTTCAGAAGAGCTAGCCAAGTCAAAAACTGTAGTTTATAGGAAGCTTTGCGAAGTCCAGCTTCTTGCAGCTATAAGTAATTGTGTCTGTTTGTGTCGGACATATAGCGGCAGTCCAGCGGTTTCGCTATGGTAAGATTTCAACAGAAAACGTAGGCAAGGATTTCGAGGCATGTCAGCAGCCGCACAAGTTACAGATTCCACATTTAAGCAAGAAGTACTTGAAAGCGATGTTCCCGTCCTGGTTGATTTTTGGGCACCGTGGTGTGGTCCCTGCCGGATGGTTGCGCCCGTCGTTGATGAGATCGCTGAGCAATACGTGGGACAGGTCAAGGTGGTCAAGGTCAATACCGACGATAACCCCAGCGTTGCTAGCCAGTACGGTATCCGCAGTATCCCAACCCTGATGATCTTCAAAGGGGGGCAGCGAGTTGACATGGTTGTAGGAGCAGTGCCCAAGACTACATTGGCAACGACTTTAGAAAAATACATTTAGCATTTGCTTGTTTGTCAATCAATTGCACATTGGAGGAGGAGTAGCGGTGCTGCTCCTCTTTTTTGTCTCTGAGCAGAGAAAGTTCTGTATAGCGCTACGCGCATACGTCAGGACAAACCCTTTTGTATAAAAAACCCATGTAGCAGAGGTTTTACACGAAAAATTCTAATCCAGGTGTGTAGCGCCGTAGCAAGTAGCAAAATTGAGTTTACATGTCCTTTCCTACTTTCCGCTTGACTGCTGCTCACTAAACTATGAAAATTATCCAACTGTAACCAAATGCTCTACTTCATCAATTCATACTAAATCGGATTGATCCTCCCCTCTTTTGTTTTCTGCCAGCGAGTTGGTATCATACCAATTCTCTGGATTCAGCAGAAATTTAGAAACTGTGCTTTGTATGGCTTCTAAAAATAATCGTCTGCAAAATCGATTGGGATGGCTGTGGTAGGGTAACAGATTGTGTGGTGGTACAGCTATCTAGCAAATGGCTATATTGCGATTTGTGTGGGGAGCGATCGACAGTTCAGGTATGGGTAATTATTGGTGGGCATCAAGCAACTTGATGCAGTGGGTGAGGAGGAGACAGTTGAATACATCTTTTGAACGCTGGCTAAAATGCTGGAAGCGGCGGTTACGCTCGGCTTCGCTGATAGGATTGGGGCTGGCAATTGTTTTAATGGCACATTTTCCAACGGCAGCGATCGCCCAATCGGCGGCATCACGACCGGCGGCAGCTCAGCTAAGTACGCCAAATACAGAAATTCGCGGCGTTTGGCTAACCAATGTAGACAGTCAGGTATTATTTTCCCGCGACAACCTGCGGGAGGCGATTCGGCGTCTCGATCGGCTTAATTTCAATACTGTGTATCCCACCATTTGGAATGGTGGCTATACGCTCTTTCCCAGTAAGGTTGCAGAACAAATTACGGGACATAAGATCGAGCCGATTCCGGAGTTTGAAGAGCGTGACCTGCTAGAAGAGGCAGTTGAGCTTGCTCACGATCGAGATATGGCGATTATTCCCTGGCTAGAAGCTGGATTAATGGTTCCGGCAGAGTCTGAGCTAGTTCGCCGCCATCCCGACTGGGTTAGCACTAGGCAAGACGGCAGCAAGATCTTTAACGTCCACGGGGAAGACCGATCGGTGTGGCTGTCGCCCGCTCATCCGGGCGTGCAGCAGTTCCTAACCGATTTGGTTGAGGAAGTGGTCACAAAGTATGACATTGAAGGCATTCAGTTTGATGACCACTTAGGGATGCCCGTAGAAGTTGGCTATGATGCCTACACCGTATCGCTCTATAAAAAAGAACACCAAGGCAAAAGCCCACCGACCAATTCTCGCGATGCAGCTTGGATGCGCTGGAGAGCTAACAAACTCTCCGATTTGATGGTAAGGCTCTACTCTGCCGTCAAAACTAACAAGCCAGACTGCATCATTTCGCTGTCGCCTAATCCTAAAGCCTACGCATATCAGACGTATCTGCAAGACTGGTTTGCCTGGCAGCGTCTCGGCTTTGTGGATGAGCTAATTGTGCAGGTTTACCGCAACGATATGAACCGGTATAGATCTGAGCTAGACCAACCAGAATTGCAGACGGTGCGCCGAAAAATTCCGGTTGGTATTGGCATCTTGACAGGGCTGAGCGTGATCAACGTTGATACCGGGCAGATTCAGCGACAGGTGCAGATCGCCCGCGATCGCCGCTTTTCTGGCATCTCGTTCTTCTTCTACGAAACGCTTAATAACCGGGATGCAGCGATCGAGTCGCTGTTTCCGCATCCAGCGACTCGTCCAGATTTTCGGAACTACGCAGGAATTTAAAACGTGAAAAGGGACTGACAAGTCCCCTTTTGAGTTCTGTACGTAGAGCCATTGTTTTAAATGGCTCAAGTTCCAGACAGGTTAATTGGATGAGTGGAGTTAAAGGCAAACTACTCCCGGTAGTCTGTGCGGGTTGTAACGTTAGGATCACGATAGCCTGTACGCGCCACGTTCGGGTCTTGGTACTGAGCCGGGCGCTCGTCGCGCTTTTTGCCTGCCAACCCAGCTAGACCAGCCAAGCCGATCAATCCGAGCCAGCCCCAGTCAAAGCCGTCGTCTGTGTCAGTCTCAACCACATCGCCTGTGCCAGACGTACCTGTGGTAGGAGCAGACAGTGTATCAGTGGGGCTAGTCTCAGTGCCAGCAGGGCTCTGAGTTTGAGCAGAGACGCGCATCGACGGCGCCATGATTAGGCTTGCAGTCAACACACCTGCACCAACTAGCTTGGTCAAATTGGAAATTTTCATGATTCTCCTCCCGATTTTAGGGTTCTTGTTAGCAGCGGCTGCTTTTCCAAGCTTTTACCCGTAGTTTTATTGGATAACTACGTAAATCATGTGGTGCCGCTATATCTATTAAGAATACGGAGTCAGAACAAATCTTGAATCAGCCCATAGCTGGAACCTCAAAGCAGGCTCGCTCTCACTCAAGGGGGAGAAGATAGGCAGAAGCAGTGGGGCAGAGCATGGCTGGAGTTTTTCCTGCCGCCACTGCATTGTTCTAGTGTGTTACTAGCTCCAATGGAGCTGCATTGCTCATTGACTGCCGCTTCTCGATCGGCACATAAGGTGCGTTTCGCTGACCCATGTAGATCTGGGTGGGACGGAAGATGCGGTTGGCGTTGAGCTGCTCTTTCCAGTGAGCAAGCCAACCGGCAGTGCGAGCGATCGCAAACACAGGCGTAAACAAATCCGTAGGAATGCCCAGCTTGCGGTAGACCAGCCCAGAATAGAAGTCCACATTGGGGTAAATTCCTTTGTGCCCCAGGCGATCGGCAACGGCTTGCTCTAAAGCGATCGCCAAATCGTAGTACTCATCCCGCCCAAACTTCTCAAACAGCTGCTCTGCCAGGTTTTGCAGAATAGTGGCACGAGGGTCTTTAACCTTGTAGACTCGGTGCCCAAAGCCCATAATTTTGGATTTGCGCTGAATGCAGTCATCTAGGTAGGGCTCAACGTTTTCGATCGAGCCAATCTCTTCCAACATCCAAATCACTTCTTCGTTTGCACCACCATGGAGCGGGCCTGCCAGCGTCCCCACTGCAGAGGCGATCACACCATAGGGATCAGTTAGTGTGGAAGCCGTCACCATCGCTGAGAAAGTGGAGGCGTTGATGGTATGTTCGGCATGAAGGGTGAGGCAGACATCAAAAATATGGGCAGCGAGCGGGTCGGGTTCCTGCTCGTTCAGCATGTAGAGGAAGTTAGCAGCGTAGTTGAGGTCGTCACGGGGCTGCACCGGGTCGTTGCCTTTCCGCATCAGCTGGAAGGCTGCGACCATTGTGGGGATTTTGGCTAACAGCCGCACAACCGCCGCCCGGATGTAGGCGGGGTCATCCAGTGCCCGCCGAGAATAGAACAGACCCAGCGCAGCGGCGCAGGCTTGCAGCGCGTCCATGGGGTGTCCGCTTTCGGGGAAGCACTTCATCATGTCGCGGATCCGGTACTTGAGCCGTCTGTGGTAGCGAATTTCATGCTCAAAGTCTTCTAGCTCTGTTTGGGTAGGCAGTGACCCCCAAATCAGCAAGTAGGAAGTTTCTAGGAACGTGCTGTGTTTAGCTAGCTCTTCGATATTAATGCCGCAATACTCCAAAATGCCGTTTTGACCATCCACAAAACTAATGCTGGACTGAGTTGCAGGAATTCCTTCCAGACCGGGTCTATATTCGCAAGCTGTCATAGTGTCACCGTGCGCCCAAATAGTTTGAACTGAAAAACTGGTTCTGAGTGCTAAGAGCCTAACGCCTTCATAGTTTGTTCGTTAGGGCAAACCCCTTCAGGACAGAACTAACGCGCAGCTCGAAAGCCTATTAATGGAATTACCATTGCGGTAGCTCTTTCGGATAGGCTGATTGCAAAGCTTATCTAGCTTGACATAGCCTTTTGCTGTCGTTTTGTCTGTCTTGAACTAGTCTCGGGAATTTCTCGGTTTCAAGAGGCGCAGGCAAAAGGGCTGACTGCCTCCCGCTTTCTGTCGTTCCTCCTGCCATGAGATGTCCAGAGGGGTGAGGTTAACCGATTAATCCCCTATCATTTCTATTCAACGATCGTTTGTACTGCACTCTCCAGAAGTCGCAGGATGTTTTAATTTTGACAGAAAGGGTTTAGTTTAGGTTTTATAACAGAGGAAAATGTGTTTTGAGATACATTTCGGCCTCTTGTCGATCGCCCACTGCTCCGTCTAAAGTAGCAGTTCGCAGTGCCTCCAAAATCACCTTAAATTGCTTGCCGGGCTTATATCCTAGTGCCCGCAGGTCATTGCCATCGAGCGGCGGCTTCACAGTTGACCAGCGGGTAAAATAACGCCAGATTTGACGGCGAACTGACCGAGATGAAGTTGCGCCCAGCAGGATTAGCGTCGGGTGATCGTAGGGGCTCAGCAACTGAACGACCTGACTAGGACGATCGCTCAGCGGCAGCGCTTGTTCCACCTGCGTCTGGATCGCTTGGAGCTGGTCTAATCGCTCGCCGCTATCTGCCGGAAGCTGCAGCGTTTGGGCAACTGTGAGCCGATCGGCAGGCTGCAGAGCAACCAACAGCACTTCCAGCAGCGTTTGCCAGTGGGTTAGGGTCTCTTGTGGATCGAAGCGTTTCAGCCAGCGATCAACTAAGCGCATTTGCCACCAAAGGCAAGGGGACAGGTGCAAGTCAGGATGAATGCAGACAAGCGCATCGAGGTCTGCCAGCAACCGCAACGCGGCTTGCCAGTATGGGGCTTGCAGGATGTATTTCAGCTCTTGCTTGAGGCGAGTTTGCAGGGCAGGCGCTCGGTCGGGGAGCTGAGTGCGATCGTAAACGCCACTGGCGATCGCATAGCGGATGTAGCCCTCGGTCTGCGGCTCAATCTGGAAGCCCAATCGTACGGCAAAGCGAACTGCCCGATAGATTCGAGTGGGGTCTTCGATGAAGCTATTCGGATGCAGGACGCGGATTTGCTTGGCTTCTAGATCCAGCACTCCACCAAAGAAATCAAGCAGCTCTCCGGCACGCGGCGAAGTCAGCCGGACGGCGAGGGCATTGATCGTAAAGTCACGGCGATACAGGTCTTGCCGGATAGAGCTTGCCTCCACTTCAGGGTTGGCAGCTGGATAGGGATAGAACTCTGTGCGGGCGGTGGCAATGTCGATCCACAGCGAATCTAACACCGGATCGTTGTGCCACAGCAGCGCTGCCGTTTGAAACTGCCCGTGAATTTGTAAGCGCGTTTTCGGATATTGGGTCTGTAGAGCTTTGGCTAACTCGACCCCTGCCGCTTGATCTGCCGATCGATGAAACCCGTCCACCACCAAATCGATATCCTGAATCAGCAGGGGTTGATCGGGCTGGGCAAGCAGCAGATCACGGACTGCGCCGCCCACCACGTAGAGCTGCCATCCCCGTGCCTCGGCAAGCTGGGCGAGTATTTGCAAAAGCTGCCAAAGCGCCGGAATCAAGCGATCGCGGAGTGCCTGCTGCATCACATTCGGCAGTACACAGAACTGCCGGAGGCGGGGTAACGATGAGTGCTTCCCCTCATCCCTGCCGACCTGCCATCCCTCCTCTCTGCCTTGATGCAACTGCCGTAATACATCGGTGCGGGTGACGATACCAACCAGTTCGTCTTGGGAGAGAACAGGCAGACGACCGATATCGTAAGTCACCATCAGCGCTTCAATTTCGGGAAGGGGTGTGTCAGGCGCGATCGTCTTCAGATTCGTAGTCATGTAACCTTTAACAGGTGCATGAGCGAAGCCATGGTGCAGGGCAATGTCTAGATCACGGCGGGAGATTACTCCGACTAGGCGATCGTCTGTATCCACCACCGACAGACCAGAGTGACCGTAGCGCAAGAGAATTCGCTGGGCATCAGCAATTGTTGTCTCTGGTCGAATGGTGCGGACGGGGGACGACATCAGCTCTCGGGCAATCGGCGGGTGCGGAATTTGCTGGCGTAGCTGCACCAAGAGCTGCTGCAACAGCTCAAGCACATTTCCTCCCCGCAGCGTCAGAGCTGCAGCTTTGGCATGTCCCCCGCCTCCAAAGGGCTGAAAAAGGGTAGCTAGATTAACTTCGGCAAGGCTGCTCGATCGTCCAATTAAAGTCAGGCGGGTTTCTTCGCCCACGGGATACTGCACCGCCAGCAGCAGCACATCTGCTTCGGTCAAGCTCATCAGCCGTGAAGCAAGTTGGGAAAGACCCGGCAAATGTTCTGCTACTGCCAGTACCACCCATGCCAACGTGCAGCCATGCAGCGTTTCGGTTTCCAGCTTTTCGAGTGCGGTTGCCAGAAGGTCTTGGATCGGCGGAGAAAGACCCGGCTCGACATATTCAGCGATCGTTCTTAAGTTTGCGCCTTGCTGCATTAACCACGTCAGCGCTGCCGCATCTCGCGCTGTGGCATGGTCAAAGGTCAGCGATCCGGTGTCTACATGAATTCCCAGCGCCATCACCGTCGCTTCTGCCACCGTCAGGGCAATTTGCTGCGCCTGTAACCGCTCGACAATGAGTGTGGTTGCGGCTCCCACAGCTTCGATCTGCTGCTCTGCTGCTGAGATGTCGCCTGCTATCTCGGTGTGATGGTCGTAGAGGCGAATCTCCACCTCCGGCAAATCCAGCCACTCTGCCGCCTTGCCCAATCGATCGTGCCACTGGGTATCTACGACGGTAATCGAGCGGATTTGCTCTGGCGTAACGGATCGCCGCTCGATTAAGGCGTATTCATCGCGGTGCAGCGCCAAAAAGTCTTTGACCGTAGGATGAGAGCCGCCTGTCAGCACGATTCGGGCACCGGGCAGCAAACGAGATAAACCAACTGCGCCGCCTAGCGTATCGAAGTCAGCAGTGGTGTGGCAAAGAATTAAATCCATACGGTTTTAGCGACAGGTCAAGGCTGTGTCGATCTTCCCTGTAATCGCTTCCAGTCTATCGCTTCTAGTACGTTCCACTAAGGTAGGTCTGCGCTGAGCTCGTCTATCGCTTCTACCATACCTTCGGAGTAGAGTTCTAGAACTGTCAGGAATTTTGTTTGGCGAAGCCGATCGCCATTCGTTACAGCCGTTGCCCATCCGCTGCCCGGTCTGCCGCCTGCCGCAGATATCCCAAGAGCGCTGCCCAAATCGGCTGCAGGCTCTTATAAACCTGCGTCTCGGTAGGCATCTGCCATAGGGCTGCTGCCAAATCTTCTGCATTGTTGCCTTCCGCCACCACAGCGCTTAATGCGTGTCGGTAAGTCCGAACGGTGAATAAAATGCCGTGAGTCAGACGGCGCAACGTCTGCCGTTCAACACGGAGCCACAGCCGATCGCTTACATTCTCTGCTGTGATTGAAGGATCGATCGGCGTACTATCGGGCAAAAACAATTCTGGTGTATCTACCAGACTCCAGTTAAAACGGTAACCAGGGCGATCGGGTCGCAGCCGATCGAATAGTCGATCGACCGGATGCGCCAGCTTCTCGGCATAGCCCGGCACAGGCTGATGAATTTGGGCAACAGGCTGACCCAGCTTTTCGTGCAGGCTCCAGCGCGACGGAAAACACAGCGATGCTGCCGACAACACATAGCCTTCGGCAGCAGGCAGCAGCAGACACAGATCTTCTTGCACCAAACGACCCGCAAGGTCGAGCGGTGTGGCTGCAAAATCGGAAATCTGCCATCTCTCAGCGGTGGCTTGGTTCCAGAGACAATCGCCCTCCTGCCTGTACTGCGGAAAGTGTTGCAGCAGATGAGCGATCAGCAAGTCTAAAACTTCTTGCTGTGCCGCTTCACTGCCCGGAAGATAAGCGAAAACATCAGTAAGACGATCGGCAAAAAGCTGCCGCTTGCGCTGGAGCTGTTCCTCATAGTCTGCGCCGATCTCGATCCAATCTTGCAGTCGCAAAGGCTGAAGACCCATCGCCAAGCGCCACTGCCCGCCGCTAAAAGGAAGATAAGGCATAGGTAGATACGGCAATTCCAAAAGCAAAAGGGAGGTAGGCACAGTCTGCCCACCTCCCAACCGTATCATTTGCGCAATTACTTACTTTAGCTTCTGGCGGATAAAGGTTAGGAGCTGTGCCATTTGCTTCTTCAGCAGATCGATCTCAGCTTGCATCTTCTCGACTTTTTGATTTAGCGCTGCCACCTCGGTTGAGCTATTGCCTGCTGAAGCCGGGGCACTAGCCCGTTGGCGAGGCAGACGGGCTTTTGCCATCGCCGATTTAATGGCTTCAATTAGTTCTTTTTGCTCAAAAGGTTTTTCGATAAACTCGAAGTATTCAAACGGCTCTGTGATTTTTTCCGTCACTTCCTCGCGCCGACCCGACATCAGCACGAGCGGAATCGACTGCAGCTCAGTGTGATTTTGGATTTGCTGAAAGACTTCCCAACCGCTCATCCGGGGCAAGAGAAAGTCTAGCATGATTAAATTAGGACGCTCCTGACGAATACAGTCGAGTCCTTCAACGCCATCTTTTGCTTCGAGAACCTGGAAATTTCCTTTCGGCAGCATGTCCCGGACCATGTTGCGAATGACTCTGCTGTCGTCAATAACCAGGATTTTGTGACTTGCCACGGCGAACTCCTGAGGAGAGGATTCAGTATCAGTAGATGGGTGTAGCGCTTGCGAATAAAACTATTTTCATCCGTCCAACGCTACTATTCCCTAAACGCCCCTCATCTTATCGCTCTCTTTAAAGAGTTGGGTTACGCCGAATCGCTTTTTTTGATAGGAGGGAGGTAGATATATCCTACAATTTGTGGCTCAATCTGGCAGATTTGTGATGGCTTCCTCTTCATTTCGGCGATCGTTTGCTGCCGATCCAACCCTGAGCGCGCAGCTTTTTCCTTTGCTTGAGGCTGTCTTCGGCATCGACGAAACAATATCGGCAGCAAAGGCGATTGGTGCATCGTGGGAAGCGGCTTCAACGCCGTTTATTCGATTTGCAGACGAACGAGCGGTGACGCACGTGGGTGTATTGGAACTCCCGTTGTGGTTGATGGGAGCGCCAGTTACAGTCGGTGGAATTCACGCCGTTTGCACCCATCCCCACTACCGCCGACGCGGCTATTACCGGGAAGTGATGGCAGAAGTGATGGATTATTGTGGCGATCGCTATGACACGTTAATCCTAACGACAGCACAGCCAGAACTCTATGAGCCGTTTGGGTTTCGCCAAGTCACTGAACATCGTTTTACAGTCCGCTGTTCTACGATCAGTGAAGCAAATAAACTCCGCCTGCTCAATTTCTCGCAGCCTGAAGATGTTCAGCTGCTCCACCAGCATCTAGAAGATCGTCAACCTGTTTCACGAATTCTAGGGGTGATTCGGGAGAGGAGCGTATTTTGTTTTAACGAGATTAATCAACCACTTTACTATGCGAAAGATTTAGATCTAATTGTGGTAATGCAGATTGAAGAAACAAAGCTAAAACTATTTGATTTAGTAGGCACTCAAATCTGCGAACTCGATCAGCTGCTTGCGGCAATTCCGCAGCGAATTGAACAGGTTGAAATTTACTTCAGTCCAGATCGGCTCAACGTTGCGGCAGCAGCCACCCCACACGTTCTAGGTGGAGCGGGGCTGATGGTGCGGGGAAATTTTGCGGCTGAGGGCGAGCAGTTTATGCTACCCCACTCAGCCCGATGTTGATGCAATACTCTTAACCCATATCCTTCTTACCCATCAGCAGGTAGGCTTTCATCTCGCCACGCCCTTTCAATGAAATGACCCCCCGCTCTTCCAGCCAGTAGCGATCTTGAATCTGCTGATAGGTCGTTTCAGTAACTTGAATACTTCCTGCTAGCCCGTGCGTTTGCATCCGGCTGGCAACATTCACCGTATCACCCCAGAGGTCGTAAGAGAATTTTTTAGTGCCGATTACACCTGCCACTACTGCTCCTGTATTAATACCAATAGATAGCTTTAGGGAATCGCCTTGTGGCGTTTTGAATTGCTGAATCACTTCCTGCATCTCCAACGCCATGTTGGCAACCGCTGTGGCATGATCAGGGCGGGAAATTGGCACACCGCCGACAACCAAGTAAGCATCTCCGATCGTTTTAATCTTCTCTAAGCCGTATTTTTCCGTCAGGCGGTCGAAGGCAGAGAAAATCCTGTTTAGTAATGAAACTAGCTTGTCGGGTGGCATCTGGCTGGCTAGCAGTGCGAAATTCGCCAGATCGGCAAACAGAATCGTTGCTTCCGCAAAACTATCGGCAATAATTGGATCTCCTAGCTTTAAGCGGGCTGCCACAGGTTCTGGTAACACATTAAGCAATAATTCCTCCGTTTGGCCTTGCTGATAGCGCAATGCCTCATCAATCGTTCTGCGCTCGGTGCTGTCGTGCAAAAAGACCGACAGCCCCTCATAGGACGGAAATGTTCGAATTTCGATCCAGCGTCCTAGCGAATTGGAAAATTGCTCAAAGCTGATGCTAATCTGCCGATCAACTGCGGTGTGATATTCCTGTTCAAATCGCGGACCCAGAACTTCATCCAGTGTTTCCCAGATCACCCTACCCAGCAGGGTTTCTGCTGATTGCTGCAAAATTTGAGTGGCTTTGGGATTGACGAACGTGCAGCGCCCCTGTCGATCGAGTGCAAAAAAACCATCGCTGATTCCTTCTAATAAATCGACCACTTGCTGATCAGAAGATCGCAGTTTGGCTTCTGTTTGCTGATAGCGAAGAATCTGCCGTTCTAGCTTGGTAGCGGTGAGCCTGAGTTCCATTTGAGCGATCGCTTGTCGGCTGAGCGCCCGCAAAGCTTGTTGCTGCTCTAGTGTGAGCTGGCGAGGTGTTTGGTCAAGTACACAAAGGGTGCCTAAAGGGTAGCCATCGGGTGTCACCAGTGGTGCACCTGCATAGAATCGGATGTTTGGCTGAGCCGTGACGAGCGGATTTGTGGCGAATCGCTCATCTTGTAGCGCATCGGGCACGATCATTAGATCGCTGGGATTCTGGATGGCATGGCTGCAGAAGGACAGCTCTCGGGGAACTTCGCGCACCGCCAAGCCTACCGTTGACTTGAACCACTGACGGCTGGCATCGGTGAGGCTGAGCAGAGACATGGGGCTACCGCAAATATAAGCAGCTAGCGCGGTCAGGTCATCAAATTCACCTTCGGGAGCAGTATCGAGGAGGTTGTACTGCTGCAGGACTCTCAGCCGATCGGCTTCGGTATGGGTTAGGTGGGAGCGGTTGAGCTGAACTGCGGCGTTAGGAGGTGCGATTGGCTTCGATCGGTGTTGCTGTCGACGCTCAGCAGCTTGATGATGCGAGTGAACGAATTGAGCAAGCCGTTTCACTCGCCCCATCACTCCCTGGATAACAGGATGTTGATCGTGCATCTGTGGCTCATCGGAGGGGTAGAACTACAGCACCGCTACAGAGCTTGCATTGATTCAGCCTGCATTGATCTAGGTGGCTAGTGCTATTTCTTCTAGAGTGCCCATCTATTGGACGACATTACCTAATATTTCGATCGTCTGTTTGGGTTCAAAATCTTGTTTCAAACTCTAGCACCGCACGGCTTTCTCCTTCCAGATTGGTAGAGCCGCGCAGCAGTAGTTCTTCGTTGATGCGGTAGCGAACACTGAATCGGGTCGGCTCGTCAGCAGTGAGAATCTGCAGCACGGAGACAGAGAGAGTATTGGTAACATCTGCACCGAGTTCTGCTGCTAGCCCCAAAGTAGATGATCGGGCGTTATCTGAGGAAATGGGTGTAGTAAAGAGGCGAAAATCAGTTAGCCCAGTCGCGTCGCTAATCAGATTTTGCAATTGCGTTAGCAGCGTGGAGCCAGCAACGCTGGCAAGGGCAAGGGTAGGGTTGTCAGTGGCTTGCCCAATGCCGTTGATAAAGTTACCGCCGATCAGCGCTACGATTTCAGTTTCGGTACGGCTAGGGCTACTAGTTAGCTCCAGGTTGTTAGAGATTTGGCTGGCGGGTCCTGTAACGCTGGCTTGAACGCGAATCGTTTGGATCGCGCCAAATTCGGTTGAAGGAGATGCAGTAGTGTCTGCCAGCTCGGCAACGCCAAACTGAGAGGAGGTGTTTGCTACAGGCGCTCTCACGACTTCGGGAACTGAGGTGAGGAGCCGGACATCCACAAAGGGATCGAGCCCTCGGGTGGGTGAGAATTCAGCGCGGTTGTCGTAATCACGCACCAGATTAAACTGGGTGGCAAATAGGTTGACTTGTCCGCGTCTGAGGAAAACTGTGCCGCTCAAGCTTAGATCGTCCAGGGTTTCATTGACGAGTAGATCGCCATCAGCAACAAAATCAAGAATTGGATCATTGGTAATTCGGACGTTTTTGCCCAACCGAATTCGCAGGTTATCAAATCGGGGTGGATTGACAAAACCAGGAGTGGCTGGAGCGCTGGCCGTTGCAACCGGAACGCTCTCTTCTTGGTTGGGGATAATGACCCGTCCATTGCTCAGCCGAATTTCACCACCAACCAGCGGCGTTAGGGCGCTTCCTGTTAGCAGTACCGTGCCGTTTACATCGCCTTCATAGCGATTCTCTAGCTCAATTGCAATATTATCCAGTGAGACAGTCAGCGGAGTAGCAGCATCAGGGTCATTTTCAAAGAGCGGCGTTAGAATCGGCAAGACTCCTTGAGCCAGCACTTGACCGTTGCTAAACTGTCCCTGAACTGATTGCACCTGGATTCGATCGTTATTAAATAAAATTTCTCCGTTTACGTTTGTAATATTTTCTGGTAGTGCTTGCGCTGAAAATATAGCATTGGTAAATCTAGCGTTCCCAGAAGCATTCAACTGTAGGGGCGATTGCAATTCCGGATCTAGCGTTCCTCGCACTTGCAGATTGACTTCTCCCTCGCCGCCTTGCCAACCCACCTGATCGGTGAACAAGCTTACCAAGGCAATGCCGTTGTTGCGGATATTGACATCCAACGATAGCTCGTTGCTATCTGGCGCAACCGACATGAACGGAAACGCATAGGGAATGCTGCCATTGAGCTGAAAGGTATTTACCTCATCGCCGATAACTCTGCCGTCAAAATCTAGGCGGGCGTTGCTGTAGCCGAACAGACTGCGGATCGGCGGTGCGTTTTGGTTGTTGATGGTGGCATCTACTAGCGTCAGTTCGCCCAGCACTTGGGGATTGCCAACGCCGCCGGATAGGGTGGCATTCGCATTGAGAACACCGCTTTGGATATCGATCGGCAGGTTAAACAGATCGCGCAGCGCCTCTACTGGGATATTTGCGGCGCGGAGCTGCCCCGACTGATTCTCGCCGCCCAACTGCCCTGAGAAAGTAAGCAAAGACTGGTCAGACTCCAAGCGAATGGGCAGCAGCGTCAAAACGCCATTCTCGAAGTTGCCTGATGCCACAACTTGATCCACTTCGTAATCGCCCCAAATCCAATCTTGTCCGTTTAGATCGAATCCGACCGCAACTCCGCTTTGGCTGGAATAACCTAGATTAATGTCCCCTGTGAACGGTCCTTGCAGCTCCGACAAATCGGGCAGGAAAGTAGACTGTTCTCGTTGAGCGATCGCCTGATTTCGCAGGGCAATGATCTCTGAATAGCGCCGCAGCTGATTTAGCAGACTCAGGTTTGTTGTGCTGACGGGGGCAGGCACGACATCAATCGCTGTTCCAAACGTGGGCGCACCCAGCCCTCTGCCAAAATCACTAAGCTCAAAGACCTGCAGAGCTGTCAGGATATCTTCGACTCTGCCTTGCTCGGCTGTGATTTTGCCTTGGAACTGCTGATCCGCACTGGGGCTATAGCTGCCGCTGAGCAAATAGCGGCTATTGCGCTGGCGCAATTCGCCTTGCTCCAAAACGCCAATGCCATCGATGTAGCGAAATCTGCCTGTAAACGAATCGGCCTTGATGTAGCCCAAGGCAGGATTGGCGATCGCCACTTCGCCCACCACGTCTGGATTGGCTAGATCTGCAATGTTGAGGTTAAAGTTGCCGTTAACTCTGCCCGTGACCTGTCCCAGCCCATAAGCGGCGGCAGGCTGCAGGTTGAGAATGGCGATCGGGAAGTTTTGCAGCTCTGCGGTGAGCCGGTCGCCATTTCCTCTGCCCCTGGCGATCGCCTCACCCTGCTGCACATAAAACGACACCGGACGGTTACGGCTATCAAGCTGCAGGGCAACTCGATCTTGAGTGCCAGAGACATCGAGATTGAGCGAGCGATTTGTGACATAGCGGAAGTCGCCGTTCAGCCTGGGCTCGAAGGCAGTTTGATTCACCGTTAGTCCGTTGACTCCAAGCCGACCCGCCACAACGGGCGCTTCAGGAACGCCCGAAACACGCCCGCTAAAATCGGTTGTGCCTGCTAGCTGAACTTGCTGGGGGATGGGAATCGGCAACTCAGCGATGTTGTAGCCGCGCAGATTCACGTTCAAATCTAGATTGGTGATAGCTGGCGTTCCCTCTAGCTGGGCAAAGACAAAACCGTTGGCATCAAAACCAGGAGCAGTTGCCTGCTGAATTTGGAGCCGATCACCCAGCCAGCGCACCGAGGCATTGAGCGGCTGCGTAATTAACGAGATCCCCTCCGAGAGGCGCACCTGCCCTTGCGCTTGAATCGCTGCCAAACTGAAATTGTCTAAACTGCCGCCCAGATTAAAGTTGCCGCTTAGCAAGCCGCGCAGGTCTGGATTAAACTGGTTCAGCCGAATTCCAGAGGTGTTGACGGTTGCCTGCCAGCGGTTTTGGCTGACTTCACCTTGCCCCCGCACCAGCCCACCCGCCACCAGCAGCAGCGTATCGCGGAACCGGATGTTGCCATCTGCGATCGCCACCGTACCTCGCCCCGGATAGGTTGCCTGCGGAGCCTGCCACCGCACAAGCGTCTGAACATTATCAAAGTTGCCAAACACCTGAGCATCGGCGCTGACCGTCCCAACCGTAAAGTTATCCAGGTTGGCACCATAAGTGCGGGCAATTGCATCTCCAGACAAGCCTTGTGCACGAACATCAAACACCAAGCCGCTGCGATCGCCAAATGTTACTTCGCCTCTACCGCTCAAAAGCCCGCCTTGAGCTGGCACCGCCCGAAAGTTGCTGAACTGCACTGCCTGGTTTGTGGCAGTGAACTGCGATCGAGCTGAGCTAAACGCGACCCGATCGACCTGCACCGCCTGTGTATTTTCAATTATGCCGGTGACTACAGGACGATCGTTGCTGCCTCTGACCCGCGCTTGAGCACGGAAACTACCGGAGAGGTCGATCGGCAGGGTAGCTGGATCGACTTCAGCCGTTGCTAAAAGATCTTCAACGCTAGCCGGTAAGACTCGCACGGTCAGGTCATAGCCGGTTTGGGTGTTCAAACTGCCGCCCGCCTGCGCGTTCAACTCGCCATAGCGACCCCGTAGCCCCTGAAAGCCGATCTGCTGCCCCTGAAAGCGCAAGCTGCCATAGAGATTTGTGATCGGCTTGGGAACGTTCTCGTTGGTTGCTGTCACGTTTTGCAGCTGCACCGAGCCATTAAACGCCAGAGGCTCATTGTTGGGCGGCAACTCAACCTTGAGATCAGCATCCAACAAGCCTGCTCTTAGCTGCAATGGCAATGGGACCACCAGGTTCACATCTGCCGCCAGCAGGTCACTGCCTTGGACATTAAGCGTGGTGCGAGTTTGGTCTTGAATGCGCTGATCGGTCGTGCCGCTCACCCCGAAGCTTCCGCCCGTCTCTGGTTTTGCTACCACCTCATAGCCGATCAGCTTGTTGTCTTCGCGGAAGGTGGCGCTGCCGTTGACCTCCTGCATGACAATAATGGGCTGGATACGGCGCCCGCCTGTGGGCGAGGTGGGCGACGGCGGGGTAGGTTCACCTTCTTCTGCAACGACTTCTGAGTCTTCTACATTGCCGTACGGAGCCAGCCGCAGCGTCCCGTTCCGCGATCGCAGCGTATCCATTTCAATCTTGATTAGTTCATCCTGCTGGTCTTGCTCTTTGATTTGAGTGGTGATCCATTGCCCTTCTGCGTCCTGGTCGATGTATGCCACCGGGTTTACCAGCGTCACCTCTAGACTCAACGTGCGATCCCACAGCACTTCTAGCGGATTGAAATCGACCTCGATCGCCTCTACCTGAATCTCATCAGCGTCGGTTGCCGTTTTAGGCATTGCCGATGCCCCAAAGCGCAGCCCCGTTAGCGAAACCTGCTCCAATTCCCCAATATTCACAGGACGATTAAACAGGTCGCTGACCTGCCTTGATACCAGCGGTGCCAAATCATTCTGCACGAACCGCCAGGTCCACCAGCCGCCTACCGCTGCGCCCACCAGCAGCACACCGCCTACTGCTGACCCCGCCCATAGCCAACGACGCCTGCGTCTGCGCGGTTCAGGCTGATTCTCTGGTTGATTCTCCGAATTTGGATTCGTCATCACTCACACCCCACCCGACAAACCACCGATCGCTAGCTCGTGTTACCCGCTCAATTGTGTTGAACAACACAATAAATTTCTAAAATGCCTGTTCGGTATGACGCAGAGCCTCCCTAATAAGATTCCAGCTCCAAACATCCCTACAGAATACTACTGCAATAACAGGAGCTATCCACTCCTAAAGGTAGAGGGAAGTGGTGACGAAAAAGACTTCTTTGAGCTAAGCAGCGCCAATTGCTGCCTTTCCTTGTCTAATCTGCAGTTGTGTTTCCTCGCTTCCAGTACGATATACAAAGCCGTCATTTTCTCTCCTCCCATGCAAGTGTATGTTTTGCTCTTTAACGCCCGCACTGAGAATGAGGGAATTCACACGCTAAAGGTTGGCGATCAGAATGTCGTCTTGATGTTTGAATCTGAAGACGACGCGACTCGCTATGGGGTAATGCTGGAAGCGCAGGATTTCGCTAGCCCTGCTGTAGAAGGATTTGATTCAGAAGAGATCGAAGCCTTCTGCACAGAGGCAGGCTATGAGTGCAGGCTAGTCCCTGAAGGAATGCTTGCCGTTCCACCTGAAACTAATGTAGAGCAGCCGGATTGGAACCCGGAGGGAGAACCCAGTGAAGCCGACCCATCCCCTTCGGGCTTTTCCAACACCGAGCTAGACCAAATCCGCAAACGCCTAGAAGGACTGCTGTAACTCTTATGAAAAACCTGGTTGAACGAGGGCATTTACTCACCGAGCAAGAAAATCCCAACAGCCGTACGCTTGATCAAATGACCGCACTGGAGATCGTTGATCTCTTCAACCAGGAAGATGCCAAAACGATTGCCGCCATCGCCCAGTCCAGAGAAGCCTTGGCTGAAGCAATCGATCGCACTGCGACCGCGCTCCGTCAGGGGGGGCGGCTCTTCTATATTGGGGCAGGTACCAGCGGCAGATTGGGCGTTTTGGATGCGGCAGAATGCCCGCCCACCTTTTGTACGCCCCCAGAGTTGGTTCAGGGCATTATTGCAGGCGGCGCAGGCGCACTGGTGCGCAGCTCGGAGGATCTAGAAGATCGAGCTGAAGATGGTGTCCAAGCGATCGCCCACCGCCACATCACTCATTTGGATGTGGTGGTGGGTATTACGGCAGGTGGGACTACGCCCTATGTCCACGGGGCGCTGCACGCAGCACGGCAGCGGGGTGCCACCACCGTTCTGATCGCCTGTGTGCCCACTGAGCAAGTCAGCCTGGAAGTAGTTGATATCGATATCCGTCTGCTGGTGGGCGCAGAAGTGCTGGCTGGCTCCACACGCCTTAAAGCAGGCACAGTTACTAAGCTGGCGCTCAATATCCTCTCAACGGGTGTCATGGTGAAACTGGGCAAAGTGTACGGTAACCGCATGGTGGATGTGGCAGTAACCAACAGCAAGCTGCACGATCGTGCCCTGCGTATCCTGCAAGACCTGACTAATTTAGACCGGGAAGCCGCTGCCCGTCTGCTAGAGCAGAGCGATCGCCAAGTCAAACTGGCGCTGCTGCTGCACTGGTCAGGACTCGATCGCGAAGCAGGCAAGCAGCTTTTGGCTGCACATCAGGGCAATTTGCGACAGGCAGTACTGAGCGCCAATGCTAATCAAATCAGTTGACGTTATAAAGAACTGCTGACAAATCAAGTGAGAGACCTTTGAACTCTCTTGTTATTCTTTAAAATCATCGCAAAAGGTACGAAAAGCGTCAGATGATAACGGTTTTGATTCTGCTGATCGCATTAGGTGTGCTGGGCTGGGGGTTCTACCGCGCTCTCCCTTTGGGCAAGCTAGGCATCCTAGCTTGGCTGCAATCAGTAGTGCTGATGCTGCCTTGGCTGCTGTTTTTTGGGTTGTCCACAGCCGGAATATTTTTGAACTTGGTCAGCGTTCTCTTTTTGTTTGTGGGCTCCACGCTGGTTTACATTGCCTTGGGCAGGCGGATCCGCACGCTGGCGGGCGATGAAAAACTAATTCAGTCGCTCTCAGTCAAAACGGCAGCCTCTGAAGCAGCACCTACTGATGCCTCTGAAGCAGCGCCCAGCGAGCCTGTAGCGGCTGCCAAACCAGAACCAAGCCAGCCAACTGTAGAACCCACCCTGCCTGCCGAAGACCTGCAAGCCATTCGAGGCATTTTTGGGATCGATACTTTCTTTGCCACCGAAGTCATCCCCTACCAGAACGGAGCGATCTTCAAAGGCAATCTGCGTGGCGAACCAGAGCCCAGCTACGATCGCCTCTCCACTGCACTTAGAGAACGGCTAGACGATCGCTACCGCCTGTTTCTAGTCGAAGGAGTTGAGCAAAAGCCAGTTGTGGTGGTGTTGCCCAGCAGTAGCGATCCCAAACCTGTCACCCTGCTGCAGATCCTTCTGTCGGTGATTTTGGGCGGCGTGACAATCGCCACCTGTCTGGAAACTTCTGGAATTCTGCTGGGCTTCGACTGGTTCACGGCTCCCGATCGGTTCAGGGAAGTGCTGCCGATCGGCGGTGGGCTAATCGGCGTTCTGCTGGCTCACGAATTGGCGCACTGGGTTTTGGCGAAGCGCTACCAAATCCGGCTTAGTCCTCCCTTTTTCTTGCCTGTGCTGCAGATCGGCTCCTTTGGTGCGATCACGCGCTTTGCCTCGCTATTGCCCAACCGCACAGTGCTATTCGATATTGCTTTTGCCGGAACTGCGGTAGGCGGTGCAGTGGCGCTGATGCTGCTGCTTGCCGGACTGCTGCTCTCTAATACGGGCAGCTTTCTCCAAATTCCCTCTGAGTTCTTCCAGGGTTCGATTTTGGTAGGTACTCTTGCCAAAGTTCTGCTGGGAACGGCGCTGCAGCAGCCGCTCATTAACATTCATCCTTTAGTGATTGTGGGCTGGTTGGGGCTGGTGATTACTGCCATTAATGTGCTGCCCGCCGGACAGCTAGATGGCGGTCGCATGATGCAGGCGGTCTATGGGCGGCGAGTGGCTGCCCGCACCACGATCGGCACCCTGATCCTATTGGGGCTGGCAGCGTTGGTGAATCCCTTGGCGCTGTACTGGGCGATCGTCATTTTGTTTGTGCAGCGAGACCTAGAACGTCCTGCTTTGAACGAGTTAACCGAGCCGAATGACACCCGAGCAGCGCTCTATCTACTCATCTTGTTCCTGATGGCAGCCACGCTGTTGCCCCTGACACCGAGTTTGGCAGGTCGCTTGGGAATCGGAGGTTAAATTTTCAGAGGTAAAATCCATGGTTGCTGTCCCACCCGTTATTTTGGTTTTTGATATCAGCGCTTTATCCGTTGCTTCGCCAAGCGAATGGCGTGAGTTTTCACGGGTGGGAAGCTGCTATGTGCCGCAGGTAGTCTACGAAGAGATGAAGCTGATGTTCGACCGCTCTCCTGATCCTGACTTAGAGCGTATCGTCAAAGCCTTCAACCGCTTTTATGCCTCTAGCGGCTGGCAAATCACCGAAATCAGCGCTCACCATCCGTCGCTGAAGGTCGGTTCAGGGCAAGCACTAACGCGACGATCGCGCGTGTCGCTGGCTGTTGGTCGTTGTGCCTACGGGCTGTCGCAGAACTTCTCTAATAGTCTGGTGATTCTGGTTTCTAAAGATCGATCGCTGCTGCAACGCCTCTACGAAATTCCGGCCGTTAATCTCTGTGGCATCACGGGTGAATCACTGCTGCAATGGAGCCGTACAGGTCAGCGTCCGGTTGCTGTCAGCCAAAAGTTTCAGCAATTCCGCGCTGCCTATAATCTGGCGCCTAACACCAATGTCGTTAATTCAACCCAACCCCGCACTTCTCCCACTCGGATTACGCCCCCTGCCAAGCCCGTACAGGTACGAAGTGCAGCCTCCCTGCCGGATTGGTTGCCTGATCTACTGTCTTTGCTTCTGGCAGCAGCAGGGCTGGCGGTTGCAGGGTTTCTCATTTGGTTCTTGCTCAACAATCCCGACCTGAAAAAATCTTTGCCTCAGACCTCGATCCCCAATAATTTTTCAGCATCTGTTGACAGAAGTTATCCTCATTCGTTAACCTAGTTTAGGTGAAAGGCACACGCCCCCATCGTCTAGAGGCCTAGGACACCTCCCTTTCACGGAGGCGACGGGGATTCGAATTCCCCTGGGGGTATGCTGAACACACTTTAACTTTTAATACAGTGCGGCAAGTGCTTAGGGACTTGCCGCACTGTTGCTTTAAATCCTTATTCAGGAAATTTTTGCTGAGCGGGGGCACGCTCTTAATACTGGAGCGGAAACGGTATTCAAGTGGGGAATTCAATTTTTGGAGTGCTAGGACGCACTTAATAACGGCAAAGCAGTGGCTTTTCCAAAGCTAGGCTCTTGGACGCTTCCTAGAAAGGTCTTGCAATCGGCTGAATCTCGCTGATGGAACTGAAGCATCCCGTCCTATCTAAAAGACTCCGTCTAAAGGTTTTTTAGAGGATGGAAAATGTGGAATTTGCACAGAGAATGTAAATTTGCACCATATTTGCACATCTTTGGATCATGTGATAGTATTTTGGCATCACAATAAAATACGCACCTTTGTTACTAGGGTTCTTAACTGTAGAGTCGGGGCGCATCTATCCGTTATCGTCTTGCTGTTGTTGGCAAGTCGTGTGCCCCTGCTAAGTGATGGCTCGGTTACGTATGATTGTCTAAACTTTGCTTTATCCTCTTTGAAGAGGAGAACAGGTAGCAAGATTAGGGAAGTTCTATTCTTTGTCTTGCTACCAAAAGAATTTTTACCCTCGATTCGAATGTTCGTGCAGCTGTTTTTATCCAGTGGGATTAACAGTACGCGTTTTTTCTTCTGCTACGCTTCAGCCACTCATCCTTTCAAATCTGTGGTGGCTTTAGCTCAAACCAGCAGCTAGCAATGTCAGGACGTTTCAAATGTCCTCTTGAACACCCTAATGGATGAACCTATAGAGAGAGGTTCCTTTTGGCATGTCTGTAGAAACTGGATAGAGTCCCTTTCCGATCGCCAAGGACAGCGTTGTGCTCCTGTGTCGCTTGAATCAAGCGATTTGACCTGGAAATGCATCCCGACGCAAGAATCCTTCACATATCAGGAGATGAAGCAATGGCTCCCATCGATGTTTTAAAGCAAATTTCTGATGTCATTTGGGAGATTCCAGTGTCCTACAAAGAAGGGATGCGGGTGCCTGCTCGGATCTATGGCACTGAGAAATTAGTCCGGGAACTGGATGATGCGGTATATGACCAGATCACGAATGTTGCCACCCTGCCCGGTATCACAAAATATGCTCTATGTATGCCTGATGGTCACTTTGGCTATGGCTTTCCGATCGGCGGGGTGGCGGCGATGGATGTCGATCAGGGTGGGGTGATTTCTCCGGGTGGCATTGGGTTTGATATTAACTGCGGCATGCGTCTGGTGACGACGAATCTGGACTATAAAGAGGTCAAGCCTTATATCAAACAGCTCGTAGATAAGCTGTACGAACGCGTACCAGCGGGGGTGGGCAGCGCTGGATTTGTGAAGCTATCTCGGAATGAGTTCCGCAAGGTGGTGGAGCAGGGAGCGCAATGGTGTGTTCGCAATGGCTACGGCTGGGAAGAAGACCTGGAACTGATGGAAGAGCAGGGCTGCCTGCAGGGAGCCGATGCTGCCAAGATCAGTGAGAAAGCAATCGATCGAGGCGTTCATCAGATTGGCACGTTGGGGTCGGGCAACCATTATCTGGAGATTCAGGTTGCCAAGCGAGAGAATCTGTTTGATAAGAACCTGGCAAAGGTGATGGGAATTACCAAGCCTGACCAGGTTGTGGTGATGTTTCACTGCGGCAGTCGGGGGTTTGGGCATCAGGTTGCTACTGACTATCTACAAAGCTTTCTGAAAGTGATGGAAAGCAAGTATGGCATCAAGATTCTCGATCGCGAGCTGGCTTGTGCGCCTTTTCATTCCCCGGAAGGGCAGGCATACTTTTCGGCGATGAAATGCGGTATCAATATGTCGTTTGTGAATCGGCAGGTGATTCTGCATCGGATTCGAGAGGTATTCTCCCAGGTATTTGGGCGATCGGCAGAAGACCTGGGGATGCACATGGTTTACGATGTGGCTCACAATACCGCCAAGCTAGAGCAGCATCAAGTGGATGGTGAAGAGCGATCGCTGCTTGTTCATCGCAAAGGGGCAACCCGCGCCTTTGGACCTGGAATGACTGACCTGCCCTTCCGTTATCAAGAGATCGGTCAGCCCGTGATTATTGGTGGCAGTATGGAAACGGGATCGTACCTGCTAACAGGTGTGGCGACAGGCGATCAAACTTTCTTCAGTACGGCTCACGGTAGCGGACGCACAATGAGCCGCACAAAAGCCCGCAAAACCTGGCAGGGACAAAAGCTTCAAAAAGAAATGCAGCAAAAGGGCATCTATGTTCGCAGTACCTCCTATGCCGGGCTCGCAGAGGAAGCCGGAGGCGCCTACAAAGACGTGGATGAAGTGATCGAAGCGGCAGAGCTAGCGGGCATCAGCCGGCGGGTCGTGAGGCTAACGCCGATCGGCAATGTGAAGGGGTAGGGGTATGGCAGTACGCACTCCACTGACCGTGCTTACAGGACCGTTGGGAAGCGGTAAGACTACACTGCTGCGGCACATTCTGGCGGCAGTTCCGCGCAAGATCGCCATTTTGATGAATGAGTTTGGTGAAATTGCGATCGATGCCAAAATTCTGCAGGGCAAAAATGTGGAAATGGCAGACTTGGGCGGTGGCTGTGTCTGCTGTTCTCTGCTGGGTGAGTTTGAAGCTGCCGTGGATGAGATTATCACAACGGTGAATCCAGACTACATTGTGGTGGAAACGACAGGCGTGGCAGAGCCAGATGCTTTAGCGTTTGATATTCAGGAGAGTTTGCCACAGGTACGGCTAGATGGCGTTGTAACCGTGATTGATGCTGATGGCATCGTGAAATATCCGCAGATTGGACATACCTTGCGGATACAGATTGAATCAGCAGATATTTTGCTGCTAAACAAAGTGGATCTCGTCTCTGAAAGTGAACTGGCAACGGTTACCAGCAAACTCTATTCCCTCAATCCTATTGCTTCTATCATTCGAACGATCCGCTGCCAGATCGATCCAGATTTACTGTTTGGTATCGGTCGTGAACGGTTGCAATCGCCGCCGCATCATAAGCATCAGCTAGAGTTTGAGTCCTTTAGCTTTACCTCGCAGGCAGTTTTCGATCGCGATTGTTTCACAGAATTTGTAGAATCTTTGAGTCCTCAGGTCTATCGCGCCAAAGGCTTTGTGCAGTTTCCAGAAGGGACTCATCTATTTAACTATGTTGCCGATCGCTGGGATTTTGAGCCGTTTGATTTTGCTGCGACAGAACTGGTGTTTATTGGCAAACAAATCACGTTGCATCAATCTGCAATTTGCGATCGCCTGCAATCCTGCGAATAAAAATAAACATCATGCCCTACGAATTTCTCGAAGAGATCGCCACTGCCGATATAGCCTTCCATGCCTGGGGAGGCGATTTGGAGGAAGTTTTCAAAGCCGCAGGGGACGCCGTGATCAACACGATGATCGATAATCTGGAGGCGATTGAGCTGATAGAAACGCGTTCCTTTGAGCTAGAGGATGATGCACTCGATCTGCTGCTGTTTAACTTTCTGCAGGAGTTTGTTTATTACAAAGACAGTGAACTGCTGCTGCTACGGGCGCAACAGGTTCAGATTACCGAAAAAGAATCTGTCTATTCCCTAACGGCAGTTACCCAAGGAGAACGCTTGGACCGCGATCGCCATCACCAGCGAGTGGATGTCAAAGCGGTGACGCTGCATCTGTTTCAATTACAAAAAACGGATGCAGGCTGGACAGCTCAGGTGATTCTAGATATTTAGATACTGGATATTGAAAATGCTGCAGATTGATGGCGCCTACGGAGAAGGCGGGGGACAAATCCTCCGAACCAGCTTAAGTTTAGCGGCAATTACAGGGCAACCGATCCGCATCGATCGCATCCGGGCGAAGCGGGAAAAACCTGGATTGGCAATTCAGCACTTAACCGGGGTGCGGGCCGCCGCCGCGCTCTGTCAGGCGAAGGTGGCAGGCGATCGGGTGGGGTCAACCCAGCTGGAATTTATCCCCAGTCAGCCCGTCCAAGCGGGGCAGTATACCTTTGATGTCGCTCAGACTGTAGGAACTGGCTCAGCCGGAGCAGTCACCTTAATCCTCCAAACCATTCTGCTTCCCCTGGCGCTAGCAGCGGGTGAGTCGATCGTCACCTTGAGGGGCGGCACTTTTGTTGCCTGGAGTCCGCCTGCGCCTTACATCGAGCAGGTGTATTTACCTTTCCTGCGGGAAATGGGAGTGCAGGCAACGGCAAAACTCTCTGCCTGGGGTTGGTATCCCCGGGGCGGCGGGGAACTGCAGCTAGAAGTTAGCGGGAATGGGGGTGGCGTGGGTTCGTTAAGCGGGATTGATTTACTGGAGCGGGGAGCCTTGCAGCAGGTTAAGGGGTTGGCGATCGTCACGGAACTGCCGTCTCATATCCCGCAGCGGATGGCAAGTCGGGCAGAGAATCTGTTGACGCAGGCGCAGCTAAAAGCCCAGGTGCAACCACGACGAGAACGGGGTGTAGGTCCGGGAGCGGGCATTTTTTTGGCAGCAGAGTATGAGCATGCGCGAACGGGCTTTGGGGCAGTCGGAAAAATTGGATTGCCTGCCGAAGAGGTTGCTGCGATCGCCACGCAAGAGCTTGTAAATTTCCACGCCAACGGCGCACCTGTTGACGTTCATTTAGCCGATCAGCTGCTCCTGCCAGCGGCGTTAGCCTCCGAGCCGAGCCAGTATCGAGCTGCTGAAATCAGTCTTCACCTGACTACGAATGCCTGGGTGATTGAGCAGTTTGGACTGGCGAAGACAGCGATCGACGCAGAAACTCAAACTGTGACCGTTACGCCTATAGATTTAAAGCCAATCTAGCTTTGGCTAACCTGGTGACACTAGAGCAAATCGGCTGCCAACGCTAGACTTTTCTGCTTGAAATACAACGCCCTTTGGGGATCCTGCCTTCGCCAAACGGCGATCGGCATATACTTTTGCAGCTCGTACAGCAGGTAGAACCGCTGCCGAATCTGAGCAGCGTTCGACTGGTCTCGCGCTTGACCATACCCCTGCCAGAAAGCAGGCTCGCTAATTCCACAATAGTCCAGCACAGCAAACTCGATTTCAGGATCGCCCCAAAGAGCACGATCGAAGTCTACTAATCCGGTTGCATTTCCGGCTATATCGACCAAAATGTTTTGCGACCAAACATCCATATGGAGCAGACGAGGGGAATCTGTGTAGTTAAAGTGAGTGATATGCTGCTCCAAAAGATTGGATATAAGTTGGCGATCGTCTGGGGTATAGCATCTGCTGGCAACCACATCATCCAGCAGCAGATTCCACATAACGCGAAACGCTTCTGCCCAGATGGGTTGGGGCTCCATGGGGTGATGTGAACCGATGTAGCCATAAGTTGAAATTCCGAGGCAATCAGGAGCCGTCAGCTCATGCAATTGTCGCAGGTAAGAGCCCACTTGCTGCAGAGTTTGCTCCCGCTGAGGAGCGCTGAGGGCAGCATCGCTTAGCGGAATGCCTTGCAAAGCGCTCATTAATAGATAATCTCGATCGAGGTGAACGCGAGTGAAATCAGCGGTAATGATTTCAGCCACAGGAATGGCTGTGCGTGAGCGGATGAGTTCGTGCAGCGATGGCTCTTGGCGCATCATCTGGCGTTCGTAAAACAGCAGCCCAGTTGAATCAGGTGGAGCCACCCGCAAAACCCAGCGATTTTGTCCAGCAACTACCCAAAATGAGGAATTGTGTTTGCCTGTGACGATCGGCACTAGCTGAAACTCTCTTAGCTCACGAGCAAGGTGGCTGCCGATTAGCGCAACCGGTTTCTCTGTATTGAGCGCTGCAAATCGTAAATCCATCTTCTGATCGGTCTCTTTGCCATTTTCCAATGCTAGCGTCGAACAAAGAGGAAAAGGTGATGGCTCCGGTTCGATCGACACGACGACGATTTATGCAAGCCATTGGCGGGGCAAGCGTCCTGACGATCTTGGGCTGCAACCAGCGGGAACAAACAATGCTGACGCTATACACATTTGGTGACTCAATTTTAGACTGTGGGCGATACAACGAATTCGGCGTTCATCCAGGGCAACTCCTCGTCCAAAACGACGATCGCCTGTTTCCCGACTTTCAGGGGCAAGACCTTGTTTCCCACAGACCTGCCCGTCTCGAACATCGGGCTCGCGATGGGGCAACGGTAGATGGGCTACCTGCTCAAGCGCAAGGATTGCGAACTGACGAACAAGCCATTGCATTAATCACAGTTGGTGGCAACGATCTGCTGCGTGGATTGATTCAGGATACCGGGGCAGGCATGGCGGCTTTTGCCAACGCGCTAGACGCATTCGTGCAGGCGCTGCCGATTCGCCCGGTGCTGCTGGGCAGCGTGTATGATCCCACCTTGGGAGATGACCAGCGAAATTTCTCAGGCGTTGACCCCGCGATCGCCCGCAAAAACCTCCAGCGAATGAACAAGACAATTGAAGAAATCGCCAGTCGTTCTGGGCAGTTCGTCGATCTTCATGCTCACTTTTTGACGGGCGATCCCTCCTGGTTTACTGCAACGATCGAGCCGAGCCTGCGGGGTGCCTCGGAAGTGCGACAGGCTTTCCTGCCTTATGTGATGGAAAAAATCTAACCTGCGGCAAACTGTTAATTTTCTTTTGATACGCTGCAATGATCAGAGTTAGCCAGAACGTCTAGTCTGCGGGTAGAAGAAACGCCTTTTGCATGCTTCCGCTCCAGAAAATTTGTAGCGAGGAATTTTATGGCGATCGCCAATTACCAGCTTGGCTTCTCAGCCGCTAATCAGGAAGGTGAAATGAATGCGCTGCCGATCCAAGGCAGTTTGCCTGAGTGGCTGAAAGGGAGCCTGATCCGCACTGGGCCCGGAACCTTTGAGGTGGGCAAACAATCCTACCATCACTGGTTTGATGGACTTGCCATGCTCCGCAAATTCTCATTCGCCGATGGACAGGTTTCTTTCACCAACCGCTTTCTCGAAAGTCAGGCTTACCAGGAAGCACAGTCCAAAGGCAAAATCAGCAGAAGTGAATTTGGCACCACCGCTCGCCACTCGCTTCTAGAGCGGCTCCGCGATCCACTGCCCCGCCTGACGGATAATGCCACGGTGAATATTACCCTGCAGGGCGATCGCTTCATTTCTGTGACCGAATCTCCCATGCCGATTGTCTTTGATCCAGCCACCCTCAGCACGATCGAGCGATTCGACTATCAGGATCAGGTTCCAGGGCAAATTACCACCGCCCATCCTCACTTCGATTTTCGGGAAAATGCTGTCTACAGCTATCTGGTTAACCTCGTTCCCCAATGCAGCTACAGCATTTACCGCATGGATGCCCACACAAACAAGCGGGAGCTAGTTGGCTCTGTGCCTGTGAAGCAACCCGCTTACATGCACACCTTCGGCATGACGGAACACTACATCATCATCGCAGAATTTCCGCTGGTTCTCAATCGCCTCAGTCTTTTGTTGAGCGGCAAGCCGATCATTGAGAACTACCGTTGGAAACCGGAGCAGGGAACTCGCTTTTTGGTAATCAGCAAGAAGGATGGCAGCGTTGTACATTCCTGCCAGAGCGAGTCATTTTTTGCCTTTCATCATGTAAATGCCTTTGAGCAGAATGACGAAATCATGGTGGATCTGGTGGCCTATCCCGATTCTTCCGTGATTCAATCTTTGTATCTGGAGCCGCTGCTGCATCATCCCGATCGGGTAATCGCAGCGGGAGAACTGCGTCGCTATCGGATTCCTTTAAACGAAGCGATCGCTAGCTATGAAGTGCTATCTCAGGAACCCATTGAGCTAACCCGAATCAACTACCAGCGATGCAATACGCACCCCTATCAATTTGTTTACGGAGTGGGCAACTCGCAGCCAGGTAACTTTATTGATCAGCTTGTTAAAGCCGATGTTCAAAATAGAACGGCTCGGATTTGGCGATCGCCCAACTGTTATCCCGGTGAACCCGTCTTTGTGGCAGCGCCCGGTGCCTCGATGGAGGATGAAGGAGTAATTCTAGCGGTTGTATTGGATGCGCAAGCAGAGAATTCATTCTTGCTGGTACTAGATGCTCAGTCGTTCAGCGAACTTGCTAGAGCGGAGTTACCTTACCATCTTCCCTTCGATTTTCACGGTCAGTATTTCGACGCAATTGATTCCACCCAGCATGTCCATCTCCATCGCTAGATGAGATATGCTCAAGGAAAATTGATGGATAAAGCGATGAACCTACTGGTGATTCAAAATGATCGGCTTGATCCCCTCTCTGTTTTGGGTGAGTGCCTTGTCGAGCGAAACGTGCAGGCAAAAGTTCTGCTGCCCGTTGAAGGGGACTCGCTACCTGCACAGATACACTCCTTTGACGGTCTGATCATTCTGGGTGGACCGATGCATGCCGCGGATGATCAGCAGTATCCCTACCTGCGAGAAGTTATTCGGCTGGTGCATTCGTTTTATGAGGTACACAAGCCTGTCTTAGGTGTCTGTTTAGGAGCGCAACTGGTTGCCAGAGCCTTTGGAGGACGGGTTTACCCTCATGATGTTATGGAGCTTGGATTTACGCAGCTCCACCCGGTTCAAGCTGCGATCGCCAATGATCCTGTTCTGAAGCACTGCCCTGAATCTATCCACCTGATGCAGTGGCATTTTGACACCTTTGATCTACCAAATGATGCAACGCTGCTGATGACTGGGCAGGCTTGTCAGAATCAGGTTTATCGAATTCATGACAATATTTATGGCTTCCAATGCCATCTTGAAGTAGATGAGGTCATCTTGCAGGGGTGGCTCAATTACGCAAAGGACTATCTTCAGCAAAATTATCCTGATTTTCCAACACAGCTGTCGCAACAGGTAAAAGCTTATTTGGCTGAATCAAAAGCCTTTTGTCGAAATGTGTGCCATGCTTGGCTAGATTTGGTAGAGCTTCGCAATCCGCTGCAGTTGGAAACCCAAATTTCGCAATAGACACAGCCAGGTTTTGGGCTACCCTGATGAACGGTTTGAAATAGATATCGGTTGCATTCGAAAAGGAATTCAAACTATGGCTAGTATTGATCCAAAAAGTGGAAGAACTCTAAAGATTGAAGAGTCTATCAATGCGAACTGTCCTTGGTCAGGAGAGCCGATCGATCCAGATTCACTTACCCTGTATGAAGGTAATGTAGTTGGGTTTTGTAATACAGGCTGTCGAGATTTTTTTGCAAAGGCGATCGATCTCCTGGAGAAAGAGTTTCCGCAGAAGAAGCCATCCGAGCTAGCTGCAGCAATCTTGTTTTTTGAGGATCTACGGAACAAACAACACCTAGCTGAGCCAAAAGCATATAGCGAGACTTCAGGTTCTGTGCGGGCATGAGAGAACCAGGCAACTAGGCTAACTGTACTGGTGCTTAAGCTTCGGAAATCTCTTTTCAGCCAGATTTGCATGACAGAAGCTGGGCAAAGCAGTTAGATTTTATCTGATTTCATCATTGCCTGCCATGCTGAAATAGATACCCCCGTAAACAATGCAAGATTATGAAACTGAGAACTCCCTTATTGGCTGTTGTTCTTGCCGGAGTGCTGCCGCTCACTGCCTGCAACACGTCTACTAATCCAGCTGCTGGTGAACAAGCTCCACAAGAGACAGCCCAAAACCCGATGCCGGGCATGGATCACAGCACCATGGATCACGGCAATATGGATCACGGCAATATGGATCACAGCACCATGCCCGGGATGAATCACGGCTCCATGAGCATGGATTTGGGACCCAAAGATGCAACGTTTGATCTGCGTTTTATCGATGGCATGGTTCCACACCATCAGGGAGCCGTTGTCATGGCGCAGGAAGCGCTCGAAAAATCTCAGCGCCCGGAAATTAAGCAGCTTGCTCAAGCGATCATCGATGCCCAAGAAAAAGAAATTTCAGAGCTGCAAACTTGGCGAAAATCCTGGTATGCCAACGCCAGCGCTGATTCTGTGATGTATGACGCGCAGAAAAAGACGGACGTGCCCATGACCGAGCAGATGCGCTCTAGCATGATGATGGAGGGCGATCTAGGTGCGGCTGACGCAGAGTTCGATTTGCGCTTCATCAACGCAATGATTCCACACCATCAGGGCGCGCTCGATATGGCAAAACAGGCGCAAGAAAAGAGCGATCGCCCGGAGATCAAGCAGCTAGCACAAGAGATTATCACCAGCCAGCAGCAGGAGATCGAACAAATGGAGCAATGGCGAAAACAGTGGTACAACCAATAGACTGACCACTCTAGAGTGGAACTTCAAAGCTCCGCTCTCTTAGTCTTAACATTTTTGTGGGCGCCGATTTAATGCAATAGCTAGCTATTGCATTAAATCGGCACTTGACATTTTTAAATGGTATATTTAGCCTAATAGTTAATTAACTGCGCGGTTAAGTTCAAATGTCTTCTGATCAACTGAGCGTCACCTTTGCCGCCCTTGCTGATCCCACACGGCGTGCCATCCTGGCTCATCTTGCCAAGGGTGAGGCATCGGTTACTGAATTAGCTAAGCCCTTCGACATGAGCCTTCCTGCCATTTCCAAGCATCTCAAGGTGCTGGAGCGTGCTCGGCTGATTACGCGAGGTCGAGAGGCTCAGTGGCGACCCTGCCAGCTCAATACGGAACCGCTTAAAGATGTTGATGGCTGGCTCAAACAGTATCGCCAATCCTGGGAGGAAAGCCTCGATCGGCTAGAGGATTACCTGCAAGAGTTACAGACCCAGGAAAAACAAGACGACGCGCAACACTGAGTCCACTGAAGCCGATGGAGATGTACTGTGCACGCGACCCACAGCAAAAATCGTTCTTCATATGAGCGATATGAGCGCGAAGCGATATTATATTGCTTCGCGCTTAGATTAAATCCTTTTACACAAAAAGAATGTTCCGAATCTGTGTACGTAGCGCTATATAAGCCTGAGATTGATTGAAGTCCCGTAGTTTTAGAATTTTGGGGCTGGAGCGTGCTTCGCGTGTTCTGCCTCAAGAAATCTTAGATTGCTGGGTTAATATGCTCATAGATCAGTAATGTTACAGAGGGAAACAAGATGGTTCTGCGCTATGGCACGATCGCCCTCCTGGGAATGAATATTTTGATAGGTACTGCCCTGCCCGCTCCAGCTCAGCCCGCTCTAGCTCAGCTCGCTCAGTATTTGCCAAGTGAAAGGGTAGCAAGCAGACGTACCGATTCAGCCGAAGCGTTGCTCAACCACGGTCGTGAACTAGCGCAGCAAGGGAAATATCAGGACGCAATCCGGAGCTACACGGAAGCAATTCAAGCCGATCCCACTTCTGAACAAGCTTTTCTCCATCGTGGTATTGCCTATCACGACCTGAATGAGATTACTCAGGCGATCGCCGATTTTCAACAGGCAGCAAAACTGGCTCCAGATAATGCCGAAACCCACTTCAATCTGGGAGAGGCTCAAACCCATTTAGATAATCCCTCGGTGGCACTCACTAGCCTAAATCGGGCGATCGAGCTAGATCCAAACTATGCGGCTGCCTACAATAGTCGGGGTGTCGTTTATGCGGTTCAGGGCAATTTGGAGCAGGCGATCCGCGATTTTGATCGTGCTATCGCTGTCGCGCCCGACAATGCCGATGCCTACTATAACCGGGGAAAAGCCCGAACTGAGCAAGCCGACGCAGCAGGGGCGATCGAAGACTACAGCGAAGCAATTCGGCTTAACCCCGAGCTAGCAGGGGCATACGGCAATCGGGGGTTGCTCTATGCTGAAACGGGCGATCGAGCAGCGGCAGTTGCAGATCTCCGCAAAGCCGCTCAGCTATTTGGTCAGCAGGGCGATCAGGCGAGCTATCAGCAGACGCTGATGTTTTTGCGGCAGCTCCAGCCCTCAGTTTGGCAGCGTTAGATGATTTGTCTGGGGCTGCCTCACTTGAAATCTGTGAGAGACTCGCGTAGCAAGTCTTTTTTATAGACTGGGTGGCTCTGGGTTATCTCACAGCTTTCAGCGCCTCATAGAGGGTTTCAAACTGGGCAAACCGCTTGGCGTAGACTGGATTGGAATTCGGCTGGATCGACTTTGCAGTATCCGGTAGAAGCTTGAGACCCTGATCGACTTTTGGATACACACCAGCTCCAACCATTGCTAGCAGAGCAGCCCCGTAAGCTGCACCTTCTTCAGCTTGCGGCGTTACGAGTGTCATCTCTAGAACATCAGCTAAGATTTCTAGCCAAACGGCTGATTTTGCTCCGCCTCCCGTGGCGATTAAAGTATCTAGCGAGGAGAGGGGAGCCATTACCTTTTGCACCAGCTTCAGGCTAAACGCTACGCCTTCTAAGAGCGATCGCACCAGATCGGCTTGGCTATGCGCGAGGGCCAAATTGACCCAGGCTCCCCGGGCTTCCGGATCGAGGTAGGGTGTCCGCTCTCCCGCTAGATGCGGCGAAAACAAAACGCCCTGCGAACCGGCAGGCGACTGCGCAGCCAAGTTCATTAATTCGCTGTAGGTGGAGCTTGGCGCAAAAGTATCGTGATACCAGCGCAGCGATCCACCTGCTGCCAGGGTGACACCCAGCAGGTGATAGCCACCGTCTACATGGCAAAACAGGTGCACCCGTCCTTCAGGGTCAGGAATAGGCTGCTCTACGGGAGCAAAAATCACGCCAGATGTGCCCAAGCTGATGCTGCCTTGCTGCAGATGTGCCGATGAAATGCCAACGCCGATCGCCGCTGCCGCATTATCTCCGCCTCCAGCTACAACAGGTAAGCCTGCCGGAAAGCCAATCCGCGCGGCAATTTCAGGCTTGAGCTGTCCGGCAATCGCTGTAGACTCTATTACCTGCGGAAACAGGGCTGGATCGAGATCGACTGCCTGCAGAATTTCGGTATCCCACTGGCGTGTGCTGAGCTGCAAACAGCCCGTCCCCGATGCATCCGAAGGTTCCGTGACCCGATTGCCCGTCAGCACGTAGCCCAAATAATCTTTTGGCAGCAGCACAGTGCGAGTTTGGGCAAAAGCCTGAGGTTCTTCTCGCCGTAGCCAAATCAGTTTCGGCAGCTGAAAGCCCGTTACGGCTCGATTGCCTGTCCGTTGGATGAGAGTGGGGCGGGGCACGATCGTCTCAATTTCAACGACAGCACGTTCAGTCCGCTGATCATTCCAAAGAATTGCCGGTCTAACAACGGTTCCGTCAGCAGACAGCGCTACCATGCCGTGCATCTGACCCGACAGCCCCAAAGCGATCGGCGTGTAGCCTGCTAGCTGTTGCGCCACTTCGCTTAGCGCAGCAAAACTCGCTTCCACCCAAGCTGCAGGATCTTGCTCTGTCCATCCGGGCTGAGGGCTCAGCAGCGGGTAGCTACGAGTCGCCTGCACCACAACCTTTCCCTGCAGATTCACAGCGATGACTCGAACGCCACTTGTGCCTAGATCTAAACCGATCGCTACTTCATTCATCGTATTATTTCTTAGAATATGTTTTCTGCTATAGCACAAGTATTGAAATGTTCATTCAATCGTTGGATTTTGAAAGAATCGCTTGGGCTACCGTTTGATCGGTAATCAATCCGTTAATCAACTTACCCTGCAGCGCTGCGTGAATTGAGTCTGCTTTTTGCAGCCCGCCCGCCACAGCAATCACCAACCGCTGGGCAGGCTGCTCCAGCGGGACGCTGGCAACTCGGCTATTGGTTCCTCCTGCAATCAGCGTTCCGTGCGAATCATACGCCCAGCCTGCAATTTCTCCGACTGCGCCTAGTTCGATCAATTCTGCCACTTCCTGATCGTTGATAAATCCTTCTTGATGCAGCGGACCATTCCAGGCGACCTGCCCAATCCCTACAAAAGTTGCCTTTGCTTGCTCTGCTAGCGTTTTAACGGCAATGAACGATCGCTGCGTTTGCAATAGCTGCCGTTCTTCTACGCTGGTGGCAACTACGGGCGTTGGTACGGGATAGGCCTGAGAGCCCACCCGATCGGATAGCCGCATGATCACCTCATGCCGACCTGCCAGCCCGTAGTGCGACAGGTTGCCCAAGATGGAGACAATTTTGTGGTGCGGCTGGTTCATCAACGGAACTTGATCGACCATAGTTCGCAAAGTCTGTCCTGAAGAGAGCGCCAGTACAACCGGGGTGCGTGCGGTGAGATAGGTTTCCAGATAGGTTGCCGCGCAAATACCAATCCCGTTGAGCGTGTCGCCTGCATCGGGCACGACCTCGCACAAGGCTAGCTCCCAGCGATCGCGCAATGCCTCCGCCAATTCAATACATCCACTCAGCGGATAATCGAGGCGAAATTTAATCAGCTTTTCGTTTACCGCTAGCGCGACCAGTCGCTGGGCAGCCTGCCGCGACACCTGCAGCTTGACGGCAATTTCGTCTTGCGTGTTGCCCGCAATATAGTAAAGCCAGGCTGCATGAGCTGCCAGATCTAGCTTGCGATCGCGACGGTCTGAGGAGAAGTTAGTCATGGCTCAGGTCTGCTCATAAGGGTGAGGGGTGTAAGGTTTATAGCACCTGAAAAACCATTTTGAAAATGGGCAGCTATCAAATGAGCATCTATCAGAAGAGCGATTAATTGCCCAAATTATATTACAGTTAGCAACGGCGATCTCACGATATTCCGCCCGTCACCTCAAGGTTGAATCCTGTGATGTAGCTAGCTTCCTCACTCATTAAAAATGCGACGCCGCTAGCAACCTCTGCCAAGCTTCCTAAACGGCGCATGGGCACGGAGTTAATCATCTGCTGCTCTACGACTTTTGGATCGGGGTCGAAGTACTGTGAGTTCGTGGCTGCCTGCAATTCGGTCTGCCGAGTCCACATATAACCCGGGCCGATTAAAGCAGGCGAAAGGGCATTCACCCTGATTTTAAACGGAGCTAAATCTTTAGCTGCGGTCTCCGTCATGCCAATTACGGCAAATTTGGATGCTGCATAAGCCAACATATTTGGCGGACCAACGACGCCTGCATGGCTAGCCATATTGACAATCGCCCCGCCGCCCGCATCTCGCAAATGGGTGGCCGCGGCTTGCAGCACGTGGTAGACCCCAACGACGTTAATGCTGATTACCTTTTGAAAATCTTCAGCCGGATAGTCCTCGGTTTTGGCAAAAACACCTTGATAACCAGCATTATTGAACACATAGTCAATGCGTCCGATCTGGCTGACAGCGCGATCGAAGGCTTTAGTGACTTCATCTGGATCGGTAACATTGCAGCGAAAGGTAGCAAGTGGAACCTGATGCAGTTCCAGTGCAGCAGCAGCTTCTGAGAGTTTGGCTTCGTTTAGATCCAATAGCACAATCGCTGCGCCATAGCTGGCAAATCGCTGAGCAGTAGCCTGTCCAATATCTCCCGCACCTCCTGTAATTAGAATCGTTTTGCCTGCAAAGTCGTAGGTTGCTTTAGCTGTGCCTGTTTGAGCTGTCATTTCTGCGATTCCTTTTGCCGCTGTTGGTAAATAAATATTGCAAATATCCTGCTGCTTTTCAGAATTTTCATCGAGATCGATATATTCTTAGATTATTGAGCATTTGTTCAAGGTTTGAGTATTTAATCAAACTTAACAACATTCTTCTTAAAGAAAGGAGTGATGCGATGCGTATACCCCGCTTCGCAAGGTTTTTTATTGCACTTTGCGTTGGTTTTTTTCTAGTTCAGCTGCATGCCTGTTCGGGCAATAGAACGACACAAGCTGACGGAAAAACCACATTGACGATCGCCACGGTTAACAACGCCGATATGGTGGTGATGCAAAAGTTATCTGACGAATTTGAAAAAGCTAATCCCAATATTGGTCTTAACTGGGTGGTGCTGGAAGAGAATGTGCTGCGTCAGCGTGTGACAAACGATATTGCCAACAAAGGCGGACAGTTCGATGTGCTGACGATCGGCACCTACGAAGCGCCGATCTGGGGCAAACGCGGCTGGTTGAAATCGTTTGATCAGTTCTCTGCCAACTATGACGCGAATGACATTCTCAAACCCGTCCGCGAAGGGCTGTCTTATGAAGGCAAGCTCTATGCGCTGCCCTTCTATGGCGAGAGTTCCATGCTGTACTACCGCAAGGATCTATTTCAGCAAGCGGGCATTACGGTTCCAGAACAGCCTACCTACAGACAAATCAGCGAGTGGGCAGGTAGAATCCACAATCCGAACGAGGGTGTATACGGGATGTGCCTGCGTGGGAAACCCGGTTGGGGAGAGAATACGGCATTCGTCAGCACCATGGTGAATACCTACGGCGGACAGTGGTTTGACGCCAACTGGAACCCGCAACTCACCAGCCCTCAATGGCGTAGCGCCGTTAGTGACTACGTTAACCTATTGAAACAATATGGTCCGCCTGGAGCTAGCTCTAACGGCTTTAATGAGAACCTGGCTTTGTTCTCAACGGGCAAGTGTGGCATGTGGGTGGATGCCACCGTTGCAGCGGGTCTGCTGTCTAATCCTCAAGAGTCACAGGTGGCTGATAAAGTTGGCTTTGCCCGTGCACCTGTGCAAACGACGCCGAATGGCTCTAACTGGCTGTGGGCATGGTCACTTGCCATTCCGAGTACGTCTAAATCGCCTGATGCTGCCCAAAAATTTGTGGAGTGGGCAACGTCTAAAGACTATATCCAGCTTGTAGCTCAGCAAAACGGTTGGATTGCTGTACCACCAGGTACACGTGCCTCGACCTATGCGAATCCGGAGTACAAAAAGGCAGCTCCCTTCGCTGATATCGTGCGGAAGTCGATCGAATCTGCAACTCCTGGTCAAACCCCGACCAAACCCTATGTAGGCATTCAATTTGTCGGTATTCCAGAGTTCCAGGCGATCGGTACACAGGTGGGTCAAACGCTGGCATCGGCGTTGACGGGTCAGGTCTCTGTAGACCAAGCCTTACAGCAAGCTCAAGCTGCGACCACAAACACCATGAAAAGTGCTGGCTACATTAAGTAAACCTTAGGCAATTCATGCGTCGTGCTTCATACGGCGTATGAATTGCTTGGATCTCAGTCTTCTAATCTTCTGCCATGTCTTCTTCAGCCGTTTTACAAGATCCGAAAACGCCGCGCACCTCGCGCAGATCTAGGCGGCAGGCAAGTACCTTGCCGCTGGTCGCACCTTCGGTGATCGCACTTTTGCTGTGGATGATTGTGCCGCTCGCGATGACCGTCTGGTTTTCGTTTCAGCGGTACAATCTCATCAATCCTGACCTCCAAGGATTTGCTGGTTTTGATAACTTTACCCGTCTTCTCAGCGATGGCTCGCTGTGGACTTCGATCGGTATCACGCTGGTTTTAGTAGGCTCTGTTTTAGCAATCACCATTGGGCTAGGGACTCTCCTAGCCGTTTTATTTAATCAAGAATTTTGGGGACGCAGCATCGCTCGTGTCTTAGCGATCTCCCCTTTCTTTGTGATGCCGACGGTCAGCGCCTTGATTTGGAAGAACCTGTTGATGCATCCCGTCAACGGCTTTTTTGCGTTCATCACCCGTTCGCTGGGTTTGGGAGCAATCGACTGGTTCGCCCAATATCCTTTGTTCTCAGTCATTCTGATTGTGTCCTGGGAATGGTTGCCGTTTGCGCTGCTAATCTTGCTGACTGCCATTCAATCACTGGATGACGAGCAGGTCGAAGCGGCACGGATGGATGGAGCCAAAGCGATCTCCATCTTCCGATTCATTACGCTACCGCATCTGGGTCGGGCAATTGCGGTCGTGGCGATGATTGAGACGATCTTCTTCTTGACTATCTTTGCCGAAATTTTTGTAACGACGGCAGGAGGGCCGGGGTTGGCAACCACAAATCTGGCTTATCTGATCTATATGCGGGCGCTACTGGAGTTTGATGTCGGTGGTGCTTCAGCAGGTGGATTGATTGCCGTTGTGCTGGCAAACATTGTGGCGATTTTCCTGATGCGTTCAGTCGCTCGTAATTTGGATACCTAAGATGGCACGTAAACCTTACCAAAAGCTCTTAATCTCGCTGCTGGGCTGGGCAGTTGCGCTGATTCTGTTCTTCCCCATTCTGTGGATGTTTCTCACCAGTTTTAAAACCGAAGTGGCTGCCGTTGCGTCAATTCCGCAGTTCTTCTTTCAGCCCACGCTAGAGAACTATACCACCATCCAAGAGCGCGCCAATTATTTCAGGTTTGCCGAAAATAGCATCATTATTTCCGTGGGTTCAACGCTGCTGGTGCTGCTGCTGGCGATTCCTGCTGCTTATGCGATGGCGTTCTTTCCCACCAAGCGAACAAAAAGCACGCTACTGTGGATGCTCTCAACCAAAATGTTGCCGTCTGTGGGTGTTCTGGTTCCTATCTATATTTTGTTCCGCGACTCCAGCTTGTTAGATACCCGTATCGGGTTAATCTTGATCTACACCTTGATTAATCTGCCGATCGCCGTTTGGATGATCTATACCTTCTTCAAAGATGTACCCAAAGATATTCTAGAAGCGGGTCGCATGGATGGTGCAAAAACCAGGCAAGAACTGCTCTATGTGCTGTTGCCGCTGGCGCTTCCGGGTATTGCCTCAACCGCGCTACTTTCCATCATCCTGGCGTGGAACGAAGCGTTCTGGAGCTTGAATCTAACCACGACAAACGCGACTCCATTAACGGCGTTTATCGCTTCGTTCTCCAGTCCCCAGGGGCTATTCTGGGCGAAGCTTTCTGCCGCTTCTTCCCTGGCGATCGCCCCCATTTTGATCTTTGGCTGGATAAGCCAACGGCAGCTGGTGCGCGGTCTCACCTTCGGCGCTGTGAAGTAGGTGGAATTGAGTGCTGAGTTACACAGGCAGCCTGCCTGACTGTAGCCATCATATCCACGCGACGAACTTTGAACTTTTTTGAACTTTAAAGACTTTACTCCACCTATTCGCTGAAGTTTACATCACCCTTTAAAAGGAGCATTTATGGCAACTGTGACCTTGAGAGATATTCGCAAGCGATATGCGGAGACTGAGGTACTCAAAGGCATTGACTTGGATATCAAAGATCATGAGTTTGTTGTGTTTGTGGGCCCGTCTGGCTGTGGCAAATCAACGTTGCTGCGCATGATTGCTGGACTAGAGGAAATTACCGCTGGCGATCTGCTGATTGATAACGCTCGCTCCAATGATATTCCGGCGTCCGATCGCGGTTTAGCAATGGTGTTTCAGACCTACGCGCTGTATCCACATATGACGGTTGCCGAGAATATGGCGTTTAGTTTGCGGCTGGCTGGCATTTCCAAAGCGCAGCGGCTCCAAAAAGCGCAGGAGGTTGCCAGAATTTTGCAGCTAGAGCACCTGCTAGAACGCAAGCCCAGAGAGCTATCGGGCGGACAGCGGCAGCGAGTGGCGATCGGGCGGGCGCTCGTCCGCAATCCCAAAGTGTTTTTGTTTGATGAGCCGCTATCTAACCTGGATGCGGCGCTACGGGTGCAGATGCGAATTGAGCTAGCGCGGCTGCACGATAGCCTGCAAGCCACCATGATCTACGTAACTCACGATCAGGTCGAAGCCATGACGCTGGCAGATAAGATCGTCGTGCTTCAGGGCGGATTAATTGAGCAAGTCGGTTCCCCGCTGGATCTGTACCACCACCCCCGCAACCTGTTTGTGGCAGGGTTCATTGGCTCGCCCAAGATGAACTTCTTGCCGGCAACGGTAACAGGCATCAATGCATTTGAGGGCACGACTGTGCAGTTGGCAAATCGGGCAACGGTTACTGTGCCTGTGCAGCCCGGCTCTCTCTCTATTGGCGATGCCGTAACGCTAGGTGTTCGTCCGGAACATCTGCGGCTCACTCATCATGGTGGCACTGTGCAGGGCGAGATTTTGGTGGCTGAGCGCTTGGGTGGCGAAACCTATCTCCATCTCCAATCAGAGGGCGGTGACAGCCTGATAGTGCAAGCAGAGGGTAACAATACCAATCAGCTGCACGATCGCGTTTCTGTACAAGTTGATGGCGAGGTCTGCCACCTGTTCAATCTGCAGGGAGAAGCAATTGCCAAAACTCATTATTCTTCGGTTCCAGAAGCAGTGCAATGATCAACAGTAAACATTCTCTCAGACTGACAGAATCGGTTCTGTCTCAGTTATCTAACGTTCGGGTGCCGCAGTACGATCGCCACACTGTCACGAATGGGATTGTGCATATAGGCGTGGGTGGGTTTCATCGCGCGCATCAGGCTGTTTATCTAGACGATTATTTTCATCAGAGTTCTGATAGACAGTGGGGAATTTGCGGGGTTGGGCTGCTGGAATGGGATCAAAAAATGCGCGATGCCCTGCAGTCGCAGGACTGCTTGTATACCCTGGTAGAACGATCGGCAGCAGGCGATCGGGCGAGAGTGATTGGCTCAATTCAGAAGTATCTGTACGCTCCTGACGATCGGCAGGCTGTGATTAATGCTCTTGCTGCACCGGAGTGCCGCATCGTCACGCTTACCATTACCGAAGGCGGCTACTACTACATCGAAGGCAGCGGTGAATTTGATGCAAATCACCCGACGATTCAGCATGATTTGCAGCACCCCGACCAGCCGATCGGCACCTATGGCTTTTTGGCAGCAGCCCTCGATCGGCGCCGCCAGCAGGGACTCGCGCCCTTCACGATCCTGTCGTGCGATAACCTGCAGGGCAATGGCAATATTGCCCGCAAGATGGTGACGGCATTTGCTGAGCTGCGCGATCCAGCTTTAGCGAACTGGATTAGGGAAAACGTTGCGTTTCCTAACTGCATGGTGGATCGAATTACGCCAGCAACCACTAACGCCGATCGCGCTATGGTGACTGACCAGTTTGGCATTGAGGATGGCTTTCCGGTTGTCACGGAGCCGTTCATCCAGTGGGTGATTGAAGACCAATTCTGTGCGGGAAGACCTGCCTGGGAAGAAGTTGGCGTGCAGTTCACAGATAACGTGCATGCCTATGAGCTGATCAAGATTCGCCTGTTGAATGCTAGCCACCTGCTGATCGGCTATCTCGGCGAATTAGCAGGCTATCACTATGTGCATGAAGTGATGGGCGATCCGCTGTTTCGGGGAGCGATCGCCAACCTGATGGAAGAAGTCACCTCCACGCTGCAGCCCGTACCGGGAATGGATTTGACGGAGTATAAGCAAACTCTGATTGAACGGTTTGCGAACCCGAAAATCCAAGACCAGCTGCCTCGCCTCTGCCTGAATGGTGCGGCAAAGATGCCTAAATTCGTGTTGGGCTCGGTGCGCGATCGCCTTCAGCAGGGCAAATCTGTGCAATATCTCGGCTTAGTGGTTGCGGCCTGGTTCCGCTATCTTGCAGGTGTGGACGATCAAGGCCAGACGATCGGCATTGACGATCCAATGGCAGATATCCTGAGGCAGCGAGCAGGGACTTCAGACCCTAGCGCCTTACTCAGTCTCACCGAGATTTTTGGGGAGGATTTGCCACAGTCCAAATCGTTTGTGGAGTCGATTACGGTGGCGCTCCAGAGCTTGTTCGATCGCGGCACTAAGGCAACGCTGGCGCAATTATTGCATCACTAGCTGGATTTACTCATCCCCGCTGGCACTTGATTTGAGCCAGCAGGGATGAACCTCTATCTAAAGTACGAGGTGACCGCCTTAGCGATGAGGAAAAATAGGCAAGGCAATTACTGTCGATCTCGTTCTTTATTTTTCTTCCCGTGTGTGCCTCCCCAGCTTTCCGTATTCTTGTAGTAGACGATCTCAGCGATAACCTATTTCTGCTGCAAACTGTCTTGGAAGCAGAAGGATACGAGGTTGATACAGCAGATAGCGGTAGTTCAGCCTTGGAGAAAGTGAGAGATTTACCGCCCGACTTGATTCTGCTGGATGTGATGATGCCAGATATGAACGGATACGAAGTGACCCAGCAGATCCGGCAGAATCAGAGCATCCCGTTTATACCGATTTTGCTGGTGACAGCTCATGAGGATGCTAACGCCATACAGGGATTAGCACTGGGTGCTAATGACTTTATTCGAAAACCGATCGAGCTTGATCATCTGCTGGAAAGAATCAAAACCTTTTTACAGTTCAGGCAAAATTCCTAATAGGAGCTAGCCCATTGCAAGATCGATCGAGACCAAAGCTGCAGCAAAGATCGTACAGCTACCACCAGAGCAGCGAGGACGAGGATATTTTTGTGGGGACTCTGCGTCTATGAAAATATTCTGTGCTTAATGGCAATAGCTATGGCTCTGCCTCAGCACTTTTGTTCGATTTATATAACTGCATATATTTGTGTAATTGCTCTAGGTGAAGCTGATTTAGTGGGCTTGCGAGTAAAAATAATTACAGAATTAGGTAAGACCCTTGGCTCCTGATGGCAGATGATGATAGGCATTAATCGAAATAACCTTAGCTTTGGTGCAGCAGTGTTTGGTGTTGCACTCATACTGCTGTTGGTCTTTCCAGAGTGGTGGAACTCTCTGTTAACGGTTAACGGGTTTATTCCCCATGGGCACTGCTATCTGTGGAAGCCGGGGCTGGTATGGCTGCATGTCACCACAGATTTACTCATTGCCCTTGCCTACGTTGTTATCTCAGCAACTCTGGCTTACCTGGTCTACAAAACCCGCCAGCAAATCCCATTCCACTGGATGTTCTTGGCGTTTGGCACTTTCATTGTCGCCTGTGGCACCACCCACTTCATGGAGGTGTGGACGCTATGGCATCCGACTTATTGGCTGTCTGGAGCTTTAAAAGTAGTAACAGCGATCGCTTCTGTCACCACAGCCGCGATTCTGCCGCTACTCATTCCGCAGGCTTTAGCCTTGGTTGCCTCTGCCAAACTTTCAGAAGAGCGACGGCTGCATTTAGAAACTGCTAACCATCAACTAGAGGCGCTGAATAGCCAGCTTAAGGAAGTTGATCAACTAAAGACTCAGTTCTTTGCAAATGTCAGTCATGAACTCCGAACCCCGCTTGCCCTTATTTTGGGACCGATTGAAAAGCTGCTTAAACAGGGAGCGCTGAATCAAGACGATCGTCGTGATCTAGAAATTGTCGATCGCAACGCTCGCCTATTGCTCAAGCAAGTCAACGATCTCCTCAATGTTTCCAAGCTGGAAGCGGGAAGGATGACGCCAAACTACACGCTGGTTGACTTGGCTCAGCTCGTGCGCCTCACCGCTGCCAACTTCGATGGCTTGGCACAGGAAAAACACCTTGCCTTCACCATCGCTGCCCCAGAGTCTTTGCCCGCTCAAGTGGATGGAGCAAAGCTGCAACGAGTCCTTCTCAATTTGCTTTCCAACGCGTTCAAATTTACCCCCAATGGCGGCACAGTTCACTGCAGCTTGAGCATCCGACAAACTGAGATTGCTTCAACTGGGGTTGCTTCAACTGATGCCTCTTTAACTGCTGCACAAGGTAGAGTAATTCTTTCAGTGCAGGATAGCGGTTTGGGTGTTCCTGTTGAGCTACGGGAAACCATCTTTGAGCGGTTTAGCCAAGGGGAAGGCGGCAGTACGCGTCGCTTTGGTGGTACGGGATTGGGCTTGGCGATCGCCAAAGAATTTGTCGAACTACAAGGCGGCACGATTAAGGTGGCTGATGCACCAGAAGGTGGCGCTCAATTCACCGTTGAGCTACCGCTAATGGCACCCGCTGGAGTGAATGTCACGAGTGACGCTGCCTCCACTGTTGAGTTAGGGGAGAGTGAGGACGTTGCAAGTCTGGTAGTCGAAGAACTCCGCACGGTTGCACAAAGAAGCAATTCCACTCAGCAAGATGCAACTTCGAAACCCCTTGTGTTGGTGGTGGAGGACAACCCAGAGATGAATCAATTCATCACAACTACGCTGGCAGCAGAGTATCGCACGATCACGGCTGCCAATGGGCAAGAGGGCTTGGAACGGGCAATCGCGCTCCACCCCGATCTGATTCTGAGCGATGTGATGATGCCGCACCTCAGCGGGGGGCAGCTCGTTCAGCAGATCCGAACTCATTCAGAATTAGATACCACTCCCGTTGTCATGCTAACGGCTAAAGCAGATGATGAGCTGCGCGTGCAGCTGTTGCGCCAAGGCGCGCAGGACTATCTAATGAAGCCCTTTTCTGTGGAGGAACTACAGGCAAGAGTCGGTAATTTGATTGCGATTAAGCGAGTCAGAGACTTGTTGCAACAGGAACTAGCCAGCCAGAATCACGATCTAGAAGCTCTAGTTGAGGAAGTGAGCCTGCGGCGACGAGAGCTAGAAATTGTTGTGAGTACCATCCAGCGGCAGGCAGAAGAGTTAGAGCAAGCCAACCGTTTGAAAGACGAGTTTTTGTCGATCGTCTCCCATGAGCTTCGCACGCCCCTCAATTCCATCTTGGGTTGGGCAGAGGCGTTGCGAACTCGCAAATTTGATGAATCCATTACCGCTCGTGCCTTAGAGACGATCGAGCGCAACGCCCGGCTACAGACTCAACTGATTGAGAACCTGCTAGAAATTTCCAGCCTCCTGCGCGGCGAACTACAGTTGAATAAGCATCCCGTTGACCTGCGATCGGTAGTTGAAGCCGCGATTGAAGCCGTGCAGCCAGAAGCAACGGCTAAGTCTATTCGGCTAGGCTCTTACTTAAGCGATACAGTGGAACGAGTTTTTGGAGATAACGATCGGCTGCGGCAAATCGTGGGGAATCTGCTCTCGAATGCCGTTAAATTCACTCCGGAAGGGGGGCAGATTGAGATCCGACTGGAGCAGCAAAATGATGCGGCAAAGATTCAAGTCAGCGACACGGGACAAGGTATCCGGGCAGAAGATCTTCCCTACATCTTTGACTATTTCCGGCAGGCAGATAGTTCAAATACGCGCAAATATGGAGGATTAGGTTTGGGGTTGGCAATTGCACGCCAATTGGTCGAATTGCATGGCGGGGAGATTCAGGTCGAGAGCCAAGGGGAAGGACAGGGAGCTACTTTCATTGTGCTTCTGCCGCTAAGCGCACCCTCAACGCCTGTGTATGTACGCTAATCTATACCGCTAATCTATGTACGCCCCATATACACTAACTTGTTCTGTAGGCTCTTGGTGTCACGCCTGTGAGCTGTCGGAACTGCTTACTCAAATGACTGTGGCTGTTGAATCCACATAGGAAAGCAATATCCATAATCGATCGATCGGTTTGTTTCAATAGATGCTTTGCCCGTTCTATTCGTTGCTGCAGTAAGTATTGGTAAGGCGCGATGCCGATCGATTGCTTGAATAGATGGCTGAAATGAAACTGGCTCATTCCCAAGAGTTGAGCGAGATCAGCAAGTTTGATGTCTTGATCCAGGTGCTCGTTGATATATTCCAGGACTTGTGCAAGCTGAATTTGGGGTAATCCGCCTTCGTAAACGCAAAGATTAGGTTTGGCAGCTGCATATTGTCTGAGTAGATGCACTGCCAGGACATTGGTGAGTGAAGCAATGTAAAGCTTTCCGCCTAAATTCTCTTGTTTTAGCTCGGTCAGCAGCATCATGCCGATCGACTCGATCTGCGGATCGCGAGTTCGAAATTCGGGGATTAATTCCAGCCGATCTGCATCCAGCGAAAGTGCTTCTTGGGCAACCTGCTGGATAAAACGAGATGCGATCCGAATTTGCAAGTAGTGGTCATCTCCATCCCAGCGGGCATAAAACGGCATCTTGGCGGGCGTGATAGCAATATCACCTTTCCCATACGGGCTAAAGTGAGTTTTGCCTCCCTTAATCTGCAGAAAGCGCACGGGACGGGAAGCCAGCGACAGACAGATCGCGTGTTCATCGGTGTAGTGAGTCTTTCCCTCACCGGATGAGTGCTGAAATTGCTCGACCAGAATGTTTTCCCAACCTCGGTTTTGGCTAGACAAGAGCGGCAAGCAGCCCGTTTCAGTCTGGTTGGTGGTTAGAGTGCCCATGAGGTAAACTCAGCGCGTCTAGTTCTGATTCTATTTGCTTTAGGACATCTCCTGCCGAAAAGCTGGAAAACTGACCGCAAGGGGCAAATCGAATTTAGGCGAAGCCTTATTACCTTCAGCTAAAGTTGCCAGTGTAGTCCTATTGCCGGGAGTGCCTCTTCAATGTCTGATCGTTCCTATGATGTCGTCCTCTATGGCGCTAGTGGTTTTGTTGGCAAACAAACTGTGCAATACTTTGCCCGCCACACTTCCCCCGAACAGCTACGCTGGGCGATCGCCGGACGAAACCGTCAAAAGCTAGAAGCTATGAGAGCAGAAATTGGGATAGCAGTAGATGTACTGGTTGCCGACAGCCAAGACCAGCAGGCGATCGATGCTATCGTCTCTCAGACGCGAGTGCTGCTCACCACAGCCGGACCTTTTGCTCTGTATGGCAATGCCCTTGTCGATGCCTGCGTCCGCTTTAAAACTCATTACGTGGATATCACTGGAGAAACGCCCTGGGTCAGAACGCTGATCGATCGCTACCACGCTCAGGCGGCAGCCGATGGCACTCGCATTATTCCCTGCTGTGGCTTTGATTCGGTTCCGTCTGATCTAGGTACTTATTTGGTTGTCCGTCGCCTGCAGCAGGAATGGGGAGTGCCTTGCCAGCAGGTGAATGCCTATTTTCAGATGTTTGGAGGCTTAAATGGAGGCACTCTGGCATCTGCTTTTAATCTGTATGATTCCGCAAGCACAGGCCCGTTGGCCGATCCTTTTCTATTGAATCCGCCTGAATACCACAGTCAGCCCGCAATCGACCGCAACCGTGACCCCCTATTGCCGTCTTTTGATCCAGACCTCAATACCTGGGTTGCTCCTTTCTTTATGGGACCTGTGAACACGCGCATTGTGCGCCGCAGTAGTGCCCTCTACGACGGCTGGCAAGAACCCTATGGAGCCGACTTTAGCTATCAGGAGTATTTCAGGTTTGATGAACCGCTGGCTTGGCTGCAGGCAACGGGTATGACAGCAGGACTTGCGCTGTTTATGGGGGTTTTGCAACAGCCGCAGGTGCGATCGTTCCTGCAACCGCTGTTGCCCCAGCCTGGGAGCGGACCTTCAGAGCAGACAATGAACGAGGGCTGGTTTTCCTGTCAACTGGTGGGCACTGCGGCTGATGGACGCAAGATGCGAGGATTAATCCGGGATCAGGGAGACCCTGGCAACCGAGCGACGGTTAAGTTTGTTTGTGAATCAGCGTTGAGTTTGGCGCTGCAAACCGATGAATTGCCGGGTGGTACGGTGAGAGGAGGCATTTTAACTCCAGCGACTGGGCTGGGTGATGTACTGGCGGAACGATTGCGTGGGGCTGGAATGACTGTGAATGTGAATCCGTAAGGGTGCGCTGGAGGATGTTTGGAAAGCTGTAATTTTTCTAGACAAGGGACCACTGCCAACTTTTTGGGCTTGCCAGAACATTTAATGCTTTTCAAGCATCCTCTTGAGCGCTAAGAATTTTAGAGCGCTAAGAATTGCCCAATTTGGCTCGCCGTTCGGCGGCCTCAACTATCCGTTCCCAATGCCCCCGGCGCACCTGTCAGCGATCGCTTCGGCGAACAGGTAAAAATCATAATCACCAGCGTCAGCACATAAGGCGCTGCATTAAACAGGTAATAGCCCTCCTTAATGCCGACCGACTGCAGCGCCGGACCTAATGCCTGTGCCCCGCCGAACAGCAGCGAAGCCCAAAGGCACTGAATCGGATTCCAGCGGGCAAAGATCACCAGCGCCACCGCCATCAAGCCCTGCCCGCTAGAGATCCGCTCTGTCCACAGTCCCGGATAGTAGAGCGACAGCGACGCCCCACCGATACCCGCTAAAAAGCTACCCGCCATCACGCTCAGCATCCGCACCTTGAACAGCGAAACTCCCATTGCCCGCGCCGCATCTGGGCTATCGCCCACCGCCCGGATAAACAAGCCCCAGCGCGTAGACTTAAAAAACCAGTGCATCAGCGGTGCGATCGCCACTCCCAGCAAAAACAACGGACTAATCTGCAATGCTGCCTGCAGCGCCGGGACGCTACTCCAACCGCCCAGGTCGATCGTCGGTAGCTGCAGCGCTTTCGGCTGGATAAAGGGCTTGCCAAAAAAGAACGCTACGCCGCTGCCAAAAATAATCATTGCGATGCCTACTGCCACATCGTTGACTCGCGGCTGCTGCGACAGCCAGCCGTGAATTGCGCCCAGCACTGCCCCCGCCAGTCCCGCTCCCAAAACGCCAAGCCAAGGGGAGCCAGTGAGGTAAGACAGCCCATAGGCAGTCATTGCGCCTGTCAGCAGCGTTCCTTCCAGACCCAGGTTAATCTTGCCGCTCTTTTCAGTCAGACACTCACCCAAGCTCACAAACAAAAAAGGGGTACCGCCCCGCATCGTACCGGCTGCGATCGCCAGCGGCACACCCCACCAACCCACTGCTTCTGTTGCCATATCTATAAATTAGGGCTCTAAACTAAATCAGGACTTTAAACTGCTTGTGAAAAGGTTTGGAGAACCAGAGCATCTCCGGAACCACCCTAGACTCAGCTAATGACTACGGGCTCCTGTTCGGGGCTGGCAGGCGGTGTAGGAGGGGATGCCGTCAGAGGTTTCTCCTTGAAGAAGGGAATCTTGCCGTACAGCGAATCGCTATACAGCACCACTAGGAAGACTAAGCCCTGGAACACCAGAACCGTGGCATCGGGCAGCCCGTGCGATCGCTGCAAAATGCCACCGCTCGCCAAAATGCCGCCGACTAATAGCGAAATCAAAATTGCTGCTAAGCCATTGTGCCGCGCTGCAAACGCTACCAGAATGCCGCCATAGCCATAGCCCACGTTTAGCGATTCGTTGGCGGCGCCCTGCACGGCTGCCACTTCCACCATGCCCGCCAATCCAGCGCAGCTGCCCGCCAAAAAACAAACCGCCAGCGTAAGCTTGCCCACGGGCAAGCCGGCGATCCTTGCTGCCCGAATATTGCCGCCTGCCGTTCGCGCTGCAAAGCCAAAGGTGGTGCGCTGCATTAGAAAATAGGCAATCACACAGGCGATCAGCCCGTATAGCAAGCCCCAATGCACCCGCGTTCCCGGAATATTGCCCAGCATGAGTGCCTCTGGCAGCGGATACGTTGAAGGCTTGTTGAGCGAACTGGGGTCGCGCATCGGACCGCCCACTAGATGATTCAGCAGGGCGATCGCAATATAGTTCAGCAGCAGACTGCTAATGGTTTCATTTACCGCACGGTAGTGCTTCAGCGCTCCCGCCGTCATGATCCACAGCCCCCCTGCCACCATCCCTGCGATCGCCATTGCTACCTGTGCCAGCACAGGCGGCAGCGCCGTGCCGATCGCTAAACCAAAGGCAACGGCTGCCACTCCGCCTACTACCAGCGCCCCTTCATTGCCAATAATTACCAGCCCCAGCCGCGCCGGTAGCGCCGTACACAAGGCAGTCAGCATCAGCGGAGCCGCCCGAATTAGCGTGTTCTGGAACGTGCGCCAGTTGCCAAATGCTGCTTTCCAGATCGAGCCATAAACTGCGAGCGGGTTCTGCCCTACCGCTGCACAAAATACACCAAACAGCAGCAACCCCAGCAGGATTGCCCCAAAGGAAAGACAAATAGATTCGAGGGTTCTGCGCCAGCTACTCACTTTTTCATTCCTATTAAAAAGTTTGCCTGGAAATGAAGGAAATGAAATGGATGCCTGGTACACCCATTTCCAGCTTGAATTAGCTAGCGATCGACCCGATCACGCCCTCAACTAGATAATCCATTTGCTCTAGCTTTGGATCGTTTTGCTTGAGTCCGGCTCCAGCAGAAATGACTTCTTTGCCAGTGTTGTCTTTCAAACCGCCGGTGTAAATAATGAAATTGCCTGCCATCAGCTGGTCTTTGGCAGCATCTCCAGCTGTTTTGGCGTCGGCAGTGACGGCAGGTCCATAAGCCGAGAGTTTACAGAATCCTTCTTTTAAGCCGCCGCGCAGGATGTGCTGAATGCCGCCATCCGAGAGCTTTTTGCCGGCATGGACTTCTTCTGCCAGCTTGGAGTAGATGTTTGTCCAGTCCCACTCGGCGCCAGTCAGGTAGCCTTTGGGGGCAAGGGCAGACTGGTTCGCGTGATAGCCAACGGTGTACATACCGCGCTTTTCGGCGGTTTCCATTACCACTTTGGGGCTGTCTACGTGGCAGGTGACGACATCGATCCCCTGGTCTGCCATGCTGTTGGTGGCTTCGGCTTCTTTGATGGGCTCTGCCCAATTGCCCGTAAACACAACTTGAGTGGTGATATCCGGCCTGACGCTGCGAGCGCCCAACGTGAAGGCATTGATGTTGCGAAGTACCTGGGGAATGGGCTTGGCACCCACAAAGCCCAGCTTGCCGGATTTGCTCATTGACCCAGCAACCACGCCCGCTACATACTGTGCTTCATCGATGTAGCCAAAATAGCTGCCCACGTTCTTGGGCGTTTTGCCTTCCTGGTAAAGCCCGCCTGCATGGAAGAACTGCACGTCGGGATATTCGGCTGCCAGCTTGATAATGTGTGGATCGAAGTAGCCGAAAGACGTCGGGAAAAGGGCAACTGCGCCGTCGATGTCGATCATGCTCCGCATAGTTTCGGCGACGGCGGTGGTTTCTGGAACGTTTGCTTCTTCAACCAGCTTCATCCAGGAGAACTTTTTGGCGGCTCCAGCGGCCCCCTCAGCGTGGGCTTGGTTGTAGCCGTAGTCATCTTTGGGACCGACGTAGATGAAGCCGATCGTGGTTTGTTCACCACCTGCGGCTGAACTACCTTCTGCGGCTGGGTTTGCCCCTGATGTGGCGGTGGAGGCGCAGCCGGTGCCATATTTTGCCGTTAGCCCAAAGGCGGTTGTAGCGAGTAGCCCCCGGATCACCTGACGACGAGACAAGCGGATTAACCTTTTGTGATTCACTGCAACTCTCCTGCAAACTATGTGAACTGGCTCTTGGCTGATGTGAGAAACATCACAGCCCCGCATTGTACTGAACCATTTGATACATTTACCGTTCATGGCAGACAATCTGCTTTTAGACAGATGCCATTTTTCTAAACTTTTCATAAGCGAAAAATATTCTGATTAAAAAGAATTGCTGATGTCATCCAAAAGTCTTGCTGATGTGATCCTCGAAACCATTTAGAGTGAGAGGATATACCAATTACCCCTTTAAAAACTCACGAGGTATCTACCCTGTATGCATCTGAGTGAATTAACCCATCCCAATGAGCTGCACGGTTTGTCGGTGAGCCAGCTAAAGCAAATCGCCCTGCAAATTCGTGAAAAGCACCTGGAGACCGTCGCAACCTATGGGGGGCACTTAGGTCCTGGCTTAGGCGTAGTGGAGCTGACGCTGGGACTGTACCAGACCTTGGATCTCGATCGCGACAAAGTAATTTGGGATGTAGGACATCAAGCCTATCCCCACAAGCTAATTACTGGGCGCTACAACGAGTTTCATACGCTTCGTCAGAAAGACGGCATCGCTGGATACCTGAAGCGCTGCGAAAGTAAATTTGATCACTTCGGCGCAGGTCATGCCTCGACCAGCATTTCGGCAGCTCTAGGCATGGCGCTAGCCCGCGATCTCAAAGATGAAACTTACAAGGTCGCTGCTGTAATTGGTGATGGAGCGCTGACAGGCGGCATGGCGCTAGAGGCAATTAACCATGCCGGACACCTGCCTAAAACGAATCTGCTGGTGGTTCTGAACGACAACGAAATGTCGATCTCGCCCAACGTTGGCGCGATTCCCCGCTATCTCAACAAAATGCGCCTCAGTCCGCCGGTGCAGTTCCTTACCGACAACCTAGAAGAGCAGGTGAAGCATCTGCCGTTCATGGGCGGAACGCTGCCACCAGAGCTAACTCGCCTCAAAGAAGGTATGAAGCGCCTAGCAGTACCCAAAGTGGGAGCCGTGTTTGAAGAGCTGGGCTTTACCTACATGGGGCCGATCGACGGTCACAATCTGGAAGAGCTAATCGCCACGTTCCAGCAGGCGCACAAAATCCCAGGTCCGGTGCTGGTGCATGTTTCCACCATGAAAGGCAAAGGCTATGCGATCGCAGAAGCCGATCAGGTCGGCTATCATGCCCAAACGCCGTTTAATTTGGCAACCGGCAAGCCGCTGCCCTCTAGTAAGCCCAAGCCGCCCAGCTATGCCAAGGTTTTTGCCCATACGCTGACTAAGCTGGCAGAAAACAACCCCAAGATCGTCGGCATCACAGCCGCTATGGCAACCGGAACCGGGCTGGACAAACTCCAGCAAAAGCTGCCCAAGCAATACATTGACGTGGGCATCGCCGAACAACACGCCGTAACGCTGGCCGCGGGTCTTGCCTGCGAAGGCATGCGTCCCGTCTGTGCCATCTATTCCACCTTCCTGCAGCGCGCCTTCGACCAAATCGTCCATGATGTGTGCATCCAAAAGCTGCCTGTATTCTTCTGCCTCGATCGCGCTGGCATTGTCGGTACCGATGGACCTACCCATCAAGGCATGTATGACATCGCTTATTTGCGCTGCATCCCCAACATGGTGCTGATGGCTCCTAAAGACGAAGCGGAACTCCAGCGGATGATCGTTACAGGCGTTGAGTACACCGATGGGGCGATCGCTCTTCGCTATCCGCGCGGCAACGGCCACGGCGTGCCGCTGATGGAAGAAGGCTGGGAGCCGCTGCCGATCGGCAAAGCCGAGATTCTTCGGCAGGGCGACGATCTGCTGATGCTGGGCTATGGGGCAATGGTGTATCCCACGATGCAAGCCGCCGAAATCCTCAGCGAACACGGCATTGAAGCAACTGTGATTAACGCTCGCTTTGCCAAGCCGCTCGACACCGAGCTAATCGTGCCGATCGCCCAGAAGGTGAAGCGCGTTGTCACGCTGGAGGAAGGCTGCTTGATGGGTGGCTTTGGCTCTGCCGTCGCAGAATCTCTGTTAGATCATGAGGTGATGGTTCCACTGACGCGCTTGGGCATTCCAGATGAGCTGGTGGATCATGCCACGCCAGAACAGTCGCTCGCTACGCTAGGTTTAACACCGCCGCAGATTGCCGAGCGGATTTTGAAGATCTTCAACCGTCAGGCTGTAGTAGTGGGCTGAGTCAGGGCGATCAATAGAGAAGAGAGCGCAGAATTTGATCTGCGCTCTCTTTTTAAATAGGATCTTCCCCTAAAAAACTAAGGGCACCGATCGCTCGATGCCCTCATAAACTCAGCTCAAGTTCAACCCGCTATAGCTTCGGGGCTTCCTCGATCGCCGCTTGACTTTGCACCACCGCAGGCTGAACCTTGGGCGATTGCAGCAGCGCCGTTCCCGTCACCGAGCCGTTTGCCAAATTAAACAGTGGATTCGACAAAATACCTGCCAGCGAGGTGCCGATCAAGCACAGGATGAGGCTGACCTGCAAAGGACGCAGCCCCGGCAGATTCCAGCGGATAGGTGGATAGTTTTTCACCGCATCAGACATTTCTTCTGGCTCCTTCACCACCATCATCTTGACGACACGAATGTAGTAGTAGATCGAGACGACGCTAGTAACCAAGCCAATCAGCACCAGCCCATAAGCGCCCGACTGCCAGCCCGCCCAGAAGAGGTACAGCTTGCCAAAGAAGCCTGCCAGCGGCGGAATGCCACCCAGCGACAGGAGGCTAAGGCTAAGGCAGAGCGTCAGCAGTGGGTCTTTCTGATATAAACCGCTATATTCGGTGATTTCATCGGTTCCGGTTCGCAGCGTAAACAGAATGACGCAGGCAAAGCCACCCAAGTTCATAAACAGATAGATCAGCAGGTAAAACACCATGCTGGAATAACCTGCTTCTGTATTCAGAATCAAACCAATCATCACAAAGCCAGCTTGGGCGATCGACGAATAAGCCAGCATCCGCTTCATGCTGGTTTGCGCCAGCGCCACCACGTTTCCCAATACCATACTGAGGATTGCCAGTGCCGTTAGCACAAAATGCCACTGTTCCGACACCGTCGGGAAGGCATTGACCAATAGCCGAATTGCCAGCGCAAACCCTGCCGCCTTCGAACCTACCGACAGAAACGCCACAACTGGGGTGGGAGACCCCTCATAAACATCAGGTGTCCACTGGTGGAACGGCACTGCCGCAATTTTGAAGGCAATTCCAGCAATTACAAACACCAGCGCAATCACTACGCCCAAGGAAGGATCGCTAGTTTGCGCGATCGCATTCGCCGCGATCGCTGCCAGCCGCGTTTCACCCCCAGAAAGCCCATACAGCAGCGATACCCCATAAAGGAAAATCGCTGAGCTTGCCGCCCCAATCAGCAGATATTTAAGGGCTGCCTCATTCGAGCGAGGATCGCGTTTCATGTAGCCCGTCAGCAGGTAAGACGAGATACTCAGCGTTTCCAGAGACACAAAGATCATCACTAGCTCATCTGAGCCCGAGAGGAACATGCCGCCCAAGGTAGCCGTAAGCAGAATCACAATAAATTCGGCGAGCGATGTGCCTGACTGTTCGACATACCGAATCGAGACCAGAATTGTAATCGCTGCTGCCGATGCCACAATGCCCCGGAAAACAACACTGAGGTTGTCCCCGTTAAATCCGCCCAAGAACGAAACAGGCGTTGGGTTATCCCATTGAAAATAGAGCGCCCCGATTGCAGCAAGCAGCCCAGCGATCGCCAGATAAGGGGCTATTCGGGAAAACGATCGCCCAGCGATAAGATCTCCGACGAGAACCACCAGCAGGGCAACAATAATAATTCCCTCCGGCAAGATCGTTCCCACATTCAACTGGGCTGCAAGATTGGCTAAGTCCATAGGTATCCAGCGTTTAGAGCAGAGTTACTACTAGAGCAGAGTTACTACTAGGGTAGCAGGGATAGGGGATGAGGAATAATCAATGCGATCTGTGAGATCGCTTGAGATTTATTAGGTCTATCTTGATCTATTCGGTCTATCTTGATCTATAAGGTGTGAAATCGCCTAACGTGTTGAATTGCATAGGAGCTACTCTCATCCTTCATCCTTCTTCACATCTTTGTCATCATACCCTGGTAAACGGAGCCGTCTGGCGCAAACTTCCAGTAATTCTGCTAACAATGGGGTAGATCTGCCCTAGTTTTTGCTGATATCCACTATAAGAATATTTAGGGCTTTGATCGCAAACGGGATGGCTGCTTGTATGTGGCGATCGTCTCCGGAAACTCTAGCCCTATTACTCCGTCCCAGTGGGTCAACTCTGGAATCTACTCTTTCCCCGATGAGGGTAATTTAGGATCAGTTGCATCTGGCTCTGAATCGAGTGGGCAGCTTCTCGCCCCCAAAGTTGTCTCAATTTGCCTTGATTGTCTTCCAACAGCGATCGAAATCTCATGTCAACGCTTGTTATTGTCGAGTCTCCAACCAAAGCCAAAACCATCCGCAACTATCTGCCCAGAGGATATCGCGTCGAAGCCTCGATGGGGCATGTGCGTGACCTGCCGCAGTCTGCTAGCGAGATTCCGGCATCGGTGAAAAGCGCAGATTGGGCGAAGATTGGCGTCAACGTGGACGCAGACTTTGAGCCGTTATATGTGGTACCGCAAGACAAAAAGAAAGTCGTCAAGACGCTGAAGGAAGCGCTTGCCGAGGCGGATGAGCTAGTTCTAGCTACAGATGAAGACCGCGAAGGCGAGAGCATTAGCTGGCACTTGCTGCAGGTCTTGAAGCCCAAAGTGCCAATTAAGCGCATGGTGTTCCATGAAATTACTGAGGAGGCAATTCAGGCGGCAATCGATCACTGCCGGGACGTAGACGAGCAGCTAGTTCATGCTCAAGAAACACGGCGGATTCTCGATCGCCTGGTAGGGTATACCCTTTCGCCGCTGCTCTGGAAGAAGATCGCCTTTGGCTTGTCGGCGGGACGGGTACAGTCGGTGGCGGTGCGGCTGCTGGTGACGCGAGAGCGGCAGCGGCGGGCGTTCCGTAAAGGGGCATATTGGGATCTCAAAGCCAGCCTCAGCCAGGCAAAAACGCCGTTTGAGGCAAAGCTAATAACGCTAGGCGGCAGACGGATCGCGACGGGCGCTGACTTTGACGAATCTACCGGGCAGCTGTTTGCCAACCGCAACGTGCTGCTGCTGGGTGAACCCGAGGCGCGATCGCTGCAAGAACGCTTGCAGTCTGTCCCCTGGACGGTGACAAATCTAGAAGAACGTCCCAGCACCCGCAAACCCTCGCCGCCGTTTACTACTTCCACGCTGCAGCAGGAGGCGAACCGCAAGCTGCGCCTTTCTGCCCGCGAAACGATGCGGACTGCCCAAAGCCTTTATGAGCAGGGCTATATCACCTACATGCGAACTGACTCTACTAACCTGTCGCAGCAGGCGATCGGCGCCGCGCGCCAGTGCGTTGAGCAGATGTACGGTAAGCCTTATCTCAGCCCAGAGCCTCGCCAATATTCCACCAAGAGCAAAGGGGCGCAGGAAGCGCACGAAGCGATCCGTCCGGCAGGCAGCACCTTCCGCACTCCCCAAGAAACCGGGCTGAAAGACCGCGAGCTGCGCCTGTATGACCTGATCTGGAAGCGTACCGTTGCCACCCAGATGGCAGAAGCTCGCCAAACCAACATCACCGTTCAAATTCAGGCAGATGATGCTGGCTTCCGTGCGACGGGCAAGCGCATCGATTTTCCTGGATTCTTTCGCGCCTACGTGGAAGGGTCGGACGATCCAGATGCCGCGATCGAAGACCAGGAAGTCATTCTGCCGCGTCTACAGGTTGGGGATCAGCCCACCTGCGAAGAGCTAGAGGCGATTGCCCACGAAACGCAGCCGCCGGCCCGCTATACAGAAGCTTCGCTGGTGAAGATGCTAGAAAGCGAAGGAATTGGTCGTCCTAGCACCTATGCCAGCATCATTGGCACGATCATCGATCGCGGCTATGCCCAGATGGTTAACAACAGCCTCGTGCCTACCTTCACCGCATTTGCCGTGACCTCGCTGCTGGAAAACCACTTCCCTGACCTGGTGGACACCAGCTTCACAGCGCGGATGGAGCAAACGCTAGACGAAATCTCTACGGGTGAAGCAGAATGGCTGCCTTATCTGCGCCAGTTTTATCTAGGCGATCAAGGCTTGGAGGCGCAGGTCAAGCGGCAGGATGACCAGATCGACCCCACTGAAGCCCGCAAGGTAGTTTTAGAAGGGTTGCCCGCCAAAGTCCGAATTGGACGCTACGGCGCTTTTCTCGAGGTGGACGGCGAGGAAGGGGTCGTCAAAGCGAACATCCCGCAAGATTTAACCCCATCTGATCTCACGCCAGAACAAGTGCAGACGTTGGTCCGTCAAAAAACCGAAGGCCCTGATAAAGTCGGCTTGCACCCGGAAACCGGAGAGCCGATCTATATGCTGATGGGTCAATATGGTCCTTATGTGCAGCTCGGTGAGAAGACTGACGACAACCCCAGACCTAAGCGGGCTTCTTTGCCCAAAGGCGTGAACCCACAGGATTTAACCCTGGAGATGGCAGTGGGGCTGCTGCGGCTGCCGCGCTTGCTGGGAACCCATCCTGAAACTGGAGCCAAAATACAGGCTAACCTGGGGCGGTTTGGTCCTTACGTGGTGCATGACCAGGGCAAAGAAGGGAAAGACTATCGATCGCTCAAAAAAGACGACGATGTCCTCACTGTGACGCTGGAGCGTGCCCTAGAGCTATTGGCAGAACCTAAAGCGAGCCGGGGGCGCAGTAAGGCAGCGGCCGCTCCGCTGCGAGAGCTAGGGGCACATCCGGAAGACGGCGATCCTGTGAACATTTACGACGGACCTTACGGACCTTATATTAAACACGGTAAGGTCAATGCTTCCCTGCCGGAAGGTCAAACTGTTGAAGCAATTTCGATGGAGGTGGCGCTGCAAGCGCTAGCTGAGAAAGCAGGCACAAAGAAGAAAGGGGGGCGATCGACCAGTAAGGCAACAAGCAAAACGAAAGCTGCTGAAGAAACCACCAGCAAAATTAGCAAAACCACCAAAACCACCAAAACTGCTGCCAAAACTGCTAAAGCAAAATCAACTACTTCTACACGGAAGTCCACTAAATCTACGAAGTAGTAGGAAAGGGGTCAACTGCACCTATTGCGCTGTACCTATTGCGCTGTATAGCCACCATCGATTACCAGATTATGTCCGGTGATGTAAGAAGCATCATCAGAACAGAGCCACGTGACTGCCTTAGCAATCTCCTCTGGTTTTCCACCTCGCTGCAGCGGGATGCTCGCCTCCATTTGCTGCAAGGTTTCCTGAGGAACCTCAGCCAGTAAATCAGTCAGAATGAGACCCGGACTGACGCAGTTGACCCGGATCCCTTGTCCTCCATATTCCATGGCAGATGTTCGAGTTAAAGCAACTACGCCCCCTTTGGCTGCAGTGTAGCTGGCGAAATTGGGCACACCAATTACCCCGCCCCCCTGTGATGCCATGTTCACAATTGCTCCACCCCCGCCTCTAAGCATTGCCGGAATCGCATACTTCATCGATAGCCACACTGCCTTCAGGTTGACATTCAAGTCCAAGTCCCATCCTTGCTCTGATAGCTCAACCAAAGAGGCAGCTTTGCCAGCTCCGGCGTTGTTAAAAACGCAGTCCAAGCGGCCGTAAGACTCTACGGTCTGATTAACGAGTGCCTCCACCTCTGCTGCCTTTGTGACATCAGTTTTCACGAAAAAGCCATCACTACCAGTCGCTTTAACCTGCTCAGCTGTTTCCTCGCCTTCAGACTCTCTGCGAGCCGCAACAACGACCTTTGCGCCTTGCCGAGCCATCTCGATCGCCGTAGCTCGACCAATGCCAGAGCTTCCACCTGTGACGATCGCAACCTTTCCACTGAGTCCAAGACTCATATTGTTAGCCCCCGTACATGACTGCCTGTAAGTAAGCTAGGAAAAATATTCACTGTTGTCTATCACCTTCTTGCTTGACAAGGTGCACTGAAGCTAAGCATTAATTTCCTTGTATTCTGCTGCCATATCCTTGCGAGCCTGCATTAGCTGTGCTGCAGCGCGATCGATTCCCATCCCATAGCGCCATTCGCCATTGAGATAGAGCCAGGCGGGCACCTGACGCACAAGATTGCGATCGCCTTCAAAACAAACGGTTCCTTGCTTAAGAGCAGGATTTAGGGGAGTGTATCCCATCCAGATATGGGTAAAGGCACTCAGCTCAGCCTCTATCAAAACATTGACCTCAAAGCCTGGATTCTTTTGGCACACATCCACCTCTTCATCCTCGATCACCATCCACCAACTGCGCTGAGTTTTGCGCCCTTTGGTTAGCCCCCGGAAGTCGAACTGAAGCACAATTTTTTGCGCTGGCATCGCCTCAAAATTAACTCGCCGCCTCATACCCCACATCAGCAAGGCATCATCCAAGTCTTCTGGGGCAATTTGTTCGCTTCCCCACTGTTGTGCCCAAACTCCCATTGCTTCAATAATCGGTCGCAGAGCTTCTCCGGCGGCGGTGAGTACATACTCATGTCCCTGCCCAATCTCCTTGTTATGGCTAGTGACAATCCCCAATTTTTCAAGTTCTTTGAGCCGTTGAACCAAGAGAGCACGAGACATTAGCGGCACCCCTCGACTAATGTCGTTGAAGTGGCGATTGCCATACAGCATCTCTCTCAGCACTAGAGGATTCCAGCGATCGCCCAGCACTTCGGCAGCCTTTGCCACCGGACAGAATTGCCCATAGCCCCTTCTCATAGCGAATTTAGGGAGGTAACAAGACAGGTTCAGATATTGAACTTGTATCACCTTGTTAGGCAAATCAGAATGGGAGCATCACAAGATTTAAAGGAAATACCATTATGTCGGAACTACAGGCTATAGCTACAGTGCAGCAGCAAGACATAAACTGGTTAGCTCTGGCAGAGTCTTTAGGAAAACAGTTTGCAGCAAGAGAAACTGAAGCAGACGAGTCTGACTTATTTGTTGCCGATAACATTGCCAGATTAAAAACAGCAGGATTAACTGCTGCGGGTGTACCGGTTGAACTGGGCGGCGGTGGGGCGAGCTATACCGATCTCTGTGCGGTGCTGCGTATCCTCGGACGCTATTGCAGTTCAACGGCGCTTGCTTTTTCAATGCATACTCATCAGGTGATGATCCCAACCTGGCGGTGGCATCATCAAAATGCCCCAGTGGATGGATTACTCAAACGGGTAGCGGCTGAGCAACTGGTGCTTCTCAGCAGTGGTGGATCAGATTGGTTGGAGAGCGCCGGAACGGCTACCAAAGTAGAGGGTGGATTTCTGATCAGCGCTCGCAAAGTATTTGCCAGCGGAGCACCTGCAGCAAATTTATTAATGACCAGTGCAGTTTACCAAGACCCAGAGAGCGGCGCGACAGTATTACATTTTGGAGTACCGATGTCTGCCCAGGGGGTTGCGATCGAACCCACCTGGCAGGCTATGGGAATGCGGGGAACGGGTTCTCATGATGTAGTGCTTTCGAATGTTTTTGTACCGGATGCTGCAATTGCTTTACGACGAGAACAGGGGAAGTGGCATTTTATTTTTCACCTGATCTGCATGGTGGCAATTCCATTGATCTATTCCGTTTACGTTGGAGTTGCTGAAGCAGCACGCGATCGCGCAGTTGAACTGGCAATGAAACACCATCAGGATGAACATCTTTGCTATAGAGTAGGCGGTTTAGACAATGAATTACTGAGTGCCAAGTTGTCACTTCAACACATGATTTCGACTGCCGCAATGAGCCAGCCGAGTTTTGAAACAACGAACCAGATTATGACAGGACGGGTACTCGTTGCCAAAGCGGTGCTGAATGTAGCAGATCTAGCAATGGAAATTGCTGGGGGAAGTGCGTTCTATCGCAAGCTGGGTCTGGAAAAATTGTTCCGTGATGTACAGGGAGCACGCTATCACCCGTTGCGGGAGGAAGCGCAGCGCAAGCTGTCGGGTCAACTGGCGCTTGGGTGGGATATGTCCTCTTTATAGGGCAGTGTCTTTCATCTAAACTGATCGCCCAGCCTTAATTTTGACGAAGAAGGGGGCGATCGCGTTCTCTTGTAGTGCTGCGCGCTTAGACTGTGGATACGTTGATGGGAATGTTCTGTATCGCTGAGCGTTCCCATCAACTATTAGCTACTCAATAAGCTGCAGGCTGATCTTCTCGCTGGATACAGATAGTTCGTGCGCCTCATGGATGGTATAAACCTGTTTTACTACAGCAGGAATATTATCCCACGGCGGCATACAGTCGATCGGCAAGCTCAGTAATTTCATCTCGCATTGTAAGTTGTGTTAGCCAGTGACTGGGTATCGCTGATTCGCCATAATATGCTCCAGCAACCTGACCACAGATCGCGGCTGTTGTATCTGCATCATCCCCCAGATTGGTAGCTGCCAGCACTGCCTGTTCATAGGTTTCTGTTGTCCAGAAACACCAGAGGGCTGCTTCTAGGCTCTCCACTACATATCCTGTGCCGCGAATATCATCGATCGTTTTACCGCAATATTCACCCTGAGCGATCGCTTGAATGGCGGGCGAGGGTATCTCTGACTCAGCTCCCAAGAGAATTTCAGTTTTGCTGGCTCCTGAGAGCGTACGGAAGAGGATATCTCCCAATAAACGGCTGGCATCAATACATTCTGCTGCACCATGGGTTGTTCGAGAGCTTTCCCCAGAGAAGTGCAAAATGCGATCGCGGTTTGGGAAGTAGAACATTGGCACAGGTGCAAGCCTCATTAAACAACCATTCCCAGCCGATCTTGGATTCGTAGAGCCGCTAAATGGATCGCCAGATACCTTATATTGATCCAAAGCTTGTCTAACTGTGTTGCCAATGTCGAAACATTTTCCTATGCTGCTGAGATAACCGTTCTCATACCAGTTGTAGTAACGATTCATTTGATCGACAGCATCAAACCCGCCCACTTCTACCAAACTAGTGGCTAGACACAATGCCATCGAGGTATCGTCCGTCCATTGACCTGGCTTGAGATTAAACGGGCCTCCACCCACCATGTCTTTCACGGGTGAAAATGAACCACGAGACTGAAACTCGACGGTTGTGCCTACAGCATCTCCTGTAGCAAGCCCTAACAAGCATCCTCGGAATCGATCTAATGAATTCATAGAAGTTGTCGTTTCATTTAGCCTACTATAGCGATCCGATTTGAGCTGTGAAATGGTTTGTGGGAGGTGGGGCGGGCTTTGCCTCTCACAAACCATTTAGTGTTGCTATCGACCTGCCTTTAGTTGCTCCACAGAAACCTATACTTGACCCTCTTCTAGACGTTTGCGGATTCACCGCTCGCCCAATGCTCTTTCAAGCGAGTAGGTTGGTGCGTTGTTTTGTTGCGATCGCTTTGTTGCGATCGCTTTGAAAAACGTATAGCAAAAGACTCCATCTGATTCTGCTGTTCTATATAGATCTCTAATTCCCTCATTAAAGGTTTCGCTGTCAAGCAAACCCGCTTCAATTGAAGATTCGCGTACGCCTTCAATCATGGCTGTGAAAGTGTTCTTCGTAAAACCTTCAACAAGTGCAGGTTTGCTCGAATCTACATAAACCATTCGTGGAGATACCTGAGTAGAGCTGAAACCTGCGGCACTTAAAAGGGGATAGAGCGTTCTGCCTATATTGGCATTACCGCCCGCTCTTTTTTGCAGTTCGACTTGGCATTGAATCGCTTTGTACGCTGCTTCACTGTCAGGATAAAAATAAGTCGATCCGTGGTCTCCTTCAATGACAGTAATTGTGCCACCGACTTTAAGAAGATTACTGAGACAATTCAGCGCCTGAACAGGCTGTGCTAAATGCTCAAGCACAAAACAAACAAATATGTGGTCAAATGATTTCGGTTCAAATGCCAAGTTAAAGATATCACCCTGCTGGAAGTGTACATTTTTGAATCCTGCTTCCTCAATTTTTTTCTTAGCTTCTGCGATCGAATTATCAGATATATCAACTGAGGTAATATGCGCCAGAGGACTATTATGAGCCAAAGTTATAGTTTGTGCTCCTACTCCGCATCCAGCCTCAAGGACTCGGCTCCCAGCCGGATAAGACGTATCAGAGTGCAGTAATTCGACTAGAGTTGAAGCCTGGTCTTGCAACCGTATGTTTTCTCTTTGGTCATACCCATGTACATATTTCTGGTTCATTAATCTCACCCTTTGTTCTGCCGAACTCTCGTTCACCCACCTTACATATTTGTGATGCTAACTGATTGTCTTCGAGTGGGAGACTACAGATTTCATCCTTGAAGACACGGAAGATCAAAATAACAAAGCTAGATCGACCTCTGCCCTGTTAGTAGTCTTGTCAGTAGCCCTGTCAGTAAGACGATCGTCACCTGCGCTGGCGCATCAGCTTTCTTCAACTCTAAACGAATTCAAAGTTTACCTCGCCACTGGTTTGCTCGCTCGTTTCTAGCGGCTAATTGGGCAGTTTCTTCAACCCTTCTAGCGCGGGTTTCCGGCTTTTTAGCTGAGGCAATCCACTCTAGAATGCCGCGCTTCACTGATTTAGGAAAGGCTTCAAAGTTTTGCTTTGCTGCTGCATCGGCAGAGAGCGCCTGTTCTAAATCGGCTGGAATTTCTAGCGCCTCGACCGCATCCAGCGCATTCCAGGAGCCGTCTGCCTTTGCCGCTTCTACCTTCGCTAGCCCGGCAGGCATGACTAAGCCTTGTTGAAGCAACCGCTCAACCCGCTCCTTGTTCAGCTTTGACCATCCCGTTCTACGTTTTCGAGGGGCAAACCACAGCAGAGAGCGCTCTTCATCCAGCTTATTGGGTTTGCTATCAATCCAGCCAAAGCATAATGCCTCTTCTACCGCCTCGTCATAATCGAAGCGGGGTTTACCCGTTGTTTTCTTGTAGCTAATTAACCAGATTCCCTCATTTCGCTTGTGATGCTGTTCTAGCCACGATCGCCACTCTGCACGAGTTTCGGGATGGATGGAATTCTCCGGTACCTTAACCATCGCTTTGCTCCTTCACAAGAATGCCGTATTGGGGCTATGCAATCACTTGACCAATTCTTAAAAGGTTACCGCTGGGGTCAACGAGATAAAACTCCCGCATTCCCCAAGGCTGATCTTGAAGCTCTCCCAATCGCGGAATTCCAGCTGACGGCAAAGATTTCTGACTAAATTCCTCAAACAGCTCAGCCACATTCATGACTCGCAAATAACAGCCGCTATAAGATTCTGCTGGATCGAGTTCTGAGAAATGAAAGAAGTGAATCTCTAGACTATGGCGCCGCAGAATTAAGTAATCTTCATAGGCAGAAGCAGAGCAGTTTTGAAAGCCTAACTGCTCATAAAACATCAGGATCTCAAGCAAATTCCGAGCAGGCAAGGTTGGAATGGCAAGATCCTGAGCATAAAGCTTGTCTGTCTTCATCAGAGCCTCTCAAAAAGTTGCGATCGTGCTGTTTTAGTACGCTTAATCTAGCCGATTGCTAGCTCTCTCAAAAACTCAATCTACGACTGTTGCTTGAGAAGCCGTGAATAGTTGACACTGTGCCCAAAGACAGAGGCTATTTTGTAACGTAATTGTAACAATCGCACTAAGATTTAGCGTTGCTCGGAACTTTAAAGGCTATGACAACTGGGGTTTGGGTACTGGGCGATCAACTTTGGGCAGGGCAGTCGGCATTGCAAAGTTGTCGGCAACAGCATCAACAAACACCTGTCCTGTTCATTGAATCACTGCACCATGCCCAAAAGTTGCCTTACCATCTGCAAAAACTAGTGTTGGTCTGGTCGGCAATGCGTCACTTCGCCGAAGAACTGCGGCAGGATGGATGGACGGTCAGCTATCTGCAGGCGGAGGATTTCAAAACGCCTCTACTAGAGTGGATTGCACAGTATAAAATTACCGAACTGCGGGTCATGACCCCGGTCGATCGACCGTTCACCAAACTCATCCAATCGCTCGATCTGCCTTGCACAGTCACCCTCACCCCTAATAATCGCTTCATCTGGCAAGGTCAGGAGTTTGTGGACTGGGCGCGGTCGCGCAAACGTCTGCTGATGGAAGACTTCTATCGCAACGGACGGCAACGCTTTAACGTGTTAATGGACGGAAAGCAGCCTGTTGGGGGACGCTGGAACTTCGATCGAGAAAACCGCAAACCCCCAAAAGGCAAGCTCACTCTACCGGAAGCGCTCTGGTTTAAGCCAGACTCGATCACGCAGCAGGTCATAGACTGGGTGAAGCAATCTTCGGCCTTCAAAGATAGCCAAGCTTACTGGCAAATAGAACCGTTTCAGTGGGGCGTGACTCGACAGCAGGCGCTGCAGGTGCTTCACTTCTTCATCGAAACGCGCCTATCTGACTTTGGCCCTTACCAGGATGCAATGGTAACAGGTGAACAAACAATGTGGCACGCCATGCTTTCACCCTATCTAAATGTGGGGTTGTTGCATCCTTTAGAAGTGGTGCAGGCTGCTGAGCAGGCTTATCACGCCAACCGGAACGAGTGGGAACTCAGCAGCGTAGAAGGGTTTGTGCGGCAGATTCTCGGTTGGCGCGAGTATATGCACGGCATCTACATCTACATGGGTGAAGACTATCCCGATCGCAACTGGTTCGACCACACGCAGCCACTTCCCGATTTTTACTGGACGGGCGAAACCCAAATGAACTGCCTGCACCATGTCCTCACTCAAGTAAAAGAAACCGGATACGCCCACCACATTCAGCGGCTAATGGTGCTGAATAATTTCGCCTTGATCGCAGGTATTTCTCCTCAAGAACTGCAGGACTGGTTTCATGCCGCATTCATTGATGGCTACGACTGGGTGATGCAGGCAAATGTGATTGGGATGGGTCAATATGCGGATGGCGGCATGATGGCATCGAAACCTTATGCGGCTTCTGCCAACTACATCAACACCATGAGCGACTACTGCAAACACTGCGTTTATAACCCCCGCAGCCGCACAGGGGAAACTGCCTGTCCCTTCAATTTTATGTACTGGGATTTTCTGGCACGACACTACGAAAAGCTAAAGACGAATTCCCGTATGTTTCAAATTCTCCGCAACTTAGATCGCATCTCAGCAGAAGAACTGCAGCAGATCCGCCAACAGGCAGAGCAATGGCGAAGCAATCATCAGCACACTGAATATCCACTCCCTTCAACTCCTGCAAGCTATGGATCGCCTGACTCAACTCCGCAACCAATATCTTGAGCTAACTAACCACGTTTTACCCCAGCTAGCAGCCTCTCGCAGCTTCCCAGTTCGCTATAATCACTGCTTTCAACGCATCATTCTGGATAATCTGTTTGGTTGCTGCTGGTACGAAGTGTTGGAGCGCAAGCAAGAGCCTGCCTATAAACAACTAACTGAAGACCAGCTAGAGCAGGCAATCGCCCTAGCCAATAACATCATTGCCCAGCCCGATCGCTATCTGCACCAGCTAAACCAGAACAGCTTAAATTGGCGCGGAAAATCGATCGCCCGAGTAAAGCTTTAGCTTCAGTTGTTAAATCAGGCTTGGCTTTTTAAACTTTCGCTCGCTCAAATCTTTTATGCTTTTCATAGCAACGTATCCAAGAGGTTTTGCAATATGGCGATCGCAGACTATGCTCCGCCTGTTGACCGACTGCTGACTTACGGAGCGCCCCACGACAGCCTTAAAGACTGGTCTGGCTACCTCAACCTGGGCATTACCCTAGAGCACGTCCCAGCGTTGAGTCAGATGATTGGCGATGAGTCTCTCTACTCAGACGAAACCGAAGATGAATTCTATTGGGCTGCGCCTATCCATGCTTGGCGAACGCTGGCACAACTCAAGGCAGAAGCGGCAATCGATCCTTTAATCGACGTGATTCGCCAGCGGGGTGATGATCTGGATTGGAACGATTGGATCATTGAGGAGATTCCCCAGGTCTTCGCTGAAATTGGCGCAGCCGCGCAGCCTGCTTTGGCTGATTATCTGGCAGATGCCACCCAGCCCCAAAGCTGCCTGGAAACTGCGATTAGCTGCATCGCCAGAATTGGCATGCAGCATCCAGAGCAGCGAGAATCCTGTGTCGCCATTCTCACGCGTGAACTGGAAGCCTACGCCGATCGCGACCCAGAGTTCAATGCTTATCTGGTGACGGCGCTAGCGGCTGACCTCAAGGCAGTAGAAGCAGCTCCAGTGATCGAACAGGCTTTCGCTGCCGATAAAGTCGATGAGGCTTTCATCGGGGATTGGGACGAAGTGCAAGTTCATCTTGGCTTGAAGACACGGGAGGAAGTCCCCCGGAAGCGATTTTCGCCAACCTTTAGCGAAGGACCGCAATTGACGCCCCAACTGTCTGAACCTAAATCCAGCGGCTTCGGCTTGCGTCAGGCATCTCAGAAAAAAGCAAAGCGCAAACAGCAAAAGGAGGCTCGACGCAAGAATCGATCGAAGCGGAAATAAGGAGCGTAAGCTTCAAGGTTTCTCTTAAGCGGGTGGGGGGAATCGAACCCCCATCATTAGCTTGGAAGGCTAAGGTTTTACCACTAAACTACACCCGCAATCCCAGAAGGGGTAAGTCAATTGACTCACTGCCCAATTCTGTATCTATTTAGCGAACCTATGCTAGGTTAGCACACTTTTGACTCTGTTAATCGCTTATCGTTAATCGCTTGTCCAAAAAATGCACCAACCGCTAAGCAACACTCTAAGCTTGATTAAAGCAAGCTTTAATTGGGATGCCCAATTTGAATCCCGTGGCTAATTAGAGGAGTAATCCAAATTGCTAAGTCCGGATCTGTGAGCTGTGCCTGTAGCTGCTGCCGGATTCGCTCTGCTTCTGCTTCAGACTCAGCCAGCGCAAAAACCGTGGAGCCAGAACCCGACATCATCACGCCTAATGGATTAAAGCTTTCTAGCGTTTGCCGTAGGTGAGCCACCTGCGGATAAGCAGGCAACACCACTTTTTCAAGATCGTTCTGCAATAGTTCGCCGATGCGCTTGCCATCTCGCTGCGTAATTGCGGAGACGAGGGCCCCAGAATGAATCCGATGAGGCTGCCCAAGGGAGGCATTGTTGCCGGTGAGAGAGGCATCGCTGCCGGTGAGATAAGTGTGACCAAACTGCTGCCGATAGCTTTTGTATGCCCAGGGCGTCGAAACCCCAATGCTGCGATATTTTGCCAATACCACATGGAGATTATCTAAGCTAGGCAAGGGTGAGAGCTTTTCGCCGCGCCCTGTGGCGATCGCTGTGCCGCCTGTGACGCAAAAGGGAATATCTGATCCCAACAGGGCCGCCAACTCTTGTAGCTCCACCTGAGTCAGCCCCAAATTCCACATCAGGTTCATGCCCACCAGCACTGCTGCCGCATCTGCCGAGCCACCCGCCAGCCCTGCCCCCATCGGAATGTGCTTTTCGATCGCAATATCCACCCCGCCATATCTAGCAAATAGCTCTGGGAACTGCTTTACCACCAGCGCTGCTGCTTTATACGCTAGATTGCTTTCATCTAGCGGCACTTGCGGGTCATCACAATACACTCGAATTTGCTCAATCCCATTTGCCCGCAGCAACAAGCGATCGGCAAGGGCAACGCTCTGAAGAATCATGGCAAGCTCGTGGTATCCATCGGGGCGAGCGCCAATAATCTCCAGATATAAATTAATTTTGGCAGGCGCAATTAGCGTATAAGAATGCATTGGCAAACGGATAAGTGGGTGAGGGGCGTAAAGCGTCCTTCACCAACCTACCTGAAAAAGCTAGCAATTTGATTGCTCAATGCCACCCAATCTGCCACGCTCAGATCTTCGGCGCGGGCTTGTGGGTTGAGGTGGAGAGATTCCAGCAGCGGAATGAGCTGATCGCGTTCAACCAAGCTCTGCAAATTGTTTCGCAGCATCTTACGTTTGGTGGCAAAACCCAGTTTAACGATCGTTTCTAGATGGCGCGGATTCTGAACAGCAGGCTGAAAGGAGCGCGGCTGCAGCCGCACGACAGCAGAATCAACCTTGGGCGGTGGTTGGAAGGCTTTAGCAGGGACGGTGCAAATCCACTGGCAGTCTGCCAAATACTGAACGCGGACGGTCAGTGCGCCAAAGGCTTTAGAACTGGGCGAGGCGCAGAGGCGTTCAGCGACTTCCTTCTGGAGCAGCAGCACAATGCTGTCAAATGGAGCAGGATTGGGCTGGGCGATCGTTCCCAACAGTTTTTCTAAAATTGGTCCAGTGATGTTGTAAGGGATATTAGCAACTACTTTATTAGGGGTAGCTTCTGGGAGGTGGGTGAGGGCAGCCGGCAGATCGATCGCCAAAAAGTCGCCTTCTAGCAGTAGAAAGTTTGCCCTTTTGCCGAACTGCTGCTTTAGCTGCTGCACTAGATCTCGATCGATCTCAACTGCCACCACAGACTGAACCAATGGCAAAAGCTGACGAGTTAAAATTCCTGTGCCAGGTCCAATTTCTAGGACACGATCGCTCGGCTGCAAAGCCGCAGCACTAATGATCTGCGTTAGTGTCGCTTGGCTTTTGAGCCAGTGTTGACCAAATTGTTTGCGGGGATGGGGCATGGAGAGGGAAGGAATGAGGGTGGGGTGGTTGAAGCTAATGGCGATCGCAGCTGTAGAAGGCTAGTCTACTCATTGCTTACACTAGGCAATAGGCGTAGTAATCGTCTTGTTTCAGTATCGCGCTTCATTCCTTGTCCCTCTGCTTGACCTATTTGAACGATTTCAGAAGCAGCCACAAAATTGTAAAGTATAAGCACCCGCTAGGGCTTGACCAATTCGCGCGATCGGCTGATCATTGAAAACTTGACCGAACTGTGCAAAATTTACGGTGCAAAATCTAAAGATTAAGCTTGAGATCAAACTTAGATTCCCAAGTCCTCCGTCCTCTAACTTTAAGTCTGTTGTTTCAAGTCCTGTAACTGGGCTGCCAAACTGATCACCTGCGTCTATTCTGAAACTATGCCCCCTTCTGTTAAGCCGTCTACTTCACTGCCGGACGAACTGCCGCTCAGCAGTCAACCAAATCCGGCGCAGCTCGATAACATCAAGGCGCAGCTCGACTTGGTGCTATTGGCATTAGAGACGTTAGCGGGCATTGGCTCGGAGGCAATGCTGCAAGCAGCAACCGATCTGCAGCTAACTGACGTAATCGCCGATCGGGTCTCGCTGTGGCGGCTGCGGCAATCAAGTCCGCTCCGCAAAGGGCAGGGACGCAAACGGCTAGACGTAGAGGAAGCACGGGGACTAGTTTTAATCACCTGTCATCTTGCCAAGCAGCATCAGGAGCTAATTCGTCGCGCCGTTTCCCTGCTAGAACAACTGACCGAACAAGACCGCGAACCTCACCAAGCCGCCTTACTGGGCGACTACCTAGATAAGTTCAGCAACACCTATCAAGAGCGCATGGAAGAAGGTGATGCTACACCTCCCAGCCAGCTCACTCCCCTCGCCCTCAAACTGCTCATTGATTTGCTGTTCTACAGCGCTCCTGGTGGCTCTCGGCGGCTGTGGATAGCGCTGTTAGATCGATCGATTCAATCAGAAGGGCGGTAGGCGATCGCCTGGACGCCCCTCGAGGAGCCGCTTACGCTTACAGTCTACGGTGCTTTCATCCCTCACATTCTTCTTGCCCATGTCCACTTCCGTTCTACGACGATACACCCCCCCGACCTGTACGCTGGAGATTGCAGCCACCGGATCGGCGCTGTCGCGCTGGACAGATCGGGCGGTGCTAAAAAATTTGCGCTTTCAGCTCAGCTTGGATGACCCAAAGCTGCCTGAAGAAAAACAGGTGACGCTGCGGGGCGATCGCACTCAGCTAGAGGCACTTTGGGGAGCCGTGACAGCCTATGTGCAGTCGCAATTAAGTGTCTCACCCCATCTGCCACTTCAAAGTGCTGCTGACTACACCTTTAGCGAAGATGCGCTGCTTGTGCAGCCACAGGCGATCGGCAAAGGCTTATCGGAAAAGACAGGCATTCGGCTGCAATCGCGTGGACTTGTTAGCCATGAGCTGCACTTAGGGACGCTGGCAACCGAACAGTCAGGGGCGATGGTGTCGCTGAGTGCTTTGCAGCTTTTTGATTTGGCAAACGTGCTGGATGAGTATCATGCGGAAGCGATGACGCTACCTGCATTGGGGCGCCCTGCATGGCTTAAGTCCCCCTCTCGGTTGGGAAGTGTGGCGGCGGTGTTGCTGTTGGCGATCGGTGCTACTGCTGCAGTCACAAAGTTTGTGACAGATGTATCGGCTCCTAGTCCACAGTTGGCAACAGCTCCGGCTAACGATAATCCAATAGGCGTTGAAGCACCAAAGTCTTCGACGCGGCTGCCCTCCCCACCGGGATTGGAGCCACTGCCTCCGTCGCTGGCGCTCCAGCCCTTGCCACCCCCACCCCCCGTGGGCAAAACAACTGCACCACCTGTTGTTTCAGTCCCACAAACGTCGGCTGCGCCTGCCCAAACAGCAGGAGCAGGAGAGGTAGCAGTGCTGCCACAGCCATCCTTAGTCCCAACTCAGCCCAATGTGTTAGCGGTTCCGTCTCAAGAGGCTGCTGGTACAGCTCCTGCCAACTCAACTCCGACAGAGCCAGATATTGTGGCTCTATCGCGTACTTCGCAATCGGCTGCGCCTCAGCCTGAAGCACTGCGCCCAGACAGCACTGCCACAAATAGCAGCACGGCATTTGATGCGATTCCTCAGGTGGCAGAAGTCCGCGATTATTTCCAACAGGCTTGGCAACCGCCTCCAGAGCTAAGCCAGACGCTAGAGTATCGGCTTCTGCTAAACACGGATGGCTCGATTCAACGTATTGTGCCGCTCGGTCAGGCGGCTGCAACGTTCCTTGATCGCACCAATATGCCGCTAATGAATGAGCCGTTTGTGTCGCCAGTGACAGATGGGAAAACGCCTCAAATCCGACTGGTGTTGGGTCGGGATGGAAGAGTGCAGACGTTTCTAGAAGCGAATTGAGGATTGAGGGAGGGTGATGAATGCCCTTCCTACCGATCGTCCGGTGGTTGGAGCCAAATCAATCCCGCTTTTACCTGGGCGATCGCGCCACCCGGTAGAGGATCACTTTGGGTGCGGTTTGGTGCAGCAATCAGCGCCACTAACTTCTCTATGTGGTCAAAATTAGGCGCAGTTGGTAAGACCTGTTGCAGCCAGTGCCGGATGACGCGCCGTTGGAGAGCGAGAGGAGCAGCCTGCAGAACAGATCGGCGAATAGCAGTGGGTGCTTGGGGATCAATTGCCTGTTGCCACAGTGCTTCGGTCTGCTGCTCCAAATAGTCCACATCGGCACGAAGCAGTTCGGCAGTTTGCGCCAAAGTTACCTCAACCTGTGGGTTGAAATGGGTCTGTAAATAAGGAATCAGGTCTTGCCGAATTCGGTTGCGAGCATAGCGCCAGTCCTGGTTAGTGCAGTCTTCCCAAACTTTTAGCTGTCTCTCCTGGCAAAACTGGCTGGTTTCAGCGCGGGTGACGTTGAGCAGCGGGCGCACGAGCCTGACTCCACCTGTGAGTTCTCGCTGCCAGGTCAGAGCTTGCAATCCATTGATGCCGCTGCCCCGAATTAAATTATATAGGGTGGTCTCAGCACGATCGCTCAGTGTGTGTCCTGCAACGACTACGCTACAGCCCTGTGCAAGAGCAATTTCAGCGAGGGCTTCATAGCGCCAGTTGCGGGCAGCCGCTTCACTAGAGGAAATTTTGGTGGCGGTGGCGCTGTAGTATGGCACCTGCCAGCTCTGGGCAAGTTGCTCTACGTAGGCAGCGTTGGCATCGGCATCTGTCCGCCAGTGGTGGTTACAGTGGGCGATCGCTACCTGCCAGCTCCACTTTGGCTGCAAGTCAAGCAGCAGCTGCAGCAGACACAGCGAATCTTGCCCCCCCGACACTGCCACCAAGAGCGCTTGCCCCTGAGCTAACAGGGAGCGCTCCCGCAAGGTACGGTGCAGTCGCGCATGGAGCGGTGTCCAGCTTCGGTGAGGCATTGCGGTACTTTGTCTCAGCAGTAAGCGTCCCAGGAGTAAGCTCAGTTGCGAAGCTTAAAACTCATCGTCTGGCAACACATCAGGGTAAGAGGTATTGCGGCTACCTCGTGGATCGTAGCGATCGCGCGGATAGTCTGGATAGCTGTTGGGGTAGTTGTCGCTCCGACGGTAGGGATCTTCACGCGGCGGATTGTTCTCGCGACGCGGCAGGCTTTCCTGAAGCAGCTTGGGGCGCTCTTCCGCAGGACAAAACTCCAGACGAATCCGGACCCGCCCCCGCTGCCATCCTTGTCGACCAAAGCGCAGCACCTCGCAGCGTTGCCCTCGCTCAGTGAACCAGCCTTCTTGCTCCTCTGTCCATTCTTCTTCCTGGTCGAGAGCAGCTTGCGCCAGCGCATCAATAAACTCACTGACCTTGAAAGTGGAATTGGCAATCAGGACGCGACCCGATCGCACATATAGCACTTCATCGTCATTGAGCAACTCAAATTCTCTTTGCATGGGATTTCTCTTAGTTTGTTCAATTGTAGCGATCGGCAAAAAGAAGAATGAAGGGGGATAATCCTAGAGGCGAGAAGCTTCCACAGCTCCGCAGTGCTGCTACTCTGCCTCCATTTCATCCCTCATCTTTCGTCTCTCTTAGAAGAACCAGCCATAGCTGTGTAGTCCTTTCCCAAGCAAATTCACGCCTAAGTAGCAGACCCAAACTACCAGGAAACCAGAAGCAGCCAGAATAGCAGGACGGCGACCTTGCCACCCACGAGTAATGCGGGCATGAAGATAGGCAGCAAAGACTAGCCAGGTAATTAACGCCCAAGTTTCTTTAGGATCCCAGCTCCAGTAAGACCCCCAAGCCTCGTTCGCCCATACTGCCCCCGCGATGATGCCGATCGTCAGCAGCGGAAAGCCCAAGCCAATAATGCGGTAGCTGATGTTGTCGAGTGTATCAGCGAGGGTAAGGCGCTGAGGCGAAAGGGGAAGCACAGCAGGAGGCACAAGGACAGCCGTGGAGCCGTCGAGCGTTGCCTCGCTGGTACTCATTGCCATTACATCAACGACTTCACCGTTTTTGCGAAGCCGATATTTTGCTTCGCGGTAGGCTCCTGTGCCTACGGAACTCCCTTTCAGTTCGACCTCTTGACCACGCGTCACAATCAAGAAGGCGATCGCCAGCAGCGCCCCCACCATTAAGGCAGCGTAGCTTAGCAGCATCACGCTAACATGCATCATCAGCCAGTTAGACTTGAGCGCAGGCACAAGCGGCTCGGCAGACTGCATCTGGGCGGGCAGCGTTAACGTGGCAAAAGCAGTAATTGCCATTGCCACCGGAGCTGTGACAGCCCCAACTAGCTGGCTGCGGCTCATATTTTCTGCCAAGAAGTGAACAGCGGTGATACCCCAGGCAATGAAAAACAGCGATTCATAGAGGTTGCTGAGGGGAAAATAGCCTGCCTCAATCCAACGAGCGCCCAGTAGCGCCGCGATGCAAAGGTTGGCGATCGCCATTCCAGTCGTTCCCAGCGTGGAGAAGTAAGGCAGTTTGGGAAACGCCGCGCTGCCCCAGTAAATCAACATTGTGAGAAACAAAACGGCAAATGCGGCATTGTCTAGCCAGTTCTGAAGCGCTACCAAATCCATGAGTTTTGTCTAGTTGTAAATCAATCGGCGGTCAGAAATGCCGCGTCTTTTATCTTTATGGTATCGAGTTAGGGGAAGATTGCTGCAAGGTCAGATTCTAGACTTTAGGGGAACTATAAAAGCAGCTTGCTAGAGCGGTTAATTAAGAGATTTTGGATGGGTCATGCAGGAGCAATTGGCAAGGGCGATCGAGAGTGCATCTTGGGGTGTAGTGATTACTGATGCACTCCAACCGGGGAATCCGGTTGTGTTTGCCAATCCTGCCTTCAACCACATAACTGGATACAGCCTTGCCGAGATAGGCGGCAAGAGCTGTCGGCTGCTGCAAGGAACCGACACAGACCCAGCTATAATGCAGCAGATTCAACAGGCGATCGCTACAAAACAGTCTTTAACCTGCACCATCTTGAACTACCGCCAAGACGGCACGCCTTTCTGGAATGAGCTAACGATCGACCCAATCTTCGATCCCAAGGGCAGCTTAATCCAGTATCTTGGCATTCTGCGGGATGTCACCGAACAGAAGCAAGCCCGTGAGCTAGGGCAACTGAGAGATCAACTGCTCTATGAAGCGCTATATGACCCCCTGACAGGCTTGCCGAATCGGGTTTTGCTGCTGGAACGGCTGCGGCATTTGGTGCAAGCGGCACAACGTGGGCGCGAAGCTTTGTATGGGCTGCTGTTTATTGACCTCGATCGCTTCAAGGTCATCAACGACAGCTTAGGACACAGAGTAGGCGATCGGCTGCTGGTGGCAATTGCCGAGCGGCTAGCAAGCTGTTTGCGCCCCAGCGATACCCTAGCGCGGTTGGATGGCGATGAGTTTGCTGTCTTGCTAGAAGACACCAGAACGACTCACATTGCCACCCGCATTGCCGAGCGCATTCAACGCGAGCTGTCGCAGCCCTTCCAGGTGGAGAGCCACGAAGTTTTTACAGCGGCTAGCATCGGCATTGCCCTTAGCACAGCGCCCTACGACCATCCTGAAGATCTGCTGCGCGATGCCAATATTGCGATGCATCGCGCTAAGGAGCAGGGGCGCGCGCGCTATGAAATCTTCCATCCCAAGATGTACGCAAATGCCGTGGCGCTGCTGCAGCTTGAGACAGATTTACGACGGGCGATCGAGCGGAATGAGTTTCAGGTGAACTATCAGCCCATCGTTTCCTTACGGACGCAGCGGATCAGCGGGTTTGAGGCACTGCTGCGCTGGCAGCATCCTACACGCGGCTGGATTCCGCCGTCCGAGTTTATCCCAGTTGCCGAAGAAACTGGGCTGATCATCCCGATCGGCTGGTGGATAATGCGAGAATCCTGTCGGCAGACGCAGGCATGGCAGCAACAGTTTGCCAATAGTAAGTCGCTCACGATCAATGTCAATCTGTCGGGCAAGCAGTTTAGCTCTGTGCTGGCACAGCAAATCAGCAAGATCTTGCAGGAAACTGGGCTCAATCCCCATCAACTCAAGCTAGAAATTACTGAGAGCCTGCTGATGGAAAATGCTGAGACAGCTGTGGAGACATTGACTGAACTTCAGAAGTTGGGGGTGCAGCTGGCAATCGATGATTTTGGCACAGGCTATTCGTCGCTGAGCTATCTACATCGCTTCCCGATCGACACGCTCAAGGTGGATCGATCTTTTATTCAGAAAATTGACAGCGATGGCGAACAGCTAGCAATCGTTCGGACGATTATCACCCTGGCTTGGAATCTGGGCATGGAAGTAGTTGCAGAAGGAGTTGAGACTGCCAAGCAGGTGGCTCAGCTCAAGGCGCTCCGCTGTGAATATGCCCAAGGCTATCTCTTTGCCAAGCCGCTAACTCCCGAAGCGGCTGAACAGTACCTTGTGGCTGAACTAGGAACAGCAGAACCTGAGAAAGAGGCATGACCAAGCAGTTGCCCACTTGTCGCCATTCTGCACAAACTAGATGCAGGAACTAAGATTCACGTAAATCCTGGCAGCTTTAGGTAGCGTAAAACGCTATAAGAAATACAGGCGATTCGGACATTTGGTGAGTTAGTGAAGCCCACCGACTCATCAACTAAATCCGTTAGGACTGAAGTAGAAAGTGGCTGCCCAAGCGGATGAACTGACGGTATGACAGCGGAAATTGAAGCAATCTCAAAACGTTACGTTGCTCTGACAGTCGATCAAACCCCTTATCAAGCTGCTTATTGGGAAGCTGGGTCAGGTCAACCGTTGCTGTTCCTCCATGGATTTATGGGTAATGGGGGCTATTGGCGATCGCTCGTTTCGCTCCTCCAGCCCTACTATCGCTGTATTTGTATTGATATGCTCGGTTTTGGCGATTCGTCTAAGCCCATGATTCGCTACGACATTGCTAAGCTGGTGGCGTTTGTGCGGCAGCTTGTGATTGCTCTTGATCTAGAGGCTTGCACGCTGGTTGGGCATTCCCTCGGCGGCTGGGTGGGTGCTGCCTATGCGATCGCTCATCCAACGGCAGTGACAGCGCTTATTTTAGCGGCTCCAGCGGGTATCCGGGACGATAGCTTTTGTGGGCGCTATGACCATTTACGTCCCTTGTTTTGGCAAACACCGCTGATTGACTGGGCACTGTGGCTCGCCAAGCCTTTTGCTGCTTTGGCAGGTCAACAAAAAGCATTGGCGCAAATTGCCTGGTTTCGCCGTGAGCTGAATGCCCAACCCGCCCCTCGTTCTTTTTTACTTGATCGCCTGCGTCCGGAAGATGCGATCGACACTGTGGAGGAAGAAATTCATCACCTGCGATTGCCGACTCTGGTGATGACCGGTGATTGCGATGAAACAATTCCACTTTGGCATTCACAAACTTATGCATCCGAAATTCCGACTGCTCAGCTTGTAGTCATTCCAACCGCCGATCATTCTCTGCCGCAGGTTTATGCAAGCGAGATGGCGGATGCAATCAAACAGTTTTTGCAGCCCTTGGCGCTGCGATGATAGCTAAATTTTGAGAAGTGCCCTCAGCGATAGGTCAGCATGGCATATTGCAAATTTAGCGTCTATCTAATTGAAGCGGGCTGTAAGCAGGGTGTAGGTCAATGATTAGAAGAATGGGGCTTGTTTCCCATCCTTCCCAAATCGGGCTGCAGTGAATTTGGGCATTCTAAGTTGAACTGCTCTGGGTAATTCTAGGAGACCTTATGAAGCACTTTGCTGTATTGATTGCGCTGTTGCGCGATCGCAAGACTTTTTTGGAAGAAATTCGTCACAATACCAGAGTTGAAAGCAAAATTATATCGCTGCTGATTGCTAGCTCCACGTTTCTTGCCGTCTATGGAGCAATCATTGGTTCCTCTAGTACCTTGCTTCAGGTCATTTCATCTGCAATTAAACTGCCTGCTCTGTATTTGATTACGCTAACTATTTGTTTGCCAGCCTTATTCTTTTTCGATATTTTATTTGGCTCTTCGCTTAGTTTTAGTCAATATACAGCATTGAGCTTAACAACCGTTTCGGTAATTAGTGTTTTGCTATTTAGCTTTGCTCCAATTGCGCTCTTCTTTTTGATCTCGGTGCATGACTACAACTTCTTTCTACTGTTAAACGTAGGAATTTTTACTATGACGGGATTTATCGGCATTCGCGTGTTTTACGAGGGCATGCGATCGCTTTCCCGCAGCAGAGCGCTGATAGAAAAACCTGCGCCAGCGCTTCCCTCATCTGATGATTTCTTGCCAATCGCTGATGTTCCCTCAGCGAAAGACGCAACACAGTCCTCAACAGCCATTGGGTTAAGCAAAGAAGATTCTCTGCAAAAAACTCGCTTGAGGCTTCTCCAGTTTTGGCTGCTGCTGTATGGACTGGTAGGGAGCCAGTTAGGCTGGACACTGCGCCCTTTCTTTGGTGCGCCAGGTGAGCCGTTCCAATTTTTCCGTACCATTGAGAGCAATTTTTATGCTCAGGTGTGGCGGCTGTTCTTGACTTTTTTAGGGTTTAACTAGGCTTCACCTTAAATGGATGCTGCATAGCATCCATTTAAGGCGGACTAGACGATCGAAAATTGCTGTGAATTCTTTTAACCTATGCAGCCTGATCTAGAAACCCTGCGAATCTTGCCGTCGGAATTGGAGCATTTAACGGGGTTGGATATTAGCGATACATTCATGGGGCGGGTCTATCGTCCCTCTGTATTCCACCATCGTAAGCGGCTTGCCTCCTTTGTGCTAACTGAGCTGCTGACGCTTGGATTGATTCTAATTTTCTGCCTGCCGATCGGTGTTGTCGTTGCACGTGGCTTTGGTATTCTTAGTGGTGATATCAGCAGCGCAATTCCTTTTTTGAGTGTGACGCTGAGCGTAGCGATCGCGCTATTTATCCTATGGAATGTCTGGATGAAACAACGCATAAAGCGTTTAAAAACGCTGGCTCACTTATTGGATGAAGTCGATCAATACAACGAGATCATTCAGGCAGTTCACATTATGGATGAACTGAGTGCAATTCAAGATTCAACTGTGCGCTTGGTCGATCGCCAAGCGGTGTGTCAAGCTTTACGCTTAACTCGCGCCAGTTTAGTTTCAGCACTGATGACGGAGAGAATTCTCAGAAAACATCATCATTTTGTGGCGCGTCGCCATGAGCTATTCACTAATATTGAAAGTAATCTGGTAATGCTACAAACTTTGCAAGTGAACAACCAGGCGAATGAATATGGTCAGCTCTTGAATGAGGCATTGCGCATTGGCATGAGCGTACAGGAGGAGCTAGGAAAATCTCAACCAGAATAAATAGCTTGCTGGCAATTTTACGCCTTCTCGTTTTCTGATAGCGGCAACACCACCCGGTCGATCGCCTGTTTCACAAAGACTCGCATAAACTCATCGCGGCGATTCAGTTGAAACTGCTGCTGCACCACCTCGGTGATGCCGCCATCGCCCCAATTTTGGTCACGGCGAAAATATTCGATGAAGCTTTTTCCAGCAATGCGCGTTAGGTAAGCTGCGGTCACGCCCTGTACCGCCCGCCCGATTAGAAAGGTGGCAACGTTGGTCTGCAGTGCCACAGAGAACAGCTCGATCGCCCCTCGCACCACACCAAGACTCACTAACGTTTTTGCCAAAGAGATGGCTAGCTCTTTGCCACGCTCTAAATTGATTTCACAGCCATAGACCCGTCCCAACTCAACCACCATTTGAGCATTGATTGCAGCAGTGGCAATCAGGTCTACTACAGGCAACGGCGTCACCGAGACAACGCCTGCACTAATCCACTGATACCGATCGACAATCCTTTCTGCCTGTTGCAAGCGCTCGCTGTCAACGAGCCGTCGCGCTTCTTCGCCCAGTCGCACCGATTGCAGCAAAATGTTATCAGCAATTAGCGTTTCTCCTTCCGATCGCAAAATAGCTGCAATGCGCCGCAGCAGCGGGATAATTTCGGGATCTGGCTGATAAAGTTCGCCGCTATCAAGGCGGAAGGACTGGGGCTGGGCAGCGATCGCCACAAAATCTTCCGGCTGGATGAAGCTTTGAACGCGTTGCCGAATTCTGTTAAAAAGTATTTCGAGGTCGGCATCCGGATAAAGGTCGCTTTTATTGAACACCAGCAGGGATCGTTTGCCAATATCTGTTAGCGATCGCAGTGCCGCAAATTCTGACTGACGTAGGTCATTGTCAATGACAAACAGCAGTAGGTCTGCTTCAGCAGCGAGCTGACGGGCAAGCCGTTCTCGGTCTGTGCCAATGATGCTGGCTTCCAGAATGCCAGGGGTATCGGTGATCTGAATATCTCGTTCGATGGTCTTGAGCCGGAAGCGGTATGTCTGCCCCAGTTCTGTAGTGCCCATGGTTGCACCCACCCGTCCAGCGCCTACCTGACCTGCAATTCGGTTCAGAATAGCGTTGACGATCGAAGTTTTGCCTGCCGATCCTGTGCCAAATACAACTACCCGCAGCTCTCGCCGCTCAAAGCTTGCGGCAATTTCGCGAGAGCGATCGAGCAATGCCTGCCGAGTAATTTCGTCTTGGATTTGTGACACCTGCTGCTGCACGGCTTGCAGTGTCTCACGGGCGGCTTCAGCTTTGTCCTGCGGGACTTTGGGCGGCAGGGCACGAGGCTGGGAACCGGATCGCCGGAAAGGACGGACGAAATAGAGCAGAGCAGCAATTGCCCCGACTAGCAGGGCTAGCATCAGCGCTAGCAGCACATTGGCTAAAAGCGGAGATGTGAAGGAAATACTAAAATAGAGCTGCGACAGGGAACTGATCAACCAGATCGCCAGCCCTAGAACTAGAACGATACCAATAACAAACGTCAGGAGGCGTGATCCAGACATCAGCGACTCCGCAATAAGGAGCAGATCAAACGCAGCGGGTAGACAGCAACATTGGACAAAAAATCTACGCTGCCGTCCGCAGCCCGATCAGCTCTATTCTAAAACTTGAATCTTGAATTAGCTGCTTGGGTTAGCTTCTGGGAGAAAAGTTACCGTTGCGCCGACCACCGCCACCGCCACCGCCACCGCCACCGCCACCCTCACGGGGTTTGGCTTTGTTGACTCGGATCTCACGACCCAACCATTCGGCGCCGTCTAGCTCAGCGATCGCTTGGTCTTCTTGGGCTTCTTCTTCCATTTCAACGAAGGCGAAGCCGCGCTTTCTGCCGGTTTCTCGGTCAGTCGGTAAGCTGACCCGACTGACTTTCCCGTATTCCGCAAAAACCTCCCGCAAGTCTTCTTCGGTCGCCTGAAAAGACAGGTTGCCAACGTAAATAGTCACAGTCCGCTCCAAACCATAGCAAAACAAAAATCAGGATGGAGAGAGCCTAAGGACCTAGAAAGACCTTATTATTCTGCTGCCAAATCCTGTTGCCGTGATCATATCCGATCTATATGCGGATGACAGCAAAAGTAGAACATCTTTTTTCAAAACGCAAAGCAATTACTTAGTTTTTGTGTGATTGATAACAGGTTTAATCAGGAGATTTTGACTCATTCATAAGAAATAGTCCAAGCTTTGCAGGAATTGAAGGCTGGGCAGCTCCAGCCAAACTGCGGTTAACGAATCACCTGTCGCATGTAGTCTCCCCAGAGCTGTGCTGCGTCGGCGCTTGCTCCACCGGTGGGAGTATTGTCATCGTTGCCAAACCAAATGCCCGTTGCTAAGGCTTGACCGGGAACGTAGCCAACAAACCAGAGATCGGTATTGTCGTTGGTGGTTCCGGTTTTGCCTGCCTCGCCTAGACCCAATGCTGCAGGACGTCCAGTGCCAGACTGAACAACACCCTGCAGTAGACCCGTCATGGTGTTAGCAATTTGGGGATCGAGTGCTGGCTGATTTGTCTGAGCATTTTGCTGATAGTCGAAAATAACGCGACAGGTTTTGGGATCGTTTACATCCGTGCAATCGCTGCTGTCCAGAATGCGGTTAATCGTGTGGGGCTGATTACGGACACCTTGATTTGCCAGCACAGAGTAGGCACCCGTCAGTTCTAGCAGCGTCACTTCGCTTTGCCCCAGCACCAGCCCCGGTACAGGGTCAAGCTTTGAGACAATGCCCATCCGTCGCGCCATCTGCACAACGCGATCGAGTCCTACTTCTTGAGCAATTCGCAGCGCAATCACATTTTCAGACTGAGCGATGCCGGTATACATGTCCAGCGCTCCTGCTCCTGAACCACAACCCTCGAAGAACTGTCCCTGCCAGTCGAGCGGTGCACAGGAGAAAGCCGTGCTGGGCGAAATCCCCTGCTCAATTGCTGCCGTATAGGCAAAGACCTTAAAGGTTGATCCAGGTTGCCGTAGCGCTTGGGTAGCGCGGTTGAACTGGCTCTGCTGGAAGTCTACACCGCCAACCATCGCCAGCACGGCACCCGTGCTAGTGTCTAGCGTCACGAGTGCCCCTTGAGAAAACCCTGCGGTTGCACCTGTGGTAGTGATGGCATTTCGCAGGCTTTCCTCTGCTCGGGTTTGCATCTGGGTATCCAGGTTCGTTTCCACATAGAAGTTTCCTTCCTGAGCAAGCTGCGACCCCAGCAGCGTTTCTAAATCCTGGAAGACCTGACCATAGAAATACGGCGCGATCGTACTCTCCAATTCTTCGATTGCCTTTGGGTTGATTTCAATGCGCGATCGGCGGGCACGCTGGGCTTCTTCAGCACTGACTAAGCCTTGAGCTGCCATGCGGGTGAGGACACGATCGCGTAGCTCCACTGCTGCCTGGTAATCTCGCACTGGGTTAAAACGATTGGGGGCAGGCAGGATGCCAACCAGCGTTGCCGCTTCTGAAAGCGTCAAGTCTTTAGCGGATTTGCCGAAATAGAACTGTGCGGCATCCTCAAAGCCATAGTTACCGTTGCCCAAGTAGACGCGGTTGAGGTAGGTCAGCATCAGAAAATCTTTGCTGTAGACTGACTCTAGCTTCAGCGAGACAACTGCCTCCCGCAGTTTGCGCCCTGCTGAATCGTCTGTCCCCACGTAATCTCGGAAGATGCTGCGGGCAACTTGCTGCGTTACCGTACTGGCTCCCTCAATGATTTCGCCTTCTTTGACGTTGGTAACGAGGGCACGGGTGATACCGATCGGGTCTACGCCCAAGTGCCAGTAGTAGCGCGTATCTTCAGAGGCGATCACTGCCTTGGGCAAGTAGGGCGAAAAGGCCGAAAGCTGTTTTAGCTCTAGATGGGCACGGGTTTCAATCGGGCGTAGCGGCGTCTGTCCATCGCCTGCTACCACAACGACAGGACCTTGAACAGAAGCCGGTAATGGGTAAACGGCGAACTTTTGCCACTCGATGCCGACCCAAGCGGCAGTGATCGCGGCTAGCCCAGTAAACCCATATAGCCCATAGCGAATTGCCCGAATGTAGATTGGGGGCGGATTATGATACTGCACCCGCACTGCAGCAGCCAGTTCTGGTGGACCCAGGCTCAACACATCACCGTGATATAGCGTCACTTTGCCAAGGCGGCGCTTGCCCCGATAGATGCCGTTCGTGGAGTTTTCATCCTTCATCACAAACGGCGCGTGGGGCTGTCGTTTATCCCGAGTCAGCGATAGATGTACCTGACTGACCACGGGGTTGCGAATCACAATATCGCAAGACTTAGAGCTGCGCCCTAACAGATAATGCTCTCCCAACAGCGGATACACTTCAGCTTTGTCGGAATCCGCATCTTGCACCCACAGCTCCGGCACTTTTGCATTTGGCTTTAAGGCAAGCTGTGAAAAGTTCACCTTTGCCTTTACGGTTTGAACTGCCTGCGTGATCGCTCTCAAAAACGTTTTCGGTTGATTTGAGGGCGGCGGCGGTGATGGAGGACTGGGATTAGGAGGGGAAGGTTTCATGAATAGCGCTTGGGAGAGCTAAAGACACACAGAAGGTGGATAAATTTTTAGTCTAAAAAGGACAGACAGATCGTATAGATACAATTCGATCGCTCAGAGTTTCCGAAAATCAGCTACCCAACATTGTACTGACTGTCTTCAGTGGCGGAAGAGGTTTTGTGACGCTCTAGGGCCGGACTTCATAAACCCGTGGATTGAAGAGAGTGCAGAAGTCTTGTGGCTACTAGCTCGACAGCTCTATTTTGCAGGGGTGCTATGTCTGTAAGCTTGAAGCCTCCCAAGGCGTTGGGGGAGCAAAACCTTTAAGAAGTGCGTTGAGTTCATCTCTCTGTGACTGCTAGCCTCTGAATTTAGGGAGCAGAAGATCCAGCAATGCCTCAAAACTCGGTATCCTGTAGATTACAAAGTGTTTAAATTTCTTCGTATAAGAGCGAAAGACCTGTGCAAGAAGACTTTCGGCTAATTGTGGATTTGGTCGTGGTGTTAGCAGCGGCAGCAGGTGGTGGCTTGCTAGCGGCAATTTTAAAGCAACCTGTTATTTTAGGTTATCTCGTGGGTGGGGCGATCGTCGGGCCTGCTGGATTAGCGGTTGTCAAAGAATTAATTCAGGTTGAAACGCTGGCACAGTTTGGCGCAGCGTTTCTGCTGTTTGCCTTGGGCGTTGAGTTTTCGTTCGCTGAAATTAGAAAAGTCCAAGGCGTCAGCTTAGGCGGCGGAGCGCTGCAAATCTGCTCAACCATCCTGATTACAGCGCTAATCTCGATCGGCATGGGCTGGGTGACTTCGCCACCGCAAGGAGTCTTTTTGGGCGCAATCCTATCGCTGTCTTCCACGGCAGTTGTGTTGAAGTGCCTGATGGAGCGCAACGAAACCGAAACCTCGCATGGGCAGGTCATGTTGGGGATTTTGGTCGTGCAAGATCTGGCACTGGGGCTAATGCTGGCAGTGCTGCCTGCGCTCGATCGCCCTTCCGAAGAAATTGGTCTGGCAGTAGGCATCGCCCTGCTGAAAACAGCACTGTTGGCAGGTGGGGCGATCGTTGCTGGAATTTGGCTAATTCCTCCCTTTCTGCGGCTGTTAGCACGAACAGAGAGCCGCGAACTATTTCTACTGGGGATCGTAGCGCTTTGTTTGGGGATTGCGCTGCTGACCGAATATATGGGTCTCTCGATTGAGATGGGCGCTTTTATCGCTGGATTGATGATCTCGGAGGTAGAATACGCTGACCAAACGCTGACTTATGTAGAGCCCATCCGTGATATTTTCGCCAGCTTGTTCTTTGCGGCGATCGGCATGTTGATCGATCCCTCTTTCATCTGGAACAACCTGGAGCTGATTTTAAGCTTGGTGGCGCTGGTGCTGGTGGGCAAATTTCTGATTGTGACACCACTTGTCAGAAGTTTTCGCTATTCCCTAAAAACTTCGCTTATTGTTGGGTTGGGACTAGCGCAAATCGGTGAGTTTTCGTTTGTCTTGGCAAGCCGGGGGCAAGCGCTGGGGTTGGTTTCGCGGCGGATTTACCTATTGATCTTGGGCACAACTGCCGTAACGTTAATGATTACGCCCTTTGTGCTGCAGCTGGTTCCTCTATTGGTGAGCTGGTCAGATTCGGTTCCTTGGCTGCAGGCGATGCTGGACGGCGGTGAGTTCCCTGAAGACATGACAGAACATCTGCCGACGCAAGACCACATCGTTGTCTGTGGCTATGGCGGGGTCGGACGCAATATTGTCAAATTGCTACAAGCGCACAATCAACCGGTGGTAGTGATCGATCAATCAGAGCAGGCAATTCAGCAGCTCCGGGAGGCAGACATTCCCTACGTTTATGGTAATGCCGCCAGTTTACATGTAATGGAGGCAGCAGGGGTTGGGAGGGCACGAGGAATGGCAATTGCCTTGCCTGACTCCATGAATACCCGTCTCTGCCTCAAGCGAGCGCTAGAAATTACGCCCGAACTAGATGTCATTGTTAGGGCCACCCAAACTAAAGACATTGAGCTGCTCTACCAGCTTGGCGCGAAGGAAGTGGTGCAGCCCGAGATTGAAGCGAGCTTGGAGCTTTCGGCGCACTTGCTGACTGGCATTGGTGTGCCGTTGCCAATCATCCAGCGGGAGATCCAGCAAATTCGCGGATCGCACTACTCGGAGCTACAGCCCGAACGTCCTCCTGAAGTAGTTTCTCGGGATCTAAAGGCGGCTGCCCAAGATATGAACAGCCGCTGGTTTACGTTGCCAGAAGGATCGCCAATGGCAGGCATGACGATTGAAGAAACGGATTTACGTCGGTTAACGGGAGTGAGTTTGATGGCGATTCAGCGCCAAGGGGAAGAAACCAAGAGCGAGGAGATCGACTATCCCGATGCCCAAACTCTCTTGGAAACAGGCGATCGCCTCTTGGTTGTTGGTGAACCTTCAGAGCTGAGTGCCTTTAGGGAGCTTGCTAAAGGCGCTGCAGCCGTTCCGGGTGAAAGCGCTTCCTGCCAATGGCTGTTGGTGCCCGATGATAGCCCTGTCGTCAATAAAACTCTCCAGGAGCTGCATATCCGCCGTCAGTTTGGCGTTCTGGTGCAGGCGATTCGCCGCGAAGGAAAATTCATCCGCTTCCCGGATGGCAGAAGCGATCTGCAGGCAGGCGATCGGCTGCTGCTGTGTGGTGGTTTTCATGCGCTGGAGCAAGCCAGCCAGTGGCTGGCTCCCTCTACACCTCAGTCATCTTTGCTGCCGCTGTCAGTTGTCAGTGAACCAGTGCAAACTACGCAGATTGCAGAAGAACAGGCACATTCATAGTGGCTATGCTTTTGGCTTCAGATACACAATTGCCTGTCGCCAAACGATCGTCGGCTGGTCATAATGGTCAAACAGGCAAACGCAGCTTGGATCTTGCCAGCGAATTTTGCCCGTTAGCAAATCGTTTGTAACCAGCTTGAGTTCGACTTCTTGTTCTTCTCGAATCAGCGTTTGGATTTGGCGGACGCTCGGGAGTCCGGTTTCAAGTTCAGTCGTCATAAAATTCATCCTTCGAGGTTGAGGGGATTTGAGTTAAGCGATCGACGTTTAGATGCCTTTAGACTTTAGTGCTTTTAATGATTAGATGGTTGGAGTAGCTTGATTCTTAATTCCCTATTGTGATTGATCCCCGGTTATCGATCTCATAGCGAACCGTCAGTGATCGCCGGTAAATCGTCTAAGCTGTGTCTTGAGCCAAGCGTAAACTATCTTTTATAAATCCCAAAGAGAGGCTTAAACTTTTTATTCTGTAGCCTGCAAGGAAGTAAGTAATGGCGATCGAGTTTGTGAAATACCATGGGCTGGGCAATGATTTCATTTTGATTGACAACCGGCACTCGGTGGAGCCGTGCCTCAATCCAGATCAAGCAATGCTGTGGTGCGATCGGCACTTTGGCATTGGTGCAGACGGCGTTATCTTCGCCCTGCCGGGGCAGGCAGGCACAGATTACACCATGCGGATTTTCAACTCTGATGGCTCTGAACCTGAAATGTGCGGCAATGGTATCCGTTGCTTGGCTCGGTTTGTCGCTGATCTAGAGGGCAAAAAAACGGCAGACTACCAAATCCATACGTTGGCAGGGTTAATTGTGTCCAAACTGCTCGCAGATGGTCGGGTCAGAGTGGATATGGGCTTGCCACGCCTACTTGCATCAGAAATTCCCACAACTTTGGCTGCACCTGAAGAAAAAGTGATTCGTCGATCGCTAGATGCCGTTGGACAGACTTGGGAAGTTACCTGCGTTAGCATGGGCAATCCCCACTGCATTACCTTTGTGGAAGATACCGCTGCGGTGCCGCTAGAGGCGATCGGCACCCAGTTCGAGCATCATCCTGTCTTCCCGCAGCGCACCAACATAGAGTTCATTCAGATTGTTAGCCGGGACTATCTGAAGATGCGGGTCTGGGAACGGGGCGCTGGAATTACGCTTGCCTGCGGAACAGGGGCTTGTGCCGCACTTGTGGCGGCTGTGCTAACAGAGCGGTCTGATCGTCAGGCGACGATCGAGCTACCGGGCGGCAACTTGGACATCGAGTGGGCAGACGATCAGCACCTCTACATGACTGGAGCCGCCCAGCGCGTCTTTAGCGGCACGATGGAGCTTGAGTAAGGGTACTCATGATTACAGCATGCCTTCTTTGCCTGCCATCTCCAAAATTAAATCAATGACGCGGCAGGAATAGCCCCACTCGTTGTCGTACCAGGAGACAACTTTAAAGAAGTTAGAGTTGAGCTCGATCCCGGCTTTGGCATCGAAGATGCTGGAGCGGGGATCGGTGCGGAAATCCATTGATACGACTTCTTCATCGGTGTAGCCTAAAATACCCGCCAGTTCGCCCTCAGCAGCAGCTTTCATAGCATTACAAATCTCCTGATAGCTGGTGGCTTTGGCAGTCTTGAAGGTGAGGTCAACCACAGAGACATCAGGCGTGCCCACGCGAAATGCCATACCCGTTAGCTTGCCCTTGAGCTGCGGCAGCACCAGCGCCGCGGCTTTGGCGGCTCCTGTAGAAGAAGGAATGATGTTTTGTGATGCGCCGCGTCCGCCCCGCCAGTCTTTTTTACTAGGACCATCAACAGTCGGCTGAGTAGCAGTCATCGAGTGAACAGTTGTCATCAACCCTTCAACCAACCCAAATTTTTCATCTAGCACTTTTGCAAGGGGTGCAAGGCAATTAGTGGTGCAGCTCGCATTCGAGACGATCGCGTCCTTTGCCGGGTCGAAGTCATGGTGGTTTACGCCAACTACAAACGTCGGCACTCTATCGGGGTCTTTCGTAGGCGCAGAAATGACAACCCGCTTTGCACCCGCTTGCAGATGCTTGGCGGCACCCTCATAGCCTGTAAATAAGCCAGTTGATTCCACTACATAGTCCGCTCCTAGCTTGCCCCAAGGCAGCTCCTCTGGATTGCGGATTGCTGTGCAAGGGACAAATTTTCCATCCACAACCAATCCATCTTCTTTAGCTTCCACAGTTCCCTGATAGGTGCCATGGGTGGAATCGTATTTCAGCAGATACGCCAGGTTGTCTGGCGGAACCAGATCGTTCACTCCCACAAACTCAATATTGGGATTCTTCATGCCAGCCCGAAACACCAAGCGCCCAATCCGACCAAAGCCGTTGATCCCCACTTTAATGGACATAGCCAAGCTCCTTACTGATTTCTTCCAGCCAATTTCTGTTGATTACGGTAAGCCAGCTTCAGCCAGCTGGACTCTACAATTTACCGTAGATTTTAGTGAGGTCAGTCTATCACTTGAGGTTTAGAAAACTGTCTTCTTGCCTAATTTCCTTTAGGATTATGGCGCTATTAGTTCTTTAACGGCAGCGCTTTTGCTGCTGGACGATCTTCTTCTGCAAAAAGTCAGGAATGCCTAACGTAGCACCTGCATAAAGCCGCTCGAACTCTCGTTGAAAGTGCGCAGCTACCGTGGGGTTATCGATCACCAGCAGATTCTCATCGTTGCTTTCGTTGGCAGCATCGCTCCAGTTCTGTGACCCTGTAATCACCACTCGTCCATCTATGATCCCGACTTTGTGGTGCAGCAGATCGCCTTCGGGTAAGCTTGGTATACCGACTGTGGTAAGCGGTCTTCTCCAGGGCTGATTGTCTGCCTCAAAGCGACAACGATCCCCTGCCAGCGCCACACCCATCAAGTCAAGGGCTTCGCTGTAAACTGGTAACAAGCAACAAATACCGTTGAAACCCTTATATGGTCAGGATCGGCAGATACATCAGGATTAGCAACCGGGAACAGCGCAAGGGGTTAGAGCGGCAGTTATTTCAGATGGAACGCCTTGTGGAGCGGCTAGGAGGGGAGCTGGAGAACTCACCGCTGTATGTAGACGTAAAGTCTGGGCGAGACCCTGATCGTCAGGAATTTAAGCGGTTTTGTAAAGACATTGAGTCAAAAGCTGTTGACATTGTGGTTGCTTATCGTGTCGATCGCCTTGCCCGTGACGCTCAAGTGAGCCTAAGACTGGCTGATTTATTCGAGTCCGCGGGGGTGCGGCTTTATGACTTCCAAGGAGATCGCTTTATAGATTTTGCCAATCCTGAAGATTGGGAAGGCTATGCACAGCGAGGAGTTTCAGCAGATGCCGAGTCTCGCAAGCTTTCAAGCCGCATTCGCGCAGGCTACGAGTATTCACGCCATAAAGGGAAGGCAGGCAGCAAGCCTGCTTGGGGCTATATTCGCAACCCAGAGACAGAGAAGTACGAACTAGATCCCGCCTTAGCGGATGCCGTCCGTGATTCGGTGAAGATTGTCTTGGCATCCGGCAACTTCCAGCGATCGTGTCGCCAGATTGCCCGCAAATGGGGCAAGCAGTGGCAGTCTAACAGCCTCCGGAAGTGGATTTCTAACCCCTGTCTACGTGGGCATACAGGTTATGGGCATGAGGGACGCAGATGGAGAGAAGTCCGCTACAACACCCATCCTGAACATGCCGTCTTGACAGAGGAGCAGTATCAGTGGATTGAAAATCTAATTCAAGAAAGACGGCTTTACTGGGGGAAGAATCGCAAAGCGGAGCGCCATTCTCTAGGAGGACTGGCATACTGCGGTCGCTGCGGTACAAAAATGGTCATCACTGCCGGTGGGCAACCAGATGATGAAGTTCCGATCTTTTACTTTACCTGCCGCCAGCGGGCGCAGCGTATTGTGCCTGGTGAGCCGTGCGGCATGAAGCGCTCACTGTCGTTATCGGTGCTGGAAGATTATACAATTCAGCAGCTAACCGCTGCTGCAGGTCAGATAGCAACGATCGCGCAAGCCACTATAGTTCTACCCAAGAGCGATCGCCTGCTGGAACTTGAGGCACTACTTAATGGATTGAATAAGCTTGGCTCAAGTTCAATGCTAGAGGCAAGTAAAGCGCAGATTCGTGCTGAGATTGCAGCGCTAACAACGCAATCTAGCGAAATAACAGCCGAAGTGGGCGAAAACAGAGAACTACTTGTGTCAATTTTTTCTGACCCATTGACTTGGCAGACCCTTTCAAAGGCGGAAAAGTCCGCCATATTTAGAGGATTGATTGATCGCATCCTGATAAGTATGGAGGAAGTGCCTACAGGCGAGATGAGCCGCCGTGGCAATCCTAAGATGCGGATCGACTGGACTGTTGAGTTTCATCTGAAGGTTGGGCTTCAGGATTCACCAAGCACGGTTCGTTTTTCATCTTTTCCAAGAAACAACTAGAGCAGGCAGTCTTGCACCCCTCGCGGCAATCAGCAAGACATCTAGCTTTAACAGCAATGGCACGATTGGCGATGCTCTGCAAAAGTTGGGGGAGAGGAATCTGTTTTGCCTGACTCATGCTGCCACCGCCTCCTGCCCTGTGTCAGTTTGCCCCGTGTCAGGCTGTCCTCCAGCAGGCTGGCGACGAAGACAATCAGCGACGATCTGTTCGTGCAGCTCTTCCTTGATCTTCGGAAATATGCACTGAAATACTTCGTTGCCAGAACACTCTTGAATCAACCAGCCAATCAGATACGAGGAAGCGGTCTTGCTGAACCTTTGCCGATCTTTGCGATCTTTGCCGTTGGGGGCGGGAGTATCAACTTTTACGCGTTTGTTGCCGGCATAGCTTTGAAAGCCCAACGCTCTCATCACCGATTTGATGACCGCAAAAAAACCTTTCAACCCGTCAACCAAGGGAAACATCTGTCGCAATCGCGGAGATGCCAAGAACTGGTCGTACAAAGCTTTGATCGTGTCGGATTCCGCCCAAAAAGCATTGGTGTCCGCGATTAGCTCGCCTTTGTTTTTGGACTTGAGCTGCGCCAGCGATGCTAGCTTTAGCTCTCGGTACAGGGTAATCGCTCGCAACTTCCGCCAGTGCCCCGATCTGGCGCTGGTGAATTTCCCAGTCAAAGATTTTTGGAACTCAGCAAAATCTTGATCGCTGAATTCCTCAGACTCAAGCCAAGTCTTGAGCTTCTCAATCCTGCCGCCACTAACGACCTTGAACGTCTCGATCGCTTGCTCAATCTTGTCTTGGGCAGCAGAGAGATCCTTGGCAGCAGCGCGCAGGCTGTCAGGGATTTTAACCCCTTCGGGGACAATGACAACAGTCCCCATCAATTCCTTTGCGATCGCCCGCCCTCCTTTGACCAAATCGATCTCTGACTGTGCTGTCCGTTCCTGCTTCCAAGCCTCTATATAATCCTTTTTTAAGGCTGTTACAGTCTTTGGCAGCTTTCGAGTAGCTTCAGCGAGTTTTACGTCCCACACCTCGGCGTTAAGCGCAGGCGCTTTCTGGTTGTCCAACAGATCAAATCCACGAGCGACATTTGCTTGTAATGTCCGCTCAGCATCTGCGCGGCGGATATCTTGCCGAAGAACCTTTTCTAATTCGGCAAAGTTTTCGGTTCTGTTGCCGTCCTCGTCAAAATGAGCGGAAATCTCATTTGTTTCGGGCGATTCAAAGTGTTTTTCCAGTAAATAATGCAGGTATTCGCTGCCAAAAGTGCGCTCGATCTCACCAGTCGCTTCGTCCCACAGTCCCCAACCAAGCGTTGCTTCGTCGGATTCAAAATCAAAATCTTGGAATGCTTGCTTTAGCTTCCCTGACGCCGAGGCTAACGATTCAGCGCTAAGCGCCTTAAAACTAAGGGAACTCTCGTTCTGGCGACGCGGGGCAGAGACAAACCATTCCTGGCACTGTCGCCCGCGCCCCATGATTTGCAGGAGCCGAGTAGGTGACAGAACACCTCTCGCAATTAGCAGCCCGGACTTGAAGGGATGTTGGATATTCACGCCGCTCTCTACTGTCGGTGTAATGCCAACAAAATCTGCGCCTTCTGCCTTAATCGACTGATCAGGATCTGGCAAAAAACCCCGGTTTTGCTCTGGAGTCTCAGAACAGACAATCTGAAATTTCAGCCCGTGGACCTCAACGTACCTCTGAAGAACCTTCAGGTCGAGCAAGCTATCAGAAGCGATCAGATATGGTGGGTGCTTTTCACCTAAAGTGTTCTTCCGCTCTTTGATCCAACGATCGACAAGAGCCAGCGCCACGCCGTTATGGGTGTGTGCGGTTTTGCCATCCTTGGTCCTGGTTTCTACCCAGTGGATCTTCTTGGAAGATTTTTGATGAACCTGCGCCAGAATGCGCCGATCGCCACGTCGAAGCCGCCTGAGAATTTTGCAGTCTGCGTTGCTCAGGAAAGCGTCGGCAACAATTAAGTGAGCGCACTCGGCAACACAACGCCTCCACTCGCTTACGGAAGCAGTTTTCCGAAGAATCTCTTTGCGAACGCTGGAAAACTCGTCGATCACAACAACCCAGTTCGCCCAATCTGCACTCCCTACGGAGTATGTTTTGAAGGAGTCTGGAGCCATCATGTAGATTCCAAACTCGCCTGACTCGATCTTTTGACGGTACAGCGTAGGATTATCTTGGTAGTGATAGCACTGAACGCCCAGTCTTGTCGCCGTATCACGGAGCAGCCCGTTTCTAGGGGCAAGCCACAGAATTGGCTTGTTGCACCCCATTAGCGAGTTGATGATGGACTCGGTCTTGCCAGCAGCAATCCAACCTTGAAGTAGAAGTGTTCTGTTCGTTAATCTAAACTTTGGGCAATGTCCCTCGTACCATTCGATCTTTCGCTTGCTCGTCTCAGTCAACTCGAAATCGTGGCTTAAGTTCGGCAGGTACTGCTGAAACTGCAAGCGACGCCGGGAGTTATCCCGATCACGCTTGCGCTGTTCATCGGTGCGATCATCTGTTGGCGATGGCTGCTCGAACCCTTTAGAGTGATTCTTCTGCTTCCAGCCTTCGGAGTCTGGAACATCCACTCCATGCTCTCGCAGAAACTGCTTTGCAGAGACAGCATACTCTTTGCCACGCGGGTACGATTGGATGCCGCCTCCCCTGCGAAGACTGTACCAATATAAAAAACCGTCAATTGGACTATCGGCAGTGCAAGCCGAGCAATGGAACGACCATCCTTTCTTTGTTTCACCTTTTGGTGGTGCGATCCAAGCAGAGTTGCCAGACTGCGAATCGTGAAAAGGGCAGCACAGTCGAGTTTTCTCGGAAGTATTCTCTCCAAAGACCGCAGAGCCTAACTGGTCAAGGACGCTGCGAACTCGATCGCTTAGCTGCTCGCCTTCACCTGCTTCTACTTTCCTCTCTGCTTCTCTGCGCTGGCGTTCTGCTTTAACTTCCTCCTGTTTCCTTTGCCAGCCCTTCAAACCCTCTGCAAGATTTGCTCGAACGATTTCCGCTTTGTCGGACTCTGACAACTTGCTAGAGTTTTTCAGATTGGTGTAGAAGCATTTCCGCCACCAATCATCAGGCATAGAGTCAGGAAACTCCCAGCCTTGGTGAGCAAACCACTTGCTTAGTCCTGCTATTAATTCCTTGTAGGTATAGCGCTTACTGCTGTAGCTGAGCAACACCTGCTCCCGCTGCTTCTCCGTGCGGAAAAAACCTGGGGACCGCATCGGCTGATGCGGTCGTTCAGTGACCGGATCTGATAAAAACGCAAGAATTGCTAATCGCCGCAGATAGGTCGCTTTGCCCAGTGATGAATGAACGTTAGTCTTGAGGTGTCCGTGAATCGATTTCCCGCCACTAGTAATTAGTGACGAAAAAGTCAATCCTGTGACCTGTGAAAAGGTTTGGTACTTGGATAACTGAGCATCAGTGCTGATGCCGTCCATCTCAATTCCAATATCGTCGGTTGAATTGACACAACAAGCAGTAGGAGTTCCTAAAGGCTGCGTTGGGATATAGAGAACACCGCCGTCAGATTTTCTAGATTCGCGATCAAGAAACTCGAAAGCATCGCCAACACAATGCGATCGACGACGGCTTTGTTCTGTGCCTTTGGTCGCCCATAGCTGGAACCTTCCACTGCTGTTAAAGTCTCCGGTGTAGAATCTGTCGTTGCCTACCTTCAGCCAAAGTTCTGTTGATCCGTTCTTAGGCTGAAGGGTGGACAGAAATGCTTGGAAAGCCTCAATTCCAGTTAAACCAGCGCTGGTGCTGGTTGGGGGTGCCTCGATCGGAACGTGCAAAGCCATCATGACTCACCCCCTCCAAAAAAAGCTTCTAGGAAATCCGCAAGACGATCGCGGCTCTCCTCACTGACTAATTCTCCGGAATCAAGATCGAGTTGGAGATCAAGGTTTAATTCCCGTAGTGCCCTGTAAAGCCGATCGCCTTCTTCGGGATGGAGCTGCACTGGGATTTTCTTGATTAGATCAGCTTGTTTAATTGCGAGCCAATACCGCTGTCCTGGTAAGCTTACGTCTGTCGGTACTGGGTCTAGGGTGAGAAACGGTGACGCTTCATAATTGGGCGCCAAGCTCTGAATAAGCGATAGCTGCTGGTAGGGATTGGGCGGTGAGAAAGTACAAAGCTTACGCATCGATCGCAACCTCCGAAGCTAACGGGTGGGCGATCGGCAGGCTAAAGACCCTTGAGCCTTGAGTCGTTATTAGGTTAGAATTGTTAGCAGATTTCGGCTTAAAAGTTTCGGACTGATGTATTGTATTCAAATCAAATCAACCTCTCTAGTTGGTTTGTAACGCCAAGAAATAGCACCGCCTGCAAGCTATCGCTATTTCCTGGAAGAACAAGATAACCCTTGGCAGTTCCTAAACTGCTGAGGGTTTTTGATTTTGGTCTTTAACAAACTGCTCGATCGCAGCAATAACAACTGCGTGAGGCGATCGCCCCTCGGACTTGGCGATCTCTTCCAAACGCTTAACCGTGATCTCTGAAATCCGGACGCTGTAGGGACTTTGACGTTTCATCAACAAGTTCTTTTTGCCACTAATAAAACGGTAACGTAATTTTATCGGGGTAGTACCTCACTACAATCAACCTGAGTGATCCGACTGTCGCACCGATCGTGGTGAAAATGTGCCGATCGCTTGCCGGAGGGCGTCTTGAGCGATCGCGTGAGGCTTTCGTCCTGTCTCTGCGGCAAGTGCCAGCAAAGCCTGATAATCTTGCTCGGTCAACGAAATGTT
>NZ_JACXWX010000060.1 GCF_014764505.1 Phormidium tenue FACHB-886
AGCATAGCCGCTTCAAAACCACTGCTGCACAGCGAGCGGGATTAGCGACACGATCCTGGAATTGGCATGACATTGCCATCTATCCCACATTAATTTGAGGCACTATCTAAAGACGTATGCAGCGCTGGGTCGCACTATTTTGTAGAAGCCCAAAAAGTATCATGCTGAATCAATCCTCAATAGTTGCTTGGGTCTTGGCTCGATCGCGACTCAAAAAATGGCTGAGAGTGCTAATCTCCCCTGACCGAGTACTGCATACGTCTTGATTTGCCAGAACCAAATCAAAATAGCGGTTTCACTGGGTGACTATGTCTGGCTCTACTATACCTTCCCCCTCAGCTATCGAGACATTACCCTTCAGGGACATTTCTACAAAGTTTTGTAGAGATTGCAGTTTCGCTGCGTGGAGAGGCTCGTGCGGTTCAGAGTTACCTATGAAAGATTGATATCGCTAGCTCAACTCCATCATCTAGGTGAATTTGATGTCAGACATTACTGCCTTATTGGACGAAAACATAGAACGGATGCAGTCGCTTTCTCAAGAGAGCGAACAAGCACTGAGTGAAGTGAATCAATTAGAGCAGCTTGCCACTGATTTAATAGAAAATGTGGCTGAGAAAGAACAAAGAGTTTTATCCAAGTTTGAGTCACTTGGCGGGCAGTTTTCTGAGCTAAATCAAAAGCTAGATACAGAAGTGCAAACAAGTTTGCAAGGTCTAGCTGAAGTACGGCAAAAAGTTGAAGGATTAGAAGGCCAATTAGACCAGTTTGTGAATGAGTTGCACACTCGGGTTGGAGAGCTGAAAACTCGTGCGGAAGAGGCATTAGGTGAAATTGAATCAAAGACTGCAGAGGTTCAGCCTGAGCTTGAAGGTTTGACGCAGCAGGTGCAGGAATTTGAAGGTGCTGTTGATGGTTTAGAAGATGAAGCTGCTCAGAGTGTTGAAGAGTTAGGAACCTCGATCGAGACAGCTAAAAGCGAATTTGACAGCCGCAAAACAACCTTGATGGAAGAATTTAGCTCGTTCTCTCAAATGGCAGGCGAAAAGCTGCAAACCTTGCTGCAAGACTTTGATTATCTCGTACAAGAGAGCAGTACACAGATCAGCCAGATTGACACTGCGCTCACAACGGCAGCAAATGAAGCAGTCACCGCTGTTCAGCAAAAGTTCACTGAAATTGGTGGTGAAATTACGACTGCTGCTCAAAACTTAGCGACAGCAGTTGCTTCAGTGGGTGAGGCGGGAACAGATGATTGCGATCGCATGAATGACAAATTTGGTGAGGCGATCGATCAGGCTGGAGATGCCATTTCAATCCTTCAGGAAATCATGCCTGTTTTAGAAGAGGTGGAAGAACAATTGGCTTAGTTGGTCTCAAATCATCGAGAAGGTAAACTATGGCAGAAGTCGCTGAACTCAATCAGAATGTTGACGAATCTGTTGAAAGCTTGCAGCAGCTATCGGGTGTGCTAGAGCAAGCAAATTCACAGCTTCATGAGGCTTGTTCACAACTGGAATCTCAAGCCGATGCTTTGAGTCAGGGAAATGAAATTGATACTCATTTAGAGACGCTAGAGCAGAGCTTGGAGGAAGCAGAAGACAAAATTGAAGGGGCTGGGTCAGAAATTACGCAGGAGTTGGAAGAGTTGCAGCAGGCGATCGCGGAGACGACTGGAACTTTGGATGAAGCCGCAGGCGCGATCGAAGAGCTACAAACTGAGTTTCAAGCCGTGGAAAGCGCGATCCCTGAATTTGAGGGAGAAGTAGAATCGGTGCAGCAGTCTCTCGCTCAACTTACTGATTTGGTGAGTCAGCTGGATGAGGGAATTTCGCAGTCGATCGAAGGAACTCAACAAGCCTTTGAATCGATCGATCAGGCTCTTGCAGAATTTCAGCAGCAGGTTGAACCGCTCTCGGAACTTGATAGCGATATGGATGAGTTGATTACTGACTTAACAGACGAGCATCGTGAAACGGTCGAAACTGAATTTACAGAGTTCAGTGAAGATGTTCGTCAAACACAGGTTGGCGAGATTCAAACTGCGGCTGATCAGGCGGAAGGAAGCTTGCGGGAATATTTTGAAACATTCAGTCAGGAAGTTGAAGGCTTAGCAGATGAATATGAACAAGATGTTTCGGAAACAATTTCTGACTTGACGGAAGACTGCGAGAACGAACTCAAAGGCAAAATCGAGGATGCGGTCAATGATGTTGAAAGCGAGGCAACAGAAAAACTAATAGATGAAGTGAATGAAACCAAATCGCTGTTTGAATCTGGTGAAAAAACTGTGCAAGACCTTGAACCGCTCGTTCAAGACGTTGTAGTTGCTGGAAATGTAGCGATCGCCGTCGATCAATCCGTTCAAGAACTGATGGCTTAGCACGATCGTTTCTCTTCATTTACTACAAAAGGGTAAATCTCATGAGCGCAGCAGATTTAATTGCTCGAATTGATGCAGCAAGGGGTGATCACCAAAGAGCTAACGACCTAATAGCAGAAGCCCGTGATAGGTACAAACCCCCTGAACCTCCTCCCCCACCTCCCAACGAAGGCATGGACATTGGCTCGATCGCTCACACTGCTCTCGATTTCGCAGGCTTCATTCCTGGTATTGGTGTAGTGGCAGATTTAGCTCACGCAGCTTGGTATGCAGCTGAAGGAGACTACAAAAATGCTGCCCTCTCTGCCGCTGCCGCGGTTCCCGGAGCAGGTGATGCGCTTAAAGCTGGCAAGATGGCAATCAGGGGTGCAGATGCTGCGGCAGGTACTGCCAGGATGGCAGCTAAGGGTGCAGATGCTGGAAGACACGCATTTGGTCCTTGCTTTATTGCTGGTACAAAAGTCCTTACATCTCAAGGGGCAAGAGCGATTGAGTCCCTCTCTGAAGGAGACGAAGTACATGCTTATGATCCAATATCTGGACAATATGGTGTCCATACTATTAGTCAGACGCTTGAACGAACTGTACCTGTTGTCTTCGATATTCAGATTGGAGATACAACGATCACTTGTAGTCCCGAGCACCCATTTTGGGTTCCAGATGTTGGTTGGCAAAAAGCTGGAAAGTTAGAACCCGGTGATTGCCTTCTCACAAAAACAAATCAAATTGTTTCGATTGATTCAATTGAGCGCCGAGAGGGCGCGGTCACTGTTTACAACATAACAGTAGATGTTCTACAGACCTACTTCGTTGGTGATCTTTGCATTCTTGTTCACAACAAAGCGGCACGTAGGCCATTTAAGGAACCCAAGAAGGGAGCTAAGGGTAAGGAAGGTGCTACTGATGCACCAAGTTGGGCAAAAGGTGAGAAGCCCTTTAAAGATGAGAAACCAAACGATTTTGCACGTCGAGTAATGGACGCTAAATATGGAGCAGGCAATTATAAAAGAGGACCAGGAAGTGAATTCAATAAGATTCAGAAGTACGCACAGCGTCATTTTGAGAGACGATGAAAATCATTAAAATCAGATCATCGAAGAGTTACAGCCGAACAGGATGAAAGATTGTTTGTTGGGAAGAACTAAATTTGACTAAAATTCAGCGTGTTTTTGGAGTTTGAAAAGCTAGGAGTAAAATTTCTATAGTATGGGTTGCTACCCATACCACATGAACAGTTCATTTGTCTTAAGAGATAGTGATTTTTTAGAGGCGATCAAGGAGCAACAACTATGCAAGATAATTTCATCACTGTAAATCAAGAAACATTGAATTTGATAGGCTTTCGACTAGATCCTGAAAGAGAAACCCCACAGGTATATACTTTATTCATCTGTAATGATGAAAATCAACCAATAGTAGTTGATGAGCAAATTGTTTTCTTTAGCAACCCAGAATTAGCCTCTAAGGCTTTAGAGCTATATGGTGCTAATGTCGGTCAGTACAACTCAATTCCCAAAGATGTTGATTTAGTCTGCGATCTAGCAACAATGCTTTACCTCATTACATCTGAAGATACTGATCCATCAGCAATCATTGTCAATTGCTTAAACACATTTGATGATTTAGTCAAAGCTACAGAGCTTCAAGTACCGAATGAATATAAAAAAGTTCTTAATGCTTTTGCTGATCATCTTACTTTTGATCAAGAATTTGCAAATTTTCTCACACAGCAAAACATTTCTCGTTCAGTCATAATTGACGGAGTTCTATGGTGTGTTGGCGCTATTTTGGTTAAAGCCAGAATTCTAATGGATTAGACCCTTGTTTAATTCTGTAGGTTAGGTTGATGTGGGAATTCAATACATATGAATTAGTAAAGAAGTAGCGTGGGCAGTGCCTACGCCTAATTGAAAAGCTACGAAAACTCATTTTGGTTGAACGAAATGCTGTTCTATTTGAACAGGAAAAGCCACAAAGGGGAGCAATACTACGGACAGAGCGATCGCCACTCGACAGATTGAGTTTGTTTTAGAAGCAGGCTAACAGAATCCGCTTGAAGTCATTGGAGATATTTGAATCATGGTGAAGCAACAGATTCACTAGAACAAATGGCAACTGAAGTACCAGAAAAACTGAATTTTTTGGTTCAGGAACTATCAGCAGTTCAGGAAGAGGTGGATGGGTTAGAGACGTATTTGGATGAGATGGGCGATCGCGCCACTGATCTCTTCAGTCAAGTCGAAACAGCCCTGGAAGAATTACAGACCGAGCCATCAGAGCGCACCACGAGTTTGACAGAAGGTGAATTTGACTCGTGAAAGAGTGAAGTTTCATCTGTGCAGGACGAGCTAGAAATTCAGAGGCTCGTGAAAGATACGAACCCTCTTAACCGCCTTCCGAACCGTTCAAAGAGGGACTTCTCGATAAGCTCATTGGCTGAATAACGAGGTGGTGGGCAATGCCTACTACTCTCATTCATGAGGGAATAGATCTGTTGAAGTTTCGTTTGATGATTTGGAGTGGTAGATAGTGCCTACCCTGCTGTGGAGGAAAGCTGGCAATGAGTTGGACTGAGCTAATGGGACGTATTGAGCAAGCTAGAGGGGGTCATCAAAGGACAAGGGAGTTACTGACGGAAACTCAGGTACCTCAAGCTGAAATCACTTCTTCACCGATTGCAGAGGTTTATCAAGCTGTAGAGGGGGCAGCATTAGATCAATTGCAGGAGGATGCCAGGAAATACAATGGCAACTTTCCTCCCAACTATTACGAAACTATCTCTCGTCATCTGTTTCAAGTTGCACTCGAGAATAACGGTGGCGATCCATACGACGCTTTGTTAATAGTTCATGCTATAGCCAATGATCATGATGATTTTAGCCGTGAATTTCAGAGTGAATACGAACGGCTAGTTGGAACTGACTCAGAAAATGGATGGGATAAAGTCCGACATTTCACAGCTTGTGCATTTCTACAGTACAAGCATGGAACAGTACCTCAGGAACTCTTTGCTCACGGTAAGGAAATATTGGACGAGATTGAGTCCTGGTTTGGAGGAGACCCAGAGGGCTACAGTTCAAGCGATATTTATGCAGACAACCGGGGTCAGATTTTTGCTGAGGAAATTCGTCGAGGACTTTACGATCCCAACATGATTGTTTAATGCAGAATTTAGCTTACGCAATGACGAATTTTATTACGAGAAACTATCATCATGGCGGACACGGCTTCACTTGGTCGAAGATGCAGTATTACATGTGCAGGAAGCGGGTGCAGCTATCAATCCAAACGGAAATAAATTTATTCGAGAAACTCGCGGCTTTGACTCCTAATTATAGAAAGACTTGTGTACTGAGTTGAGGCACGAATGTCAACTGTCATTTGCGAGGTCAAGCCTTCAGTTCAACGCGAAACAGTAATTGAAAAAATGATGATTTGAGTACATAAAGGAAAGTGAAAACTATGGGTGTACAAGATTTAATTAGTCGCATCGAAATAGCCAAGAATAATCTTCAAGAAGCAAGAAACCAAATACCCCGCGCAGAACATCATGATGTAGACATTAGTAGGTACCAGGTTTCTCCATACCCAGAGAATTATGATCGAGAGAGGGCGGTTCAATACGCAAAAGAATATGCACTAAAGCCGAATTCTCAGTACATAGTTTTTGGGAATGACTGCACAAATTTTGCCAGCCAAGTATTGATTGAAGGGGGTGTCATAGATTATGAGCAGGCTAAAGATCCTGATGGTGCAGAGTCTTGGGCGAGTACAGAGTTTGTTTTGGCGAGGGCATTGATTGGGCCGGCTGCAGTGTTTTTGGCGGAGGAAAACAGGAATCCGGAGAATTGGGTTTGGTTTGGTCCAGAAAAACGTCGACTAGACACTGACTTTTTAAGGGCTGCTAGGCTTCCACAATATCTCGAAGAAAAGGGTCTAGCTTCCTTGAGACCAGTTGATCCTGTTAGCAAAGAAGCAGTTCACTCAGAGATAAGGAGATCTTTAAAGCCCGGAGATCTAATTGCCTATGAGAATGATGGAGATCCAGAAGCGGATCACGTCAATGTTTTCCTTGGCTTCAATGAAGATGGCGTACCTATGACAGCCAATCATTCCCCTGGGCAAATCACTGAACTAAACTGGCAGGGCGTTAAAACGCTAATTCACATTAACGGCTAAGAGTTCAGTAGGGCAGCCATCAGAACCGAACACTTCTCCTCAGAAGACAAAGTTTTCAGTCCAGAGCAGCAAGTTTCCCATTTAAAGGTCAAAGTTCAGAACACTGAACTTCGAGTTCAAAGCAGCAGCATCTGAGCTCAGGTTTCGAGCCTAAGTTTTGAGTTCAGCATTTCTAACAATTCATCAAGAGGTCGTCAAATATGAGTGATGTAGCATCTTCGTTAGAACAACTAGCCACAGATGTGCCAGAGAAACTGAATCTATTGGTTCAGGAATTGTCGGCGGTTCAGGAAGAGGTGGATGGGTTGGAGACATATTTGGATGAGATGAGCGATCGTGCCACAGATCTCTTCAGTCAAGTCGAAACAGCCCTGGAAGAATTGCAGACCGAGCTATCAGAGCGAACCACGAGTTTAACTGAAGAAGTAAGCGAACTGGACGGTGAATTTGATTCGTTGAAGAGTGAAGTTTCGTCCGCGCAGGACGAGCTAGAAACAGAGCTTCAAGAAGTGCAAGGTAAGCTGACAGAATTTCGTGAAAGCTTAGATGAGGGACAGAGTGAGCTAAATACCGCAGGGCAAAGTGCGATCGCCATGCTGGAGCAGGCGCAGGGTCGCATAGAGTCTGGGCAGGAACAGTTGAATGGGGTGGTGGATGCGATCGCACAGGAAATTCAAGCAGTGCAGCAGGAGATTGAAACGGCAAAAACAACGCTGAGCGCAGAGGTGAGTGAGCTAAGCACTGCATTGGGTGAGGCACAGCAAGAAGTCGATGGCAAAGTTCAAGAAGTAATTGATACTTTTACTGATTTAGAAGCACTGGAATCACAGCTTGATGATATTCAGAATGAAGCAGTGCAGACAGAGCTAGAAGGTTTACTGGAAACAGCACGGCAGGAAACAGAGACGATGCGATCGACTTTAGAAGCGGCGATCGATCCGGTTGCCGAAGCGATTCGGGGATTGAGTGATGATCTGTCGGATGTGTCGGGCGAATTGGCTTCGGGGCGTGATGAATTAGACGGTCAGTTTGATGAACTCCAAGAACTAGTTGATCCGCTCAAGCAAGGAATTGAAGCGGCTCGTGAGGCAGCCGAAAAATTTGCGCTTCCTTGGGCGTAGCTGAATCAACATAATTTGTAGGAGGAGAGATGGCGGATTTTCAAAGCGTGGCGGCAGAAACGACAAGCAAGCTTTCGACCTTGCTCGATGAAGTGGATCAAACGCAGGAACAACTGCAAACGGCAAAAACAGAAGTAAACAACTTGCGGCAGCAAATTGAGGCTGCTTGGACGAGCTTAAGTGAGCAGGCACAGTCGCTGCTCGAAAGTATTAATAGCAGCAAAGGTGAACTGACGGCAGAAGCTGAAGGAGCAGAGCAGGCGATCGCACAACTCAAGCAAAAGATCGATACGGCTCAACAGGAATTAGTGCAGGAATTGAACGAGGCGAAGGGGGCGATCGCAGCACTTGACGATCATTTAGCTCAGTCAGCGCCGGAGCTAGAAGCAGATTTGCAGGCGGCTGAAGAGGCTTTGAGTAATCTGCAAGAAAAAGAGGTTGGTGTTGAGCTAGAGCAGTCCGTTGCGCAAACGACGCAAGAACTGCAAACGGTGAGCGGTGAACTGCAAGGATTTCAGGCTGAATTGAGTCAGCAGGTTGAAACGGTATCGGGCTATTTATCAGAGCAAATTGCGCCTGAGATTGCGGCTGGCGCAGATGGAATTGGTACACATCTAGATGAAATTGTGACTCATTTCGACGAACAGATTCAGGCAATGGGCGACGGTGTGCGAGAGTCGATGCAGGGCTTGCTCGATCAAGTGCAGCAAGGGCAAGAAGATTGCTTTAACCAGCTAGAAACTCACGCTCAGACGCTAGAAGAAGTGATGGGAAAACTGGAAAGCGCGATCGAAACCGCAGGCTCTAGCGTGACAGAGGCAGGTCGCACTGTGGTAGATGGAATCGAGTTAACAACTGAAGGCAGTAAAACAGCAGTTCAATTGCTTTCAGATGCAAACGAAGCACTTGAGAAGTTTTAGCAGGCGATCGCGTCCAAGTTTTGAATGCATTACATATTCCATCTGCAGAACAACTCAAATCGGGGAGATTTGCTATGGTCAGCGGCACAGTTACGCCGGTGCGATCGCGCCATCGACTGATCAGTTACTCTACGTCAATTTTGCTAGCGTTTCCGCTGTCGCTGTTGTGGATCAGTACGCCAGCAGCACTGGGTCAGGAAGCGGAAAGTGATTCTTATTCGCGAGTGCAAGATTTGCTGAATCCGCGTTCAGAATCGAGTGATACCGGCGCGCCCCCTGCCAAATTCAGTACTTATCGGCTGGACGCGGGGGATGCGATCGCCGTCAACATTATTCCTCGCAGTCGCGATCTGAGCTTCAATGCAACGCTGGATTGGGCTGGTAATATCACCGTGCCGCTGTTAGGAATTGTGTCTCTCAAAGGGTTGACGCTGACGCAGGCGCAGGACATGTTGCAGCAGCAGTTCACCGAATATCTGGTGAATCCGCAAGTGGGCGTGACGTTGGCGACGGCTCGACCTGTGCGCGTCATGGTTACGGGCGAGGTGGTCACGCCCGGATTTTATGCGCTGCAAGACCCCCAAATTCCAACTGCACTGACAGAAGCGGGAGGAACAACCTATCTGGCAGATTTGCGATCGGTGCGGGTGACTCGTCGTGTCAGTGATTCGACGTTGCAAGAGCAGCAGTTCGATCTGTACACGCCGCTGATTGAGGGAAAGGAACTGCCCGATCTGCGCTTGGTGGATGGCGATGTGATTACTATTACCGCCCTTTCACCAGATACCGCCCAAGATTACGATCGCACTCAGGTCGCAGATATGAACGTGTCACAGCGGGAAATGACGGTTCGCGTGTTGGACTATTCCAGCGGCGTCAACCGCTTACGCCTCCCGAACGGCAGCGACTTTCTCGATGCGCTCACTTCAATTAAGCCCAATCTGAACGACACCAATCTGCGGCGCGTCAATCTGATTCGGTTTGATCCGGCAACCAACCGAGCGGTGGCAACCGAACTCAATGCTAGAGATGCTTTGAGCGGTGACACTTCGCAAAATCCGCCGCTGCAACATAACGATGTGATTGTGATTAACCGCAATGCGATGGCGAAGTTCAATCGCTTCTTGACGCAATTGACGCAGCCGTTTCGCGATGTGCTGGGATTCCTACTATTTTTCGACACGGCTCGCGAAGGGATCAACACCGTAACGGGTGCAGATGAAGAACAGTAGTAGAACAGTTGAAATGTTCAAACTTTTCCCCTTTCCTCTTCTAAGTTTGGAGAACTTTTCTATCGAGAGATTGTGGGGACAATGCCAGAGCGATCGCAACTTCTCAAACAGGTTGTGACTCAAAAGATTTCATCCTTTTAGAACGGTGCAGTTCTATGAAAGTTAAACGATCGATTCAACGCTATTTTGCTGCCTGTAGACGCTACGGTTGGGCTGGTTTAGCGGGATTTGTTTCCACTGTCGCTCTCGCAGGTGGCATCGCAGCATTCCGACCGGACGTGAAGACGTTGTATGTCGTGCAAAAATTGCTGCTGCATCAATCGGCTTCAGCAACGCTGCCCAACGCTAGAGACGCCGAAGCGTCTCAGGAAGATGCGCCTGCTCCGGTTTCTGAGGCACCGGAACTATCGGACGCGCTGATCGAGCAAATGGCGGCAGGGCTGCGGGTGAAGCGCTATTCACTGTCGCCAGAAACGCTGCGGCAGAATTTGACGCTGCGACAAGATTCTGAGCAGGGCGAGCGCTGGCTGGTGCAGTTTCAAGATGCCGAGGCCGATCGAGCAACTGCGGTCGTGGTGGCGTTTACCGAGGCGATTGCACAGCAAGACTTGAGCGAGAAGCGGCAGGGGGTGGAGTCAGCAGTGCAGTTACTAGAGCAGCGGCGCGATCGCCTGCGGGACGACCTCCGGGTGGCAGAAGAGAAGTTACGCGAATTTAGCCGCCGTGAGAAGCCTGCAATTCAGCAAGCGGTCGATGGCAGTTTGGTTTCGGCGATCACTACCATCCAGCAGCAGCAGCGCGAACTCGAACGCACCTTGGAAGGCACTGAAGCAGAAATGGCGAGCCTGCAGAATCAGCTTCAGATGAGTCCTGAGCAGGCGTATCTGGCGGCGGCGATTAGCGCCGATGCGGCCGCCACGGCACTATCGGCCAAGATTGATGAACTAACCTTACAGCAGCAAGAACAACTGCGCGAATTGCAGCCGCGCCATCCTGAAGTGATCGCCTTGCAGCAGCAGCAGTCGCTCTATGAAGCTCGCTTGCAGCAGCGGATTCAAGAAATCGTTGGGCGTGGCCGTGCCCTTCCCATCAGTCAGGCGACCGTCCAATCTTGGCGCGCCCTCAATCTTGATCAGGCGCGACAGGAGCTTGCTAATCGGCTTGTCGGCTTGAAATCTCAGCGCGATCGCCTGACGCGAGAACTAGCGATTTTGGGGCGATCGGAGCCAGAACTGCGGCAGAACTACAGCGATGGCACAGCGCTAAGGCTGGAACTGGAAAAACTTACAAATGACGTTGCCCGCAACCGCAGGGCTTTTGAGCAAACAGAGAAGGATTTGGCGGCAGCCGAATTGCAGCAGAGTGAAACGAAAAGCGACTGGGTAAGCGAGGGCGCGCCACAGGTTAAAACCATCACAAATTGGCTATGGAGTCGCCCATTTATCCTTCTACTGGGCGGCGGTTTGGGACTGCTAGTTGCCGGAGCAACTGTACTGCTCATCGATTTGGTGCATGGCAAACTTCTCATGCCCGAAGAGGTCGAGGCAATTCTACAAAAGCGTGTTCCGCTGCTGGGAATTTTGCCTTCAATTCGCACTCACAAAAGCTCAACTCCGATTTTGATGGATGCTGATTCGCCTGCCCTAGAACCTTACGAGTTGTTTCATCGGTGCATCCTCAATCAAAACCAAGAGCGATCACCCAAAGTTGTGATGCTATCGAGCATTCGACAGGGCGAAGGGAAAACAGTAAGCGCTTACAATTTGGCGATCGCTGCTGCTAGAGCAGGCAAAAAAACGCTGTTGATTGAAGCCGATCTACGCGCTCCTTCTCAGGCAGATATTTTCGGGATCGACTTACCACCAGATGGTGCAGAAGCTACTCCAAACGATGTAGAACTATTCAAACAGATTCAATCTATCCCTCATATCAGTAAACTATTTATCTTACCGAGTTCCAGCACTGCAAAGCAAATAACGGAAGCTTTAGAGCCTAGCAATCAGCAACTATTCAAAGAGATCAGCGAAGATTTTGATTTCGTTGTTCTAGATGCAACCACATTACATTGCAGTGATGTTTTACTAATGGAATCGTTAGTGGATGGGTTAATTCTTATTACTCGACTGGGGCATAGCGAGCGCAAAGGCTTAGAGCTTGTGATTGAAAAAATCACAGAATCTAAATCCGTTAAACTGCTGGGAACAGTGATTAATGATGTCACCAATCCAGAGAGATACGACCCCTTACTGTCGCTGTAATCATGGATAGTGTTATTTTCGATCGTTACCAGATCATTCGCTTATTGCACGCAGGCTCGTTTAGCACAATTTATTTAGTTCAGGCTTTAACGCTTCCTAAAAAGCCTATTTGTATTTTGAAGCAATTCAAGCCAGAAAGCGACGATCTAAATTTGCTAAAGGTTGCTAAAGAGCTATTCGAGCGAGAAGCAAAAGCGCTGCGGCAAATCGATCAGCATCCGCAAATTCCGCAAGTTCTCGATTATTTTGAAGTAGATGAAAATCTGTATCTTGTACGAGAATACATTCCAGGAGAAACGCTAAGAGAATTTCAAAGTCATGGTTTATGGAACGAGCAGCAGGTCATTGAATTTCTTCAATCAATGCTGCCGGTTTTGGTATTTATTCATAAACAGAAAATAATTCATCGAGATATTAAACCTGAGAATATTATTTTACGATCGTTCGATCAAAAGCCCTATTTAATTGATTTTGGTGCAGTAAAGTTCCGATTGCAAACAATCCAAGCAGTTACATCACCCACAATTATTCACAGCTACGGTTACACGCCGCCAGAGCAACTAGCGGGTTATGCCGAAGAAAACAGCGATCTCTACGCATTGGGAATGACTTGTATCGAAATGCTGCTTGGCGAGAAGCCTACATCGTTTACTCAGAGTAGTGAAGCTGGCAACGGAGTAATTCAGAGATTAGAGGAATTAGGGCTTAGTGAGAAGTTGCAATCGCTCTTTAATCGGTTAATCTGTATGGACGCTCGACAACGCTACCAAAGAGCAGATGCAGTCCTAGCCGATTTGAATCTACTTAAAATCAACTACTACCCTGTTCGATCGAATGGTTATACTCCTACGCTAATTGGTTGCTCTAACCAAAAACCTTTCAATGCAGGGTATACGCCTACCCAGGTGGGACTAGATTCATTACCTAAACAACCGATAGGCAAACCGCAGATTGTTAGCTACAAGACAGCGAATTCACAGCGCCAAACTGCTCAGTTACAGCCTCCGCAGAAAGTTGACCCAACAGAGCTAGGGCAGAACTTAAGCCAATGTTTAGATTATGAAACAACAGAGGCTCAAATCCGTAAAGCAACAGCAATTATTAAAGCAATGCTTGTAAAGCGATCACGAGTTTTGCTATTCTATATTCCCTGTTTTGCGATCGGATTTGCCTTACTGTGCGCCTTCTATTTCAAAGCTAGCTCGACTCAATCGTTAACTTATTCATCAGCTTCAACGAATTATCAAAAGACAGAAAATTTACTAGAGTTTCAAGTGGCAACGCAACTACAAATTAATACGTCACCAATTCAACTTTTAGAATTTACGGAAGGGCAAACTTTAGTTTCTGCTAGCAGAGCGGGCTTAGTTCAATTTCACAATCTGCAAAATGCAACCGTTCAGCAGCTAACAAAAACTTCAAGCGAAATTCTAGCCGTTGCTTATAGTCAACAAGGAGAGTTACTAGCCTTGTCAACTGCCGATCGATCGCTTGAACTCTGGGACTTAAACACAATGAAGCAAGTTCAACAAGCTCTAACTGAGAAACTAGTTTGGTCGCTAGCGATGGGAAACACTCGGTCGGACTTGATTGCAGGAGGATTAAACACTGTAGAGCGATGGAATACATTCCCAGGAAAGTTAAAGCCCACTGGAACATCTGAGTTTTCTGCTGAGGAGTCCGAGCCTGTTCAAGCAATGGCGCTTAGCGCTGACGGCTCAATTTTAGCGGCAGGCAACGCTACTGGCAACATCAAAATTATCCACTTTGATTTCGATCGAACTCAGCTTTTTCAGGCCCATACTGAAGCAGTCAATGCTGTTGTGATGGACGCGAGCGAAACAATACTTTTGACAGGCAGTGACGACGACACAATTCGCGTTTGGAACTTATATGCGCTTCAAGCGTATGGGCGGCCTGTTATTCAAGCGGGATTAGGTGGAGTGACAGCAATCGCCTCTCATCCCAACAGTAGCATTGTTGCGGTAGGTGGAAGATACGGCACAGTTAAATTATGGAATTGGCAGACTGGTCAATTACTAGGAGTGCTCTCTGAGCTTACCACTGAAATTACAGCTTTAACGTTTAGCCCTGACGGAAATAGCTTGGCTGTAGGCACTCGCGCTGGCAAAACAATAATTTTCTCCCTCATTGAATAACAGAAGTTTTACCTTTTGCAAATGCTATCTAAATCTAAGCTACTCAATCATCTTCAGGAACTAAAGCAGCTAACGATCGATGGCTCGCTTCAAATACCAGGTCACAGCTTGAATCAATCGCTTGAATATATTAGAAGTAATTTAGAATTTGACAAACTAAATGTTTACTTTGTTAGCGCAAATATTTCACTGGCAAAGGCTTTTCAACAGCACTTCAGTTCTTACCCAATTTTAGATAACCACTATCAATTTCAAGTACATGATTTAACGAGGTGTGAAGTAGAAAAATCGAGAGCTATCTCTTCAGCTTTTTTAATTCTACAAGAGCAAGCAGAGCCAACCCAATACTACGCACTCTCAGCAGCACCAATTTTAACAGTTGGGCGACAACCGGGATGTGATTTTCATATTGCTGATTCCTATACACGGGTGAGCGGTCAGCATCTCGAAATACATTTTTATTCTGCGAATGATCGAATCGCTCCTCAGTGGCGTGTCAAAAATAGTGACCGCTGCCGCAATGGAACCTATATTAATGGAGAATGCTTAACTGGAGAGCGCATTCTCAAATCGGGCGACCGATTGGTGTTGGGCGATCTATCTCCTAGCGCTCACAGTCCAGAACTGGTGTTTGAGCATTCAATCGCTTTAGAGGCAATACAACATGAAATTCAGTTCTCACTCAATAATTTTAAGGGCTGTGTTGTATTTCTCATTGTTGATTCTAAGCAAGAATTATCGGAAGAAGAGAAAGCAATTCTAGATCTAGGTCGTTCCGCTCCGCTTACACATGTTTTTTTGGTGACTTCTCCTGATTATGCGATCAGAGTAATCAATGGGTTGCAGCAATCGAGCGCTCTTGAAGGCACCTTTACGGAACTAGACAGCTTGTGTCAGCAGATGGCGCTAATCAAGACAAAGCAAATTACTGAGCGCAAAGTTCAGAACGCTGCACTTCAAACAATCACGTGGATTTCAAGCTTAGAGGAAGCGCTATTGATGCAACAAGAGCCAATTGTTCAGCAGATCGAAGCACTTGAAAAGCAGAGAGCGCAAAGCAAAGTTAGAAAAACCTTAGACAAATCAATTTTACAAAATGATTTGCAGAAGCAAATTTCTGAGCAGCAATCGAAATTGAGTGAAATTGTAGATGCTGCACTTGAACAGTCAAAGCAAGACTTGCTGGATGATTCTTTGGTGAACAGCATCTTACATAGAATTTCTAATGAAATTGACAGTATGGAAGCGCAAATTATTAAGAATAACAAAAAGAAATTTTTAAGGCTAGCAGCGAAAAATTGTGAGTCTAACATCAACGATTACTTAATGCATTTTTGTGAAGAAGAACTGCTCGATTGGGCTAGGGCAGAATGGGAAAGAATCTGCTGGCAGTATGGCAATGGTGGAGTAGAAGGTTTGATCACTCGATCACAAACTCTGCTGGAATCAATATCTACAACCAGTGGTCAGTATTTCGCTCCATCCCTCTGCCAAGAGATCGAGATGCAAACCGTGTTTCGGGTGTCTTTAAGAAAGATAGCCGATCGAGTTGAATACGAGCCTATGTCGATTTGGAGCTTTTCAATCAAAAAAATCCGAAGCTCTGTGTTTCAAGTCATGAGTATTCTGTTTTTATTGAGTTTCTTGGGATTAAGTAGAGGTAGCTTTATGAGAGGTGTGGTTAAACAGATTACTAGTTCTAATTTTCTCATTTTCTTAGCCATAGGAATGATTTTCTGGCTGCTTTCTAAGCTTTATAAAAGTTATCGAAATGACAGACAAGCTGAAATCAGAAAAGTTTCAGACAAAATTAAACTTGACTTGAAAGGCTACTATCAAAAAGCGATCAAATCTCGTTTTGCTGAGAAGCTAACGCGAATTTTGAAAACTACTTTCAAAGAAGAGATGAATCGTTTTGAGAAAGAGCTAAGACTTTACCTTGACGCAGCAGAAAGCCAGCTTGAAAATTCAACTGTTGATCGCACCAACTTTGAACTTCAGCTAAAAAAACATAAGGAGCACTCAAAGAAGTTAGAAGATAAACTTAAAAACCTTTATTCAATTCGAGATAAAGTTCATCGAATGCTTGAGAGATAAGTGAACTCATATCTAGCTTGGAAGTATCTCGATCACTTCTCTAGTGCTCCAACACTCACAATAAAAATATAGTAATTCCAGATTAGCTGCGAGAATCTAAGGGGGAAGATGAGCCTGAAAGGTGATGCAGCATGTACTGCCCCGAGGCAGCAGTGTATCAGTAGGCGCAACGGTGGTACAAAATAGGCGTGTTTGAGGCAATTGTGAACGCTCTGAGAGCATTGTTTCGGCTTGCCCAAGGACAAAGTGAGCAGCCCTCTGCGGTGATTATGGATAGTCGCACTCTCCAATCGATGCCTGAAAGTGGAGGACGGGCTGGATACGACGGCGGGATACGCAAAAAAGGAAGGTTCACATTGTGTGGATAGGCTGGGGTGTCTGTTAGGACTAGTGGTCACGCCTACAAACGAGCAGAATCGCGAACAAATTGAGGAATTAGCGCAACAGGTGCAAGACATCACCGAAGAGACGGTTGAGATTGCTTGTATAGACCAAGGTTACACGGGCGAACAAGTGAGCCAAGTTGCCGTAGAGGCAGGCATTTCCTTAGAGGTGGTGAAACTGCCAAAAGCGAAAAAGGGATTTGTGCTGCTGCCGTGATGCTAGGTGGTGGAGTGCAGTTTTGCTTGAACTGGACGGTTCAGACGGTTGGCGAAAGATTATGAGCGATTGAGGGAAACGCTGATCGGGTTTCATCTCATCGCCTTCGGTTCTGATGCTCAAGCAGTTTGCTGAGTTGATAGCTCAAAGTTCATAACACCCTCTAGCTGATAAAGCCGTAAAATTCAATAGGCAGCAAGCTTATTTCTCGCGCTGCAAGATATCAGACCAGCACAAGTTGAGTGCGGCAATGCTATCTCTGCCGCTACAGCAATTATCGTTCAGGGTGCTAGTTCAGGGGCTTGTCGGGTATCGTCTATGGTGTACGAGCTGCCTCGATCGCTCCTCCGCGAGCACAAGATGAACTCTGAGGATTGATGCACTAACTGGCTGTGTTTCAGCTTTCTTGGCTCTATCTGGTTCTGAGAATGCCAGACGTATGCAAAACCGAGTAATTTTTATAATGCAGATTGGATCGCGTTTCATGACGCTTTTGCATAGGTTAAGTCCTCTCAGGATCAAGAACAGTTATCTGCACACATCAAACAGCGTGAAACACTCAATCCAAAACGATATGACAAGAAATCGTTCTCCTGAAGCGAGGCAGCTGATCTACGATTTCTGTGGTGAAGAGGAGAAGATATAATGCGTTTATTCTGGCAATTAATTGTGCTCTGTACGATCGTCATGTGGGCTGACTCTGCTCTGGCACAGCGCCGTCCGATCGCGGATGATACGCTAGGCAATGAGCGATCGATTGTCATCCCTCAAGAGAACCTGCGCGGACAGCCAGGTTATCGTATTCAAGGAGGAGCAAGACGCGGCAATAATCTCTTCCACAGCTTTCGGGAGTTTGGCATTGAGACAGGACAAGCGGTCTACTTTGATGATCCTGGGGTGCGAAACATCCTCAGCCGCGTGACAGGCAGCAATGCTTCTGAGATATACGGCAGGTTGGGAGTGCTGGGGCGTGCCAATCTGTTTTTGCTCAATCCCAAGGGCATTGTCTTCGGTCCCGACGCTTCCTTAGATATTAGAGGTGCGTTTGTAGGAACAACCGCAGATGCCATTCAGTTTGGTGATCAGGGCTTTTTCAGTGCTTCCGATCCGAGTGCGCCACCCCTGCTGACGGTGCAACCTTCCGCTTTTTTGTTTAATCAACTTAATCCTGCACCGATCGAGAATAGTTCGATCGCCTTTGCAGGACGGAGTCCGTCTAGGGCAATTGTATTGGGTTTGCGAGTGCCCGATGGACAAAGTTTATTGCTGGTGGGCGGCGACATCATTATAGATGGAGAGGAATTGGGTGGCAGGTTAAATGCGTTTGGAGGGCGAGTCGAACTGGGAAGCGTTGCAGGGATGGGAAAGGTAGGACTCAATGCTGATGGCAGCTTGAGTTTCCCGGATGGTATTGCCCGTGCAGACGTTCTCATTGCTGATGGCTCGCGGATTGATGTTGCTTCAAACAATGGAGGCGATATTACTATCAATGCCCGAAACATCGATATTCTAGACGGCAGTTTACTTCGAGCCGGCATCTTTTCAGGTTTAGGAACGGTTGATAGTCAGGCAGGAGATATTGTCTTCAACGGGACAGGAGAAATTCAAGTTGGGCAGTCAAGCCTGATCATCAACAACGTTGAGACAAACGGAACTGGTAACAGTGGCAACATTGAGGTCACAGCAGGTTCACTCTTTGTCACAGATAACGTGCAACTGCAAACTCTCACCCGTGGACAAGGAGATGCAGGCAATGTCCTCATCACTGCTACCGACCGGGTGGTGTTGGATGACAGTAATATCTTCAGTAGCGTTGGAGATGTCAGCTTTGATGGGGTAGCAGTAGGTGAGGGGGGCAATGTCGAAATCAATACAGGCTCCCTAGAAGTGATCAATGGTGCTCAAATCGCAGCCGCTACCTTCGGACAAGGAGATGCAGGCAATGTCCTCATCACTGCTACCGACCGGGTGGTGTTGGATGGTACTGGTGCAAATGGATTTCCCAGTGCTGCCTTCAGCAGTGTTGGAGCTGCCAACTTTGATGAGGTAGCAGTAGGTGAGGGGGGCAATGTCGAAATCAATACAGGCTCCCTAGAAGTGATCAATGGGGCTCAAATCGAAGCCTCTACCTTGGGACGAGGAGACGCAGGCGATGTCCTCATCATTGCTACCGACCGGGTGGTGTTGGATGACAGCAGTATCTTCAGCAGTGTTGGAGCTGCCAACTTTGATGAGGTAGCAGTAGGCGGGGGGGGCAACATCAGAATCGACACCAATTCTCTTGTCGTTCGTAATGGCGCAGCATTAAGCGCGAGTACCCAAGGACAGGGTAGGGCAGGCAGGGTGATCATTGATGCAGAGACAGTTTCTATTGAGGGAGTAGGTAACGATGGACGCTCTAGTGGATTATTCACTTTGACTTCTACAGAAGCCAATGGGCGAGGAGGAGACATCACTGTCCGTGCTGATACCATTCGTCTCACTGATGGCGCAGTGGTCAATGCCCAAACCTTTAATGACTTCCGAGGTGGAGATATTACCCTTGATGCTGACATTTTTGAAGCTACAGGTGGAGGGCAGATTGTCACCACGACTCTCGGCGGTGGACGAGCAGGCAATATCAACCTTAACGTGACCGATCGCATGACCCTCTCTGGGTTTGACCCCAACTATGCCGATCGCCGCAGCGAGTTTGGCAATCGGGTCGGCAATCAAGGAGCAGCAAGTGGATTGTTCGCCAACACTAGACCTGACTCCTCTGGTCGAGGGGGAACGATTCGGATTAGAACGGGAGAACTCGATGTCTTCGATCGCGCCAGAGTTGTCGTTAATAGTCAGGGTAGCGGGGTAGCAGGCGATATTAATATCAACGCTCAGTCTATTCAACTTAATCAAGGCAGACTGACAGCTGAAACAGATAGAGTTAATGGCGGCAACATCACCCTACAGAACTTAGACCTGCTGAGCTTACGAAATAACAGCCTCATCTCTGCAACCGCAGGAACCGAACAAGCTGGTGGCAATGGCGGTAACATTGCGATCGGCTCTGAGTTGATTGTGGCGCAGCCCAGCGAAAACAGTGATATTCGTGCCAATGCCTTCACGGGAAATGGCGGCAACGTTAACATCACCACCCAAGGAATTTTTGGCCTTGAACCCCGCGAGGCAGAAACTGACTTCAGCGATATCACCGCCAGCTCAGAACAAGGCGTACAGGGCACAGTAGAAATTACATCCCCTGACACCGATCCTCGACGCGGCTTAACTGAACTGCCTGCGGTCATCGTCGATGCCTCGCAGCAAATCGCCCAAACCTGCCCTAGTGACGATAACCTAGAAGCTCTTGGAGAATTCGTCGTCACGGGTCGAGGAGGACTACCGCCCGATCCTGCTGAGATCTTTGGTGGTGAAGTCGTGCTGAGCCAGCTGTCAACGCTAGAGAATAACCGTGCAGCAGATCCCTCGATACCTCCAGCACCTTCAAGCGATCGCCCTTCTCCACAAGTTTCCCTTGTGGAAGCACAAGGCTGGGTGGTAGTTGCCAACGGCAAGGTATCTTTGGTAGCTGAAGTGTCTACCGTGGAACCCCAGCATTCTGATCTGATTTCGGTTTACTGCAGTCGTTCTTAGTCAACTTTTTTCTCAGCAAGCTCTGGCTGATAGTTTCTCTTATGTTGTTCAAGCTTCGCATCCTAAAGTTCTGTTTGCTGTTTCTTCTAGCAGTTCTACTTTGTATCCTTCCTTCCCCTGTTTTGGCAATTCCAACGGTTCAATCAGCAATCTACTCGCAAAACGAAGGCGCTCTGGCGGAACAGCTCGACCAGCAAGGGAGATCGCACTATGCAGCCGGACAGTTTACCGAGGCTGTTGCTGCCTTTCAGCAAGCCGCTGAAGCCTACCAAGCTCAAGGGGGTTCTCTGAAGCAAGCGATCGCCCTCAGCAATCTTTCTCTTGCCAATCAGCAGCTTGGCTTGTGGGCAGAAGCAACACAGGCAATCGACAACAGCCTCGCGCTGCTAGCAGCAAATCTTCCTGCTCCCACCGATCGCCAATCCGCTTTGGCGCAAGCCCTCGATATTCAAGGAACACTGCATCTGTCCCAGGGCAATGCTCAGTATGCCTTTGAGTCGTGGCAGCAAGCGGCAACGCTCTACAGACAGCTAGGCAGTCAATCGCGGCTCACTCAGAGCCAAATCAATCAGTCACAGGCACTACAAACGCTGGGATTGTACCGGCGGGCGATCGATACGCTGGTCATGCTCTTAGATTGGCAGCCGCACATTCTTACTACGCTAGAAACATTGCAAGCTCGGCTCTCATCGCTTCCCGACGAGCCCGTCACAATTGCTATCTTGCAAAGCTTGGGAGAAGCGTTGCGCGTCACTGGCAATTTGGCGGCAGCCCGCGCAATCTTGCAGCAGAGTTGGGAGCGAGCCAGTCGATCGCAGCAGCCCGACACGATCGCCATGGCTCAATTTCGCTTAGCCAATCTCACCTGGACAGAAGCACTGGTAAACTTACGCCGCAGCAACCTGACCTCAGCTCAAGCAGTTCAGCTCGTCCAACAAGCCGAAAGCGGCGATCAACGGCTGGGCATTGACAGCGCAGAGGTATTCTACCAGGCAAGCAATCAGGCATTGGCACTCTATCGTGAGGCGGCAACCGCTCCCCGCACCCAACTGCAAGCCCAGCTCAACCAACTGCGGGTGCTAGTGGAAACCGCCCGCCAAGCAGAAATTCAGTCTCTCTTGCCGCAGCTCCAGCAGCAGATCGATCGACTTCCGCCCAGCCGCACGGCAATGAATGCCCGAATCAATCTAGCTCAAACGCTACTAAAACTGAACGAGAGACAAAACGCCCCAGCCGTTGCTCAACTTCTAGCAACTGCCAGCCAGCAGGCAAAAGCACTCCAAGACCCGATTACAGAGTCTCAAGCACTCGGTCATCTAGGAGAGATGTACGAGCAGACCGGGCAGTTGCAAGAGGCGCAGCAGGTAACCCGGCAAGCCCTGCTGCTAGCGCAGAGCTACAATGCGCCGAATGTCGCCTACCAGTGGCAGTGGCAGCTAGGACGGTTACTCAAGGCAGAGGCAGAAGGAACAAACAGTGCTGCTTATAGAGAAGCGATCGCCGCCTACACAGAAGCCGTTAACACCCTCAAGTCAATTCGGGGTGAGTTAATTGCCATCACGCCTGAAGAACAGTTGTCGTTTCGAGAAGCGATCGAGCCAGTGTATCGTCAGCTCGTGGCGCTACTGCTCTCTCAGAGTGATGCTCCGAACGGGCAGAGTTTACAGGCAGCTCGCGATGTGATCGAATCGCTTCAGCTTGCCGAACTGGATAACTTCTTTCGAGAAGCTTGCTTGAATGGCGACCCTACTTTAATCGATCAAGTAGATCAGACGGCGGCGATCTTTTATCCAATCGTTCTGCCCGATCAGCTTGCAGTCGTGATCAGCTTACCGAATGGCGATTTGAGCCAGTCAGGGTTGCAATACTATGCAACCTCCGTCTCCCAAGCAGAACTGGAAGCCACGGTCGCCTTACTGCGTGATTCGCTGGATCAAGCTAATGACAACCGATTTTTGCAGCCCGCCCAGCAGATCTATGACTGGTTAATTAGACCCATCCAGGCACAGCTTGCATCGAGTCAGGTCGACACCCTAGTGTTTATCCTGGATGGAGTCCTGCGAAATATCCCAATGGCTGTTCTGCACGATGGGCAGCAGTTTTTGGCGGAGCAGCCCTACAGTCTTGCTGTTTCTCCAGGGTTGCAGCTCTTAGGAAGTCAGCCGCTCACTTTCGATCGGCTCAACTCAGCACTGCTAGCTGGCATTACTGAAGCCCGCGCGGGCTTTTCTGCTTTACCCAGCGTTAGAGATGAATTAGAACAAATTCAAACTGAGATTCCAAAATCGGTAACGCTGCTGGATAGCCAAGCTTCTACTCAGGAAGGTGGTCTGAATATTAACGGCGCTTTCACCAACGGAAATTTTCAAAGAGAAATTCAAAGAACTCCGTTTCCAATCGTCCATTTAGCCACACATGGACAGTTCAGTTCGCAGGTTGAAGAAACTTATATTCTTACAGAAGATGGTCGTTTGGGAATCGAAGACCTGAAAAACTCGCTACAGCTCACAGCAATTCGCCAGCAGGGAGCCGTAGAACTTCTGGTATTGAGCGCTTGCGAAACTGCCACAGGAGACGATCGAGCCGCGTTAGGCATGGCGGGTGTGGCAGTGCGGGCGGGGGCGCGCAGTACGGTTGCTACCCTTTGGCAAGTCAATGATGCCTCCTCTGCTAATTTTATGGGAGAGTTTTATCGAGAACTTGTAGGGGGCAAAGAAGTGCCAATGACGAAAGCGGCAGCACTACGTCAGGCGCAACTCTCGCTACTGCACCACCCTGACTATCACCATCCCTACTTTTGGGCACCTTATGTACTCATTGGCAATTGGCAATAGCTCAGCTCAAGGTAGTGCCGCAAAATTGGGCTGTGTTGACAAAAATGGTTGGGTCACAAAGAGGATAATTGCGTCCTGCATCAATCTCAATGAAATTGGCAGAACTGAGTATACAAATTTCATCTCTTCTTCATAAATATATCTTCCCTCTTCTTCTCTTTGCCAAGCAGTTTGGAAAATCGCTTGTAATTCATCAACTCGTTCTGTAAATTGCTCTCTTCTCTCAGATAGAGACACGACTTCTGTCATATAGCACTGGGGTTGAAAAAGTTCCTTACTTCATCATACACTTGATAAGATCGCTGCGCTGATTCAATGCTCCAAAGCCTAATGTTGGATAGTAGCGTTGCTTTATCCCCCGATGGCTCTGTTCGATCGGATTTCCCCTACAATCCCTGACCTCGTGTTCCACCCCTTCTCCCAGTCCTTCTGCTATAGCTCTCGGATAGCTCCTGTGTCCATCCGTTGCTACTCGTTGTGGGGAGTGTTGAGCGACCTCATGGGCTCCAGCAAAAAACGCTTTGGCTGCCTCCATGTCTCGCTTCTCGCTTAACCTCACGTCGACTAGATTGCCATCCTCATCAATCCCCCGGTACAAATAACACCATCGACCTTTGACACGGATGTACGTCTCGTCCACAAACCAGATCTTGCCCACCTTACTCTTGCGTTTGGCACGCAACTGCTGGGCAAATATCGGAGCAAAGCGTTCTTCCCAGTCGCGCACGGTTTCATGAGTAAACTCAAACCCTCGCAGCAGGAAGAATTCTGCAATATTACGGAAGCTCAGCTTGTAGCGCAACCGGCACAGCAGCACTTGGAACACGATATCGGTGGGCACCTCGACAAAGTTAAAAGGCGTGCTAGTCCGTTCGTTGAAGGTGCGATGACAATCCCTGCAGCGAAACATGGCATAACCCAGGTTCGTCGTGCGTTGCAGGCGAGTGGTATGGGCTGAGTAACAATCAGGGCAGTTCATGGAGCGTTCATTGAGCAGAGATTGGGGCAGTAGCAGTCTATCAAGTCGGGGCTTCTGCCCTCAAGCCGAGTACCCAGTTCTGACAGTTTCGTCTCAATTGATGCCGTCGCAGAGGTGGCGATCGCTGTTCGTCTCATCAAGGCTTGCTAGATAACCACGCACTCGTTCACAGCCCTCTTTTAGCAGTTCATCTAATCCTCCTAATTGCCACAATATAGCTTGACCATTCTCGTCAATGGTAGCTATAACTCTACCATCAGGACTAATTCTCCTAAATTTTGGACGACTAATTATGCCACTCTCTGAAAAGTAAATAGGATGGTTACTTTGCCAATCCCACAAGATTATTCTATCTCCCGCTTTTTCAATGAGTATTGAAGCGCCGTCATCAGTAAAGCCAATGATTCCCATCTCGGCATCGCCCAGTCTAAGATCTAGAGATGTCTGCTGCTTACAGGAGAAAAAATCCCAGGTTTGAACTATATTATCGGTGCTTGCTACAGCCACTAGTAGTTGATCTTCCTTTCCATCGGATTTCCAAATTATGTCAGCAGCCCAACCGCTGTCGCCATATCTACAATCACGTTTTGCAAGCTCTTGTTTGCTTTCCAAATCCAACACGTGCAAATTTGAACCTGCTAATATTGCTAGTTTCGTCCCATCCAAGTTGAAACTCAACCCCCTTACTGAATCGTATTCTCCTGGCATGGTCAATTCCTCCTGACCAGTCTCCAGATTCAACAAACGGACTGCGTTAGGTTCAACGATCGCCAAATGCCTACCCTTCCGATCAAAAATTAGTTCACTTTCGGGGTCGTACTCCTGCGGGAATTTCCTCAAACGTTGAACTGACAACAAATCCCATAAGTGGATCTGATTGTCTTCTAACGTTGCTAATTGCTTGCCATCGGAACTAAAACTTAGCGTTTGAGCAGAACTTGGCAGTTTTTGATGCCTCAAGCCTGACAGTTCAACCATTTCATCAGTACTCCATAAGCGGATAGTATTATCATCTCCACCTGTAAGCAATTGCTTTCCATATGAACTAAAACTCAAACTGGAGATATCGCCTTGATGACCTCTAAATTCCTGTTCCTGGTATCCATAATTCCCATTCAGTAAGTGGACAGTATTATCAGAATCTGCCACAGCTAGTTGTGTGCCATCGGGGCTGTAATTGGCGATCGTCCTGTAATTGGCGATCGTAAGCTCACCCAAGTCTCTTGAAACGCGATCTTCTACTCTCCATAACTGACCGTGAATTACTCCCGGATGCTTCCAGACTCCTACTACTAAGCTCTCACCATTGGGACTAATAGCAGAAGAAGCAATACCGTTAGAATCGGAAGCATTTTCAAGTTCAAACTGGTTTACGAAATCGAACTCACCAGAGTTATAGCTCCATAAAGAGACGGTCTTATTATCATCTTTAGTGGTAGTGGCTACTAACAGACTGCCATCGTCGCGTTTAAAGTTAATAGCCTCGACGTTTACGTTATCTATTAATTGGTTTAACCTCTCGTCTTCCCAGTTCCACCAGTAAGCAGCACTTTGAGAATCTTGACGGACAATCAGAGCCAGTGCTTTGCTATCAAGGCTAAAGCTGACATTCCATACTTCACCCGGAAGCTCTGACGACTTGTGAAACTGATCGTTTGTCCAATTCCATAGGTAGACGATTGGAACCTGCTCACCCGTTTCACTGTCTCTCAACGTGAATACCAGTTTCGTGCCATCAGGACTAAACTTGGCGATAGTGACCCGGAGATTTTCTGGTACTTTGTGTACTTCCTCACAAAACTCCTGCACACTTTCGTTGTTTAGGTCGCGCACACAAATACCTTCATTTGTTGTGGTAGCTACCAATAACTTGCCATCCCGTCCAACAATTGTATCTACTACTGCCTCACCTTGAGGTAACTGCCATCGCTGTTGTTCTCTGTTGAGAAGCACAGCGCTACGCAAGGTGGCGACAAATTGATTCCGTAGTTGTGAGTCGGGCGGTACTAGTTTCAGAAGCCAATCTTTACTAGATGTTCCTGCCTGTAAACTCTGAATCAAAGTGTCTAAAGTTAGATTGTTTGTACGTAAGCCAGCTTCTGAGGATTGTCTAGAAGCATCGATTTGACCTATCAGCGCGTTCCTCTGACCGCGCAGAGCCGCAAGAGTTAACCCAGTCAATCCCAGCATTACTGCTATCGCAACGCCCCAATTTCTTCTGGTATTAAAGCTTCTTTTTGCAACACTACGTTGTACAAACTCTGTTTCTACTTGATTCAGCCAGTTGTTTTTGGAATGAAGTACCTCTTTCTGCAACACGTCCAGATAAGGATCAGCATTCCAAAGGAATCGCGGCTGTTGTTGCCTTTTCCACTCTAGAGCCGCAGGGGTTAAACGGCGCTGCAATCTTAAGTTTTTCTCTTCTTCCACCCAATCCAGCAGTTCTTGCCAGCCCCGCACCAAAGCATCATGAGCCGGTTCCACATAGGAACTACCTTCTGCGTCTTCTCCTTTCACTAGTAACCGTGCATCCGTAAAGTGCTCAATAACTGCTTTCACCAAACCATTCTTCTCTGGCGGATATTTTAGTTCCGATAATGGAACTTGTCTGCGTACAAATTCCCCTCCACCAATAGCAATCATCCGTAGCATTACATGGCGGATAACTTTAGCATAAGCTGGATCTTTTGCAACTAACGCCTTATATTCTTGATCGGCCCTTTGCGTGAGTGAGTGAATCACCCCTCCTAATTCGTGATAATCCTTTTGAGTTAGTGCCCGGTCAATGACGCTCCCTCTGTGTTGCGCTTCTCGCTGTCGCTCTAGGTATTTCAAATACAGTTCGCTTAAGGCAAAAGAAAGTAGGGGTAATGCTCCTGGCATATCCGCCACTTCATCAACGATTTGTTCAACCAAATTGTGAGGTTGAAAATACATTACCCGTGCTTCGGCAGGTTTCTCAATCGCTTCCCGCAGTTCAGCTCGCGTCATGGCTGGGACAATAAACCGTCCGCACTGCCAACGATTCTTTAGCTCTCCGTGTCCCAACTTGTCGAAGGCTTCAGGAGCAAATTTCAAGCTTATATCTCTGACTTGGGGTTCAAAGTCAGAACGCAGACTCAATACGATCCGCAAGCGCTCTCGATGGGCATCAATAGCAGTCAGAATTTGTTGGAAAAATTCCTGGCGTTCAGCTTCATTAGAACAAAGGGTAATAATTTCTTCGCTCTGGTCAATAAAGATGAGTAGCTGAGTATTAGAGTTTTTCTTAGCCCAAACCGCAATGCTTTGAGCCAGCGTTTTGTGTGGGTTGTGCAACTCAATCCCTGCCAATTGAGCCGTAACAAGGGCATTGTTCAATGCTTGCAACGGAGCTTCCCCAAGGCGGATTGGCGATAAGATACACCAGTTTTCATCAGTATCTTGCGCCTCTTTTAGTTTGGGAATCAATCCCGCTTTGACTAAACTAGACTTTCCCGAACCTGAAGCACCCAGAACTACAGTGAGAGGATGAGTTTTGACAAAATCGTGTAACTTTTCAATGAGTTCGCTTCTGCCAAAAAACAGCTCACTATGGTTTTCTTCAAACGATCGCAAGCCTCGATAGGGATTCTTTAACTCATCTAAGGGGGGAGCTGACGGTAAATTCAATTCATGTCCTGGAACCAGGAAAATATACTCGCCCTTATCGTGCTTCTTCAAGCCGTGAATTCCAGGTGTTTGGCGGAGGGCGCAAGCTTCCGTGGCAACCTCAACGCGATCGCGCAAGTACACGTAAAGCTCCGTTGCCGTAATTACCCCATCCCCAGCAGGCTTGCCCGGTTCAGCAGGTGGATAGGCATCGGCTTTACCCTCAAGCGCTTCTATCAAAGCTGCTGCGAATGGAGAATGTCTTCCAACTTGCCCCCGATGACCTTGCAAGCTAAAGGCATCAAGGGCAGCCTGATCATGAGCTGCAGATGTAATAATTTGCCAGGCAGGATCTTGAATGAAACGATCGAAGCGTTCTTTATGGATGATGTCGAGATTCAGCGGCATTAACTTTCGGGTACTCGACCACCGGAAAGATCCTGCAAAACAGCAGTCTAAAATGCCCAAAAAATGGGAACAGGGCAGTTGGTGTAAGGCATCGTGTACCTGTGACATCGGTAAGTAGGTACTGACATCTCCATACTGAGCATCTTGGGGAATCAGATAGCCTTCTGGTCCATCTTCACCATTGAGCGCAATGCCGTGTCCCGCAAAGTAGAAGAGGAGGCGATCGTTCGCTTCAATCTGCTTAGGCAACTCCTCCTCTAGTAGTGTTATCAATTTCTTCCGATTAGCCTGCTGATTCAGCTCTAAATAGGTTTTATAGCCATGCTGTGTCTGAAGAATCTTCGCTAAGGTCTGAGCATCACTGACAGGTGTTTTTAGAATCGGGACACCGTCTTGATAATCATTGATGCCAACCACAATGGCAATATTATGTTGAAATCTTATCGAAGACATAGAGCTACTCCTGTTTAGTACTTTGAAGCTTGATAAAGATGACTTAAAAGCCTATCCGAAAACCATTGATTTTATGAGAGACTGGCAGTGGTTGCATTTGAGCGTTGAGGCAATGACCGTCTTCACAGAAATCGACCCGGCTTTTCTACTGCCAGATGACGTTTGGGAACGGGTGCAAACAGCGATTCCACCCGACCCTCCTAAACCCAAAGGCGGGCGACCGAGAATGGATAATCGTCAAGCATTAGATGCGATTTTCTACCTGCTGCGGACTGGGTGCCAGTGGAAGGCATTGCCTCGTTGTTTGGGTGCTGCGAGTACCGTACATGACAGGTTTCAGTTGTGGGTAGAACAGGGGGTGTTTGAGCGCATGTGGGAGTTGGGATTGGAACAATATGCCGAGGAGGTAGGGATTGATTGGCAATGGATGGCAATGGATGGCGCGATGGTAAAAGCGCCCTTGGGGGGAAAAAGCAACCGGTGCTAATCCAACCGACCGAGGCAAGCGTGGGACGAAGCGGAGCGTTTTGACTGATGGCAATGGCATCCCCATTGGAGTTGCGATTGAGGGAGCGAATCGACAGGACATGAAGATGACCCAAGCAACGCTAGAAGCACAACGGATTGTGCCATCAGAACTTGAGAAGGAGCAAGTGCGCAACCTATGCTTAGACAAAGGGTATGACTATGAGGAAGTGCGAGAGATATTGAGTGTATGGGGATACGTGGGGCACATTCCACCGAGAGATGAACGAGAGAGAGTTATTCATGATATTGCGAATTACAGAGCGAGGCGATGGGTAGTAGAGCGAACACACTCGTGGATGAATCGATTTCGGCGGTTGTTGATTCGGTGGGAGAAGAAACCAGAGAACTACCTTGCGATGATTCATCTAGCTTGTGCAACCATCGTGGTGAGAGCAATTCAAGTTTTCGGATAGGTTTTAAATAGTGTACAAATTGCGAACTGGTTCTGTCAGTAACTCTGGCAACTGTCGAGCGTGCACCTAAACCCAGCCTGATTTCAAACTTTCCTAAGCGCTGTACTACTGTGATTAAATCTGAAACTTCTCGCTCAAGATCAAGGTTTCGTCTTGGATTAGAGGAGAAAATGAGGAGCTTTGGCATTGCTTTTCACCCTGTCACAGTGAAAGTGTCAAAACTGAGTACTCATCATTTTATTGAGAACTTAGCTTCCTTTTTTCTAGTGAAGCTCCTAGTCTTTCATCCAACTTATTGAGAATCAGAATTTGAATACTTAGTTCTGACAGTTTCCTCTATAGGGCCATAGTAGTGTTCCAAGTAACTTAAATCAGGACACAAATCGGCTCTAGGGATGTGGCCGATATAGAATATATCGGGCTTTGCACCAAATTCAAATGCTAAGTGAGGTACCTGAATCAGAAGAGGAAAAGGGGTTCATGGGAATTATTACATTCTTCAATCACAAAACCCTTATAGACTTAAGTTACTGCACTTCGAGATACTTTTGCCCTTATTTACGTGTTGGGGGTCTGTGGGTTTTTCTGTTGTTTTTTGTGAGACTCCAAAGTTTGAGAGCCTTTTCCTGATTGATTAAAACGATGCTGTTTCATGGAAGGACCCTATTTTATATCACTAGTGAGCTGCTCAGAAAATGAGCTTGTTGTCGCAAGCGCAGGTAAGCTAGAACTGGTAAAAGCAAGCATTGTACCAACCAGAGTTGCAGCAATTTTGTCTCTCATGTGTTACTTATTTTTTGTTTGCTGATGAACTTCTAAAATCATCGGAACTTTCATCACGCACCCATCTATTTCCTTCTCAACTCCAAGGAGCTGAAAATATACAGCCTTCTTGAATCAGGATGTGTCATTGTTTTCTCCTTAAGTTGAGTAGTGAAACAACTACAAGTGGTGAGAATTGCTGCCTCTTTGCTTGTTTTAGCTGCAAATAATCTATTTCATTTAATTTTTGACTACAGCCTGAGAAAGTCTGAAAAAGTCAGATACTTTCAATTGAACTACTAACTGCCACTTTCTTTAAATCAATAGTTCGGACAGTTTATGGAGAGAAGAAACAAGTTGCTAGACAAAAAGCTACCTCCCTTTGTAAGGTGCAGATAACCAAATCAAACACCCAAGAGGTAGCGATGAGAACTATTCTACAAGCCCTATTTGCCAAAATGGGGCATTTATCAAAGAAACTGTCAGAACTGGGTAGCCGACTTGAGGGCAGAAGCCCCAACTTGATAGACTGGCTACTACCCCCAATCTTTGCTCCATGAACGCTCTATGAACTGCCCTGATTGTGGCTCAGCCCGCACTACCTGCTTGCAACGTACGACAAATCTGGGTTATGCCATGTTTCGCTGCAAGGCGTGCCGTCGCACCTTCAATAAGCGCATCGGCACCCCCTTCAACTTTATCGAGGTGCCCACCGATATCGTCTTTCAGGTTTTGCTATGTCGATTCCGCTACAAGCTGAGCTTTCGTGACATTGCCGAATTCTTCCTGCTGCGA
>NZ_JACXWX010000061.1 GCF_014764505.1 Phormidium tenue FACHB-886
GTTTCGATAACCGTTTTCGAGTTCTTTTCGCTGGTCGATAGTTAATTCAACTTTGATAAATCTGCCCATACAGCAGATAGTTTAATATATTTGTGTCAAATTACTTAGTCGGCTCTGGTTTCTATTATTTTGTGTAGTGAGCAGCTCTTCGATCGCTTCCCTGACGACGGAGATAAACCTTTCAAAATTCCTTTTAGGGGGCATCAATCTCCCTTTTGTTGTATTAGCCTTGAACATACTGTCGCGCAGCCCCTTCGAGATTTCGATTTGTACTCCGTGATTTTTACCTAGGTTGCAAATATTTGCCTTACTCTCGCCGGGTCGAGAATCCTTAGGTTTTCTAATCGCAAAGTGTTTAGACAGTTTATCGATAATCAACTTTTTGAGATCGTGATCGAGTCCTCCCACCTCTAAGAATAAATCTTTTCCCTTACACCCGTGGATAGCTATAACTCTTTCCGAATTCAGAACTATATTCGTCGCGGTCGGTTCGTTAAAATTTGTGCCTGTAATATGGGGTAAACCCAACATTGCTGTCACCAGCCGCAAAGTAGCCACTCTTTTTCAAACCCTCGCCACTTTTTCAATCACCAGACGTTTGTTCATGTCGAGTTTGAAAGTCCCATATGGAGTAACATGGCTGTAAATGAGCGGCGTTAATGCGTGGTAGTCTTCCGGCTGTAATCGTTCCTGCCATTCGGGTTCGCTCAGAATTTGTTGAATCATCAAAGTGTTGATATAAACCAGACTGATCTGGAGAAGATGCAAAGAGAGCATCGTGATTTCCTGGTCTTCGCGCCGATTCGAGGCGAACTCGCCGCCTTTGCCATACATGATGAAGCCGTTGACGCTGTTCCAATTTTCGATGACGTTTAAGCCCTCGTGAATCTCGCGGCGCAATTCAATCGAGTGCAAATAACGGCAGAGAAAAATCGTTTTGATTGCCTTGCCCAATTCCGAAAGGGCTTTGTAAGTCGGATGCTGCAAATTCTGGCGAGTAAAACGGCGCAGGATGGCTTCGGTTTCGGCTGTTCCGAGCCGCAGCGCGGTCGCGTATTTGACCATCAAGTCGTATTGCTGCCGGATCAGTTTCCAATCTATGGCGCGTTTCAGGATGGGTTGCAGATTCCGATATTCATTGTCTTTTCCGTTTTCCACCCGGTAGAGTTTTTGGCGGTGAATAGCCTTCAGACGCGGCAACAACTCAAATCTGAGCAGACGGCAAAAAGCGAATGCCACCTCGGATTGCCCGTGACTGTCAACATATTGTTTATTGACGCTCATTTCCGTGCAGTGCCGCAAAACGCCCTCAATCATCGAGGCGGCTTCCGAAGACGAGCAAGTTTTCAATTGCGAATAAATACAGGTTGATTTCCGTTCGACGTGCCAGTAAATCATGACGCCGCGCCCGCCGTAACGGGCGTGCCATTCGGTCATCAGATTCTGGTCATATGCGCCGAATTTCTTTGAGTCGGAAGCGCAGGCGGTTGTCCCTTCGCCCCAGATGTTTGGCTGTCTGACCTGAAAAATCGCATTGACCACTTGCCGGATAGCGTTTCGCAGATGGTCTTTGTTGATAAAGCGGCGACGAACGTAAAGCAGGTCTTTGTAGGTAAAGCCGTATTCTCCGGCGCTCATTCGTTTTAGCCCGGTGTTGGTGCCGAGACCATAGAAACTAAGCAGCAGGCGCGGCTGCAATTCTGTTCGTTCTAAAGATTCCCAGGCGGTCGGGCTTTTAAAAGTTTCGGTAAAGCCAACCCGAAAATCGGTTTCTTTGAGGATGTCCAGCAGGCTGTTCATCTGCCAGTGCCGGCTCATTTCGGCTTTGAGCATCAATAAACTCAAAGGTTCAGGCTGCGCTTCGAGTGGCGAGAGAGCAATCCAGCCTTTGTTTTTTGAAAGTATTTGGACGTGGGGATTTTTGGGAAGTCCTTTGTTCAGCAAAGCAAGCGCCTCGCGCATTTCCTGTTGCAGTTTGTCAATAAAGGAATCGGCATCGAGCGGCAAGTGCAGCGCTTCATAATAGTTGTCGCGCTGCGCTTCAAAATCCGCCGGCAGATCGTCATCGGGATTGCGATAACGGTCGGCGCCGACAACCCAAATCTCTTTGCAGCGAAGTCTTTCGCGCTGGGTTTGCAACACGCAAAGTTCATAGTTGATCCGATTGACGCGAATGTTTCCCGCCCGGTCGGTTTCCAAAACGGAATCGAGCCAGATTTTTTTGACCATCCCGTCAAACGGAACATCCTCTTCCAATGGATAAAGGGAAACCTTACTGCCGGCATACTCTTTCAGTAATTTCAAAGCCAAAATTACCGGACGATGCCGGTCGTTGTTTGAGCGAAATTCCAAAGTTTCGAGTAGTTTCGGTATTATCCGGCGATAATGAGAACGGTAAGAATTCCGCATCAGGACGCTGACTTTTCGGCGATAAGCCGGACCGTTCGCTTTCCATTCCTTGACCAGATCGCGCAATGTCGGCTCCGGCACCACCGGATAGACGACCTCCTTGACAATGCCGTCCGGCTTTTCGAGAGTCGCCTCCGCCACACGAAAAAGCAGATTTGCCTTGCCCGTAACTTTTTTGAAATCTTCAAGAATTTCTTTTTCGACTTTGCGTTCCGCCCTCACCCCAATCCGATGTACTATCTCCAACAGCACGTCAACCAGCGTGTCGCTGATTTCCTGAATCCGCAAACAACAAAACGCGGCAAGCAAAGTATAACGCAGCGGAGACGGGTGGCGGCGCAATTCATATGGCTCTTCGACTGCGGCGCGACGGCGTAACCCGAGCAGAATTTTTCGCGGAACATTGGCGAACAGTTCGGCAGGCAAGTTCAGATTTCGCAACTGTTCCAGCTTGGCGATTTCTAAACACATTGTTTCGGTGCTGGCTCTGCCGGAATCGGCTTTCAAGCTTTGCCAGACTGAGCGCTGCAGAATCGCTTTTTCATCACCGGGATTGCTTTGATGCTCTGATTCTTCAGGCGAGGTTTGCAGCAGAGAGTCCAGCAGAGTTTGGTTTTCCGGCGTCAGTTGCGAAAGTATTTCGGCGCAAAACTTTTCTTCAAATGCTCTGGCTGCCGAACGGACGATACGATCAACCCGCTCAGGTGTCGGAGGTTCGATTTTCAACTCGCGGCATTTTTGATAAGCGGCAGCCTTCAGATGTTCATAATCGCGCTCTTTGACAAGAATATGTTCTTGCAGCCATTGAGATAACGCATTAGCATCCTCGACGGTCGCTTCCCGAAACCCGTGAAGCTGGCGAATCTGCGCCCGATGATATTCGATGGTTCTCCCCCGCCACGCATATTTTTGAAACTGTTCGGGAGCGACCTTCACCTGTTTTGCCAGATAATCAATGGCTGACGGCGGAATTTCCGCCGCGTGTTGGGGAAAGCGCGCCTCTAGCTGAAAGAATTTCAGCAGCACAGCGCAGCCCAGTTTGGTCGCTCCGATTTTGTTTGCCAGGAACTCAACTTCCGGCGGCATCAGCGTCCAATACTCGACTAACTCATCTGTTTCCCAAACACGCTTCATTACATTTTATTCAAGATAAATTGAGTAAAATTATGTAAGGTTGCTAAAATAGAAAGCATCATATAACATTTCGCAGAAAATAGGAAAGACGAAATAATTTTCGTTCAGAATTATGAAACAGAGTCGAAAACCGGCATCAAACAATTCCGATTTCGTGTCGTCGGAAGAAAAAGCGAAATCAAGCGAAACGAAAAAATTGCCGAAAACGGAAAATTTTGCGAAATCAAAAAAATCTGGAAATTCGGAAAAAATCGAAATCGTTGAAAAAATTGTCAGGCTGGCGAGAAAAGAACGACTCACCTACGATGATTTCATTTACGTTTGCCAACAGGCACGAAAAAAACTCGGGCTTAAAAAGCCCCGCAAGGAAAAACGGCTGCCCCAGATTCTTTCCGAGTCGGAACTAAAAAAATTCTTTCAGGTGATTTCCGATTGCGGAAATCTTCAGCACGAGATTATGCTCAAGCTGCTGTTCTTTACGGCTGTGCGTGTCGGCGAACTGGTCAAAATCAAAGTCTCGGATATTGATTTTAATCAATGCAAAATCTTTATTGAGGAAGGCAAGGGCAGAAAAGATCGCTATATTTTATTCCCGAATAATTTTCGGCTCGTGCTGCAATCTCATCTGCGGGCGAATCCGAAAAACAAATATTTATTTGAAACAACGCGCTACACCTGTTTTACTCCGCGACGGGTTCAGCAAATTGTCAAGGAATATCGTGAGATTGCCGAAATTTCTCAAAAAGTTCATCCTCATTTGTTCCGCCATCAGATGATTACTTATCTGACTTCGCAGGGACTTTCCGATAGTCAGATTCAACTGATTTCGGGACACGAAAGCAAAAAGAGTCTGGAAATTTATCAACATCTGTCGCTGAAAAATGTCGAGCAGGCTTATCAGGACGCGGTAAAATCTTTAGGAATTGATTAAGTTCCTAAAGCAAAAGCGAGCCAAGTTATTGTCAAACACCTTTGGCTCCGGGAAATTATCTTAAAATGTCCAGAAGTCATTTGCGAATGCACATTATGAAAAATCTTACTTTACCCGAACTCAAACAAACAATTCGTAATGATTCCGCATCATATTTTTTGAAGCGCGTTACTAAAACCATTTCTTGTCTGAGGTGAATATGAAATCAAAGATCGTGTTATTTTCGATACTCCTTTTTCTGACTTCAACCGGAGCATTTGCTCAACCGCAATGCAACTCTCCCTTCAACCCATTCAATATTTGTAACTCTAATTTTGAATGGTACGACTATTTTTTTTACGGCGAAATCATTTCTAAAGAAAAAATGCCTTACACAATGGTTAATTCTACGACTACAACTCATAAAGTTGTTGTGAAAGTGAAAAAATCATTCAAGGGAGAACTACCTGAAAAAGTTACCCTTTATTTAGGTTCAAGATCATTCTGCCAATATCCAACAGAAAATAGCAAATATTTATTTTATGCCAACAATTCAGAATTGGATGGACGAAAGGTTTATTTTTCCGAGTGGTTGAGCCGTCCAATGACCGATTATTCGGCAGAAGCGGTTAATGAGGTATTTGCTAATATTCACTCAATTTTAAGAAATGAGAAGAGAGATTACGTTGAAGGAGGCGTTTATGAATTTTTTTCAGAGAGAAAAAAGATTTCAATGAAAAAAGAAGATGCCGACCGTAAGCAACCTAGTATTTCATATAGTGAACCGGTAGCAAATATTTTGATAGAGGCAATGAGCGAAAGCGATGGAAAAGTTTATCAAACCAGAAGCAATGCCGACGGGACTTTTAGAATTGACCGCATTCCGATGGGAACATACAAAATCAAGTTGTATTTGCCGCCGGACAAAGTACAAGTAGAACCCTTTAGATATGGAGTTAGCAATAACCTCTGTTCAAGAAAGTGGGTGATTCCGGTAGCATCAAAGCCTTCAAAATAAATTTTAGCAAAGGTTACATCAACTTCATCCACTTAAGCCTGTTAAATCCGGTAGTAACATTAGCATTCTCATAACGCCAATGTTACTACCGGATTAGCTTATTTAAGGAGTAGGTCGAATTATCCTCCGCGTGAACTTTGTCGTGCTGGTTGCCGTTCCGCTTGGTGTTGTAACCGTGATAAAATGCATGCCGAGCGGCACTGCGGGCGAAACTTCTGCAGAGATTCTGCTATCGTTAGCAACATTGAAATTGACCGGAGTATTTCCGATCTTGACTTCCGTTGCGCCGGTGAAGTTTTGTCCTGTAATGGTGATTATATCGCCTTCGTATCCGCTTATTGGGGCAAAGCCTGAAATGACAGGCTGCATCCCTATCCCTTTACCCTTTAATTCAACCGAATATAAAACCATTTGATCGGAATTCTTGAGTTTTATTACATCGGTATACTCTCTGATCTCAGTCGGTACAAATTTCACCTGAATCGTTCCGCTAGAACCTCTGGGTATTGTAAGCGGTGAGAAAGAAACAGCCTGAAAAGCGGATGGCGTTTGGGAAAATTCAACCGCAGAAATTACCACATCATTAGGATAATTTGCCGGAACATCAATGGTTAAAGTTCGTATTACCCCGGCGGAATTTATTATGGTATTGGGAAAGACAATCTGAATTGTTCCCGACAACGATGTCGCGTAGGGTAGAAGACTCCTAAGAATTTCTTCGCCCCCTTTAGCAACATTTTTACCTTTATCCTGAACAAGCGGATCTAAGTCAACTGTTGGAACGTGAAGGTGTCCAGTGGGGAAACTCGGATTCGACTGTAAACGGATTCGGGCAGTTCGGTAAAATATCTCGTTAGATAAATAATCGCCCCCTGACCCACTAGTGAGTTCACCGCAAGTCGCCGGGTTCCGTCCTGTTTTTTCGTATGTTTCAGGATCATTTATAGGACCTACATTTCTATTCACACAATTAGGTGGGTTTTGAAGGGCTAAAGAAAATCTTTGATTGATTATCAAATATGTGGTGGGTTGAGTACCGGGTGAAGGTCCGGTTACTTTTCTGTTTTTGAAAGTCCCCGGATTGACATCCGGAACTTTTACAACTCCGACAGGTGTATACGGCAATGTGCTTTCCAAATAATATGGCACCTGATTGATGTCCATTCCAAGCGGATGGTTAGTATGAGATAGAATTCTCTCATTATCTGGAGTTGTATTTGTTCTATACCTTGCAGCAAATCTATCAATATTGAATTTATCGTCTGGAGTCCAACTGCATGTCATAATCAAGTCGCAGATGTTGACAGCATCTTTCATGATTTTTTCTATCAAGCCATCAGCATTTGTTCCGCTTGTACCGAAATCTCTAAATCTAACCGGAAGTACTGCGGTTCTGATTTTGAAGGTTTTCTGAGGATTACCTTCCGTAAAATCTTTTCCATTTAAGGAAAGAGCGATAATACCGGAAGAATTGCTAATAAGACCATAATCCGGGAGTAAGAATGGGTCGAACCCAGTTACAACCACTTTATGGGGTTCGCCTGCAAATGCAATTCGGGCATCTGAACCGTTCGTAGTAGTCAGTCCGCGGGACGTATACTCGAAAATATTTAGTTGATTTTCGGTCAGACGGGTTAAGTTTCTGTTTTGAACATCACGCAATACCGCCATTGCTTCAAGTCTGCTAAAATACAAAATCCGGTCGTCCTCTTTACCGACTTGAACGAACTCATAACCCAATTTCCACAATTTTTCACCCCTTTCTCTTAAGAAGGCATCGGATATTGATCCTGATTGTGGCAGAGCGCCAATTAACTCCTTTGTAAAACTACCGAGAGAATTCGCTGTGCTTCTTTCGCTTCTTTGGGTCATAAGTGTCCGAACTTCATGAAAAACACGGAAATATTCTTCAAATGTTTCGTCATTAATAACTTTCGGCACAATTTGGGGTGTTCTCAATGTGGAAGGATATGTCGTACTGCCATTGGGATTTGTTACTTTGAGATCTTTGAGTTTCAATTCAACGGCTACATTTCTTCGACAGGTAGTTTCATTTCGATTAGTTTTATCGCACGAACCGAGCTTATGCGCCGTAACTTTAGGACCCGGAGGAACATAATCAACAATGTCGCCATTCACATCCACAGTTTCCACCCTGTTTGGTAAGAGTTTGGCTGTGTCGAATACAACATACTCGTTTGCCATAGGCAAAGTGTTTAAGGTTACTTCCGGCTCGAAATTCGCTCCAAGCAGAGAGCCTTTAAAAAACTGTCCAATTGTGGTGCCGGAACTTCTATCAAACTCAGATCCGAAAGTGTCGGAGGGAAATGGAGGAGTTGTCGGCGAATTATCCACAAGCATTTTTGCGGATTCGACTTTCAATTTAACCTTGATCGGAGTAGGAGTATTGGGCGGAAATTCAAATTTGGCGGCGAGAAAGTATTCTCTCGGAGTCGGCGCGTCAGGTTCGTCACGGTATATATCCGAAACCGGGATTACTCTTCCGGCAGAATCCTTGTACGCCATGGACAGATTTACTTTAATATCGGTAACTTGAGGATTAACCTGCAACGGTAAGTTTCCGGCGACAGCACGCGGGGCTTCTCCTTCAGCCAGATAACGGATGATGTGAAATCCCAGAATGGTTCCGTACCAGAATGCAAAGGGTAGTTGTCCACTGGAAGTTCTAAAACTAATTGCCGCATGAATCAGGTTTTGTCCGGCTTGAATTGCAAAAGCGTTTCCATCCGGTAGGGTCGTGGGATCTAATAATTCAGGTGGAAGCCCAAGAAAAAACTCAACATCGTAGCCAAGATCGCGCAAGTCCTGCAAGGGTCCGGTAGGATTGCCGGTTTGATCTACGGGTTGTCCGAAGGCTCTCAAAATCGCGGAATCTGCAATATTCATGATTAGCGTCGGTGGAATCCCTTGTGGCGGTGGATCCGAAATGATAATAACGCTCATCAGATTAAGATTGGGCTGTGCAGTAATGCACATATTCGTACTGAATGGGGATCGTATTACTTGTTCGTCTCCTCCAGAACGAAATCTTACAAGTTCCAGATTAAAGTTCCAGGAAACACAACATTCACCCGCTGAACGAACAAAATAGTAGGCTTGTCGTCCGCCAAATCCATCGGGGAATATGGTCTGCCCATTATCCACTGCAAGTTGAAAACGTCCGTCGCAGGGTAGAGGTTCAGCAAATGGAAGAATGCTATAATATCTTACCTTGTGAGTAAAGTTGGGGATGAAATTAATACCACGCCCATCCAAGGTTATCCTAAAATCAATATTGACGGTCAGATTGAACACAAAAAGCAATTGTAGACTGCCGTCCGGCAATACTAACGCATTCAAAAAACCGATTATCAGAATTATATCGATGTCGATAATTATGCCTGTAATAATCGACAGCATCGCATTTGGAGCTACTTCCGGGAATTCGTTAAAACCGCTGGACAACCAGGGATTGTCAATGGTTATAATAACAACGACGGTTATTACAATAGTAACTTCAATCCGCGCAGCAAATAAAATTCCCATGCCGCGTAACGGAAACAAGTCTCCAACCTGTGCCGAAACCAATGAACCGCGTTCCGGACCTCCGCCGTCAAACCTCGGGAAAAGGGAAACAATTCTGATTATCGGAATTCTTATAGAATAGGAAAATACCTCAATTCCAAAATTCGAGAAATCATAGCCGGGATGTATTTGTACCTTTCCGTTCAAATAAAAGAGTCGGCTATCTTCCACTGTCGGACCGAGAAATAACTGACCTTCAACCTGAACCATGTCAAGCATAAATACCGCATCGGAGGATTCACCGTTCTCATTTGAAGAGTTTTCATTCTCTTCAACTAATGCCAAATTATACTGCTCAATCGCATTACCATTTTTATCCAATATGGAAAACTGACTTGATATTTCACTTGTGTCTTTTGAAATTGAAACAAGCCCGATAAGAGAATCTTCATCGCTTTTTTGTAAATGGTTTTGTATCCCTTCTCCGAATTCAAGCGAACAACCGTCGAGATTCCGTCCAAGCACGACAACCATAGTCGATTTATCTGAATTTAAACTTGGGGTATAGGCAATCGGAACGGGAATATCTTTGGGCAAAACAGTAAACATTTGCTTACTGCTTTCAACAATTAAATCATCTTGGGCTTCAGGTCTGGTGCTGGCTAATACTTGAATGGCAATTCTTTCTTTCGGCTGAAGGGTAGGTGTTGCTGAAATGCTGACATTAAAAGTTAAGGAGTCAATGCCGCTTTCCTCGTCGCTGGATTGGCTAACGTCCGAAATTTTGACCTCGACTCGGCTCGGACCCCTTAAAGCAACCAAACCATTTTCGTAAGCTTGAATTAAATTCCGCCCTCGCAGGGTTACTTCAGTTTCAACATCCTCGATAACCGTTAGAGGAGAGATTCCGGCAACTTCCGCGTGTTCGGAATCTTCCGTCGTTACATATGTAAAAGCGTCATTTAATGTAAACTGACTTTCATCAGGATTTACAACTGTAACAGCAACCGTGCCTGATTCTTTCGTTCCCGGAACGGTAGCCTCCATAATATTATTGTTTTTTACAACTGATTTTTCCGACAATTGTTCGCCAAAATAGACGACGGCTCCTTCTTGAAATTCAGACCCGGAAATGGTTACGGTATAACCACCAGCCAAAGAGCCTCCAATAGGCGATACTTGATTAATCACGACGGGATTTTCTGGACTCATTTAATATTCTCCTAAGAATTGAAGTTAAATATTTCAAATCGGCTATATCTTACCCATATCAAACATAAGATGCTTTAATAGCCTAAATTGCTGATTAAAAAGACATTAACACGGTTTGGGGGTCAAATTCAACAATTTGGTTGAATGATTTAAATAAAAATTAATCTGTTGGATTAACAGAGATTTGAAAAGAGGATTTGGTTGCTTTAAGCAAGAAGAATTTTTAATTTTGGCTTTGTTTTTGACTGCCACCTAAGCCAACTCACTACTTTGCGGCTGGTGACAGCAGTGTTGGGTTTACCCCAATATGAAGATACCTTTTATTACCGTCTTTTCTTAATCCCCTGAACGTATAAAACGTATGCTCATTGCCAGCGATCCCTCTGGCTATTTCCGATGTGCCGGGTTCAATCTTTCCTCCATGCGGAGCTATAACCGCTACACCGGAAAAACGTTCTCTAAAGCAGATTTCGTAAAGGGTTTCATTTTTCTTAAGATCTTCAAACTTTGTGTATTCATCTTTATTTGCCCTTGTAGATTTATTCATAATCATTAAGTACCAAAAAATTCGAGCCACATTAAACTGCCGAGATTTTAATTCATCTACACAATTTTTCCTCATTTTCCTTGCAATTGGAAACGTGAATAACGGAATATCTCGTAAAGCAGAAGACTGCCGGCGACGGCGACATTTAGTGAGTCCATGCCATCCGCCATCGGTATTCGCACCAGATGACTGCATAAAGATTGCTCATTTTCGGTCAATCCCGTACGTTCGTTGCCCAGCAACAGGACCGTCGGCGGATTGTACCGGGCGCGGTCATAGGTAATCGTACCGCCCGGAGAGGCACCGATTACGTGCAGTTTATGATGTTTCGTCCATATCCGAAGCTCCTCGAAGCTGGCGCGGGCTATTTTCTGTTTGAATATAGCGCCCATTGTGGGTCTCACGACGTTCGGGGCGAAAGGGTCGATGTCGTCACCGATCAGAATAAAACCGCCGGCAGCGATCGCGGCGCTCGTCCTGATTAACGTGCCGAGATTACCCGGCGAGCGTAAACTGCTGACGGCGGTCCAACAGATAGCTTCCCTGGGATTTATCTCGTTGAGTTTCATTGCAGGCTGCCTAAAAATGGCGGCAACTCCGGAGGCGCGCTCAGTGACCGATATTTGTCGGTATTCGTCGGGCGTGATTCGCACGAAAGGCGTGCCCTGCCGTTTGAGTTCCCGCACCATTTTTCGAGCGATCGGAGACGTCAGCAGTTTTTCGCTATAGATGATCGTTTCGACGGGAAAATTATGATCAACTGCTTCGACGAAGTTTCTGATACCTTCGGCGAAAAAAAGTTTCGTTTTGTCGCGGTAATGCCGGTCGGAAAGAAGTCTTTTTACTCGATCGAAGACGGGCGCTGATTGTAACTGCCTGAAATCGGCGCTTTTTTCATTGCCCATCCTCCTTATGCCAGATCGGTAGATCCTTGAAATTTGATTTAAAGTTCATCTTTTATGAAGGCTTTTGAAAGCCTAAGTAAATGTTTAATAGATCGAATTTCGATTCTACCTTATTTATTTCATTTGAAACAAGATTTTTATTATCTATCGAATCAAAAAGATGTTCCTAACTTTGTACTATTTTTCAAACCCATAAGTTGCAGGCATGTGAATCGTTTCTCCTCCCTTTCCAATTTTTCATCATGTTTGGTAGTCGATTTTTATTAATCTCAGCTACCTTAATTTTTTCTCTTATATTCTTTTGCCCACTTTACTCGTCTTGCGACCAGCTTTATAATATCAATAATTTAAACTATTTAATTGATTTATACGATTAAAATAGTATAAATAGTTTATAGACTTCAAAGGGTTTGATTAATTCATATGATTATTTGCGTGGGTGGTCAAAAGGGCGGAACGGGAAAATCAACGACTGCTGTCTGTCTTGCCGCCTGGCTGGCGGGCCAGGGAAGAGATGTATTGCTCGTCGATGCGAACGTGGCGCAGGGAACCGCGTCGAATTGGGCGGAGCGGCGTTCGGCGAACGAAAAGCTCCCGCGCCTGACCTGCATCGAAAAAAGCGGTAATATTTACGATACGGTCCGGGACTTGGCGAAAAAATATGACGAGGTGATTATCGACTCGGGCGGGCAGGATTCAAAGGAACTCAGAACGGCACTGCCGACCTCTCATTTGCTGCTGACTCCGACGAGACCCAGTCAAGCTGACATCGAAACCTTGGTCTACGTCGCAGACCTAGTCGATAAGGCGCGGGATTTTAATCCTAAGCTCGAAGCCCGCGTCATTATTACGAACGCCCCGCCGAACCCCGCCGTCAAACTCGTCGAGGAAGCAAAAGAGCTACTAGCCGAGCTTTCCGAAACCTTTTCGGTTTGTTCGACTGTAATCTACAACAGGAAAGCTTATATCGATGCTTTAACCGCCGGGATGGGCGTGAGCGAGATGAATAACACGAAAGCCGCTGCGGAAATCGAATCGCTGGGCAAGGAGATTATGGGATGGCAAAAGAAAAGCAAAAAATGACTTTAAACGTGAAGCGCCGATCCACTTCAATTGATCAAACCGAGCCGCCGCCGGCGATCGATTCGTCGCTCGTGGAAGCATTCGCATCCGGCGCCGAAAATGCCCCAAAGCCCCGGCTCGTTAAAACAGTTGAAGAAAGAGTCGTTCGAGATGCTTTTACGATGCCGGCAACGGATCACGAAAAATTTGCTTTGATCCAAAAGAAATGTCTTGAAATGGGGATCGTCGTTACGAAATCCGAGATCGTCAGGGCGGGGCTCAATTATTTTTCAGACTTGGGCAATCAGGAACTAAAAAAGATCATCGAGTCCGTGCCGAAATTGAAAACCGGCAGACCAACCACCAAAAAGATTAAATAATTTGTATTGTTTATATCGTTTATATCGTTTTAACTATTTAACTCGATTACTTTGTATTAGATATGCGCGGGTTGATTACTGAAAAAATCGGGGACAAATCCGTATACATATTCGAGAGCCATCAGGCCGCCTTGATTCCTTGGGCGGAGTTTAGAAGAAAAACAGGCAAAACTAATTTAATCACGTTAGATACCCATACGGACACCGTCCTGGCTTTCAGGAATTTCATTTGCAGCGAAATTAATGGACTGCCCGACGATCCGCATTCGCTGAGTGAAGCCTTATGCGGGAAAATCGATTTCCGATACTCAGGGACCGTCGAAGAAGCAGCGCGCAGGCTGGTCAATGACGAGCAGATCGACGCAGCGATCAAAGCCGACATATTGAATTGCGCGTTCGTTATCTCCTATCACGGAACCGACACGCCTTCTATCGAGGAAGAAAACTACCTGAGCCATTTCAATTGCGAAATCGTCGAAACCGGTGACGGAACCTCCGAAATGATTTTTACTCGTCCCGAACACGACTTCAATGTGCCGGACGAAGAGCAAAATTTCCGAATGCCGGTGGATAGAATCTTTATCGTTTCGCCGAATGCCGGGTTCAAATATAAACAAGTAGAAATTAGCGAAGAGGAAAAGCGGAAGCACGCAGACATCGCGATCGAAGCCCATTATTTGAAATCAAAACTAGCCGTCATCGAGCGTATGAATATGTCCCTTGAAGAGGGAAGCGTTTTCGATTCGGGGTATATTCTTGACATCGATCTCGATTATTTCAGGACTAAAAAGTCAATAAGTCCGGAAAAACCCGCTGAATTCTATAAACTAATCAGAAATGCCGAAATTATCACCGTCGCTTTGGAACCCGAATACGTTCAGTCCGAAAAACTCCAAGGCGAAGATATAACGAGCGAATTCTTGTTAGAAAAATTACTTAATCATATCAGCTCGGCACTGGTTTAGTTTGGTAATAATATACTTGGCGCACCTGATTCAAAAATGTAATATCTTTACACGAAAAGGAGTGTGCTATGAGTGCGTTTAATTTACAGACACACTTCGTTTCTATTTAGAGAACATCATTTTAATAAAAACGGATTAGTCCGGTTTATGGCGGTAGATAAACTTGAAGGATATGCCGACACGAGCGGTCATGAAGACACTGTTACCGAAAAGATTATTACGGTAAACGGATGTCTCAGTACGCCGACAAAATGGGCAGAGTTTGAAAACGAATGGCAGGACTATCTCAAAGGCAAAGGGTTCAAGCCAGATAAAACTACGGGCAAATATGTTTTTCATACAGCTCCTTTTTGGTCTCAAAAAGGCTATGAACTGATGCCGCAAAACTTAGATGAAGCAGGAAAACAGGAGATTTACAACCATTTAATTGGAATAATTTGCAAACATACCGTTTTTCGCTTTGGATATGGTGTCGTACTGGATGATTTTCGTCGAATCGAATCCGAGTTTCCGCATATTCGCGAAACCTGGCTAAAAAAACCGGGAACAAGAATGAGTTTTTTATGTTTTCGACTGAACAGCCTTTGGGCAGAAAGCAACAAATACAATCCTTCGATCAGTTATAGGTTTGACAGGGGCGATAGATTTTACGGTGAATTGTACAGCGAATGGAGAAGAACGACTAAAGACGTTAGCTTAGATGACCGCACAGCGGCCAATTTAAGCGATGGTAATAAGGCGCAGTATATTCCATAGGACTTACGCAGTTGGAAGAAGCGAATAACGCGGATTTGCTAGATATGCTCTGACGGCATCGCGAACAATACTGGTTTTTGCTTGGATCCAACTCATTTTTTCTCGATAACAATGACTTTCCAGACGTACAAATGCTCTAATGCACAGCCCGATGTGATTCAAAACGGGATGCAAGCGACGGCATTGCGCGCGTTCGATCAAACACTGCTGTTTAAGAGCGCGATGATACATCTCGATGCGCCACGCCGACTTGGCTTGGCTTTCTCGCTCTCGTTCGGTCAACTCTTTGAGGCTTGTCGCCCAGTATTCCGATGTGCCGTCCGTGGCGCGAACCCGAAATACCTTGATTTCTCCAAAGCCTTTGAGCCAACAAATCGTGCCGTCACCGCCCGCGAGTCCCGCTTCCGAGACGGCTTGCAACTTGCCTTGCCTGACTCTGATCTGCCGGTTCGCTTTCAAACGGGTCAAAAAATCCCAACCCAAAGAACGCACCAGTTTCAGATTATCGATCGACCCGTACCAACTGTCGAAACAAACCAGTTTTGGTTGAAAACCGCGTTTGTGCGCCTCGATCAGCATTTCCGCAAAATGATCGTTTTTGGTTTTGCCGTCGCGGTCTTTATCAAAGACACGGTAATCGACCGGCACACAGCGCACGCCGTCCGTCCAGAGCAAAGTGATCAGGTTGATGCCCTCAACGACTTCTTTCCGCTTGCCCGACCAATGGCGATAGACGAGCGCATTGAGCGGAGAATACGGTTTCTCAAGCGTCGAATCGTCGAGTACCAAAATCCCGCCCGTCAAATCGATCTGCGTGCGCGCTTCCTGCCAAAGCGTTTCCGGATCGGGTTCGAGACGCGTCAAAAGACGAGTAAAAGCGTCATGCGCCGGAGCGTTTGTGCTCTCGGGTTGGACGCGCTCGGCTTCCGTGGCAGTCACGTCGCGCGGTGTCGCGATGATAAAGTTAATGTAATCCTCGTCGGTTACTTTCGGTGGATTCATTCTTTATTTTTATCAAATTGCAGGTCAACTGCGTAAGTCCTATTCCAATTCAGGCTGCTGATGTTATTGCTTGGGAATGTAGACAGTATTTTTACGAACGACTAAATAATGGAGAGGTTGACCAAACCGGTTTTGAAATACTTCCGCGACCTGAATTAAGGCGAATGAATGTTTTTGGTAAAAGTAGTCTGAGACTTTATACGCAACAACATTTGAAAGAGGAACTTCTTGATGCTGTTAACGATGCTATTTCGGATGAAAGCAGGGAATGGCTTATTGGTGAAGGAAAACCGTTCCAAAGTATCGAAGATTATGCCCGTACAGTTTTTCAATTAGATAAAGACGAAACTAAAGCCAATCAAACGAAAGCGAGATTAAAAAGGGGCAGGAAAATATAAAAGCTCAGGTAAGTCAAGCATATTATTCCCTTTAATTTTTATTGAATAATTTAAACGATGTAAACGATATAAACAGTATATACTGTTTATATCGTTGCCTCCAAAATGAGAACGGCATATTTTTCAGTTTTTTTTAGATAATTGTTTTAAAACACATCGAAATCAGCACTAGAAACATTCTCCCAAAATTGACCAATATTTGATAAAATAGGTTAATATTGGAAAACAGAATGTCGGAATTTTTGGAGAAAGAAATAAACAACCATTTCAAAAACAGAAAGCCTTTCACAAGAAAGGAGCTTTATGATTTTTACCTTGAATATAAACCGGATATTAACGAGAGGACTTTCGGCTGGCGAATTTATGAATTAAAAAAAAAGAACATCATAAGAAGCGTCGGAAAAGGAGTATATACTTTATCGGGAAAGCCGGAATACAAGCCTTCACCAAGCGATTCGTTGAAGAAAATAAACAAGTTAATGAAGAAGGTTTTCCTGGATATAAAATATTCAATTTGGGAAACCTCATGGTTCAATGAATTCTCGAACCATCAGATCACCGCCAATTTTATCGTGCTGGATATAGAAAAGGAGCTATTAAACTCAGTCTTTTACGCGTTGAGGGATAAAAACATCAATGACCTGTATTTACAGCCGACTGAAAAGGAAATTGAAATATATGTAATGGAAAAAGTAGATCCGGTCATCCTAAGACCTTTGATCACCCGTTCGCCAGTCCAGAAGATTTATATCGATTACATAAATCTCAGCATACCCACCTTAGAAAAAATGTTGACGGATCTTTTTTGCGACCGCCATATATTTTACTTCTACTCTGGGGCGGAGATGAAAAGAATTTTTGAGAACGCGCTCGACCGCTATACGATAGATTTTTCGCGGCTGTTCGCCTACGCCAATCGAAGGGGGAAGGAAGAGGAAATAAAAAACTTCATAGTAGAAAATTTCAATCCCTTATTGGAGGGTATTGCGAAATGATAAAACCCATTTGTTTTGAGAAGGGTTGGATAGACGGGTTCCGAAAGCAAAAAGATTTCAGCAAAATCAACAGTCCGCTCCTCGAAAAAATGATTCACGCGCTTTACCTCATACAGAATTTGAAAAAACAGGGACTGGATTTCGTCTTTAAGGGCGGCACGAGCTTGATTCTGCTGCTCGAAAACGCCAACCGTTTTTCGGTCGATATCGACATCGTGCTCAGTAAAAAATACGAGTCCGCATCGACCAAAGCGGAAGTCGCCGCCATTTTGGACGAAATCGTTAACAACTCCACATTCACGAGCTGGGCGCTGGACGAAAAAAGGAGTTATAAAAACGGCGTTCCGAAAGCGCATTACAAACTAAGCTACGATTCGGTGTATGACCCTTCCGGATACATTTTGCTGGACATCCTGTTCGAGAAGAATTATTACCCGATTGTCGTAGAGGTTCCCGTTCAGACGAGATGGATAGAGTCTGATGAGACGATAAACGTGCTCGTGCCGGACATCGATTCGATCGCTGGGGATAAGCTAACCGCCTTCGCGCCGAATACGATGGGCATCAGGTACGAAGATGAAAAGGAGCTAGAAATCATCAAGCAGTTGTATGATATCGGCAATCTGTTCGACGAAATAAATTCCGTTGAAACCGTCGCGCGAAGCTTCAGTGCTTTTGCGCAGGAAGAAATCCGTTACAGAGGAATGGATATCGGCAGTCTGAATGTGTTGGACGATATTATCGAAACCGCTAAAATCATCGCGCTTCGGGAGAAAAACACCGCGGAGCCGTTCAAATCGCATTTTGCCGAACTGCAGAGAGGCATCAGAAATTTCGCCCCGTTTTTAATTTCGGGATATTTCCATCTCGACGATGCGATCGCAGCTTCGGCAAAAGCCGCTTATCTTTCCGCAAAAATACTGGCTGAAAATTACGCCCCTTTGGAAAAATATGTTGGCGAAGATGTATCGGGAACGATGATTGAAAATCCGGATTGGAATTTTTTGAATAAATTAAGAAGACTGCCGGATAAATCGGCTTTTTATTACTGGTATAAAGCGGTTGAGTTACTGAGAAAATAAATATCTTGGCGCGGCGAAACTTTATAACCTTGTGTTATAAAAGTTAGCCAAAAAATAAAAAAATCTTGATCTCAAAGAGGTTTAGGTTTAATCTGGATGGTTAATATGACTGATTTACCTGAATTTAACAATTTTATTGCCGGCATCAAGCCCTTGATTAACAGCGCGGATCTGTTGGTGAAGTCGAGCGCCAATATGAATAAAAAGAATTGGGGCTGGGGCGATTTGTTCGTTTTCGGACTGACTTTTCTTAATTTCAGTTGCCGCGCCGTAAAAACCGCAGACGATTTCAACCATTTAATCGAAGCAGTTAAAAATCCGAAGCCGCTGCCCACACCGATTGATGCAAGATTTCTTCTCCAACTACAAAATCCGGCACTCGCGCTGCTTAACAACCAGCAACTCAATTTCAGCACGAGATGACGATCGGAGCTTCATGAAAGTTTGCGCGATAAAGTTGGTTTGCTACCAACTGAGCTCTTCAAATCTTTATTTCAAAGCGCATTTAATGTGATTCAGCAAACGCAGCAGCAGGAAATCGCTCGTAATGTCTTCTCCGGTTAAACGCTCCAGAGCAACGAATTTAGGCTCCAGAGCAATGGTAATCGCCTCGGCGTTGCGAATCAGCTCGTAAAAGGTGCGCGTGTCCGCCGGCTCGATAGCCTTCGCGGTTCTGAAATAGTCGAGGTCGATATCCAGAATGTATTTTTCCGTGCAGATGTTCGTTTGCCCGACAGAGCGGCACATCCGGTCGGCGACTTCTAGTTTAGCTTTTAGGTAGTCCGATTCGATCGCCAAATCAGAGTGCCGGCGTGTATCTTCCTCAGTGATTTCGACTTTCGGATATTTGAATCCCACTTCCCAGTCGATAATAAATATTTTATCCTCCGGAACATCGGACGCCGCATCGGCAACATGTTCTTCGATCGGTTCATCGACTTCCTTTAACCTGAGAGTGATCATGCCGTTCGGTTGCATTTCTCCGCGCTCGACCTCATACCTTTTGCGCGGCGCGCTTTCAATCAAATCCGATCTGTTTCGTCCATCGTAAGAAATGACAAAGGCGTAATCGATAATGCCCGCTTTAATAGCGGCGTCGATTTGCTCGTCGTTTCTGAGTTTTTCGACGGCGCGCTCGACGCTTACAGGATCGCGGTAATCTATTTCGGAACACAGGTATTCAGCCGTTTCGCCGCTAGGCTTGTTTGGGTTATCGAACTTCCATGAGCACTCATGAGCGTTAAAAGCAGTCATCACGTCGGTATGAAAATCGAGCGTGATCAGATTGGGCGCTCCTTCGAGTTTTCGGCGACATGCCGCCCAAGGAATCAATGCCGTTGCGTGGTCCTCAAAAATGTAAACGTTTTTGCCGCAAACAGATTGAATTTTGATGTCCTTCATAGTTTACCGGATATATTATAGACGACTTGCCGGCGGATAAATGGCACATTCCGCTCTGTATATCAGTAAAGTACTTAATTTTTCTTCAAACATTAATCTAAAAATTTTCTATTCAGAACTTTGTTTTGATTTCTCAGTTTTTTGCTTGATCAGAGAACCAATGCCGAAGCTTCCTAACAAAGCAATTACGCCGGAAATGATAGACGGAACAGGATTGGATTTTATGATCTCAACTATTATTTCCTGTTTACCTGATGTTATAAAGACGGTTTCTCGCCACCAGTGAACTATAATTATGGTTGACAAAAAATTTCGTTCTTTGACAGGAGAAACCGTTATGACATTATACATCGGAGTTGATTTTCATCCATATCAGCAAACGCTGGTTTGGTGTGATACGGAAACCGGGGAAACCGAAACGCATACTTTGAGTCACGAAGTGGAGCAAGTGCGAGCTTTTTATGAACAGCTCAAACCTGCCATTGTCGGGGTTGAGGCGAGCAGTAAAGCTCTGTGGTTTGAGCATCTGCTGGCGCAAACCAATCATCAGTTAGAGGTTGGGAATCCGCTTTTAATTCGACGGCGGGCAACTTCGCGACACAAATCTGACCGGCGCGATGCGGAATTGATTTTGGATTTGTTGATGAAAGGCGAATTTCCCTCAATTTGGCGGCGATCACCGGAAAATACTGAGGTGCTGGAGATTTTGAAACTGCGCGACAGTTTAGTCAGGCAGCAGACACAAACGCTGAATCGGTTGAAAGCGCTGGCAACCAATGTCGGTTTGTTAAAAGGACGGATGAAAGCCGACTATTTTCAAGCTCAATTCAAAGAGTTGGCAGTTGATGAAGTAACCGGGCTGCAACGCAGTCAATTGTTGAAAATGGTTGAGAGTTTCAATGAGCGGATCGGTCAATTGGAAAGTTGGTTACGCCAAAAAGCAGAAAATGATGAGCGGGTGCAGTTACTGCTGACGCAACCGGGCGTTGGCTATCTGACGGCATTAGCGGTCGTCAACAGTATCGGCGAGATGACCAGATTCACGCATCCGACCAAACAAGTTCCGGCATATTTGGGGTTAGAGCCGTTGGAGCGCGAAAGTGCGGGGAAAAGAAAATCTGCCTCAATTAGTCGGGCGGGAAATTCGATTACCAGATATTTGCTTGGACAAGCCGGACATTTAAGCGCCAGATCGGACGAGAAGTTGAAAGCCTTTTACAAGCGAATGGCGAAGAAAAAGGCGCGCGGAGTGGCGAAAATGGCGACCGCCAGAAAGTTGTTAGTCAAACTGGTCATCATGTGGCGCGATCAAATCAGCGCGGCAGAGTTTGACGAACGAGGAGGCACCGTCAATAATGCTCGGCGAACTCAGGGATTGAAAGATCCGCAACCTGATTGAGCTAATTGACCTGCTTCCGCTTTAGAAAAAAAGCGGAAGTTGTGCGAATTTGACATCAGAGGCAAGAAAACCTTGAGAAACGAGGTTTTGAAAATGCCTGAAGAGATGAGTTAAGTGATCCATCACTTGGTGGATTGACAGGAAAAAAGTCTGTGGTAGTCAAAAAAAACCAGACTAAACAAAAGTAAAATAAAACCAATGAACGAAATTAGATTGTCAAAAAACTCAATAAAAACAAAGTTGCTCAAAGGCGACAAGTAAAAGGTGTGCCTTGACAATGTAACCGTCTTTAGAGATGAGTAAATAAGAAGTAGGAATAATAAACAAAAAAGAACTAGCAACGATATTACTGAGACTGTAAAACAAACTGTGTAACTGCCTGTTTTACAAATACGGAGCCAATTGCTCCTCGAACTCGATGGCAAAACGGTTCATCGCCTGCCGCCAGTCTTTGATCGGCATCGTCCATTTTTGGGCGGCTGCCTGCGTCGCCAGAAAGACGACCTTTAAGGCTGAATCGTCCGTCGGAAAGACTTTTCGTTTGCGGGTCGCCTTGCGGATCACCGAATTTAACGATTCGATCGCGTTAGTCGTATAAATGACTTTACGGATTTCCTCGGAATAATCAAAGATCGAGCGCAGATTGAGCCAGTTGGATCGCCACGATTTGGTGATTTGCGGGTATTTTTCATCCCACTTTTGAGCGAACCGTTCCAACTCCAGGAGCGCTTCTTCTTCCGTCACCGAGCGATAAATCTGTTTCAGATCCGCGGCAACCTGTTTGTAATCCTTCCACGCCACATAACGCAAGCTATTTCTCACCTGGTGGATAATACAAAGCTGCACTTTCGCCTCCGGATATTCGGCTTCGACCGCTTCGGGAAAGCCTTTCAGTCCGTCCATACAGGCAATTAAGATTTGCTCCACACCGCGATTTCTCAGCTCCGTCAGAATCGAAAGCCAAAAGCGCGCGCCTTCAGTTTCCGAAATCCACATCCCGAGAAGTTCCTTCTGTCCGTCTAAACCGACGCCCAGCGCCAGATAGATCGCCTTTTTGATAACCCGTTTGTCCTGGCGGAGCTTGACCACCAGACAATCGAAATAAACGATCGGATAAACTTCATCCAGAGTGCGCAACTGCCATTCTCTGACCTGCTCAAGCACGGCATTTGTCACCTGTGAGATCAGTCCGGCTGAAACTTCCGCCCCATACATTTCCTGAAAAGCGGCGACGATCTCACGCGTCGAAAGCCCTTTGGCATACAGACACAGAATCTGCTCGTCCATGCCGGTCAGGCGGGTCTGCCCTTTACGAATAAGTTCCGGTTCAAACGTGCCGTTGCGGTCGCGCGGCGTGTTAATCCGCACCTCGCCGTGATCGCCTTTCAAAATTTTCCCGGTTGTCCCGTTGCGGCTGTTGCCCGAATGATGTCCTGCCGCAGAATGCTTCCGGTAGCCGAGATGCCGTTCCATCTCGGCTCCCAGAGCGGCTTCGACCGTCAGCTTGACCAATTGCGAAGACAAAGCCGATAAATCCTCGCCGGTTTTAATATCCTTCGCCAACTCGCTGGCTAAAGCTTTCAATTTCTCTTCTTGCGTAATGTCCATTTTTACCTCCTATTTTAGGTTAAGTTTTAATGAACAGTTACACAATCTATTTTACAGTCCCTTCGCAGAGGGAAATTACTCCTGCCGAAGTTTCCGAATTCGTGAACTGAAAATTCAGCTTTGCCGGACGGCTTTCCGGATTCGCTCGTTGGTTTCATCAAGACTGAAATATTCCGCGTCGAACGCGCCGCCCGCCCATTCCAAATATTCTTCGTGTGCGGGATGAGCGGGCTTTTTGATCGCTTCGAGAAAATATTTGTAGCCTGACGCGCCGCCGACATCTTCGGGAGGACGAGAGCGCGCTCCGTCAACGCATTTCGGATACCTGACGGTTCGCTCTGAGGACAGCATTCGCTCAAACAAAATCTCGTGCCGCCACGAGTCGCCGAAATCGTATTCGTAATAAAATTTATCACCCTTCCCGAAATCGAACCAGCCCAGCCGGAAGCGTTTTTCGTTTTTGATGTCTTCATCCCATTCTTCTGCTATTTCAAATTCGGGCTGGCTGTAGCGAACGCCTGCAATCTCGAACAAATGAAGATGATAATTCCACCAGTCAAAGGCGGCTTGGATGATGCGGTGCAGCCCTGAAAGAGTCGTCTGTTCGGAGACCAAAAGCCGCCGCCAGATGACGGGTTTGATTTCAAGAAGCGTAATTTTTAATTGATAAATCTCCGGCGCAGATTCGACTTTGACAGACTTCATCCGAGCAGTGTAATCATTTTTGTCAAATTTCTGCAAATGCGATTACTGGCACAATTTTAATTACCAGTGTTCTTTGAAACGTCAACCGAGCCGTATCGATTGTGGTTCGCAGTATTCATACTGCAATTTTCACAAGCTACCGTCGCCGTCCGATGTTCTTAATGCCAGTTCCGTAACTTGCAGACAGTCGGTGAACTTTGTCGATTCCCTGCAACCTAATATGTTTTTGATTCAAGTCTTTTATCATAAGGATAATCTATTAAAACCATTTTTTTCTCTAACTTTTCTCCTTCTGAATAATGTAAAATGTTTGAACGGGCTCCAGTCGCCGGAAACACACTAGCTCTTGGTCCTCGTAATGAGCCGTGAGGCATTGTAAAAGACTCAAATTTACCTATTAGGTTAAATATGATTTTGATAAGCAATGGTTGCCGACTTTTTCTTTCCGGAAAAATAACAACTCCTTCATTATTTGTTATTAAGGTTTCTTGATTTAGCTCTTTTTCATGTGACCATGCTTGCCGTAGTGGGAGGTTGGGTACTGGATTATCATTTCTGTCAACAACCAACACTCTCCATTCAGGAATTGAAGTTTTCTCAAATGGAAAAATAATTACCAAAAAAAAGATGCAAGACACTGCTCCTAAAATAAATTTGTACTTCATATAATACCCAACTCATCTAACATTAATTAACAAATAGCTATTACTGGTGTGCTAGCTCATGCAATAAACGAAGTTCATCATCATTTCTAGGTAAATTTGCTCCAACCTTCCAACCTTGAGCGACTCTTCCATCATCTGGTATTAAAAGCCCCGATGTAGCCGCCAAAGTATAGATACGATCGCGAGTAGCCTGATCTATAACCGCTCGTTCAAAGGCATTTCGACCAAAAGATGTAAGGAAATTTACTTGGAGAAGAGTTATTGCTGCGGTCTTTTCTTCAAAGGTAGGATTACTTTCTCCAGATTTGTGAGCCCTTCCTTCTGTGATAAACGTCCACCAATCATACTTAGTCGTAAGCCCTGTTTCACCATCAAATACTTCATACGTTGGTATACCATAACTTTGAAAAAATCTATGCGTTGGGGAAATACTATCCATCATTGGATGTGCCGCCCGACCGAAATTTACTAAAGCCTCTAGAGATAAAATATTGCCGGTCGAATCAACTTTGTTTTGTAAATCAAGCGCAGAGTTAATATTCATTGTAATAAATTCCCAAGTTTTTGCTTGAGCTTCTTCTGTCGTCATTCCCATTGGCACCATGGCATGCATGTAGGCTTCAGATGGAAGTAGCGTTCGAGGAAAGTCAAATATAATTCCGGCTGAAATCGGATTGTCCAGAAAAGGATTGCTTCCATTACCACCCAATTGTACCCAACTGCCCGTACCAAAAGTAGTGTCAACTAATGCGCTCCCGTATATAATCATACTTTGCTCTGCTTTGCTTAACCCTGGGAGTGCGGCTATGATTATATCATTATGAACCTCAGTCGGAAATAAACCATCTTTATCTACATAACTCAAAGGATTGTTTCTACAATAAACATATCTATTAAAACTTTGTGGATTGGTTGACTTGCCTGAAGCTAAAAGTGGGTCAACTGCCGTAAATCTGCCGTGTCGATTCTCATACATTCGCGCTTCGGCAAAGTCCAGTCCGGTTTCATCATCCTTCTGATAACCCGTAAACTTCTGACGGATGCCGTCACTTGCCCCGTATTTCAAATCTGTTACGGGGGATTGTATAACGCTTGTGTTTGCGGACTGCCTCTCACCCGTATTATTGATTATTTCTTCACCAAACGGCAGAAAATCACGTCGGGAAACAACATTGCCTAAACTGTCAGTGATAACGCGCGGAGAACCTAATTGATCGGTCACCGTCCATTTCGTCGTCGGATTCTCCGGTGCCGGCTCGGTCGTACTCGAATATTCCTCGACCAGCTTTCCGGCTGAATAAACAAAGACGGTTTCTTCTTTGAAAATGCCGTTCGGATCGTAAACCTTTTTCCTGACGCGTTTGCCTTCACCGGCGTAAAAATACTCGCCGACATTCTGGTTATTCTCGACGACGTATTTCTGTTTGTTATTCCCGTCAAAGACGAAAGTTCGTCCTTCGGCATCGTCCGTCAGATTGCCGTTCTGGTCGTATTGGTAACCCTGATTCGAGTTGAATCTGTTGGTGTCGGCATCGATCGAGGGGTGAGTTTTGTTATCGAGTGTTAATTGAGTCGTGCCGGTGAATTTCTCTTTGCAAACTTAATACTCTACAATTTCTTCTACTACACCTTCCCCAATTGGCACAATACCTTCATCAAAGGTGAAGTGGATACCAGATGCAAAGTTTGCAACAAGAAAATTTTCATTAGAGAATTTAATCAAAACTCCTCCTTCTTCCCCAGGGAAAACATCTCTCTATCAATTAAGGTAATTTGACCTGATACTTTTGTTTCAGAAATAAAATTGAACAGTGGTCTATAACCGCTTCTGAAGGGAGTTTTTCGAACGTGATATAATTTTATTCTTGCTTTAACTTCAATCATAGGTCACTTAAAAATTGGGCTAAAAGTAAATTGTCGAATATCCTGAATAAGATTCAGCCAATTAGCAGGAGCAGCTTAACTATCACATATGAAATTCTTTAACTACTGATTTCAGTTGGAATCAATCTCAAGTTTCAAAAATAAACTTTCTAAAAGTGACCAAACTTCAGATGAATGGCAAACATACTTGGTTATATTATGAGTTTGCATTGAATTAGGCAGATAGCTTATATCAAACTTATTATTCTTCATATACCTTATTGAAATTGAGGGCTTCTTTAAACTTTCCTGATAATCTGCCGTTTTAGAAAGGTTTAAGGCATGAGCATATGAAATTGGATAGATTGTTTCCACATACTTTGATGAAGCTATCCGTTTAGTTAATTCTAATAGTGGTAGAATATCGCTACCTTCTTGAAATAATTCTTCATAATATGAAACTATGTGTTTCCATATACTATTCAATTTCATATGCTTTATTTATTTACTAAAATATCCGCGCCATAATTTTATATCATCATTGCCCAAATCTAAAAGGATTAACTGGTGACTGAACTGGTCTGTTATTCAAATAGAATTGGGTTTTATTAAACAAATTTTGGTTGCTGAAAATTGTATATAATTCAGCATTTGTAACATTCCTCCTTTCTACAGAAAAGCCAAATCTTCGCCCCTTATCTAAGGCTCCTGGAATATCATCAATTAAGCCATCCAAAGCAAAGAAAATTGTATCTGCTCTTTCAACAGCTTGATTAAATGCACGCCCAAAATTATTTGTAACTGTTCTGCGCGTAATTCCATCAATCGCCCAATTTTTTGCCATACTACCGCCTGTTTCTTCGGCAAGTTCTCGTAAAACGAACCTTGTTTCACTGTTTTTAACCAAAGTTTCCAGTCCAAGAACAACTGCTTTTCCTCCTTGTTTACCACCTTGACCGCCAGGAATTAAATTCGCTCCAAATCCTAAATAGGCGCCTGCAAGCTCACCGTTGCTGGCTTGCCCTATACTATTCTTGTAGCTTGTGTTGAGGAGATTAAAAGTTCCGGTTGGCTCATAACTTAATACTTCCTCGATTCTTTTAGCTTGTTCTGGAGTTCCGTACGGCGCCCAACTACTTGCGGAAGTACCGGGCGTTACTGTCCCCAGTATTGTATTGCCGCGTTTCCTTGATTGAAAATTTTCAACCTCTGTGTTTCTGTAATTGTCTAAAAAGTCCTTCCCTTGCTGAGTATATAGTTCAGATGGAGCAGACTGTTCGCGAACCGTTACGCTTTCGTTTCCCCAACCAATAGTTCTCTTAAAATATTCATAAGCTCTCGCCCATCCACCAAATATAGTTCCCGGCTCATCTACAGGATTATCACAATCCGGGCATAAGCCACTCGGATCGGTCAATAAAACAGGGTTATTTCTGACATAAACATACCGATTAAAAGTCTGCGGATTGGCTGACTTTCCAGAAGCGAGAAGCGGATCAACCGCCGTGAATCTGCCGTGTCGATTCTCATACATTCGTGCTTCGGCAAAGTCTAATCCCGTTTCGTCATCCTTCTGATAACCCGTAAACTTCTGCCTGACGCCGTCCGCCACGTTGTATTTCAAACTCAGGGATTGACGCTCGCCGATGTTGTTGGTAATCTCCTCGCCGAACGGCAGAAAATCACGCCTCGATATGACATTGCCTAAACTATCGGTGATAACTCGCGGACTGCCCAATTGATCGGTCGCCGTCCATTTCGTCGTCGGATTCGTCGGCGCGGGTTCGGTCGTACTCGAATATTCTTCGACCAGCTTGCCGCCTGAATAAACGAAAATCGTTTCTTCCCTAATCGTGATGCCGTCAGATTCGTAAACCTTTTTCTTAACGCGTTTACCTTCGCCGTCATAAAAATATTCGCCGACGCCCTGATTGTTTTCGACCACATATTTCTGCTTATTATTGCCGTCGAACGTAACAGTTCTGACGATATTCTGACCTGCCTGATACTGGGTCAGATTGCCGTTTTTATCGTAGTCGTAAACTTGAGTATCGGCGAAGCGGTTCGTGTTCGGATCGATCGTCGGATTGTTGATCTGCGTTAAGGCGAGCGACGTTGTTTCACCGGTGATCTTTGCACGTCCCGTCCGGTTGCCGAAACGGTCGTAATCGAAGGTTTCCTTCCACACCTGCGGCGCGCTCGTGCCCGTCCCTTCGGTTTCTCGGGCTTCCTTTAATCGATAAAGCGAATCGTATTTGAAGGTTTGGACGAGCGGGTTTGGCAGACCGTTGAAACTGATCGTTTGTCTGGCAATATTGCCCGTATTCTTCGCCGTATTGACATCGCCATTTTCAAATTCGCCGTATTCATACTTTAACTTCCAAAGGCTGCCGTCGCCGTCCGACGCGCCGAGCGCCATTTCCGTAACCTGCAAACGCTCATTGAACTTCGCCGATTCCCAGCGCCCGTTGCCTAATCTCAATCGTTGAATCTTTCCGTCCGGCGTGTAGCTGAAACCGTTGGCGTAGGTTCGCTCGATCGCGTTCGGATTCGCTTTGCCGTAAATCCGCGAAAGGTCGCCGTCCGCCTCGAACTCGTTTCTCACCACTCTGCCCGACGGGTAAGTCTCTTTAATCAACGCTCCGGCGAAATCGTATTCGTATTCCGACACGCGCGGCGCGGCGGTCGAAATCGTTTCGCCCGTAAACGGCGTGCGCTGTTCCATCCGCGTCAATCTGCCCAGATAATCGAAGTTCGTGTAGCGCGTTTCCGAAACTGACGACGTGACTTTCGTCAGCTTGCCTTTCGCGTAATTCGGCGTTTGCTGTTGATCCAAGCCTTTCCCGTCGTAGAAATATTCGACTGTCGGCGTGTTCGCGTCCAAATCATTGCTTGAAATCTGCGAGCATTCGGTGGCGGTCGTCGTGATGTTCTGCTTCGTATAGCATTTCTTCGTGATGCGGTTCGCCTTATCGTATTCGTTGACGATGTTCGTCCCGTTAGCATCGGTCGCCCGCTTGACGTTGCCCATCAGATCGTAAACGAAAGCGGCTGTCCATTTCCCCGACGTGTTGTAGGCGTCCGCTAAATCCAGACTGTCGTTCGGAATCTGTTCCGGCTGGCGGACGCGAATCAATCTGCCAAGCGAATCATATTTGAAATAACGATGCTGGTCGCCCTGAATGACTTCGACCATCTTGCCCTGCTCGTTATAGCGGTAAACGGTCGCGTAAGACGGGTATTCCGTGTTGGTCAGGCATTGATCCAAACAGGTCGGCGGCGGAATATCGGGCGGCTCATTCGGCGTCGGAAAGAAACTTAACTATAATTAAGTCATAACAATCGGGTTCTTTTGAATCCTTGCTTCCGCTATCAATTTTGTCATTTTTGCAATAAGCTGCCTCATCTCTTGTGAAAGACTATAGGACTTTAGCTTTAATAACTCCGGCTCAATTAATCCCAAATCAGACTCTTTTATGACTACACCGCTGGCAGTCCCTTCAAATAGGACGTATTTCAAAAGATAGGACTCAGTGCCCAATAAATTTATAACTTCTTCCCTCAGAAAACTAACCTCTGAAATATTTCCTATACGTTCCGAGATTGCTTCAAAATCTCCTTTTTTATAGAACTTGTAAAATGTCGGATCATCGAAATAAATTTCACCTGTTTCAGAATCAATTTTTATTTGTGTCTTTCCAGTATGAATCTCAACATTTTTGATGTTTTTATACACAGTTAAATCTAGTCCCATATTTAATAATTAATAAGTAACTGTCCCTCCATTTGTAAAGATAGTTACTCTCCCTTTTACCACATAACCATTTCCTTCAACTCTTAAAATTTGTTTCATGGCATCTTCTGGCGAAATATTAACATTTCTCGCATCAACAAGAATTTGTTGCCCCTGTTTTGTTGCTTTTTGAATTGCATTTTTAAGAGTATTAGTTCCCGCACTCGTCAAGGTTTTTAATTCAGTTGAAACACCATTTACTAAAAAGTCAGGAGTTTTAATGGCTGATCTTGGAACAATACTTACATTTTTCCCTTGGGCAAGCAACTCTGAAACCATGCTTCGTTCAGCCTGTGTTAAACCATTTAAACTTCCTGAAAGAATACCTGATTTTGTTACAGTTGATGCTCCTGTTTGTTCTAACGCTAGTGCTCCTGTACTAACCGTTCCTTTACTAAGGAGTCCTACCCTAAATGGTGTGACAAGTAATGTTATATCCAAAGGAGAGATTGCAGTCTGAACACCTAAGCCAGCATTAACATCCCCGTTCATTGACTCGTATAATTCATCATACAGTTCATCGGACATAACTTCATCCCAACCACTTCTCACGTATTTGTCACCTAAAATTAAATCATCTAGATCTAACGGGTTGTTTACTGATGCGGGACCAAAGGGATTGAAGCGAACTACATATCCTTCTCTTACGGAAGTTGACGCACCAATCAATTCTCCCTTCCTATTTCTTTGCGTTACCTCTCTATAGCCTTCAGTTGATTGACCATTTCTTATGTACTTATATTTACCGTTAGTTGGGTTTCCTTCTGCATCAACAGGGTAAAACCACTTTCCAACCTGTAAGCCATCCGGGTCAGTAAAAATCAAAGGATTATTCAAACAGTAAACATATCTATTAAAAGTCTGCGGATTGGCTGATTTTCCACTTGCCAGCAGCGGATCAACCGCTGTAAACCGCCCGTGCCGATTCTCATACATCCGCGCTTCGGCAAAATCCAATCCGGTTTCATCATCCTTCTGATAACCCGTGAATTTCTGACGAACGCCGTCCGCGACGTTGTATTTCAAGCTCGCGGCTTGACGCTCGCCGATATTGTTAGTGATCTCCTCGCCGAACGGCAGGAAATCACGACGGGATACAACATTGCCCAGAGAATCCGTGATTACACGCGGACTTCCTAATTGGTCGGTCGCCGTCCATTTCGTCGTCGGATTCGTCGGCGCGGGTTCGGTCGTGCTCGAATATTCCTCGACCAGTTTTCCGGCTGAATACACGAAGACGGTTTCTTCTCTGACGCTGCCGTTCGGATTGTAAACCTTCTTCTTGACCCGCTTGCCTTCGCCGTCATAGAAATATTCGCCGACGCCCTGATTGTTTTCGACCACATATTTCTGCTTGTTGTTGCCGTCGAACGTAACAGTTCTGACGATATTCTGACCTGCCTGATACTGGGTCAGATTGCC
>NZ_JACXWX010000062.1 GCF_014764505.1 Phormidium tenue FACHB-886
ATCGCCACATCACCCTCTCGATGGTAGCTCATGCCTTTTTGAGCATTGCTCGTGCTCAAGGATCTGGGCAGGGGACAAAAAAGGGGGATTTAAACGCCTCCATCAGCTATTCTATGAGCGATGTTAAACACAGACACGGCTTGAAGTTCCCTTGAGCATGCCCGAAGTGCGTCGGGTATTATGGGCGCTGCTGTGGGCTTGGACACCGAGCTTGGAGTATATCTTGCACTGGTCAACCTGGCGACGAATTCACCAAGCCGTTGCCAGATTCCATCACTACAAACGTCGGCTTCTTTCAACTTCAAATCTACAACTGTGGTACTAGTATGGTGCTGATCAAAAAGCTGCTCTGGAACACCAACAGATGATTTCCAAATAACGCCATCACCTGCAATCGAAGCAGCTAACAATCGTGGTCAACGGCTGCTAAATTTTTGAATGCATCACCAGCAGTAGCTCTCAATCCATTGCACCGCCCTTGTTGTGCTGCGGTTACGCTTTGAGCCGCTTTTCGTACAAAATTTCATACGGTTGATATCCAGCTTTCTGATAGAACTTGGCTGCAGGTTCATTGCTACATAACAAACCAACTCTAACAACTTCCAGATCTAGATTTAGGAAATGCCGTTCAGCTGCTTGCATCAAAGCAGCAGCAACTCCGTGCTTTCGCATCATCGAGACAACATACAAGTCAGAAATATAACCGTATTCTCGTTCTGATTCAACAACATGCAGATCTTCTTCATCGTGTTTCTCAACGAAACAAATAACAAAACCAAGGATGCCTTCTTCGGACTCTGCAACATAAATTTGACCATTCTGTTCTCTAACAAGTTCTTCAAGATACACAAAATGGGCATCACTAATCTCAGAACCCAGTGTTCTGTTGAGATGCAACTCACGCTCAGCCTCTTGAAGCAATTCTATTAATGTGACGAGAACTGGTCGGTCTTCAAGCTTGGCAGTACGAATCGTAAAATTAGCTTGCATCAGAAACCAAAATATTACGTTGGAAAACCGGCATTAATCTAACATTAGAGATCCAAAAATAGCTTCTATAGGGTTGTCCCTACCCAGCACTCAGCTGCCCAACGATCCCAATCACCCGCTAGATATAACTTTTTATACTCACTGATAACCCCTCAACGGTCGGCGTGCATTGAGATTGTTGGACAGCTTCTACCAGAAGAACGCAGTTGCTCTGCTTAAGATTGAATGATTATGTCGGCCATTGAGGTGTAAAAGTGTATTCCAACTTAATACCGTCAGGATCTGCAAAAAACACAGCGTAGTATTCCGGCGCATACTGGGGATAATCTGCTGGAGCATCTAGCACCTGCACGTCTAAATGTATTAGCCAGTCATAAAGAGCATCCACGGACTTTCTGCTAGGAGCACTAAATGCGAGATGATGTAGTCCTGGTGAGTACCGATCGTGCTTCTGCCGTGAAGAAGGATGTGCAGCAACCAGACCAATCTCGCAGTCAGAAGTAGACCAAATAGGACCTTCTGGAACATTAAGACTTCGTCGGAAACCCATGAGTGGCAGGGTGAGATTGTAGAACTCTGTAGATCGTTCAAGATCGCTAACTGTAATATCAAGGTGATGGATGGAGCCATGCATAAATATTCATTAGTCAAGATCATTTACGGTTTAAGAACCTCAATCTACTGCCGCTATTAACCTTTCAAACTCAACTCTTCAACTCTGTACAGTTGCCAGGATTGTTATGCAGCGGCATGTCCCAATGATCTGCGAAAGACAACTTTATCAACACTATCTATATAGTAGTCGCGAATTCTTGCCTCCTCTTCATAGCCGCTATCACGATAAAACTTTCGGACGTATTCAAAGTCATCTGTTCCTGAAGTTTCCACTAGTAGAATCCGCTCACCTTGCGCAGTCAGTATCTTCTCGACGTGTCGCAATAACGCAGTTCCACGCCCTTGTTTCTGATAGTTGGGGTGAATTGCGATCAGGTAGAGGTTCCATGTTCCGTGAGTCATGCGTTCTGGCGCAACGTAGGCAACACCCACTGGTTTATCATCATAATCGGTAAGCCATATACCTTGGCTGTCTGTACTGAAGTGCTGATTGAGCATTTGGGTGAGTTCATCAATTTGGCTTGACTCGAAAAGCCCTGTCGCTTCTGCTAGAGCAAGTAAAGCCTTTATGTCATTGGGCATGGTTGGTCGAATCATCGCAAGTTTCAGTTAAGGCTTGTACATCCATTTATTATTGAGGTGCCAACATTAAATTTCTCCATTGTTTCAATGAGAAATTGCTGAGAAACTTGTGACTATATAGATATGCTTTCACCCAATTCCCTAGCCTGTAGATTGAGCAGCTCAACGGCAAAACGCAGCGGCGGCAGATGACCTCGAACTCAGCACAAGCGACTTTGGGTCTCTCGGGTTTCCGGTGCAAACTGCATCATAAGCTACGGTTGTAGTTATGCACTTCCAACTTGACTCCTTGCTGAATTTGCCTGGAATTACAGTCGAAACGTGTTCTAATCTTGAAGACCACATCTGTTTGAAATTACAAGTCTTGTCATTTGGCATCAACTGCCCTCATTGTCAAAAATCCACCGAGGAATTGCATCAAGATCGACCATTTTCGCGACACTACCGTTATGACAGCATTGTCGTCATCAACAATCAAAATCTTTTTCATTGAGGTGTCCCTGTAATTACTGTGAACAGACGAACTAAACGACGTTAACCATCTGAGCCAAAAACCCAAAGATTTTGATTAACTCTCAGCTAGCAGGCTTTTTATCATGAGTAACGGAAATTGCCCTAAGGGAAATTGTCAGATCTCGTTACCCAAATTGAGGGTAGAAGCCCCTCTTTAATGGACTAGTGGCTGCGCTCGGTTTCCTATTCCATCCCCTTTCGATGAATTGCCCTCACTGCGGCTCTAACCACATAGGGCGAACGCATACGTTTCTTAACAATTGAGTGGGAGGGGTTGGAACTCAGGAGAAGAGACCGTAGAATCCAGAGCAGCGCTGATATTGAGGAGTGTTCTGTGATGATTGATGACGCAATTCTTCCCCTTAAAGAACACTTCAGTAGTCTCGATGACCCGCGGGCTCAGCACAGCATTGAGCATTTGTTACTCGATATCGTCATCATTACCATCTGTGCAGTGATTTGTGGTGCTGATACTTGGGTTGAGATTGAGAACTACGGTCTTGCCAAGCAGGAATGGTTAGAAACCTTTTTGGATCTACCGAATGGCATCCCGTCTCACGATACGTTTGAGCGAATGTTTGCTCGAGTGCGCCCAGAACAACTACAGCAATGCTTTTTGAAGTGGGTACAAGCGGTATTTAACATCACCGATGGACAACTGATTAGTCTGGATGGCAAAACGCTACGAGGCAGTTATGAGCGTGGCGGAAAACAAGGCATGATCCACATGGTCAGTGCTTGGGCCAGTCAAAATCGACTTGTGTTAGGACAACGAAAGGTGAACGAGAAGTCGAATGAAATTACCGCACTTCCAGAACTTTTGAAAGTACTCAACCTCAATGGAGCAGTCGTCAGTATTGATGCCATGGGTTGTCAAACGGAAATCGCCGCACAAATCGTTTCTCAGCAAGGAGATTATGTCTTGGCACTGAAAGCCAATCAGGGTCTTCTCCATCAAGATGTCCAGCAGTTGTTTGAGCATGCCCACAAGGAGAATTTCCGAGACATTGAGCATGACTTTTATCAAACGCAAGAGCACGGACATGGACGGCAAGAAATTCGACGTTATTGGGTGATGGGCAAAACAGAGTATTTAATCGGGACCGAGAACTGGACGAAGTTAACGACGATTGGCTGTGTGGAATCGCAACGACGAGTAGGCGATACCATCACGAGTGAAAAGCGATATTATCTGCTGAGTTTGCCGTTAGATGCAACCACCTTTGCCACGGCGGTGCGGGGTCACTGGGGGATTGAGAATCAACTGCATTGGATTTTAGATGTCGGGTTCCGAGAAGACCGATCTCGGGCGGCTCAGGGTCACTGTGCGGAAAACTTAGCGGTGATTCGTCATCTCGCGCTGAATTTGTTATCTCAAGAAAAGTCTGCCAAAGGCGGCACACGAGCTAAACGCCTTAAGGCGGGTTGGGATGATCACTATCTAACTAAGATTTTGTCTCAAGTTCCCACTCCCGCCCGCTAACTGTGAAGAAACGTATGCGTTTGCCCTGCTCTAACCACACCACCCGCTTGCAACGCACCACAAACCTGAGTTATGTCATGTTTTGCTGCAAGGATTGTCATTGCACCTTCAATGAACGGACTGGCACACCCTTCAACTCCATCGAGGTGCCTACTGATATCGTGTTCCAAGTACTGCTGTGCCGGTTGCGCTACAAGCTAAGCTTTCGTGATATTTCAGAGTTCCTCTTGCTACGAAGGTTTGAGTTCACTCATGAAACCGTGCGCCATTGGGAAGAACGCTTTGCTCCCACCCTTGCAGAGCAGTTACGAGCTAAACGCAAAGGTAAGGTGGGCAAGAGCTGGTTTGTAGACGAAACTTATATCCGAGTGCGAGGCAGGTGGTGCTATTTGTATCAAGGGATTGATGAGAACGGAGATTTAGTCGATGTGAGGTTGAGCGAGAAACGGGATATGGAAGCGGCTAAAGCGTTTTTTGCCCGAACCCATGAGGTAACTCAACCACCACAACGAGTGGCAACCGATGGACACAGCAGTTATCCGAGAGCGATCGCCGAAGAACTGGGAGAAGCGGTTGAACATGAAGTAATAAGCTGCCGAGAGAACCCGATTGAGCAGAGCCATCGAGGAATAAAACAACGCTACTATCCAACATTAGGATTTGGAGCGTTTGATTCGGCAGAGCGGTTTTGTCAAGCGTATGACGAAGTGAGAAACTTTATGAGACCCCAGCGCTATATGACAGAAGTAGTGTCTCTATCTGAGCGAAGAGAACGATTTATAGAGCGAATCAGTGAATTACAAGCGATCTTCCAAGCTGCTTAACAAAGACAAGGGGGAGGAAAATATATTTATGAAAAAGAGACAAGATCTGAATACTCAGTTCTGACAATTTCTGCTGTTAAACCATTGTGAAGATTGTCCCAAAATTTGGGGCTATCCCGAACAAAAACAAAAAAGCCTAGAACCGTTAGATACGACTCCAGGCGCAAATCAAAAGTGATTAATTGCAACACATTTTCTCAAAACGCTTCCTGGGCTTATTGTTCAACACTTCATCAAACTCCAGGAGTGTTATGACAGAACAACCCAGACCGACTGTAACAAGCTGACAATCTCTTACGAGAATGGGAAGGTCAGGCTGAATTTTGAGGGCAATGCTAAGCATCTCTGGCAATCTGCCCCAAAGAGAGGCTTGCCCATTCTGCTAGGGGCTTCAACCCTTCTGGCAACAGGGTTCTCTGTATGGGCTGTGCAGAGTAAGCCAGTGCCGGAAGCACCTCCACAGATAGCCCAGTGCGATCGGGAGAGCCAACGCTAAGCAACCGCTAAACTCCCTTAGACCGACGCTGCAGAATGTCTCTAGCGTTGGTTTTCAGCCGTGGTTTTAATCACAGTTACGGAAGATCGGTTGTTCTTTTATAAGTTTTTTTCGCAGCTCCTCATTGCTTACGCCATCTAGTTGAGAACATGCCACTCCATCTCTTGTTTGTTCAAAAGGCTTGGCAGGAGCTTCTGAAGACCTAATGTAAATACCCATAAGTCCAAAAGCTATGAGAAAAAGATAAATCAAAGCTCCCAATCGTTCCATATTTCCGCCTTGTGACTGTTCGGTTTATATCTGTCAGCCTAAAATTTCAAGCCAGAATAGTCGGTGCGAAAAGGTCAGGAAAAGTCAGCGATTCAGAGTGCATCTACAAACATTTTCACCCTACATACAAAAAGCGCCCGCGAAAAACCTTTGAAAGCCGGAGTGCGATTGCGGACGCTCGGTCAGTGTTCCCAAGAGGAGCTGCCTAATCGCCTCCCTGAAACAAGCAAATGATGGCGATCAAGATAGCCGCACTTGGCAGGTTTAAGCCGATCGAGTAGCCCGCGCTACCTTCTGCGGTTACATCAGTTGAACCTTGCGGGGGATCTAAGCGACCCGACAAAGCCCTAACCTTTGGGTAATGAAATGCCTCTCTACCTAGCTCTCTGAAACCTCCAGGACTCCCTACCTGTGTTCACCACAGTCAGGTCAGGTCATGCAGGGTATACGACCCCAGTCCTAACCCTGGGGTCTTTTTACTGTGATATCGGAATTTCAGCAACAGACAAAAGCCACTTTCGGGTATTTCTATCTATTGCCTCCCTGATTACCCCCCCTCTGTACGGCTGCGTGCAGACAGCCTTACCCTGTGTGCCCTATACCCATTAAACATAGCCCTTAGATGTCCTAAAGAGTTTGCCCCCACCTAATCGTGGGGGTTTTTGTGCATCTAGCGAAAGTGGCTTCTGCGTCTGCACATAGCCGTACAATTCTCCCTCTTCTGTACGCAACCACACATAAGAAGCTCTGTCCTACCTGCTGCCATAGCCAGAGACCTTAACTACAGATCAGCGATAGACCCAACCTAAGACCAGATTCAAACGTCTTCAGAGCGACCCTAGCAGCCTCTACAACAAACGCTAGGGGTTTTGGCGTGGGATTGTAGCCTCAAGGGTCAATCAGTTGCTGCTGGGAAACTGTCAGAACTGGGTACTCGGCTTGAGGGCAGAAGCCCCGACTTGATAGATTGCTACTCCCCCAATCTCTGCTCCATGAATACTCCATGAACTGCCTTGATTGTGGCTCAGCCCGCACCACTCGCCTGCAACGCAGGACAAACTTGAGCTATACGATGTTTCGCTGCAAGGCGTGCCGTCGCACCTTCAATGAGCGCACAGGCATCCCCTTCAACTTTATCGAGGTGCCCACCGATATCGTCTTTCAGGTTTTGCTGTGCCGGTTGCGCTACAAGCTAAGCTTTCGCGACATTACAGAGTTTTTCCTGCTACGCGGATTTGAGTTTACACATGAAACCGTGCGCGATTGGGAAGAACGCTTTGCTCCGATATTTGCTCAGCAGCTGAGAGCCAAACGCCAGGGGAAGATTGGCAAAATCTGGTTTGTGGACGAAACTTACCTTCGAGCCGGCGGTCGATGGTGTGACTTGCATCGAGGCATTGATGAATACGGAGATTTAGTCGATGTGAGGTTGAGCGAGAAACGGGACATGGAGGCAGCCAAAGCGTTTTTTGCTCAAGCGCATGAGTAGCCCAACACCCCCGCAACGAGTAGCGACCAATGGACACACCAGCTATCCCAGAGCGATTGAGGAAGAACTGGGAGAAGGGGTGGAACATGAAGTAATAAGCTGCCCTTGAGAATCTGATTGAGCAGAGCCATCGAGGAATAAAGCAACGCTACTATCCAACGTTAGGATTTGGAGCGTTTGAATCAGCGCGGCGATTTTGTCAAGCATATGATGCGGTAAGGAGCTTTATGAGACCCCAGCACTATATGACAGAAGTAGTGTCTCTATCTGAGAGAAAAGAACTATGTCTAGAACGAGTCAGTAAATTACGAGCGATCTTCCAATCTGCTTAGCAAAGAAAAAAGAGAGAAAAGGTATATTTATGAAAAAGAGACGAGATTCGTATACTCAGTTCTGACAATTTCAGTTATATCACTTATCCAAACTAGACTCGGTCAGCCAGTCGTTGATTTCTTGAACTAACCAAGCACATTCGGGAGCGGTCAAATCCAGTCCAATGTTATAGATTTGTTGGTCCGTTTTTAGGGCAACAATGTCTATCTCAGGTTTGCCCATCTGTAACAGCAGCGATCGCCCCCGTCTATCCAGCACGCTCTGTTGAACGGTTTGGATATCTTTGATCTTTCCTTTGCGCTGAAAATATCGAATGCCCAGATTCTGCTCCTGAATGGTGAAGTGCGTTTGGGTGAATTGGATGAACTGGCAACGCCAGGAAACGAAATAACGAGTGAATGAATACAGCAAAACAACTGCCCAGATGACCCACAGCGTTACAACAAACCCCATGACCATAACAAACATCTCACTCGCTAGTAGTGTCAAGATGGAAAGCACGAATGCTATCACAGCGATCGCCCCGATTGCCAAAGCAATTGTTAGATAACTCGCTCTAAAAGCTGGGTTTTTGATCATCAACCCACTCCCAGATACGAATAATTTCACGCGGCTTCCAGGCGGTTGAGCGATCGCTTTGAGTGGCTTGAGATTTCCGCTTTGCAGAGCTTCTAAAGCTTGACGGGCTGTCTTAAACCGATGTTCTAACGCTGGTTCAACCATGATCTCTAGCCAGCGTCGAAAGTTGGGAGATAAAGTGACGCGATCGGCAAACTGAAACCGCAGTTGCTTTTGCGGCAAGTCGGATGGTGGAATGCCAGTCAGGAGATGAATCAGCGTTGCTCCCAATGCATACAAGTCAGATGCTGCAACGGTTTGCCCCCGAAATTGCTCTAATGGAATGTAACCGTAAGTTCCCACTACCGTCATGGTGGTATGTTCAGCCTTTGCCCGATTTTGCACCGCACCAAAGTCAATCAGGTAAATCTGTTTGTCGTCCCCTAACAGTAAGTTGCTGGGCTTCAAATCTCGATGCAGAATGGGAGGGTTGAGTTCATGCAAATCAATCAGAATCTTTAGCGTTTCGATTGCGATCTTGCGGGCTTGTTTTTCAGGTAATCGCCCCTGATGCTCCAGCAGCTTCTGCAAATTGACTCCGGGCACATAACCTTGCACTAAGCCAAACCAAATCAGGTTTGCGGTTTGAGCAGGCTCTGTTTGAAAGACATCTCGATAACGAGGAACTTCAGGATGCTGCACATTTCGCAGTACGCTTGTCTCTCGCTCAAACAGTTTGACATCATGCCACTGCAACTGCGGATTTTGCATCAGCAACTTTACGACAACTGTGGTTTGATCCTTGAGATCTTTGGCTAACCAGGTTTCGCGCCCCGGCACCTGCCCTAAAGCTCGTTCTAGTTGATATCGCTGTTGCAGAACATCTCCAGGTTGCATGATTGTTGTCTCCTAGCGATCGGGACGTAACCAGTGTTTGATCTCATGCACTAGCCAAGTGCATTCCGCCTCAGTTGAACCGCTGCCAAAGGTATAGCGGCGATCGCCCGCTTGAATCAGAACCATATTGGGATGCGATCGCTTGCCAAACCAGGTTCGTTGCTTGAACACTTGCACACTGATGTTGACCTCTTGCATGGAAACTGTCAGAACTGAGTACTCAGATTCCGATTCTCAATAAGTCGAACGAAAGGATAGGGGTTCCACCAGAAAAAAGGAAGCCAAATTCTCAATAAGGAATGATGAGTACTCAGTTCTGACACTCTCCTCACAGCAGGAAGAGTTCGGCAATGTCCCGAAAGCTCAACTTGTAGCGCAATCGACACAGCAAAACTTGAAAGACGATATCAATAGGCACCTCGATAAAGTTGAAGGGGGTTGCCTATGCGCTCATTGAAGGTGCGACGGCACGCCTTGCAGTGAAACATCGTATAGCCCAAGTTTGTCCTGCGTTGCAGGCGAGTGGTGTGGGCTGAGCCACAATCAGGGCAGTTCATGAAGCAGAGATTGCGGGCAGAAGCAGTCTATCAAGTCGGGGCTTTTGCCCTCAAGCCGAGTACCCAGTTCTGACAGTTTCCTCTGAACGGTTACTATTTAAATTCTCTTTGATTCTCATCAAAAACTCATCTATTTACTAGAAACCCTTCAGGTTCAAGCTACATTGTAGAAGTCATAGCCTTTTGAGAAGTCTCACGGCTGATTTGATGAAGTCACAGTAGCAATAGAGCAACCAATCATGCAATCATCCCTTGAACAATTAATTCAACAGTTTGAGCAGATCACTCAGCAGTTAAAAGCGTTAGAGTCAATTTTCATACAATCTTGCAATAAACGCTTCGTAGATACTAATGGCGCTCAATTACTTTGTACAAAAGCTAATTTTAATACAACAAGTTCGCCTAAATCTTTTGATTAAACCAATTTTGTATTGCTGTACTTTGAGACAATGGACTTGTTATCACTTGATCGACTTCCAGAAAACCTACGTCATGCGATCGCACTGCGCGAACTTGCTCCCGAACAAATTCTGTTTCGTCAAGGAGATTCTGCATCTGCATTTTTTATTGTTGAAACTGGGCGATTCAGAATCGCTCGCTACGTGCCTGAAGGTCGATCTCTTACCCTCCAGATTGCTAGATCTGGTGACAGCTTTGCTGAAATTGCCTTATTCTCTGATGTCTATGCCTACACAGCCATTGCTGAAATTGCTTCGCGAGTCATTACTTATCCCAAACAAGAGTTATTAACAGCTTTGCATGAGCGTTCTAGCCTGTTGGAAGACTTTATGACACGATTGATCAAGAGAAACTTGTCTTTGGTGATGCGGTTAGAGTTGAAAGATATTCGTGTTGCTCACAGGCGGGTGCTGAAATATTTGTATTTCCTTGCTGATATAGAAAATGCAGATGCTGTTAGGTTTGATCGCCCACTCAACCAAATTGCGATCGATTTAGGTCTTGCTCCTGCTACGCTCTCTCGTGCTTTGACTCGATTGGAGCAGGAAGGCAGAATTATTCGAGAGCAAAACCTAATTAGGCTGCAAAATCCGTCGGTTGCTTGATCCAAATCAAGCATCAATGGTATCAAGTTGAACTTCGGATTATCTCAAAGTTTTCTAATATAGATAAGGCTTCACTGTAGCTGTGATTCAGCGATTCACTATTATTCTAGATAGAATCACCTCTATGTCTGTAGGCAAAAGCCTTGATTCCCAACCATCTGATCTAGAAGCGGTGCTAACGGCATCTCAGGAACAGCGAATTCTAAAGTTTCTGACTTCTCTAAGCTACCGAACGGGTGAACTGGGAGCTTATCTTCAGGCAATTGCTCAAGGTGTGAATGAATTAATTGGGCTGGATTGGTCAGTTGTTACTTTTTGTCAAGATGGCTCTGAGCGAATTTTGGCGAGCACGATCGATCTGGAGGACGCCTCACAAACTTATTCTCTACATGGCACGCTGACTGGAACAGTAATCGAAAGTGGCTGTTCGCTGGTTGTTGAAGACACTACAGCAAATACAGCATTTGGGGTGGCACCAGATGGCTACCAGGCATATTTGGGAGTTCCTTTGCAAACGCCAATGGGCAGTGTAATTGGAACGATTTGTTCTTTCCAGCGTCAGTCTCGCCAGTTCACTGCTCAAGAAGTTCATCTGGTGGAAATTTTTGCGGAACGGGCGGCAACGGCGATCGATAACTATCAGCTTTATCAGCAGCAGCAGCAATTTAATCAAGCTTTAGAAGCAGAAGTAACTCGACGGACTCAAGAGCTTCAAATTGCTCAAGCACAACTGCTAGAAGCCAACGAGCATTTAGAGCAGCGGATTGAACAACGTACAGCAGAATTGCAGCGGATAAACAATCAGCTGCAAGCCGAAATTCAAGAACGTCAACAGATTGAAACAGCACTGCGGCAAAGTGAAATTCGCTTTAGACTTTTAGTTGAAAATGCAGCAGATGCATTCTTACTAATTGACCCTGATAACAATCGAGTTCTTGATGTAAACAGGCAGGCTTGTGAAAACTTAGGCTACTCCTACCAGGAACTTCTAGCACTCTCGGTTCTAGAGTTTGATGCGAAGTTTAGCGCAAATGAATTGTCATCATTTCGCCAACAGCTTGCGACAGGTGTTGCAGTCACTTTAGAAAGTGAGCATCGCCGCAAAGATGGCACATTGTTCCCTGTAGAAGCAAACGTTTGTCTATTTGAATCTGGAGGTCGTTTGCTGGAACTAGCTTTAGTGCGGGACATTACAGAACGCAAGCAGGCTGAGCAAGCGATGGCAAGACTGGCAGAAATTGGTGAACTAACGGCCATGATTGTGCATGAAGTCCGCAATCCGCTTACGACCGTTTTGATGGGATTAACAGCACTACGGGAAATCAATTTGCCACAACGAAATCAACAGCATCTTGCTTTAGCGCTCGAAGATGCAAAACGGCTACAGCGGCTACTCAATGAGATTTTGCTTTATACCAGACAGCAGGTATTGCGATGTAATGAAGTAGAACTGAACGCCTTCTTCAGTGATTTACTGGAATCGCTGCGACCAATTGCGGGCATCGCAGAACGCAACATTCAATTTATTTCCTCACTGCCTTCTGTTTGGGCATGGGGCGATCGCGACAAGCTCAGACAGGTTTTCATTAACTTAATTAGAAATGCTTGTGAAGCGATCGAACCGGGAGAAACAGTTACGTGGCGAATTTTAGGCACGGGCAACAGCCGCATCAACATCAGTATTCACAATGGCGGCGATCCCATTCCAGTCGAAGTCCAGTCAAAGCTAGGTACACCCTTCTTCACCACCAAACCTTCTGGTAATGGATTAGGATTGGCGATCGTGCGGCGCATTGTTGAAGCTCATGGCGGTGAGATATGGATTCAGTCAGAACAGGAGAAGGGAACAATCGTCAGCATTCAACTTCCTCTGATTCACCCAAGTTCCTAGAATTTCGTGATCAATGAAACAGGCTGGATCAAGCCTGTGATGTAAAGCAACTCAATCCTCAATTTACAGTGTTGAGTTGCTTTACGTACCTTTTTTGAAGATTAAAAGTCCTACAAATTACAAAAAGCGGTAGACAACTGGACAATTTACAATTGTGAATAAGCAAAAGATCTGGCGTGATTCGCAAATGAGTGGCGCAATCAGTCAATACGCCTCTAGACAAACGTTCTAACCTCTGAGCACCTGAGATAAGCTATGTTTACGTAGCAGTGATTAGAAGTAGACCAAGTGCCTAAAAGGCTGACGGATTCTAGCTTTGCAGGTTTACGCCACTCATTTGCGAATTGCGCCATATTTTCTGCTCATTCAAAGCTGTTGGTAAGCAGTCCATTCGAGATGCTTTAGCGGAGTTTTTTGCAACGATTAAGGCAATGCATCACAAAAACACAGGCTTGTGGTTAGGCGAAGACGGAGATTCAGCCGTATACGAAGTGGATGTCACTTACATTCGCAAAGATGGAACTCAAGTGACGCTGCCCTGTGCCAGCATTTTGCGTTTCCACAATGACCAGATCTACGACTTCCGCATGAACATGGATATTTCCCCAGTTTATACCTAAATTAAAACGTTTCTACCAGGAACAGTGTGATGCTAGATACGATTGAACATTTGACTATCGTCAGAATTTGCCGTTTTAAAAGCTTAGAAGGTCAATGAATTGAGTAAACTCATGAATTCTACCTTTATAGAATTTGATATCGAAATACGCCATCTTACAGCAGCAGTCAATGACGTTGGTTGTGTCGCAAGAACTGGTGGGTGGTAAGGTAGATAAATCTAACTTTGCCTTTTCTTCCTCCGATGTCTACTGAGTCTCTGTTTAAGTGGCGACACTTTTTGCCAGAGATCATTCTGCTGAATGTCCGCTGGTATTGCCCTTCGGGTTCGCCAGTTCCCTACGGCGGGAGACCCGCCTGCAGGACTGGACTCACCGCTATTCCCTCAGTTACCGAGATTTAGAGGAGATGATGCGTTCTTCGGGGCATGAAGGTTGACCACTCGACGATCAATCGGTGGGTATTGAAGTACGCGGCAGAGCTAGACAAACGGATTCGACGGCATTTGAAACCGACAAATGATTCCTGGAGGGTGGACGAAACCTATATCAAAGTCAGGGGCGTGTGGAAGTCTTTGTACCGAGCGGTCGATTCGGAGGGCAATACCCTCGACTTAATGCTCAGTGCGCTCGCGGGATGCTAAAGCTGCCGCCCGATTCTTTCGCAAAGTCCTAAAGGGTCAGCACACTCAAGCTCCGCGAGTGATTACCGTAGACAAGAATGCTGAGCGTTGCTGAATAGTGGGAGGAATCAAGCAGGAATCGGGACATCTCCAAATCTCAAGTAGTGAAGTAGCAAACGAATGGAATGCCTCAGCATTGCTTCTGATTTGGAATAGCACAATGTCTTGCGATGTAGTCGGGCTAAATAGTGTCGCAAGCGAGTATTTTCACCTTCTACTCGAGTCATGTAAGTCTTGCTGACAATCTGGTCTCCCGGTGGAATAAACCCCGGATAGACACTCCAACCATTGGTGACATAGAAATAACACTGCCATGCTCCCACAATTGCCCACAAGGGTGCAAAGGTCTTCGCACTGTGGTCACCTAACACCCAGCCTAAAATGCCTGCTCGAAAGTGGTCTACCGCTGTCCACAGCCAGATTTTGTTTTTTTAGCCCCCACAAAGGTTTCGAGTTCATCTAGTTCACCGACTTGGGGAATTTCCTCTGGTTCATAGGCATCCGGCAGGCGTTGTCCAACCTGTTTGACCCAGTAGATCACGGTGGTATGGTGAACCCCCGTGACTCGTTCATACCTCGTTCGCGTAGCGTGTGCGAAGCACGTAAAGCTCATACCGTTGACCTACATTCGTAAGCATTGCTGCTTGAGGTCGTCGCTGTATCCTTGAGGCGAGTTGTAGTTATCAATAAATTGACGACTACAACTGACACAGATGTAATTTTGCTTACCCCTTCTCTTGCCGTTCTTACGGATGTGAGTGGATTGGCATTCTGGACATTGCATTAGACCTAACCCCAATTCATCCCTCTATTATGCAACGCCAGGATTTGAATCTTCCGCAACCGTTGAGCCATATAGCCCGCACTGGCACAGATACCCAACCCACCAATGCGATCGCCATCAATCACAGGTAAGGTTTGCAGAAAGGCAACGGCATTTTTGATGTCCTGTACTTTAGCCGCAGGGGATTCATATTGTCGAGGAGTACCGCCGCTTTCACCCCAGTAGCGAAAATCAAACGTAAAGGTGGCAAATCCGCGATCGGCTAACCGCTGAGCATAAACCGCAGGCATTTGTTCTTTCACGGTTGTCCAGGCACCTGTCACAACAATCATAGGAAGCTTATCTCCGGGCTGATAGGAGGTTGGCAGGTACAGGTTGCCCACCATCCGTTCGCCCTCACTCTGGGAAGATGACCCGATGGAGTCCGGGTTGGAAGGATGCAGGCAGTTCAGCTATCCTCTGCGAGGAGCCAATTATAACTGGGGCAGAGTTCACTGTTTCCGATAGTGCAATCGGGAGATGTGAGAGAGAAACGATCGCGATCGTGCTAGTTGCAATCAGGGATTGGATAACGTTCATCGTGCATTCCTCCGTTTGAGTTGGGTTTCAATAACTTAAGATTAGAGAAAGTCCCCTCAGACCTGAAGCCCGATTCTTGCGCTGTTTTATCAAAATTTTGCAGTTGAGGTTACCTGCCGATTTCAAGCCAATCTTGTTGCAATATCGCCCACAACGCCACGTCTTCAAACACGCCCCATTTACGAACTCGTTGGCGTAGCACTCCTTCTTGAACAAATCCATTTTTCTGCAAGACTTTGCCTGAGCCTGGATTTCTCAGCATGTGATAGGCATAAAGCCGATTCAAGCTGAGATATTTAAATCCGAAAGCTATCACAGGTTTCAAAGCTTCGCTCATGTATCCCTGTCCCCACAATTCTGCTGCGACCCAAAAGCTTAATTCTGCTTGAGCGTGTTCCTGCTCAATCTCTCGAATTTCAAGGATTCCACAAATTCCTTCTAAGGATTTGCATTCAAGTCCAAACGTGACAGAGTATCCTGCTTCCGCTGCGTCTAACTGCCGGGTAATATAACGCTCGGCTTCTCCATCCGGATAGGGATGAGGAATAGAAATGGTGGTGTCAGTGATCGCCCTCACACTCACTTTTTCTTGAATGGAGGGAGCATCAGAAGGGTTGAGAGGACGCAGGATCAGGCGATCGGTTTCCAGTGTGGGTTGGCTCAGCATACCGCAGCCATTTCGGTTGGCTCTCCTGTGAGTTCTTTAACCTTGACCTGGGTTGGCATAATCGTTCTCCTATAGGGCGATCGCAAGCACTGCTTGGTAGCCCGTTGGTTGGCTTACAATCAGCATAGGAATCTCCAAAAGTCCGTCAGTCATTTTGTAATCCAGTTTTTGGCTCGTGTCTATCCCTCTGGTGGGCTAGTTTAATCATCGATTCTTCCTGTGCGATCGCAGTTCCTACAACCGTTGTATGAGCAAACGTATTCTCATCCTGACAGCAGGTTCTCAAGGCGATGTGCAACCCTATGTTGCACTGGGTAAGGGATTGAAACAGGCAGGGTTTGAAGTTCTCCTTGCCACTGATCCCAGCTTTGCATCTCTGGTCACAGGTCATACGCTGGACTTTGCCCCCCTGCACGCTCCCTTTGCTCAATTGGTGCAAACAGATACCGGAAAGGCTGCCCTGGCAGGCAAAAAGTCCATCCGCTTAAAGCAAATTATGCCGATGCTGTGCCGGATGATGGATGATGCCTGGGAGATTGCCAAGCAATACAATCCAGATGCGGTCGTGTACCATGCGAAACCCTTAGCGGGATATCACATTGCCGATAAGCTGGGTATTCCCGGATTTCTGGCAATGGCGCTCCCGATTTACTCGCCAACGCGATCGTTTGCTAATCCCATCTTTGAGGGCGGTCATTACGGTGGAGTTTTGAACTACCTCAGCTACACGTTGTTCCTTCAGGCTTCTCTGTTGCCTTACCGTCGGTTCATCAACCAGTGGAGACAGGAAAAACTGGGGTTGCCCCCATTTCGAGATGAGCGATCGCTGCATGGTTGTCCTGTTCCTAAACTGTATGCCTACAGTCGCTATGTAGTTCCATCTCCTGCTGATTGGGATGAGAGTGCGATCGCAACAGGCTACTGGTTTCTTGATTCTGCCTCAGATTGGCAGCCTCCAGCGGATTTAGTGGCGTTTTTAGCCAATGGTTCCCCTCCCATTTATGTTGGGTTTGGCAGCATGGCATCTCAGGATGCGGCTAAAACAACACGGCTTGTGATTGATGCTGTTCGTCAATCGGGTCAGCGAGCCATTTTAGCAACGGGCTGGGGTGGTCTGTCCGCATCAGAGATGCCTGATACCATCCATATTTTGCAATCCGCCCCGCATGACTGGCTCTTTCCTCAATGCCTTGCCGTTGTCCATCATGGTGGAGCAGGGACAACCGGAGCAGGGTTACGAGCGGGAAAACCAACCATTATTTGTCCCTTCTTTGGTGACCAACCGTTTTGGGGCAAGCGAGTTTTTGAGTTAGGCGTTGGACCGCGTCCAATTCCCCAGAAGCAATTAACTGTCGCGAATCTATCACAAGCGATTGGAGCAGTTTCACTCGATACAGCCATGCAACAACGAGCCAACACATTGGGGGGAAAATTTCGGGCTGAAAACGGTGTGATGCAGGCAGTTGAAGTGATTCGAGAGCAATTAACCGAAATTCGATAAACTACAAGCAGCAGTAATTTCTCACTTCTATGCCCACTATGGATCAATTGCTGCAGGTTGATATGACTCACCACACTCATCCGGCGCTTGCTGGTCATCCAATTTTGTCCAGTGAGCAGTCCGGGTGGAACGGCATTTTTTTCCATCACTATGATCATTCGGCTCATCAAAGTCCAACGCATCAATGGATGCAGCATATTATTGGCATTACAGGACAGGGTGGTCATCCAGTTCAGTCGGAACATCAGATAGAGGGGCAGATTCTAAACTGCCATTGTCAACCTGGTGAAATGCTGCTTATTCCGGCTGGAATCAACTATTCGTCGCTCTGGCATGGTGCAGGCGAATTTTCTCTATTGGGATGTTCTCCTCAATTTTTTGAACAGGTTGCACAGGAATCTATTCGAGTGAAGCAGATTGAGTTGATTCCACATATCGGAGTTGGCGATTCACTGGTACAGCAGATTGGATTGGCTCTGAAAGCAGATATTGAAGCCAAACATCCGGCAGGTCGAATGTTTGGAGAATCGCTGGCGACAGGTTTAGTGATTCATCTGTTGAAGCAGTATTCTGTCTGGCAGCCTCGATCGCTCTCTGATGATAAAGGTCGTTTGTCGGAACATCAGCTACAAAAAGTGTTCAAGTACGTTCAAGACCATCTGGAACACAATATTGCTTTATCTGATATTGCTAGCGTTCTAAATTTAAGCCAATATCACTTCTGTCGTTTGTTCAAACAATCAACCGGATTAGCTCCTCACCAGTATTTAACTCAGTGTCGAATCGATCGCGCCAAGCATTTGTTGCAATTCACTCAACTCCCGATTACTGAGATTGCATTTGCAGTTGGGTTAAACAATCACAGTTCTTTCACTCGGCTGTTTCGTCGCTATGTTGGGACGACTCCGAAAGAATTCAGAACGTCATTGTAGAAACGCAGCAAGATTTGCACAGGTTGAGCAAATAAGGTCAAGATTTAAGGAAGCAGAGATCGCTACACTCTGCATATTCCATCACGAAAAGAGTTAGCGTTCTGACAGGAGTATCTATGACGACAATTGGAGCGAGTGAAAAGCGATCGCAATCTGATACAACCCAACAGAAGCAACAACGGTTCAAACTGAGTCTTCAGCAAAAGAACTGGGTTCTAGCCTTTCACATTGGCTTTGCCGCACTGTGGACTGGAGCCGTTCTCAGTATGTTTCTGATTGCGCTGAGAAATAACAGCACAGCCAATGCTGATATTCTTTTTGCCCTCAATTCGGTGATCAAATTACTGGATGATTTTATTGTGATTCCTGCGGCGATCGGTTCTGTCATGACAGCAACTATTCTTTGCTGGCAAACGAACTACGGCTTTTTCAAATTCTACTGGGTGATTACCAAGTGGATTTTGACCACTGGGCTAATCATTTTTGGAACGTTCTGGCTGTTTCCCTGGGGCAATACGGCTGAGGCGGTCGCTCAATCAGAAGGTTTAGGTGCATTCAATAATTCTATTTACACCTTTGATGCAAAAGGAGTGTTGATTGGATCAGTTATTCAAGTTTCACTCCTGTTTGTCATCATTGTGATTTCGACACTTAAACCTTGGGGAAGAAGACTGACCAAAGCTAAGGATTAACCCCTTTTTTGCCTCACGAATAACCTATATTCAAGGTAATGCTTGTAAAGCGTGAAGATGTTGATGCACAAGATATCGTTGTTGCTCTGCTGAAAACTGCTCAGGACAGATCACAACTCCAGTGCCAATGCCATCTACTAATGCAATGAGCGCATTCGCTTCGAGGGTCAAATCTAAATCGGCTCGAATCAGCTTAGCTACCTGTAAATCGGCTAACTCCTAGTAAAGAATCTCGCGGATACGGTCATAGCGTTTTTGATGCTGCTAAATCAGGTGTTCACGCCCGATCGAATAGCCCAAAAATGCGATCCAGACTTTTCAATCAGCCCTATCACTGTCTTCCAAAGGTAGAGCGGCAAAAATCATTTGCTCTAATCGGTCGATTCCCTGTTGCTTTTCAGCATAAGATCTCATGTACTTTAAGGTGGTTTCAACGACTTGTTCTAGGGCAAATAAGATGAGTTTTTCCTTAGCGCGGAAGTAGTGGGTCATTACTCCAGTTGAAGAGCCAAGTTCTTGTGAGATCGCCCGCATACTGGTGCGATCCAATCCTTCTCGAACAATTACTTGCCATGCCGCTTGAGCCACTTCAAGGCGGCGATTGTCATATCCCGTAGCATTCCTCAGGTCTAAGCTATACATCACAACTATATTGACATCAAATCATAACAGTTGTTATGTTTCAAATAGCATTACAACTGTTGTCATATTTGCCTCTATGATTAGACTGAGTACGCCCAATGACATGCCTGCGATACTTTCCATTGCTGAAGCGATCGGGTTTCAATCAGGTGAACTGGAAGTGGTGAACAAACTGCTGATCGATTATTTTGTTGATGGCAACGGTAGTGATTCCCTGCAAAATGACAGTGCCCAACGGTTCTGGCTCACGAGTCACCAAGACAACAGTGAGATCATTGGAGTAGCTTACTGTGAACCCGAGCGAATGACCGATCAGACTTGGAATCTGCAACTGATCGCGGTTCACCCTAACCACCAGGGACAGGGACACGGTGGCAAGCTATTGCGCCATGTCGAAGAAACATTGAAAGCGCGTAGTGGACGAATGCTGCTGGTGGAAACGTTGGCGAGCTTTGACCTGGCACAAGCATTTTATAGAAAACATGGCTATGAAGAAGAGGCATGTATCCGCGACTTCTATGCAGCAGGTGATGACAAGGTTGTGTTCCGTAAAGTGTTAACTGCAAAATAGCACATCTAAAGCAGTAGTTTGCTTGAATGCTATATAGAGGCTGTCGTTAGATCATGGATTGAGAGGCAGGCAGGTGAGCCGGATTGTTGTGACAACATTGGGAACTCTGGGAGATCTTCATCCTATGATTGCGATCGCCCTCGAACTGCGGCAACGCGGGCATAATGTGGTGTTTGTCACGCATCAAATCTATCAATCCAAATTGGAGGCATTGAACTTCGAGTTCCATCCCATGCGTCCCGATTTCACCGCCATGAACGACCCGCAGGAAATGGCACGGATGATGGATCTCAAAACAGGGCAGGAATACATGGTGCGTCAGTGGGCAACTCCCAGTTTGAGGGAAATGTATACTGACCTGTTCAACGTTGCCAAAGGAGCAGACTTTATCTTCTCTGGGGAAGGTGTGATCGCAACGCCACTGGTTGCAGAGAAATTGGGAATGCGTTGGGCTTCCAGTGCGATGGTTCCCATGTCGTTCTTTTCGGTCTATGATCCACCCGTTCTAGCCCCGTTTCTGGCTCTGGCAAAGCTCTACAAACTGGGACCAATCGTGAGTCGAGGGGTGCTCAATTTTGCCAAATGGGTGAGTAATTCCTGGGCAGATCCCATTCGTCAACTGCGGCAAGAACTGGACTTGCCTCCCATTCACACCAACCCCTTTTTAGAAGATAAGTTTTCTCCCTATCTCGTTGTTGCCCTGTTTTCCTCTATTTTGGGTCAGCCTCAACCAGATTGGGCAAAGAACACTGTCGTTGCTGGGTTCACCTTTTACGATGGCAATCAACCTGGAGTAGAGCTTGCTCCAGCGTTACAGCAGTTTTTGGATGCCGGGGAACCTCCGATTGTTTTCACCCTGGGGTCAGCCGCTGTCATGAATGCGGGTGATTTCTACCAGAAAAGCCTTGGTGCGGTGAAACAACTGAACCGTCGTGCCGTGCTGTTGATGGGCAAGAATCTGCCGTTAAAGGATTTGCCAGCCAATGTTCTGGCAGTAAGCTACGTACCCTACTCTCAACTTTTTCCTCGCGCCTGTGCGATCGTGCACCAGGGTGGAATTGGAACGACAGCACAAGCATTACGGGCAGGTCGTCCGACGCTGGTGATGCCTTACAGCCATGACCAACCTGATAATGCAGCGCGGCTCCAGCGATTGAGAACCTCTCGCACGATTTCCCGCGATCGCTACTTTGCATCACGAGTTGCAAAAGAGTTGGAAGAATTGCTGGAGAATCTTAGCTATGCCGCAAAAGCCAAAGACATTGGGCGTATAATTCAAGGCGAAAATGGAGTTGGTACAGCGTGTGATGCAATTGAGGCTCAACTGAGAACAGGAGGAGTATTGTGACACAGACCTTTCGCCCAATTCCTGACAATCTAACAAGTGGTCTGGTTGAGATCGCGCCGAATATCTGGACGATCGAGGCAAAGGAGTGTGTCTGCTACCGTCCGCCGATGCAGCCTCGCTATTCCTATACTCATCGGGCAATTGTCATTTGTCTCAACGACAACAGCCTGTTTGTCATCTCGCCAATTCATCTCACGCCCGACCTTCGTGCTGAGATGGATACCCTTGGAACGGTGAAATACATCGTTTCCCCCAATCATCTGCACCATCTGCACATGGGAGATTGGAACCAGGCGTATCTCGATGCCAAACTCTATGCTTCACCTCGACTACCTCCCAAACGCAAAGACCTGACCTTCTACAAAACCTTGTCTACCGATACCCCTGAACCAGAGTGGGCGGGGCAGATTGATCAATGTGTTTTCGGGTCAGGAAACGGATGGTTTGATGAAATTGTCTTCTTTCACCGGGAGTCGGGCACTATCATTTTCACAGATTTGATCATGGACTTTAACCCAGCCACTTTTACGCCGATTGCTCAGGTCACAACTCAGTGGAACCAGATGTATCGCCATACTCCACTTGGCATCCAACTCGCGCATACCTTGAACCGCCCAGCGTTGCGAAATGCCCTCCAGACCATTCGAGCATGGGAGCCTGAACGGGCGATCGTGGCTCATAGTCCCTGGTTATGCGTGGAGGGTAAACAGCAAGTCGCAGACTTTTTGGATTCTGCTTTTGATTGGCTGGCTCCAAAATCTGTCATTGTTGAATCTGTTATGACGGGAGTACGTCTCCTGATGCTCCTTCTAATCATCCTGCCAGTTCATGCACTGATTGTGTTAATTGCCGACATCATCGCTCCAAAACTGATGAATTGGAGTGGAAGTAAATAGCAATCAAACAGGGCGTTCCCAGGGTCCGCCATACTGCCGATAGCCAACTCGCTTGAATGCCGACATCATTCGCACATTCACGACAGCCGTATCGCAAAATATTCGCCAAACTCCGATCTCTTGCAATACTCGCGTTCCTTGCAACAAAAGAACGTTGGCAAAACCCAACCCTCGATACTCTGGCACAACTCCTAAGTAGTAAAGGGTTCCTTCTTCTAAATCCCCTTTGGCACACCCATTAAACGTAACAGGAAGAACAACTCCCACAATATCTCCACTGTCGTTAATTCCAAACTGCCACCAGTCATCTTGATACGAAAAATCATCCCTGGCTAAATTCAAAAATGCTTCAACCGCTGCATAAGGATCATCCTCAGATGTTCTTCTTTGATCACTTGCATCCATCGACAACGCCATAATACGCGCAGCAACTGACACTAACTGATCACTATGTTTTGCTTTGACTGGCTCAAAAGTCAAGCGCGATGGGACTTCAACCAAGGGCTTTGGTTCTTCCCAAACGAAGGGTACTTTGAGAAAAGTTTGCTGACTCATAAGCAATCACAAACAACTCACAACCCTTAGCACCTCAGTCAACAATCGGTAGGGCAGTTGCTTCACTAATTCCCTGTGCTGCCAATCGAGCAAACATCGCTTCTACTCTCTGAGTGTCTTCATAAACATGCAGATGAACCACTTTTCCCCATTTCATCTGGATAAAATTCACACCTGCATTGGTGTAGTGAGAGCCATCGGCAGGAGTTGCCGTTTCAGTCCACTCAACTGCGATCGTCATGTTCCAGGGAAAGCCACTCACCGTAACCTTCTCTATTGTGAAATGCATTTGAGGAACAAGACGATAAAGCCGTTGAAACCACTGGCGCATTGCCTCAATACTATGCCGTGTTCCACCCAGCGCATGACAACCACTGAATTCATGAGTGATAGAGGGAGAGATATCTTTCAGAACTGCCTCATAATCACCCTGGTTGAGCAATTCAAACACATACTCAACGTTTTTACGAACTGCAAACGCATACAGAAACATACAAACTTTCTCCAGTTTCAAAAATTCAAATTCACAACAAATTGACTTATTCTCCAGCGATTTGCACAGGAGGAGCGCTAAGGCGATCGCCCAACCATTGCGTATCTACTACAACTTGTAAATCAGTCTTTATCATGGATGCCTCTTAAAGGGTTGTTGTGGTGCTCTTGTCTTTTGCAGGGGAGAGAACGTGCTTCACCCGATGAACCAGGGTTGTTGAAGCAGAAAACAGAGAGAATCCAAGTAACGGATGAAAAATGGCTAAGGGAACTGGCAGAGGAAGTTGCCCATGAATCGTCAGGAATTGCAAGCCTAATAAAATGGGTAGGCTGAGGGTTAGCATTCGGATTCTTTGAGGCATAGAAATCCAATAAACCCAAGCTAAAAGCACCAAAGATAACCCACTGTAACCTCGCACAAGCCAGACATGAGTAGCCCACCAAGCGGGGTTATCAAAGTAAGCCAGCCCAACCGTTAAAACCTGGGCAACCAGACAGAGGTTAAACAGAACGGCAAGTGCATAAAAGCCTGTAATCGCTGATTTTAAGGAAGGTTGAGGTTTTTCTAGTGTTTGATTGGCGATCGCATCGAGTGAAGGGGTAGAAGAAGCCATAGAGTTATTTGCTCATCGAGGTGAATCAAGCGGTTTGTTTGCAACAACCTGAAATTAAACTAAACTGACGATCGCCAACCGAATAGACCTCGATCGAGTACACTTTGCTGTATTGCTGTCCGAAAGCTGGATGGAAATTATGGAAACTCCTTTGCAGCCCTTGTTTCAAGCGATCGCTCAAGCACAAGATGAGACTGAGTTAAGAGGAGCGATGATGGCAACACTTGGCGCGTATTTTGCTGCCAATCGTTGGGGACTGATGTTTCTAGACCAGCTTCCTACAGTGAACGAAAATACGCCGAAGATGTTGAGATTAGCACTTTCATCAGATCACAATCCTGTGCTGCGTTATCTGATGCAGCGCCATACGGCTGTCCATGAGGAAATTATTCTCCCTCCGGGTGTTTGGCAAACGATTTGCCCTCGTGCTGACCACGGGCACGTTTTACTGGGACCGATCATTAGCCAGGGGCAGTTAGTGGGCGGAATTGCTTTTACCCGCCATCGCGATGCTCCCGCCTTTGATGCAAATGATTTGGCAGATTTAAGTGCGCTGTGTCTCCATCTCTCGACACGGCTGGCAGAATTGCGCTCAAAACCTGTTATTTCTGAATTGGCTGGTAGTGATGCAACCTCTTCTGTGGAGGATCGTCTGACTCCACGAGAGATGCAAATTGCTGAATTAGTCGCTCAGGGACTGACTAATGCTCAGATTGGTGCAGCCTTGTGGATTACAGAACATACAGTGAAGCAAGCATTGAAGCGGATGTTCCGCAAGCTTGAGGTTTCATCTCGTGCTGAATTGGTGGCACGAATTGCAAAGTTCAGTAATAAACTTGCAGCATCTTGAGTGTGCGTTTATCTAGAAAGATTCGGTTCTACAACTTGCGGAAAACTCTCAAAGTTACGCCGCACCCAATCCATTCCAACTTCGTTGTTGAGTTTAATCTTCTGCGGTGTGTTGGGATAAATCTTACCCAGAATATCAGCATCCTGATCAATCACCACCTTGCCGAACTTGAGATAAGTTTTACCAAACACTTTAAAGGCAGGATGTTTCGCTTGACCAAAAAGCAGGATGTAAGTCCGGGTAAGATTTTTGGCTTCTGGCACAAAGAAATGGCACTGTGCCGCTTTCCCTAAGGGCATTTCACCGTGAAAGATGACCAGGGAGGGAAAATGGTTTTCCAGGTGTGCTTTGATTGCCGTAGGCAGTAGAAATAAATCGGGTTTTCTCAGCTTCTCTGCCAAGGTGTAAGGTGCAGTGGGCATGTCATAAAACGCATGAGAATTCAAGCCATTGTCAATAAACTGATGGAACTCGACATCGGTGATGCGAAATAGATCCCGATGGGTGCCGTTTTGATGGTTGTAATCATGCATATTCAGCAGCATAGTCAGCAGATTCGTTTCGACGCTGCGATCGCCTGTATGTCCCACAAAATAATAGTTTTCTGCAATTTCATTCATCACGGCAGGAATCGGAACCTTTGGCTCGTACCCACCGTAGGACCAAATGAAATCACCTTGAATGATTAACTCTAAAGGCTTTAGTTGAGGCAATGTCTTCTTGCTCGATCTGGGCAACACGGTGCAGCCCTCAGAGTCGAACTTGAGGGCATGAAAGGGACAGACGACAGTACTTGTACCATCGCTCTCGACTTCACACCATCCCTCTGACAGCATCGCCCCCATGTGTGGGCAGACGTTGGGCAGGGCATGAACTGCTCCAGTTGCATCTTTCCACATCACATAGTCATTGCCAAACAGAGAAATTTTTCGAGGTTGATTCACATCCAGCATAGACTTGTGCGCCAACAACCAAGGTGCACCGGGAAGCATAGACTGCATATTGTCCTCCCTGAGGGATAGAATTGTGAGAAATCCGTCGTGTTTTCAAAATATGACAGAAGTTTCACATTCGTCAAGCCCTCAATCATCGATTAATCTGCGTCGTCAGCCCAAACAACAACGAGGCAAGGAAAGAGTCGAAAAAATTTTGGATGCGGCAGCAGCAGTCTTTGATGAGGTGGGCTATGAAGCGGCAACAACTCACATGATTGCAGCCAAAGCAGGAACGGCGATCGGCTCGCTCTATCAGTTCTTCCCAGATAAAGCCGCCATCTTTAACGCAATGGAGTTACGTCACGTTGAACGGGTCAAGCACATGTGGGCAGGGACAGGCACTCCAGAAATTGTCCAGCAACCGCTGCGACAAATGATCCAATCGATCGCGGCGGCTGTAGCAGATTTATTTGAGCAGCCCGTATCGCGCGTGGTGTTTGTGCAGTTCTATACTGCACGTCAGATTTTCCAATCGATTGATGAAAGCATGACTCAAGAAGCCATTAACTTCATGGCGAGTCTCTTGTCCCAGCGAAACTCTGCTTTAAGTCACACACAGTGCCACCTATTGGCAGAAGTCTGCGTTCATAGCAGCAATGCGGTGATGCTAGCCGCTCTTCGCAGCCCCGATTCTAAGCACCGTCAACAGTTGACTGAGCAGATTGAAGACTTACTGGTGTCATATTTAGTCGTCCCTGAAAAACTCTAGGGCTGATGTAGGAGGAGACTTACAGGCTGTAGGGGTAATGGTAGAATTGCCAGAAACTAGGGAAAACGTTGCAAAAACTGGTGAAATCGATGAGCCAATCTCGCCCCAGTTCCGGTGGATCGGATGTTCCTCTTGCCCCATTGGTTAAGGCGGATCATGCCTTGGTCAAGCTAGCAAGTGCCATCGATTGGAACTACTTTGAGAGCGAATTCAGCCGCTTGATGAGTGAAGCCGGTCGTCCTGCATTGCCGGTGCGCTTGCTGGTAGGCTTGCACTATCTCAAAGCGATGTACGACGAGAGTGATGAATCAGTTGTCGAGAAGTGGATAGAAAATCCCTACTGGCAATACTTTTGTGGGGAACAGTTCTTTCAACATGAACTACCCTGTCATCCGACAACGCTCGTCAAGTGGCGGCAACGAGTCGGCGTAGACGGTGTCGAGAAGCTACTTAAACAAGTGCTCAAAACCGCAATGCATATTCAAGCATTGCAACCGAGTGACCTTAAGAGTATCACAGTCGATACCACGGTTCAAGAAAAGGCGATTGCCTTTCCCACCGATGCCAGGCTTTACGACAAAGCTCGACGGACGCTGGTACGAGAAGCCAAACATCAGTCCGTCAAACTGCGACAAAGTTACACTCGCTTAGGCAAACAAGCCCTACTCAAACAGAGCCGTTATGCTGCCGCTCGACAAGGAAAAAGAGCACGGCAACAAACCAAAAAACTCCGCACCTTCTTAGGACGAGTCATTCGGGATATCGAGCGCAAACTTACGACAATTCCGCAAACGCTGCAAACGCTGCTTGAGCGTGCTAAACAAATTCATGCTCAGCAGAAACAGGACAGCCACAAGTGCAGAGCGCATGCATGCGCCAGAAGTCGAGTGCATCAGCAAAGGCAAAGCGTACAAACGCTACGAGTTCGGCTGCAAGGTTGTGGTTGCCACCACGACCAAGAGCAATTGGATTGTGGGCATCGCTGCGGTGCATGGCAATCCCTATGATGGAGCGACCCTTAAGCCTGCAATCGCTCAGGTTGAGCGCTTGAGTGGCATCAAACCCACACGGGCAGTCGTAGACCAAGGATTTCGTGGGCAAGAGCATCATCCGAGTGAAGTTGAAGTGCTCATCTGTGACAAGCGCAAGCGAACTGCCTCGCTCAAGCGGTTGCTCAAGCGTCGCAGTGCTATTGAACCTGTGATTGGACATAGCAAGAGTGACCATGGCATGGGGCGCAACTATCTGCAAGGGCAGCGGGGTGATTGTCTCAATGCACTACTGGCAGGCTGTGGATTCAACCTGCGAAAGCTCTGCCACTGCTTGAGTTCAATTGCCATCGAGGCGTCCCAACTTGCAGCTTGACCCATCCCTTCGTCAGGGACGACTATTTAGAGCCGCACGTAGGGGATAATCTGTGCAGCAATGTAATGAAAGTAATGATATGCCCTCACTGTCAATCTAGCCAGTTATCGAAAAATGGCTATCGTCGAGGTAAGCAATGTTACCTCTGTAAGAATTGTAGAAAGCAATTTGTTGCTCAATAGCCTGGTGGCGATCGAAAGCCACCAATCACAGCGTCAAGTTCTTGAGCGATCGCCAATAACTCCATTTCTTTCCACCGTTTACCGACAATCTGTATCCCGATCGGTAATCCGTTGCTGGTTTGTCCAATTGGAATGACGATCGCTGGATGCCCACTCAAATTAAACGGCATCGTATAGGCTCCATTTGCAACTCCATGTGGATAGGATCGTTCATTAATCTCTACCGCATTCCACGCAGGACGATGGGTAAAGGCAGGGGTAGCCGCAACGGGGATGAGCCAAACGTCCCAGGATTCTAAAGCAGTATCCAGTTGAGCGATGAAGCGATCGCGCTCGGTCAATGCCTCAAAATATCCTTTCAAGCTTGGATTCAATAGTTCGGGCAACACGCGACTAAAATCACCCAATGCTCGAAGTTTCTTATCTCCTTGGGTTGCTGTGCGAACGATCAACTTGAGACTGCGCTGGAAGTTGTAGCGATCGGCGGGTTGAGCATAGCGGTTGATGTAAGCTGCCATTCTGGAGTAAAGATTGAAGATAGCAGACAAGTCAAAGCCTTCAGGCAGCCAAGGGTGAACTTGAGCACCTGACTGATCTAACGTTTTAATTACCTGTTGCATTGCAGTGCGGATATCAGAAGCAACGGGAACTTCTGCCCACTGCTCAGTCCAGGCAATTTTGAGATTATTTAGCGGTTTGCCGGAGGGATGATCCAGAGGAATAGGGGGAACATCAGGGCGACGAGAATCAGCTCCTGCTATCAGGGAGAAGCACAAACGAAGGTCTTCAATCGATCGCGCAAAACATCCTACCGTCATCATTTGCCGGAGGCAGTAGGGCATTCCAGGAACTTCCGGAATCATGCCTGCTGTCGAGATGCGGCGATCGGTCGGTTTCAAGCCATAAATTCCACAAAAATGAGCAGGTTGACGCACGGAACCCGCAATATCATTTCCAATATCCAGTGGAGATAATCCTGCCGCTACTGCTGCTGCGCTACCCCCTGAACTTCCTCCCGCTGTGTATTCTACATTCCAGGGATTGTTGACTCGCGGAAATAACGGATTGGTACTTTGATAATCACCTGCCAGTTCTGCCATGTTGGTTTTTGCCAGGACAATCGCACCTGCGGCTTTGAGTCTGGCAACGGCGGTTGCATCCTGCTGGGGAATGTAATTTTTGAGGGGAATGTAGCCTGCGGTGGTGCGAAGTCCAGCCGTTTCAAAAATGTCTTTGATGGTCACAGAGACGCCATGCAATGCACCCCAGTTCTCACCTCTCGCTAGTGCTTCATCTGCTTGTTTGGCGCGAATACGAGCGTTTTCCTCATCAAGGGTGCAAACAGCGTTGAGTTTGGAGTTGTGTTGGGCAATTTGCTTCAGGTGAGCGTCTAAGAGTTCGATTGCAGAGAGTTGGCGATCGCGAATCATCTGAGCCAGTTCAACCGCAGGTTTCCATACCAAATTGCTCATGTCCTTCCCTCTCGTTGCCTCAACCAGTTTAGGTAGTGTTCCAATTGGGCTAGTCGTCCTGCAGCCGGGCGCTGTTGCTGCAAAATGACATACCAGATGACGCTGACAAAGGTTCGCGCTACAATGCAGTTCTCTAATACCTCGAAGTCGATCGCGTCACCATAACCTTGTAGTGCGGCTTCTGCCTTTTCCCAATCTGTACCCAGCACATAGGGAGCGGCAACCAGGCAAGCCAAATCCCACTCAACTGGTCCTATGAAGGTGTCCTCCCAATCTGTCCAGAACACGCCCTGACTTGTATTGAGCACATTTCCCGAATGAGAATCACCGTGGAGCGGCTGCATTGGTAATTGACTGAGTTGCTGGTGCGCTCGCTCTCCGACTTGCATCAGCAGATCTACATCGGCAGGAGAGAGTTCTGCTGCAACGGTCTGAACCAGTAATTGTCTTGCTTCGGTCAGTAGAGCCAGTGTTGGTAGGTCTCCTGAAAAGGTTTTCAATGCTTGATGGCAGGCTCGCAGGGTTTGCCCTGCCTGATAGGGATCAAAGGGTTGTTCTAAAATTTCTACAAACTTCCAGAACCCTAACACCAGTCCCGAATGCTGATGTAATCCAGGATCGATGTCTGAACTGGGAGGAATGATCGGTGCATCTGTAGCCGCAAGATAGCGAGCAACCGCCATCTCATGAATAAACCAGTCATGCCCCTGACGGACTGTTTCGGGTATAGTCGCAACTCTTGCCACAATATCGGTCGGGAACAGGCGAATGATGGCATTACTACGGTGCTGTAGCACGATCGCCCGTTCAAAGGTTAGTCCCAGTTCAGTTGCTACTTCACAAGCGGCACGGATGGCAAGATGTGAGTGGGATTCAGCTTTCATAACCCTAGTCAACAAAGTTTAGCCAATGATCCTGAATCTGATGATAAGGTTAATCATACACGTATTTAGTTAATACTGTTAACTAAGTTTTTATCGCTTCATCCAGCTTGCATTTCTATGGGTCGTCCAACGAAGGAAAAATCGCTCACCAAGCAGGATGTGATTGCCGCTGCGATCGCCTGTCTTGACCAAGAGGGAGAATCGGCACTAGGCGTGAATCGCGTAGCGCGAGAGCTAAACATCAAACCTCCTGCTATCTACAAGCATTTAGAGGGCAATGCAGGGCTCCAACGGGCTGTTGCTCTGACTATTTGGCGACAGTATTTAACCCAGTG
>NZ_JACXWX010000063.1 GCF_014764505.1 Phormidium tenue FACHB-886
CGTCAGGCGTATCGAGAGCGTAATCGAATTGAGCGAACCATCAACCGCTTGAAGCAATTTCGCCGCATTGCCACTCGCTATGAGAAACGGGCGGAGAATTACCTCGCCGTGCTTACCATCGCAGCAGTTCTCCTTTGGATCTAGGTTTCGCGGTGGGTTTTAAAACACGACCTAGCATCGGATAGTAGCGTTGCTTGATCCCCCGATGACTCTGCTCAATCGGATTTCCTCGGCAATTTCTGACCTCGTGTTCCACCCCTTCCCCCAGTTCTTCCTTAATCGCTCTGGGATAACTGCTGTGTCCATCCGTTGCTACTCGTTGCGGCGGTTGTTCTGCCACCTCATAGGCTTGAGCAAAAAACGCTTTGGCTGCCTCCATGTCCCGTTTCTCGCTCAACCTCACGTCTACTAAATCTCCGTTCTCATCGATGCCTCGATACAAGTAACACCATCGACCTCTGACTCGGATGTACGTCTCGTCCACAAATCAAATCTTGTCCACCTTTCCCTGGCGTTTGGCTCTCAGCTGCTGGGCGAAGATTGAGGCAAAGCGTTCTTCCCAGTCACGCACCGTTTCATGAGTAAACTCGAACCCCCGCAGCAGGAAGAACTCTGCAATGTCACGAAAGCTCAGCTTGTAGCGCAATCGGCACAACAGGACTTGAAACACGATATCGGTGGGTACTTCGATGAAGTTGCAGGGAGTGCCAGTCCGTTCATTAAAGGTGCGGTAACAGCCCTTGCAGCAAAACATGGCATCACCCAAGTTTGTGGTGCGTTGCAGGCGAGTGGTATGGGTAGAGCCGCAGTGAGGGCAATTTATGGAAAGGGGATGAGATAGGAGACCGAGCGCAGGCACTAGTCTATCAAAGAGAAGCTTCTACCCTCAATTTGGGTAGCGAGATCTGACAGTTTCCATTCATGAGCATAACTCTGAGTATGCACTTGACCCATCGACATAACTACGGTCGGAACTTTGGAGAAATCAGAACCTTCGTACAGAGCAGGCTTTAAGGCAAATAAAGCGGGCACTCCGACTGACCCTGTTCGCGGCATTGCGTTGTTCGGTCTAGATTTAACTCTCTGACTCGCTTCCAGTAATCGACGTTCTCGATACCTCCAAACCAACGCACCGCAACGTCAAGCTGTCCGTCACGAAAGGCAAGTTGAGAGCCAAAAAACCAACACAATCCACCGATCGCAACCGCCAGAATTAATGGGGTCCACTGGATTGATTTACCGCTGAATTTCTGAGTCGCGTGAGCGCTGGGTACGGGTAATTTGGCTTTGATCTCGCTCAACCCAGTCCGTATCTCGGTTCTCAAATTGTTGAAGTCTTTCGTCCATGCTGCGGTTGAGTGCATTGAGGCTGGCTTGAATTCTGAGATTTTCGTCTCCAACCCATTCAGTCTCTGATCGAACTTGAGCAACGATTGTGTCAGCGCGTTGTAGGTCTGGGTCAGTGAATTGTGATTCTGCTGCTGCTGCTGAATTAGCTCGAGAGCTTGCCGTAGCGTTTGATTGTTCTGGCTGAGGCTCGTTCCCCATAATTGCTGATTCCCCTCTAGCTTGGATTCAAGAGTAGATAAACGCTCAGTTAACTCTTCTCGAATTCGCTCTACTTCGGCTGTACCCACCACATAAGGCGAATCGGCTGACAGCCCTAATCGACTCGCCCATTTACGAGTAGTTGGATCGGTGGTTGGGTCAAACTGGTCAGTCATTGGGGGGGCCAGCCTGCTTCTCAACTGGGAAAAACGGTGTCTGCTCGATCGCACGATAGCTTTGATTCAAAAAGCTCGCAACAGCACCTTGCTCAGCAATATCGAAGTTTTCATCTAAATATTCACGCGCTGCGCCGTAGGACAGACGCTTGTTGAGGATCGTCCCCGTTACCAAAGTGTTCAAGCCTGGGATCGAGATTACGGCAGGATTGTAATGCTCAAGAAGTTCCTTGAGTTCTTTGTCTGCTTCAAAGTAACTCCAATCTCGAAACTTTTTGTTTTGCACCACGACATGAAGAATCCCAAAACCAAACTTTTTCAACGAAAGCTTGAGCGATTCAACCGAGTCAGGCTCGCCACTCGTAACAAACCAGTTGATTAACTTATAGTTAATTTTTTCAGCGACCTCGATTACACTAAAGGATTCAAGCCACAACGAAAACTCTTCTTCGCAATCTGCCGGCATATTCACTACAAGATTCTTTCGTTCTTTGTTGGCAACTTTGAGGATTAAATTCACGTTGGCAATATCGTCTGGATCTGAGGTGAATTTGACAATGTTGCCGGCTTCTTTGATTTCAGGGTAAAACTTGCTGAAGTCAGGGTTGCGAGGATTCCCCTCAATTCCAACTACAGGAAGGTTGTGATCGAGGTGATACTGATACCCAATCCGGCAACAGGTCGACTTTCCTACTCCCCCTTTAATCCCAGTAAAAAAATTTATTGTTTGAATCAAGCCTGACTCAAAGGGATTTACACCTTTGGTCTCTTCGTCTTGCTCTAGCTGCTCTACTTCGTTTTGCTCTGGCTGCGCTGCCTCTTTTTTCCGTTTAGTGGTCACGCTTGATCTCCTAGTAAGCAGTTTCAATTTTTCGACCTATGCGAGGAATTGTCACCCCTTCCGTAGAGGTTTTTATAGAGCTTTGATTTGCAATTTCATCGGGATCTGGCTCGTCAGGCTTAAGATTGTCTTCTTCCTCTTCTTGATTACCTGTTGAGCCATCTTTATCTGGTGGTGCAACCAACTTTTTCGGCAGTTCAGATATTCTGTTGGTTTCAGCGGCAAAATTACAAAGGGCTAATTTCAACAGCTTTGGAGTCGAGCTAATCCCATGCCTGCCTAAAGTCGCGCAGATCTCGCTGAGCGAATAGCCAACGTCGACCGCTTTGACCAATTTTTCAAAATCTCGCTCTACTACTGTTTCCAAGGCTGATTTCGGCTTTACTCTGGGAGTAGAGACTAACTCATCCAATGCAGAGGAAGCCTCCTCAAATTTGGGTTTTTTCCGGCGCGGCACAGCAGTACCTCTGAACTTTTCCCTCTAATCCTAGCGAAGCTCCTAAAATTTTGCTTGACAAAATAACTTGCTTGATCATTCAAGGCGGTAACGATCGCAAGATTTGCTAGGCTAGACTTACGCCTTGTTGAGGAGTGATTTGCTGAAGTTCTACACAATACGCTACAAATTTAGCCAAAAAGCGCCAGGATGCTTGCAGCGAGAGGTTTTTGTTGAATGCTTGCCCGCCCTGCTAATTTAACCGCAAAACAAGCTGCACATTACTACGAAAAGGACGATTACTATGATCGAGAAAAGGAGAGCCAATTTGCCTGCTACTGGTACGGTAAGGGAGCTGAAAAACTAGAGTTGAATGGGACGATCGATTCCCAGAACTTTCAGCGTTTGCTGAAGGGGTATTCTCCAGCGGGAAGGCGACTTCATGCTAAACCGATCGATCCTGAAATTCATCGGGCGGCAACCGACTACACTTTTAGTGCGCCAAAGTCTGTGAGTGTGGCTGCGTTAGTACAACAGGATTATCGCCTGATTGAAGCTCACGATCGAGCAGTGCAGTCTAGCCTCAAAGTCATTGAGGAACGATATATTCAGGCGCGGGCTTGGAATGCTGAAGCTAGACAGCAAGATAAGGTGTTTACGGGCAATCTAGTGGCGGCAAACTATCGCCACGAAACGAGCCGTAATTTAGATCCTCAACTTCACACGCATTGCGTGGTCATCAATGCGACTCAAGATGGGCGGCGGTGGAAGGCAGTATCAAACGAGCTGGCTGTAAAAAATCAGAAGTTGTTGGGGCAGATTTACCAAAACGATTTAGCTTATCAGGCGCGTCATCTGGGCTATGAAACTGAGCCGCGAGCACACGGGCAATTTGAGCTTAAAGGTTATCCACTAGAGACGTTGAAAGCTTTTAGCAGCAGACGGCAGGAGATTGAGGAGCGCATTGCCCAATCTGGAGAAGTGGAATCGGTGCGGAGTTTTCAGAGAGCTGCGATTCAAACTCGTTCTCAAAAAACTGTGCTGAGCCAGGACGAGAAGCGCAAGCGATGGGACTCGACCATCAATCAGCATCAGCTACAGTTTCCTCCAGTGCCAGAATCCGGAGAGCCCGTCTCAACTAAAGCAGAGAGTTTGGTACAGCAGCATCTTGAGCGATTGGCTGAGCAGGAAGGGGCATTTCGGCAGGAACAGCTAGAGCAGCAGATTCTCGAAAGCGCACTGGGGGAATGCCGATTTAGTGAGATCGAAGCGGCGATCGATCATTGCCCTGAGCTGGTGTGGTATGGGACTCGATTGACCACACACGATCGCCTTGACCGTTTGACTCAATTGGAACAGTTATTAGGACTAGAAAATGCCCAAAACCAAACTAGGGAGACAGAGCAAGCTGGAAGAACTGCTGAAGCCGACTCAGGTCGAGATTCCGGCAGAGCTATTGGAATCAGCATTGCTGAACGCCTTGCAGCCACTCTACCAGCGATTGGCCACACTAGAAGAAACGCAGAGCAAGTCGATCGATGTCTTGAGCAGATTAACAATGCAAGTGCAAAGCCAGGAATCGACTTTGCAGCAGTTAGTAGAGGTATTGCAGCAATCCGCGATCGAGAAGCCTTCAAATGGGCTGGAGAAGAAATTGCAGCCACTCTTGAATCAGTTAGCAATCATCTCACAGAATTTGAGGGTGTCAGTCAGCAGCTTAACCAATTTATTGAAGGATACCGAGATCGACTAGCAGCTAGGGAAACAGAGCGGCGACATTTGCCAGGATCAGCAGAGTGGAGCCATACTGAGTTCGTACTGAGCTATTGCGAATCGAGACTAAGGCAGAGCAAGCAGGTTCGGATTGAGAACAAGCAGTATTGGGCTGAACGTAATCCTGCTGCTAACGAAGTCTTGGTCGGTAGAAAAGCTGATAGCCAAGTGATTGCTCAAGGCAAACTGACCGCGAGCGGCTGGAATATCTCCGAGGCAACCGTTGAGCTTTCCGACTGGACAGCATTCATTGAAAGCCAACAGCGACAGCAGCAGCGAGAACTGGAACACCAGCAAGCTAAACGGCAAAAAGCAATTAACGATAGAAAGCACTCACAAAAACAGGATCTAGAGCGCTGATTCTTCTCCTGCTGAGTCTGCTGGACTGCTGACATCACTGGGCATAAACTTTGTCTCTCAATTGCAAGCAAGCTCTCACTTGTGCTAACAACTCATCAAAGTCAATGGGCTAGATTTGCCCTTGAGCAGTTTTTACAGCATTACTTGCTCGGCTCCAGACGGCTGAAAGCGCATCATTGAGATAAATGTAACGATTACCAACGATATCTGTTGTAGAGACTCCATAGCTACTAACAAGTAAAGAACCATAAGGGGAACTAGCAGGGAAGAATCTGTGGCTTTCGTCCGATTCAGCATAGTAACGCCAAACACCCAGAGCTAAATCGTACCTGCTAAAAGCAGTCTCTAGGCTTTTGTAAACTGGCAAGCCTGCAGCGCCCGGTTCGCGGGCTAGCTGATCGAGGGAAATTTTCAGGCTTCTCACTTCTTGTGAATAAGTGATGTAGTTCATCCCTACGTCAAGGCTGGAATCAAGTGCAGAAAACTGATTGACCACTGATTCAATTTGGGGTCTCAATCGTTCTAAAGCTTCAGCTACCAATTGCTTTTGCAGATTGGCATTAATCACCTTGAGATTAGACTGATAACTTGATACTTTTCCACGGGCTTGCTGAGAAACTGTTGTGCCTGCCGGAATACCCTTCAGCAAGCTGATTGCCTGTTGCCATCTCTGAGCCGCAGTTTGCCAGGTTGTACTGGGGTGAGGTGCATTTTGCGTTGATTTGGCTGCCTCGATTGCCAATCCTGTAGCCGTATTGAAATCTGTGACTGCCTTTTGTTCTGCTGATAAGCGAGCTTGAATAGTAGACAAGTTTTTGCCGTAACTGCTTAGTCGTTTCTGAGCATTGGTCGAGATTGAGGTTTGAGCTGAAACAGATTTCAGATGACTGATCGCCTCTTGCCATTTTGAAACTGCCTGTGTCCAGATATCAGCCGGATGCACTCTTCCTTGAGTCAGAGTTGATGCTTCCGTTGCGAGTTCAATCGCCATGCTGTATTCCCTGAGGGCAGTATCTTCTATGGCTAAACGATCGCTCAAGGTCTTAAGCTGAGATTGATAGTTAGATAAGGCAGTTCTAGAAGGAGCGAAGACGGCGTCTTCTTGAGGAATGAGTTCCACTAACGCGATTGCCCTCTCTAGACGGGTGCGAGCAGATCGCAAGGCTGTGGCGCTGGCACGAGGAGCGGTAATTTGCTTGTTGGCTTCCTGAGACAGGATTTGAGCCTCTTGCCAGTTTTGATTTACCCAATTACTGATCGCTTGATCAAGCCGAGTCAATCGACCCTTGAGCTGACTTGCCTCTTCTTGAGCTTGAGAAGACAGAGAGCCAGGGAAATTAGGCACACTTTCCAGAGCGATGATCGCTGTCTTGATCTTTTCTCGATTGGCAACTGATTGGGCAAGATTGGACTGATTGTCATCTAGTTGATTTGGATCGACAGCAACTAGGGTCTGCTCAATGAGTTGTGCCTGACTCTGCCTTGCAAATAGTAGAAACCCTGTGCCAGAAGCCAGTCCTACTCCCATTAGAGCAGACAGCAAAAGGAGGCAAAGGTTCTTCTGTTTAGGTTTTGAAGACTTGCTGAAAGGCGGTGAGTCTTGATTCTTGACGATTAGGTTGAACAATTCAATTTTTCGAGCTCTCCGCTTGGGATGAGCATTGAGCAACACAACTTTAGGAGAGGTTTTCTGTTGCACCGTAGCAGTAAGCGTGAATCGTGTTGACCAACTATATGTTGCTTGATTAGATTGTTGCCCGAATACTTCTACTTCATCAATATTTGTGGGGCTCAGGGCTAGCATTCCCTTCTGAATCAATTCCAGCATTGCCTGCTGATTAGGTGTTTGAACAGAGACTAAGACAATTTGGAGTAGCCGCCTTTTCAACGTGACTTTTGCGACAATTTGTTTTGGACTGAGAGAGCGGTTTAGCAGTTGGGCAATGGCATCAGGATAACCGGATTTTGCCCGATCCATTGGATTTGGAGAGGATGCAGCCATAGGTGAACTGAGAATGCGTTGTCTCTAGAGTTCCCTATTTCTTTGCGTACATCCTTATATGTAGTATGTACACCAGTTTTGCTGGCTAACTTTGCGAACGGACTAGTTCACTTACTTTAAGTTTTCTCAAGTAAACCATCTCAAGGATGCTTAAGTTATGGCGAATGCCATAGCACAGAGTTCTCATGATCCTGTCATTTACAACGCGGAACGCCCATTCTTTAGGCTCTGCTTCGATAAAGCTTTGTCTCGGCAATAAGTCTCGTTCCCTACGCTAAATCTCTACACATTCCAGCTGTTATCTGATGTTAGACAATTATGAGACGTACGACCTTATTAAGACGCAAGGACTTCGATCGCCCACCACTCAGTCATCACTCGCAGTTAATTTATCCAGTTCATCCAGCAGCTTGGCGATCCGTTCCTGTTTTCTGCGATCGCCTAGAGGCTTGCCCTTCTGTAGACGCTTACCAATCTCAGCCCACCGCTGAGCCAGCACTTTTTCTGGCGTGAGTTCTATCTGAGGCTTCAACCCTTTGACTTTTGCTTTGATCTCACTCAAGGGCAAGTTCTTGGAAATTGCCTGCTTAAGCAGATCAACCCGCTGCTTTTCGTCACTCACACGAGCAATCGCCTGTCCCTTAGTGTACTCAAGCTTGCCGTCTCGTAAAGCAGACAAAACGTCATCAGGCAAGTTTAATAGCGGCAAACGGCTTGAACGAAAGGTTCCAGCATTAAACCGCCCAACTTCTGAGAGCAGTGATTCGATCTGCTCGTGTTGAATCAGAACGTTCTGATTCAATTCCTGACCGCGCTGTTTAGCGTTATAAACCTGGTGAAGTATTGAGGCAATTTCACTTCTGTCTAGCTCCAGAGCAAGAGAGAGCAGATCAAGAATAGCCTCTGTCTCCTCAACAGGGTTTAGATCCTCTCGCTGGAGATTTTCCATCAACGCCACTTGTAGAGCCTGCCGCTCATCCAACTCTCGCACCACAATTGGAACCTTTTCCAGCCCCACTTCACGAGCAGCCCTCAGCCTGCGCTCTCCGGCAACCAGTTCGTAGCCACGATCTTCTACAGGACGCACAAGCAGCGGTTCTAAGATTCCATGCTCTTTAATAGACTGAACGAGTTGAGCGAGCTTCTCAGGATCGAAGTAGCGGCGCGGCTGCTTTGCGGGAAGGTGGATACTTTCTATAGAAATAGATTGCTCCGCCCGGTGTTCAGCTTGAGCAGGCGCTTCTCGATTCAGAATAGCTGCCACATTGCGAAGTTCTGGCTTGGGTGCGCGTTTACGAGTTGCCACTACAAAGACTCCAGACTTTGAGCAATAGTGTTCAAGACTGCAAGGGCAGGATGTCTAGCATCGTACATCCCTAAAGGCAAATGCTGCATAGACGCATCTGCAAAAGCAACTGCCCGTGGAATGGCAGGAAAAACAGGCGCAACGCCGCTAAATTGATCCGTGACTGCTTCTAAAATCTCTTTGCTCTGTGCTGTACGGTCGTGCAAATTGGGAATAACTCCAGCTATCTTCAGATCTGGTGCGACTCCTTCCTGCCGCAACTCATCGATTGTGCCCAGCAATAAATCCAAACCCACAAAGCTCTTGTATTGCGTCTGCATTGGGATCAGGATGTGGGTTGATGCCACCAACGAGAGGATACTCAAGATTCCCAAGGTTGGGGGACAATCAATGAGTACAAAGTCATAGTTTTGCTCAACTGAAGCTAATGTCTTCTTAAGACGAGACTCTTTGGCGATCGCGGTTGCTAGGCGAACATCCGCAGCACTAAGTGTCAGATTGCTAGGAGCCAGATCCATCTGGTGAAGATCACTCCAGATTGGCAAAGGTTCGCGTTCGAGAATGCTCTGGGCGATCGTCCTCTCTAACTCATAGGGCTGTAGTCCCATAAAAACAGTCAAAGAGGACTGTGGGTCCATGTCTACCAGCAAGACCCGATGCCCTTGCCGAGCGATGGCGTATCCCAGATTCATTGCAAGGGTTGTCTTGCCCGTTCCGCCAGCTTGATTAAAGAATGAGATGACGTTTACCACAGTCAGAGCTTCCCACTACACCAAGCTAGTGTACAGCGATTTTACTTTTTCAATTGATATTTAATCTTCCATCCTTGCTACGGTTGGATCTGAAACCATAGATAGCATCAAGGCATGGTCAATTCAGCTTTTGGGTTGGTCACACAAATCGGCAAACCTCAACTTCAATCGGTTGGGCAAGACAATCACTCGACGCTTCGGGGGACGTTTGCCAGTCAGTTGCCAGGACAATGCGTTGGTTCTCTTCTTCAGAGCGGGATTCCTGCTGGGGGTCAAGCGTGATGCGGCGAGTGATGCGAATGAGCTGATAGGTGATCTGGGCTCCAAAACCAGGTCGATCGCGCTCATGCATTGTCCAGTCAAAGCATTCCCCAACCTGGAGCGGTGTGTCTGTGTGGATCACAAAGCTTCTGGGGATCTCGTACTTCTGCGTCTCCAAAGAGGGCAGCAGGTCGATCGCGTAGTGATACTTCTTCCAGTGGGTCATTGAGGGATTCTCCTTTTCGGCATGAATTGTTTAATTTGTTGGGCGGCAGTGCTGCCGCCTGTAGGGTGCCGATCGTGCCGCTAGCGCTGCCGATCGTGCCGCCCCTTGGACGCCAAAGTGAAAATCTGGCGGCGGAAGCTTCGTTCTGTTCCGGTTTCTCGGCAGCATCGGACAAATCAGCGGCATCAAGTCAGCACAAGAGTTTCGGCGCGATTGGCGGCACAGATCGATTGGCAAGAGTGCCGATCGGCATCAAGCAGTGTGGTATTTGTGGCACTCAGCACAGCGGTACTGTTTGCGGTCACCCCGGTTCTTGGAGATCTTCAACTTTACAGACCCGCAGTGGGGGCAAGCCTGACTCGGTTGGATCAGTCCCAAGGCAATCTGGTGAGCAAGGGGCGCTGTCACTGTTGCACCTTTAGGGAAGCTCACGCCCGACAACGTGTGGACATAGCTGCTGTAGGGTGGGATCTGGAGAAAGAACGGCTCGTCGGCGGCAGGACTTACCGCTAGCGCAACCCGATAAGCATGGCGATCGACCACCTTCGTCCCTGGTTTAGGTCGAGGCGATAGCCCCTCAGCTTCGTTCAGTTGGCGGCACAACTCCTCCAGTTGCTTGAGGACAGGCAGCAGATCGGCTTTGTGTTTCTTAAGCCACACTGCCGCAGCCTGGGCAGTGAAAACCTGGCTGGTGTTCTGGAAGTCCTCCTCCATCAGCTTGGTGGCGTTGCCCGTGGACTTCTGACTCACCCCGCCGCTGATACCGCTGACGTTAGCTCCCTGTCCAGCGCTCAAGAAGCCCATGCGGGTGTGGTCAGAAAGCTGGTAGAAATCTTTGATGACCATGCCGAGATCAGGATAAGCACGGGCGATCGCGTTCACCTCATCCACTAGGACGGTAACGAAGGGTTTGCTGGCGGTGCCAGGTAGGTCATTACGGCGGGACTTAAATTCACTGTGAGCAGTTTGGATCCACTCAATCGCTGCCTCAATGCCGTCACTGCCAGGAGCAATTACACCGGGGACGTGAAACCAATCCTTCTCGCTGCCAGGAATTGGGTTGATAAGCCAGAGTTCGCCGCCTTGAGTTTGGGCGATGCCACAAGCAATCAGTTCCAGTAACGGGGACTTGCCACCTGTAGAGCTTGCTACCACTCGCACTCTGGGCACGAACTTCTCTTTGATGATTGCTTCAAACTCGCTTGCTGGGAAGCAACCGAGCGATCGGAAAGCAGCTTCAGGTGTAGTAGATCCGGCAGTGACTAGCTCCGCAACAGCGGTAGCAGTGAATGGTTTGCTAGAGGCGATTGTCTGACTCACGGCGATAGCAGGACTCCCAGTAGCACCGGCAGTTGGAACCGTGATAATTTCAACGCTGACGATTAGATTGCGGCTATCCATTACAAAGCTGAGTGGGGCACAACTCAAGCCCATCAGTCCGGCTTCGATCGTGCGCTTATCGAACTCCTCAGCCGTCAGCTTTGTCGGGCTGGCGTTGCGGTCACACTTGAAGCGCAGCCTGAAACCGGTGGGGGTGGAGATAGACTCCAAGGCATCCAACACGACGCCATAGCTGAAGAAGTGGTTGATGATCCGATTGCCTGCGCGATCGACGACCGTTTCACCAGGAAACGGTTTTGGGGCTTGTAATGCCTGAATTTGGCGCTTAAGCTGGTCGTTTTCCCCTGCTAATTGCATTAACTGGGAGTCCAAACTGTTCATTTGTCCATCGAACAGATTGCGGATTGCTGGAATTGCATTGTCCTTAGTGTCTTGAATAATTTCATTCGACTCATTGAGTCGCGTCAGCAATTTCTGAATGTCGGCGTGGGCATCTTGCAATTCCTTTAGCTTGACTTCTAGTGCTGCTGCTACTGCCTTTTGCACCTCCGTTTCGTTTCGCTTAATTGATGCAAGTTCAATATCTCGATCGATATCTTCTTTGCTGCGATTGAGCGTAGACTTGAGTTCAAATACTTCTTTTTCAAGCGCTTCTTTGACTTCCCAATCTCGATCGGCGGCTTGCTTCAACTCCTCATGCTCATCTTGCAGTGCAGCATACGCTGCTTTCAGAAATTGAAACTCTTTTTCGATCGAGCCATGCAGTAGCTGCAATCGCCCGATCTCAAGCTGAAGCGGCTTGGTGCTTGCTTTCAACTGTTCAATCTCTACTTGGTCGGTGCGGATTCTCTGTAGGGCTTCTTCATTCGCTTGTCTCAGAACGCTTTCTAATGCCTCCCAGTCCCGTTTTTTCTGCTCATGCTCCTCGTTGGCAGCAAGTAGAAGCTTGACGTGTCCAGCTTTAAGATGATCCTCTTTACGGCTCATTCGAACACCAGTGACAGCCGTTGAACCTAACACGCCGCTACTCAACCCCAAGGTTGCAGCAGACAGGTTTCCGGGGCTTCCTGACAGCGCCATCGTTATACTTGCAACAACGCCGATCGCACCAAGACTGTAGCTGAGGTTTTGCGCTTGTACAAAGTCCATAATTCTTACCTTCTGTAGCGGGTTGAAGGGGTTGAATAGGGGCTATTCCTAGCCCCTGTTGGGAACTACCATTTAGGCTGATTGAGGAAGTTGAGGGTATTTATTTGCCGTGTCTAACAAGTCAGCCTGATTCTTGAGTAGCGTGGCTTCTAGCTTATTTTGCAGTGTTTGCAGATCAGCTTGATACTGGCTGAGTTGAACCGAATTCTGCGAAGTACGAAATCCAACGAGCTGAAGATCGCGTTCGAGATCTAGTTGATTGAGCGAAATTTGATGGCTCAGATCTTGCTGCTTACCGACCAGCTTTGCACCGGCGATCGAAGTCTCAGCTTGCTGAATCTGGAACTTGACAGCCTCCGTTTTCATACCCTCAATTCCTGTGGCATAACGGATTAGGTTCTTACCAACCTCTGTCGTCGCAACTGCCACAGTAGCCGCTAGATTGTAGGCTTTTACCCCATCCTGCACATTCTCCACATAGTTTGTTAGCTCTCGGAACGCCCGTTTGTCCTCAACCCGTTGGGCGTCCGTGACCCGGCTCCAGCCTGCGGTCTCAAAAGCAGCAGGACTGGCAATATCAGCGACATTCAGCAAGTTTTCAAAGGCAGGTAAGTTTGCCTTGAGAGCGTCAGGGAAACTCAGCCCTGTCAGCCGTTGCAGGGTCACGTCGCCTTGTCTGGAACTATTTGTAGAGGGGGGAGCAGGGAGGGAAGGTGCCACAGGAACAACGATCGTCGGCTCTTGAGGCATGTTTTTGTGCTTAGTTTTGGTAGTTTTGGATTTGTCATTGCGTGAATTTCCAGTGCTGGGGTTTGTTCTGGGCATGAGTTTGACTCCTAGAGGGGTTCGTCAGTGAAAATCCAAGGGATAAGCGGTTCTGGCTGAGCACAAATTGGGAAGGGATTAAATTCGGGCTTGAGCGCTGATAGAAGGGGGAATGCTGCCCGCAGTTGGGCGAGCTGCTCCTGCTGCCAGCACAGGGCAGCAAATTCTTGATCAGCGATTGCGGTCCCGATCTTTTGCACCAGTTCATCCTTCGCTAATCGTCCGTACCGTCTGAGTTTCACTTTTTTGGCAACAGACTTGAGTTGCCGGATGGAGCAGGTTTCGTAATACCTTAAAGCGATTGCTTTTTGCATGGTCTCGTTACCTCAAGTAGAGATCTGAAGCTTTCGCTGAGCCAATGCTTGAACTGTTTGAGCTAGTTGGTTTTGCGCTTGGCGATACTGAATTGTTGCTACTTGCATTTCTTGCTGGGCAACTTGTAGGCGCATAACCGTGACGTCATACATAATTGCCAACTGCTCGGCTTCTAACACAGCGCGTTCAAGCTCAAGCACGTCATATGTCAATGATTCGTCAGGGGTGAAGAGTTCCATTGCGGGAGCGTAGATGAGGAAAGTTGGACCATCGCCCATAGCGAAAGGAGTGAAAGGAGTGAAAGGATCGCCAGAACGATTATGCCGATTCCGATTGCGGGGTTTCGGCGGGAGGCTTTCCCACGTTGCCGTGACGAAGGTTATATTGCGATTCCCGTAGAGTTTCCTCAAATTCAGCTTCTAGCTCGGTGGCGAGAGTCGCAGCTTCTAGGCGTGTCTGTCGCAGCAGCCGTTGACGACGTAGATCATTGGTCCGCTGCCACTGCGTTTGGTTGTAGTTTAATCGCTCAAGATTGCTGCTCATTCGTTCCAGTAGCTCTAGCTCTTGCGCTTCTAGCTGTTGCAGTTCTCTCTCTTCGTCTTCTAAGGCATTTAGATAGCTAGAACCGCTGGGAAGAAGTGAATTGGCGGCAGTTCGGTCTACAGGCGGCAAGAGAGGGCGATCGTCATTGAGGGGCTGTTTTTCTTCTGGTGGCAATATTTCAGGTCGAATAGCAGGGGTAGATCGAGCAGCATTCCAATCCTCAACTCGGCATGCATACCGTTCGGCTAGAACCGATGCCCATTTCCTCTTAGAGCCAGCAAAGTAGCGATACCCTAAAAGCTCAACTGCAAGTGGAGTATAGCGATCGTCGCTCAAGCGTAATTCAGCCTCAGAGAACCAGGGGGCGATCGCTCTTAAATCGACAAACCACTTTTGAATTGTCCGTTTTCCTTGCCCGTAGTGAGCAGCGATCTCCTTGCAGAACTGAGATTCTGCAGGTTTCCAATGCTCAATTTTCAGCAATTCACCAACAGGGGTGAGGTGAGGGCTTACTTGTTCGCATCTGCCCAGTTTTTTGTTCGCTGCGTCGTTTGTAGAGGATTCGTGCGAAGGGGCATAGGAAAGATCGGATGTTAAAACAGAGACGATCGCATGTGAGCCAGAGGAAGCCTGGAAACCAAACAGATCAACGCTTCTGTCCATTGTTCGTATTCTCCTTAGAAAAATTTGTAAGCATTCGCAAGGTGTCCAAAGCGAGCACTGCGAATTTTTTTCTATTCGCTTACGAAGCAATTTAACACAGTTTTATAGAACATGCTAAATTTTTATAGAATTAGTTTTTGATTTTGAGTGGGAGAATGGACGAAAATATGGAAACACCCGAAGCTATGGCTGAAAGGTTCATAATTTCGTATTACTATGTCTCACCTCAAGACGCTGAAAGAATTGATGCTTTCAGAGAGTGTTCTGGTGACTCAGAGAAAACTCTGATTACGCAATATGTAAGGGGGTGGATTGGGAGAAACAGAGACTACTACCTAGATTTAGCCCATAAGGATGCTGTTGCAAGAGAGATCCCGTTTCAGGAGTGGGGTGAAATAGTTGTCAACCAGGGAATTGAAGCGCTTCCGCCTTACAAGCAAGAACTCAACAACATTCCTCCCAGCCCCCTACGGGATGTCGCTTTAGCACCGTCCGCAGAGCGAAAAGCACTGAATTATATTTCGCTAGGAAAGCAAAATCTAGCCCTTTTAAGGGTCGGAGTTCATTACGATCGAGACAACGCTATTGGGTTTGTCTCAAGGATTGTAAAGGAACATTTGGATCGAAACTGGGAAAAGCTCTACGCTTCTCAAGTGGAAGCTGAAAACTTTGAAAACTGGAAGTGACTCATCAGGAGGGAACGATGCAAGCAACTCAACCAGCAGAATTAACGCTAGAAAAAGTCGGACAGGCAGTTCAAGCAATTCTTGAGGTTTTAGGAAACCCTGAAACAGAACTCCACAGTAAAGCACTTACAGCATTTCAGAACGGCGATCATCAGACAGTGAAAAGACTCGCGTCGACAAACCTCTCTGACTACTTCTGCAAGGCATTAGGATATCTAGGTGGAGCGCTCAAGCTCACTCCTAACACAGACACCATCCTTGCTGAGTCTGCACGGGCAGCAGCTGACTTTGTTAAGGAAAAAACTTTAGCTCGTCTGGGTGCCGAGATTGAAAAGGCGCTTGGTTAGAGTCTTTGAGTTATCACTGATATAGCAGTAGCTAGGGCGATCGCCATGACGCAAGCGAAATCACGATTCAGAACTTTTGAGGAATACGCAGCACTAGACCCATCTGAACTGCCAGAGGGCAACTATGAATTGGTGGATGGGGTAATCGTCGAAATGGGTGCTGAACGTCCTGAAAATGTGGTGATTGCAAGCTTTTTGTTTGCAATGTTGTTGCCATTTTGCCCCTACTATCTACTGCACCGGGGGACTGAAATTGCAGTTTCAAGCACTGAAGTCACGTCGCGCTATCCCGATCTCTTGGTTCTGACCGAAGCAGGTCTAGCTGCACTGCTGGCTCAATCACAATCGAGATCGCTCATTGGTTTTGACATGCCCGCTCCGGCGCTGGTGGTCGAAGTTATTTCGCCGGGTGAACCCGGTTCAGCGAATTACGAGCGTGACTACGTTGAAAAACCGCGTGAGTACGCCCAGCGTGGTATTCCTGAATTTTGGCAAGTTGATCCTGATCGCTCAGTTGTGTTTGTACTATCGCTGGTTGGAGATCGGTACAAACAGGCAGCGTTCAGAGGCAGCGATCGCATTATGTCACCGAAGTTTCCCAGCCTAAGCTTAACGGCTCAGCAAGTTCTCTCAGCCGGGAAGGTGGTTTAGCAATGTTTGCAGGGGACGAGCCATACCTAGAACTGGTCGGAGGCGCAAGCTCAAAGAGGGAAATGGAGGAATCCCCTCACATTAGTTTTGCGGTAAAAGAGGTAAGGCAGCACAATCAAGCTATTCTGAATCAGTTGAAGCGTAGACAAACATGGCTACAGTTCCTTTGCTATGCGCTGGGTTTTGGAACATTCACCGGGTTTGCATTTTTTAGCCCATCAGCGATCGCCGCTCTGCCATCGTTAAATTGGTTGTTGGGACAACTTCAAACGGTCAGCCAGCGAGTGATTTTGATGGAAGAACTGCTTGAAACCTTTCAGAATGAAGGGATAAGGATTCATTCAGGGCTATCTTTTGAAGGGGCAAGAGAAATAGATTTTTTTATTGCATTTCCTGACAAGGAGTTTTTACTTATTCAAAATCGCTCGTTAGGTAATTCAAAGGTTTTCTACAATGAGCGAACTGAAGCTTTGCAATTTATTAGAAAAGGAGGTGGCTTAAAGTCATGGGAACCTGATCCCATAGTTGAGTTAGCAGTACAGGAAAAAGCGCTCCGGAAAACACGACGCGATCTTTTTGGTGGTTCATCTAAAGACCAGCGCCGACCATTGGCAAAGCTGCTGGTACTTTGGAACGAAACGAGACTAGGAGAGCACAAAGAACAAAGGTACGACACAATAGGAGAAAATCGATTTCTGACAATTCGCAAAGTTGGCACTGCCGCGATCGTCGAGAAAAGTCAAGCAATCGAGTTCATTCGGGCTTACTTAGCCCACAGACAAAGCCTTAAAGCCCTTTAAACGACTAATCCCCTCCGTCGAATATCGACCAAAGGGGTTAACCGGAGCCAAAGGCTACTACGGGACAGGGTATTCAAAATTTTCTTAGCCGAAGGTTTTGACCGCTTACCCAAACGATTTAAATGAAGGGTGTTGACACCCTCAACTTTTAGTTTAACCAAAGTCTTGACATCTGTCATTACAACCCTTAACTGTTAGACGTCAACACACTTAAACTTTTAATCGTTTTGATTGGAGGCGAAGCCCTTGTTCCTTGCAAACCCCTACCCTGCAAGGATTTCAAATGGCATCTGCAACTACAGCAATAGCGCCAGCTACGGTTACGAAGAAAGTTTTTGACATTCGTCCCTACAGCAACCAGCTCACTCCCACAGGGCGAAACCGCTATCAGTGTCCTATCTGTAACGGAAAAAATCTTACTTTTGACTTTGACAACTACCAAGGCTACACCTGCTGGAACAACGACACCGAACAACACCGAGCCGCGATCCGAGAATGCTTAGCACCTTGGGCAAAGCGGCAGAAGCACCGAACCAACATTGCACCGAAACCGGGGGCAGATCGCTTTCAAAAGCCGATTAAACGTCCTCAGAAGCAGGTTGCGGCTCCTGTGCCACTACCAGAGCCACTTGTGCTAGCGCGGCTAGCTCAGCCTGCCACAAATAGTCCACAGCCACAGGAGCGCGCTAACCGGATCCACGGGTCGGTGCTGGTGTGGCGCTTTCCTTACAGTGAGCGGCAGTGGGTGGAACGGGTACAGTGGGTAGATTCAACCAAAGAAAAGGGCTACGACAAAGACTATTTCCCCTATTTCGTAGCCATAGGCGGCGAGCAGGTTCCCCTCAAGCGCAAGGGGAAAACGGTTGGGCATCGCTCAGCTACCCCTGGTGAGGTTGTCTGCGGTCGGGGGGCAGAGGACTGGCAACCCTATCGCTTTGAGGAAGCGATCGCAGCCGCAAAGACCAGTGGGGCGAATACGCTTTTAGTTACTGAGGGCGAAAACTGTGTCGAACTCTATCGCCAGCTCGGACTGGCAACGGTCACGTTGCCAGGAGCAGGCTGGTCAGGGGAGGCAATCACAGCGCTGGTTCAACAGTTGCAGGCGGCAGGATTGGCGATTGCCTGCCACCCAGATCACGATAAATCGGGCTACGATAAAGCCGCTAAGCTACGAGCGGCGGCAGCGGCGGCTGGCGTTCCCTATCTTCAACTTGAACCAACTGCTATCGATCCAGGAATTGAGGCTCACGCAGACGTGGCGAATTTGGTCGGAGCGCTGGGGCAGGAGGAATTCTTGGGGCGGCTAGAGGCAGAGATTCACAGACAGGTAGAGCTGCGGCAGAGTGGGGGCAACGGCAAACCACCAGGTGGGAACGGCAGCGGCGGCGATGGAGGTAACAGTGGGGGGGACAACCCGCAACCTGACGATTTAGACAATCCAGATGCGCCCTTTAGAGAGATTTGTGCTGAGCTGGGGCTACCGTTCGAGTATTGCGTCACCCGCCAGCAGTTTGACGGCTCAACTTATCGAGTCCTATTCGGCGGGGAGCAGGGGGATTGGGTGGTGCTGAATTCTGCGTTCTACCGCTGGAACGGAAGCTATTGGGAATACAAAACCGACAGCCAGATTCATAAGCTGATTGCTGACTACGGACAGCAAGCCTTCAAAATCAGCTTTGACAGCGCTGGAAAACCTTACTTTGTGCGTCCTTACGAGAACAATAAACACAAAGAGTCAGCGTTCAAGTATTGCCGCAGCCGCCTGGAGGAAGAGGTTCTAACGACAAACGCGCATCTGCTCGGTTTCAACGATGGCGTGGTTGATTTGCGGACAGGGCAGTTCATGCCCCACGATAAAAGCTACTTGCTAACGAACGTCATTCCACACAACTACACGCCTAACAGCGAGTGCCCAAAGATCTTTGAGGAGTTTGTGGTCGAATCCTTTGGGGAGGAAATGCTCGTGCCGATTCGCGCTTTTACCTCAGCCTTCCTAGACCCGACTGCTCCTTACGGTCGCTTCCCGCACTTACTCGGTAAATCCGGCGGCGGCAAAGGGACGCTGGGGCGTTTCTGGAGCAGTTTGTTTGGCACTGAAGGCGCTGGCTCAGCCAGCAATTTCTCAGACCTCTCCACCCCAGAGGGGCGACATCAGTATCTTACTGGGAAGCGGATTTTTGCTTTTCCTGACGTGGGTGGCTATTCGCAAGGACTACGCGCCTTTTATGAGCTGGTGGACAACGGCAGTATGACCGGGCGAGCGCTGTTCTCGCCAGTCGCTTATTCAAAGCTCTGGAACTGCCGATTCTGGTTGGCATCTGTGGATCACCTTCAAGTAGAGAACGCCGGGGACGGCTGGGCACGACGCGCCTACTTACTACCAGTGCGAGAGCGGAATGTCACCCCAGATCCGAACCTTAAAAACAAACTAGAGGCAGTCAAAGCACAGGTCATTTCTTGGGCATTGGCGATGCCTCGTGTTGAGCGAGATGCAATCTTACTGGCTCCACCTGCCAGCGAGCGAGCGAAGTCCTTGGCGCTAGATGCCGCGCTCTATGGTGACTCGACGCGCAGCTTCATCGATCTGTGTCTGCGTCCATCCGCAGCGGCAGAGGCAACAGTGTCCCATAATCAGCTACATAGTTGGTACGTGGTTTACTGCCAACAGCACGGCTACACTCCGCTGGGGCAAAGCAAATTTATTGCTCATCTCCGGACTGTGCTACCTCGCAACTACGTCGATCGCGGTTGGAGTCCAATGGTGCGGGGAGAGCGATCGCGGGTTCCGGCACACTGGCGCGGAATCATTCCTCTAACTGGGGTGTTTCACTCCAGCATCTCAACCGAATTTGACAATCCCCTTTGGACTTGCACCAAGCGGAACTGCACTGAAGGTGGACTGGAAGAATTTGAGCAGTTTTGGAATCCATCCGCTGATCCACTTCCCAAACCGCTCGAGACATCGGAAGTCTTACATACTGCGGGTGTCCAGTTTGTCCAAGAAGGAGACATTGCAAAGGGAGGGGTGGACAGATTAGAAGCTTTGCAGGATGCGGTTGTCCAGGGTGGATCAACTGTCCAAAGTGAGAGGTTTAGTTTGACGTTTGCAGAAGTTGCTGCAATGGCTGACGAGATAAAACTTGATGAGTTAACTTTAGATCTTCAACCTTGCCCTAATTCAAATGGACAATGTGGACAGCCGCATGTAGAGCGAGTTTCGGGAACTTCAACAGAGGTGGACAGTCTAGACAATGTGGACAGCTTACCTCTACCTTTAGATGCCCTTCAGCGGGCGCTACAAGTAATGTTGGCTATCGACTCAATTGAATCGTTTCAGCAGTTCTACGATCGCTATCAGCATTGCTCTAAAACACAACAGCAGCAGATTTTAGATGCTTTTACTGCTCAGGCTGATCTGGATTCTCAAACCCGTTTTTATCAGTGCTGGCAGACATTTGAGGAAGTTTCTACTCTCCCTGAGGAAGAAGCGCAAATCCAAGTGGTTCAGCAGGAACTAGAGTGCTGCTTCAACGTGGCAGACTATCGCCAAGTAGTGCAACGGTACGGGCAGGCAATTGTAGATGCAGCCTCAGAACGTCTTACTGATGAGGACAAAGCGACAGTCGATCGAATCGCTCATTTCCTTCAGAAGAATCACTATATTTAGTGGTACAAGATTAGCGCGCTTGGGATTGACCACTGTATTTAGCCAATAAAACCCCGCTGGTTAGCGGGGGCGTAAAGAATTTTTGTTTTGCTGTAACTACTTGTGAATTTCCTCTGCTGTCTGTGAGCTCTTAGAGGATGCCTGAGTATGTTGCCATGCACAACCAATTCCCAATGCCAGAAGCAGCAATGCCGTAAGGGCAACTGCCGTTCCTTGTGCACTAAACTCAATCAAATGTTTTTGTGACGCGAGCTTTAGCGCGAATCCAGATTGACTGACAGGAAGCTTGTCCTTCTCTAATTCTGGCTGAGCTTGTGCAGAAGTACTAGAAATTTGCCCGCTAGTGCGGGCTGAATCAAAGGAAGCCATGATTTAGTGCCTCAAATATGAAAGGACCAGAGGCAGGAAAATCTGTCCAAAGAAATTAACCATGCCTCTCACAAAGCATAACCCAGGGCAAAGGTACTTGTCAGCACCTATGTCCTGGGCACAGTTAATTTCTTTGGATAATTCAACTATAGCGATAGTATCATCGAGCGTCAATCGCCATTAACTTGATTTATAGTATGGAGTTTCATGCATAGCCTGAAAATAAAAGGTTTAAGGGTATGTTACCGCCTTTGCTTTATTACGCATTTGCACTGAAGTTAAAACTATTTGGTCGTATAAACAAAAACAAAAAAATATTTTTATTTTGAGTGTTGTACATTAATGTATAACACTCAGAAACGTTGTATTTCTAGGTTTTTAGGTAAGAAAACCTCTGAAAATCTCTTAAAGGTGACACGGACATTCCTACTGTGACAAATGACAAACATAGCAGGGATCGCAAAAAAGGTAAAAATTGCAGAAATTATTTTTTAGTGGCTTGCTTAGGCTGCCCTCTTAAAATTCCGCATTCTTGCCACTTCCCCTTGTTGCTTCTCCTACTGCCTCTTTTGAAGACTATACGAGTGCCTGACAAGATGACCACGCTCTAGCCTTTATAGAGCAGCTTGCTCTCAATCCGCACAAACTCACTTTTAGCTTCTGTTGGTAATCCTAAAAATCGACAGACTTGTAGCTAGACTGGGTTCTATATTTGAATCAGGTCTCCTTAAACTTTTCGATTATTTCAGATATTTCGGATATTGCGGCTATACCATTGTATTGTTAGGGTATATATAAGAAGAACCCTCACCTTAAAAGGTGGTTGTTTGCCAACCCCTCGTACAGGACCCCATGAGGAGTTTACCGTTTAACAAGTCTAACTCCTGAAATGTTTGTCAAAGTCTCTCTGCAGTGCGGAAAGGCTTTGGTAGAAATGATTGTGAGAGCTGACCCAAGTTTTCTTGGGATATATAGGGGATTTAGAGAGGATGCTATGCTTAGAAAGCCCATCGATGCTACGACGATCGTACCTGAGAGCAAAGATGCTCAGACCATTAAGCAGTTGGAAAATTTGCTTGACGGGCAAGCTTCACAGGCTAAGTTGGTAGGAACTAATGGAGAAGAGATTCCGCTTCCAGAAGCTGTTTATGAGATCTTGTGTAATATTGTTCGAGTTTTATCTGCAGGACAGTCACTTCACCTAATTCCAGAACATGGTGAACTTACTACGCAAGAAGCAGCAGATTACCTCAACATGTCACGTCCTTCCCTGATCAAGCTTCTTAAGGGAGGAAAAATTCCTTTCTCTAAAGTAGGAGCACATCGTCGCATCCGTTTCCAGGATCTGGTAGCTTACAGGCAACAACAAGAAGCAGATAGGCGTTCAACTCTACGTGAATTCACGGGATTTCTGCAGGAAGAAGGCTTCTATGACTATGATGGAGGTGACTCTGATTGCTAGAAGAGAGCAGTGATTCAAGCACTCCTGGACTCCTGTGTTATTCTGCCAATGCCCTTATGTGATACGTTAATGCGTGCTGCAGAAAAACGCTTTTATTGTATTCACTTTTCGGAAAAAATTTTGAATGATGCGAGCCGAAATTTAGTTCTGCGAAGAAATATACCATTACAGAAGGCTGAGCGTCATAAGCAATATATCGTCAGAGCATTTCCAGACGCGGTTGTCGAAGTTCCCAATCAGTTAATTGGAGAAATGACAAATGACTTTGGGGATCGTCACGTTTTGGCTGCGGCGGTCGTTGCTAGGGTAGATGTAATTGTTACTGCTAATCTTAAAGATTTCCCCCAAGATTCACTAGATCCTTGGGGGATTGAAGTACAGCATCCAGATGAATTTCTGTGTTCGCTTTGCGATATTTATAGTGACGATTCGCTATATGAGCTAATTCAAGAACAATCTGCTGATTGTAGAAATCCGCCACAAACTGATTTAGACATATTAGAAAAGCTAGAACGTCAGCATCAAAATTTTGTTAGTAGAATCCTTGCTTATAAGTATGGTTCAGTAGTGAAGGATATTGCCAAACGAACACTTTTGGAAATTGGGTTTTCTGATGTAGATGGCAGTCGTTGCTATGATGGCACCTTCTACAGATTGAATCTCATAGAAGGATGTGTTCGAGTCACTGACAAAAAGAATAATATTGTAAGGTTAGATACTCATAAGGGCGGAATTCGTTCATCGCTTAAAGTAAAAGATGTAGTCCGGTTTCAAGAGTTTAATCAGAAACTAGAAGAGGAACTTGCTAACAAGACTGTTAGTGTTACTTAAACTCTAATTCATTGAGCCACGCCAATAGGGCAGGATTGTCGTCGAGCTATGCCTCATGACTCTTCTTCAGGGGATAGATGCACCGCTTTGTACTGCTTCCATTGTGACTCCTCCCCTGGCTCTACAATTAACCGCACCGTTCCACCGTCGATGCTCACTTCTTTCACCACTTCTTCTACCGGGGGAGCCTCAAACGACTGACGCTGTACTAGGCGTTGTTGCGTTTTTGCACTCACCCGCATTCCAGTAAATAGTTCAACATCGTCAGATGTGTGCTGATATGACATATTCGCACTAACACGTAAACAGCATCTCTCCAACATCGGACTGATTTGAGTACTCGCTTTGACGTGTAAGCGTTTGGACTGTTGACTGGTAATGCGCGGCGTTCCTAAAATGCTCTTTAGCGTTCGCGGGCATCATTCAGTTGTTGCAGTCGTTGTTGCAATAAAAATACATCGATCTGAGGTAACACCAGTTCCTGAGTTTGTTGGCAAATGGTTTTCTCAATCCCTTCTAATGTTTGTAACTGCTCGGCAGGGGTAGTGCGATAGAGAATCTGGGCAATGGTATCAATTCTCTGTTGCAGTTGTGCTTGATCTTCTGGGGTCATAGGGATTGGGGGTAATAGATCTCCCTTCTAGCCCACTTTTTCTCTCAAGAAGGGGTCACGTACCCGTAGAAGAAGCTTTGATATAGCTGGGGTTTAGGCTATATCTCCTTTTCCATGGTAGAAAAATTTAATTAGTTCCAAGTGCAAAACAATTGAGTATACAAAGCTACTGAACATCTTAAATGCTCTGTTTCTCTCAGTAATTCAGAGTATTTGTCACTAATAAGCAGAATTGCAATAAAATTTTTCATTAGGAAGAAGTTAAGCTAGCTTTTTTACTAGATTTCTAGTAAAAAATTGCTTTATATTAGTTGCAACAGAATATAGATAGAAACACTGTATTCCTGCGCTTAGTTTTAATCAAAGAATCATTTCTGTCTTAAGGATGATTGCTGTTCTCAGCTTTTCTTAATTTATTAGATATAGATATTTGGAATTTTATAAATCGTTTATATAAATGATGAGGAGCGAATATGTTCTTGTGTTTCCATACAGTTTTTTTACATGAAATTGCAATAGAGCATGGATTAAGTCCTCAGGAAAATGCGGTTTTTATTTTGAGGTTTGGCGGGCAACAAGGAAGCCCACTAGCTTATGAAGCGATTGCTCAAATTCTAAATATTTCGGACGGTGCAGTTCAAAAGAGAATGAGCCAGGTCTATAAAAAGATGAAAATCCTTGGAGACAATAAAGGAAAAGAAACTCTTCTAATAAAATATCTCAAAGACCGATACAAAACTTTTGATAAAGCAAGTTTGCTTATTTATGAGGATATTATTGTCAATTCGCCTCAGATTGCTTCGCAAGAGATTTCCTCTCTAAAACTTCAAATTGCTAGTTTGCAAGAGAGTATTCTTTCTCTTGAAAATTTTGAACAATCCGTGCCCATAGTTTGGGATGAAGTAGAAGATTTTATTGATTCCTTAATTTTAAAATTAAAGAGTTCAGAAGAAAGTTATTCCTCGCAAGATATACTAAAAGAACTGGCAGCAGAAGTTCCAAAAATGATTGAAAAGAAAGCTGCTGAAGGTAAATATACTGAACGCGAACTTACTCTTTTACTATTACAATGTACAAAGAAGTTTTTCTTAAATATCAAAAAAGGCTCATTAGAGCGATATAGGGCTCAGTTGAATCAATCTGTTAATGACGTCGATAAAACCTCACTATGATTTTGTAAAAACTACAGATTGTGGAGACAAAACTATGACCGCTTCAGACAAGTTGTTTCTTCAGCTTCAATATATAATTTTTCTAGTCAAAACAATTCAAAAACTAAATCTTTCCAGACTTCAAAGAAAAATTGTTCTACAAAAGTTTGGACAATACGAAGCGCCGGATGAAATGCAATGTATTACTTGTAATGAAGAATGTCGAGTTGCTCTGGAAGATATTTACGAGCAATTTAAAATTCATGCTTCATCTAACGTGCCAAGGGAAAAAGCTTTACGCAATTTTCTGTTAGAACGTTTTACTAAGGATGTGTATTCTAATTTTGAAGCGGTTTCTGATGTCAACGCTAATATACAGACTAGTTTTTCTCAAATCAAGAAAGAGATTGAGTTTCTAAAGAGTCAGGTTGCAGCTTATAAGCTGTATGAAACTCTATTGAAATCTATTAGGCTAGAAAACGATCTTTTTGTAATTCTTAAAAAGGTAGTTGCATATGTCATAAATCTGGATTTTGATGACACTTTATCCCTAGTAATATTCTTAAAGCTATTTCCAAAGCTGATAAGAAGGTTAGCCGCAACATCCAAATATACTCAAGTGGAAATTACTAACTATTTCACTAATGAACTTGCTTTGAAATTAATTCAAAGTCCGACACTTAAAGACTTGCATCCTCTCGATTTTACACCTGTCTCCTGTTTTATTGAACGCTATCTAATTTTATATCGCTTTTCTGGTTCTTATACGTTAGAAAAGCTATTAGCTCAGGCTTGTCACGAACTAAACAATGACAACAAGGTTGAAGACGCTGATAATTTGTTAGCTACTATTCGCCTAAAAGCCTATTCAATCGTTCAATCAATTTTTGAGTCTAATGCGTGGATGCCAGCAATTTCGTCTGGTGCTTTAGAAGGAATCAATTTATCTTTAGAAAAGATCATTGATTCCGAGTTAAAAGAGGCATGGTTGGCGCTTGAACGCTCTTATAAAGCTAATACCGACTCTGAACCCGACTATCTACTACTAGATAACATTAAACATATTAAAGACTATCTCAATGTTTCTTTGGATAGCGAACAAAAAATAGAAAATCAAAATCTGTTAAAATTAATTCTAGAGCGTGCAGCTCAGAATGGAATGCTAGGATTCTGGGTGAATCGGGTTGATTGCTTAATTATAGAAGAGCTTAAAAAAATTCCTGCCAACTTACAATCTTCTAAGCTCTCTGCGCAATTAATTGCCGGTGAATCCAACTATTCTTCTAAAAACCCGCAGGAAGAAGCACGGAAAAGGCATGAGTTGAGTGATTCTACTGAAGTACGAAAAAAGTATATTAAACGATTTCACAAACTTGGAATTTGTTTAATAGCTCTTTGTTCAGGTTGGCTTGTTTTTCAAGGTAAATCTTGTCTGACGAATGCTTGTAATTCTCAATCAACTAATGATGTTCTAGATTTACAAAGCCAATTTCAACCTTACATTTTTACTAACTTGTGGAGAACGGAAGCAAAGTCTCACCCTCCCCAGTGGAATCCTGATTCTTCAGCTGAACGACCCACATCAATTCACTCCCCGTCAAATAGCAATGTTTACTTAAAGAATTTGATTAATCGTCACTCGAGACTTGTTGTGCAAAGAGGATTTGCATCTTGGTCTGGTGATGAAGTTCAAAGTCAAGTTACTGCTAGTGGGGAACGTTTTGATAAGCGTTCATTAACTGCTTCTCACGCTTCATTTCCGTTTGAAACAAAAGTAAGAGTAAAAGATTTGGGTAACAACCGAGAAGTAATAGTTCGTATCAACGACCGATTTCCCCAAGAAGATAGTAGAATTATCAACTTGTCTGAGGCAGCCGCTCAAGCTTTAGGCATAACTAATACTGGCATTGTTCAGGTTCAAATTGAGGCAATTGAATAAGAATGCTTATATGATTTGAATTTTACAGAAGTTAATGCAACGGATGACAAGATAGAGATGTGTTAACTGGATTATATCAAAGATAAAACTCAGGATAAAAACCGATCGCCAAACTCAATAGTGAAACGATTGGGGGCAGGTTTCCAGTCTCAAATGGGCATCGTTCACTTTTTAGCAATGTTCTTAATTGCGAGTAGGTGAGCGAAGATTTGGAATCCCTCTAGCCAGTGAGTTTACCTTACCGACTTCACAAACTCACCCGTTTTCACCAAGAAAGATACTGCTAGGGTGCAATTTGAACGCTTTGCTCGAAGCCTAAAAGAGGACTACGATGCGGTCAAAGCAGGGGTAACTCTAGAAACCAGCAATGGGCAAGTTGAGGGGCAGATCAATCGCTTGAAAATGCTGAAGCGTCAGATGTATGGACGAGCAAGTCTTGATCTGTTAGAGCGACGGTTTTTCTTGGCAAGTTAAGTAGCTTCAAATGAAAATCTAACGGATGCGATATTTTGCCAACGCATTCATTTTGCCGTATCTGTTAATCATTCTGAATTGAAGAAAGCCATATCTTTTTCTTCTTCCTATTCTCGATTTAGTGGAAATTAGATCAATATATCGGTTTGTGTTCAAAGCATTGTTCACTGAGGCTGTTCATTTCTCTAAGCTTCACCAAAAGTAAGTATGAGCCATTAAATGTCCGCCAACTTGAAGGGAAGACGTTAAAAGCTTTTGAGAGCAAGGCTTTGGCAATCTTAGGCTGTGTAGAAGCGTAAAAATTAATCCTGTTTTTTGGCGAAATTAACACATTAAATGTCCAAAATCGGCTATTTCGCGGAGTTCGGACATTTAATGTGTTAGTTTCTGAGTTCTATTGAGAACTCCTGAAAGGTTTGATGTAAGCAGTTTTCAGGATTTCTCTAGAGGACATTTAATGTGTTAAGAGTGGTCAAACAGCCTATTAAACGACATTAATCGGCTGGAGGAAGGAGTCTTTTGATTTCCGATAGTAATGCCGCATCAGGCGAAGTTTGGCTCTGCTCGCAGAGTTCTTGATAGAACCCAACAATCATTTCTACGAATGCTGCGTGCATCTGAACGTTGTCCTGCAGCAGCACAACGCCTAGTTCGATGGCTTCCTGAACTGACTCGATTGCCTCAGTGGTCAAAGCCAGCTGCTGCAAGCACCTTGCTAAGGTGCCCAAACTATTAGCAAGAGTGTATCTGTAAGCTCTAGGTTGTTGTTCAAGCAGAATTCGGTATAGTTCAACGGCTTCTTGTCCAGCTTCTAGTGCCGCTTCTGGATCACCCGCTGCCACCAATCTGACGGATAGATTGTTGAGGCTGCGTGCCAGGTCCGGGCGGAAAGCATCGGGTGCTTCTGCGGCTAACGCTTGATGAATTGCGACGGCTTCTTGGATGGACTGAAGTGCGCCCTGTCGGTTGCCGACCTCAGCCAAGCTGATGGATAGATTGTTGAGGCTGAGTGCCAGGTCCGGGCGGAAAGCATCGGGTGCTTCTGCGGCTAACGCTTGATGAATTGCGACGGCTTCTTGGATGGACTGAAGTGCGCCCTGTGGATCGCCCACTGCCGCCAATCTGTTGGATAGATTGTTGAGGCTTTGTGCCAGGACAGGTCGAAAGGCAGCGGGTGCTTCTGCGGCTAACTCGCGACGAATCGCGACGGCTTCTTGGCTAGCCTGGAGTGCGCCCTGTCGGTCGCCCACTGCCGCTAAGCTGTTGGATAGATTGTGGAGGCTGCTTGCCAGGTTTGGTTGAAAGGCAGAGGGTGAGACTGCGGCTAATTCTTGATGAATTGCGACGGCTTCTTGGCTAGCCTGGAGTGCGCCCTGTCGGTCGCCCACTGCCGCCAAGCTGTTGGATAGAATGTTGAGGTTGAGTGCCAGGTTTGGTTGAAAGGCAGAGGGCTATCCCTTAGTCACATCTTTCTCAACAAAAGTGAAAGGAGGAGAGAGTGTTGGTAAGAGAGGGATAGGGGGATTTAGGAGAAGGAGGATCGAACGTTAAGGAGAGGGAATTTTAACAGAAGTAGACAACAAAGGAGAAGAAAAGTTTCAGAGGGTAAAGGGAGATGAACAAGAGCAACAATGGAGACACAAATTTTTGAAGCTGCTTAACGAGGCTGAGATTGATGTATAGTGAGTGGTTAAGCGAGTAGAGCGGGCAAAAAAGAGATAAAAGTAAACAAAGGCTAAAGTATCTGCTTAGATATAATTATATGCTATTAATATCCAGGCAAAGTCACTTTTGCATTCTTGTGTAAATGAAAGAGGTAAGGAAGTAGAAGTAAACGAATAAAGGAGAATCGAGTATATTTTGTGAAGTACTAGAATTGGGTTAGGAAGCTAGTTTCATCTGTATTTGATGAAATAGGGATGGAATTTTTGGTGATTAGGCGGCGTGGTAAAGAGTACTTACCGGTGGTAATTGCGAGTTGTTGGAGCGAATGATGCGGATCGCGTTGAGGCAAACTCTAAGAGAAGCGGTTTCGACGGTGCTGCACAAACGGGACAAGTTAGATCGACAAAAGGTAAAGCCGAAGCTAAACGCAGCGGTCTTCAAGATGGAGCCAAAGAGTATTCTTAAGCCTGACAGTTTCCGTGGGTAAGGTGGGATCGAGGCGAGGGAAAGCAGAGTGACTATGAAGAGGAACTGTAGGCAGGAAAAAGCACCAAAGTAATGGTAAGTGAGAACTAGGGCGATCGAGAAGAGCTAAAGGCTATGCCCCAAAAAGGACGTATGAGGTAAGCTGATCAGTCATCGAAGTGGAGATGACGAGCATGAGTTGGGCAGAGGAAGAGGTTGGAGGAACGGAACTGGGTGACAAGCGGCGAACGCAACGGCTCGTGCAGCTAATCGAAGACATCGCCAGCGCCCCGAATGCGAGCATCCCGCAGGTGAGTCGAGACAATGGCGCGATGCAAGGCATCTATGAGTTCTGGGCAAATCGGCGCATCGATGCTGATGCGATCCTGAGCGGACATCAGCAACAAACGCTCAAACGGATCGCTGAGCACGAGGTGGTGCTGGCGATCCAAGACACCAGCGAGTTAGACTACAGCAGCCAGAAGCACCTGAGTGGAGTGGGACCGATTAGCAACCCCGAAGCACAAGGGTTAAAGATGCACACTGTCTTGGCTGCCAGCAGTAGTGGCATCCCGTTAGGCATTCTGCACCAGGCGGTGTGGGCAAGAGACAAGCAACGGCGCAGCCCGAAGCGGCGACGGGAGATCACCGAGAAGGAGAGTGTGCGGTGGCTAGAGGGACTTGAGTCCGCACAAAGCCAGATCGCCAGAGAGACGAAAGTGATCACAATCGGCGATCGCGAGGCGGACATCTATGAACTCTTCGCCGCGCCGCGCCGGGACAACAGTGAATTGCTGATCCGGGCTGCGCAGAACCGCAAGACCCAGAGCAGTGAAAGCGGCGAAGTCCAGCCGTTATTTGAGGCGATCGCGGTAGCCCCTGTGATAGGAGAAGCAACGATCGAGTTGCAGAGGACGCCCCGGCGAATAGCTCGGCGTGCCACTTTGAGTATCCGAAGCGTGAAAGTGTGGCTACAAGCACCGGCGCATCTACTCGCCGGTGCTGGGATGGCGGTCAACGTCATCGAAGCCGCAGAAGCAACCCCGCCTGAAGGAGAAAAAGCAATCCGGTGGGTGCTGCTGACGACCCTGCCTGTTGACAGCTTAGAAGAGGCGCAGCA
>NZ_JACXWX010000064.1 GCF_014764505.1 Phormidium tenue FACHB-886
GTAAGGAGCGACAAATGCCCACTCCTCATCGCTCACATCTGTTGGGTATACTTTTCTTTCCATACTCCCACTCTAGCCAATCCCAAAAGTGCATAACACGCTCTAGGGGAGAAACGCTACTAAGTGATCGAAACCCTTCCCCAGCAAACCCTAACCCTGAACACCCCGATTGGTTGAGCTTTGAGGTAAATCCGCTTGGAGTAGGGGTTTGGACAGTCGGATCCAGTAAAGAGCAACTAGCTCCAATGGAAGGCTTACATATTCGTTGTCCAAGTATTGAGCCGTTCAGCCGTACTATCCGCCATTCGGCAAATGATTTGCGACAAACACTATATGAATGTTGAGCGCTCCAAAGCAGTAACCGTAGGGCTTAAGCTTCATTGTCAAAGCAATCACTATGCTAGTACAATCGCTCTATGCTAACCCGAAACCTCATCATTCGCACTGACAAATGGAGCCTGAACCCAACGGCTGAACAGCGTGTGCTGCTTGCCGAAACGGTGAAGGTTTATCGCCGTTTGTGCAGGCATTTGGTGGGGATTGTCTTTACCCATTGGTCGTCGGAATTAGGGATTTTAAGCAGTCAGCAGGTTATTCCTGCTGTTGAGCGGTTGGTGCATTAAACTGCTCAAAATCCTGATGTGAAATATCCCATTGACCGGGTATTTCACAAGTTCCCCAGCTACTACCGCAGAGGTGCAATTGCGTTTGCAGTTGGGCAAGTCAGCAGCTTTGTCAGCCGCTATCGGGAATGGCAATCAGGCATTCGCAGCAAGCGGGATGCCAAACCTCCAACCCTGAACGCCAATGCTGGATGCTATCCAGTTTTGTACAAAGGGCAATGCTACAAACTGCATGGCTCAGAGAACGACATGAGGTTGATAGCAACAAACTGTTATCGCCTTCGCTCATCTTCAATGAGCGGAATTGCCATCTTTCAGTCCCATTCGAGTGCCACCCAATGAAGCGACAACCTGATTCAAACGTGGTTGCCGTTGACCTGGGAATCAATACAACAGCAACGTTTTCAGTTGTCACCTTCGACGGTACTGTAATCTGGCGTGAATTTATTCATCCCGGAAGAGACATAGCCCGCAGGGATAAACGGCTGAAATCGGTGTCCGTCAGAGCAAGTAAAACGATGGGTAAGGGCGGAAAACTGTGCAAGGGCTTCTGCTCTAAGACCTATCGCAAATGTCGCCATATCAACCAGAACATTGCTCACCACGTCTCGAAGCGAATCGTGGATGTTGCCAAACAGTTCAATGCTCAAGCCATTGTGTTTGAGAATCTGAAGGGCTGGAAGGCAACCGGAGGCAGAAAGGGTTCTACCTTGCGACAACGGTTCCACGGTTGGCTTAAAGCGATGATTCGCAGCTTCACCGAAATGAAGTGGCAAGAGGTTGGAGGCAAGGCTTTGGATGTGATTGCTGCTTATACGTCCAAACTCGCCTATGACGGTTCTGGAGTGGTGCAACGTGACTCAAAAAATTACGCTCTGGCAAAATTCCCCTCCTGGCAAGCGCTACAACGCTGACCTGAATGGCTCCCAAAATATAGCTGCCAGAGGGATTCTTAGGCTCACTTGCCGTAAGGACAGTGAGGAGTGGTCGGGCAAAAGTTCCCGCCACTCGCCTAGAAGCTGGGCTTGTTTGTCTGATCTGTGGACTCGCAATCTTCAGGTTAGCACTGACCCCTCCACCTGCTGACGCAAGGTGGTGTGAGCTTCATATGTCGGTTAATTCAATCAGGAAGCGATCGCTCAAAGATTTTATTTACCCAAATTACCCCCACCCAGTTTAATCTCGTTATCTATCTCAACCACTTAAACGTCTGTTCATCCGATTGGGCATCCTTGAGTTAGGCTAACCATTCTCTAGGTCTTATGCGCTTCCTTCTCCTTGACCTACCTATTCTGCTGCTGAAAGGATTATTGACCTTGCTGGTCTTCCTGACACCTGTTCTAGGTGTGTGGTTAGCATCCTCCCTGGTCGCATATACGAATGGTCCAACCTGGTTAGCCGTCCTCTCTGGCATTCTCCTATTTCCCCTGCTCCCGATCGCCTGGGATCTGTGGGGTAGAAAGCGACGCAATCTCAAACCGCAAATTTTGACCTGGGGCGATCGCATCATCCTGCGAACCCTGCTACTCAACCTCATTTTTCTGGCTTGCCTACTGGCACTACGCCCCCAAACGTCGTTTCTAGCCCTTTCAACACGGGGCGACTGGATGTTGGATGGCAGGCAGGAACCCCAAATTGAACTGGTACGGCGATCGTTGTTCAAACTGGCAAACGGACTGGAGTGGCTGTATCTGGCAGTTCATCAGAATCCCTACACGCAGTACGCCGACACCAGAGATATTCGCCCCACTCCCCAACCTGAAGTTCAACCCTCTCCGCAGCCAACCCCAAGCAGTCAAACTTTCCCACAACCGCAGCCTGCATCACAACCTGCTCCAGTTCCCTCTACAACTAATCGGACAAACTTGTGGTCGGTTGATGCAAGCATCCATCCTGTGGTTGCTCAGATGCCTCCCTCTGTTGAAACCAGCATTGCATCGGTCGCCCAATACATCGCTCAACAGGAAAAAGATCCATTTTTACGGGTCAAGGCATTGCACGATTATGTTGCCGATCGCATCGCCTATGATGCACCTGCCTACTTTGGACAAGCGCCTCGTCCGCCTCAAGATGCGGAAACGGTCTTTCGCACCCGGAAAGCAGTTTGTGCTGGATATGCCAAGCTACTGGAAGCATTGGGGCAGGCGATCGGGGAAGAAATCGTGTATGTCGTCGGGGATTCCCGTAGTCAGATTAGTGATCTCAATGGCAATGGTCATGCCTGGAATGCTGCCAAGATTGAAGGAAATTGGTACTTGATTGATGCCACCTGGAATAGCGGTTATGTGGATGCATCTGGCTTCACTAAACGATATAGCGTGAGCTATCTCTTTCCGCCGCCAGAAGTCATGATTATTAGCCACTTTCCTGACGATCCGGCTTGGCAACTTTTACCGCAACCCATGTCTCGCGGAGATTTTCTACGGCAGCCCATGTTGCGCCCTAATTTCTTTGCTCAAGGATTGAAACTCATCTCACCAACGCGATCGCAAACGGATGTTCGAGACGATGCCGTGATCCAGCTTCAAAATCCAAATCAGCGATGGTTAATGGCGAGTTATGGGGTCAAGGGAAGTGGGCAAGCTGAAAAATGTTCCGAGCAAATCAGCCAAGAGCCTCAGTTATCTTGTCCTTTACCGGGTACTGGCACTTACGAAGTGCGCTTGTTTAGCGGCAATCAACAGTATGGGCAATACGAGTACGTCGGGCAACTAGAATTCAACAAAGGGTAGTGATCAGGTGTAGCTGACGGACTCAATAACATTAGGAAGTGCCCAGGGAGCGGTGTGAGATCTTAACCTGGAAGATGTGGTTGGCACGTTCAGCCCTCGCTCGTCCTCATGAACTTGAACGCATGGTCAGTACCTCTCTGCGATCGCTCAATGGTCCGCCTAAAACCTCTATCTGGCAGCGTCGCCTTTGGGGGTTGCGTTTTCTATTTCAACCGCTTGAAACAATTGAGGCGCGCCGTCAAGCCTACGGGGATGATTACCGCGTCTCTCAACCCGATGCAAAACCTGCTCTGGTTTACTTCAGCAGTCCCCAAGCGTTAGAAGCGATTTTCACTGCTAAGCCAGAGCAACTGGGTGCCGGACGAGGTAACCAAATCCTGAAAGAACTCATCGGAGAACACGGAATCGTCCTGCTCGAAGGAACTGCCCACCAACGACAGCGACAGCTTTTGATGCCACCTTTTCATGGTGATCGAATGCGTTCCTACGCCCAGGTCATTCAATCCATCACAGCCGAAGTCATCCGCTCATGGCGGGTTGGCACAACCTTCGCAGTGCGTCCAGTCATGCAGTCCATTTCCCTTCAAGTGATTTTGCGGGCGGTGTTTGGGCTAAAGGAAGGACAACGGTATGAACAATTGCGTCAGACCATGAGCCGGATGCTGGATGGTTTTGGCTCACCCCTGGGTGCGATGTTCCTGTTCTACCCGTTCTTGCAGCAGGAATGGGGATGGAGTCCCTGGGGGAAATTTTTGCAACGACGGCAGCAGGTTGATGATTTGCTCTATGCTGAGATCCGCGACCGCCGCAATCAACCTGACAGTGACCGAACAGACATTCTGGCACTACTGATGGCAGCCCGTGATGCTGAAGGGCAACCCATGAGTGATGTGGAGTTACGGGATGAACTCATTACCCTACTGTTTGCTGGGCATGAAACGACTGCCTCTGCCTTAGCCTGGGCACTGTACTGGATTGTCTCCCTGCCGGATGTGAGAACCAAATTACTGGCAGAATTTGAGGGGCTGGGTACCGATGCTGACCCAATGGCAGTTGCCCGCTTACCCTACCTACAAGCGATTTGCCAGGAGACATTGCGACTGTATCCTATTGCGCTCAGTGCGTTTCCACGCATCGTTAAGCAACCGATCGAGATTGCAGGCTATGGATTGGAACCGGGAACAGTGATTATGCCATCCATCTATCTGGCGCACCATCGGGAGTCCGTCTATCCAGAACCGAAGCAATTTCGACCTGAACGGTTTTTAGAGCGGCAGTATTCACCCTACGAGTATTTACCCTTTGGTGGCGGCGATCGTCGTTGCATTGGTGCTGCGTTTGCCCTATTTGAAATGAAACTCGTGCTGTTTCAAATGGTGTCACATTTCCAGATGTCGCTGGTCAACTCCAAACCCATCCGCCCGACCCGTCGCGGTATTACCGTTGCTCCCTCCGATCGTCTCCGAATGAAAGTGACAGGCGTTCGTCACGACAACAGAGGATGAAACGCTTCTTGTCCCTCTAATCACAAAGCACAAGATATTTGTACTTGCCTAATGCTCCGATCAAGACTCTCCCTCCCGTTGTTACAACACCTCCCCAAGGGCAACTGCTTCAATGGATTGCCGATCCGCTACGGTTTCTCCATACCTGCACCGCCCGCTACCGCCAAATCCATACACTCTACGACAACTCCCATCTGGCACTGCACTTGAACACGCTGGAGAAGCTGAAGCAAGATCCGCAGCTACAGAAATTCCTGTCCTGGGTTTACAAGCAAGACCCGAATAAGCGAGTGAAAATGGATCGAAAGCGTTGATCCTTGCCTGAAGCCGTTACAATCAGTTCCAGATTGGCAATCTGTCGCGGGTGAACTGGAGTAGTGAGTTTTACGGCTTCAGTTCACCTCACTGATCAAGGAAAGCGGGTTTGATCGCAGTGTTGGAGCGATGGCCAAGAAGAAATTGATTTTCATTTCTGACAATAAATCGCTAACTTCGAGATGTTGGCTAAATTTTCAAATCCTGAAGATTGTTTTGCGTTACACCAGTAGGAGGTGTTTGGACGTGGGCTGAAGTCTGTGAAATTAAACTATAAACGCTTGGGACTCCTGCTACTCGCGATTCTGCTGATTGTTTTGTCCTGGTTAGGAATCGCTGTCGCCCGCTCTGGACTGGAGGTACGGTCGTTCCAAAAAGAGGGAGTTCCTCTGCTCTACCTGGCTCCTCAAGGGGCGAGCGAAATCCCAGGAGTGTTGGTTGCACATGGGTTTGCAGGCTCCAAACAGTTGATGTTGGGCTATGGACACGTCCTGGCTCATGCAGGTTATGCGGTCATGCTCTGGGATTTTGATGGACATGGCGCGAATGGGACTCGCTTACAGCGTTATGAGCTACAGCAGAACCTGGATGTCGCTTTGCAAGCTCTCTTAGAACAACCCCAGGTTGACCCAAGTCGCTTGGCACTGTTGGGGCACTCTATGGGTAGCGGCATTGTGATGAATGCTGGGATTCGTGAGCGCGTTAGCGAAGCTGACCGAAGGTATCGCTTTGCGGCAACCATTGCGGTTTCTCCAACAGGGGCGAATGTAACTCCCCAATCTCCCCAAAATCTGCAACTACAGGTAGGGAGTGGAGAGGGAGGATTTGTGAGCAATGCCGAACGATTGCTGGCACAGGCGGGGGGAGAGAACACGAGCCTGGCAACAGGTCAGGGACGAGAACTGGTGGTCATTCCGGGTGTTGAACACATCACCATTTTGTTTAGTGATGGTAGTCATCAGGCAGCACTGCGGTGGCTGGATGCCACGTTTGGAAGAACTAATGATAGCCAGTATCGCGATCGCCGCATGGCTTGGTATGGGCTACACCTGTTAGGCTGGTTAATCGGATTAGCAGCAATCTCGCCCCTCCTGAACATCCCTCCGTTGATAGCCACAAAAATAGCTCCTATTCGACGATGGGTGGGCTTAATCATTGCACCACTGGTTGCAACCGCAGGCTTGGTACTTCTAAGTCAGTGGTTTGACCTCCAGAATTTAGGGGGAGTTCAAGTCGGTGGAGCGGTTGGAGTCTGGTTTTTGATTGCCGGGTTAACCTGGCTGGGATTGCTGGCGCGTCTACCTCTTCCTACCCTGCGTGCCGTTGGGCTGGGAGTGTTGCTGTTTGTCATCCTCTGGATTGCTTTTGGTGCGTTGGCACAGCTCATTTGGCTTCAGTGGTGGCTGATTCCAATTCGGCTGAGAGTGTGGTTGCCAATCGCGATCGCCTGTTTCCCCTGGTTTCTAGCAGCAGGAATCATGCAAGAGAATATTGGGGTCGGCAAACGCTTTCTCTGGTGGCTGGGGCAGAGCGTCGTTTTGATTGGTGGCTTCGTGTTGACGCTCAACTTTTTACCTCAGTTGGGATTTATGTTTTTGCTGTTGCCGCTATTTCCGCCACTGATGGGAATCTTGTCTCTAGTTGCAGGTCTGTTAAACCAAGCATGGGTCTATGCGATCGGCTCTGCTTTATTCTTCGGTTGGTTATTAGCAGCAGGTTTTCCCCTCTCTGCCTGACCTGCGTACTCTCAAATTCTCCCTTGGGAGCCAGTCCTTCTGGCAGCGATCTGGCTACAGTAAGAAAGTTATTTCTGTGCCCCAATGCAGTCTTTAACTGTACTTATTGTTCTTTTGTCCCTACTACAGGGCTGTACCTCCCCCCAGCCTTTTATTGCTATGAGTGCTTCGCCAAATCCTCATTCCCAGTCACTAGAGGCAGCCAATGTTGCTGCAACTCCCGATCGTTCCCAAAGAATTGAATTTAATCTGAGCGACTATCAATGGCAAAACCGCATCCTGCTAGTCTTTGCCCCCTCAATCAACTCATCTCAGTATCGCCAGCAGATGCGGGCATGGCAGGCTGATGTGGCAGGAACCAGCGATCGCGATCTGAAACTGGTGCAGATTCTGGGAACTGGAGAGAGCCAGGTGGATGGGCGATCGCTCAGTTCAGCATCGGTGGAAAAACTAAGACGACAGTTTGAGATTACCCCTGAGGAGTTTGCAGTGATTCTTGTGGGTAAGGATGGTACGGAGAAGCAACGGAGCCAAACTCCAATTGATTCAGCGATGCTGTTCCGCACAATCGATGCGATGCCCATGCGTCAGCAAGAAATGCGTTCTCGACAATAGCCGTTGGCAGGAGTACTGTTGCTATGTCTGATCGGTCTTCTGCCCGTTCCTATGATGTTGTGCTCTACGGTGCCAGTGGCTTTGTCGGTAAGCAGACGGTGCAGTATTTTGCTAACCATGCCTCTCCTGAGGGGGTGCGGTGGGCAATTGCTGGGCGCAGCTGTCAGAAATTAGAAGCCGTTCGAGATGAGGTTGATGTAGGGGTAGAGGTGCTGGTAGCGGATAGCCAGGATCAGCAGGCGATTGATGCGATCGTCTCTCAAACCTGCGTGATTCTGAACACGGCTGGACCCTTTGCCCTTTACGCGAATACCCTGGTCGATGCGTGCGTTCGCTTGAGAACCCATTACGTTGACATTACCGGAGAAACGCCCTGGGTCAAAACCTTGATCGATCGCTACCATGCTCAGGCGGCTACCGATGGAACACGGATTATCCCCTGTTGTGGCTTTGATTCGGTTCCATCGGATCTCGGAACTTATCTGGTTGTTCGCCACCTGCAACGAGAATTGGGTGTGCCCTGCCAAGAGGTCAATGCTTATTTTCAAGCGTTCGGCGGTTTCAACGGTGGCACTCTGGCATCGGCAATCAATCTCTACGACTCGCCGGGGGCAGCCCAAATGAATCATCCCTTTTTCCTCAATCCCTCCGCCTCCCACTCTCAAGCTGAAGTTGACCGCAATCGTGACCCACAAACGCCATCCTTTGATACAGACCTCAATACTTGGGTCGCACCCTTTTTTATGGGAGTTGTGAATACTCGCATCGTCCGCCGCAGTAGTGCTTTGTACGAGGAATGGCAGGAACCTTATGGACCGGACTTCACCTATCAGGAGTATCTCAAGTTTGATGAGCCACTGGCATGGCTAAAGGCAACGGGTGTAACAGTCGGTCTGGCGCTATTCATGGGGATTCTACAACAACCCCAGACGCGATCGCTGCTACAGCCTCTTCTGCCTAAACCGGGTGAGGGACCTTCTGAGCAAACGATGAATGAGGGATGGTTCACCTGTGAACTGTTAGGGACTGCGGTAGACGGGCGTAGGATACGAGGACTCATTCGAGATCAGGGCGACCCTGGCAACCGGGCAACAGTGAAATTTGTGTGTGAAGCTGCTTTGAGTCTAGCTCTGCAAACGAATGAGCTACCCGGTGGTCAAACACGGGGAGGCATTCTTACACCAGCAACCGGGTTAGGGGATGTTTTGGCAGAACGATTGCGTCGAGCTGGGATGATTGTAGAGGTAAACTCATCGTTATGAATGAGCAACTGCCCCAGTTCATTCATCATGTTGTCGATCGCTTGCAGGCAATTGAGGGAATTGTGGCAATCGCTTTGGGTGGCTCAAGAGCAAGGGGCACCCATACCCCCACGTCAGATGTGGATCTGGGGCTTTATTATCAACCAGAGAACCCGCCTGATCTCCTTGCTCTAAATCACCTCGCCTCTGGACTGGACGATAACCATCGCACAAACCTGATCACCCCAATCGGGGGGTGGGGAAAGTGGATTAATGGTGGCGGTTGGCTCAAAGTGGAAGGCATTCCAGTCGATTTTCTCTATCGGGATGTGGCTCAGGTGAATCAGGTCATCGATGACTGTCATGCTGGAAAAATCGTGATCGACTACCAACCTGGACACCCCCACGGCTTTGTATCCTCGATCTACATGGGTGAAGCCACCCTTTGTCTGCCACTTCACGATCCACAGAGCGTTTTAGCTACTTTGAAAGCTAAGACAACGCCTTATCCAGCAAAGCTTAAGCAAGCAACGATTGACAAGTTTGCCTGGGAAATTAGTTTCTCGTTGTTAGTTGCTCAGAAGGCAGTTGCACGCGGTGATGTTGCTTATGCCGCAGGCTGCTGTTTTCGCAGTGTGGCGTGTATGAATCAGGTACTCTTTGCACTTAATGAGACATACCTGCTGAATGAGAAGGGTGCTGTAGCACTTGCTAATGGCTTCACGCTTTGCCCTGCGGACTATCAACAACGGGTTGAGTCAGTGTTTACGTTGTTGACGACTGATGCAGAATCAATTAGGGAGGCGATCGCTATCCTGGATGAAATTGAGCAGGAATTGAGTCAATGGTATGGCGATCGAAGGTTAGCGATGTAAAGGCTGATATTCTGAAGCCTTATCCTTCATCTGCGATCGCCCATTGGAACCCTTGAAGTACAGCGAAGATAGTGCGCGGCTGCAAGGGCTACATAGTGAGGCTTGAAAGGTGATCGTTCCTTTAACCCCCTGCTGTGATTGAGAGCCAAATCTCGATCGTTGAGCCACAATAGTAGAGTAATTAATTTTGTTCTTAAAGATTAGTGGTGTCAGAAGCAAAATATGAATGGAAAAGATTCTGGTATCCAAAGGGAGGAACTTGCATACTTGATCTCGCTGGCTATTTAGACAACCCAGAATCAAGTTATACACACATTACTAATCCTGAAGTCGTTCCATTTGAAGCCATTAGTAGAACTCCGTGCTTAATTCTGCTAGGCGAGCCGGGGAGCGGCAAGTCTACTGCACTGGAGCAAGCATTTGAAGACGCTAAAAGGCAAGGAAAATCTGCCCTTAAGTCTGGACTTAGAGGTTTCGACTCTGGGTCTGAACTAAGTAATGAGATTTTTGGAAACTCAGTATTCCAAGATTGGTTGAATAGTACATATCATTTGGATTTATTTCTTGACAGCTTGGATGAGGGGCTTTTGTCGCTCAGTGTTTTGTCAGATACTCTAAGTCGCAAGCTTAAAAACTTCCCATGTGAGCGTCTTAACCTCCGACTCACCTGTAGAACGGCTGATTGGCGAGGCACTTTAGAAGAAAATTTAAGACAGATATGGGGTAAAGATGATGTAGGGGTCTATGAACTAGCTCCTTTGCGCCGAGTAGATGTAGAGGAGGCAGCAGGAAAGAATCATTTAGACTCAGAAGCCTTTCTAAGAGAGATTCAAGCTAGAGAAGCCGTACCATTAGCTATCCAACCAATTACGCTGAGGTTTCTAATCGGAATTTACCGGGAAGACAAACAGTTTCCTTCCACTAGAAAAGAACTTTACTACAAAGGCTGTAGGAATTTTTGTGACGAAAACAATCTATATCGTCGTGAAGCAGGAGAAAAAGGTAAGTTAGACATTGATAAACGTATGATGATTGCTGGCAGAATAGCAGCGGTCATAATCTTTGCAAATCGGGTTGCCATTTGGACAGGTTTAGGTGAAGCTCCCTCCAAGAATTACATCGCCATTCAGGAGTTATGTGGCATAGAGACTCTTGATGAACGTGCGTTTTCGGTAACTGAAGCTGCTATTGAGGAGGTACTGAAAATTACAAGCTTATTCTCCTCCTATGGGGATGGGCACAATAGCTTTTGTTTTACTCATCAAACTTATGCAGAATTCTTGGCCGCTTGGTATCTAGCGCAGCACCCAATGACCTTAGCTCAAAGAATGAGCTTATTACAGCATCCTGCTGACCCTGACAGAAAACTAGTTTCTCAGTTGCATCAGGTTGCAGCATGGGCGGCTAGTTTGTTACCTGAAGTATTTCGGGAAATAGTTAAAACAGATCCCGATGTGGCATTGCAAAGTGATATAGAAAATGCTAGTCGAGAAAATTGTGCCGCTTTAGTAAAATCTTTGCTTAAGCTGCACAATGAGGAAAAGCTGCTATATGAGCCTCGATCGTGGTTATATCAAAGGTTGAGGGATAAGGATTTAGTCACGCAAGTTCAACCTTATATTACTGACATAACCAAAAGTGTGGATGCTCGATATGTGGCAATTGATATTGCTAGAGCCTGTCAATTAAAAGTACTTCAGCATGATCTAGCTAATGTTGCTATAGATCCATCTCAACCTTACTGGGTTCGAGTCAATGCTGCTTATACAGTGAGTGAAATTGGTGATACCGAAACGAAAAAGATTTTGAAACCATTAGCCTTAGGTGAAGCTGGAGACGATCCAGACAATGAACTTAAAGGATATGGGCTTCAAGCGACCTACCCATCTCACATAACAGCAAAAGAAGTTTTTGACGTTCTCACACAGCCTGACGACAGCGGCTTTGGTGGTACGTATCAAAACTTCGTAGCTAAGGATTTTGCTGAACATCTTCAAGTTGCTGATTTACCTTCAGCATTAGCATGGGTTGAGGCACAGCAACCTAGACGTGAATTGCGCTACCCATTTGGTGAACTATCGGATGCAATTATGTTTCTGGCATGGGAGCATCTTGAATTACCAGACATATTGGAAACATTTGCGAGAATAGCCTTTACGAAGTGGAATAACTATCAACACAGGAAGAGCTATCAGAATAAATCACTATTCGAAGACGCACTACTCAGCAATGATCGTAAGCGCCGTCTTTTAATAGCAACCCTTGTCCCCATGTTTTCTTTATCTGAGAGGACGCCCGTTTGGATACTTGGACTTAGGCTACAAAAGGCTCTCCATAAAGATTTTATGTGGATGATCGAATGTCTTCAATCCTCTGAAGATGATCGAATTCAGCAAACTTGGGCACAGTTCATTAGGAGAGTCTTTACAAACCCCGAAAACTTTCCAGAACAGGCAAAAATAGTTCTTGACATCAGTACCATAAATACTATTTTACGTAGAGCGTTTGAAGTATGGATAGAGCCTATAGTCTTAGCCTCATCAGAGGCAGAAAGCGAGAGAGAGGCTTATCTTGAAGTAGTAAACCAACTAAGTCACAAAGAGAATCTTCAATCAGAAGTATCCTCTGCAGTAAGAATTATTCAACTTTTGGAGCAGTTTGAATCTGAGGATCTATCTGCTTGGTGGCAGCTCAACAAGAAAATGACTTTTAAAACGGAAAGTCAATCCTACGAACATATTCTTAAAAACCCAGATCTAATCTCTCTTCCAGGTTGGAAAGAGGCAACTACTTCTACCAGAATACGTATTATTGAGGCAGCAGAGAAGTTTGTGTTGAATTGGGAGCCAAGAGAGGATGGGTCATCCTTATATGAGCCTGAAATCTCTGGGTATAAAGCATTAAGGCTCCTATTAAAAGAAGCTCCTAATCGCGTTATGAATATTCCTAGTTATGTATGGAAGCGGTGGGCTGTAACTATTCTCTCATGCTATTCAATATCAACTAGCAGCCAAAATTCTGAAATTCATCACAGATTAATGAAATTTGCGTATCAACACGCTTCAGATAGAATGATCTCTGCTCTTTTAACTCTCATAGATGGCGAAAATGCAGAGTACTGTAGTACCAACTTTGTGAGCGCGTTTAGAGATTGTTGGAATCAGAACTTAACTAATGCTCTACTGAACAAACTAGGGGACAAGAAACTAAAGCCCAGATGCATGGGACAACTATTGGAAGAACTACTTCTCCAAAAGAGTAGCGCAGCTATAGACTTTACAAGAGCACTCATTCCCTCACCGCCGCCTTCCAGCGAAAAGGATCGCTTTAACGCTATTCAAGCAGCGAGTTTGCTAATGACTCACACTAAGGAGACAGGCTGGCCTGTTGTCTGGGCAACTATTCAGCAAGATTCTCAATTTGGAGAGGAAGTAATCGAGTTTTTGTCTGATTATCTACACAGATCAAGGGATTTTGAATGGCAACTTGATGAAGCTGAAATAGCACAACTTTTCATTTGGTTGGTTACACAATCTTACGAAATACGAGAGGAAGTACAAAATGACAATGTCAATGAGAAGACTAACAGTAAAAACAACCTAAACAAAATTATTGAAGATAATACTATTGAGTGGAAGAACTTTATCCTGAACCACCTTAAGAAGCGTGGTACTGCTCAATCCTATAAAGCATTGCAGACAATCGCTGATGAGTTGCCAGAAATGGCTGAAAAACTGAGGCATACTTTGCTTGAAGCTCAGTTGATAACTCGTCGTCGTACTTGGTCAGCACCAATACCTCAGGAAGTTCTTGAGATCACGAACGATCGCAATATACGCCTTGTTAATGGAGCAGATCAACTGCTTGATGTGGTTATTGAATCATTGGATAGACTGAACCAAAAGCTTCAAGGTGAAACGCCGTCTGCATTTCTTTTGTGGGATCAAGTTGTCTCCCGTCCTAAAGATGAGCAGGCGTTATCGGATTATGTGAAGCTTCACTTGGAGGAAGATCTTAAACAACGAGGAGTAATTGCCAAACGTGAGGTTGAAATTCGGCGGCGACATGGAAATAAAGGTGTTGCTGCATCAGGTGAACGTGTGGATCTTCAAGTAGATGCGTTTATTCGACTACCAAATGGAGAAAATCAGGACTGTGTAAGCGTCATTATTGAGGTCAAGGGATGCTGGAATAAAGATTTAGATACTGCAATGCAAGCTCAACTGGTGGAGCGTTATCTCAAAGATAATAGATGCCAGCATGGTCTCTATTTTATTGGCTGGTTCAATTGTAAGCAGTGGGACAACAAAGATTCCAGAAAGCCTCCAAAGCTGAATATTGAGGAGGCAAGACAGAAGTTTGAAGCGCAAGCTACTGAATTATCAAAGCAAGGGATCAAAGTTAAAGCTGTAGTCCTAAACACAGCGCTTCGATAAATTTGTGAGGAAAAATAAACTTTTCAATTTAATTTAGAAATTAAGATAACTTTAAAGCGTGAGCGTGATTGGGAACCGCGATCGGACACAGTAGACAAGATGCAGGGGCAGGAAGCCCAAGCAGCGCTCGTGTCCTATGGAGTATCCGATCCAGAGTATGCAGCTCAGGAGGCAGAATTCATCTACTCTCGCAATCGACTTAACGTCTCAATTACTCGTGCTAAGAGCAAATGTGCCATTATCCTATCCAGACAGTTGTTAGAAGCTCCACCTTCTGTTTGGGACAGTCTTCAGGTGGCAGAGGGGCTGGAATTCATATGGGGAGTTGTGCAATTGGTCAGACAGCATGGAGAAACGACTGAGGTTATGTTTGACACCGCTCAACTAAGCATGTATCGGTTAACAACACTAATCAAATAGGAGTACTGGCAACCTTTTACTTTCTAGCATTCAGTTTGGAAGATGCCATTGTAGACATTTTTCTATGATGACTTGTTAATAGCTTTGAGATACGGCGTATTACGACACTGTGTTTTTATGGAAATCCCTTAGAGCAAGATTGGTAAGACAGGGAAGACTGTTTTCCAAACTGGACTTTAGACTAACCGGGTAGGAAAACGGCAGTCAGTGCAAGCACCCACTGCCGTAAAGTCAATGAAAATACCAATAGTCATTGACCTTATGATCTTCGAACAACTGAGCCAATTTCGTCAGAGTTTGTACGAGCAACTGGGTAAAGCCAAAGATGCGGTGTTTGAGTTGATGGATGCGGTGTTAACCAGTGCTAGCACAGTGTCATTTGTCAGTCTGTCTCAAAGTCCTGTCTTCCGACGGCAATGGTCGAGTATCTATGCCGCTTTGCACGATAGCCACTTGCCGCAAGCAAAACTGATGCAGGAGATCGCTGGGAGAGTCGATACGACTGAGCAACCTATCCTGGCAGGAGACCGCACCTTTTGGTCTCGTCAAGATGCGGGGACACTCAAAGAAAGAACCTTTGACCACGATAGTCGGCAAAAGAGCGCAGTCGGGCAAAGTTATAGCACCCCTGGCCTGGATTGCTGAGGAGAGTGGGAGTTGGGCTTTACCATTACGGCATGAACGCATTAGCAGCTTTGAAACCCCCGGCAAGCGAGCGGCTTTTCAATTACAGCAAGTGACCCGGCAACTCGAGCGCAGACCGTTAGCCGTGTATGACCGAGGTTATGGCAATGCCAGCTTCGTGAATCAGACGGCAACGATTGCAGCAGACCTGTTATTGCGCTTAGCAGCCAATCGCTGTGTCTTTGGTGCGCCTCCTGCCTATGCGGGACGGGGGGCACCGCGTAAGCATGGCGTGAAATTCAAGTTCAAAGACCCGACAACTTGGCCTGAAGCCACCGAGACGATCGCGGTTGATGACCCCCACTATGGTCGAGTCCAATTGATGCGGTGGAGCAACTTCCACTTCAAACAATCCCCCAAACGAGGCATGGAAATCATCCGAGTTGAGGTGCTCGAACCCGTCGGTCGTCAGCGTAAATTTCAGGTGCTTTGGTTAGCCTGGTTGGGTCAGCTCATGCCAGCGTTACAGAAACTTTGGCGCATCTACTTGCGTCGCTTTGCCCTGGAACATTGGTATCGCTTTGCCAAGCAACGGTTACATTGGACACAACCCCAACTGAGTTCGAATCAGGCTTTAGAGCGGTGGAGCCTGTTGGTGGCGCTGATGACCTGGCAGTTGTGGCTAGCTCGCAATGAGTGTAGAGACGCCCCTTTACCCTGGCAGTCTCCTCAAGATAAACTGGCTCCAGGTCGCATTGCTCAAGGTTTTGCCAGTATTTTAGCTGCAATTGGAACTCCGGCTAAAGCGCCCAAACCCCGGGGAAAATCGCCCGGTCGTGCCACGGGTTATTGCCCTTCCCCTCGACCCCATTACCCAACGGTAAAAAAACGAGTACGTAAACGCAAACAGGCTGAGAAAGCACTGAAATCGACGACGATACCTGCAGCATAAAGTCCTGATTTTGGCATGCTCTGTCGCACTACTCAGCCTCTTTAGCGGGTTGGGCAATTTCCTCCTGCTTCTACTGCCTTAGTCCAAACTTCAGTTCCAAAAGTGAATGCATTTTTCAAAAACGGTAATTTTGAGGCTATTGAATTGATTCAACAAAACTGAGCGAGATTCCTCCATCCTTGCGTAGCAGGGGGTGATCATTGATAGCTGCAATTACTTCCTTGATTCAAACTTAAAGTCCTGCGACACGTTGAAGGATGTTTTGGGTAACCAACATTTCAAATTGCGACCGAATTGCTCTTGCTGCAACCTGGTTAGAAATCAAAACTCCCGCTTCAATATTGCGCTGATGTGCAGCTTCTGTAAAGTTGGCTGAGGTGACAAATACCCGTTCTTCATCAACGACGATACATTTTGCGTGTAGGCAAGCATTGCTTTGGGCAGAGGGTTCTAGCGATCGCGGATCATGAAATACCTCTGGCAATCGTTGCCCTGCCCAAACATTTTTACGAAAGTTTTCTGAAAATTCTCGTAGTAAGTTTTGGGTCGGGGTCTGGCTGTTGTAAGGACGCTTAATGTTGAGGAACATGCGGACGCTTAACTTGGGGTTTGCATCCATGCGATTGGCAAGAGGTTGAAAGAGCTGATGCCCTTTAGTGCCCTGATCGATCGCGAAACTAGAAATTAACACGCTATGGCGGGCACTACTAAATAGTTCTCGCACAACCACAGCAGTATCTCGACTCTCGGTTCCAGGAACTTCTGGTCCTGTCCAGACTAAATCGACTTGTTCCTGCTTCTGGTGGGCGATCGCCCGCTCCTGTGCCAGTAACTTCAGCATGTACGCCATATGAGCGGAACTCATTCCCTGTTGCCGTAGCTGATTTAGTTCAGCGGCGACTACCACTATCAATTGCTCTGGCACATAGCTTGCCAAAGCAAACGGGTAAATCGGGAAGCTAAACCTCTCGGTTTCCAGGGCGGTAGCCAGGTCAGTCAGGGCAGGACGGCTCAAGCTCATTAACGGAGACATCATTGGACCGTATCTGGGAAGAATTCTGCTCCCAGTCCTGCTACGGTGTTCACAACCAGTGCCCGATCCAGCATTTCATTGCGGCGCTCGCAGGAGGTTTCAGCAATGAGTAAGCAACCATGACAGGCTGCTCCGTGCTGGAAGCGATCCTCCTGTTCATCATCGGGTTGGTGCTGAGCGCATACTGGGTCATTTGAGCAGAGCCGCCCGTACTCTAAGGCTCTGCCGAGGTGTTCTTCGATCCGCCTGCCGACCTCGACCAATCCACCTAGTGTTCCCTCTGATCCTGAAGTGCCTGTGTGGAGCAGAATGCCATAGCCGATCTCATCAAAGGCATAAATCCGCTCACGGATGGCGCTAGAGGCATAGCCGCAATCGAGGGACACAGCGGTGATGAGCAGGTGGGAAAGGGAGTGCAGCATGATGTAAGCCGCACCAGGAAACTTCGCCTTATCGCGGGGGATTCCCCTCGTGTCGAGCCATTTGTAAAATCCCTGCTCAAGGTGCTGTTCCCGGGCTTTAACCTCTGGGCGGTTTAACCATTGGTGGATTGTATCTTTCTGAATGCTAATGAAGACCCCTTCGCCCAAATTCTCGATCGCAGGCACCCACTTGGGTTCGAAGTCTAGATTTGCCCTACGAATATTGATTGCCAGGTCATCAATCTCACCCTCAATATTCGGCATGGCAGCCTCAAAGCGGGTAAAGCCAATCAGTGCTACGACCTCCCGTAAGCGATGCACAAGCACGACCCGATCGATGGATAATCGCCATTTCGCATCTAGCGTATCTAAGCGACGAGCGTACCCCTGAAAATCCTTGTCTGCCGTTGGAACTTCTTTGCCCATTTCTTCAGGGCAGGAGAGTAGTGCCTCCAGTTCTACCTGCTTAATACTCTTGTCTGGAATGGCTACCCCACTTTTACGCCGCTTCACTTCTGCCCAAACGACATCTGCCCCCAAATTTGCCAGTTCAGCAAACTTCGGCTTCTTGAGTTCTTTTTGGATATCTGCCAGGTCTTCAGCAAACTGCAAATCATCTTCATAGAAGCGATCGACTGCCTTCTTCAGCTCAGCAGCCTGATCGGGCATGGAAATGACACTAAGGATTTGGGTGAAGTAGGCATTGCTGGCAGAGCGCACAAGCAAACGATTGTATTCAGGTTGCCCTGTTTCAACAATGTCACCATTGCTATTTATTTTGTGCCCAACGCAAGGTTCTTGACCACGGGGACCTAACCAAGGGCGATGCCCCTGACATTTACCCAGTACTTTGGAATCTTTTAGTTTGGCTTCGGAAAGAGGACGCCGCTTGCCACATTCACAACGCACAAAAATCTCTTCAAAATCGTTTCCGGAGCCGCCCTCATCTAACCAAAGTGGTTTGCGGCAGGTGGTGTCGAAATCATTGTGGGCAAAGGCGTACCAGTCAATATCGCTGAGATGACCATTGGTACAAGCCTGGACGAAGCGGACAGGGACTGCCTGAGTTGTTTTGCCTTCATGCTTAAACCCACTTTTGACTGCACTCCAGGTCACAAGCGGTCGAGTTCGGTAGACTTTACTATTCTTTTCATAAGTTTCGTCCACCTGTCCTAGAAACCAAGTAGGAAAGACAAACGCATCAACGCCGCTGATTGCTGCCCGGGGATCACTAGATTGTTGGGGTGGCGTATAGAGCTGGATTTCTTGAGGGTCGATGTCCAAGCTTTTTGCAACCTTGTAGCGGAGCCGATCCTCCCGAATTGCTTGGCGATCGCCCTTCCAGTAGGTCAATCCAGAAATGACGACAGAGCGGGTTGGTAAATCAACCATTGAGCCAGGACCGAAGGTGCTTAGCACTTGGCTTTGCCGCAATTCACCACTGGGTTTAGACTTGCTTTTCTTATCACTCATTTGCCTTCATCCTCCATATCCAGTCCATAGGGGTCGCGTACCCAAAGATTGACGGTTGCTTCGACATCGCGCAAGCTACGGTAAGCTTTGAACTTCTGACGTTCGCGGGGTTCTTTATCCGCATCTGGGCTGAGTGCATCTAGCAGTAGTGGAGGAGCCAGATCTGCTTCCTTCTGGTATTGCAGCCGCTTGTCTCGATTCGCGATTTGTTTCCAGGTGTCAATGAGATCAAGTACCTGCGCTCTGACCTGTTGCCGTAGTTTGCTTGTTGCAGCCGCATCTAAATCTGGGCTGTAACTCTCAGCGCGACAGGCGATCGCCTCAATCACCGCATCGATCGCATCTGGTTTGTTATTGATATTCGAGGCTCCCAGTGCTGGAGTCATTTCTGGAATACCCAAGCGAGTCAGGGCGACAACAACCCCTGCTAACCCTCGATCCAAGGCGCGCGGAGAGAAGGGAGTAACGCTGGTTGCCTCGACTGCCCGGTAGAAGCTGTTGTGCCAGCTTTGGAATCGCTCGTAATGGGAGCGATCGCGGGGTCGATGAACATTCAGCAGCGTCACAACCAAACCAGGACGATTGGAATCTCGCCCCACTCGGCTGGTTGCCTGGATGTATTCTGCGGCTGTTTTGGGTTGCCCTAGAACAACCATCAAACCTAACCGCACAATATCCAGACCAACGGAAATCATATTTGTGGCAAGTGCCACATCTACCCGCTCTTTTTCGTGAAATGGCAGGGCTAATCGACGCTTGGTATTGGCAACTTTGTTGGTGCTTACTCGCGAGGTGAGTTCTTCCGGCTCGTCGTCAATTTTCCGATTGAGGAAGGGTCCCACGAGTTCACCGTGCCGTAGGCGATCGCCGTAATTCACTAGTTGGGCAACGACCTCATCTTCAACGATTCGACGGCTTCCTCCCAGTTCACGTAAGGAGTTGAAGTAGCCCATCAAGGTCATGTAGGGATCAGCGGGATTCTCCTTGTTCCGTTTGCCGCCCTGCTCCTCATATTGCTTGTAGGCAGCTGCCATGAGTGCCAGGTAGGTTCTCAGCAGGACAACTTTTAGACTGCGTCCTTGGGCGGCAACACCTAGGTAAAGTCGTCCGGGAACGGTGAAGTCTGTTTTGGCAAAGAAGGAATCGTGCCGATTGGGGCTGGGCGGTGGAAAGATATCGACATGACCCCGACCGAACAGGGCTTGGATCTGATGTTTCGCTCGCCGCACGGTTGCAGTTGAGGCGATGATTTTAGGGCGAATCGGTTTACCAGAGTCAGTGCTGGTGTGGGAACAGAGTGTGTCAATCGCCGTTTCGTATAACCCGACCATCGTACCCAAGGGACCAGAGATGAGGTGTAATTCGTCCTGGATGACTAAATCGGGTGGCGGCAGATAGGTTCCGATTGGTTTACCGGCGATCGTTGGATCAGCAGCGCTATAAAAGCCTTCACCATCCTGGTAATGGGTGACACGCCCAAACAAAGCACCTGTTTGTCCAACCCAGGGGAGTGCGGCAAATTTATCGACCGTGGCGATCATGAAACAGGGTAAGCGACGGTAGATGGGTTCATCGACCGCTAGGATGGGCAGTGGGTTGCGACTGCGGAAGTCACAGTCTCGACCAAAATAGTCTCGATTGGTGCAGATGACTTTGAGGTTTTTCGGGGCATCTTCTGACGGCTGAAGTTGAAACGATTCAGGTTTGAACTTTTCCCCACACCAGGGGCACTTCTCCAAGGGAATGGGAGACGGCTTGCCTTTGCTGTCTCGCTTGAAGGCAAGCGTGCGCTCACGGGCAGAGTATTCGTCCTTGTCACCTCGCTTACCGAGTTTATTGGGGGTTGCGCCCTGTCCGACCCAAAGACCAATCTCAAAGGGCCACTGACCTAGCTTCGTGGGATCTTTTTGCCGCTCCAGTTCTAGCGCACAAATCAGACGAGCGGCTCGCTCTAACTGATCAAGGGTGAGCAATCGCAGCGTATAGCGCATGAGGACGCTTATTCCAGATGACTGAATACCTGGATGCTTGAGACGGCGCAGCACCAGCGTAAAGGCAGCAAGCCCCAAATAGGCTTCCGTTTTACCACCACCCGTCGGGAAAAAGAGCAGGTCAACAATGCCTCGGTCACAACAATCGGGTTGGGCGATACTGACCAGATTTAGCAGAATAAAGGCTAGCTGAAACGGTCGCCATGTGGGAGGTTTGAAGCTCTCTGGAGGTTGGTTCAACTCCTGGCTGAGTTGACGGCGACGAGCGATCGCCACGACTCGATTGGCAATCCGAAATGCTTCTAACACCTGCGGGTCTGCCAGTGAGTCGATACCCGATTCAATGCGATCGCAGGCACGACGGGCATCGTTTAACAGGGCTTGGGCAACGTTGTTTGCCTGGGGTGAATCAATTGGGGTGTTGTATTGAGCGGTAATCCAGGTGCGGTATTCTGCCACCATTGGGCTTAGCATTTGCCGGATTACGTCTACATTTTCGGCAGCAGCTAATGCCTCCATCCCAAGTTGAACCATCGGCAGCGGGGCCGCTTCGACCTTGGGGACTTCTGCGAGCGGAATCCAGGTGGTACAGACTTCGGTGCAGTGATGTGGATCGGAGGAGTGGGCGATGACGGAGACGTTATGCCCAACGGCAAATTCATACTCGTGGCGATATTGCAGACTAGCGATCGCCTCATCGGGGTCTTTGCTGTCTAGACCACGCAGGTCTGAGCGGGGTACAAATCCCTCTGGGCACTGCACAATCAGGCAGGTTTGGAAGGCAAAGGACGCATCCTTCTCACTGAAGTGCATCTGACGGTAGTTCACAAGAAAGATGGAGACTGAGAGTGTCCCTGCTTCAAAGCGATGGTCAATCACTGGGCGACAGTTGACGACTAAGGTGAGACCACTACCACCAGGAATCTCAATTTCAAACGAATCTTTGGCAGATTGAATTGGAACGATGAGTGAAGCAGATTGGGGAATGCGTTGCCATCCACCTGGTTTGCGCTTCTTTTTATCGCCAGGTTCCTCAACTTCAAGATTCTGTCTTTCCAGTTCAATGGGTTTGTAATCTGCCCAGTGAACTGTCGTTGGCAGTTCTTTTGTCTGTTGGGAGATGAGGAAACTCATTCCCATTGAGGAGGGAAATAGTGCTTTTCGGGCGGGCGTTACTTCAGGAGACTGGCTATCTTCGCTCGTTGCGCCATCCCCTAGCTCTTGCGGCTCAACATTTCCTTCATCATCGGAGCGATCGTCTGGTTTTGCGCCGAAGGGAGCCAGAAACCCAGTGAGATACCATTTGGAGGGTGCTTGGGTTAACACTTCCTCTGCATGTTCTGTGTCATTAGGTTTAGGCCCAACCAGGTCGATTTGCAGGGCATCGACTAGAGTGGAGCGAATTTCAACGGATGTTAATTGAGGCATGAACAGCAGTCTCCAGGGCAATTTATAAGCTTTGATCAAGCGGCGGTAGAAGCTTGATGACTTGAGTCAGTGGGATCTAAACGCCAAAGATGCTGTAATCGTTGCATCAGTTCTGTTTGACGCTTCTCAATAACTTCGTGGGTCCATGCGGTTTCATTCAACACTTGAGTGGTGAGTGCAAAAGGAGAAACACCGTTTTTGCCTGTGAAGTATTTGCTTTTTTTGGTTTCAAAGTCGTAGTTCTGGGCACTGCTATTTTTGTAGCCCGACAGGAGTGCCAAGTTACCTAAACGATGAACATCGTTCTGGCGAGTGTCTTCATTGGGGAACCACTCTAACCACTGACTGTTCTTTGGTGGGTTTTGCGGAAGAATGTGTTCAACAGTAATGCGAGGAAGGCTATAAACGGCTTCGCCACCAGAAAGGTAAGTGTCGAGGCGAAGGAGTACATAAAGGCGAGTTTTAGTCTCTAGATACAGGGGACCATTCAATTTCTGAACAATTACCTGACATTCTTCTGCGGTTAGATTTAATGGCGAAGCAGGGCTACTTAAATCCTGGTCTTTTTCAATCCAGTCTAAGAGGTTGCTGTAGCGCTTAATGCGATCGTTGATGTCGGCTCGCTTAATCATTAGACCGGAGGCCAAGCGGTCTAGATCCCTGAAGAACGTAAGCAATCGGTCGGGTTGATGGCGATGTTTAGACAGGTAGGAAATCGCAGGCGGTAACCAATCGGCGTTATCAATACGGTTCAAGTATTTGAAGTAGGTGTTGATAGCTTCAGCGTGCTGGTGACTTTCGTAGCAACAATCTTGAATATCGGCATAGGCTTGAGCTTTTGGGCACAGTACCTCATCTATAAAGTGGATGGGGTTTTCGCTAGGTTTAACGTGCTCTCGCACTTCTTTTAGGACAGAGTCTTTTTGCTTCGCTTTACGGTAAATTACCCGAATGTGAGAGAACAGGTCTTGAAAGGTATTACGGCCTAGCTGCTCTTCAGTATCTTCCCACCGCTTGTTATATTTCTCTTGTTGTTCTTTAGGAATTTTGCCGATGATTTCTGATTTCAGAATGTCGGTAACAGACAGGTCTAACCCACGGTCGTTCAGGACAGAGAAGATCCGATAGGCCGAATCCATATCGGGGGTAGAAACGACTACCAGCAAGCATTTGTATAGAATGAATTGGGTTAGTCGTCGCTGCTGTTGTTCTTCTAATGCAGTAAGTCGATTTAGCAAGGTTAGGGCGTTGTCACGAAGATGCCGTTGGCTGTCGGGGAGAACAGCGTTCTCTAGAGTTTTCAGCTTCTCGAAGCCACCTTGAATTTGAATATAATCCTTAAAGAAGTCAGCATCCCGTTCCCGCAAAGTTAAGCGGTAGCGATTCTCCCGCCCTTTCTCATTGATGTCGAGTGGATTACCTTCTTGATAGAGACATTTGGTAATCTGACCCATCCAGGCAGGAGGTAAAACCTCGCGGAGCGCAGCGAGCAAAATAGTCAAGGTTGTCAGACGTTGCTGACCGTCAACGACTTCTGCCTCTGGCAAGCCATCTGACTTAATTAGAACAATGCTTCCCAGGAAATAAGGATTGACTTCATCAATCGGCTCGACACCATCTCCCAGGAAACTCAATAGATCATCTAGTAGAGTTTCGGCTTGCTCAACCTCCCAAGCGTAAGGTCGTTGATACATGGGAATCGAAAAGACAAAGTCACCGCAAAAGATCTTCTCAATGGGATATTCGGCACCGTGGATTTTAGTTGGCATGACTTGCTAGTTTAGACGTTGTGGAAGTGTGCTTGGTTTGCTGGTCTAGTTGACGCTCATCTATTGCGATCGCTGAATCTGATCACTCTTGCTCAAATAATCTGATTTAGGCTGGTCCTCCAATTACAACTGGTGCGGCTACAGGCGAGAAAGATCTGACCTGTAGCACCATTCTGTAGACCTTGCAGGGCAGCACCACAGGCTTCACAAGTGCGTCCCATAAACTGGGCGTACTGGGTTGCGTCTTGTCGATTCATGTTGCGCCCCTGCTGTAGATGAGTTACACAGCTAATCCGAGGACGTGAATATTTGTTCTGGGCAGGTTGCGGCCAAAGAGGTTGTGTACAGAGTTCGCAGGAACCGAAGGGTGCTTGATTGCTTAGCAGTCTTTGTGCCACACTTGCTCCGCTATCGGCAGGTAGGAGTTGAAGGAAGGTGTAGAGGAGATTGACTGTGTTAGGAAGGGCGATTCTGAAAACCGGACTTTGAGCGCTGGGATTGGTGTAGACCCAAAGAATTTGTTGGTCAATGCCGACAATTCCCATATTGCTGAAGGAGTCAGAACGCCAAATTCGAGTGTTAGGCAAACTGGCAATACTTGAATCAATGTCTGAACCACGAGCAATGATGTTTGTGCCGGATCGCAAGGAGGCGAGGGAGAAGTGTTGAGCAGTCTTGAGTTGTGTAGGCCAGTCGATCGCAACAGCATGTTGGGTAGCTGCTAAATCTACTTGAATAGCCTGCCGAGCTGCACTTGGATTTGGATAAACCGTGATACCAGGGAGGGTAAATTGCCAAACGGTGGAGTTGGCTGCATCGGTAAAGGTTAAAGGCAAAACTTGGGAACTACTGCGAAGGCGATCGCTAAATTTGCGGAAGATATGAAACGAATCGAGTTGTTGCCGCACATAAGCGTCATTAAATAGCCCAACAAATTTGCCCTGGGCACGGCTAACCGCAACATTTGCTAGCCGAGATGCTGTGCTTTGCATTCCTCCTTGGAGTAACACTCCTACTTTCTTTTGAGGCGTACTATCAACTGCGTCGAAAACGATGAGATGTTGTTCAGAGCCTTGAAAGCGGTGAACGGTAGAGGCTTTTACTGTTTCCAGGTGTGTTTCTCTGAGGATGCGGTGAATTAAGCGTGACTGTGCTTTGTAGGGTGTAATAATGCCAACGCTTTCAGTTCCTGCCTGTTTTGACTTATAGGCAATATCGGCGGCGATGAGGGCAGAAATGAGGTTGAAGCGGCTATGAGATTCTTGATCACTAAAGCAGAAGGCAGAGGCGCGGCTCAGATCATAGAAGATGAGGGATTGACTTGGGTTTGGCTGGGCATCGACAATCGGTTGTGTTCGCGCTTGTACTCCCTCTCCGTCTTGCAGTTGATTGTTGTAGAACAGGCGATTTGGGATGGCTGAAATGGAGGGATGCATCCGGTACTGGGTCTGGAGCAGCACCATGCGATCGTCCCGTTGGTTGCGGTTGACGCGATCAATGATGCCTGCTTCTTCAAAAATGTCGCGTTGTAGCCAGGTTCGAGCGTTATCTGTTTCCGCTTGAGAGATAGGACCGAGTTGGCGAAAGTCGCCAAAGATTGCGATTCGTCGCTTTGCCAGTGTTGCAGCATAGACGCAGTGAGGGATGTAAGCCATACTGGCTTCGTCGATGATGACTGCATCGAATTGGCGTTCGTAAATTTCCTGGGCGATCGCTGCTTTTGAGAGGGTGCAACCAACGACCATTGCTTTTCGGACTAGCTCAGATTCTTTCTGGTGTAGCTGCTGTTTTAGAGGTTGCAGTTCCTCTCGGATCTTGGCGATACGCTCTTGTAAAGCGGACTTCTGCTGGGTAGTTAAACCAGAGGCACGAGACTGTTGAGTTAATCGTTTCCGCTCGCGCTCAAGCCCTTCAATTTTTTCAATCAGTAGAGCGTTTTGTCTTTTGGCAATGCCCCGAACGTTGATTAAGGGATAGTCATCATAAGTGCCGGGGGTGGCAATGCCAAAGCGGAGAATGAAGCCTTCGTTGTAATAGCTAGATTTACAGAGGTACTTGGCGAGGCTTTTCATTGCAGTATCCACTGCTGTATTGCTGTGGGCAAGTACCAGAACTGATTCCCCTGCATGGACGAGGGACGCAACTGTAAGTCCAAGGGTGCTGGTTTTTCCGGTTCCGGGTGGTCCCCAGATGAAGCTCACCGGATGCTGAAGAACATGGGTAATCGCTTCTGCTTGATAACGGTTGTAGTTGAGAGATTGTTGAATTTGAGTTTCGATACGGGGGCGAAAGTCGTCAAATTGAGGGTCGTTTGTTGGACGGGAGGTTGCTGAATCGCTGAGCAGGTTCAGCGCCAGTTTGCGGTTTGCGGTTTGGCTAGCGGTAGCGGTGTCGAGCCGTTTCTGCAATTCCTCAAGGAGAAACCACGGTTCAGTGGTCATCTTGACGGATGGAACTTGCTCACCAATGTTTTTCTCGATGGCAATGAGGAGATCGAAGCCCTCGATCGACAGCAGAATTCCTGGATAGCGTTGTTTTTGGTGAACCAGATCGACCGGGGTGTCGTCGGGAAAGCGAATTTCGGTATCAGTGGTGAAGGAATAGAGGTGTTTGCCGCTACGTTTACCAAGATGGCGACCATCGGTGATGGTAGTTGTCTGCCCACCCAGCTTTCGTAGAGATTTGATTTCGTCGCCAAGAGCCTGACGGAATTGTCTTTGATATTGGGTGAAGGGCGATGGAGCAGGTGAGGAGCTTGCAGCGATCATGAGTTGGTTGCCCCCTCTGGGTTGTTAAACAGGGGCAAATCATCAAAGGCGGGGGCAGGTTCACGGGTGGTTGGAGTTTTGGTGGCAACTTTACGTCGGTGGGTGCGACCTATTTTTTCTGCTTCTGCCCGCTCCTGGTTGAGTTTGAGCAGGCGGGCGAGAACTTCATCGTGAACTTCTTCGGGCCAGCGATAGCGCCAGGGTTTCTTGCGTTTGCTGGTGCCTTCATCGTCTTCGTCTTCGTAGTCGAGCAGGAATTCGCAGTCGGTGGGGATGTCTGTCCAACCGTAGGCATCAAGGACGGCACGATCCATTTGGGCATGCAATTCGCGCAGTTTGAGGATGTCGGGGTTGGTTTCGTCGGGGTCGTGGAAGCGATTGTAGGTGGCAGTGAGTCCTTCGTTGTGGCGCACCATTAGGTCAGCGCGGAACTCGTAGTAGGTTTTGCCTGCCGTTTCGAGAGTGGGGTTAGTTTCCCAATCAGTGGGAAAAGGGAAAGTTTCAAAGCAGTTAGCAATGTTGTAACGGGGATCGTCCCGCATCGTTGCACCAAAGAATCGTGCCCACACCTCATGAAATCTACAACTTAGAACTGTGAACGCTGAAAAACTTGGTAATGCAAAAACAATCAGAGTTTGATCGTAAACAAAACCATTTTGTAAGAATGCAAAACAAAAATGCTTACTAGTGAGAGAACGAACTAACACTCGATTACACTGAGAAATTGCTTTATAGAGAGCAACTCTTTTTTCGCAAAATTGCCACCAGTTACGCCGATAAATTTCACGATTATCAAGTAATCGCTTCGGCTTGACCTTTTCCTCAACAATCGCTATCAAATCAGGATATTTCCGTGCCTCGTCCTCCTTCATATCGCCAAAATTAATCACATAACGATGATGAGTATGAAGTGGGCTACTATTTACTTCCTCACCACCAATATAGGGAAAAATACGTTCGGCATTCTGAGAGTCTTTTTCGATTAGACGGTACATCTCAGCAATACATGTGACATCAGAATTAGTATCATCAAAAGTAAAGCCGGGTCCCAGAATAATGCTGCCCTGAAAACTCTTACTAGCATTAGCTAGTAGCGCCTCTGGATCTTCATGTCCGCCATCATGAAATAGAAACGCCGTAATTTTCTCGAGCTTTCGGTTGTCAAGAGTTTTCAATCCTTGGTAAACACCCTTAAAGACATTCACCACACTCACAACTACTGCTGCCAATCCAGGCCATTTCACCCGCTTTTGTGCACTATAAATCGTGCCACTGCTCTGGCAGATAACTCGGAGTCCAGTGCTACGAGTATCTCCTTGGGCAATGGTGTTTGTGGCAATTAAACCAAATGCGCCTTCCTTACGAAGCAAAGTGAAGGCTCGGCGGAAGAAATGAGAAACCAAGTCTGCATTTCCATGTGATTCAGGATGTACCACCTTGAGCCAGTCAAGATAGCCTGCGATATGTGCGCTAATCGTAGTATTTTTTCCAGCAAATGGCGGGTTCCCTACAATCGCATCAAATCCCGGATTCTCTCGCTCAAATACTTCAGGAAACTCTAATTCCCAACTAAACGGTAAGACAGCTTTCGTCCCTGCTGTTAGCTTGGCAACGACCGATTGAATCTCTGATTCATCCACCAATCCCTTCTCATAACCAATCAACTGACCGCCAAATTCCTCTCGATATTTCTGCCGTTGTTTAGCATTGTCACCCGCAAAGAAAGAGGCAACTGCGATCTTGGCGGTTAATCGAGCAGGTTCTAAAGCGCGATCGACATCCTGCAATAACGCCTGTTTCGTTGCTGCATCTCCATCCGATCGCGTATCCGACGTTTGAATCTGCTGTCGAAACGCCAGAGCTTTTGTTGCCGACTGCTTCATCAACAACTTGTGGTCTTCAAAAAACGTCGGTTCATAAGCTGCACTTGCCCCAAAGCTGCCAATCTCCGCTCTAGTCAGCCCCACCAACGAATCACCACACTTCAGCGCATGATCCAAAAACGTAAACGGCAAATCTTTTGCCAACGTCACCAACCACAGCGACAACCGCGCCAGGTTCACCGCAAACGGGTTCTTATCTACCCCATACAAACACCGCTGCGCCACCAATCGCCGCGCCACCACCACATCCTCTACCGTCTCCGGCAGATCCGCAGGCTTCCCGTGATAATTCCAGGCTTCCACCAGCTTGTCTGCCAACTGCCGACAGGCTTCCACCAAAAACGCCGCAGAACCCATCGCCAAATCGCACACCTTCAGTTCCAACAACTGCTCTGGTGTGGGATGCTCCCCCAAATTCTTCAGCACAGGTTCCAGCGTCTTCTCCACGATCGGCTGCGTCAACTTCCGGGGGGTGTAGTGAGACCCCGATCGCCGCCGTTCCTCTCCTGGTTGCAAAAACAGACTTCCTGCTGCTAACAAATTCGGTGTTCTAGGCGAAACCCGCCGACCAATGGCAGCAGCAATGTCTTCTGCCGTTTTTGCCTCCTTCAACTCCTTCAACGCTTTTCCTGTCAGCTCACTGTCTGCATCTTTGAGCAGCTTGGCGCGATCGGCTGGCTTTGCTGCCAGGATCGATCCCTGTCTAGGTGTTATTTAGTCAGGGGATAAAAGTTTTGCTGTTGAAACATGGGGATGTTTGGGGTCTTTGACCGGAGGTGTTTTTGGAACTTTTGGTTTCC
>NZ_JACXWX010000065.1 GCF_014764505.1 Phormidium tenue FACHB-886
TTGCCAGATTTCATCACTACAAACGTCGGTCTCTTGCAACCGCCCCAAATCTACAACTGTAGTACTAGGATAAATAGCTTAACTGAGCGCTTCAGAGTTAGAGAATGGGATCTTTGAATCTGACGGATACGCATCTTGGCAGTATCTAAAAATCTGAAATTTGCTTGCATTTTTGTTGTCTGGTTCATTCACTTCAAAACTCTTCTATTCTTTTAGTTCAGCGATCTGATTGCCAAATTGAATCTACTACCTTGATTTCTTGAGGAATTAGCTTCAGTTTGAAGAAAGTATCAGCGATCTTCTGCTGATCGGCGACAACTGTTTCATTGATTGGTTCCACGCCATAGCTCCGTCTTGTTTCTGCAAGTTCCAAGGAAGGAATATCAATCCCTAATTGAACGTTAAGAAACTTTGCAACGTCACGAGGATTACTTTTTGCCCAATCGCTAACCTTCTGTAGCTCTTCCAACAGAATTTTCAGAAGTTCAGGATTTTGATCGGAGAACGCTTTCGTCGAGAGATAGAATCCCCGATTTTTAGCTAAATTCTTGCCGTCTACCAAAATGCGTGCACCGATCGATTTCTCTGCTGCTGCTAAGAAGGGATCCCAAATCACCCAAGCATCGACGCTGCCTTGCTCAAACGCAGCTCTAGCATCTCCGGGAGGTAAATAAGCAGGTTTGATATCGCTATATTTCAATCCTGCAGATTCCAATGCACGCACTAATAAGTAGTGAACGTTTGAGCCTTTATTGAGGGCAACTGTTTTTCCCTTTAAATCAGCCACACTGCGAATCGGAGAATTCTTTTGCACCAGGATAGCTTCTGCTGCTGGGCTAGGCGGCTCATAGGCAACATACACCAATGGTGCTCCAGCCGCTTGAGCAAAGATGGGGGGTGTTTCTCCAACTAAACCAAAGTCAATGCTGCCCACATTAAGAGCTTCCAGCATCTGAGGACCAGCAACAAAGTCTGACCACTCCACTGAGATATCTTGAGATTTTAGCCGTTTCTCTAAAGCTCCCTGAGTTTTTAATAAATTAAGGACAGTGGCCCCTTTTTGATAACCTACTCGCAAGGTTTGAACTTGGACTGAAGGGGTAGTGTTGGAGGATGTAGAACTCGTAGAACCATCAGGCGAATTGCAAGCGGTAACCAGTAAACTGAAGCTTAAACCAAGAGCAAATAGAATTGCAAAGTTTATTAGTGAGCGTCGCTTAAATATTCCCCAAACTTGACGAATTAGTTCAGGGTATAAAGATGAAATTTTTGCTAGTAAGCTAACCATTAATGTACCCCTTAAAGAACCATTCACTTTAAATCACAAAACCTGTGAAAGTAGTATTGTCCTCTAACACAAATACGAGTTTACACAGCGCATTTTTTGTTTTCTAGTGATGAAAGATACAATTTTAATCCTTGTTGTGGCGATATCCATAACAGTATTAGATGAGTATCAAGAAAATAGTTATAGCGCTGTACGCATGTGTCAAAAAATTGTAGAAGCTTTGTGTAGCAATGCTTCTACAGAAAATAATTTCAATCTAGGTACGTAGTGCTGTGTAAGTTTGAATAGATAAAGAAATTGTTCCTTCTACAGTGACGCGAAGGAACTCAATCTAAATTTCTTAATGTTCTTGCTGATTAAATAGAGGCAGAGACAGATGATCGTTTAAAATCGTTCTGTATTACTAAGAACAGAGTTATTAATGAGTTTTCACATACTGTAAGAACTCTGGCTGAACCCAATTCTCTAAATTTATTTTTTGCAAGTATACATTATCAGGAATGAGGCTAAGCTGAGCAATATGCAGATCAAGCCAATCTGAATGTATGGACATCTCTGAAAAGAAACGTCCAGATCGATTTTCTAAGTAAGAACAACTTAGAAGACTAGAAATAATATCAGCTTCTAGATGAGTCCATTGGCTAATCAATGGAAGGGCGCTGGGAGTAGTATCATACCAGTATTGAACCGCAGCAATTGCCCTCAAGTAAGCCACTACAATTTCTGGATACTGGTCTGCCAGAGTTTGGCTAACAACAACTCCATAAAAGGAAGGGAGATTCTCCAGCTCGTTGCCCAACAAATAACGAAATTTTCCTCTACGGCAAGCAATGTTATGAAAGGGAGCAAAATGAGCATATCCATCTGCAAGTTGAACGGATTGATCTAGCAGCTGAGTTGGATCGATATGTTCAGGAAAGGTGAGTTTAACATCAGCAAATAAATTGGTTGCTTGCAGCAGCCTGAGGACTCTTCCGTGCGCCAAGGAATTAAACGGAACCGCAATATTTCGTCCTTGCAAGTCTTCAATGCTTTGGAATTTGGAGCTAGCTGGAGCAACAACGGCATTACAGGAACCATCTGGATTAACCGATACAAAGCTAACTAAACGAGTTTTCACTTTACTTGTCAGATCAGCTTGGTAGGCAGCACTTAGGAGTAAAGGATAATCCCCTAAAATACCAATATCTAGTTGTCCACTATGTAAGTTATCAAGAATTGCTGCTCCGCTTGGAAAGTTACACCAACGGATTTGATATTGGGTTGCACTGTAGCATCCCTGTTTCGGCAGGAAGTGTTCAAGTAAGCCCAAGCGCTGCACGATTAGCCCAGCAGTAATAACGGCGATCGTGCTGTTTTGAACACCAATTGAAAGGGTTAGTGTTTCAGGACGATGGGATGGAGTAGAATGCAAAAAGACAGGCGATTGCAAAGACACTAATTGGGGTTGCCTTGGGGCATCCACCCGTGCTAAATGTTCTTGAGCTACAGAGTCTTGAGCTAAACAGCAAGGCTGGATCGATAACGATTTAGCAAATTCGGCAAATGTTTGGCAAGGACTATTGCTCTGCGAGCAATGATTTGATGAATTTGAACCCTGTCCATTTGATAAGTTCAATGGGGTTCTTGAAAGCAAGAAAATATTGTGAGGCAGAGCAAATTCTTGAAGCGGAATTGATACTAGCAGACCAGATTGACACTCTAGCTTAAATTCAAGATTAGACGCAAAACTCAAGTAGTTTTCATGCACCATGTAGGTTCGCATCAAACCAATTGTGTCAACGGTTTCAATGGCAGAGAAGTTATCCAGGGATAAGTCCAGTTCTGCTAAACGGGTTTCGAGCACCAATCGGTTGAAGGAGGTAGATGTTGGAAGAACCCAGGAGTAGTTTTGCAGTTCTCTGAGGCTTAACCAGTTATGTTTTGCTAGAGGGTGATGTGCTGATAGAAATACAGCATATTGAATAGAGCTGATTGTAGTAGTAAAAAGTTCTGGAATCCCTTCAAAATTAATATCAGAGATACCTAAGTCGATTTGACCATCAGTAATGGCTTGATAAAGGGATTTTGCAGAATTAAAGATACTACATTGGAGTCGAATGTCAGGATATTGCTTGCGATATTTGAAGAGTACGTCTGACAGCCATTCGTCCGCAATTGCAGGAGAGCAGCCTATTGTTAAGGTGCCACCCATTTTTCTCTTAATATCTTCAATTCCTTGAAGTAATTGATTCTCTGTTTCAATTAAGCGTGGCCCTGCTTGAAGTAGAAATTGACCTGCCTCAGTTAATTGAATCTTTCGTCCCAATCGATGAAATAAGGATATTCCTAATTCTGCCTCCAAACATTTGATTTTAGCACTCACCCCTGGTTGAGTTAGATTGAGCCTCTTTGTAGCTTCTGTAAAACTTAAATGTTTAGCAACTTCTAAAAAAACTTTGACCTGATAGACTTCCATCGATCCTAAATGGATTATTCGAGCTAGCACTTGCTTTAAAGTTGGCTAAAAGAGTCAGCCTACTGCGAAGCATTCCGAGTTGATGCTACTGCTTCATGCCCCACTTTTCTACCGTTTGCCGTTCAATCAGCCGGAATAGAACATCCACTGCTAGTCCCAAAACTGCGATCACGACTAATCCAGCAAATACGCTCGATGTCTGCAGGAAGTAGCGGCTATTGTTGATGTACCACCCCAACCCCCCTTCACTGCCTGCCACTCCAAACACTAACTCAGCAGCGATCGCAGTGCGCCAACCAAATGCCCAAGCAGTGCGGATGCCTGTCAAGATGTAGGGCAATGCCGCTGGCAACATAATCTCTTTAATGAGATGAATACCACTGCGTCCCAAATTTCGCCCCACCATTAACACGGTTGGATTCACCGTTCTCAGTCCTGCATCTGTATTCAGAGCAATCAGCCAGGTCGTAGCATGGGCAATCACTAAGACGATCGACAGCCGCGTTAACCCAAACCAAATCATCACTAGTGGTAAAATCGCGATCGACGGTAAAGGCGTGAAGACAGCGGTCAGAACGTTGAGCAAGTCTTGTCCCCAGCGAGAGACGATCGAGAGGGCAGCGAGTGTAGTTCCAAGAATCATTCCAATAGCCATACCAGCGAACAGCGCCGCTAGGGTGATCAGCGTTCCCTCAATCAGCTTCTGATTCGCCAGATCCTGGAATAGAACTTGCAATACCTGTAACGGACTCGGCACGAGCAGAGCAGGAACTCCTGAAATCAGGACATAAACTTGCCACAGCAAAATCAAGCCGATAAAAATGCTGAAGCGACGATACGTTGAATTGGCAAGCAGAGACGTGATTACCTGCTGTAAACCGTCAAGAACCGATGTTTTGGAGGTTAGGCTCATAGGGTTGTGATTGAGGGACTGCATTAAACTGAGATGGAACCAATAGATCTCTTAAGTGAGCCGCAACAGCAGTAAATTCATCGCTGTCAATGTCATTAACCTGACTCGTATCCACAATCGCTTTCACCGTTCCGGGTTTTGCATTCATGACCAATACACGATGCCCCAGATAAACAGCTTCCTCGATTGAGTGAGTAACTAAAACAATTGTCACGCCTGTATTTTGCCAGATGGCGTTCACCTCATGCTGGAGCTGAGTGCGCGTCAAGGCATCTAGGGCAGCAAAGGGCTCATCTAGCAGCAGTAATTTGGGTTCTACTGCCAAAGCACGGGCGATCGCCACGCGTTGTTTCATACCCCCAGAAAGATGATGGGGATATTTCTCAGAGGCATCTGCCACGTTCACCAAGTTCAAGTAATCTAGGGCTTGCTGCACGGCAACAGGACGAGCCACGGAGCGAGTTACTTGAATCGCGTAAACCACATTCTCTAATACAGTCTTCCACGGCAAGAGCTGCTCAAAGTCTTGAAACACGACCATGCGATCAGGGCTTGGTGCAGTGACCGGCTGATTCGCGATCTGCAGCTTGCCTGCGCTAATAGGCAAAAAACCTGCCATTACCTTCAGTAATGTAGTTTTGCCACATCCTGATGGACCAATAATCGCAAACTTTTCACCCTGCTGAACATGAAAGCTCACTCCGTCAAGAATTCTCTGTCGCTTCCTCTTACCATAGCCAACCTCGATATCTTCAACCACAATGAGGGGAGTATCAGCAGATCGTTCATTCATGTTTCGATTAAGCATTAGTTAATCTCCTCCAACATTCTGAACGGGCGGTAAAAAGATTTCATCCACTGATTGTGGTGTGCGGTTGATCATGTCAATTTCTTGCATGAACTTAGCTTGCTCTAAAAATCCTTTTGGAACAAGATTGTACTCAATAGCATCATTCGTAATCCATTCTTGAAACTGCTCAGCTGTTTCTTTTCCTTCGGCGTCCTGCGCTAGTAGTTGAGCTGCTTCACCCGGGTTCTCATTCAACAATTTCGTTGCACCGTTCAAGGCATTATATAAAGCATTAGCAAAGTCCGGATATTGATTGTAAAAGTCCTCCAGCATATAGATACTAGAGGAAGTACTAGGACCAAACACATCATTACTTTTTAGAATGACTCTGCCACCTTGCTCAACCTCCTGGAACTGAAATGGAACATTTGTGAGATGTCCGGCAATTTGTCCTTGAAGGAGAGCTTGAACCCCAAGTGGATGTGCAATTGCCTGCAAATTATTATCCAATGCATTAGGACTCCCAAGCTGCTTTTGGGCCGCACGACGCAGTATCAAAGCCTGGTGAGAATCAGGTGCAGGCAAACCAATCTTCATACCCGGTTTGAAGTCCGCCAAACTTTTGATTTGTGGATCTTTGACCACTAACCAAACATCAATGCGATTGAGGGCCGCCAGGATCTTCCATTTCACCCCTCGATCCCATCCCACTAAAAATGGGCTAATCCCCCCTGCCCCAACTTGGACTTGCTTGGCAACCATCGCATCCCGAACAGCTGAACCGCTGGACAAGGTTTTCCACTCAATTTGCGTATTGGGAAATTGCTTTTCCAGCGTTCTTTGCTGTTTGACAATCACTAAATTGGCATAGCCAATGCCCGGTTGATAAGTAATCACAACTTTTTCAGGCACTTGGGAATCTGGCTGGGCTTGTTCTCCAGCTCGGTTGGCGCAGCTGACCGCAATAAGAGCAACGGGTGCTGTGACGACAATGACCCCAACGGTTATAAACCAGCGCCGAAACATTTTAGTCACCATACTCTATTTCTCCATACACATCTCGCGGCACTAACCTGCCGTCTTGTTCATGATGAGCATTTTAAACTAAAATACGGTATGTTGATCAAGTTACCGTAATTTAAGTGGCTTATTGCGATCCGCGCTAATTGACCGCGATCTGCCTACAGGATGCGCGGTTCTGTCGCAAAAATTTCTAATGATGAACGATCTGCATCGTTCACGTTTCTCTATGCAGTGATTTCAAAGATTGATTCAATATACTTCTCTTGAAATACACTATTCTCTGGTTTGATTTCTTTTACTTCTCCTCTGCAAATCATATTTGTTGCTTCAATCCCACTCAAGGTTTTTCTCGTACTATTGAATGATTTGAACCCCATCATCGGTCTTACGCTCCGCTTGATATTCCGATGAGCCTGCTCAACTATGTTGTTCAAATATTTACTCTGTCGTAATTCTCTGGCGCGTACCTCAACACGAGCGCGGTTAATCGGGAAATGATTCACCTCTACTCCCCGCTCTTGCATTATCTCCTCCTCTTGATAACTTAAGCAATAGCGGTGAGTTTAGTCCTGTTCAGCAGAGCCGTTCTCGAAGAGTAGGTAAGTTTCCCGCCGTAGGGAACTGGCGAGCCTGAAGGGCAATACTACTGCACATTCAGTAGGATGATCTCCGGCAAAAAGTGCTTCCACTTAAACAGGAAGGGGGTGGACACGGAAAATGCGACACTACCTCAGTAAGCGTGTCATTGCGTTTAAATCTTTGACCTTGAAGGTGATATGACTTAATCCTTCAATCAGGGGTTTGAAATTCAATCCTTCAATAAATTGCTACTAAAATTCGATCGATCGCGGCTCTTAAAGCAGTAGCTGCACCCGCTTGCATATCACGGGGGGCACAAATGCGATTTCTAACGTAAGCCAGCGTGATAGCACCGACTGCTGCAATCGCGGGATCAACGCTTTCGATACCGCCGACTCTGCCACCGGGTAAAGGGGAATCATGACCACTCAGCAAGTATTCTGCCAGCCATCGCAGATGCCAATCGATCGCCTCGCGCACCGGTACCAGCTTGTCCTCTGAAACCAGCGCTTGAACGCCTGAATTTTTGAGGATATCCCCGATCGCCGCTTCGTAGTTGTCGCTCAAGCGGGCAGCTGCTTCTGCGCGGTAATCCAGATCGGTGCTCGCCTGCACTGGTTCCACGACAGGATATTGCAACGGTTCGATGCCAAATCGGCGTCTTAACAGCAAGTTATTGGTGATGCGATCGGAGGCAGACCGTTGATAAGCAGGACGTTGCTGAATAGCATTGAACCACGCATTGAGGCGGGGGAAGCGATTGTTTCCTTGAATAGAATATCCCCGATAAACAGGCAAATTAGCTGCAAGGCGATCGAGGTGCGGACTGTAGATGATGTCCACCAAACTGAAAGTAGACAAAAAGTAGGGACCGGGATACTTCGCCAATGCCTGCTCTAGTTCGTCTAACCGGGCTTCTAAAGCAGCTTGCAGGCTGGTTAACTCTTCGGTATTGGATGAATCAGCTCTCAACAACTTGTAGCTGATTGCTAGAAAACCGCTGGTTTCAGAATCTTCAAGCAGCTGTCGTGCCACTCTGTATTCGATCGGGTCATCCGGGAGGAGCGATCGCCCAAAGCGTTCTTCTAACGCCAACAAAATATCTTTGGATTCGTACACCAACTCACCCTCTAATTTGGCAGCAGGCACTAATCCCGTTGGCACCATGTCGGTGTACCACTTGGGTTTGTCGCTCAGGTTGATGAATTCCACCTCGTAGGGAATGCCCTTTTCCTCCAAGGCAAACCAGACCCGCTCACAAAACGGACACCAGGAATTGGTATCTCGGTAGAGTAACACAGGGGGTTTGCTGCCTGGGGCGAGGTGATCCAGCGTGCGAGAAATAGGAGCGGTGGAGGGGGACTGTCCCGATCGCAGCACCCACCGGGCTGAAGTTTGAGGCTTGGCAATCTGGCGCAGTTCGTCCCAATTTTTGAGCGTGTTTTGAACAGGCATGATTTGATCTCCCGGATTTGGTCGGTGTTATGGGGCTAAGGGCAGGGCAATGTGCAGCTTGAATATCTGAAATATCTGAAACTGATAAAAGCAGTGACACCTAATTGATGAAGTACCCAGGCAAGCGCAACTTGGGCAGGTGGAACGCTATGTTGATGCATCAATGCGGTCAAAAACGGGCTTGCGGAATAACCCGCGATCGTTCGGTGCATCACTCATCGGATTAAACACCTTTGTTGCAATAATCACCCGATCGCGCTTCGCAAAATCTTTTAATCAAGAAGGGGCAGCTTTTGTCTTTGGATAAGACTCATTCGCGCCATCGAGGAGAACTATTGGTCAGGGTAACTAGGCTAATGCGCAATACTTTTGGTTCAATTTTGCCGAGTCTATCGGATTACATCATGATTCTAAATGAGTGTTTCTCAATTAGCGATTCTAGGTCCTGAGCAAACGCTACTCCAAACACTGTGATAGATCAAGTACCACACAAGTATTTATTTCACCCAAGACGCTTTTAGACAGAAACTGCGTGACATAGAGACGTCAAGCAAAGAAGTGTACCTACTCACAAAAATTAGAGATTTCCAGAAAAAATGCCTTTACTGAGGATCTTCTTGCCCAAGCATCACAAAAATTGTGATTTAAAAAACAATTAATCGCACTAGTCGAAGATTTGTTATCCCCCACTGCGATCGCCTTGTTTTTTGTCAGCTAAACGTGATAAATTGCTATTCATTCCATTAACTCCGGTAAATCGGTAGATTTTTAGTAGATTAAGCTTTAGGTTGCTGGTCGGCTGGGCAAAGCAGGTTCGCGATCGCTTTGTACTTCCCATCCCGTTTATGCAGACGTAGTTCTTGATTGTTCACTGATGATTTCACGATGAGTAAAACCCCAATTGGCACACTTGAGCGTATTCTTTACCCTTACTGGATTGTTGCTAGAGTTAGCGCTCTTGTTGTAGCCAGTCTGCTCTATTTGGTTCTGCATGAAATCACCCGTTCTGCCAGCTATGAGCCTATCCTTCTGCGAAAACAGCTTGTAAAAACAGAAACTTACTGATGTATGAGTACGAATAAGCGGCAACTGAGACTGGGCGCCTTTTTGATGAGTTCAGGGCATCACTTAGCGGCATGGCGATATCCCACAGCGCCTGCTGATGGAGGTCTGGATTTTCAGCATTTTAAGCAGTTGGCGCAGACGGCAGAGCGCGGAAAATTTGACATGGTTTTCTTTGCGGATGGGGTTGCCGTTCGACAACGCGGGAAGGATAAGGAAGAGTTGAGTCACTCCGGTCAAGTGGTGCACTTTGAGCCATTGACCTTACTTTCGGCCCTTTCTGCTGTCACTGAGCATATTGGATTAACCGCCACTGTATCCACCACGTATAACGAACCATTTCACCTGGCGCGTAAGTTTGCTTCGCTCGATTACTTAAGTGGCGGGCGGGCTGGATGGAATCTTGTCACATCGGCAACCGATGCAGAAGCAAGAAATTTCAACCGCGATAAACACCCAGAACATAAATTGCGGTACGAGCGCGCTAAAGAGTTTGTCGAAGTCGTGACAAAACTCTGGGATAGCTGGGAAGATGACGCTTTTTTGCGAGACAAACAGTCTGGAATCTATTTTGATCCCGATAAGCTGCACATCCCTGATCATAAGGGCGATCATTTCTCTGTGAAAGGTCCGTTAAACGTAGCGCGACCGTTGCAGGGCTATCCTGTGATCATTCAGGCAGGATCGTCAGAAGACGGGCAGGAACTGGCAGCACAGACCGCAGAGGTGGTGTTTACAGCCCAACAGACGTTAGCGGAAGGGCAGGCATTTTACGCCAGCTTGAAGGGCAAATTGGCGAACTATGGCCGATCGCCCGACGATCTGAAAATTATGCCAGGCATCTTTCCGGTGATTGGTCGCACCGAGCAGGAGGCGCAAGACAAGTTTGATTTATTGCAAGAATTAATTGATCCGAAAGTCGGATTAGGCCTGCTGCGCGGCATGTTGGGCGAGGTAGATTTGTCTGATCATTCAGTCGATGATCCACTGCCCGATCTACCACCGACTGAATTAGCGCAAAGTCGGCAAAAGCTGTTAATTGATCTGGCCCGTCGCGAGAATTTCACCATCCGACAGCTGTATCTGGCGATCGCCGGAGCGCGAGGACATCGCCAGATTTTGGGCACGCCGACCCAAATTGCCGATCAGCTAGAAGAATGGTTTCTCAACGATGCAGCAGATGGCTTCAACATCATGCCGCCCTACCTGCCGGGTGGTTTGGATGAGTTTGTGGATCTGGTCATCCCTGAATTGCAGCGCCGCGGCTTATTCCGTACCGAATACGAAGGGCGAACCTTGCGCGAGAACTTGGGCTTATCCCGTCCTCAAAATCAGTTTGTTCACAGTACAACTCCACAAGCTGTGACAGTTGGCACTCCGAGCTATTAGCCATAAAGCTATTAGCCGTAAATTGGTCTAACATTAAACTTTATCATGGGCAAAATTCGCGCGGTTGTTGTCGAACCTAACATTCCTGAACGTTGGGTCTTGAAAGATGTTGATCCGCCCACTCCTGCCTCAAACGAAGCGGTGGTGCGAGTGGCTGCTGTTTCCTTAAATCGCGGAGAAGTGCGGCGATCGCTCTCGGCGGAAGCAGGTTGGCAACCCGGTTGGGATTTAGCTGGAATTATTGAAACCCCAGCCGCAGATGGTTCCAGTCCCCCGGTTGGAACGCGAGTGGTTGGGTTCGTGCGATCGGGTGCCTGGGGTGAATTGGTCGCGGTGCCGACGAATGCGATCGCTCCCTTGCCGGAGGCGGTTTCCTTTGCTCAAGCGGCGACGTTACCTGTGGCAGGGTTAACGGCATACCACGCGCTCAAGCAGGGCGGCTTGTTGCTGGGGAAATCAATCCTGGTGACAGGGGCATCGGGAGGAGTGGGCAACTTTGCGATTCAGCTGGCACGCTTGTCGGGTGCAACGGTGACTGCTCACGTCCGCCGACCGGAGCAGGAAGGCTTAGTGAAAGCAGCAGGCGCACAAACCGTTGTAATCGCGGAAGATTTGCCGTTAGAAAGCGAATATGCTCCCTATGATCTGGTGATTGAGTCGGTGGGCGGCAAAACTCTCTCGGCAGCATTGGGTTCGATTGCACCGGATGGAACGGTTGTGTTGTTTGGCACCTCTGGTGGCAACGAGGTCACGTTTAACGCTCAACGCTTTTATGGAGTTAGCAGTGGCGCTAGTTTATATGCGCTGATCCTGTTCCATGAGTTAAAGCGAGAACCTGCCTCGGTTGGGCTGCAGCGATTGGTGCGATTGGTAGCAGATGGTCAACTCAACCCTCATATTTCTGTGGAGGCTCCCTGGACGCAGGTTGCAGATCTGGCGCAGCAATTGCTCGATCGCCGTTTCTCCGGTAAAGCGGTTCTGCATCTTTGAATGAGAAGATCACCCGATCGAATTTCGCCAATTCCACGATGATTAAACGTGGCGTTCTTTGCTGCATCACTTTTATGCTCCATTTCCAATAGTGGAGCATAGACCAGTGTGATCTCAACAGAGCTATAAATCAAGATTCAATTTAAGAGTATTCTACTCGTTCTGATTAATCTCTATCACAAAGTGTTATGTCTACTCCCTTAGCATCACCAGCGATTTCATCAACAGATATTTCAACGCTCTCTGCGATCGCACTCCATCAACACTTTAAAGCTCATACGCTCTCTCCTGTTGAAGTCACCCAAGTAGCACTCGATCGCATTGCAACCCACGAACCTAAAGTCAATGCGTTTGTGCTGGTGGATGCAGACAAAGCCCTGGCAGATGCAAGAGCATCAGAAACCCGCTGGCAGAAAGGTGAACCTCTCGGTTTTGTTGATGGGATTCCGACCACAGTCAAAGATCTGCTGCTGACTAAAGGTTGGGCAACGCGGCGAGGCAGCAAAGCCATTTCACCTGACCAAGTCTGGGATGAGGATGCTCCCGCTATTGCTCAGCTGCGATCGCAGGGAGCTGTTTTTCTGGGCAAAACCACCACATCCGAGTTTGGCTGGAAGGGCGTGACCGATTCACCCCTGAGCGGAATTACGCGCAATCCCTGGAATCTCGATCGCACGCCTGGGGGCAGCAGTGGAGGTTCAGCCGTTGCTGCCGCCTTAGGGTTAGGCACGCTCCACATCAGCACCGATGGAGGCGGTTCCACTCGCCTTCCCGCTGCCTTTACCGGAGTCTTTGGCTTCAAACCGACCTTTGGACGAGTGGCAGGTTATCCTTCCGCGCACACCACCACGCTGTTTCACATTGGGGCAACGACGCGCACCGTCCCCGATGCCGCCGTCTTGCTGAATGCGATCGCTCATCCTGACCCGCGCGACTGGTATGCCCTCCCCGATGATCATCAGGACTATCTTCAAGCGTTAGAGCAGGGAGTTTCGGGGTTGCGCATTGCCTACAGTCCCCGCTTGGGGTATGCCAACGTAGACCCTGAAGTGGCAGCCCTCGTTGCTGCTGCCGTGAAGGTGTTTGAGGAATTAGGGGCGATCGTGGAAGAGGTTGATCCGGGCTTTGAGAATCCCTTTCCCACCTTTCGTATCCACTGGATCACGGCAGCCGCAAAGCTCTTGCGTTCCTTCACACCTGAACAGGTGGAACTGGTGGAAGAGGGGTTTCGAGCGTCCGCAGAAGCAGGCGATCATATTACCCTAGCCGAGTATCAAGATGCGCTGGATGCGCGAGAAGCGCTGGGGCGGCAGATGAGTTTGTTTCATCAAACCTATGACCTGCTGCTTACTCCTACCCTGCCGATTACTGCATTTCAAGTGGGGCGGGTAACCCCCCATAGCGATCGCTATCCCCCCGGGCTCAATTGGTCACCCTTCACCTATCCGTTCAATTTGACCCAGCAACCTGCCGCATCTGTTCCGGTTGGCTTGACTCGTGAAGGTTTACCCGTTGGGTTGCAAATTGTGGGCGCAAAGTATCGCGATGCGTTGGTGTTGCAAGCTGCAAGAGCTTACGAAACAAAACATCCATTCCAATTGCCAGAACAATAAACTTCAGTGATCTCTACTAATCGCTACAAAACTGGGTGTAAATAGCAATGAGTTTAGAGTTAGGACTAACCGGTAAAACAGCGATCGTTACAGGAGGAAGTGCCGGAATTGGATTTGCGATCGCCCACGCACTCTATCGTGAAGGGGTCAGTGTTGCCATTGCCGCACGGGATCGCGATCGCTTAGAAGCGGCCGCTCAGGCAATTCGAGAATTGCCCAATCAAGGGAATCAGGTGATTGCGATCGCTGCCGATATGACTCAACCTGAAAGCATTGAAGCGATCGTTTCTAAAACCATAGAAACCTTTGGTCGAATCGACATCTTGATTAATAATGCGGGATCTGCTCGGGCTGGATCTTTTTTAGATCTGGGAGATGAGGCGTTTGTGGATGCCTGGAACCTGAAATTATTGGGTTACATTCGGTTGGTGAAAGCGGTTGTGTCTGACCAGATTCAGCGCCAAGACGGACGCATTGTTAATATTATCGGGGCTGCTGGGCGCACGCCTCGCCCTAACTTCCTCCCCGGTGGTACAACGAATGCCGCACTGCTGAATTTTACAAGAGGCATTGCTTCAGAACTGGCGCAACACAACATTCGCATCAATGCTATTTCACCCGGGTTGACGGCAACTGAACGCGCCGATCGCATCGCTGAACAAACTGCCCAATCCCGCAAAGTCGGTGTGGAACAGGTCAAAGCCGAATCGCTGAAAGCTATTCCGCTTGGCAGACTCGCTCAACCCGAAGAGATCGCCAACCTGACGCTATTTCTCGTGTCTGATCTCGCTGCTTCCATTACCGGAGCCGAAATTTTGGTCGATGGAGGGCAAACTCCTGGTGTTTGATGAGGGAGTATCTGCTAGACCCTTTATTCATCGCTTGACTCAGGTTTGCTGGCAGTTGGCGATCGCCCTATGCCTATGGCTTATCGCCTTTCTCACGTGGCTCAGTTTCTCAGGCGCAGCGTGGGCAGCAAATTCCTGTCCTGTTGGGATGGTGCTAATCCCAGGCGGCAGTTTTACGATCGGATCCAACGATTCCGGTTATGCAGAAGAGCAAGCAACAACCAATGTTACCGTCGATCGCTTTTGTATGGATCAAACAGAAGTGACCAATGCTCAATTTGCTGAATTTGTGAACGCTACTGGGTACGTCACTGTTGCCGAACGTTTTCTTTCTAAGGAACAGTTTCCTGACTTATCTGATGACCACCGATCGCCGGGTTCTCTGGTGTTTCAGATGGCGAACCCTAAGCAGCGGCAAGTGCCACTCCTGAGCTGGTGGAAATGGACACCGGGGGCCAATTGGAGACATCCGTTTGGTGCTAACAGCGCGATCACCGGGAGAGAAAAGTATCCTGTTGTTCACATTGCTTACGAGGATGCCGTTGCTTACGCAAATTGGGCAGGCAAATCTCTGCCAACCGAAGCGCAGTGGGAATTTGCAGCACGGGGTGGCTTGGAGGGCGCAACGTACACCTGGGGGAATCAGTATTCCGAGCAGAAAGCGAACACTTGGCAGGGCATATTCCCCTTCTTCAACACAAAAGCGGATGGCTATGTCGACACGGCTCCCGTTGCGTCTTTCCCCCCTAACGGCTATGAACTCTACGACATGGCAGGAAACGTCTGGGAATGGACATCAGATTGGTTTGGGATGGATCACAGCAGCAAAGCCCAGCAGATTAATCCAACCGGTGTGGCTCAGCAGGACAGTTTTGATCCTAATAAACCAGAGGAGCCTGCATTGCATGTGATCAAAGGTGGCTCTTATCTGTGTGCGCCGAACTATTGCAGCCGCTTTCGTCCCGCTGCACGAGAATCGGAAGCTCCCGATACGGGAACCACTCATATCGGGTTTCGCCTGGTGAAAAGTTTGGCAGTACAGCCTCACGGTTAGGGTTGTTTCGCAAAACGTCCTTACGCATCTATAGCAACCGATCAGCACTGCCAACCATTTGATGTAAGAAAATTAGGAGTGAGGTCAGACGTGCGTTTATTCAGTTGGCGATGGAAGACGATCAGACAGTACATCGATCGATTCGTTGTCGTGATCGCGTTGAGTAGTTTGAGTGTATTTTGCTTTTTTTCGTTACCTGCCATAGCAGCAACCCCTAAAGTTTTGCCTGTGCCTGCGCCTGATTTTCAAGGCAAGATCGGCATCACCTATCAAGACTCCGAACCCGATTTTCCTGAGGCGATCGCCGCTCCTGCTAATGCTCCTAATGTGCTGCTGATTTTGCTGGATGATATGGGATTTGGGCAGACCAGCACCTTTGGCGGCCCGATCGACACTCCCCATTTGACTCAACTGGCAGAACGGGGATTGCGCTACAACCATTTTCACGTCACAGCGCTTTGTTCACCGACACGAGCTGCACTGCTGACCGGACGCAACCACCATTCCGTCGGGACAGGCGTGGTGGAAGAGTTGGCATCGGGGTTTCCCGGTTACACCACGATTTTGCCCAAGAGTGCGGCAACGGTGGCAGAAGTGCTGCGGCAAAACGGCTACAACACAGCGGCATTTGGCAAATGGCACAATACGCCAGACTACGAAACCAGTGCAGCGGGACCCTTCGATCGCTGGCCCACCCAATTGGGATTTGAGTACTTCTATGGCTTTCTAGGCGGCGACACAAACCAGTGGAGTCCTGCTTTAGTCGAGAATACCAAGCGCATCCAGAAACCGACGAATGATCCCAATTATCATTTGACTCCCGATCTGGTTGATCACACGATTTCCTGGATTCGTACCCAGCAGTCGATCGCCCCCGACAAGCCTTTCTTTGCCTACTTCGCCACCGGAGCTACCCATGCGCCACACCACGCCCCAAAAGCCTGGATTGACCCGTATAAGGGCAAGTTTGACCAGGGATGGGACAAGCTCCGCGAGGAAACCTTTGCACGACAAAAACAGCTAGGCGTGATTCCTGCTGATGCTCAACTCACACCCCGTCCCCCAGAATTTCCCGCCTGGGATTCCCTTTCTTCAGAAGATCAAAAACTTTACGCCCGTCAAGCCGAAGTGTTTGCTGGCTTTACTGCCCACACCGATGCACAAGTGGGACGGTTGATTAACGCGATCGACCAGTTGGGAGAACTGGATAACACGCTGGTAATTTACATTGCAGGCGACAATGGTGCCAGTGCAGAAGGTGGTTTAACGGGCAGCATCAATGAGTTGAAAGTGTTTAACGGCATACCAGAAGATCGGCAACAATTGCTAGCGTCTCTAGACGACTTGGGCAGTCCCAAAGCCTTTAATCATTTCCATGCTGCCTGGGCATGGGCAGTCAACACGCCCTTTCAATGGACAAAACAAATTGCCTCTCACTTTGGTGGCACTCGCGATCCTTTGGTGATTGCTTGGGGCGATCGCATCTCCGATCGAGGTGAACTTCGCACCCAGTTTCATCACGTCATTGACATTGCCCCCACAATCCTGGAAGCGGCTGGAGTCACGCCTCCCACCCGCGTGAATGGAGTAGAGCAGCAGCCGGTTGAGGGGACTAGCTTGGTTTACACCTTCGACAATCCCGATGCTGCTTCTCGTCGCACCACCCAGTACTTCGAGATGTTTGGACATCGCGCCATTTACGATCGCGGCTGGGTTGCAGCCGCACGACATGGACGCTTACCCTGGGAATCTGTTTCCAGCACAACCTTCGACCAGGATACTTGGGAGCTATACAACGTTGCAGAAGATTTCAGTGAGGCAAATGATTTAGCAACGCAGAACCCTAACAAGTTGAAGCAACTCCAGTCTCTGTTTTTAGCTGAAGCGCGTCAGCACAACGTATTGCCATTAGACGATCGCATCCTCAATCGCTTTGATGTCAGCAGCCGTCCCAGTTTAGTCGCGGGTCGTACTCACTTTACGTACTATCCTGGTGCGGTGGGCATTCCTGAGGGCAGTGCGCCTGACTTAAAAAATAAATCTTTTAGCATTACCGCAGAAGTGCAATCCAATGATGATGACGCTGAAGGAGTTCTCGTCGCCCAGGGAGGACGCTTTGCGGGATGGAGCTTCTTCTTGGACGACGGCAAGCCGATCTTTGCCTATAACTTCTTGGGGAGCGATCGTACCTTGATTAAATCCCAAGAAGAAATTCCGGTCGGAACCTCTAACATCCGATTTGAGTTTGCATTTGATGGCGGCTCTCCCGGTGCCGGAGCAACTGGAACCTTATTCATCAATGACAAACCGGTCGGTGAAGGACGAATCGCCAAAACGGTTCCTTATCGGTGGGGGTTAGATGAAACCTTCGATGTCGGACAAGACATAGGAACCCCCGTCGTGGATAACTATCAAGTGCCATTTGCATTTACAGGCAACTTACAAAAAGTCACGTTGGATTTGAAAGCATGACTTCTGTAGACCTTACCCAGCAAGCATCGCTAATTACAGCTTTAACCAATGACCAACTCACACTAATTAAGTGAAGCTATGTGGAATTCTTTACAGCAGTTTTTGCTACCGCGCAAAGTTGTGCGCTATGTCGGATTGGCGATTGCGGCTTTCCTTCTCACCTGGCTTGAACAACAAACCCTCTGCCTGAATCGGTTTAAACATATATGTGATTAGCACCACTTCTGCACTCATTGTCAAGCTTCCTCAATGGATAGGACACTGATACAGGCTAGTTTTGTCTTTCTCGCTGCCCTGTCTAGCGGGACGCTAAATTCGGTGGCAGGTGGCGGTGGGTTGATCATGTTCCCAACACTGCTGATGACAGGAATGTCACCTGTGGTTGCTAATGCGACCAGCACGATCGCCGCATTGCCAGGACTAATCGCGGGCGCAAAAGCCTATCATCCAGATTTACGAGAGGTGAAACGGTTGTGTATCGTGTTCAGTAGCGTTAGCCTCTTGGGTGGCACGATTGGTGCGCTATTCGTACTTTGGATTCCTGGTGAAATTCTTAAACAACTGGTTCCCTACCTGTTACTGTTAGCTACCCTTTTGTTTACTTTTAGCGACGCGCTATTGTCCTGGTTGCCCGCTATTCTGCCTAAAGCAAATCAAAATAGCGCGTCATTCTTACAAACATCCTCTCTGATTCTATTTTTTGTCGCTATATATGGTGGGTTTTATGGCTTAGGCATCAGCTTTCTACTCTTGGCGGTGCTCAGGCTGCTGGGTCTGGATCAGATTCACCAAATTAATGGGCTGAAGGTACTGCTAATGAGTTGTAATACTGTTGCTGCAGCGATCGCATTTGTCCCTGCTGAAGTAATCGACTGGAGTCAAGCATTATTTATCATGCTGGGATCAACGATCGGTGGATATGCAGGTGCTTATTATGCTCGAATGCTGAATCCAAAATTAATTCGATATTTGATCATCATGGCGGGCTTTAGTATGACTGGTTACTTCTTCATCTATACATAAAATCGTTCTTGAATTCTATGTTTGATTCTTCTAATCGTTTTCTAGAATTGGCATCATCTTAATGGATCAAATTCTTACTGTTATTAACTTTTCTCTGGTCAACAAACTGGCATTTTTGATTCTGATTTTGTCAATGTTGCTAGACACCGGATTGAGTTTGACCGTCCAGCAACTTTGGGAACCCCTCCGCAACATTCGCCTGATTCTTCTATCACTGCTGGCAAACTTTGTTCTGGTGCCTTTGTTTGTATATGAATTGCTGCAAGTCGTGCCGATGAGTGAACCCTTTCGCATTGGATTTACGATTATGGCGGTTGCCGCTGGACCTCCAGTGTTACCCAAGCTGGCTCAGTTGGTGAATGGCAATCTGGCATACGCAGCAGGGTTAATGATGCTAATGATGGGACTGACTGCCGTTTATATGCCATTTGCTTTATCCATCGCCCTGCAAACGGTTCAGGTTGATCCCTGGCAAATTGCCAAACCTCTACTCACCTTGATGCTGGTTCCTTTGGCGATCGGCTTACTGATTCGAGCCAAGTATGAGGCGATCGCCACTACCCTGCAGCCCCTCATGCGGCAAATCTCCAACACTGCGTTAATTTTAGGATTGAGTACTTCGCTGTTTTTACAGTTTAGTAGTTTGGTCAGTATGGTTAAAACGGGGGCAATTGCGGCGATTGCAGGCTTTATCCTCGTTTCCTTTGCCATTGGCTATCTTCTCGGTGGACCTGACACTGACACCCGCCGCACCTTAGCCGTAGGGACTGCTCAACGCAACATTGCGGCGGCTCTTCTAGTGGCGGGGACTAACTTCGACGATCCAGCGGTGGTTAGTGTTATTGTCGTCACCAGTTTATCGTTGTTTGTGGTGATTCGTTTGATTGCGTTGTCCAATCCCAAACAAGTAGCCCTGAACCACCTGGGTTGGGTAGAGGCGAAAATAGACCACAATGAATAGCACCCCAATGAATAGCAGTTTGTCCTCTAACTCCTCTAGCTCTGCTTTGCGTTGCTCCATAGGCTCGTTGTCGCTTCAGCATTGACGCAAAAAATGAATCAGTTTGTCTGTCCACTAGTGCATCAGTTGAATCTGGAGCTTACTTTTTCATCTGGTTAGAGTTATAAAAGAGGGGTAAGTTTGATTGCTGACAGCTCAGATTGCTTGTTTTGTGTCTTCTTGGTATTTTCTAGCTGTTAGATGCTAACCAACCCGGCGCCGAAGCCTTAATAACCTGCTTCAAGTCAGCAGTCATCTCTAAGGTGTAGTCAAAGGGAGATTTGTCAGTTCCTTTCTGATTCATCAGTTTGCCGTTGACACCTCGAGGACCATAATATACTTGCGCTTTGATAACCAAATTGCCATTGCTGGCTCGTTCCATCCCGGTGACAACCAGGCTATTAGTCTTGCCCGACTGCAGCACTCCTGAGAGATAGGACGCTCCTTGCATGGCGCCAGTAGTGGGGTTAAGTTTTGCCAGGACGGTTGCCTTAGCACCTCCTCCCATGCCATAGCTCTTAGTCCAGCCCGTTTTATTGCCCTGAGCTGCTCGCCGAAAGTCCTGTGTTGGTGCACCCTGAGTACCATCAACACTGAACAAGCCATACAGCGCATTGCCGCTCCAGAACAGCCCATAACCACGTCCATCTGCTCCTGTAGCTTCATAATCGGTGCGGCTCCAGAGGCGATTTCCATCTTTGCCAAACGCCCTTATGATTGGGTCTTGGTTCTTGTCAGAGACTTGGCGAGTGCCAATGTAGAGCGTACGCTCCCCAATTCTCAGACCTGCTGCTCCGGTTGCGCCTACAGCGGCAGCAGTATCAGAGGTGCCAAATTTTGCGGTCTTAGAGGCAGAGATAAAGTAGGATTGTCCCGCTTCAACGGAAATAGGGGCAGAAGATCGGTTCATTGCAGTGGTTGAATCCACCGCACGAGTTTTACGAACCCGTTGGGAAAGGATAGCAGATCGTGTTGTCCATTGAGTACGCCCCCCAGTGAATGTCGCTCCGCGCTGAATTTCTGTTGTGCGGCTATGAGTTGAATCAGGCTGAGAAAACATGTCCAAAAACCAAATTGTGAATAATGCTCCATTAATTGGGCAGCAATGTATGAAAACTACAAGATAGTTTGGGACGATCGCCCCGATAGAATTGCGGAAATAGGCGGAGGTCGAATCAATGTCAAGTAGAATTACACGCTCATCTTAGTGGTGCCGAAATCTCATACAGTCCGGGGGCATTTCACAGCGTGGCATCTTGCACTACTTGGTCCGAGATAGGTGGGGCACACCCTAGACTGAGGATGCTGCTTGTCAAAACCCAGGCTTGCCGATGTAAACGGTTCATCTGGTTAGCTTAGTGCTGGCGGTGCAGGATGAGCGGGTTGTACTGGGGCGATCGCTCAAGCCACCAGAGAACAATTGACAGAATAGAACCGGCAAGATTAATAAGATAACTGCCAGCAAGCCGTTTAGCCCCGCTTTAGCAGGGTTGGACCTGCGAAATCAAGATGATCGCCACTCGTTCAACCCGGTAATTTAGGCGTTTTACCAGCAATGGCACTCTAACCTTAGCCTCCTGCCAAATCTTCGATCGCAAGCACTGAACCGTTGCCACTGTTGCTGGAGGGTTCGAGATTGAGCTGATCTTGGGCTAGCCGCGGTGGGCAGCCTAGAAGCACGAACGACCCTAAATGCAGTATTAGCAATGTTGTAAATGCATCTGGAGTGGTTTGAGCGGTGGCAGGATGAACCTCATATTAGCGGCTGGGTCACCTGCAACATCACTTGGATAGCCTTTATGTGTAGCAGCACCGCTTGGTGCTGCTGCTGTTGTACTAAGGCGTGTTCTTCTAGCGAATATTGTTTGTTCTCTAGTGCAAGTTCTGCTGTAGCCTTTATCAGCCGTGCATGTTGCTGAATTTGTTGTCCTGCAGATTCTATAAACTCTGCCTGCTCTTTCGTTAACAATCGCCCCTCTAAAGAGCCCGCCATCTTCTCAAATGCTTCACCGTGCTTCTCAAGGGTCTGTGCATGGTGCACTGCCTGCTCAAAAGCTGGTTGTAGAATGCAGGAGGCAGAACTCATTTCAATTCACACAGCAGAAAGAACGATCTCATCTCTACAGTAGTTTGAGGAATGGCGTCGTTCGTTCCCCTAAAGATGAATCTATTTGTAAACTTTTTGTGTTCCTCTAACTAATACTTGTACCTAGCAAGGCAGCTTGCGGCTTTAGAACGTCCGGGAGTCGATTGTTCCCGCAAGGTCTGCTCTTTTACAAAGCAAGCAAGACTATCCAGCTACAAAGTAAGCAAGACTGTCCAGCAACAAACTCTCCTGAGAATATTTTGCATTGCTGTAAATCTCCTGATACTGTAGAGTGTTGCTCGCTTAGCGACAAACTGGTAAATACCTCGCTAGGCATAGTGACGAATAGAGGTACAACGTGAACATGCCCAATTGTGGCACTTGTAGCGTTGTTTCCCTTGGCTTGATTGACCATGCTTCACTGCATCATCACTGCTACAACGGGGCAACTACATAACCCATCCCGCTCATGTCAAACTCGATGCTGGAGCTGGTACACCAAGCTGTAGCGCATAGAGGTTGGCGTAAACACCCTGCTGATCGATCAGTTCAGGATGAGTGCCTCGCTCCAAAATTTGCCCTTGCTGGACGACAAGAACCTGATCAGCTTGCGTGACGGTACTGAGACGGTGAGCAATGACAAAGCTAGTGCGGTTCTTCAGCAGACGGGCGATCGCATCTTGCACTAATGCTTCAGTCCGTGTGTCAATGCTGCTGGTCGCTTCATCCAGGATCAGGATACGTGGATTGATCAAGACAGCACGAGCAATGCTCACCAATTGTCGCTGTCCTTGGCTAAGGGGCGCACCACGTTCGCCCAGCGGAGTCGCATAGCCTTGCGGTAGAGAGGTGACAAACTCATGCACATTGGCAGCTTGAGCAGCAGCCTCAATTTGGGCTTGCGTTGCGTTTGGTATGCCAAAGGCAATATTTTCGGCAACCGTACCGCTGAACAAAATATTGTCTTGCAGCACAATCCCAATTTGGCGACGTAAGCTTGCCTGTGTGACGCTTCGGACATCAATGCCATCAATTTTGACGGCTCCGCCCGATACATCGTAAAAGCGCAAAATCAGGTTAATGATCGTACTTTTTCCGGCTCCCGTTTGCCCGACTAACGCAATCATTTGTCCGGGTTTTGCCTCCAGGTTGACCCCTTTCAACACCAGCTGATTCGGCGTATAGCCAAATTTGACGTTCTCAAAGGTGACTGTACCCTGAATTGGTGGCATCTGAGTGGCAGTGGGAGCATCGTTGAGTTGGGATGGTTCATCAAGCAACAGGAAGATGCGATCGAGCCCTGCCAGAGCCGACTGTGCCTGAGTATAAAACTGGCTGAGAATTTGAATCGGGCGAAAGAACTGCTGCACATAGAGCAAGAAGGAGGTGACAACGCCGACGGTTACGCCTCCGGTAACCGCAAGATAGCCTCCATAAGCCAAAACTGCCGCTGTTGCTAAAGTATTGAGGAAATCGATCGACGGTAAAAAGGCAGCCGTAATTGCGACTGCCTGAACGTTCGCATCCCGGTTTGCCGCATTGACCATATCGAATTCTTCAATATTGAGCTGCACCCGGTTAAACGCCTGCGCTTCTCGAACGCTAGTAATGCCTTCTTCGAGTTTGGTTGAGAGTTCCCCAATCGTTTCTCGTGTCACCCGGAATCTAGCTCTTGCCCACCGCGCAAACAGCCCTGTCGTAAAAATCATCAGCGGCACAACCAGGTTACTCAGCAACCCGAGCTGCACATTGATCGCCAGCATGGCAATTACAATGCCCACTAAGCTGAACAAGTTACCCAACATTTGCGCCACCGTTTGACCAAATGCTTGATTAACGGTATTCACATCATTCAGCAGGCGACTCATTAAATCTCCTGCTTCACTGCGATCGAAAAAGCTAACGGGCAAACTCTGAATTTTTATAAAAATATCTTGCCGCAGTTGCGCTAGCAGTCGCTGCATAATCGAGCCAACGCGAACGATCTGTCCCCGGATTGCCCAGATTCCTAGAATGTAAATCAGAGCCAGCACACTCAGCATAATCAACAGCCCGTTTAGATTGCCTTGTGCAATCAAATGATCGATCGACCAGCCGATCAAAAAGGGACCAAGTGACTGCGTTGCTGCTCCTAGAGAAACCAACCCGAGCGCCAGCGGAATTTCTTTGCGGTAGGGGCGTAGATATCGAATAAAGCGGCGCAGTGTGGAGAGTTGCTGAGTGGGTTTGAGTTCGGATGCAACAACGGGACCTGTACTGCTCATGCGTTCACCTTTTGCTTCACCTGAGATTCTAGAATTGCGCCATAGAGCGTACTATTTCGCATCAATTCTTCGTGTGTTCCTTGGGCAACAAGTTGTCCCTTATTCATCAGCAAAATTCGATCGGCATTTTGAACTGTGCTAATGCGTTGTGCAATCACAAATGTAGTGCAAGCCTTTTGATGGATCAAGTCATCAAGTGCCGCCTGAATCTGGGTAGCCGTGCGAGCATCAACAGCAGAGGTGCTGTCATCAAGAACCAGAATGCTGTAGTCAGTCAGCAGGGTACGAGCGATCGCAATTCGCTGCTTTTGTCCACCCGATAAGCCAACTCCGCGTTCTCCCACGATCGTGTCATACCCATCTGGCAGGCTCACAATGAAGTCATGAATTTGCGCCATTTTTGCCACTTCAATCACCTCTGATAGCGGCGCGTCGGATTTAGCGTAGGCAATATTTTCGCGGATGGTGCCAGAGAACAGCGTCGTTTCCTGAAACACAACGCCAATATGCGATCGAAGGCTCTTGAGGGTAAACTCTCGCACATCATGTCCATCAATTCGTACTGCGCCTTTCGTCACATCATAAAAGCGCGGTAGCAGGTTCATAATGGTGCTTTTGCCCGACCCAGTCATTCCCAGAATGGCAATTAGCTCTTTCGGCTTGGTTTCAAACGTCACGCCTTTCAGCGTTTCAGTTGCAGAACCAGGATAGCGGAAGTAGACATCTTCAAACGTAATTCTGCCGCCGCAGGTTTCAAAGGAAATGGCATTGGGACGATCGCGAATCTCAATTTTGGCATCCACTACTTCATAAACCCGCTCTGCCGAAGCGATTGCCTGAGCGATCGCCGGAGCTGCAAACCCAATCAGCAACACAGGTTGAAGGATCAGCAGCAGATACGAGTTAAATGCGACCAGTTCCCCGATCGAAAAGCTGCCGCCAATGACTGCTGCCCCACCATATCCAACTACAACGACCGTCACCAGATTACTCAGCAAAAAGATGAACGGAAACGTATTGCGAATTGCCCGAATCGTCTTCAGGTTTGTGTCAATCAAAACCTGGTTAAGCGTGGTGTAGCGTTCCATCTCGGCAGACTCTCGCACAAACGCTTTCACCACCCGGATGCCAAACAGGTTCTCCTGTAAGACTGCATTCAGATCGCCTAACTGCTCTTGCACCTGACGAAACAGCCCGCTACTTTTACTCAAAAACCTTGCCATCAACCAGCCTGACATCGGCACAACGGTGAGCGTAATCAATGCCAGCTGCCAGTTCATAATCAGCAGAATAGTGGCAATGCTGATTAAGGTGACGATCGCGCTAATCACCTGCATTAAACTGGTGCTCAAGAAGGTGCGGATTTGCTCAATATCGCTCGTCACCCGGGTTAACAGTTGCGACGTTTGCGACTGATCATGATAGCTAAAGCTGAGGTTTTGAATCTTGCTAAAGATTTTATTTCGCAGGTCATAGGCGACCCCTTGAGAAGCCGATTCTGCCCAAAAGCTTTGCCCAAAGTTAAATAGACCGCGAGCGATCGCGGCTACGACCATCAGCCCAGCACTGTAGAGAACAACCTGCAGATTTTTTGCTGCAATGCCTTGATCAATACCCCAGCGAAACAGTTGCGGTGTTACCGCGTAGGCAGCCGTCAAGAGTAAGGAGCTAACCAGTGCCCCTAGCGCAGTCCAACGGTATGCCCGTAAACTTCCTAGCACCCGTTGCAGGGGTTGTTGGGTGGAGAGGGCTTGGAGTGGGGGTTGCTGGGACAAGAGAGTTGCACCTTGTGTCTAGGAATGCTTCATCTAGGATAACGCCGAATATTGTTTTGCAGTCTACCAACCAGACTGCCGCAGGGCTTCCAGCTGTGTCGTAAGAGCTGTCTACGTTCTCGTGGTTTTCAAGCTCCATTACAGAAACTGTCCTGCCGTATGCGTATAGCGCTATCTACACCATCAATGCCATTGAGTCAATGAATATGCCCCTTAAAAAAGGGCTCAAACCTGATCGAGCTTTCCCGATCGATAAGTCTGCTCTCATTGTCTATCTAGCGATCCAGAACATCTCCCAGTAGACAATGCCGATTCGAAATTGGAAGCCTGCACTCAACTGTGTGCTCGAATTTGGCGATCGCTTTTCTATTTGACATACCTTCCAAAAAGGTTCAAACGTAGTTCAGCAATGCCAAATCACTCCTCTAGATAAATCATCTTGTGCGTCATGCCGCCATCGATCGTCACATTCATTCCTGTGATAAAACCTGCCTGTTCCGAAGCCAGATAAAGCACCATTGCCGCAATATCTTCTGGTTTACCGACTCGCCCCACCGGATGCTGCTGATGGTCGGCTTCGCTAAGCTGTGGCGAGTGGCGCTTTGAGCGCTTTTGCCATTGACCGACAGCAATCCAGCCGGGACTGATGCAGTTGACGCGAATCTCAGGACCAAGGCTATTGGCCAGCGCATGAGTAAGCGCAACCAGCCCGCCCTTTGTCGCAGAGTAAGCTTCCGTGCTGGGTTCAGACATGGCTGCTCGCGTGGATGCTATGTTGATGATCGCCCCGCCTTGCTGACGTAAATGAAGCACAGCATATTTTGTACAGAGAAACGCGCCGGTTAAATTTACTGCTAGCATTCGGTTCCACCGCTCCAGGCTCAGCTGTTCAATTGGCTCGTTGTAGGGATCGGCAATTCCCGCATTGTTGATCAGAATGTCTAGACGATGAAACGCGCTGATCGTTTGCTCCACCATTGCTCGAACTGATGCTTCATCTGACACATCAGTCTGTACAAAACGCACCTGTCCCAAATCCTGATATTCCTCAATCGTCTCCTGCCCGGCTTCAGCATCGTAATCGGCAATCATGACTCGCGCTCCTGCCTGCAACAGCCGCATCGTGATTGCTTTACCAATTCCCTGTGCTCCGCCAGTGACGATCGCCACCTTCTGTGTAAAATTTTTGTCCACAAGCTTCTCTTCTCGATCCAATACAGGGATTGAAATCAGGATACGATGCTGTTAACGCAATGAGGGAAAAAATGCTTTATCCAGTTGCTATCGCCAGTTCTGCAAAGTGAGATTACCACAGTATTTTTTTGATACGATTAGCATGAAAATTCACAACGAAGAAGTAGCCTCTTGGACGAACAGTTGCGCTTCAACTGCGCTTCAACGTTTCAGCAGTTTGAATGCAACTTGTCCTAACTTTTGAGCATAAGCCAGTTGAATGAGCAACATCATTGCTGGTTCAACAAAGCGTGAGTTTGCAAGCGATCCAGCATCAATTAGCTCAACATCTATCTCTCGCAGCAAATCCGCTACTATCTGTTTCGCCTCTTCGTCATCCCCAGTATAGAAAACAGTTGCAATTTGGTCGTCAAAGCGTTGAGAAGGGGAGTTCAACACTTCCGCAAAAAGGGGAAGTGCTTCGACAACACGGGCACCAGGAGCCAGTTTGGCGATCTCCTCGGCGGCTGAGGTCGTTGTGCCAACTGCCATACCACTCATGTCTGGCAACAAGGCATTGACACAACTAAAGAGGATCTTGCCCTCCAGAGAACCTGCTGCTTTGAGTGCGTCTTCAATTGCCCCATAGGGCACAGACAACAAAACAACATCAGCAAATTGTACAGCTTCAGTGGGTGTTCCTACAGTGGCATTGCTGCCGAGCGACTGTGCGATCGCGTTTAGCTTTGCTTGGTCGCGGGAGTAACTGAACATAAGCTGGTGTCCATTCTGTATCCAGAATTTACCTAAGCTGCTACCCATGTTACCCGCACCGATAATTCCAATTTTCATTGCTTCTGTACTCCTAGAAATGTCACTCTATAAAGCAAACAGCTACAAAGATAAATAGCACTAACTTAGCTTAGGGAGCAAGCGTCTCTCTCAAACCCGCGAAGGCTTTGTTATGACTGAACTTCTTAAGTCAGTGCTATTTACTTTAAAGAAAATGTAGATTTTCTACGATAGGTTTACCCATGCGGTCTTGATTTGCAGATAGAATTCCAATGCCTCCCAGCCTTGCTCACGCCCATAACCACTCATCTTATAGCCACGAAATGGACCTGCTGGATCAAATTGACCCTAGATATTAACCTAAACAGTGCCTGCTTTCAGCCGAGTTGCCGCCCGATGTGCCTTCTTAATGTCAGGGGTTATACCAGAGGCGAGCTCATACTGGTTTCTGTTAGCAATCCGAATGGTATTCTCAAAATCATCAAAGGGAATCACCGTAAGGATGGGACCAAAAGTTTTTTCATGGGCGATCGTCATGTCACTGTTGACATCAGCAAAGACAGTTAGCTCAACAAAGTATCCTTTTCCTATACTGATGTCTGCTGCCTTACCCCCTGCTATGAGCCTGACTTCGTCTTGTTTGCCAACAGCCATATAATTGAAAACTTTTTCGTACTTGCTCTTATTTGCGATCGATCTCATTTGACTTTCTGAATCACTATCCATTAGTCACATTTTTCTTAACGATCTGAGCGAGAGCCAGAAATATTGTGAGATTTGAAATAGAGCGGATTTAGAAGAAAGAGGATCGATTGCTGAGGGAAG
>NZ_JACXWX010000066.1 GCF_014764505.1 Phormidium tenue FACHB-886
CCCAATTCCTCATCAATCGCTCTGGGATACGAACTCAGCCCATCTGTCACCACTCGTTGCGGTGATTGTCCCGCTATCTCATGCGCTTGGGCAAAAAACGCTTTTGCTGCTGCCATATCTCGTTTCTCACTCAACCTCACGTCTACCAAATTCCCATCCTCATCGATCGCTCGGTACAGATAGCACCATCTGCCTTTGACACGGATGTATGTCTCGTCTACAAACCAAATTTTACCCGCCTTCCTCTTGCGTTTGGCTTTCAGTTGTTGGGCAAAAATCGGAGTAAAGCGTTCTTCCCAATCGCGCACCGTTTCATGCGTGAACTCAAAGCCACGCAGCAGGAAGAATTCGGCAATATCGCGAAAGCTCAGCTTGTAACGGAACCGACATAGCAGCACTTGGAACACGATATCAGTGGGCACTTCAATGAAGTTAAAGGGAGTGCCTGTCCGTTCATTGCAGGTGCGATAGCACGCTTTGCAGCGATACATCGCGTAACCTAAATCAGTGGTGCGTTGCAATCGAGTGGTGTGAGTCGAGCTGCAGTGAGGACAATTCATCGAAGGCTGACTAAACGGAAGTTGAGGGCAAAAGCTAGTTTATCAGGCAGGGGCTTCTACACTCAATTTGAGTACTCAGTTCTGACAGTTTCGTGTCAGTTGCGCTACAAGTTAAGCTTTCGCGATATTGCAGAGTTCTTCTTGTTGCGAGGGTTTAAGTTCACGCATGAAACGGTGCGTGACTGGGAAGAACGCTTTGCTCTCCTGTTTGCCCAGCAGCTGAGAGGCAAACGCCAGGGGAAAGTGGGCAAGATCTGGTTTGTGGACGAAACTTACATCCGAGTTAGAGGTCGTTGGTGTTACTTGTATCGAGGCATAGATGAGGACGGAGATTTAGTCGATGTGAGGTTGAGCGAGAAACGGGACATGGAAGGGTCCAAAGCATTTTTTGCTCAAGCCTATGAGGTGGCAGAACAACCGCCACAACGAGTAGCGACCGATAGACACAGCAGTTATCCGAGAGCGATTAAGGAAGAACTGAGGAAAGAGGTGGAACACGAGGTCAGAAATTGCCGAGGAAATCCGATTGAGCAGAGTCATCGGGGGATAAAGCAACGCTACTATCCGATGCTAGGCTTTGGATCGATTGAGAGTGCGAAACGATTTTGTCAAGCATTTGATGAAGTGAAGCAGTGTTTGCGCCCCAGAGCAGCAATGGCAGAGTTAGTGTCTCTATCGAAGCGAAGGAAACAATTTGTTAAACGAGTGAATGAATTGCAAGCTCTATTTCAAGCCATCTAATCGAAAATAGGAAAGAGGAAATTTCTGATGATAAAAAGTGATGCAAAAAGCGGTGGTTTGAATACCCAGATCTGACGGTTTCCCCAACCACAAGTATCATGACTTCCGGTCTTATTTAATCCATAATTCTTAGGTGAACCAGTCTCAATCCCCGCCTGAAGGGCGGGGATTTTCACAAGCCATTTGGGATTGCTATACGTAGGTATGAAAGCCTTGATGCAAGTCTGAGGCTATTCGTTCAGAAATAACTACAGATTAAACTAACCAGCTATTCGGAACATCAGCCACAATCAAAACATTGTCGTTTGAACCAAGCCCCTGGAAAAATGCCATTTGAACAAGGGTTGAGCCAGAACCACGAATTTGTGTGGAAGTAGATACATCAACTAGATAGCTTTCGCTCAAGTTAGTAATTGCGATTGATAGCATACAGTAGTCTCCCCAGTTCGACTATAATTTGCTACTGACAGAATTCAATTATTTCCAGTATTTCAAACTCATCAACCTCGAGTACGTTTGTAGAAGCCGATTCTTGCTTCTACAAACGCTCTGCTCTTTTCAATCCATAAAATTTAGTCAGTTAAACTTCATACTTGTGTTCACCCTCCGTATTGAACTCCGATCGTTATCATATTGCCATTGCTATTGCTAAGAGACATGTAAACGATTTGAGAAATAGTAACTCCAGAGCCATAAATTTGTGCTTGTGCAGAGGTAGTTAGATCAGCTAAATAGCTCTCGTTCAACTGAGTGAACTTAATTGCCTTCATTGATGTTCTCCTTGTCCTGACATTAGAATCTACTTTAACCGCGATTGAGGGTTTGTGAAATAGAGATGCAAATTGCAATAGCGGAAATTAGACTACAGCAAATTGCACTCTTGGATCGTTAGAGATCTGAACTATGAAAGTCTGACCAACAGTTGCCATGTTGATTTGGGTTCTTGGATCACTGAGAAGTTGTATCAGTTGATCTGTATACTGACCCGAACCCACAACTTGTTCCATATCGGAAGTAGACAGCTCTGTAATATAGCTGCACGGCTGCAAATCGACAAGTTGAGTTTTGCTCATCACTGAATTCTCCTTATACTTGATCTATGTTCAGCTACCAGCTCAAATTAAATTGCTGATGTTCAGAGTGACTGAAACGCAGAATTGCCCTGGTCTACCTTTAAGCTAATGCTTAACGCTTTAACCTAGCCTGCTCCTCCTATCTGAATAACCACATTCTGATCATTCAAGTATGCACTCACAATTCCTTTAGCAGCATCTGGGTTCGTTTTGGCAAGAGCCTGCAGTACAGAAATAACTGGTTCCTCAGTTGCAGGTCTTAGCTTTTCAAGAGTGGAATTTGGGATAATTCCACCTCTAATGCTGTTAAAATCTGCGTCAAGCTCGATCAAAGCAAGATTAGGATTTAGATCCGAAACATTGATTCTAGCCATCCTTTTTTCTCCTAACAAAATCCTCATCGAATACTTTAATTCTAACTGCCTTGAGAAGCAAGTCAAGGAATTTACTTAATGAAATCGGACATAAATTAGTTGTTTAGATCAAACTAATTAAAGCAATAAATTCAAACAAAGATGGAACAAGCAAAAACTTATTCCATCTTTGTTTTAGAAACTAGATAGTTTAGTGAGATGTGAAGCTATCCTACAGCTCCTACTTGAATAATGACATTACCACCATTTGCAGCTGTGCTAATAATTCCTGCAACTAGCGCTCTTTGTTCTGTTGCAATACCAGCTTCAACAACAGAGCGAAGCGGCTCTTTAAGAATGTCTCCTAATTCACCGCCCTGAATTGAGGTCGTTTCAGGTTCGCTTAGCTTGATCAGAACGTTCGCATCTAAATTGTTAATAGAAGTAGGCATCGTAATAACTCTCCTTGTACACATAATACGGTTGGCGCTAAAATTCGCACATCAACTATAGCTAGCTGAAAGGTAAAAATAAACATTTCTTGTTGTAGATTTAGACAAAAAACAACTAGTTATAAGTAGCGCAAATTACTAACTGAATAAAGTTTTGATGCCTACTGATAGCTTATACATTAAGCGGCGCTTCTAAGAAGAAGCGCCGCTTAATGCGTTTGCACACTGACAGATAACTAGCAAAGGCGAACACAAGTTAGTACTGTGTACAACTAGAAACTGCTATGCTTAGTCGCCAAATTGATTCTTCACTAACTTCCTACTTGTATAGAAGTAGGATAGTATAGCTGCACAACGTTATTAGAAGAACCCGGCTCTAGTACTACAGCGCTGTTCAAGGTTGAATCAACATTTATTTTTGTGTTGGATATTTGGAGGCTAAAGGAGGGAAATACAAAGCCTCCTGTTACTTGATGGTGTTCATCTCTATCAAGCTCTACTAAATGGCGAAGAGCAGTAAGATTGGAAACAACAATCTTAGACATGGCACATTCTCCTTGGAAAGATTTACGTTAGTCTGTTGAGGTCAGATTTGTGAGTAAAACGATCGCTCAAAACTGTTTTGCAGGGTAAGCAATGCCCATCTTACAGAATGAGTTTTGGATAGGCTCTTAGCATTCATCCTTAAGTTAGCTTTAAGCTAATCTGCACTGATCTGAATGGGATAAACTTGCTCAATTACATTGTAGTTGCTGTTATTGAGTAGAATTTGGTCGTTTATCGTTACGTCAATATTTGTTGTCTTTCTATTGCTAGAGAAAAGCGTAAAGAAACCGCCTGTCACGTGATGTTGTTCAGCCACGCTTAACTCTGTTACACCCCGAATGGAATCCAGATTGGAGATAGAAACTTTAGACATGCGAGATTTCTCCTTGTGAAGGTTTGTAGCTTGAGCTAAGTCACTTTCAGACAAAAATCAGTTCGATTGCCTCCAACAAGAATCAGGTTAGAGTAAACCTGATTCTTGTTGGCATTAGCTATGACTAGTTTCCTCAGTAGAACGAATAGGTATTCATGCTACTGAGGAGATTTTACAACTATCGATCAAGCCGGTTGAGCAAAAGGAACAACAGTAGGGCCTCCGATTGCTGGTGTCATGATGTTGTTTCCATCCCCTTTGATGCCAATAGCAATATCTACTGTTTTAAAGTAGTCTTGTTTGACATTGACAAGTCCAAACTCGAAGGTAAAACCAAAACCACCTACAGCTAAGGATTGTTCTGTCACATCTAGCTGCACTAAGGAATGAAGCGGAGCTAGGTCAGAAACAGCTATTTTAGCCATGAGAATTTTCTCCTTGTAGAAACTATGGTTGGACATGATGTGTGTTAGACATGGGTTAGCGCTGATGCACTAGCAAATAGATAAAAGCTAAGCAATGGGAGTAGGAGCGGTAGGAGCAGCAGATGGGATAATCAGCGTGTTATTACTGCCTTCCACAAGAACCTGCATTCTTTCCGTAATATCTACAGTGGTGCTGACGCTGGTAATATTGAATTTGAAGCCGAAATTGAAATCCACACCTGCACCGCCTACTACTAGAGATTGTTCATGTGGGTGCAGTTCTACTAGGGTGTGGGATAAAGCTACCTCAGAAACAGTGATTTTAGCCATGAGAGAGTTTCTCCTTGAAGATTATAGATTTGAAAGAACAGTTCTAAGCGCTATCAACAATTTCTGTTGGGAAATTGTTGTAGCTAAAGTACGATTGTTCCGAAAACAACGCCGCTAGCGGGTTTTGGCGGTGGATCAGGCGGCAGGTAACCCATGCCTTGTCCAAATGCTTTAAGGCCCGCTGTGATTGAACCGAAAACTTGGAAAGTCTGAACGAAATCTGCACCAGGAGCCGGTGCGGTAGGTTGTGCTGTATTGCCGCCGCCGATTGCGCTAGCAACTTCGCTAGATAACACCTGCACTTCAACATCTTGAGGGCTAAGAGTAGTAATTTCAAAGTTAGCCATTAGAAGTTCCTCCATTGATGAAAGGATGGACACACAGCAGAACTCATCTGCTGTTTTAATTGTTTGAGATTAAGAGCAATAAATCAAGGCTTCAAATTTCATATCTCTGCCATTAATTATTTGATTTTGTCTTTATTCCTAAATCGTTTTCATATTTTTAACTTTTGCTAATTATTTTATATATCAGCTCTCTACATTTTTTATATTCATATACTAAACACAAAATAAAATCGTGGTATCTCCCTAGTACTACAGTTATAGATAACTAAATGCACCAATTTTTAGGCTTGTTTTTGCCCTCTGAATCCAGAAATCAAAAAAATATAACGGTAAAATGAGACTTTCAACTCCCAATAAATTATCTACAACTGTAGTACTAGAGCGTGTTTTAAAGCCTAGAGCCAAAGGATAATTGCAGCAATGGTAAGCATGGCGAGATAATTCTCTGCCCGTTTCTCATAGCGGGTAGCAATCCGTCGAAACTGCTTTAAGCGATTGATAGTTCGTTCAATTCGATTGCGTTCTGAATAAGCCTGCCGGTCAAAGCGTGTCCCTTGTCGAGATTCATGGGAGCGACGGGGAATGACAGCCCCAATGCCCCGTCGCTGCAAGTATAGCGCTACGCGCATACCTCAGGACAATTTTTAGTGTAAAAGCCCCGCCACGCGGGGCTTTTACACTAAAAGAATTTTAGTCTAGGCGTGTAGCGCTATAGGTGCGAATCGGGCGTCCTGTGTATGCTTCGTCTGCCGTCACTCGATTGGGACGCAGGCGGGGTCGTCCCTATCCAACTCGTTTGACTTCACCTTGCTCCATCAACGACTCAAACATCACCGACTCGTTGCGTTGCCCAATACTCAGCAGGAAGGTCACGGGCAAACCATTCCCCTCACAGCGCAGATGAATCTTGGTGCTAAACCCGCCTTTGCTATATCCCAGTGCCTCTGAGTCTGCATCACTGCCGCTTGCCCCTGCAGCATGTTGGTGTGCTCGAATCACACTGCCGTCGACAAAGTGCAGCTTTCAGTCAAACTCGCCTGCGGCATCGGACTGCTGCTACTGCTCGAGAATCTGCTGCCAAAGTCCTCGCTTGCGCCAAGCATAGAAGCGCCCTGAGACGGTTTCCCAGGCACCATAGCGCTCAGGTAAGTCTCGCCAGGGAGCACCCGCACGGAGAATCCATAGAATGCCATTGATGATGAGGCGATGATTATTGGCAGGTCGTCCACCTTTGGGACTGGGTTTAGGCAACAGGGGTTGTAATCGTTGCCATTGTTGATTGGTTAGATCTTTTCGTGAGATTGAATTGCGTGCGACCAATGTCTGTTAGCGGTCTCTGAAATACGGCTATTTCCATTCTAGCTTCAGGTTTTAAAACACTTACTAGTTTAATTCTAAATCAATCTCCTCAGCTGCATTAATAACAAATCAATTTCTAAAAGCTATTATTCAATGAATTATGACCAAGTGAGGTCGCTTTATTCTGACAGTCTCATATTCTCTACCTTTAGAACAGTTTCCACCGTTACAACAGCAAAGGATGATTTATAGAAGTAATTATACCTCCACAAACCATCCTTAAGGTGAAACACGGTCGCTTTATTAGAAGCCTAACACAGTATAAATATCCTCAGAATTGCCATTAAGATATGGAGCTTCTAGAGCAACTTGAAAATGAGACAAATATTGAAGCATTAAAGCCAACTTTTCCTCAGAAGACCTTTGAGTTCTTTGCTTCGCCTCAGATAAGCTCATAGCTAATATCTGACATCGATTTGTGCCAAAACTTTCGTATAGCTCAAATTTACAGTTTGGTTCTTCGGCGAGTCCTAAGCCAGGGGCTAACTCTTTGCTAAAAAGCGGCACCTCACTATAGAAGTGCATTGAATTCGCTTGATAAACTTTTTGAAGAACTGGAAAGAGCGTAGGGTAGTCCTCTTTTTTAACGTAAAGAACTCCTGCATCGAATCTACCGTAATTGGAATAGTTGTAAGGAACTTTGAAAGCAAATGCTGTTTTGCTGTAATTCAGTTGCTCAGTCAAAGCTTGCATCAGTGCGATCGCCCCCGCGGAGGTCACATTGAAGTACAAACGCACTATTGCATCGCTTTCACTCAACGAAGCAACTTGGGCTGGCCCTGCATCTCCTATAGCAAGGTAAAAACCCTCTTGAAGACAATTCTTAGGCATTTTGACCTCAACTGCTTTACCAACCTCCAATCGTTGTTGATCTGCTTTGAGGTGAAGCTTGGGATTAGCATGAATCGTCAGTTCTCCCCGGCTCAAAGCTATCCAGCCATCTGGCTCCTGTCGCTTAACCAACCAACCTGGATCAAAATAACCACTGCCTGCATTACTGCCATCAAGCTTTTGAAACAGTTCCACATCAATTCCAATAATACTCTCATTTTTTAATGTCTGCGAGTCAACTAGCTCGCTTAACGCAGGCGCACCACAGCCTTCCAACGAGCCGTTGTAGTAAGCACTGTAAAGGAAACTTCTTAAGTGCTTTAAGGTTTGTTTATGCTGTGCTTCTTTGGGCAACTTTAAGAAACGCTCTCTAACCTCTTGCTCAGGTTCAAAAATCTGATAGTTTGGGTGAAAAACGCGCAGTTCACTGTCAAACTCAACATTTGTAGCAATATCTGCTAATTTCGTTTGCACCTTCGGTGGACACTTTGACAATAGTTCTAAAAGATCTTGAGTTGCATCAGTATAGAAACTAGCTAACATTTTAGGTCACTCCATTAAGATATGTTTGCTTGACCTTCCTCAAGAAACCTCTAAAGATGGAACAAGATCCAGTTCCTTAACTCCAAAAACGCTTAAGAAGGAGTGTTGCGGACGGCAAAGTAAGCTTTTAGCAACCTGTAGCGCGTAGACATCACTGTTCGCTAACAGCTTATGATGTTCAATTTTCGCCTGCGCTTGAATGATGATAGATAAACCTGTGAATTGGGTCAGCTTCTTAAAGAAGTTAGGGAAGTGTTTAACAATCTCTGGAAAATGATCAAGATATTGCTGTAGTAAGGCAATGATAGAAGGGCGAATATCTTCTAATTTCACTGATGCCGAGTCAACTGATTCTTCCGTATTCATTGTAGGATCGATGATCATGCTTGAGATCCACAGCATCAAGTAGTTTGCAATTAAGCTGCTTAAATCAAGAACTGGATCGCCCCAGCTACATCTTTCCCAATCAATAATCCTAATCATGCATTGTCTCTGAGCCATCGATAGAGAGCCAATTTGCTCCCAATCCTGATGTACCAAAATGTTGGCGACGTTTAAATCATTATGTACAATGCAGCAAGGATGCCAATCCGCAACTGCCTCCTGTTTTGCCCGCTCTAGACTCTCGTAGCGCTGATACAGAGAAATAAATTTAATGTAGTCGGGAGATGCAATGCTTAACATTTCAGGCGTAATGCGGTCTTGAAGCAGCGTAAATGCGGCTCCCTTGCTGCGCCAGAAGCTACCCTCCTGAGTGACAAAATCAAACGCTTCTTTACGATTGAAGGTTGTTCGATGAATTCGTGCTAGAGCTGAGCCAATCCAAACAGGAATCGCAACTGGAAAAAGCTGTTGGGGTTTGAGGATATCAGTAAATAACTCTTTGTGATCCGAGAAGAAACTGCAAACCGCAATCAGATTTTGCTGGTCGTAGAATAGCATCTCTCGAACAAGCCCCTGAATCAAGTTAAGTTCCGGAATCTCCTCAATCATCTTCTGGAACTGCCACTCATTCGCAAGCTCTTGGGAAAATATGCCTGAAGGTAAAGGACGCTCCTGCTTAACAATAAAGGTGCGAGCATCCTTCAGTGTAAGGATGATGCTATAGTTTTTGGCGGTCGATTTGCCAACATTCAGCTGAACCTCCGCTAGCTCCTGTTGAGAGAAGATTCCTGAATCAACTAGATATTGACAGATGTTTTCGTGATTCAATAAAAGCATTGTAACTTCTGAGCCTCACCTAGCATGGGATATCTTGACGCGGACGTTTCCGTACATCAGTTAGCAGTATCTACTGCAGCGGTGCAATTTCATCCTAATGTTAATCTGCTCTCACGCTTAAACATGCACCGATGAGAGTCGGTACACAATTAGGAAAACAATAGCGACAGCTAATCCAAAACGTAATATGCCTGCCAAGTTTGAATCGCTTGTATTCAAATTTGGCAGAAGTATCTCACTGCCAGCAATAAGCAACATCATTATTCCAAATAAAATCTCTCGCTGTAGCAAGAGTGCCATGCCTATCATTGCAACTAGATACGGTGTGATATTCATTAGAAATCTCCTGGAGATCGCCCCACTAGAACAATAGTCATTTCTTCAACTTTTCAACAGGCTATCTACTACGCAATAATTGAGTGGGAGGTTGAGAAATTATCTAGAGTATTTCAACCTTCCCACTTCTATAAAGGAGAATGGTTCAAAAAACCATTAGAATCAGACAGTTGAACTGCCTCAATGTGTAGATCTTCAATTTTTAGAAAACTACTTTGCCAAATTGTAGACGAGAGCGCCGAAGCCAGCACCTGCACCTGCAATTACAACTGTAGTCAAGGCATAAGCGCCAATGGTTGCAGGAGTCGCCCCGCCGATTGCTGCGCGCAGCTTGTCTTCACCAATCGCATCAAGGTAGCTTTCGCCATCAAGGAAAAGATTGGACTCAATCCCCAAATTTTCAACTAGAATTGCCATTGATTTTCTCCTAATATCTTACAACTGAGCAGACTTTGCAAAGGATGTTGGCAGCGCCGCCATCCTTTGCAAAGTTCTGCATTACTTAGCCAAGTAATAGACTAGAGCGCCAAAGCCAGCACCTGTGCCACCAATGACTGCCGTAGTCAGAACGTAGGCGCCAATGGTTGCAGGAGTCGCCCCGCCGATTGCTGCGCGCAACTTGTCTTCACCAACCGCGTCAAGATAGCTTTCACTGTCGAAGAAGAGATTGCACTCAGAACCCAAATCTTTAACTAGAATCGCCATATTTTACTCCTAGCAAGTGTGCTAACGGTATTGCTGACTATTTATTTTTTGGAAGCAGCGTAAGCGCCAACGCCAGCGCCTGCAGCAAACGTTCCAATTGCAAAACCAGTACCGAAGCCAGTACCCCAAACGCTAACAGTGCCTAGAGAAGCTGCCGTAAAGGTTACTACAGGAGTAACACCCCCTACAGTTGCAGCTAGTTCGCGATCGCTTAGGTCGTTCAGAAAGTTCTCAGAGTCAACGAACAGATCAGAACCAGCAGGACGCAGATTGGAAAGTTCAATGTAAGCCATCTTTGTTCTCCATTGGAATTAAACAACTACTTAACAGAGCAACCAGAAAAGTTAAGTTCTAATCTTGAATTGCCCGTGTTCATCTTTAAGATTGCAGCAATGAATCTGTTTGGTCAATAGAAGCATTATTCGATTTGCGACATAAAGCTATTGCTAAAGTCTTTAGCAGAATATGAGCTAGTAAAGCATTTTGGCTTTATATGCAGCGTGGGCAGATACTGTGGCTCGTAGGTATAGCCGCACCGTGCTTATTTAAAGATAAGCAATTGCTGGACGGATTTGCGTATCTGAAGCTCTTGCTGGGAAAAGATCGATTGCTGCATAAGGACATAGTTACTGCAATAACGTTTCAGCAGATGACAAGTCTTCTAAGCAGATGCATTCCTCTAGCTCTGTATTTGGCAGTTTGAACAAAACGCTCTTAGTTTTAATCAAACTGATAGCTTAGGTAGCTTGAGTTCCAAAGCTTGATTTTGGAAGATGGAAACATGCAGCGATCGCTCAAATGATTTCTGCTAGTTGACCATTGAGTGCTATTCCGGCTCACGAGCCCGACCGACCTAAATTATTGTGGAGCTAAATCTATGTCTGCAATTAGCGTAAACAATCTGAACTCAGAAGCTGTTCCATTCTTTGCCCATTACCTTGAGGGACAAACCGTCGAAGAATTGCCTGCTAGGGAGATGAATGCTATCTGAGAGGGTTTAATTGCAATAACCCTGAAATACCCTTCTGATTAGGAGGATCAAATTAGCGCAACCCAAAAATATCCGTCTGATATTGCTGAAGCAATGACCTAAAAGTATCCGCCTGATGGAGATGATTGGCTTACAGCTTTTCCCAAACATCTCAGCCGCTAAAGAGCTGCTATAAAAGCAGTTGCTAAGTACTGTTCAAGAACATCAATTCTATATGGAGATTGAGATGAGTCGCATTCAAATTACAAATTTTGACCTTGATGAGGTAGCTGAGCTAGACTTGATTCAGCAGAGGCAAGTAAATGGTGGTCGTATCAGCTCAGAAAGTCGGCTGAACAACCTGCTCGACGCATACACCAGCCAAATCTATAACTTATCGATTGAAACTAACGAGGCAGGGCAAGAGGGCTTGCGATTTTCTCCTGCCGATTCTGATTATGCGCCTTATGGCGTTTATAACTTCTTTCCGCTTTAGTTAGCTAAGTTCCACTTGATTCAATGTCTCTTAATTCAATGTCTCTTACTACTCTGAGGTAAACCCATGTCTGAGATTAATGTGAATGATCTAAACTCGCCCGCAGTACCGTTTTTTGCTCGCTACCTGGAAGGACAATCTGTTGCAGACTTATCTAATGAAGAAATTGACGCAGTTCGTGGAGGATTAAAAGCAATTACAATGGCATATCCATCTGACCAAGAAGGCGATCTGGGTGTCACTAAGCGTTATCCGTCTGATTTAGGCGATATTGCAATTACTCACAAATATCCGTCAGACGGGGACGATGATATCCAATATTTGGCTGCTCCTAAGCTCTAAACTTCAGTCCAGTTGGATTTAATAGTTCTTTCACCTGAGCAATGTTTTTATTCAGCAAATCGTTGATTACCCTTGTACACAGGTTGAGAAATTAATCATGGCAAACATCGAACTTTCAGATCTACAGCCCAAGCCCAACGAGCGTATTTATTCTGAGGCGGAACTACTCGACGCAGTGTCCGATTCTGTAGCCCGCGCCATCAAAGCACGAGGGACCACAAGCAAATTTTCCCCCAGCATCATTGGACGGATTGTTCAGCCTCCCATCACCGTTGGACTGATTGCACTTCCAGAGTCGTTCACCTAAGGAGAGTGACGATGAAACTTGATGCATTTAGCTCGGTCCCACTCTGCCCGAGCGCACAGCCGCACATGGAGGGCAGCACTGCATTCGGCGTGATTAGCGGTACAGTCGAATCTCCTTCTGTCGCTTACCTTACTGAAGCTCAGCCTGTCACTGAAAAACTCCTATCGCTAGCTGCGCCAGTCGCCCCGACCGAAGTTTTTCGATTTGCGGCTTCTTGTGAAGCTGGGAACTGTCAGCATTTCGACGGCAAGCATTGCCGCTTGGCAACACGCATTGTTGAGAAATTACCTGTGGCTACAACCGCCTTACCTGCTTGCGTATTGCGTCCTAACTGTCGCTGGTGGCGGCAGGAAGGCAAGAGCGCTTGTCTTCGCTGTCCTCAAGTCGTGACAGAAATCTACCAGCCTACAGCGTTGCAAGTAGAGGTTGCGACGCCATAAAGGTTTAGCGCTTGTGGATGCAAAGCCAAATATCATTTCTTAAAAGCCCCTGCACAGGGGCTTTTAAGAAAGTATCAAGTACAGAGCCTACTGTAGTAGTGATTTTGCCTTTCCAGTGAAAACATTATGTCACGTGATATTGTTTTGCTAATCACCCACAGTGGAGATTACTTCACAATTGACAGAGTTGCAGAAGCGCTGACCAAACGCAATGCTCCGTTTTTTCGTTTGGACACAGATCTTTTTCCAATGTCGGTTCAACTAGTAACCTCGCTTAGCAACAGCGGTGTCCGGCATCAGCTACGGCATGGGAATACATTGATTGACGCAGAGCAAATCCGCTCGGTTTGGATGCGCCGTCTTTGGCCGCCCCAGCTTAGTCAAGAATTAGCTCCACAGTTTCAAGCTGCCTGCGCTAGAGAATCGCTGGCAACCCTCGAAGGTTTCTTTGATGGACTGAGAGATGTGCCTTGGGTCGATTATCTATCCTCAATTCGGGAAGCAGCAAACAAGGTACGGCAGCTGCAAATTGCCGCTGCTGTTGGATTGCAAATTCCTCCAACGCGGGTAACAAACTGCCCTGAAGAAGTGCAGGCATTTTTTCAGGCAGTGAGCGGAAAGATGGTTACTAAACTTTTGACACCGCTCTCGGTGAGTATGAAAGGCTCGCCATTCTTCCTCTACACCAGCACCGTGAAAGCGGAGGATTTGATAGAGCTGAGTTCGCTTCGGTTTAGCCCCATGGTCTTTCAAACGCGAATTCCCAAACAAAAAGAACTGCGGGCGGTCTTTGTTGCAGGCAAGTTATTTGTGGGGGCGGCAGATGCCTCACGCTATGAAGCCACAACGATCGACTGGCGATGTGCAGAAGCAGCAGCATTTAAGTGGCAGCGGGATAATTTGCCGCCTCCTGTTGTCGATCGACTCAGCGCGTTGATGCAGACCTTAAGGCTCAGTTTTGGCGCAATTGACTTAATTCAAATGCCTGACGGAGAGTACGTTTTTCTAGAGGTCAATCCTACTGGAGAGTGGGGGATGTTAGAACGAGATTTAGACTATCCCATTTCTGAAGCGATCGCAGAACTATTGATTAGAGAAAACCAGATATAGAGCAAAAGTCGGAGAACGCAAAATCGGAAATTGCTATGACAGTTTTAATTATTACCCATTCTCAAGATAATCAATGCATTGAAATGGTAATGGATGCGCTCGCTGCTAGAGGCGAAAAAGCTTTTCGCTTTGATACCGATCGATATCCTACTGATACTAAGCTTGATGTTTACTATGGCAAGCAGGCAGAACAGCTAATCCTCTCTACCCCTGAAGCAACGCTAAATCTCAAGGAGGTTTCTGCTGTCTGGTATCGGCGTATCCGCATAGGTGAAAAAATTCCTGCCACAATGGATGAACAGCTTAGACATGCCTCGGTTCAGGAGTCTCGATCGACGATACAAGGAATGATTGCTAGCCTTAAAGCCTTCCACCTAGATCCTGTGCCTGTAATCCGGCTAGCAGAAAATAAGCAGCTTCAGCTCCAAGTGGCAAGAGAATTAGAACTGGAAACACCCCAGACTCTTATTACCAATAACCCAGCAGCAGTCCTACAATTCGCAAAGGATTGTCCATCGGGCATGATCACCAAAATGCTTTCTTCGTTTGCAATCTATGAAGCAGGAAACGAAAAAGTGGTGTTCACCAATGCTGTAACGACTGAGGATCTTCAACATCTAGAAGGCTTGCGTTACTGTCCAATGACTTTTCAAGAGCAAATTCCAAAAGCGTTGGAACTCCGAGTCACAGTTGTAGGCAAGCAAGTTTTCACTGCTTCAGTAGATTCGCAGCGGCTGCAAAAAGCGCAGCAGGATTGGCGGCGGCAGGGAATTGCCTTAATTAAGGATTGGCAGCCCTACCAGCTACCAGCTAGTGTAGAAGCCAAGCTGCTGAAGTTGATGGATTTTTTTGGCTTGAATTATGGCGCTATCGACATTATTGTCACACCAGATAATCGTCACGTGTTTCTTGAAGTCAATCCGGTCGGTGAATTCTTCTGGTTAGAGCAGCATCCTGGGCTACCAATCTCACAGGCGATCGCTGAGCTGCTACTCAATCATTCACAGCAGTAAAGGTTAGCCGCACAATCAGAACCAGAATTTTAACTTACACAAAACCCTGGTTCTGATTAGTGTTTAGTCATTAAATCTGTAAAATAGAAGTTTTCTCCTAAATCTCCTGCGCCTCCGCTCATAGTTTTCTCTTTAATTTTCTAAAGCTGCGCCTGCGCAGCTTTAGAAAATTAATTAATGGATTAATAGTAGATATATCGATTGGAGATTGGACTGCCACCGTTGAGCGGAAAAGCCACATTAGAGCCATCTTCTACAGAAGTAAAAACTAGATGTGGATGAAGCGTCCTATCGCCGGTTTTGCCGATTGACAGATTGTATTGGCCTGCTGTGTATTCTGCTAAATAGGAGTCTAGATCTCCTACACCTCCGCAAATTTGCTGCTCAAGCGATTTTAGAGTATCTAAATAATCGGCTTGGTTTAGATCAAGAATCTGAATTCTGCTCATAATTTACTCCTGCCAAACATCTGGCAATTATGCTGGATCTCGAAATCGAAAGTTGATTGAGTAATTAGATTCACCCATGCCTTTGATAACCCGAATATCATAAGTGCCAGGTGGTAGCGAGATTTGTGAAAGACTGATTTGCGAAGGAGCCGCATTTGCGGCAGTTTGACCAAAGCTAGTAAAAAGTTGGCGATCGCCTCCGGAAGGCTGAAAAAACACAGCAGCTTCGGCAGAGGTACCTGCACCATCAGTTAAATTGGCACGAATATTGACAGATCTAAAGGCTCTAGTTGTTTTGAATCTAAAGAAATCAGCCCGATCGCCTGCTCCTACTGATCCTTGAATCGAAAGAGTTTGAGGTCGCTTTATTCCGCCAAGGTTCAAAGCATCTCTAAAGCGGTTTCCACCGTCTCTAAACATGGTGTTAGGTTCGACAAAATTGAGGATGAACTATGATTGTCAGCAACCTGCTAGTAGGGTTGATACTGGTCATTGATTAGATAGTTTTTACAGTTGACCAATGACCAATACCACATCTTTGATTGTTTCACCTGATTTGATTTTGTTTCCTTTTCATTTGTTATCTATGTATCAGACCTAACTATGCTATGCATTTTTTGCGCCTCAGGTTTAACCGTTTGAGACTATGTAATTTAAGCCTATGCAGCCTATGCAGCCTATGCAATCTTATGAATTTCTTTTGTGAGAGTAATGGCGCTTACAAAAGAAGAGTATGCATTTAACCAGGTGTAACGGATATTGAAACCTTTGAACCTGCTTTTGCACGGTTATTACCATGCAAAGTCGCTACTATGGCAAATGGTATGCAAGACCTTTCTTGAGATAGTAGAGGTAGAGGGAGCGATCGTAAAGAACGGCTTTGGTATTCTCTAGCTTGTAGTCCACAATGCCAGAACCACCGTTAATACGATTACTCAAGCTACCTGAAAGTTCACAGAGAATACCTGCTTGCCTCTCAGGTGACTCAAAGTTCACAGGATCTAGATCTTCTAATTTGATGCTCGCCATAATCTGTGATTCTCCAATAATTACACAGTAGATTGATTCATCAGAAGTAATCGTGAATCAAGTAGTAATCAAGCTTCTAATAAATCTGCGACTCTTAGATAATAGAAAAACGAATTAGTAGAATCAAGTTTTAGAGTCCATTAGTTATGACTAAAGGGAACTATTTTTGTCTTTTGAGCAAGACATTTAGTTCTGACAGGCTTGTCCTACTAAGTAAGCATGATGAGGAGCAAATGCGAGCTTCTGACCTGAGAGTCCCTAGAAGAAACAATTCTTCTAGGGACTTCAACAAATGCCGCCTACCACTTTAGTTTGGCACTGCCATTTTGTCTTTTATCGAATCCTTCAGGCTGTGTTTATCTTTAAGTTCGGATGCAAATTTTACCTCTATGCGATCGATTTGCCCCTTAGTCCACTCTGCAAACAGCTCGGCAGTAATTTGAGTGCGGAGTGTTTCGTCCAGCTCAGGCTGCAAGATTTCTTCTACTAAAATCAGATGGGTTCCCTTAGCGGTGATAACAGGTTTTAGAATCTGAGGTGGTGTTGCGCTAAAGACAGCCGCAGCAACCTCTGGCTTCAAATCTGCGCGTCGCAGAGCCCCTCGGTATCCTCCAACGCGGCGTAGCTCCGGCTCTTGAATATACTCATGAGCAACTTCGTGAAAGCTCAGCTCTTCTTCCTGTAGCGCATAGAACAGCTCCATCGCTAAGTCGTCATCATCCAAAACCACTTCGTATATTACCGCTCGACTATAGTTGAGCTGATGTTGGACAAAAAAGGGTTCAACTTTGTCTGCAAATAATTGATTAGCAAGTTTTGAAGAGAGAACTGTAGTGTGAATCATTTCTTCAAAGTCGTCCAATGATAGCCCATGTTTGTTTAACCATGCCCAGGTGTCTTTGGCATCCAACAGCCCGTGAGTAGCTCTAAATACGTCAGCAATCTTTTGCAGTTCATCCGTTTCCACTTCCACCCCTTCTGCTTCGGCACGGCGGGCGATCAACTTGCGGGAAATCAGTCCTTCCACCAAAAGCGGAATTTGGCAAGCCAACTTGGCTTGATGCATGATTTCATCACGAGAAATAATCATGTACTCTGACATAAAGGCTCCTTGTTGGGAAAATGTGGGGTATTTGATGGGCTAAGAGGGTGAGAATCAGGAAGAAATACAAAACGCAAAGCTACATCTCTAATCCACCCTTCTGCAACTTTTTGAACGGATCAAGAATAAAGTCGATCACCCGACGCTGGCGAACAACCACTTCAGCATTAGCAGTTTGTCCAGCAGTCAAACGAACAGGGCGACCTTGATTCTGAATGTAATTCTGGTCAAGGACTACTTCAACTTCAAAAACCTCAACGTTTCCTTGTGCAGTTTCAACAATTTTAGAGTCAGGCGCAATCCACCGGAGGCGACCCGGCACAACTCCATAATCCTGAAAGGGATAAGCATCAAACTTGAGCTTGACGGGTGCATTTAGCTTTAGAAAACCTGTTTCTTGGCTTGGCATTTGCGCTCTAAAGACGAGCGGTGCATCTTTTGGCGCAATTTGAACAATTTCCTGACCTAGCTGGACAACGCTTCCAGGCTGCTGAACCGCAAGCTGAAAAACTGTGCCGTCCGTGGGAGCGCGTAAGCTGTGCTGTTTGAGTTGAACCTGCAAAGATTGAATCTGCTTTCGGGCTTGGGCGATCTGGGCGCGAGTTTCTAGAATACTTGCTTCAAGCTCTTCAGCCTGCTGCTTAGTTTGCAGAATTGCCACTTCTCCAGATTGCGTGATTTCTTCATAGTTGCTTTGCTGTTTCTTGAGTTCGGTTTGAGACTGCTGAATTTGAGCCTGTGCTTGGTTATGCTGTTGCCGGCTTTCATCTCTTAGTCGTTCTGCCTCTACAACCTTCACTTCTGGCAGCGCCCCTTCCCTCTTTAAGGATTCATAGCGCTTTACTTCAGTTTGTTCGCGTTCTAGGTTGGCTGCTGCTAGTTCAGACTCGGTATGAGCAGCGCTGAGCTGTTCCTGAGTTTGGTCGAGCTGGGCGAGCTGAGCCGATCGCTGGGCTTGGATCTGAAACTGCTGTTCTCTGACTGCAATTCCTAACTGGTTTTCCATTAGCTCTAGCTGAGTCAGGCGGTCTTGATGCCCCTGTAGCTCTTCCTGAGTGCGTTGCAGCTCAGTTCTAGCCAGCTCTGAATCTAGCTCCACTAAAACCTGTCCGGACTGGACAGCCTGCCCCTGTTTAACGTTTACATCAATTACTGAACCGTTTACAGGTGCATCTAACCGCATCGACCGTCCTTGCGGTTCTAGCCGCCCTCTGGCACTGCCCGTTTCATCTACTTTGGCAGACATTGCCCAAGGTAGGCCGATCATCATAAATCCCAGCAGAACGTGAAGCAGTCCGCGTGTCCAGGGTCTAGGTAGCGCGTCGGCCATATCTTGCGTAACCGATGACCAATCGTCCTGCGCTTCTTGAGGTTGTGCCTCCTGAGGCAAATCTGTTTGAGCAACAGAGTTTAATGTCGCTTCTTCCTGAAAAATTGAGTTTGAGGATTCTAACGCAGCAGACGCATTAGATGAATTCTCGCTCGGATAATGGCCGTTGCGAGCCAGCTTCTCTTGAAGATTAGATGGATTCGACATAGCAAAGAATTGAAAGGCTAAAAGAGTGTAGATGGATTAGCTCGTCATCATGAGCTGCTGTTGGTTCAAGTAGAAGTATTGACCCCGTGATTTCATCAGCTGATCGTGAGTGCCGCTTTCCACCAAAACGCCTTTATCTAGCACCAGAATTAAATCAGCACTGCGAATCGTTGAGAGTCGATGCGCGATCACTAGCGTGGTGCGACCACGGGTGATTTTGTTGAGGTTAGACTGAATGATGCGCTCTGATTCAGTATCTAGGTGACTCGTCGCTTCGTCCATGATGAGCAATCGCGGATTGCCAAGCAGGGCACGAGCGATCGCCAACCGTTGCCGCTGTCCGCCGGACAACATGCCGCCTCCCTCGCCGATCTGCGTTTCGTACCCCATCGGCAAGTCTTTAATGAAGGAATGCGCTCCTGCGAGCTGCGCCGCTTCAATCACGTCTCCCAATGTCACCTCCGGGTGGCTGAGGCTAATATTCTCGCGAATGGTGCCACCGAACAGAAAGGTATCTTGATCCACTACACCGATCTGCTGCCGCAGCGACTGCAAGGATACAGTGGCGAGATCGTAATCATCAATGAGGATGCTGCCTTCAGTCGGTGGATATAGCCCCAGAATCAGTTTTGAAAGCGTCGTTTTACCAGAGCCGCTGCGCCCGACAATCGCTACCATTTGCCCGGGGTGCGCTTCAAAGCTGATGTTTTCGAGGATATTGACATCGTTATCGGGATGGTAACGAAAAGTGACTTGGTTGAAGCGGATTCGTCCTTGAATTGGTGGAATAGTTTGACGGACTTGATGATGCAAGTCTTCTTCGGGTTCTGTATCGATTACATCATTGATTCTCTCAATGGCGATCGCCACTTCCTGTAGTTCGTTCCACAACACAATCAAACGCTGGAAGGGCGTAATCACATTCCCCAGCAGCATGTTAAACGCAACGAGCTGCCCGATCGTGAGCTGATTTTGAATCACCTGCCATGCCCCAAACCAGAGCAGCGCTGTAGTGATCAGCGTCTGAATTGTCGAGCTAACCATCTGTAGAACATTGCCGATGACTTGACCTGAAAACCCAATCTTGAGGGACTTGACATATTGTTCCTCCCAGCGCCACCGCACAGAACGCTCAACCGCCATAGATTTAACGGTGCGAATTCCAGTGAGCGCCTGAATTAAGTAGCCCGTTTCTTCGTTGTATGCTCCAAAGATCTCACGGGAAACTCGCTTGAGGAACGGTGTAGCAACCAGCGCCAGAATCACAAACGGCGGGACGATCGCCAGCGTCAGCAATGCCATCTGCCAGCTATACCAGAACATCAAGCCGAAGTAAATGATTACAGTCAGCAGATCTAGTAGAATAGAGAGCGCCTCGCCCGATAAGAACCGCTGAATCTTTCGGTTCTCCTGAACACGAGAGATGATATCTCCTACATAGCGAGACTCAAAAAAGCTCAACGGCAGCCGAAAAGTATGCGTAATAAAACCAACAATTAAAGTCAAATCAAGTTTAATTGCCGTGTAGTCTACCAAATACTGCCGCAAACCTGTCATTGCAACTCGAAAAACCCCAAAAATCAGCAATCCCACGCCTACCGTAGTTAACGTGAGATCACTCCGCTGCACCACAACTCGATCGAGCAGTAGCTGAGTAAATAAAGGCGTTACTAGCCCCAGGATTTGCAATAGCACTGAGGCGATGAAAACCTCCAGCAGCACCAGCCAGTAAGGCTTGACTAGTTCTATAAATTGCCAGAACGGCTGTGTGGTTTCTTCTGCTTCCTTCAAGAGCGCAGTGGGCTGTAGCAGCAGCGCATAACCCGTCCACTTTTCCTTAAACTCGGCGTGGCTCAAAACTCGCTGCCCAATTGCCGGATCGCCTACCACAACTTTCTTGGGCATGATCTGGTAGACAACAATGTAGTGCTTTCCCTCCCAGTGGGCGATCGCCGGTAAAGTTTGCTGAGCTAGTTTATCTAAACTGGCTTTGACAGGACGAGTTGAAAACCCAATACTTTCGGCAGCGGTTGCTAATCCTCGCAGTGACGCACCGTTGCGGTCTACGTTGGCGATCTCGCGCAGTCGGTTCAGGTTAAAATGCTTACCCCAGTACCGCCCGACCATGACGAGACTGGCTGCTCCACAGTCAGAGGCGCTCTGTTGGGCAAAAAAGGGATACCGCCGAATCAGCCGCTGCCACCATTGCCCCACGACAGTGGTAGGGCCTGGGAAGTAAGCTTTGCTGATCTTCCTGTGCGGCGGCGACTCAGGCTGAGACGGTTCTCGCAATCCTGCTCTGGGTTCCGTTGGGATTGATTGAGCTTCAGAAAGCTGTTGAGACAGCAGCGTATTGCGCTGCACGGCCCGATCGTGCAGGTAACTTGCAACCGTAGGATACTTTTGCAGTAAGGGCTGTAACTCATTGCCTGAGATGTAGCCGACAGCTAGCTTGAGAGAGGCTTTCACTCGATAGGATTGGAAGCATTCCTGCGGAAATAGACTCGATTCTCCGAAAATCTCCCCTGCTTCTAGTGAGGCAATCAGGTTGTTCTGTTCATCCAAGCATCTCGCTTTACCCGATAGAATAAGGTAAATTCCACTCTGGTCCTGAGTATGCCAGAACTGTTTGCCAGCGGCTGGCTCTAGAATCTTAATTCGCTGCAATAGCGCAGTGCGATCGGATTCTGAAAGCACCTGATGTAGAATTTGAGGCAATTGCTGCTCCAATTGACTCAGGCGGTCTGATGAAAGTTGGATCATGATCGCTTATATCTGACAACGGCATTGCTGGTTATAAATCTAATTTTTGGACAAAACTAGCTGAGCGAAGCACGGTTATGCTTGCTTGTAAGACCTACAGATAGTTGAAAAAATCAACGGTTATTGGTGAGCTGAAGTAGCTGCCAAAGATCCTCAGAAGGTGCTGTCTGTAGATCTTGGATTTTGATACTGGTCGCTTCAAACTGATATGAATCGGTCTGCGCTGTCGGGTAATTGCTTTGCCGGGTTGAAAGCCCCATTTCTCGAAGTAACCGATTCACATGACGTTCGGTCACCTCAATCCCCAATTCCTTAGCTAGGTGCTTACTGAGCCATTGTCCTGTCCAGCGCTTAAAGGGATAGCCATGGTGACGGGGGCCTTGATGCACCAGCTCTCGCAGCCGTTCTTGATACTTTTCGTTGGCAGCTTTAGGGCGACCAATCGGTTGCTCATTCCACAGGTGCGCTCTGCCAGTTTGCGCCATAAATATCCAATATCTTGCTGTCTCTGCGGAACACCGTAACTCGGTACAAATCTGTGCTTGCGTTTTGCCTGCATCCGCAAGCAGCATAATCTCGATACGACGACGATACTCTGAGCGTAAATCAGAGTCTAATTGCTTTGATAGAAGTTTTCTTTGAAATTGGGTTAGATATCCCTTTTCGCTGTCCATATGGGTGTGATCTCCAATACAGTGTTTTTGTCGGATCACTCTCTCACACTTTAATTGTCAGACAAACAAAACCAACATAGGCTTAGAAGCACTTTCCCTCAAACTCCAGCAATTGCTAGAGTTAAACCTTGAGGAAAGCCTGATCGAAATACTGAAAAAGCTCACTAATCACTTCCTTCACAAAAGATTTCTATTTAATCAACTTTGAGAAAGGAAGCAACTTCTTAATAGGGGGTTAAAGAAAGATTGGACTTTCTCCGTCACTTTTGACCTTTTCAGCTTACATGGTTTCTTCCGTATGTAGGTTATGAGTTTATTAAGAAGAGCTTATCCAGATGCAAAAATAGAAGACTGTATCTTTAGATGAATAAATTTTTTAGCTGTAATAGGCAATCTGTAAGAGTTTTAGAATTCTTTAGAAGTGAAATTAGAATGTCTTAAAGCATATTTTTAGCTTAATTAGAATATCTTTTATCTCTGTAATTTTGAGCCAAAAGGTGGTTCTTTAACCGTGCTAGGTATAGACAGAAGCTTAGATTTTTGCTTTGTAATTTTACTTGAAGGAATCTAGCATCAGTTATTTTTATCCTAAATCTAAATTTGCTAAATCAACAAAATGGTTTTTATAATTTTTTAATTTTTTAATTTTACTTCTTGCTCGAAGAAAATAAGCCGGCTGTACTGGATCTGCTAAATCTTCTAAAAGCGCTCAAATACTCACCCACGCCCTCGCTGTAAACCACATAGAAGCTAAGAAACCTAGAAAATTACTGAATATGAGTACAGTCAATATTTCCTATTTATTTGAGTTTCATTAATATCACTCTTTAGGAGGAGTTCGATCAATTTGACCATGATGAAAGATTTTAGCGGGGAACAATGGTGACTTCGACTGCTCTTAGTTAAAAGGAGAAGCTTAAGGATGTTTGAGTACAAATTTGTCAAGGCTCCCGTTGCTTACGGGCGTAGTAATTTAATCGAGCTGACTGCGTGTGAACCTGTGGTTGCAGAATATGCAACTCAGGGTTGGCGATTAGTGCAGATTGTTGTTGCAAATCCGACTGCAACCCCTTCGGAATATGTTCTAATTCTTGAGCGCCAAAAATCAAACACTTGAGAGGAAACTGTCAGAACTCGGTACTCAAATTGAAGGCAGAACCCCCGACTTGATAGACTGGCTACCGCCCCTAATCTCCGCCCAGCGAACGCTCTATGAACTGCCCTGATTGTTGCTCAGCCCGCACCACCTGCTTGCAACGCACAACGAGCCTGAGCTATGCCATGTTTCGCTGCAAGGATTGCCGTCGCACCTTCAACGAACGGACTGGCACACCCTTCAACTTTATCGAGGTGCTCACCGATATCGTGTTTCAAGTCCTGCTGTGCCGATTGCGCTACAAGCTGAGCTTTCGTGACATTGCAGCATTCTTCCTGCTGTGAGGATTCGAGTTTACTCATGAAACAGTACGGGATTGGGAAGAACGCTTTGCTGCCATCTTTGCCCAGCAGTTGCGTGCCAAACGCCAAGGGAGAGTAGGCAGAATCTGGTTTGTACACGAGACGTACATTCGTGTCAAAGGTCAGTAGTGTTACTTGTATCGAGGCATGGATGAGAACGGAGATTTAGTCGATGTGAGGTTGAGCGAGAAACGGGACATGGAGGCAGCCAAAGCGTTTTTTGCTCAAGCGTATGAGGTGGCAGAACAACCGCCCGCACAAGTAGCAACGGATGGACACAGGAGCTATCCGAGAGCTATAGCAGAAGAACTGGGAGAAGGGGTGGAACACGAGGTCAGGGATTGCCGAGGGAATCCGATCGAACAGAGCCACCGAGGCATTAAACAACGCTACTATCCGATGCTCGGGTTTGGAGCGATTGAATCAGCGCGGCGATTTTGTCAAGGGTATGATGAGGTAAGGAACTTTATGAGAGTACAGCGCTATATGACAGAAGTAGTGTCTCTAGCTGAGAGAAGAGAACAATTTACAGAGCGAGTCAGTGAATTATAAGTGATCTTCCAATCTGCTTAGCAAAGAAAAGAAGAGAAAAGATATATCTATGAAAAAGAGACAATATTTGAATACTCAGTTCTAACAATTTCGGTTGAACAGGACCACAGGAATATCAAGCGAATCACCAAACCGATGATGGGATTTGAATCGTTCAATAGTGCGAGAAAAACTTTGAGGAAAAAATGAGGTAATGAATGTGATTGGGAAAGGACAAGTAAACGGCATCGATCGAGGAAATAGTGTCTCTCAAGCCAAGTTTATTGAAGCAATCTTTGGAATTGCTGCTTAAGGACAAACGATACCGATCGTTTGTCCTTAATAAGTTTTTGCGACACAATCCAGCTGTAGTACTATAGCCAACTTCCAACCAAAACATAAGGTGCCCAATAGAATGGAGCACGATAGTCTGAACTCTGTAAGAGGGCGATTTGAGCAAGACGTAATGCCTCTGCCCTCGTCACTCCCGAATTGGGATTCAACAGCGCCTGGTAAAAATGTCCCATTAACTCAGCGGTGGCTTGATCATCAATAAACCAGAGAGAGGCAACTGTACTCCTAGCCCCAGACTGAAGCGCTAGTCCTGCTAAACCGAGCGCAGCTCGGCTATCTCCCTGCGCGGTCTTACAAGCGCTAAGAACCAGTAGTTCGATCGATTGGAGATTGCTTTCTGAGCGGTTCTGAAGCAAGTAACTCAACAGATTCACATCAATGCGTTTGTCCCATGCTAAAACAAAGGTTTCCTCAAGATCAGAACTGAACTGACCGTGGGTTGCCAAGTGAACGATCGGAAAGGGTCGCGATTGCAGTAATTGTTGAAACGTTGAACTCGTAAATCTTTGATTCAAAACAGTTTGGCTTGGCGTTTCCGCCTGAATCTTGTCAAGTTCCGTTTCAACATGGCTTAAGGGAGCAAAATTCTGATGAGGCGGAAAGTCGGGACGCACTTGAGAAAGCCCAAAGAGAAGCACAGGTAACGGTAGTTTAGGCAAAGGCTTGGGTTCGATAAGTTGCAGCCCAGGCATCAATGCAGCGGCATATGTTTCGATAAGGAAGCGTTGCCCATCGTGGAGTACTGCCATCGGCACATTGCGGAATGCACCGTCTAGAACAAACACTAGAGTTGTGACTTGATTGGTTTCTAAGGCAGATTGAAAGGGTCGAATGATCCAATCGTAGACTTGCTGGGCTAAAGCAAGTCCTGTTTGGGATAGGTATGGTTTTTCTAGCTCTTGCCTCAAAGTCTTTAGCTGCTGGTCTACCTCAACTTTGGGTAATGGAATTTTGTGGAGCTGCAGCTGTTCAGAATTGGGGAGTCTAAGTACAACAGCAAGCTGTTGGTCTAAGATAATTGGATACAGAATGGCGGCAGTTGGATCAAGTTCTGTATCGCCAATGGTGATCGATTCTGTCAGATTACAGCGTAGAAAGTTTTCTAGTTCACTGAGTTGAAGGGCATCAATCGATTGAATCACTTGTTTCAGACGAGCCTGATCAGAAATAACTTCTTGGTCTCTACCAACCAGCAGTTCAACCCACTGTCGATAAACAGGTTCCACATCATCCCGGAACGAAAACTGAACTTCAGCATCGATCGCCTGTAGATTAGCCCGAACCGATTTGAGCGTTTCCACTGCAACCTGATAATGCGCAATTGCCCGCGCTGGATCACTTTGTGCTTTATAAATTCGTCCCAGTTGCCATTGCCACTGGTAAGCAATCTCCCAAGCCTGAACTGATTGAGCAATTCCAAGTGCAGATGTGGTAAATTTCTCGGCTTGAGAGAGCGTGCTCAACTCTTCACTGTGTTCATACCAGTGTCCTAGCGTCCCCAAGACATAGGATTTCGCTCGTTGATCTTGTAGGGTTTCGGACTGTTGTAGGGCTATGGTTAAAACCTTCTTCACTCTCTCCTCTCCTGGTGCCAATTTGATTAGGCTTTGAGCCAAATTGACGTAGGCGTAGAGAGCAGTTCGACTGGGAGGTAGTTGATCAAGTTTGCCATTGAGTAATGTGGTTGTCTGGTCTTGAATTTGAGATTGAAGCGCATTTGCCTCGGTATCCAGGTGCAATGCCTGTAACCATTGCTGTAGATCGATTAAAAGCCGAAGCTGCTGCAGCATCGCTTGGACGGTCAGGATTTCAACGAGATCCAGATTTGTAGAGGAGCTGATTACTTCTCGATAATGATCTAATGCTGTCCAAGCTTGATGAATTGCTTGATCGCGATCGCCTTCCAATTGGGTGCGATCGTATAAATCTTTGGTTTGGTTGTAGAGCGCTTGCTCGGTATTTCCCAAACTGAGTAACGTTGTTCTGACATCTTGAACAGAGTTTAGTGTAGTTGCTATCTCCAATCCTTGCCTCAACAATTGCTCCGATTGAGCCAGGTAACCCATACTCCGGAAAACATTGCCCAAGCTCCGCAAGCCAAGCCCGCGAATCTGCAAATCTTGCTGAGATCCTAGGATTTGCAGAATCGCTGGCAGATCGGGCTTCTCCGTTCCATCGCAGTGGTAGGCAATCCCTAGCCCTGTTAACACCGTGTTGCAGGCTCGACGATAGAATCCTGCTGCCTCCATTGCTTTAGCTTGGTTAAGCAGGCTACCCGTCGTTCCGATTGCATCCCCCAGCTGCTGATACAGCCGCGTGGCTTGTTGCCAAGTCTCAAGTGCTAGCTCTGGTTGACCTGAAGCAAATTCAATCTGCCCTCGGACATTGAATGCCTGTGCGAGGAGTGGCAAGACGCTTTCGCCACTTTGTGGTTCTTCGGCACTGCTATGAGATGCAGAAGTGAGTAAAGCAATGCTGCGATCAATAGCTGTGTCTGCTTCTACCCACCGTCCCAGATGTTGATAAGTGAGTGCAAGAAATGTAAGCGCGATCGCTTCATGGGGTTGATCGTGCTGCTGTTGATAAAAGGCGATCGCTTGTTGCCAAACAGTGACCGCCTCGCTGAATTGTCTGGCATCATAAAGCTCTCTTCCTTGAATAAACCAATTTGTCTGGTCTTTTGCCTGATTTAAGGATTGGGCAATGACAGGAACGGATATTTCTTGAGAAAATCCAGGAAGAAAAGAATGAGTTACAAAAAAGAAGCTGAAAATAAATACGATGATCAGCCGATAGAATCTTTTTCGGAAAAAACGGAACCGCACCAGCCTTTTCATAGGATTATTTAATCGTTTGTAGGAGTGCTAGAGACACAACAGTCCAGAAGGGGTGCATTGGCGATCGCTTCTAACCCTACAGAGTTTAGGAAGTCTACCCACTGGCTGTTCAATGTTTCGTCGCTTGGTGTGGTGAGGCGTTGTTCTGCCAGGGCGGTAAGCGCATCATGCCAAATGCCACGATTAGCGTAAATGGCAACTTTTTCCAGTTGAGAAAGATTCTGCTGCAGCTGAGTCTGGAGACTTACATTGGGCTCAATGCGCTGAATGATGCCCTCAACTTTGGGATTTTGAGAAGGACTTTGGGGATTCGCCAAAATAGAGAACACCCAGGCATAGGATCGATTTGTTTCTAAGGGTTGAGTGGGAGATAGCGAAATGATTCCGGGTGTTTCAGTAAGGATGATCCGTTCTGTTTGAATAGGCAGCTGTTTTTCGTCTAGGAGTACCCATTCAGCAGAAATATTGGCACGGGATAGCTGGGGAATATAAAACCAGAAGGTGGGCGTATCGTCTAGGGTCAAAGTGGGTAATGTCACAGACCGAGTATCACATCCCTCTTGCAAATCAACCCCTTCAATACCAGGAATAAGAGCAACTAATTGGCTGAGACAAATTCCTCGCGAACCGCCAGAGGTGCGATAGCGGGGTCTTCCTGAACCTGAAAAATCTGAGGGGGATGCTGTGGAAGATGTATTAAAAATGAGGCTTTGGCTGTTGGAAGACGGGTTGGCGTGGGCAGAGTTAACCCGAACTTGAGTAGTAAAGAATAAACTGTTGAAAGCAATCAAGATTAAAAAAAGATATGTTGATTTTATTTTCATAATACGAGCCTAAGTAAACGTTATTGATGTGCACCACAATGAGTAGGTGTTTGCCAAGAGCTATAGGGAATGACTGTGGGAGCTTGAGCGATTAGCTGGATTTGTCCCTGTGGATTCAATTTCCAACCTTGAGCCTCGACAAGGGACGTGGAGGGCGAGGAACGGGATGATATATGTTCAGACGGAATCGAGGATTGGGTCTGGAAAGGGTGCTGTGCAGGACGATCGCTGCCTGCTGTCGGCAATCGCCAGTCTTGCCATAGATCGCCTACATCGGCTTCCTGAGGACTAGGGGATAAACCGCCTTGCCCTGTATAG
>NZ_JACXWX010000067.1 GCF_014764505.1 Phormidium tenue FACHB-886
ATCCTAAGTGGTTTGTGGGAGATGGGGCGAGCTTCGCTCGCCCCATCTCCCACAAACCACTTCACAACTCAAATAGGATCGCTACAGCAATTAGGATAGGTGAAAACAAAAGTAATGCATAGTGTAAAGCTCCCTAAAAAACCCAATCTTGCAGGCACAGAGCGGTTGCAAGATCGGGTTTTTTAGGGCGTTGATTTAGCTTCATTCGAGCGCTAAGCGCTCTAGCTACCTAGAGCAGAAAGCTGTTTGGACGAACGCTGCTCGCGTTGACGTTATCTAATGTAACGAGTGTTTCGAAACCGCCGGCTGCTTTGCCATTGAGATCGATTTTGACTTGGGTGCTGGAACCAACTTGGTCTAGCTTAACGGACTGACCAAAATTGCGGTGGTTGATGTTTAGCTTGCCGAGCAGACGGCGGAGATCGAGGGCATCTCTGCCAACCTCAAAATCAGTGATTCGGTCACCCAGCGTTTCACTAAACTTGGTATAGACGAAGCGATCGCGACCTGTGCCGCCTGTCAGCAAATCGTCGCTGGCTCCCCCAACAATAAAGTCGTTGCCTGCGCCACCGCTGATCCGATCGGACTGACCCGCACCTGCCAAGCGGTCGTTGCCTGCACCTCCCTTAAGTACATCGCGTCCGTTGCCGCCTTTGAGCAAGTCATCGCCGCGTCCACCGTCTATCCGGTCGTTGCCTTGGCGACCTTTGAGGATATCTTGGTCTTGACCACCTTTCAGCCAATCATTGCCGTTACCACCATCTAGGAGGTCATTGCCTCGTCCACCTTCAAGGCGATCGTTGCCAGAACCGCCTTCCAAGCGATCTTTCCCTGTGCTGCCCTGCATTCGATCGTTACCACTGCCACCGCGTAACCCGTCGTTGTCAAGACCGCCATTCATCTGGTCGTTGCCGCTGCCGCCAAAGAGACGATCGTTGCCGCTGCCCCCGACCATACGGTCGTTGCCACTACCGCCTTTCATCCGATCTTTACCCCGTCCGCCGCTCAGCTGGTCGCTGTGTTGGTCGCCGAAGAGGCGATCGTTGCCAGATCCACCAAAGAGTCTGTCAAAGCCCCGTCCACCGCGCATCTGATCGTTGCCGGTATCACCGTTAACGCTATCGCTGCAGTCGTCACCATAGAGCTTGTCGTTGCCTTTGCCGCCTCGAATCACGTCTGCGCTGGCACCACCGTGAATCTTGTCGTTGCCGCCGCCGCCCATCAGCCGATCACGACCCTGCGATCCCCGCCAGTTGTCTTTCCGGGTTTTGCCCTTGCGGATGATTCCCTTACCGTTCGAGCAGCCCACGTTGGCATCCCCATCATCTCCGTCAAAGGTTTTAGTGGCACCCAGTGTCACGGTAGCCAAATTACCCCTCTTACCCAAGTTGTCGGTGGAAGTGTAGGCAAACTGTGCCCCTCTGAAACTGCCAGATGCTCTAAAGAAGAGTTGACTGATTTGATCCGGGCGCAAAACCTGCCCTGCGCTGATTTGAGTACCGCTGTTTGGATCGCCCAGGAATAAGACACCTTGCTTCTCGTCGGGCAGTGTGACAATCGTGTAGGTGACGACAGTACCATCTGCGTCTGTTGCAACTACCCCTGTCAGGTTAGTTGTTTGATTGAGAGCCAGCTCGCTGGTGACATTAACTCCTATGGGAGCCGAGTTGAACTCATTGTCTTGGTTCGTCAAGATCACATCAGCTGGGTCGATCGCTGCATAGTTGGCATCGGCGCTGGTGATGCTGGTAGCGATCGTATATTTGATATCGCCATCCACTCGCTTGTCATCAACGCCAGAGACAATTACCGTTTGCGGCTGGTTCCAGTTGTTTGCGTTGAAAGTGACAGCTTGAGGAACTCTGCCTTCTGCCGGATTGGAGCTCGCTAAATTAACGATCACATTGGCTGAAGGTTTGCTGGTTAATACTACAGTGAAGTTGGCAGTGCCGCCTGCTTCCGTGGTGACTAAACCCTCAATGGGCTTAAGAATGACACCCGCTTTGTCATTGTCTTTGTTAATGAACTGGATTGCTCTAGCGCTAAGAACGTTGTAATGGGTGTCGCTGCTGGTGGCTGTAGCGGTGATCGTGTAAGGTTTGTTGCCGTCTACCTCGAAGTCGTCGCTGCCTTTTACAGTAATCGTCTGGGTGGTTTTCCAGTTTGCCGCCGTAAAGGTCAAGGTATCCTGCTGCAGCTTGCCCTCAGTCGGGTGACTGCTAGTAAATTTCAGCACCACATCTGCTGTAGGTTGACTGCTCAGCGCAACCTCGAAAGAGCCTGTAGTACCGTCTTCACTAGTCTCGCTCAGTATTGGAATGAGTACAATACCAGCGGTATCGTTGTCACTAATGTTAACTACCACAGGAAGCACTGATGCACCGTTGTAGATGGAATCGTTGCTGCTGACCGTATGAGCGATCGTGCTGCTGTGATTTCCCTCGAAAACCTCATCATTTGCAGCTGTAATCGTTACAGTTTGCGCTTTGTTCCAGTCTTCTGGCGTGAAGGTGAGTGTGTTGGAGCTGGCGATAAGTTGGCTGCCTGTGGTCAGCGTCACCGTTACGTTGCTGGTGGGCTGGCTGTTGAGGACAATCGTATAAGTGTCAGTTTCACCTCCTTCAACAACCTGACTGTTGCCGTCGGACTGGGTGATCGTCACACCGGGGCTGTCGTTATCGGTGTTGATGAGGTCTACATCTGCCGGATCGATCGCCGCATATTTGGTATCGTCGCTGCTAATGCTGGTCTGAATTTTGTAGGATTGGTTTCCATCCGCGATCGCATCCTCTAGTCCTTTCACACTCACTGTTTGAGCAATGTTCCAGTTCTCTGAGGTGAAAACGATTGAGGCAGGAACGTTGCCCTCACCCAAATTGGAGCTTACCAGATTCACCTTAACATCAGCGGTCGGTTTGCTCGTCAGCACTACCATAAAGCTGGCTTCGCCGCCTGCTTCTGTGGTAAATAGTCCTTCGCTTGTTATTTTGACTCCTGCCGTGTCATTGTCTGCATTAGTGACAGTTACATCGACTGGCTTGAGCGCACCATAGATCGCATCGCTGCTGTTGACGCTGGTAACAATCTTATAGCTGATATCACCATCGTCTACCAAATCATCTTTGCCTGTTACTATGAGAGTTTGAGGTTTATTCCAGTTGCCACTATCAAAGGTAAAGGTAGTAGCGCTAAGTCCTCCTTCTGAAGCATTTCCATTGGTTAACGTGAGGGTTACTTCCGCTGTTGGCTCACTGTCAAGAACAACGGTGAGGGTTGCTTGTTCACCTGTTTCGGTGGTGCTTAAACTGAGCGATAAAAAGATAATGCCAGCCGCGTCATTATCGGTCACATTAGCATTCACCGATGCAATCACAACACCATTGTAATTTTTGTCGCTACTGGTTGCCGTATGGCTGATTATGCTAGTGTGCAATCCTTCGGCAATCTTGTCATCTACTGCTGTCACTGTCACCGTTTGCGCCATATCCCATGTATCTGGCGTAAAGGTAAGGATCTTGTGATCCGTACTGGATTGGGCGTCGCCGGCAATTGTCACAGTCACATTAGCGGTGGGTCTGCTGCTGAGTACAACAGTGTAACTGTCGGTTGTTCCAGCCTCTGTCAGGTTAGTGCTGCCGCTTAATGGGGTGATAATTACGCCTGCGCTGTCGTTGTCAGTGATGTTTGCCGTGATTGTGGCATCTGTCAGGTTATTGTATTTGGCATCAGTACTTTCGATCGCGTGGGTAATGGTGTCTGTGTGAGCGCCCTCTGCCACATCATCGTTAACAGCAGTAACGGTCACCGTTTGCAGCTGATTCCAGTTTGTGGGAGTGAAAATCAGCGTGGTTAAATCAGTACCAATCTGAGAGCCAGTGCTGATTTTGACTATAACATCTGATGTGGGTTGGCTATTTAGTACAATGCTGTAGCTGTCTGTTGCGCTGCCTTCTGTAACGCTAGTGCTGAGAGGGGCGATCGTGATTCCAGCAGTGTCATCATCCACGTTTTCCACTACAACATCATCTATATTGATATCGCTGTAGTTGGTGTCGCTGCTGGTAGCGCTAGTGACAATTGTATAGGTGATGTTGCCATCATCTAGATCGTCATTTAAGCCTGTTACTGTCACCTTCTGAACTAAATTCCAGTTAGTACTATTAAAAGTTAGGGTAGTTGTGCTGAGTTCACCTTCTGCTGCATTTCCAACTACAAGTTTCACCGTGACATCAGCAGTAGGCTGGGTATTGAGAACTACATCAAAGCTAGCCACACCCTTTGCTTCGCTGGTCTGCAGGCTCACGGGAGTTACGGTGATTCCAGCGGTGTCGTTATCAGCATTGGTAACTGTGATATCAGGAATGCTGATTTGGTTATAGGTAGCGTCGTTGCTGGTGGCATCGGTGGCGATCGTGTAAGGGATGCTGCCGTCTGCGAGGTCATCGTTCAAACCTGTAACCGTGACGGTTTGAACGACATCCCAGTCATCTGGGGTAAAGGTGAGCGTCGGTTTGTCGATCGACCCTTCAGACAGGTCTCCGTTGCTCAAAGCAATGTTGACTATGTCAGTGGGGCGGCTTGCTAACTTTACTGTAAAGTTGGCGCTCGTCCCTGCCTCGCTAGTCAGAAGGTTGGTCCGCGAAATCACCACACCTGCTGTATCTTCGCTGGTAATAGCTGTCGTGATTTGCTGGGTGCCATTCCCAACGGCATTCTCAACGCTATCAATTTCAACGGAAATAGTTTCAGGATCTTCTGCAAAAAAGTCATCGATCCCGATCAGTTCAACGGATCCGCTGTTTTCACCCGCTTTGATGGTAATCGTTTCAGGCAGGCTGTAGTCACTGCTGCTTGCCGTGCCACCTGCTTTGAGCCGGACGACTACATCTTTATCAGTCGTCACACCATCTCTGAGCTTAACCGTCACCATTGCCTTACCACCGTTCTCCGAAATCGAAACCTGATCCACGCTGAGATCAACGGTGAGAATTTGCAGGTCTAGTGCGTCTGAGAGAGCACTGGTGTTACCTGCGATGTCAGTTGCTTTCGAGACAATCTTGTGTGCCCCCTGCTGCAGTTTCTTAATAGATTTGATTGTCCATTGTCCGGCTGCATCGGCAATTGCCGTGCCAATTGAGCCATCGCGATCGCTAAACAATTCGACTTTGCTGCCCGACTCAGCTGTGCCTGCAAATTCTGGCTTGTCGTTGCCGGTGATGTTGTCGCTGTCTGATGCGCCTGTGTCCGTGGCATCAGTTAGATCAGGGGTAGCAGGCTTACGGGGAGCTTCATCGTCAATCTCAAACGAAACTTCAAGTGACGCAGCGCTGACATTGCCTGCTTTATCGATCGCCACGGCTTTGAGCTTTTGCGTTCCCTGACGCTTTTTGGGCGTGGTTTTGATCTTCCAATTGCCGGATGTATCTGCAACACCTGTACCAATTACAGCTCCATCGCCATCTATTAACTGAATGGTGCTTCCTACCTCAGCAGTGCCTTGAAACTGTGGTTCAAGTGTGCTGGTGAGGCGATCGCCACTAATGCCTGTGTCGTCTGCCTCAACCATGCCGGAAATCGTAGCCGCGCTCGGTGCTTCTGTATCCACTATGAGATTGAATGGATCGGCGGCAACGCTCACATTGCCTGCTTTGTCGATCGCCTTGGCAGTTAGAACATAATTGCCATTTGCTAGGACTGTGCCTGTGTAGTCCAATGTCCAGTTGCCGTTGACATCGGTAGTTGTGCTGCCGATTTGAGTTGTTCCTTGGAAAATATTGACGCTGCTGTCGGCTTCTGCCGTACCGTTGATTTTCAGCGTGTTGTTGCTGGTAACACCATCTGTAGGGATATTGGTATCATCGCTGATACCAGTAATGACCGGCTTGTTAGGGTTCTTGGTGTCAATTTGAACCGTGAAGGAAGCTGATTCGTTGCTGCTATTTCCAGCTTTATCGATCGCTTTTGCCGTGAAGTTGTATTCGCCGTTTGCTAGGACAGTGCCTGTGTAGTCCAGTGTCCAGTTGCCATTAGTATCTGCAGTCGTACTGCCAATCTTGGCTGCCCCTTGAAAGACATCGACGGTGCTGTTGGCTTCTGCCGTGCCGTTGATTTTCAGCGTGTTGTTGCTAGTGATGCCGTCGTTGCTGAATGCACCTGTGTCATCGGTAATGCTGCTGACAACGGGGATATTGGGTGAGGTTGCATCAATGGTTACGCTGTAGCTAGGCGAAAGAACGCTAAGGTTTCCGGCTTTGTCAGTGGATTGGGCGGTGAAAACATAAGTATTACCATCGGTCAGCGTAGTTGCTGTATCATCAATCGTCCACTTGTTTGTGCTGTCGGCGAGGACAGTGCCAATCTTCATGCCATTCCGGAAGACATCAACGCTGCTGTTTGCTTCCGCTGTGCCGCTGATGATCAGAGTTTGGGCACTGGTAAGGTGATCGCCTACCAAACCGCTATCAATGCTGATGGCAGTGACAGCAGGCGCAGCATTGGTGGTGTCGATCGTCAGGTTGAATGGATCGGAAGATGCGCTGTTCCCTGCTGGGTCGATCGATTTAGCAGTCAGGACATAGCTACCATCTACCAAGGTCGTGCCTTGATAATTCAGTGTCCAATTGCCGCTAGCATCTGCTGTGGTCGTTCCAATCTTCGTGACGCCTTGGTAAATTTCGACGGTGCTGTTGGCTTCTGCCGTGCCGTTGATGAAGAGTTTGTTGTCGTTGGTGATGCCGTCGCTATTGAATATACCGGTGTCATCTGTAATGCTGGCAACAATTGGCTTGGTGGGAGCTACAGTATCAATTTTGGCTGTGAAGGGTGCAGACTCGTTGCTGACATTAGCTGCCTTATCGGTGGCTTTGGCGGTGAAGTTGTAGCTGCCATCGCTCAAGGTTGTACTCTGATAGTCTAGTAACCAATTTCCCGTAGCGTTGGCGGTGACAGTTCCAATTTTGGTGCCGTCCTTAAATACATCAACTGTGCTGTTGGCTTCTGCCGTGCCGTTGATGATCAAATTTTTGTCGTTAGTAAGTCCATCAGTGCTAGATGCGCCTGTATCCGTGCTGATTCCAGTGACGACTGGCGCATTGGGATTTACCGTATCAACGGTAAGATTATAGTTATTAGAAATGAGGCTAACATTGCCAGCTTTATCAGTGGCTTGCGCTGTTACAGCATAAGATTTGTTTGGTAAGGTCGTTCCGCTATGATCCAATGACCACTTGCCTGTATCGTCTGCTGTTGTTGTGCCGATCTTGGTTTCATCTAGGAATACATCAACGCTGCTATTAGCTTCTGCTGTGCCGTTAAAAACTAGCGTAGTGGCGTTGGTAATGCCATCGGCAGGAATGCCACTATCATCGCTGATGGCACTGACTACGGGTTGGGTGATAGCAGTATCGATTGTGAAATCGAGCCTGGGCGACAAGGTGCTACGGTTGTCGACATTGTCAATTGCCTTGACTTCGATGTAATGCTTGCCATCTAAGATTGCAGTTGTGGGCGTATAGCTCCAACTGCCACCTGTGACATTGACTGTTCCTTGGGACGTGCCATCGATGAAAATTCCTGCTTTGACTGCATCACCTGCAACTGTACCTGTAAAGATGGGTTGATTGGTTTTGGTGATATTGTCAATATTAGAGGTTCCCGTATCGCTGGCATCGATCATGTCCGGGGCAGTTGCAGGTGTAGCAGGGGGTGTCAGATCGACTGTGAAAGACAGTTCATCTGACTCCAGGCTGACATTGCCCGCCAAATCCGTAATTTGTACCTTAATCTTGTGATCGCCTTCTGTTAGGGTAGCTGCGGGCGTATAGCTCCAAGTGCCATTTGAAACTGTAGCAAAACCCTGGGAGATTCCATCTATAAACACCTCAACCTTGCTATTGGCTTCGGTTGTTCCTGTGAAAATCGGCTTGGCGTTGTTCGTCAGGTTGTCTACGTTGGATGAGCCAGAATCAGTAGCAGCGGTCATGTCGGGCGTGATGGGTTTGCCCGGTGCTGCTGTGTCGATTGTAAGACTTAATGCTGCAGAAACAGGTCCTTCGTTGCCATAGATGTCGATCGCTTTAGCGGTAATTGGGTGACTGCCATCCGCTAAAGCAAAAGCCGTATAGCTCCAGTTGCCGCTAGCATCAGTTGTGGCTGTCCCCAGCTTTGTTGCACCATCATAGACCTCAACTGTACTGCCTAAAGACGCTTTACCCGTGATTGTAGGCGTATTTGTTTTTGTTACATTGTCAGTGCTGGAAGAACCCGTATCATCAATGGTAATTAAGTCAAGTGTATTGGCGAGCGGGATTTCAACAATGGTAACTTTATTGGGAGAATCCAGTATTGCTGAATTGGCGCTAACGTTTCCAGCCTTGTCAATTTGCTTAGCACTGATATCATGCGAACCCAGTGCTAATGTAGCAGGTGTAATTGACCAAGTGCCATTGACTGCAACCGTGGTAGAGCCAATTTTGGTAGCACCGTCATAAAGTTCGATGGTGTTACCTGCAACTCCTGTACCTGTGAAGGTGGGTTGGCTGTTCGTCGTGATGTTGTCAGCGGTATCTGTGCCAGAATCGGATACTGTTGACAAGTCAGGAATAGAGGGAGCAGGGGTGGCGAGCGCCATGTCGGTGTCGATCGTCACTTGCAACGAAGCAGACGTAAGGCTTTGAAAACCGTTCTTCGCTGCCTCTGCCTTGATGTTGTAAGTTCCTTCTGGCAAGTCGGAAGCGGTGATTTCCCATAGTCCACCACCTTCGCCGTCATCGGTATTGGCGACTGCAGAACCAATATCGACGCGAGTTTCACCATTTATGTAGAACAATGTGACGGTGCTGCCCAACTCAGCCGTACCCGTGAAAGTGGGTGTGGTGTCATTGGTGTAGTTGTCGGTGTCGGAAATGCCAGAATCGCTGGATGCTTTCAGGTCAGGCATTGAAACATCAGGCAAACTAGTCATGCTTAAGGAAGCGGATATAACGCTTTCGTTGCCTGCTACATCCTTGGCAACAGCGGTAATAGTATGATTGCCTGCCACCAACTTTTTACGCTTGCTGACGTTGAGTATCCACTTGCCTGTGGAATCAGCCTTGGCTGTACCCAACACACCGCTCAAATCGCTGGTGATTGTCACGTAGGAATTTGGCTCAGCTGTGCCTGTGAAGCTAGGCGACTTAACGCTGGTGATATTGTCAATGCTGGAGAGCCCATTGTCTGTTGCGTCGGTGAGGTCGGGAACCGAGGGAGCGCCCAAGTCACCAGGTTTGGTGGTGTCGATCGTGAAGGAAAGCGCATTAGAGAAGTCGTCGTAGGTGCCATACTGTTTATTTTCAGCACGGGCTTTCAGTTGATACGTTCCTTCTGCTAGCGCTGTTGGGGTGAACGACCATACACCATTAGCATCTGTGCTAACTGTTCCGACTGATACGTCATTCAGGAAGAGCTCGACCTGCGAATTTGCTTCTGCTACGCCTGTAAAGGTGGGTGTTGTGTTGTAGGTGATGTTGTCAGTCTTGGAGATGCCTGTATCTGAAGCACTGCTCATGTCAGGCGCAGAAGGTACGTTGCGAACAGTAATGTCCAATCCCGTCGATCGCACACTCACGTTTTCCGCCCAATCTTTCGCCTCTGCGGTAATAATATGCTCGCCCGATTGAAGCAGATTAAGAGTAGTCGACCATTTTCCATCGCGTCCGACCCGTGCTGAGCCGATTATTCCATCTTTGTTGCTGTAGAGAGTAATGATGCTATCAATTTCTGCCGTACCGCTGATGGTGGGGGTGCGATCGTTCGTATCATTATCGGTATTAGTTTTGTCACCGAAGGAGTTGATGTCATCGGTGGTTAGATCCAAGTTGGCTGGTGCATCAGGTGCGATCGTATCTGTATCGAGCGCTGTGCTGTCAATGAAAATATCTAGCGGTGCAGAAAAAGGGCTAGCAAGACCGCTTTCAGCGTCGTACTCGATCGCATAGATCTCATGGTTGCCTACTAACAGTTCCGAACCACCTACATTGGCGTTTGTTAATGTCCAGGTGTTGTCTGCTTGAACAATGGTTTCACCAATCAGTCCCTCGAATTTACTGAACAATTTGATTTTATTACCTGCTTTAAAGCCTTTGCCGGAAAAATCAGGTGTGGCTTCGTAGGTGCGATCGTCTGTAATAGAGGGAACGTTTGTGGTTTCTGTATCAGTAAGCAGATCGAGATTGGTGGGAGCAGGCGGCGGCGTAGGAACAACAGGCTTGGTGGTACTCAAACTGCCCTTCTTAATGAATACGGCAGAATCGTACTCGTTGTCGCCTACATCCTTGACACGGATCGTGATGGTGTTGGCTCCTGGTGCAATATTTGCCTCAAAGTTAAGAAACTTGGTATAGCCATCTAGCTCGGTGTCTTGGCTGGCTTTACCTGCAGTATTATCTATAAACTCTGGGCTCCAGGTAGATGAATTTTCCTGATTGGGTACTAAGGTGTTGACGCTAACCTCTTCACCATTGCTGAGCTTAGCAGCGTTGACTCCATTGATAAGCAACTCAAATTTATCATTGAATTCAGTACCGCCAAACTCAATAAATTCGTCAGAGCCAAATACATACGAGAAATAAGCTTTAGTAGCACTTGCTGCATCAAAAGTGATAGTTAGAACAGCTTCATCGAAGATGCCACCGTTTTTCTCAGAATCACCGTTTAAAACACCTGTCAAATCGTCATAGCTGTTTGGACCAATCACTTGGGCTGCATAGCCTGTGCTGAGGACGATTCCTCCGTTCAAACCAAACGGATCGCCGCTAAATTTACCGAATGATTCTGGTTTACCTGTGATCGTTGCTTGAATATTACTTAGCCCAGTGGTGTTACCCAGAATTTCGGCAAGAAGCGCTTGAGCAATTTCAGGATTAGTTCCGGTTACCGAGGTTACGTTCATTGTCATAGGAGTACTCTTGGAAGTGTCATGAAGTAGAGAAAAGGCAGCAGGTTAAGCCATGCAACAGCGATGCCTGCTATAGGCATAGGAGTAGCGATAAAAATTTTGAAGCAGATCAAGCGCTTGAAAAAATTAGAAGCTGAGCTTTAATTTCTTACTTAAGTAGCCTGATATAGAATGTGAAATACATAAAACAAGAGAAAGTAGAAGCACTAGGTTGCGTCATATTAATTGAATACTTCGGAGTTAACTTGCCCCCTTGCCAGTATTTATGTCTAGGTAATTTAGCTAGAAACTGCAAGTAAGCTCTTGGTTATCTCCGTTGAATTACTGAGAATACTTGAATTAAACTGTTTCTTAGTAATTTGAGGGAAATCAATTGACTTAGCTTGTATTGCCTTGCTTCTTGATTTTCTAAAGAGCAGCGTAACTTTGGCAGAATCGCTTTACTTCTCCAAAGTAGAAGGGGGATTGTGGCGAACTTGTGGCAAAAAAAGCTCTGAATTATTTAGAGGCAAGAATTTTATAAATCTGGTAAGACAATGAGAAACTTTGCCTTATTCGTGTTCACAGCCGTATAACTACAGTGGTAAATTTTGAATAATTGTGCAAATTTCTAAAAACTAGGCTGCTTCCAATTAAGCTACCTCAGTGGAAACAGCAGTTCTCAAATTTTCTTGTGGCATAAGAGAACTATAAGACTAGTTTGCTTTAGTTCTATAGGGATTAGCGGTAGGGAAAGTCGCTGATTTCAGCGACCTCACGCATCGAAAAAGGACTAGCGGTAGGTTCTTTTCAAAGCATCAAGTCAGCATAGCTGTAACGTTTTGCTGGCGGTTCGACAACCCAAATAGCGCTACAGCATCTCTTGAATTCTGACTTCCGATGGATAGTAAAGTCGAGCAGGATTCGCTAAATTCTTAAGTTAAGTTTTGCAATAAAGTGTCTTACTGGTCTCGAGCTTTTAAGCTTGGAGATTCATATTGTGTTGAGTTTATACGTCATATCACACCATTTAAAACTGCATTGGAGTTTCGTTCTATGTATATTGCACTTTGGCCCGGAAGTGTTTACCCTTTGGGATCGCATTGGGATGGAAAAGGAACGAACTTCGCCTTGTTCGCTGAGAATGCAACCGGGGTTGAGCTTTGTTTGTTCGATCGGGACGATCAAGAAACCCGTGTCGCGCTTGGTGAAGTCAGCAACTTTGTGTGGCACGGGTATTTACCTGGAATAGGACCTGGACAACGCTATGGGTTCCGGGTTTATGGACCTTACGAGCCTGAAAACGGACATCGCTTTAACCCGAACAAGCTGTTGATCGATCCTTATGCTAAGGCGATCGATGGAGATGTTGGCAATGGACCGGAGCTATTTGCGTATGACTGGAACAGCCCGGATGAAGATCTCTCATACTCAGAGCTAGACAGCGCTCATCTGATGCCCAAATCGGTTGTTGTCGACGAGTCTTTTGATTGGGAAGGCGATACGCTGCTCCGTACCCGCTGGCACGAAACAATTATCTATGAAACCCATGTCAAGGGCTTTACGAAGTTGCATTCAGAGATTCCTGAAGAACTGCGGGGAACCTACGCTGGGATGGCGCATCCAGCAGCGATTGCTCACCTGCAAAGGCTTGGCATCACTGCAGTTGAGCTAATGCCGATTCACCACTTCCTTGGTCAACCAGGACATCTTGTAGATAAGGGACTGCGCAACTACTGGGGTTACGATTCGATCAACTACTTTGCACCCTACGCAGGCTACAGCTCTAGCGGCACATCGGGAGGGCAAGTCGGCGAGTTCAAGGAGATGGTTAAGGCGCTGCACCGAGCTGGGATTGAAGTGATTCTTGATGTGGTTTATAACCATACAGGTGAAGGGAACCATCTCGGTCCTACCCTGTCAATGCGCGGCATTGACAACGTCAATTATTACCGGCTGGTTGAGGGCAACGAACGCTACTACATGGACTTCACTGGCTGTGGTAACTCCCTCTATGTCCGCCATCCTCAAGTGTTGAAGCTGATTACCGATAGCTTGCGCTATTGGGTAACAGAGATGCATGTTGATGGCTTTCGGTTTGACCTAGCTTCCGCTCTGGCACGGGAGCTGTACGAAGTGAACAGTCTGGCTGCATTCTTCGACATTATTCACCAAGATCCTATATTGGCAGATGTGAAGCTGATCGCCGAACCCTGGGATGTAGGGGATGGTGGATATCAAGTGGGCAACTTCCCGGTGCTATGGTCGGAGTGGAACGGCAAATATCGCGATACAGTGCGTGACTTCTGGCGAGGTGAAGACAGCACACTAGGAGAATTTGCCTATCGCTTAACCGGAAGCCCTGATTTATATTTCCAGCAAAACGGACGACGGCCAAACGCCAGCATCAACTTCGTTACCGCACACGATGGATTTACGCTAAACGATCTAGTTAGCTACAACGAAAAGCATAACGATGCGAACGGCGAAGAGAATCGAGATGGAGAAAGCCACAACCGCTCCTGGAACTGTGGCGTGGAAGGAGAAACTGATGATCCCGAGGTATTGCAGCTTCGGGAGCGCCAGCGGCGCAACTTTCTGGTAACGCTGATGCTGTCTCAAGGAATTCCCATGATACTGGGTGGGGATGAACTTGGGCGTACGCAGCAAGGCAATAACAATGGGTATTGTCAAGACAGTGAAATTTCCTGGTTTAACTGGGAGCTGGTAGAAGGGAATGAAGATCTGCTGAACTTCTGCCGTGAACTGATATATTTCCGTCGGCAGCATCCAGTTTTCCGCCGTCGCAAGTGGTTCCAGGGACAAGCCATTCGGGGTGTTCCAGATATTGGCTGGTATAACTCAGACGGTAGCGAAATGACCCAGGAGCAGTGGGATATAGGCTATGCCAAGTCGATCGCCCTCTTCTTAAACGGCAACATGATTCCTAGCCCTGGGCCTCAAGGACAAAAGATTAGTGATGACAGTTTCCTGCTATTTTTTAATGCCCATTGGGAAACGATCGAGTTTACCCTGCCCAATGGCTTTGTGGAGCAAGCATGGCAAACGGTGATTGATACCAAAGAATGCCGCTTCGTCCAGGAGGAGCGCTTGTTTACGGGAGAACAAACTGTGCCTGTTGTGGGACGATCGGTTGTTGTGCTTAAGCAGACGATCTAGCAAATTAACTTCTCCTAATTTGTAGTGCATCTAAGTCAGTAGAGTTCAGTACTAAACCCATGATTGCCACCTATTCTGACGTTCGTACAGCTTTCACTTTGCTTAGTGAAGATGACCTCTACCTGTTTAATGAAGGGTCACATTTCCACCTTTATGAGAAGCTAGGTGCTCATCTGATTAACCACGAGGGAGTTGAAGGCGCATATTTTGCCGTCTGGGCACCCAATGCCGCTTATGTTTCTGTCAAAGGGGATTTCAACCAGTGGAATCGGGATAGCCATCCCCTGGTGGCAAGAGGAATAACCGGCATTTGGGAAGGTTTTATTCCAGGCGTAGCGAAAGGCAGCATCTACAAATACCACATTGTGGCTCGCCATAGCGGTTACGAAGTAGAGAAGGCAGATCCGTTTGCGATCGCCTATGAGGTTCCGCCCAAATCGGCTTCCGTGGTTTGGGATAGCACCTACGACTGGAATGATGCAGGCTGGATGCAAGATCGTCAGCGCCGCAACGCGCTTGATGCTCCCATCTCCATCTATGAGGTGCACTTGGGGTCGTGGATGCATGTCCCTGAGGAAAACCGATCCCTGAGCTACCGTGAACTGGCGCACAGACTAACAGAGTATGTGCAGCAGATGGGTTTTACGCATGTTGAACTGTTGCCCATCACAGAGCATCCTTTCTATGGCTCCTGGGGGTATCAAACGAGCGGCTATTTTGCACCGACTAGCCGATTTGGAACGCTGCAGGACTTTATGTATCTGGTGGATTGTCTTCACCAGCACAACATTGGCGTTATTTTGGATTGGGTGCCGTCTCACTTTCCGGTGGATCAGCATGCGCTCGCTTATTTTGATGGCACAAACTTATATGAGCATGACGACCCGCGTCAAGGATTCCATCCAGACTGGGGCAGCTTCATTTTCAACTATGGTCGGCATGAAGTCCGCAGCTTCTTGATCAGCAGCGCCTTCTTCTGGCTCGATCGCTGTCATATTGATGGGCTGCGAGTGGATGCAGTGGCATCCATGCTCTACCGGGACTATTCCCGTAAAGAAGGCGAATGGATTCCCAATCAGTATGGCGGTCGGGAGAACTTGGAGGCCATCTCCTTCCTCCGCCGCCTTAATGAAGCGGTATACACCCATTTTCCAGATGTTCAAACCATTGCCGAAGAATCGACGGCTTACCCAGCAGTTTCTCGTCCTGTTGATGGAGGCGGCTTAGGCTTTGGCATGAAGTGGGACATGGGCTGGATGCATGATACGCTCAACTACTTCAGTCTTGACCCGATTGCCCGGAAGTATAATCAGAACTTGCTGACTTTCCGGCTGCTCTATGCCTTTCACGAAAACTTTGTGCTGCCCCTATCGCACGACGAAGTGGTGCATCTCAAAGGGTCACTGCTGACCAAAATGCCAGGAGATTATTGGCAAAAATTTGCTAATTTGCGATCGCTCTATGGCTATATGTATGCCCAGTCCGGGAAAAAACTGCTGTTTATGGGCGCTGAACTAGGGCAATGGGGAGAGTGGAACCATAACGCTAGCTTAGATTGGCATCTGCTCGAATATTCTAGCCATGCAGGCTTACAGAAGTGGGTGACAGATCTTAATCAGTTTTACCGCAGCCAACCTGCAATGCACAAATTGGACTGCGATCCAGCAGGGTTTGAATGGGTAGATTGCAATGATGCGGAAAACAGTGTATTCACGCTGCTGAGAAAGAGCAAAACCGAAGAAGACACAATCTTGATTGCCTGCAATTTTACTCCAGTTCCCCGCCACGACTACCGGGTTGGCGTTCCTCGCGCTGGCGTTTGGCAGGAACTATTAAATAGTGATGCAGCAATGTATGGCGGAAGCGGTCTAGGAAACTGGGGCAGCAAAGCAACAGATTCGATACCCTGCAATGGTCATCCGGTTTCGTTAAGTTTGACTTTGCCACCGTTAGCAGTCGTTTTCTTCAAGATGTAACCAGATTAGCGCCCACTTGCTGCTGCTAGAGAGCGAGAAGTGGGCGCTTATGACAGAACAATACAAATTGCTTTTCAGATTCTGTATTCTGTATCTAAACTCCTCTGTGTTAAATTCATTCATCAGTGTTGCCAGAGGTTTCTTGCTCGTCTAGGATTCTGCCGATCGCTGTCAAAAACTCCTGCTCAAGGTAAGGCTTCGTGAAATAGTCGGTTGCGCCTAATTGCCGCGCCAGCCAGCGGTGTTTCTCATTGCTGCGGGACGTAAGCATCACTACCGGGATCTTAGCAAGCTCAGGATCTTGACGGCGATAAGTCAGGAATTCAAAGCCGTTCATATTAGGCATTTCGATATCGCAAACCACCAATTTAACGGCTGAATTTTTTTGTAATTGCGCGATCGCCTCTCGCCCATCCCGCGCCTGTAATACTCGGAAACCTGCCCGCTCCAAAGAAAGCGCTAGCGTTCGTCGCAGCGCAACTGCGTCATCCACTACCAAAAGCGTGGGAATTTGCATCTCTCTTAGTGCACTTGCACTCGATGCCCCCATTACAGCGGCTGTCTGCTGTTCTGCAGGTGATTGCGCCAGACCTAACTGCCGATTGAAAGAGAGCAAAGCAATACCATCGATCACTGCAACCAAGCTTCCGTCTGCCAGAATAGTGCAGCCGTAGGCATAGGCGGGAGGGGCGATCACTGCACCAAATGGCTTAACAACCAGCTCCTGTTCTGTGACCAGCTGATCGACTTCTAGAGCAAAAAGTTGCTGCCCCTGCCGCAAAATTAGCAGCGGCAGTGCCCAATCCTGCGGTGAGGCAACACTGATAAAAGCCTTACTGAGCGGTAGTTCGGGCAGGGGGCAGGCATAGTCTAGCAGGTCAGCAAGGCGATAGATGGGAATGGTGTGTTCTCGCCAATCCAGAAAACGTTCGCTGCCATCACAGCTAACTTGGCTGGATTGGGGGGTCATCACCTCTTCTACACAGTCAGCAGATAGAGCAAGGGCAGACGAACCCACCAGACAAATCATTAACCGGGTGATTGTGAGGGTGAGCGGTAGAGATAACGTAAAGGTTGTGCCTTTTCCGGGTGTAGAGGCAACGGTGACGGTCCCCTTGAGCGACCGAAGCTCGGATCGCACGACATCTAAGCCAACCCCCCGCCCAGAGAGCTCGCTCACCTGACTGGCAGTTGAAAAGCCAGGTTCAAAGATGAATTCAAGGAGCTGAGCAGGAGTAAGCACTGCAAGTTGGTCAGGCGAAACCCAGTTTAGCTGCAGCGCCCGGTTGCCGATGCGATCGAGGTCAAGCCCTTGACCATCATCTTCAATTTCAATAATTGTTTGATTGCCTTTGTGGTAGGCCCGAATCTCGATCTGTCCTTGTTCGGGTTTGCCCCGCTCCTGCCTTAGTTCAGCAGATTCAATACCGTGGTCAAAAGCGTTTCGAAGTAGATGCAACAGGGGATCATAAAGCTTCTCTAAAATTGCCTTCTCAATTAGCACACCTGTACCCACCAATTTCAGCTGGGCAGGTTTGCGATGGGTAATTGATAGGTCTCGCAGAATTCGTGGGAACCGATTGATGACCTCACCCAACGGCAACATCCGCGACCAGATCACCTCATCCTGGAGCTGGCTCAATCGGTTTCGCTGTTGATCCAGCAGTTGGTTAGATTGTCTGGCAAATAAAGCGACATCATCAACTGTTTCTTCGAGCTGCACTACCGTTTCAAGGATGTCCTGAAACCGAGGGTGCAAAGCCCCATAGCTGTCCATTTCTAATGCATCAAAGTCAGCAGTAGGGGTAACCGCCGAATAGGTAGATCTAAATGGGTAAGCGTCTGCAGTTGCAAGCCAATTTGTGCTCGCGGCAGCCGTTGAACTGTAGCGTTCTGGCACAGCAAGTTGGTCGGAGAGCTGCCGTAGCAGATTCACTTTACCTTGGAATTGAGCAAAGCGGTTGAGCAATTCTTTAACAATGCTCTGTAGTTGCTCATTTTGAAGTGAAAGCGCATCTCGATTAATTGTGAGTTCTCCCACCAAGTTGTTCATCTTTTCTAGACGAAAAGCGTCAACTCGGACAGTCAGTGGAGCTGCTGTAGCTGTCTCTACCGAGCGGATAAGTTGCGTTTCTTGAGAAGGTAACGTCCGAGAAAATGTATTTGCAGCGCTCGTAGAATGAGTGAAATCAATTTGTACATTTTCTGAACTATCTACAGTATCTTCTATTATCCAACTTGCTTCGGAAGCAGGTTGAGTTAGCTCATCAGATGTGGTGACCGCATAGTCATCAAGCGCTACTTCCGTGATGTTGCCAAAATCATTATTTTCAGCCTCTTCAAAAGAAGCAATAGCATCTCCAAAAATATTCTCAAGGTTTTCAAACAGTGAGAAAGCGTCTTCTGTGATTTCTTCTACAATCTCCTCGCTGACAGCTATAGGTTCAACGTCTATAGATTCAATGTATATAGATTCAACGTTCATAGATTGAGCGTCTATAGATTCAACGTCTATAGATTCAACGTCTATGAAATCTCCCAGCTCCAGCGGTAAATCAAGTGCTATGGGGGAAACTGCCAAGGCAGCTAAAGCGGCAGAAGGTCTAGCTGAGCTATCAACACCGGGTGTACCGCCTACCAATATCATCTGGCGGCTAGCCTCAAAGTCGGCTATTGCAAGCTGAGCAATTTCGAGGGCGCGATCAGGATAGAGCTCTAGTGCCCGCTGCACGGTTGCTGCAATTTCACCAAATTCTGATAAGTTCAACAGCTCTGCAAACCCAGCGAATACTTCTGTCTGCGCCCGCAATTCTCCTGCTACTTCGTAGGTGAATGGGTCAGCCACCACTGCCATCAGGCGATCGAGCCCCTGCGCGACATCTACCTCGAAGATGGAAACCACCATATCCACACCTAGCTCAGCTGAACTAGGAATGTAGGATTGGGTTTGAGTCAAAGCATCACCACAGATTGCTTCGATCTCATTGAAGAGAGGATCAGCGATTGCTAGTGCTTGCTCTGAATCAAATGAGCCTGTTGTAATCTGCTCCATTAGCGGTAGACGCAGACAATCATATGCCTGTAGCAGCTTTCCTTCTAGCTCCAGGTTAAGCTCTAAGCTCTCGCTATAAAGCGCCTTGAAGATATTCTCTAAGCGGTGTGCCAGCGTAGCAATTGTATCTAGCCCAACGCTAGCAGCTCCGCCTTTAAGCGAATGAGCAGTACGCATGAGATGATGAATTTGGACTGTACTGCGTTCTTGGTTCAGCCCCAATAATTCTGTCTCGATCGCCTGCAAAAGTTCAGGTGCTTCTTCAACAAAAAATTGGTAGGCGTGATCGCGAATATCAGGGTTGATTGTCATAGTTTAGTTCTTTAGCCTTCCCGCCATTTGCAAAAACAATGACCCAGTTTGAGATGCTACTCAGTATCGCGTTTTAGATTCTCCGCAATTTCGGGAGAGCGGTTGCGGAGGGCTATAAACCAACCTCCTCCAATTGCCAAATACAGTAAGAATAAATAAGGAAATATGTTAAAAGGAAAGCTTGGAACCGGATAAAAACTTCCAGCAATAGGAATTAGCATAAAAAAGCCTGCCAGAAATGATATCACTAAGTGCTGCTGCTTTAGCTTGCCCTGTTGAGCTAAATACACCGGAGCAGCAATGGAAACTAAAAGATAAGCACACAGCACCCCATAGCTTGAAATTGTTCCAAGGTAGCTATAAATATCCACATCTCTGACACCAAACAAACCTAAAGAAGCTACGATCGCAAACGTTACCAGCACAAATATAGAAACTGCTACATGGGGAGTTTCGTTTTGTTGATGGGCTTCGCCCAGCCGTGTAGGAAAGAAGCTATGCCGTGCTAGAGCAAAGGCGATCCGTGCGCCTGCATTGAGGCTGGCAAGCGCACAGCCAAAGAAGCTAAAGGCAATTCCCGCATCTAAACCAATCCCCAACAATTCTACGCCAACCAGCTTGGACAAGACATTGAGCGGAGCGCTGCTTTCATTGAGAGGCGTTTCATAGCCCCGAAAGCCTAACACTTCAACATAAGAAATTAAAATGAAGAATAGCCCTGAGATCAACGCGCTCCAGATCAGCGCTTGTGGAATTGTTCGCTTCGGGGATTTTGCTTCATCTCCCAGGGTTGTTGTACTTTCGAACCCTACAAAACTGAGAATAGCAATCACCATACCTAAGCTGATGCCATTTGGGGTTGCATCCTTCAGCTGGAGTTGCTCCACGTCGAGGCTGAAGCCCTGTTTAGCTAAAATTAAAAATGCCAAAATTATAATAGCTCCCACCACAAGCAGTTCGATGATTAGCATCAGCACTGCCGAAAGCTGAATGTCTGTGTAGGCATAATACCCAGCGATGCCGACACAAACTGCATAGAGGACAATTACTGGTATCTGAACTTCAAATTCAGCTAACACGATGCTGGCATAGTGGGCAAATGCCGCCACAACCGCCCCACAGCAGCACAGATAAGCCAGCGTCAATGCCCAACCACAAATGATGCCAGCCGTTGAACCTAATCCGCGAGCCACATAGACATACAAAGCGCCCGTAGAGGCAGAATGACGTGCAAATTGATTGATATTGAGACTTACCAGGACGATACCTGTTGTTGCAAGTACATAAGCTAACCAAGTGGCATTTCCCGCATTGCTAAACACCAATGGCGCATTTAAGGATGCTGTAGCTGTGGGTGCAATTAGGGCGATCGCCTGAGCCAGTACCTCTGGGAAAGACAAGCAATCAGGACGTAACCCCCTAGTCCTTTGTGTCAAATTAACAGTCATGGTTTAACCTTATTCAGTTGCTGTTACTGTATTTGTTACTTTGTTACTAAGCTCTTGGCACCTAGCGACAAAAGATAGAATCATTTACTACCCGCTAAGACAGTTTCTCTGTCATAAGAGGATGCCGCAATTCTGACGTAAGCAGATATCCACTTAAATAAACTAGCGGTATCTCGAGAAATCCGGCTTTTGGAGAACAGGATCAGCGCTAGCAAATCTCCAGAAGGCAACATGCCGCCAAAGCCCAATACAGATTTAATTTGATAGGGAATAACAAATTCGCTTTGGGCAGGGATATGGGGACTTCCAAGTGCTTCAGGGATATAAAACACGTTGAAACTCATGTGATACAGATCTACAAGCGTGGCTATATCAGGTTCCAATACCGTGTTGATTCTTAGCCCAAACTGATGAATGAGCTGTGAGATCATCGGTGCGCGCTCTACAAAATCTTCGTCAATTAAAGGAATCGCTTTGTGTCCCGTTGAGAACTGCCTAGAGTTCCACTGCGGTTCATCTCCCATAGTTGCTAACAACGTTAGACATTTTGTATTAGCGGTGATAGGGCGGCCCTCCAAAATCTCGCGGGCAGAAGCTTGTAGGGCAGCATCTAGCCGTCCATAGGGATGAGTTTTAAAGCAGCGAACGAGCGCACAGGCAGGCTGTTTTGTTTTGCGATCGATCAAATTCTCATAGAGGTAATGCACCATTCGATTGGCAATTTCCTCCATGTCTTTTGCGCCTACATCCATGTTTCGCAGTTTGATCGCGCAATCATACATATTTTCCCGAGTAAAATTCTCTAGATCATACATGAGTTAGCATATTGAAGGCGAATGGTAGCGTGAACTGGCTCTCGTTCTTGTGTAGCTTTAACTGATTACTTCACCTTGAAGCTCTCAATATTTTTCTGTAGGCTTTGAGCCACCTTGCGGAGTTGTTCAAATGACGACGAAACCTGGCTAACTTCTGCTGAAGTTTTGTTGGCGATCTCGGCTACCCCTTTCATGGTGTGGGTCACCGTTTCAGAGGCCTGCGACTGCTCCACTGTGGACTGTGCGATCGCTTCAACCAGCTCGCTGATTTGCGTACTCACCGCTGTGATCTTATTCAAGCTTTGGCGCGTTTCATCCACCAGCTTGGTTCCCATTACCACCTGTTCAATACCTGCCTCCATTGCGGCTGCTACCTCGTTGGTCTCCGCTTGGATGCTGGCAACCAATCCCCGAATTTCTTCAGTTGCTCCGGCCGACTGCCGCGCTAACGCCCGTACCTCATTCGCAACTACGGCAAAACCTCTGCCTTCTTCCCCAGCGCGGGATGCCTCAATGGATGCATTCAGCGCCAGCATGTTTGTTTGGGCAGCAAAGGCACTAATCAACTCCACGACCTTCGAGATTTTTTGGGAAGACTCGCCCAAGTGCTTAATTTTACGGGCAGTGTCAGCCACCGTTGTTCGTACCGCCTGAATTCCTTCTACGGTACGGTTCATGACCTTATCCCCTTCTTTTACCGTCTGAGCTGCCAGCTGCACCGCTTGCTCTGCCTGCTCTGCGTTCACGGCGATCGTTTGCACCGTGTTTGCCATCTCCCTAACTAGCTCGAGCGCGGCTGCAATTTCCTCGGCTTGCCGCAGTGCCTCAACTGATAGGGTCTGTACAGAGGTTTCGTTGATGCTAGTTGTAGAAACCACCTGACTGGCAGCAGACTGCACCTGCAAAATAATTTGCCGCAAGTTATCTACTGTCGCGTTGTAAGAGTCAGCGATCGTTCCAATTTCATCAACCGTGACTTTAGCGCGGGTTGTCAAATCACCTCGGCTAATCGGTTCTACTTCCTGAAGCAGCTCCAAAGCGCGTCGCTGCAACGCTTCCTTAAGAGACTGCTGTTCTTTTGCCAGGTTAGAGGTCCGCTCTAGCAGCTCAACCCGGTAGAAGGTTAGCCCTAGTTCTTCTCCCAAGCGCTTAAGCAGGTTGATCTCGGTCTCTTGCCACTTCCGTGGGGCAGCGCAAGCATGAGCCACGAGTAGTCCAAATAGCTGACCACCACCCAGAATTGGCAAGACCATACTTGCTTTAACCTGTAGACGTTCTAGAAGGCTTACGTGATCAGGATGAAACCCAGCTTTAGTCACATCCCGGACAGCCACAACTCGACCTTGCCGATAAGCTTCCCGCAGCTTATTTGGAATACAAGAGTCGCTGATTGGATATTCCAGCGCGCTTACCCAACTATTCTCAACTGATTCTGCAATGACTCCACCGCCCAAGCCTGGTGAAAAGCCAGCCTCTGAGTTCGTCTCAAATTGATAAACTACAACTCGATCGAGGTTGAGGAGCGTCCGAGCGCCTTCGACTGTCTGATCCAGCGTACTCTGCAAATCTTCGCGTTGTTGCACTCCAGACCCTTTAGCAACGGTCAACACCCGTTCTTGCGCTGCTTCAAAGGCTTGTGCTGCCAGGGACGTTTGAAGCTGAGTTGCCATTGTATTAATGTTTGCGCTCAAGATACCAAATTCATCTTCCCCTGCGACTAGTAGGCGTGTATCCAACTCTCCCTGACCGATCTTTTTCACCGCAGTAGCAGCAGAACGGATAGGACGGGTTGCCCGGTTGGCAACATCTGCCGCGATCGCCGACATCACCAGTGCCGTCACCCCTGTCCCCAGCACGAGCGTCAGCAGTAGGTCTCGCTGAGGTGAGGCAACTGTGGTATCCAGCGCAATGATTGTCTGCCACCTTAGATCGGGTAGCCCTGGCATTTGCACAGAGGGAGCATAAGCCAGCAGTTGCTGAGAATCGGTTCTTTCATTTCTAAAGCGAAGAGTACTAATCTGGTTGCTGACTCTCTCATCCAACGATGGAAAGATTGTTTCAAGCGACACAGGGGCTGAAATATCCAGACTAGCTGGAGCAATGAACACCCTGCCATCGCCATCAATCATGTAGTATTGAGTGTTTTCGCCCTCGTAGCTTTGAACCAATTCTTCCAAAACCTTTATAGGCATGCGAGCAAAAATGTATCCGACTGGTTCTCCTGATACGCTATCTTTTAAAACAGAAGCCGAATAGATACTCAGCGTTCCTGCAGCAGATGAACCCTGCGGCTGGGACAGAACAGCACCCTCCGCTTGTATAGCTGCCTGAATGTAGCTTCGATTGAGAACATTTCCAATGGGTTCTTCTGAAGTTTGGGCAATCACATCGCCGTCCAGATTAGCCACTGCGATAGTGTCGTATATTCTGTGGTGATCTAACAGGCGATTGAGCAGTGCGGTTCTCTGCGCATTAGTGGCTGTTGTGCGGAGCTGTGGATTGGTAAATAGATCGAAGTCTGCCATGACCCGAATGTCGCTGAATCGGTCACGCATGAACTGGTTAACCTTGTCCTGCAGCTCAGCAACCCTGGTTCTCTCAAAAGATTCTGTTTCTCTAGCTACGGCTCGACTGGCAACCGAGTACACAATCCCGCTGATTACTAGCATCGGTGCTGTCCCGATTACAATTGCTAGGGCGGTTGCCTTCGTTCTGACGCTGATGCTTCGCCACCACCTATTGTTTGAGCGGGGGCGGGGTTGCGCTGGCACTTGCTCTAGCTGGGGTAAGATGGCGGGTTGATCATCTAGAGGCTGCCAATCGGGTTGGTCTACAAACGGGTCAACCATTGCAGCCTGATTCAACTGATCGTTCTCAAGCGCTGTTACGGGATCACTTGTATTTTCGGTAGGCAATTTAGGGGGCATCTGAGTCATAGTAACTTTGTTATCAATTTGAAGATCAGGTTTGAATCAGCGGCTATAAATAGCTAACAAGGGGAAAAACCTAATAGACAGCAGCTATGGCTGCTCACAATTGCCCTACTGTCCTCGCTTCACTGCTGCAACAATGGCTTTGCCATCTAAAACGGCGATCGCGTCTTCATTTTCTTCGGACTGTTGCCAATGACCCCATAGAAATGGTGCTAGCTTAGCCATTACTTCAGGGTTACTAGATGCTGCAGAGGATATGCCAGCGGTAGAAGAAAATTGAATCAAATTTGGATCGAGCCATTCAATATCTTCTACATGGCTCACCACAAGCCCCAGCGCTTGGCTAGAGGCTGACTTTAAGCTGGCAACATCTAGCACAACTGCTGAAAGTGAAGAAGCAGACGCGATCTGTTGATACCAAGGGGTCAGACCGCACAGATGTCCTAGATCGACCATCCACAGAATTTCGCCCCGCCAGTTATAGACACCCATCACCCAAGCAGGCATATGGGGCAGCGGAACAATTTGTCCGACCGCCAGAGTTAACACCTCGGTCAGCTGTTGAACCGGAAAAAGTACAGTGATCTCCGATGCAAGCTGTAGCCGCAAAAACTGTTCGCTAACAGGTTTAACAGCAGGGTCTTGCCCGGCATCCCCAACTGCTTGCTGTAGTTCCGGGGCTAATGGAGCATCAAATAAAGCGTCAGATAAAGCATCAGGCATAGCAATTATTCCAAGATCAGCTTTTTATGAGTTGCTTCACCGTGCGAACAAATTCTGCTTGATCGATCGGCTTTGCCAGATAGGCATCTGCGCCCTGTTTCAGTCCCCAAAATTTGTCCATTTCGCCACCCTTAGTCGAGCAGAGAACGACCGGAATGTTACTGGTATCTGCTTCAGATTTAAGCTTGCGGCACACCTCGAACCCGCTACAGCCGGGTAAGACAATATCGAGAACCACAACATCTGGTTTTTGCTGTGCGGCAGTCAGGATCGCTTCTTCTCCATTCTGGGCAATCAAGACCTTGATTCCATCTTGCTGCAAACAGTGAATGAGAATTTGTCTGTCTGTCAATGAATCTTCAACAACCAATGCAGTACTCATAGCCTTCACCTCGTAGACAAACAAGAAATTGACTAAATCACTAAAAATATGAGTTTCTAGACATAAAACGCTGCGCCTGAGGTCACCTTTGGCGCTTAGCGGTTATTTGAGACAGAAAGATGGGTTGCTCCTTGCTCCAAATATTTACGGATGACTGTAAGAACTTCTTCAGCATCTAAAGGCTTCGTCAGGAATTCGGAAGCCCCAACAAAGCTAGATCGCAGTCGATTAGCATAACCATCACTCCCCGTTAAGATGACAATCGGAGTATGACGGAAGTAAGTCAGCTTGCGTAACTGCTGACAAACTTCATGCCCGCTGGCGTTGGGCATCATGAGATCTAAAAAGATCAAGTCTGGCTTGCGCGCTAATAGCACCCCGATTGCCCGAAGTGGGTCAGAGATTCCCACAAACTGATAGCCTGCTGAGGTCAGCAGCTCTTCCATCATCTGACGCACAAGAGAGCTGTCATCCACACAGGCGATCACTGCGCCCTTAGGAGCTGCCAGCATCACTGGTGTTTTGGGCACATCCTGTCGCAGCGTTGGCACTGGGAAATCCGGCAGGTTGATGAGTTCAACCCAGCCCATCTGGATGCAGGGCAGCAGCGAAGCAGTCACTTCTACAACGCCCCGCTTCATCTGCGTTGCTAAGTCATACAGCGTGTGTTGACCGTTCAACACAGCGTTCAGCGTTTGGTAAAGCGCTGGGCTCCGCTTTTGCAGCGGTTCGGGCTGGCGGATGATGGGAGACTTATTGGGAGAGTAGAGGGCGAGATTTGCAGCTTGCCAAGACTGCCAGCGTCCCTGAGTTTCTGCAATCGCAGCCTCGATCGAAACTGTTCCCCACTCGGTGGAGAGTGAGCTACCGTGGCGGGTTTGCTCTGTCACATCCGCTGCCAGCGCAATTTCAAACAGTGCTTCAACTGCGATCGCCTGAACGAGTTTGGTTGCTTGTTCACGGGTGATGTCTTGCCGAGAGATCCACTGATTCAGCAGGGCATATTCCCAGCCAATCGCCAAGGCTGCAGGAGAAGCACTGGCGAGATGCCCATACCAGGTAAATCGATGCATTGCCATACGAGGACAGTGAAGTGCCACATTTCTGCGCCATCTCCTGACTGGGTGCGTTCCACCAGCAACATGGACGATCGCACCTTGCGATAGATAGAAAATCCATTGCTGCCCTGCGGCATCGGTTTGGATAAATTGCCCACTAAAGCGAACGGCTTCTAGCGTCTTGAGCAACTGATACTGATTGTGTCTCAATGTGCTGAATTTCCTATTTAACTCCAAGTTTGCTTAGTTAGAAAACCAGGCAGATTTTCTGTCGAAATAGCTGACCAGGCTACCAACTGGAATACGGCAAATCGAACATGCCATCCGGTGAAACGATTTCAGCAGAGGTGGATGTTAATGAAGCAATTCTTGCTAAAAGAATGACTGGTGCCGCTTAGGCTTGCTCAATCTGAGAATCAGCCTAAACTGAGCTAGACAATAGAACCGCTTCGCTAAACCAGGCAAAAGAACCTGAGCAAAGGCTGTCAAACTTTTGAGTGGTAGATCGAGTGGTAGATTTTGGATGCCCTAATTTTGAAGGTAGATGGCTCCAACTAGCCAAAACTAAAGATATCACTAGGCAGCTGCACCTATGCTGCATACAATCGCCTAAGATAGCAGATTTTTCACGATATAGCTGCCAATTTTAGCCTATAGCAGCAACCGTAGTCGGTTAATCTATATCCTAAGAGGGAGTACAACAGCATGCAATACTATAAACTACATCGTCTTACAGCTAGGGTCGGTGTCGCAACTAACACAGCCTGTGTTAACAAAATCTTTATATAGTTACGCGATCACACTGTTGACAATTTTTTAAGCGCGCAGACGGGAACACATACTTAAAAACTGTACCTCATGCAGCTGAAAATCAGGATGCAGTAATTTTTAATTAGTTTTAAAGAAGCCACCCGTCTGACAGGGGCTGCGCTCGGCCCAGTGTAGCGAATTTAGCAGAATCAGAATCGGCAATATGTAGACCTGTAGTAGGAATTGGCGAACTTAGAGAAGAATTTTAGAAAAGAATTAAGGCTAAACGCCTCGCGTAGGCGTGAGATAAATCCCGCCAATTCTACCGATCGCAACCATTAAGCTGCTCTATACCAGTTCCGTTGCCAGCGCCACCAAAATCCATAGAGATGGTCATAAAGAGATGGTGATAAGCATCTTCTCTCGGACTGGGTGGTTGGGCTTTGCTTAACAGGGGGATGATTTTTAAGTGAGAGGGGCGCTCCACGCCCCTCTCACTTAA
>NZ_JACXWX010000068.1 GCF_014764505.1 Phormidium tenue FACHB-886
GAGCGCCCCTTTCACTCAAAAATTATCCCCGAAACCAGCAACACCAAACTAATTAATGAAAGTTTGTAGAAGCAGTCTGCCGTTCAAGCCGACAATAAGGTTTGCAACTGCCCAATTCAGCCCCTGAGCCAACGAGAACTTACAAACTCTCCCATCAACTGCCAATCGCTCGTAAACATAATCAACGGAATCACGGCAAAGGAGAATTGCAGTCCTAACACGACTTGGCTGAAGACCAGCAGCTTTCCTATACTTTGCTCTTCAAAGAAGATGGTAATCAGTGCTGGAATAACCACTGACAGTCAAGCTGTTCTCTAAAGTGCTGACTTTGTTTCATTACCTAGCCGCTGCTGCCTCGATCGCGCTAACAGTCCATGCTTGGGTGCGAAAATCATAGCAGCTAAAAAGAGTAATGTTTGCAGAACAACGATACATCCACCTGTTGAGCCGTCAATGTGATAGCTAATATAAGTGCCCATAACGCTAGAAAACACGCCGCTCGCCATCGCAATCAGCATCATGTGGTCAAAGCGGTCGCTCAACAGATATGCCGTTGCTCCTGGAGTGACTAGCATTGCCACAACCAAAATAATGCCTACAGTCTGAAGTCCTGCCACAGCGGTCAAAGACAGCAAAGACAGCAGAGTATAATAGAGAAAAGTGATATTTAACCCGATCGAACGAGCATGAGTCGAGTCAAAGCAAAATAAAATTAAATCTTTTCGTAAAATCGTCAATGTTACCAACGTAATGATGCTAATAATGATGGTTTGAACAATGTCTGCATCTGAAATTCCTAAAACATTGCCAAACAAAATGTGCGTTAGGTCAATCTCACTTCTAATCTTGGAAATTAACACTAAGCCCAACGCAAAAAATCCGGTAAACACCAGACCAATCACCGTATCTTCTTTGACACGAGTTTTTGCCTTAATGAACCCGATTGCGATTACAGAACCTACACCAAACACAAAAGCACCGACTGCAAAGGGAAGATTCAGCACGTAGGCAATCACCACACCTGGCATTACCGCATGGGAGACGGCATCTCCCATCAACGCCCATCCCTTCAACGTCATGTAGCAAGAGAGCGCAGAGCAAACGACTCCTACTAAAGCACTGACTAGAATTGCCTTTACCATAAACTCATGCTGCAAAGGAGCTGCAAACCACTGAATCAAGTCCATTACTGTTCCTCTTGATTGCTTTGAGTTAACCAACTTTTGGCAAATGACAAATCACCCATCGCACCGCCAAACGTGCGAGAAAGGTTCTCTTCGGTAAACACCTCAGACGTTTCGCCATAGGCGAGAATCGTGCGGTTAATTAATACGACCTGATCGCAAAATGTAGTGACAGAAGCTAGATCATGGGTAGAAATTAAGACGGTATAACCTGCCTGCCGCAGTTCCATTAGCAGGTTGATCATCATTTTTTCGGTTTTGATATCCACACCTGCGAACGGCTCATCTAGTAGTAGCACCGTTCCCTGCTGTGCCAGTGCCCGCGCAAAGAAAGTACGTTTCTTTTGCCCGCCCGATAGCTCTCCGATTTGGCGATCGCGCATTTGCCACATTTCAACTCGTTCCAAACTATCACGCACGGCGCGTTTATCGGACAATTGGGGAATTCGTAACAGATTCATATAGCCGTAGCGTCCCATCATCACCACATCTTGAACGCTAATCGGAAAATCCCAGTCCACTTCTTCTGACTGAGGCACATAGGCAACCAAGCTGCTTTTTTGCACTTGACGAATTGGGAGTCCATTGATCAACACTCGCCCACTTACAGGCGTTACAAATCCCATTACTGCTTTAAACAACGTCGATTTGCCGGCTCCATTCATTCCAACCAAGCCACAAATTGTTCCAGCTTTAAGTTGCAGCGAAGCACTGTGTAGTGCGATCTTGCCGTGATAGGCAACCGTTACATTTTCAATATCAATGCTGATTGGATTCATAGGTTTTCTTTCCTAATTTTGTAGCCCTTTTATTAAGGTATTAACGTTATATTCGAGTAGCTTGAGATAGGTTGATGCCGGACCGTCAGGAGGAGAGAGAGAATCAACATAAAACACACCTGCAAAGTTCGCGCCTGTTTCCTTCGCTATCTGGAGCTGTGCCTCGTTGTTCACCGTGCTCTCACAAAAAACAGCTGGGATTTGATTGGTTTTGACCGTGTTAATTACCCGTTCTACTTGTTTAGGAGTGGCTTGCTGTTCGGCGTTAACAGACCAGATATAAACTTCCTTCAAGCCATAGTCGCGAGCAATGTATGAAAATGCGCCCTCGCAGCTGACTATGTAGCGTTTGTCAGGAGAAATCGTTGAAATAGCTTGCTTAAGTCTGGTATCGATCGCCCGAATTTGCTCGCTGTAAGCTCTAGCATTCGCGTCATAGGTTGCGGCATTTGCCGGATCGAGGGTTCTTAATGCTTTGCGAATATTTTCAACGTAGATCAGAGCATTTTGCGGCGACATCCAGGCATGGGGGTTAGGCTTGCCCTGGTAGGTATCCTCGACAATAGCAACGGGTTGCACCCCTTCACTTAAAGTCAGGCGAGTCACATTGGAAAAATTGTTGTAAAACCGCTCTGCCCAACGTTCTAAATTCAAGCCGTTGTCTAAAATTAAGTCTGCCCCTTGTCCCCGTTGCAGATCGCTGGGGGTGGGTTCATAGCCGTGAATCTCAGTCCCCGGCTTAGTAATGGACTCCACGATCGCCTTATCTCCTGCCACATTCTGTGCCATATCCGCCAGCACAGTGAATGTCGTTAGAATGACTTTCTTGTCTTTTTGAGTAGGATCAGTGGTAGCAGTGGGGCTAGAGCCTTCACGCTGCGATGGTTGAGTAGAAGCTGTCTGAGGATTACATCCACCAAGCCAAACTCCAATGAGTAACCCAAACAATACAATCTGATAACGTTTTAAGGCGATCTCGACTGGAATCGCGATGCTGCGATGAACTTCCATTGGGCTGAGAGAGGGGGCTGAGCGTGCCATTACTAGAAGCATTTCATAATTCTTTCATAATTAACCGTATCACCATATGATTACGCTAAGAGAGTCTTTAAGAAAGTTCATGTCTCCAGGGGGCTATTCATAGCCTGTGTCCTGTAAAACATCATCGTTGCAGTTATACTTGCGATGTTTCGCTGCAAGGCGACTCGTCGCACCTTTAACGAACCGACAGGTACTCCCTTCAACTTTATCCAGGTGCCCACCGATATCATCTTTCAGGTCCTACTGTGCCGCTTACGCTACAAGCTCAGCTTTCGCGAGATTGCGGAGTTTTTTCTGCTGCGTGGGTTCGATTTTACTGATGAAACAGTGCGGGATTGGGAGGAACGCTTTGCTGTCATCTTTGCCCAGCAGCTGAGAGCGAAGCGCAAAGGCAAAGTCGGCAAGATCTGGTTTGTGGACGAAACTTACATCCGAGTCAAAGGCAGAGGGTGCTATTTGTACTGGGCGATCGATGAGGATAGCAATTTAGTCGATGTGAGATTGAGTGAAAAGCGAGACATGGCAGCGACAAAAGTCTTCTTTGCCCAGGCGCATGAGATAGCGGGACAATCACCGCAACGAGTCGTGACAGATGGGTTGGCTTCGTACCCTAGAGCGATTGATGAGGAGTTGGGTGCAGACGTTGAGCATGAGGTGAGAGGCTGTTTGGGGAACCCGATCGAACAAAGCCATCAGGCGATCAAACAACGTTACTATCCGATGCTTGGGTTTGGAGCGATTGAGAGTACAAAACGATTTTGCCAAGCATTGGATGAAGTGCAGCAATTTTTGCGACCAAGAGCAAGAATAACAGAATTAGTGTCTTTATTAAAACAGCGAGAATGCTTTATTGAACGAGTGCATGAATTGCAGGAGCCATTTCAAGCCATTTAGTTGAACATAGGGAAGAGAAAGCCTGCAACGATGAAAATTTGCAAAAAAAGCCGCGATTTGAGTACCCAGATCTGACGGTTTCCACTGAAGCGCAGAAATCTACACTCAAAGGTTGGGAGCGATCGAAGCAGGCTAATTTGACGAAAATCTTCAGGCATCCAACTCCTGGATTTAGAAAAAATTGACCTTTGCAGACTTTTGCAAAAACGCATCAGAACTTTGTTAGCCCAGGAGCCAACTATGACCACTCAAACTTTTGACACCACCAAAGCCGAAGCCTTTGCCGATCGAATGCTCACCGTCCTCAACAGCGGCGCAATTGCCCTGATGACCTCGATCGGACATCGCACCGAACTGTTTGACACGATGGCAGAATTTCCACCTTCTACCAGCGAGCAGATTGCCGATGCCGCCGAACTGAACGAACGCTATGTGCGCGAATAGCTCGGTGCGATGGTCACACGCGGTTTTGTCGAGTATGACGCGATCGCCAAAACCTACATGCTGCCTGCCGAACATGCCGCCTTCCTGACACGGGCTGTGGTATCTGACAACATTGCCGTCAAGGCAAGACGACTGGCAATCGTCGCAATGGACCCAGCAAGAAGACCATTAAAGGCGAGTTTGAAGAAGCCCAAATTAGTGTCCCCCGCGACCGTAACGCCTGAGTTCGAACCCATCATCGTTAAGAAAGGACAGACCCGCTTTGACGGCTTTGGCGACAAGATCTTGTCCCTCTATCTAGGGGCATGAGTACCCGTGACATCGGTGCTCAACTGCAAGAGTTGTATGGCGTAGAAGTCTCAGCTGGATTGATTTCTAATGTCACCTTGCTGTAGCGAGCTTCAGAACCGAGGGCTCAAAGACATCTTCATCGCTTGTTGTGATGGTCTTACAGGCTGTCCTGATGCTATTAAAGCGGTCTTTCCTAAAACGAGTGTGCAACTTTGCATTGTCCATAGGGTGCGAAATTCCCTCAGCTACGTGTCCTACAAAGACCGCAAAGCGGTTGCAGCAGACCTCAAGCTAATCTACACGGCAAGCACTGAAACGAGAAGCAGCGCAGCGCTTTGAGTATCCAGTTCTGACAGTTTCAGCCTTTCATGCACATCTGATCGTTTTCCTCAAAAGCCCGAATGTTTCCGGAGATGATTGCTTGGCTGTTGATGCTGTCAATAATACAGGCATTGATCATCTCAATTTTATTCTTCGGATGGAGACAGACAATCCTACTGCTGCAATCACCCTACTGGGCTGGGGAAACGGACTCGTTGTTCGGCAAAGCCTCAATCGCCTTTTTTGGGTTTATTTCCTCTGCCAGAGAGACGATCGAGTTCTTGTTGTCTTCAAGCTGGCTGTTTGCCCTTGAACGCTTTGCTGCATTAACCCTCCCAGAACTAGAGCTACCGCTCCAACCATTTCAGGATCAAAGTAAAATACACTAATAGATGATTTCTCAATCATGATTAGGCAATACCTCAAATTTTTAATCTACGGATCTCTTGGATTAATCACCGCACTTTATATCAGCGGATGTCAGGCTTCGTTGCCAAGAGACACGCAGGTCTATGAAGTCAACGGTGCTCAGGTGTGTGATGTTCAACAGAAAACGCCAAGCATTCGGGACGACTGCAACAACAACAATGGTTCTGCTGGCTACTACTACAACCCTAGTAGCTCCACCATCTTCTATCGCAATGGCACCGGAGAACCGATCATTGTGGAACGAAATGTTTCCAGATATAGAGCGAATGCAGGTGGTACCGTCCCTCTAACAGCCCCAGTCATCACAGACCAAGCAGGGGCACCGTTGATGAGGGGCAATTCCGTCATTACCTCACCCTCAAGAAGCACTTCAACAACCATCAACACAACTCCCGTCCGTTCCACTGCCTCGTTTGATGCGCCCGGCGTCGGTCGAGTCAATGCTGGAAAAACAACCAGTGCCAGTCGAGGACTTAGCTTTGGTCGCAGTAGCTCTGGACGATCTGGCGGATTTGGAGGTTAACGATGAAACCACTCCACCATGCGTTAAACAGCCAATCCAAACATCAATTCTTCGATCGATTATCCCAGGAGGCGTACACTAATCTTCCTGCTGACGTTCTCACGTTGTTTGAAGGAAAAGGTCAAGACCATCGACCCTATCTCGTCTTTGACCCGCTGAGGGTCAGTTCTAACTTCTGTCAGGCGATTCGCGAAGCGGCTGAAGAATTCTGGGCACTTGCCGCCTCCACGGCTCAAATCTTTCAGAATCTGACAGATGTAGAAATCCTGGAATGGGGCTACCCAGAGGACTACATTCCCCAGTTTCTCGCCTGCAATACGCCTGCTTCAGAGATGCGGCTGGACATTGCAGTTAACCCGATCGCTTTCAGGCAAGATCGGTTCCAGTTGAGTGACTTCAAGGTACTGGAAGCCAACGCTGCCACCCCTGGTTTTTGGGCAGAAACGTTCGTGTTCAACACACTGATTGCCGAGCATTTTGGCTACAAATGCCCCAATAAAAAGCTAGGGGAGATCCAGACCCAGGACTTTATTCAATACCTCAAGCAGTCGTTTCCTGCCTATCGACACGGGAAGGATGTGGTCTACTTCTCATTCCCTTATGCTGGAGCGCATGAAGATATTTTGTCATTCGATGCCAGGATAGGCTACTTCCAGCAACTTGGCGGCAAGGCTCAGTTTCTATATACCGAAGACTTGGTGATTGAAACCGACATTGCCAAAGACGTTGCCCTTAAGACACCAGATGGCGATCTGGTTCAATATCTGTTTGTTCACTATCCGAACGAGTGGCTGATTGAGGATGCGGGTGAACTTACAACCGACAATGACTTGAGCACTATTCCTGCGGCAAGACCTTGGGACTATCTTCAGCAGCTTGTGTTAGAGCAGCGGCTTTATCGAGTTCCCCCAATTCAGTCTGAAATCATTCAAAACAAGGGCTTTTTTGCATTCTTGTGGGAAGGCGTTCACTTCGACCGCTTTGATGCAGAAACTCAGCAGTGGATCAAAGTCCTCATTCCCCAAACCTACTGCACCGCTGAAGACGCAAAGTCCTATGGTTTAGAGCAGATGTGGGAAAAACCCATTTACGGTCGAGAAGGGGCAGGTATAGTCCTTTGGCAGAACGATGAAGCGGTGATCGATACCTATGACCCCAGCTTTGACGATGACGATTGGTACAAGAATATGCTGGCTGTTTATCAAGAGAATTGTCAGATGCCGACCCATCAGTATGAAGATGAATCGGTCTTATTGATGTTCACCGTTTACCTTTCACCGACTGGCAGAGCAACGGGCATTGGCTGTCGAGCCGTCCCTGAATCCAGTCGGGTGATCGATACAAAGCAGGGCTTGTGGATTCCTGTTGCCCTTTGACTTCCCCTTTTGCCCATTCACCCATTCAGCGCTGGTCTTTTAATGGGTGAGGCAATCAAACCTACAAGTGGTCAAGAGTTCAGGGATTGAGATCAGGCAGCGAAGAAACGCCGAAGAATTCGGGTTAATTGCGGAAATCAGAAAGTATACGGAAAAATTGTCGAGCTAATATCCGATTTGAGGAATTAGGCAGCATTGATTCGGGCTAATTGCCTCTACAAGGAAAATAACCCAAATCAATTCTATTAAACAATAGTTCGACTGCTTTGTTGAGATGGTTAGGATGTAGAAGACCAACCGGGAGAGGGATCGCGGCTACCGTTGAAATGAGAGTGCAGCAGCAGAAGAGTTGTTGACGATCGGCTGTTTTGTTTGAACAAGTGCTTCGAGTAGGGTAGCGGCTTGCTCTGCTGGATGATATTGAGCAATCTCCGTTTGCAACTGTTTGGCATGTTGACGATAGAGCGGATCAGACAACACCTGTCGTACCGCTTGCCGAACCTGGTCGGGCTTTGGAGTTTTCGTTTTCAAATCAACACCAACGCCACGCCAAGCGATCCGGGCACAGATTTCGGATTTATCTTCTGATTTTCCAGCGGCAACTAACGGAATACCGTGAGCCAGTGCCATTTGAACACCGTTATACCCTCCGTTAGTCACCATGACATCAACGTAGGGGAGCAGGAACTCATAGGGGATAAATGGCTCCACCCTGACGTTGTTTGGAAGAGGGAACGCTTCCCAATCCGCTGCCGATCGATTGCCTAGCGTCACTATGACTAACACTGATTCATCCTTCAATGCTTGCAGGGTTGGGATAATTAGGTCTTCTGGGTCAGTTGCTACGGTTCCTTGCGTAACGTGAATGACGGGTATCTCTTGATCGAGATCGCTCCACCAGGGAGGAGGAGTAAAGTTGGGCATCGTTTCAGGCAACAGTGGTCCAATGAAATGGACTTGCGGAGGTAAGTCACTGCGGGGATATTCAAATCCAGGTACCGTGCCAGCTAGATACAGATAGGGAGACAGGACATCAAACAAAAGGGTGTTCGTCGAACCGAGTGATACCTGCGATCTCGCCTCATTGACACAGGTATAAAGCGATCGAAAGACCACGCTTTGGAGTAGTTCATAAAGGACACGATTACGTAAGCGTCCCAGCAGTGAGGCATCCGGCTTTAAGCCCAAACCAAATGGTGCAGTGTCTCGACTAGGGAGCGTGAGAGCAGAAATACCGAGTTGTGCCCAAGGGATGCCTTGCCGCTCATGCACCCAGGCAGCAGCGACAAAGAAAGAATCCGCCACGATCCCATCAGCGGGAAACTGTTCCAGGAAATTGAGTAAGTCTTTGGCATTGCCAACCGCCGCCTTAATAAAGAAATGCTCCAGGTCGAACTTTAATTGAGCTAGCCCTCGAAGTTCTCGTCGTTGGGCTGATAATTCAGCAGGCACATTCTCCGCGATCGAGTAGTCGAGTCCTGCGTGCATTGGCACAAACCGAGCACCGATCGCTGCAATACGTTCCTGGAAGAGCGCTCCGGTATACCACCACACCTCATGCCCTCGGCTGATGAGGGTTTGAGCAATGGGAAGCATCGGAGAGACATGCCCAACGACAGGAATCGTTGCAATCAGAAAACGAGCCATAGGATTTTAATAGGACTTTAAAGGAACGGCAGCATGCCTATAGCTTAAATGACCTGGACGCGAGATGAATATCAAATGCACCACGATTTTTCGACCCGTAGTTGAAGGCGATTGCACCAGGAGAAACTCCTACCCCACAGAAGTATCAGCAGAGGGATGTGGCGGTATCTATTTAACCAGAAACAATCTAGCTTACATTTTTGAAGCTGGAACCCTTATATAGCGCTACCTAAATGGGTTAGGACGTTATGATAGAAGTAAAATAGAAAAGCATTGAGATACAACTATGCCTGCTCCTTACAGTTACGACTTGCGCCAAAAAGCAATCGAAGCGGTTAAAAGCGGTGAACGAAACACTGAGGTGTGTCGGATGCTTAACATCAGCCGCAACACGTTGGATCTGTGGCTGAAACGAGAAGAGCAAACCGGGGACTATCAAGCCATAACCAATTTTCAAAAGGGCAGTCGGCACAAAATTACTGATTGGAAACGTTTTCGAGAGTTTGCTCGACAGCATGGCGGCAAAACTCAAAAGCAGATGGCGAAGTTGTGGGGGGAAGAAGTGACCCAACAAAACATCAGTGATGCCCTGATGAAGCTCGGTTTGAGTCGTAAAAAAAACTTACGGATACCAGGAGCGCGACGAACACAAGCGGCAGGAGTTTGAGGAACGATTGAAGGGCAAGCTGCCGCATCAGACACCTATGTTGATGAAGCTGGCATTGATCAGCGAGACGACTATCCCTATGGCTACTGTGAGGTAGGACAACGGTTCTATGCACTCAAATCGGGCAAGGATGGGGTTGGAGGGGTGTTTAGTGCCTCAGTTGAAACCGGGAGATGTGATTGTGATTCATAATGCTAGTTTTCACCATTTTCAGAGCATTGAGGAGATTGTCGCTCAAGCCGGATGTGAAATTTGGTATCTGTCACCGTACTCTCTAGATCTCAACAAGATTGAACACTGGTGGAGTGTGCTAAAGAATTGGAAACTCACTAAAGTATTCAATATTTCCTGCTCTGGTTAGTAGTTAACGATCGCTACTGCTCCATATAAATCAAATCTTTGGGGTTCAAATCCACTCGCTCGCCTCTAGGGTTTTTGCCACTGACCCACAAGCGACCAGAATTCGTCAATACTCGCTCAACCATCATCTCTTCCCCCTGTAAGAGCGAACCAGGAATGCTTCCCGCTTCTCCATTCACATGCTGAGTGTTGACAAAAGCTTTAACCCTGAAACTGATGTTATAGAGGTCTACAAACACTGTCCCATTGGCAAACCCAATTTCCTTCAGTTTTATCCGCATAGTGAGCGCCTCCAGCAGTCTTTTATATAGCCAATGGTCTGAATTTCCCTCAGTCTACAACTCAGCCTGTAGGCTCAACATGAAAATGTCAGAACTGAGTACTCATCATTGTTCCTTACTAAGAATTTCACTTCATTTTTTCGAGTGAAACTCTGATTCTTTTGTTTAGCTTATTGAGAAAATTCTCAACCATATTAAGAATTGAGATTTGAATACTCAGTTCTGACAGTCTCGGGGAAACTGGGCTTGGTACCCTAGCTCTCTGAGTTCTCAGCGATCGCCTCATCAATTTCCTCGGTGTTTTGGGCATAGTAGGTACGGGCAGCTTTCAAGTCGTCTCAGGTCAATTGGGGAGAGTCGCTGAGCAAGTTTGCCGCCGAGTATCCCTGCCCTTGTAAAGCAATCAACTGCCACACCGGAATTCGCGTCCGCCTGATACAAGCAGCTCCATTGCAGATTCCAGCAGTCTTTCTGATTTTTGTCGGTGCCATATCTTGTTCAACTAAGCTTGTGATTTGGCTAGTTCAGAACTAGCCATCAGTAGAGCATATCAGCAGCAGCACTGCTTTATCCAACGGGTCGATCGCCACTCCGTTGAATTTATTGATTGGTTTCACTCACTGCTTGCGGACAAGAGATGGCTCCATCCACTCGTTTAATCAATGGCAGAGCGGTTGGATATTTTCTTAGATGAAGTTATCAAAACCCACTCGACTCATTTGTCTTAGACTCGCTATTGAGTTGATGGTCATCTAATTTGCATTCGGGGGGTATGGATAGCGAAGCCGTCACAGAGTGCAAAGTAGAACTTTTATCCCGTAATCTGGCTTGTTGACACCACTCAAACTCTGATTCTGTTATTTAGCAATCATTGTTCTGAAGTCAGTCGTGCAGCAGGTTGAAGCGAGATGCTTGAGAAGCTGAAAGGTTTGCTACATAAAATCTTTTCCTTCCACTTTGCCCTCTCTGACAGCTTCGCTTTCCATGAGCCTACAAGGGAAATCCTGAAGCGTGCGGCAGTAGTGGCTGTAAACCCGATGCTTTTCCTCTGACACAGCGGCAAACCGCCAGGGGCTGGGTTGAGCGATCCAATTTCCAGTCATGGAGTTGTAGCTGGGTGGGATCAGGTAGAAATTGTAGAACAAAGATAATTTTTTCAATGCAAAGTATATCGTTCTATCTTGCCAAAGCTTCACTAAAACATGGGAAGAGCCTTAATATTTTGAAAGTCGACAGCAATCGAAACGCGTGGTTGATTATTCCTGTAGAAACCTTAATCAATTCAAGAATCTAGAATTATTTCTGCTTGAGAATTTATTCAATCGTCTCTTGCCTGGTCTGCTCAATCGGAATCTCAATCACAAATTCTGCACCCTTCCCAAACGTTGAATTACACTGCAATGCTCCACCATGCACCTCTTTTACAATCTTATAGCTGATGAATAAGCCAAGCCCTGTGCCTTTGCCAATAGGCTTTGTTGTGAAAAAAGGATCAAATAAGCGAACCTGTACATCTTTAGGAATGCCAACGCCATTGTCTGAAATTGCAATCTGCACTCGCTTGTTCTTAACCACAGTGGTTTTAATTGCAATTTGATTCGGTTGAGCGACAATATCCTCAAAACTACGACCTTGATTTGATGCTTCTAGCGTATCAATGGCATTGCTCAAAACGTTCATAAACACCTGATTAAGCCGACCTGCGTAACACTCTACTAATGGAAGTTTTCCATAAATCTTCGTAATTTCGATTGCTGGACGTTCAGGAGCCGGCTTTAAACGGTTTTGCAGGAGCATCAAAGTATTATCAATTCCTTCATGGATATCCACCTGTTTAAACTCGGCTTCATCCAGTCGCGAGAAGTTACGTAGAGATAAGACAATTTCGCGAATGCGATCGGTGCCGATTTGCATCGATCGCAAAATATCCTCTAAGTCTTTAGTAACATAATTCAGATCGATCGCGTTGATTCTTTCCTGAATTCTAACGGAGGGCTGAGGGTAATCTGCTTGATAGAGGTTTAGCAATCCTATTAAATCAAAAATATAGTCTCTTAGGGGGCTGAGGTTGCCATAGATAAAGCTGACTGGGTTGTTGATCTCATGGGCCACACCTGCCACCATTTGACCAAGACTGGACATCTTCTCAGCTTGGATTATTTGTGACTGAGCGTGATATAGTTCTTGCAGCGCTTGTTCTAAAGTGTTACTTTTAAACTGCAGTTCAGCCGTTCGCTTTTCTACTCGTAACTCTAACTCTTCATTTACTTCTTTTAGTTTTGCTTCTGCCTTTTTGTTTTCTGTGATAACGGCACAAAGGACAAAAGTAGTAACAGCAACTACAGCCATAAAAGACTGTAGAAGCAGCAGAGAAGCACTGGTTGAGTCTCTCACAAATGAGCCGACGCCGTCTACTGTCCGCCAAACTGCGATCGCAGACACGACCAAAACGAGTAGCGTCGATTCTTGCTGTCTGAGGCGAAATGCTGACCAAATTAATGGAGGAATCAGCATATATTCTATCGGATAGCTCAGCCAAAAAGCACCCCAACAAATGGTGACTATGACAGCTAGTAATAGTGCAAACTCAATCCATTGCTGGCGAGAAAGCCGTTTTCGCTGAGGCTCAAACCAAGCCAGCAGCCCAGGTGTCACGATGAGCAAGCCTGATAGAACTGCGGTGATCCAAGTTACCCAAGTTGTTGAATAAGCTGTCCATAAAGCTATACCACTGAAACAGAGGACAGTTACAGCAAGCGTAGCGCTGATGATAGGACCAGGAATGAGTAGGATGACAAATTTGAGAACGTTTTGAGAGCGATTGAGCAGGTTATGGGGCTTGATCCAGCGCCGGATCAGCAGTCCGGTAACGAGCGGATCAAGCAGAGCAATCCCAGAGATGAAACCAATAGTCAAAGGGTTGCTGTAAAAGAGCAAACTATTTGCAATTAATTCGCTCAACAGAATGGCGAACCAGGCACGATGTCCTAGCAGCAGCACGGCTGCTAAGTACAGTCCTGATGAAGGCCAGATTGCAGCGGTACCATCTTGGAAGGACAGAGAGGCAGACAGCTTTGCAAGACCAAAGTGAATGATCGGCAGCAGCAAGGTTGCAAGCAACACTTTTCGATCGAAAAGGCGAGATCTTGGTGCATCTTGGTGCATGACTTGTCTTCTAAGCTGGCGCAGTAGCTGATCCATCCTGGAATTAGTTTAAAGCAAAATACAAAGCGATCGTAGCATTCAGCACTTCAGTGCTGAATGCTGCCTTGTAAGAATGCCCAGAAACTTCAGCTCAGCAACGCAGAGTAGGACTGGTGTGCGATCGCCTGGGGAGCGGCGAGAAAACCGCTGTGAATTAAATACGAAAAGTAGGTTAATAGCAGTCGATCGTCTACAGCCGGATAGTCGCAGGGAAGATTTGCCAACCCACTCCTCACATTTTGACTGTCAAATCGGATAGAGTTTGTGCGGAAATAGATTTCAGGAACGCTCATTTGCTGTTCAGGAGTTTTTTCGGATAGAAATGTCAGGAAAGGATAGAGCGCATGCTCTGGAACAGCCCGAACGTAAGTCAACACTTTTTCTAGCCAATATTCATAGGAAACCTGCTCAATTTCATAGCTGAAGTTGTGCATCCAGTTAACAAGCTGATTCCAGGTGATTGCTTGCGGGTTTGAGAAGTTGAATGCCTTACCAGATGAGTCATTTTTCTGAGATAAGTGGACGATCGCCCGACTAATCCAATCAACTGGAACAATATCGATCGGCATATTCCAATCTGGAGCAATTCCAAGTTGAATGCAGCCTTTAATTAAGCTGCGTAGAAAGTCGCTTGAGTTGCACACTCCCGTTTGGCTGTGCCCTTCGATCCAGGCGGGGCGATGAATTGAAGCTGGAATTCCACGTGACTGGGCAATTGCAATTAGTTTCTCTGCAACCCATTTGCTTTGCGTGTAGCCATACAGCCCCTCTGAACGATTAGGTAGATCTTGTTCGGAAATTACCTGTCCATCAGCGTAAGCGATCGGAGAGAATACGCCCAAACTTGAAATAAAATGAACGGGTTTAAGTTTCGATCGACTAGCGAGCCTAAGGACTTCTTCAGTTCCCAAAACATTTGCCGCTTTGAGGGCTGAATATGGGTAGATGAAGTTGACCAAACCGCCATTGTGATAGATGACATCGATCGTCTCTGTTAGAACCTGAAACTGTTCAGAGGATAGTCCAAACAGCGATTGCGAGAGATCGCCCACAACCGGAATAATTCTAGAACTTCTTGCTTCGTGCCACAGCGAGTAGCGCTCTAGATTGCTTTGAAGTCGCTGCATTCCAGCCTCAACATTTGCCGCTCGAACTAAACAGTAAACCGTCGCTTGAGTCTGTTCTAAAAGTTCGTGCAGCAAGAAAGCGCCTAAAAAACCGGTTGCGCCTGTGAGCAGCACGCTAGCAGGCTTGACAGGGGCGATCGAAGTTCCGCTAACCGTAATTGCCGGATCTAAAACTGCTTCAGCTTCTAGATCAAGCGCAGTGCTACCTTCTGGTAAGGTTGTTCCCACCAGGCGATCGCGAATGACTTTCGCCAAGCCCGTCACAGTCGGAGCGAGAAAAATGTTGAGTAGGGAAAACTCGACTCGAAATGCAGCTTGGACGCGGGCAAGCATTTGAGCGGCGAGCAGTGAATGTCCGCCCAGGTCAAAAAAGTTGTCATCGGTTCCGACGCAATTGATGTCTAAAACCTGTTCCCAAATTTCAGCGAGCCGCTGCTCGATCGGCGTTTGGGGAGCAGCAAATGCCGCTTTCAAGTTGGGTCTTTCACGACTGGGGGCGGGAAGCGATCGCCGATTCACCTTGCCGTTTGGCGTCCGGGGCAGCCTGTCCATCACTACAAACGCTGAGGGAACCATGTAGTTGGGCAGTTTCTCCTGAAGGAAACTGCGGAACTGCTGCACCGGAACAGGATTTATTGCTCCCGGTTTGACGTAGGACTGCCAGTCGATCGCCAAGCGTCTGGGCGTAGTTGTTGTGGCTGACGGGACTGGTGCGGAGCGATGCTGAAATACGGCGTCATAGCAGCCCACTGCATCTGACCAAGTAATTTCAATGGTGTAAGGTAGCTCCTGACTTAAGCTCCAGAGTGCTTCGGGATCAAGTCCAGTTTGCGGCATGTGGTGCAGCCTCGATCGCAATTCGCCCACCGTTACACCTGCTGGGGCATTCGCTAGCAGCTTTACGGCTTGCAGGTCTGCCGCCACACGCTGATTCTGAATTCTGCTGAGTCGGAGCGCGTCGGGCTGATGATCTTGTAAGTGTTGACGAACCGCATCGACGGTCAATTCTGGTTGCCATTCTAAAATTGTTGGTGCTGCGGTTTGATCGACTGCGCCAATCTGCAATACCACATCGTAGCGGAAGCGCGTCATTTCATTTTGATGGCAGCCGCGCTTAAGCTGAATTTGAACTCGGCTAATTTGCGGGAGGTGCTGTTGCAGTGCAGTGAAGAAAGCCGGATCGACTACGAGTTCTCCATCTTGAGCGATGCGCTCTTGAATGCGCTGTTGGAGGCGATCGATCGCCATTTCATCATCAGCCTGATGTAGCTGCACAGAAGTATGAAACGCTTCCAGTAAGAGCAAACTGCGGACATCGCCAATCCAAATTTGTCCGCCTGGCTTGACCAAATTTACCGCATTTTCTAAGACGTGAACCAGGTAATCGATCGTTGGAAAATACTGAATCACCGAGTTGATGATCACTGTGTCAAACGTTTCAGTGGCAAATCGATCGAGTGCATCGGCAGGTTGAGCGGCCAGTTCTACATGCGACCACCGCAATCGATCAACCTGTTGCTGAACAAATTGAATTGCTGATTCCGACAGATCAATTCCAACATAGCGGCCACAGTGCGGCGCAATGCGAAACAGCAACAGACCCATGCCGCATCCAATTTCTAAAACTTGCTGTGGCTGGAGCGATCGAATCCGCTCAATGGTGCGATCGACCCATTCTTGCATTTGCTCAGCCGGAATCGGCAATCCGGTGTAGCTGCTGTTCCAGGTAATCGTATTGAACGTCGGATCGAACTCGGATTCTGATTGGCTAGGCTGACGATAAGCTTCGTTCCAAACCGTTCGCCACTGCTGCAACTGGTCTTGCTGTGCGGTTGGCAATTTGCTGGACGGGACTGCCGATTCAGCGCGAGGAACCACGTAGGCGACGAGGCGTTTGTCCCCGGGCTGGTCTTCCCGAACAATCACTGCCGCTTCTTCGATCGCCGGATGCTGACTCAGCGTCGCTTCCACGTCTCCTAGCTCAATTCGGAAGCCGCGAATCTTGACTTGATGATCGATGCGCCCGATCACCTCCAGGTTGCCATCGGGTCGAAATCGTCCCAGGTCTCCAGTGCGGTAGAGGCAATCGTCCTGCAAAATTTGCACGTTCGCATCACCGATTTCCCCACCGAACTTGAAAGGATTTGGAATGAATTTTTGCATCGTTAGCTCAGTCCGATTTAGGTAGCCTTTCGCCACCCCTGCCCCACCGATATAAATTTCTCCTGGCACACCGATCGGAACAGGCTTCGGCACTTCCTGGCTGTGCTGATTGAGCACATAAAACTGCATATTTGGAATCGGTCGCCCCACCAGGATTCGACGATTCGCTTCCAGCTTATAAAGTGTGGCATGAATCGTTGTTTCGGTCGGGGCATACATATTCCAAAGCCCGTAAACCCGCTCGATCAAACAATTAGCTAGCGTTTGATTAATTGCTTCTCCACAGGTGATGATTTTCAGATTTTTGCTGCCTTGCCATCCGGCAGCCAACAGCAGTTGCCAGCTTGCAGGTGTGGCCTGCATAAACGTCGCGTTCGATCGCTCCAGCGTTTTGGCAAGTCGTCCCGCATCCGCAGCAATTTCGCGACTGACTAAAAAGATTCGCGCTCCAACAATCAGCGGCAAATGAATTTCAACTTCGGCAATATCAAACGAAATTGAACTGACCGCAAAGCAAATATCGCGATCGCTCAATCCAGGTTGATCGCGCATGAAATGCAGCAGATTCACCAATCCGCGATGCCGCAATTGCACTCCTTTTGGCTGACCTGTTGAGCCAGAAGTATAAAGTAGATAAATCAAGTCTTCGTGCGTCACCTGGCTGTCAGAATTATCTGCGCTGTGAACGGCGATCGCATCCCAATCGACATCCAAACAAACGACCTGAGCCTGATGGTTTGGCAGTTGATCCAACAAGCTTTGCTGAGTGACCAGCACTGAGGCTTGGGAATCGCTAAGCATGAAAGCAAGACGCTCTTGCGGATAGCTTGGATCTAGCGGCACATAGGCTCCACCTGCTTTGAGAATGCCGAGCAATCCAATTACTAAATTGAGCGATCGCTCCATACAAATTCCAACTAGCACATTCGGTCGAACGCCGAGCGATTGTAAATAGTGGGCAAGCTGATTGGCTCGCTGATTGAGTTCTTGATAGGTGAGCAATTGCCCTTCAAATTCAACGGCAATCGCATCGGGCGATCGGTTCACCTGTGCTTCAAACAGTTGATGAACGCATTCTGAAGGAATTTCTGCCTGTGTTTGATTCCAGGCTTGAAGCTGCTGCTGTTCGGTAACCGTAAGCAAGCAGATATCTGAGAGATGCTGGTCGGGCTCGGTGACCACACCCGCCAGCAAGATTTGCAGATGTTCCGCAAGGCGAGCGATCGTATTAGCAGCAAATAAATCAGTGCTGTACTCAAAATATCCAGTTAAACCTGTTGGCGTTTCAGTCAGTTCCAGAAACAAATCAAACTTGACGGTGCGGTTATCTAGCGGCAAATGAGTCAGTGACAAATCTGGAACATTCCACGTTGAAGCAGGCGTATTTTGCAGATTAAATACCACTTGAACGAGCGGATTTTGATTGAGGTCACGATCGGGCTGCAATACTCGCACTAGCTGCTCAAACGGCAAATCCTGATGGGCATAAGCTGCCAAAGTCACTTCTCGAACGCGCTGAAGCAGCTGTCGAAACGTTGGTGAGTTTGATAGGTCGGTTCGCAGGACGATCGTATTGGCAAAGAACCCCAGTAGCCGTTCTAGTTCAGGCCGATGCCGATTTGCTACCAGCGATCCGATCGCAATATCATCTTGCCCAGTGTATTGCGAGAGGAGCGTTTGAAAGGCGGAGAGCAACGTCATAAACAGCGTCACGCCTTCAGCCCGACTCAGCGCCTTAAGCTGTTGCGTTAACGATTCAGACAAGCTGAAAAAGTGGCGTGCGCCCCGGTAGGTTGAGACAGGCGGACGTGGATAGTCAGTGGGTAGCGAAATTGGCGTTAGATCGCAAAGTTGCTGTTGCCAATAATCAAGCTGGCGAGTTTTTTCTGATGCGCGGCGATCGCTCTCATTTTGCAACCATTGCCGATGCCAAACCGCGAAGTCAGCATACTGAATTGGTAACGCTGGCAGCGGGGAAAGCTGTTTTGCAGCAAAGGCAGGATAGAGCACAGCAAGTTCCTGCAATAAGACGCTAATTGACCAACCATCGCATGCAATATGATGCTGATTGATTAGCAGAATATACTCGGTTTCACTGCACTTAAACAGCGTGGCGCGAAGCAACAAATCCTTAGATAAATCGAACGGACGACGCGCCGCTTCAACAACAAGATTCCAACCTGGAATTTCTAGATTGGCGATCGCCTCCTCAGCCGGATGATTTGTCTGATTCAATTGCTCGGAAGCATCAGCTTCTTGCCTTAAATCTGCTGCTCGATGAAGCTGTCTGGCGATTTTTTTGACTAGTATTGCATTACTGACGATCGAAGAATACTCTGCAATTGCTGATGTTTCCAAAGCATTCAGCTCAACGACCAACAGCTTGAAGCGAGGAGTCGGATGAATGACCTGAACAGGTTTTCCCTCAACTGTTGTAAACGTGGTGCGTAGGATTTCATGGCGATCGACGATTTCCTGAAAGCATTGCTCTAGCGCTGCGACATTCAACTCACCTCTCAACTCAAACGCTTCTGGAACGTTATAAAAAGGATTTCCAGGTGCGATCTGGCTCAAAAACCACAAAGGTTCTTGCACGTAAGCTAGCGGCAGCGGCAGATGACGAGAAACAGGCTGAATTGCAGTAATTTGAGCGCTTTCCTGCTGCTGAGCCGCTTCTACCTGTTCTGCCAAATCAGCAAGAGTGGGTGACTCGAATAAGCAGCGCAGCGGCAATTCAACCTGAAAAACCTCGCGAATTCGAGAGTCCACCTGCATTACCAGCAAAGAATGTCCGCCTCGATCGAAAAAGTTATCCTGAAGCCCGACCTGTACGCCCAGCACTTCTGCCCAAATTGCAGCTAATCTCACTTCTGTTGGAGTTTGGGGACGTTTGGAGACGGTGGGTAGATCGTTGTAATTCAAGTCTAGCAGCGCTGTGCGATCGACCTTACCACTGGGCGTCAGCGGAAATTGATCGAGGACAACAACCGCGCTCGGCACCATATACTCCGGCAGCTGAGTTTTTAGAAATTGTCGTAACTCCTGATTGGTAGCTTCTTGGTGGAGAACCGCGTAAGCAATTAAGCGCTTTCCAGACGGCTCTGCTCTCGCCACAACGACAGCCTTGCGGACAGTTGGGTGCTGCTCTAGCACCGCTTCAATTTCACCTGGCTCAATCCGAAAGCCGCGAATTTTTACCTGTTGGTCGATTCGTCCTAGATATTCGATCGCCCCATCCGATCGATATCTGGCTAAATCTCCCGTCCGATACAGCCGCTGATCGCATGCGATCGAATGTATAATAAAGCGCTCTGACGTCAAATCAGCGCGATTGAGATAGCCACGCGCCAAACTGACGCCACCAATGTACAGTTCACCTATCTCACCCGCCGCAACCGGACACCGCTCAGGATTGAGCAAATGAATTTCTGCATTGGCAACGGGATAGCCGATCGGCGGCAAGGTTTCCCAAGTTTGCGGAACACCACTGAGCGTAAAAGCGGTAACAACATGGCTTTCAGAAGGTCCATAGTGATTGTGCAGCCTGCAGTCGGGCATCTGCTCAAACCAGCGCCTGATCGCAGGCGTAATCCGCAGTTGCTCTCCGGCTGTAATCACCTCCCGCAGATGGGTTGGAGTGATGGCTGAGTGGGTTACCGCTTCTGCCAAATGCTGAAGGACAACATATGGCAAAAATAACCGCTCGATCGCTGCTGCATTGAGGAGTTTGAGTAAGCGGCTTGGGTCGCGTCTATCTTCGTCGGAAATTAAGACTAGCGTTCCGCCTGCTGCCAGCGTCGAGAAAATTTCTTGAAAGGAAACATCAAAGCTAATCGGGGTAAATTGCAGCGTTTTTGCACTGGCAATGCCAAACTGCTGGAGTTGCCAGTGCAGCAGATTTTGTAGCGGACGGTGCGGCATGGCAACCCCTTTGGGTTTACCTGTCGAACCAGAGGTGTAGATCACATAAGCCAGATGATCGAGCGTCAAATTAGCTTCTAGATCAGCCTTGCTGTAGCGCTCGATTGCCTGCCAATCATCAAGGTCGATGCGCTGTGCAGTACTGCTTGGCAGATTGCTAGCAAGATGGCTATGAGTCAACAGCAGCGGAGCTTGAGCATCCTCCAGCATGAAGTTAAGGTGATCTGCTGGGTAGGAGCAATCGAGCGGCAAATAAGCGCCTCCGGCTTTGAGAACCGCCAGAACCGCAACAATCAAGTCGAGCGATCGCTCAACGCAAATGCCTACAATCACATCAGGTTGAACGCCGTGAGCTTGCAGGCAACACGCAAGCTGATTCGATCGCTCATCAAGCTGTTGATAAGTTAGTAGCTGATCGGCAAATTCCACAGCGATCGCGTGAGGCGATCGATCAACTTGAGCTTCAAACAACTGATGAATGAATGCGCCCTCACGCCCCAATCCACCATGATCCATGCGAAGTACCTCCCAGTAGGACAGACAGTTTGAGGTGCACCCAATTGGTTATACCATTCTGAGGGATCTATTAAGCTCTGAAAATTGCAATTTCTATGTCCTTACCCAAGTTTCTTTAGCGAGCAATCGCGTTTCCCAATACACGACTTCTGGAGCACGATAACTCAATGTTTGATGTGAACGCTCTTGATTATACCAACGGAGCCATCGTTGTATTTCTTTGCTCAAATGAATTTCATTCTCAAATGCCATCAGGTAAATCAATTCATACTTCGGCGATCGCCCAGGCGTTCGATAAAAATGTTGTTGTGGCAATGCCCTCAGCGCTGCTGAAATAGGGCATAGTAACTTGATCAAACTCTTCTCATCACCTTATATCAAATCCGGTTAATTACCCATAACATGGGAAGGGTAGATTGGCTCAGTTGCCATGCCCAAACGCATCCAAATTACTCCTCACCTGAGCGTTGAAGAATTGGAGCAGCGCTACCGTCAAGCCAAAGATGGCATCGAGCGTAGCCACTATCAGATTATCTGGCTGTTAGCTCAGGGGCAGCGCACTCCAGAGGTTGCCCAATTAACCGGATATAGTTGCAGTTGGATCTATGAACTGGTTTGGGGGTACAACCGTCTGGGCATGGAAGCCCTCGGGGATAAGCGACATCAAAATGCAGGAGCCACACCGTTGCTCAATGACCTTCAGCAAGCTCAGTTGTGGCAACTGTTGCAAGAGTCACCTGCTGATGGAGATTTATGGGATGGTCCAAAGATGGCGCACTGGATGAGTGAGCGTTTGGGTCGTCCAGTTCATCCCCAACGCGGCTGGAAGGATCTACGGGCAATGGAGATGCGGTTGCGTCGCCCCCGTCCACTGCACGAGGACAGTGACAATGAAGTGCAGTATGAGTGGAAAAAAACCTGGCGCAGACCGTAGACGAAGTTCGTTGCCAGCATCCCGACGCCGAGGTGGAGGTCTGGGCAGAAGACGAGCATCGTGTGGGTCTGCATCCGGTCAATCGTCGAGTATGGACTCCAGCGAATGAACCTCCCCTTGCCCAGGTCAACTGCAAGTATCAGTGGATGTGGCTAGCAGGCTTTGTCTGCCCAACCAGGGGTGAAACGTACTGGTGGATTGTTCCCTCTCTCAGTTACAAAGGATGCGGCAGTGTTAGCAGAAGCAGTGACTCGTCGTCACCAACTGGTGGAGATATTAACGGCTGAGAAAAACCGTCAGAGCAGCTTACGCGGGAAGATGCGGCAAAGTGTTAAAGAGCATTTGGAATGGTTGAAGGAACGCATTCGAGAACTCGATCGCGAGATTGAGAAATTGAGTCAATTACAAGCAGAATGGCACTCAGGAGTGACAGTACTCAAAAGTGTGCCAGGGATAGGAGGTGTGATTGCAACAACGTTAGTCGCAGCATTACCAGAACTAGGGAAGGACAGTGATAAACACATTAGTGCGTTGGTTGGGATTGCGCCGTTCAACCGAGATAGCGGCAAATATCGGAGTTTTCGCACGATTTGGGGAGGGCGATCGAATGTGCGAGCAGTGTTGTATATAGGGGTGATGGTTGCAGTGCGACACAACGCTGTATTGAAGAGTCTTTATGCTCGACTATTGGCAGGAGGAAAGGCGAAGAAGATGGCATTAACTGTATGTATGCACAAGTTACTGCGGATTCTCAAGGCAATGGTTAGAGATGGTAACCTTTGGCAGCCGAATGTGTTAATCAACTAAGCTAATAAAGCATTGAGACCGTTTTAGTATTTGCATACAAGGGGGAGTACTTGTAGTTGTCTTCCAAGACTCTACCAATCGTGTAGAGTACGATACTTTGTGCTGGGTTTGATTAATTGAATAGCGTTTATGCAGATATTTTGCCTTCTGTAACCCCTGGCATTTAAGATAATCGCTCATCAATGCCTCGATACAAGTAACACCATCGACCTCTGACTCGAAGGTAAGTTTCGTCCACAAACCAGATTTTGCCAACCCTCCCCTGGCGTTTGGACCGCAACTGCTGAGCAAAGATCGGAGCAAAGCGTTCTTCCCAATCCCGCACTGTTTCATGCGTAAACTTGACAAGACAATCGCCCAATCCTAAATGAGCTGACGATCAGCAGCCGATTCAATTTTCCCCAATTCAGGAATTGCGTCCTGCACCTGCACAAAGATGGCATGATAACCAGGATAGTCCTTCAAGAATTGCTCGGTTGCATCAACAATCAACTCCACATACTCCGAGAGACTTAAACGACCCATCTCAAGGGTGTGGAGTATGTCAATCGCTGCTGTAACACCGCTACATAGCGGCTCGTGAGTGCCTGCACAATCGCCTCTTTATCTGGAAAGAACTGATAAAGCGACCCGATCGAGACATTGGCTTTTGCTGCAATTGCATTAGTTGTGGTGGCATTGTATCCCTCGGTAATAAACATCTGTTTCGCCACATCTAGGATTTGATTAACTCGTTCTTGGCTGTGAGCCTGCCTGGAATGATGACGCATTCCGGGTAGTTTCAATATTTTTTGTCATGAGATTGTTTTCTGTAGCACCAATAAACGAGTAATACTCATATTTTAATTGACAAATATGAGCGTTGCTCATATTTTAGAAATGTGAGTATTACTCATGATTTTACTCGTAATTACCGGAGGAATCTCTAATGAGTCAGAAGATCAGTCAAGAAAGCAGCCAAGATTTACTAACACTGCTGCATCCTCAAGTACCCAATGCTTTTGCGGAGTATAGCCGCGACCCGCTGGGGTTTATGACACGCTGTGCCCGTGAGTTGGGTGAGGTTGTGCCGTTGCAGTTTGAGGAAGAGATGTATTGTCTACTCACCAATCCTGATCACATTACTGAGGTGCTCAAGGATCGACTGCGCTTTATCAAAGCCAGGGAAACTCGGAGACTGCGGGGATTGCTGGGAAATGGCTTAATCACCAATGAAGGAGATTTTTGGCAGCGGCAGCGACGGTTGAGTCAGCCTATATTTCACCAACAGCGCATTAGCGGCTATGGGGCGGTCATGGTTGACTACACACAGCGAATGCTGCAGACCTGGCAAGTGGGGCAAGTTCTCGATGTACATGAAGCCATGATGCGGCTCACTCTAAATATTGTGATGAAAACCATCTTCGACCGCGATGTCAGCGACAGCGAAGCGAATCACGTTGCCCATGCCCTGGATGAAGTAATGAATTGGTACATGACTGAGGAAGAGAATGCAGATGAAATCCACCGCGAGAATTGGCTCGATCGCACCGTCAAGGCGATTCATCAAACGCTGCAATCGGTCGGCATTAGCATAGGTGAATCCGATCGAGACTACCAGAAGGCAATCGCCCAACTCGATCAAACGCTCTATGCCATGATTCAGCAGCGTCGTGACAATCAGGAGACTGGAGAAGATTTACTCAGCATGTTAATGCAGGTCGAAGATGCCGATGATGGCAGTCGGATGAGCGATCAACAATTGCGCGATGAAATTGCCACCATGATCTTGGCAGGTCACGAAACAACGGCAAATACCCTGTCTTGGACCTGGATGCTATTGGATCAGCATCCGCAGGTACGTATTCAGTTGCAGACAGAGCTTGATCAAGTTTTACAAGGGCGGATGGTGACAGTTGCAGATTTACCCCAACTTCCCTATGCCAACTGGATCATTAAAGAAGCGATGCGGCTCTACCCACCTGTGACAGACTTGAGCCGAGAAGCTATAGAGGACTGTGAAGTGGGCGGTTATCGGATTGCCAAGGGAACCACATTGGTTATGAGTCAGTGGGTGATGCATCGCCATGAACGCTACTTTGCAGAACCAGAGAAGTTCGACCCAGAGCGCTGGGCTGATGATTTTGAGAACCAATTGCCACGCGGCGTTTACTTTCCGTTTGGCGACGGTCCCCGCATTTGCATTGGCAAGAGCTTTGCCCTAATGGAAGCAGTGCTGATTCTAGTGACGATCGCCCAACAATTTGAATTGCGCCTTGTACCTGATCAATTAATTGAGCTTCAGCCTTCGATTAGCTTGCGTCCCCGGCACGGCATTCAGGTGCAGCTAGAGGCAGCCTAATCTTGAACAATTCCAAAGTGCTCGGTATCTCACTTTTCGTTGCTGTCAAGGATATCGAGCACTGGCAATACAAACCTCATCTACAAATCTGGAACCTACGATGAACCAGTCTTGTATCATCCAGTCCTGCTATGTCGGATTGCGTTTCTTGCGAATCAAGTCTTACCCCTGGAAAACGCTAGCGATCGTGCCATTCAAACTGCTGCTCGCCTCTGGCACCCGCCGTACCCACGAAAAATGCTGCTATATGAGAGCTGCCATAGAAATTGACTGGGCTGGAGTTTATGGCTTGCTCAACGATTTGTTGTGGTGAGGTAAGCCAATGCTGCGCTCTGCACTACAATTGCCCAATTTTCGTTGGCTCTGGTTTGGTCAAACGTTTATTTTCACTGCCTCTCAATTTTGGTTTGTGGCGCTGACCTGGTTAGTTTTGCAAAAGACGGGTTCAGGCTTTGCGATCGGCACAGTGTTGATGGCGGCAGCAATTCCACGCGGATTGTTCATGTTAATTGGCGGTGCAATCAGCGATCGCCTACCAACTAACAGGGTGGCAGCGATCGCCGCATTGATTAATACCGTTTTAGTGAGCGCGATCGCAGTCATGTTATTTTTGGATACCTTTCATCTCAATGTTGTGATCGGTATTGCGGTCTTGTTCGGTCTCCTGGAAGCCTTTCTGTATCCTGCAGTCCTGGCATTGCTGCCGCAGTTGATCAGCAAACCTCGACTCGGACAGGCAAATGCTTGGATGCAGGGGAGTGAGCAAATTACCAATGTCGTCGGTCCGGCTGCGGCTGGAATTGTAATTGGAGCATTAGGTTTACCGATCGCGTTTACGCTCAATGCTGTATTGTTTGCAATCGGAAGTGGCTGCATTTGTCTGCTTCGGGTTCGTCCGCGATCGCCTGTTGCGACCAGTGCTGTTTCACTCACGAGAGAAATTTGTGAAGGATTGGTCTACGCCTGGAAACAGCCAGCCATTCGGATTAGCCTATTGATGATTGCCATAATCAACCTTGCCATTCTTGGACCGATCGTGATTGGGGTTGCCGAAATGGTGACGGTGCGGTTTGGGGCAAGTGCCACAACATTTGGGTACTTGCAGTCGGCTTATGGGATGGGAGCACTCGGTGGGGTTTTGATTGCCAGCCAATTAAGTGCTATTAAGAATCTAAAAACGCCGCTGGTTTTACTCTCTTACAGTTTGGGTGTCGGCCTAATTCTTCTGGGATGGGTGCAGCAGTCCTGGGTGGCAGCGGTGATAATGGCGCTGATGGGAGTAGGCGGTGGTATTGTCGGCGTTTTGGGACTGACTTGGTTGCAGCAGCAAACGGCAACCAAGATGCAAGGGCGTATGATGAGTTTAGTCATGTTTGCTGCGATCGCGCTCGACCCATTTTCTCAAGCGCTCTCTGGCGTATTTCTAGAGATCAACTTGACCCTTTTATTTGTGGTAGCAGGGGGTATGATGCTTATCACGGCAGTTGTTGTGTCTCTAGAGAAGGCTAGCGATCGCTCTGTATAATCAGAGAAGAGTAGTGCTATTTAGGAGAGGACGTAGAAAAAAGGGTAGTGTCGCAAAAATGGTCGTTTGTGATGCAAAATCCTGGTTTGTCCCACCGCTAAATCAGCAAAGGCAATCGCGACTTTGAGACTAACCCGACCATTACTGAGTTTATGATTCTCTCGAATGCGAATCCGAAATGGAGTCAGCGGATCGCTCAGCAGATAAGCGAACCAATCTCTACCAACGAACTCCCGGTCAGCCGTTATTCAAGCAATTTCTCGTTCACCAAATCGTTCCAGAAACTGGTTGAATAACGTTATGCGTTCATCACTGTTAGAATTACCTCGCTTATCGAGTAGACACCAGAGCAGGGGAAAAGCAACGCCCTCATGCACCACACCCAACATCAGAATATTGAAGAGGAGCGGAAGAATCGTTGCAAGCGTTTGTAGTGGGAGTCGGTTTGAGCCTTGCCACTAAAGCCTTTCACCAACTCGGCGAAGTTGACGGTTTTTACTCGCAGAAGGGCAATGAGGAACGCAGCGACAAAAGTATTTTCCGTTATGGCTTTGACCATTTCCGAACCATTGTTCTCAACCTGCAGCAGAAAATGGATGATTTTCACAATGTTCTACAATTTTTGTTCTGTACTTAGAGTTTCAATGCAACCTAAGTTGATACTCAACTCGATCGCAGGTTCACCTTATAAACTAACAATGCCTCGTTTTGCTGCAATAATCACAGCTTGAATGCGATCGTTGATTCCTAACTTACTCAAGATGCGATTAATATGAGACTTAACAGTGCTCTCAGTGATACTCAAGGCCGTGGAGAACGGACAACGGAGTGGGACATGGTTGATTAGGGTAAAACATCATTGATGATACTCATGTTCGTAATAGCTCACCACTGACCAGGACTGAGCAATACAGCCTTTAGGGGTTGTGTCGCAAAAACTGGTGGGTGGTAAGGTAGATAGGACCAACCTTGCCTTTTCTTCCTCTGATGTCTACTCCTGCTCTGTTTAAGTGTCGGCACTTTTTGCCC
>NZ_JACXWX010000069.1 GCF_014764505.1 Phormidium tenue FACHB-886
GAGCGCTTAGCACAAACGTTGGTTGGTTTCCATCTGGTTGCCTTTGCCATCTTGATGCTTAAGCGATTTGCTGAGTTACCACTTCAAAGTGCATAACACCCTCTAGACCTGCGGATTGGCACACGATTTTCAGGGACAGTCGCCCAAAATCTACATCAGGCACTTAAGAAAGCTGTAAAGACGATTACAGAGATGCCTGCTACATTCCCTACTGTTAAATCTTCATCTCAAAGCGATCGCTCCTTCTCGAATTTCTTCGATCTCACGAAATGCTTCATTCCGCTCGTCTCAGGTAGTAATAGCTTGTCTGCTCTCAAGCAGAATGAGAGGCTGTTCAGGAAGTACTTCGTTTGAGGTATGGAAAAAGGACAATTGATTTATTTTAGGGAATAAGCGCCTGAGCGATTTCGTAATTGTAGAACTTACAGCGGCTTTGAACTAGAGACAACGTATCAAATGCTCTTGTATCTGCTGTTGCTAGTAGAAGCTCAGAAAAACGAGGAAGTAAATGAAAGTTCCCCATCTCCCCTAGTGCTGGAACAGCTTTTACAGCGACTTGGGGATTTTTGTCCTCTATTATTTTTATGAAAGCTGAGATTAAAGCGTCTTGGTCAACACTGTATACAGAGGAACTAACTTGCCAGCCAGTGAAAATAGCGTCTAGTGCAAATGCAGCATTTATACGAATACTAGAGTCTTCACAGTCTAAAGCTCGATATAAAGCAGCAATTGCCGACTCATTTGAACCAAATAGGAATAATCCTGTAGAAATGCTCTGACGAACATCTAAATTTTCATGTTTCAAGGCTTCAGCTAAAGCAGAAACTGCTTCTTCGCCACCAATTTCTCGCAATGACTGGGCAGCAGCAATACGAACACTATAATCAGCGTCTTGTAAGGCTTGAACCAGAACACGTACAGCAGATTCATCGCTAGAATTTTTTAGAGCAGAAGCAGCACTACGGCGAATTGATATTCTTGTGTCCTCTGTTAGTACTCTGCATAAAGCACTAATTGCATCTCCATCTCCAATTTCGCCCAATTTGCGGACAGCGCTTGAGCTAACATTATCATCTTCATGTTCTAGAGCTTCACATAAAGCATGAAAAGCAGTGGAGCCTTCAATATTACTTAGCGCATTAACAGCGTAAAACCGAACAAATGAGTTTTTATTTTCTAAAGCCTCCTTCAAAGCAGAAATTACAGACTCACTCTCAGTTCGACCTAATGCGATAACAGCATGAAGACAGATTAGAGAATCATTAGATTTTGCAGCTTTGATTAAAGCAGAGATTGCAGCCTGGCTTCTAATCAAACCACATGCGTAGAGGGCACTGACGCAAAGCTCAGGATCTTTATCTCTTTGGTTCTGGATTAGAGTAGTGATTTCAGGCTCATTGTCAATTCCTCTTAATGCATAGAGTTGAGCATTCTCACAAACAAGACGATCATCGTCGTGGGAGGCAGCAAAAACTAAAAGGCTAACAGCATCCTCCCTGCTGATTCTTTCTAATGCCCAAATAGCTCTTCTACGAATATAAGTACTTCCGTTTTCTAAAGCTTGACGCAGAATAGGAAGGACAGAATCAAAACCTCGCCGTCCTAAAGCAATAGCACCGTAGCAACGTACCTCCCAGTCTTGGTCATCTAAAATTCTTGTTAGAACCGAGTTTTCAATCTCGCTATCATCAGTACTTATCATTAAAACATTAGCAATTTGTCTACGAAGACGAGAATCTTTATTCTCTAAATTCTGAATCAGCTGAGAAATTTCTGTCTCATTCTCATCTTTTTTCAGTATGGAAGCAGCACAAAAGCGAACGATTGGGTCTTTACTTATTAAGGCATCCTGTAGAGTGAAAATAGATGCCTGACTGCTAATTTGATTTAATGCAGTAGCAGCACCATAGCTGATTTCAGGATTTTCATGTTCTAAAGCACGATATAAGAAGGGAATTGCTCCTTCAAGCGCTTGGCATATAGCAGAGCTTGTAATTTGACTAGCAATATTCTTCAAGACACTAGCAGCATGAATACAAATATCTACATCTTCGTCTTCTAGAGCTGAGCATATTACCGGAATCATAAATTCCCTGCCAACTAGCTTTTCATAAGTTGCCAAGCTCCCCAACTGTAGGAGTGAGTTAATACGGATGTGGTATTCTTTACGCTTTAAACCTTGAAGTAGAACAGGAGATACTAGTTCGCCACCACATTTCTGAGAATAACCTAGTTCCTGAAATATTTTTTTGTATGATGGCAGTTCCAGAGGTGAAAGAAATGCAATTTCATTTACTTCTTCAATGACTTTAAGAGGAGGAATAATAGATTCATTTTCTAACAGCTTACATAAAACTGAAATTCCTGCTGTGCTGCCAACTTTTCCTAACTCAGTAGCAACAATATATCGGATATTAAAATCTTCATTTTCCAACTCTCGATATAAAGCAGAAACCGATGCCTTACTATTCATATGTAGTAAAGTTTTTACAGTATCAGAACAGGCATCAGAATCATCTTTGAGGGATTGAAACAAAAAAGATTCTGTAGCATTGTAAGAAATATCAGAGTTGCTGAGTTTTATAACTTGGAGTAGAATAGAAACCTTAATTTTCTGATTATCGATTGATAGTAAATTGTCAGTAGCTTGAGAGCGAACATCAGGATCTCCGTGTGTTAAAGCTCGAACAAATTCAGAGACTGCCGCTTCATCTTCAATCTCTGCTAGCGGATTAGCGGCAGTGAGACGGGTATTGAAATCTTCATCCTGCAATGCTTCCCTCAAAATGGATAGAGCTTCCTCACTTCCAATCCTTCCTAATGCTTTAGCAGCATTGAAACGAACGTCAGAATCCTCGTCAATCAACGCTTGATGTAGCGGATAAATTGACAACTCGTTGCTAATTTTTCCTAACGCTTCAGTGGCACAGAGGCGAACATTAAGATCCTGAGCTGCAAGATATTCATGTAGATCAGCTAAAGCGTGGATAGAATGTGTTAGACCTAGAAGCTGAATTTTCAGCAGCTTTGGAATAGCTGATTCAGTAATTAGATTAATGGTTTGTGCTTGAAATTTTGGCCGCACTGCTCCTGCCAGTTTTGCCCCTAATGCCAAATCAATTTCTAGTGCTGATTTCACTATGCTCAGTACCTGTGTCTCCTGATCTGCCAATGCCACCATTAGCAAGACAGGTTCTGTCCACTTCAAATAGTTGAGGAAATCTCGCTTCAGGTGTTCATCGCTTGAACCTGGTAAAAGTTGCAGTAAATACTCAGCCGCATAATAGTCTTGAATGAGTTGATGACGAAATTCGATTTGGTCTGTACTGCAATTTTGCAATAGGTGATACTTGAGTAAGTCATCTAGAATATCTCGAACCGGAAATTGCTCATTTGAGAAAATTCTGCTTAATTCTCGTTCCGCTTCATCTCGCTGAATCACAACTCGAAAGTCAACAGGTGTTTCTCCCTGCATCATGACTGATGCTAAGGCTTTCAAAGCTTTGCTCCAAAGTCTGCGATCGCTAAGTGGTCTCACATCTCCTTTCAACAGCGCAACTTCATGCTTACGAATGCTGCTGATTTCATACGAGACTGTAAACGCCCGAAATACTCCTGCTAAGTTAGAAGGCAATTGGTTATCAGAAGTTTGCTGGAAGACCTCGCACAGCATCCACAACAGCAAGGGCGTTTGTCCAAACTCTCGCAATCGATCACGTAATTGCCGCAGCATTTCCTCCGCTTGCTCTGGCACATAGGCTCGAATAAAGGACTGCATTTGCGCTTCGGTAAGCGGTTGCATTTCCAATTTCTTCTCAATCCCCAGATCTCCCCCAAGACTCAAATTGCGTGTGGTGAAGATCATAGGCACTTTGGGATAATTGCGTCGAAAGGCTGAAAGTTGCAATCGCGACTCCTCTGACGGTAACTCATTCACCCCATCGAATAGGATTAGAGATTGTGATAACACCATTTCCAGTTGTTCCTCTGTTAGAGGAAGTCCATGTTGGGCAAACGCATTGAGAATTAATTTTGTGATCGAGCCTCGCCAATAGCGCAGTTCCACCAATACCGGAATTTTCGCTTGATGGAGCGTTGCCTCTTCCAGTAGGAATCTTGCTAACGCTGTGGATTTCCCTGATCCAGGTCGCCCGACTAACAATACATGCTGATCAGCATATTTGCGAATTCCCTCAAGCACGGTAAATCGCTCGACCCGCTCTTGCTGCTGTTCCCGCTCCTCTTTCAGTGTCTGCACCATCAACCCAAAGTCAAAAATTGGCAGTGCATCCTTCGACTGCTGTTGGTTTCCTTCAACATCGGTCAAGGTGTAAAGTTCCCACCACTTTTCATAGGAGGTCGTAATTGCATTTAAATACAGCTGAAAATCAACTTTGGGTTGCTTCGTAACCAAGTCACTCCAGCGGCGGTCATTCTCATGAAACTTTCGCTGAAGTTCTTGCAATTGAGGGAACTGCTCCACAATCGCATAGGTGGGGATAGCTCCACCACCCAAGTCAATGGAACGATCGCGGGTGAATTTCACAATTCCACAAACTTTGCCCGTTCGTTGGTTTAGCAGCGGCGCTCCACTCATGCCTGGTCGCACCTGCCCCAGAGTAAACTTGATTAACGTTGGGGCATCCCCCGTCAACCCTTCACAATTGAACGTCACCGGACAGCCATTGGGAAAGTCTTGATCCGGATAGCCAAATAGATACAGTGGGTCGCGGGAGAAAATCTCTTCACCTAAATATACACAAGGTGGGTTGGCACTAGCTGGCAACGCTACCCGTAACAAAGCTAAATCATAGGGATCAGGGAGCGATTGCTCCGCTACAGCTTCCAGCTCCCTCCTCTGCCATCGAACTTTAACAGCTTGTTCTTTCGCCGCCCGCACCACATGAGCACAAGTAAGAATCAACTCCGGTCCAACAAAGAAGCCTGTGCCCCAACCAATTTGTCCAGGCAGGGAAAGCTTGACTGTACACTGTTGCAGCAGATCCTCTAGCTGACTCATAGCTGACTCCTTTGGTTAGGCTTCCCATTCCAGTGTGATTTCCAGATTAGCTTTGCCCGAACCCTTAACTATGATCGCTGTCAATTGCCCCGATTCAATTGCCAGTTCTACACCGAACTTTACTGTCGCCTTCTTGGGGTTTACTCTTTGAATAGGAGCCGCAATCATCTGCACTACGCCCTCAATTGCCTCTGATATGGGCTGAAACTGTTTCACATCAAACCCAACATCCTCTCGCCCAGTTTGAGCAACTTCGACTTTAACGATTGCTCCATTGGGAAGCTCAACTGGAACAGTTTCACGACGAGAGTCTGCAAATACCATTTATATCTCCTTACTAAATATTGTTTACTCAATACAAGGACAGCTTCTTAGGGATGAAACCGTTTGCAATTTCATAATTGTAGAACTTGCAGCAGTTTTGGATAGTCGTAATTGTGGAGAGGATTTCTACTTCACCTGTGAAACAGATTTGCCAAAGTTGGGAGAGCGAAGCTGGGCTACCAACTTGCCCTAACGCCGCTAAAGCATTCCTACAAACATAATAGTTTTGGTCCCCAAGTGCCTGGAGTAGTCCAGAAACTGCCGTCTCTCCACCAATGTGTCCTAACGCTGTTGCTGCATTTCTGCGGACAACAGCATTATGATGCTTCAATGCCTGGAGTAGTCCAGAAACCGCCGTCTCTCCACCAATGTGTCCTAACGCTGCCGCTGCATTTCTGCAAACAAAGGCGTCTGGATCTTCAAGTGCTTGAAGTAGCCGAGCAACCACACCCTCTCCACCAATGTGTCCTAACGCTGCTGCTGTGTATCTGCGGACATCAACACTTTGGTCTTCAAGTGCCTGGAGCAGCCCAACGATTGCCTCTCTTCCACCAACTTGTCCTAATGATTCGGCTGCATATCTGCGAACCTCAACATTTTGGTTTTTGAGGGCCTGGAGCAACCCTGTAACCGCACCCTCCCCACCAATTTGCCCTAAAGCAGCCGCTGCATTTCTGCGAACAGAAGCGTCTGAGTCTTCAAGTGCCTGGAGCAACCCTGTAACCGCACCCTCCCCACCAATTTGCCCTAAAGCAGCCGCTGCATTTCTACGAACAAATGTATCTAAATCCTTCAGTGCCTGGAGCAATCCTACAACTGCTCCCTCTCCGCCAATTTTCTCCAACGCTACCATTGCATTTTTTCGAACATCAGCGTCCTGGTCTTCAAGTGTTTGGAGTAAACCAGCGACTGCCTCCTCCTCACCAATTTGCCCTAAGGCTGCCGCCGCATTTCTCCGAGTATCGGCATCTTGATGCTTCAGATACTGAAGCAATTCAGCAACTACATCCTCCCCACCAATTTGCCCTAAAGCAGCCGCTGCATTTCTGCGAACAGAAGCGTCTGAGTCTTCAAGTGCCTGGAACAGTGCTGAGGCTGCGTGTTCTCCGCCAATTTTTCCTAATGCTGTTGCTGCATTTCTCCGAACATCAGCGTTTTGATGTCTCAGTATCTGGAGTAGCCCAGTAACTGCACGCTCTCCACCAATTTGCCCTAGCGCTGCCGCTGCATTTCTCCGAACATCAGCGTCCTGGTCTTCAAGTGTTTGGAGTAGCCCAGTAACTGCATGCTCTCCACCAATTTGCCCTAGCGCTGCCGCTGCATTTCTCCGAACATCAGCGTCCTGGTCTTCAAGTGTTTGGAGTAGCCCAGTAACTGCACGCTCTCCACCAATTTGCCCTAGCGCTGCCGCTGCATTCCTCCGAACATCAGCGTCCTGGTCTTTAAGTGTTTGGAGTAACCCAATGATTGCCTCCTCTCCACCAATTTTCCCTAACGCTGTCACTGCATATCTGCGAACATCAACGTCTTGATCTTCAAGTGCTTGAAGCAGTCTAGTAACTATAATCCTTTCATCAATCTGTCTTAATGCTGTCGCTGCATATCTACGAATAGAAGTATCCTGGGCTTCAAGTGCCTGAGCCAGTTCAGCAACTGCAACCTTAGAGTGAGTTGCAGATAAAAACAGAACTTTGAGAGGTTGTGGCACTGTTAATTTAACAATCCAACTTATTGCCTCCTCCTGAAATTGGGGCTGCACTTTCCCTGCTAATCTTGCCCCCAACATTGGATCCACATCAACAGCTGCCCTCACAACACGTAGTATCTGTGTTTCGTCATCTAGAAGCGTCAGCATTAGCGCCAAAGGTTCTGTCCACTTCAGGTAGTTAAGATAGTCGCGCTTTAGGTGTTTATCGTTAATATGCGGTAATTGACGCAGCAAATACTCTGCCGCGTAATATTCCTGAATTAGTTGGTGTCGAAACTCGATTTTGTTTTCAGTGGTTTGAATTAAGTGATACCTTAGCAGGTCATCTAGAGCCTTTCTCGCTGCACCTTCAGGTTGAGCTTCCCTGGGCTTCAGATATTCAATAAAAAGCTGGTGTGCTTCAGCTTTTGAGATAGTTACCCGGAGTTCAACACTAGGAGTGGGGGGACTATGATTAATCTCCAATATAGAGGGAGGTTGGCTGTGCATCATGGCAAATGCCAACGTTTGCAGAAGTTCTGCCCACCAACGTCGGTCGCTTTCTGGGGTAATGCTACCCTTCAGATGGCGCTCATAGCTCTGAGTAAAGGCGCGAAACACCCCGCCCAAATTAGTGGGAATTTGTCCGGTTTGCTTGAAAAAACTACATAGCATCCATAGCAGTAGAGGCGTTTGCCCAAACTCTCGCAATGGACTTCCTAACTGTCGTGTCATTGACTCTGTATGTTCAGCCAGATAGCTTCGCACAAAAGCTTCCACTTGTGTTGCTGTTAGCGGTTGCATCTCCAACTTCTTTGCAATGCCAAGATCGCCTGCCAGTTCCAAATCTCGCGTTGTAAAGATCATTGGACTCAGAGGGTGATCCTGGCGAAACTTCATCAAGTCATTCCGTGCCACTTCCGACGGCAACTCATTTAGCCCATCAATTAGCAACATCAATCGCTGTTCAACCAGCAAAGTTTCCAGTTGATCGGAATTCAACAGTAACCCATGCCTTTTAAAGAACAAACGCATCAAATCTAGAATTGAGGTTTGGTAATACCTCAACTCCACCAATACTGGAATTTTTGCAGATGGATCTGCTAAAGCCTTTGTTGTTTCTTCTATTAAGAATCGAAATAGCGTGGTTGATTTACCAGATCCAGGTCTCCCTATTAGCAAAAGGTGTTCTGCTGCATACTTGCGAATACCTTCCAGAACTGGTAACCGTTCTATTTTGTCTAACCGTTCTAGGTTTTGACTATCCTCTGATTCCTTGGGTTGCATCAACTGCACTATTAATCCAAAATCTAGTGTTGAAGACGCTTGTGGCTCCTGAAATTTTCGGATAGCATCCGTTGACGTATAAGTAGAAAAATGATGCTGATATTCTGCACTTAGTGACTGCAAATATGACTGAAAATCAATAACTGCTTTCACATCAGCACCTTCCCCCTTCTGTGTTTCCAGCAGCGGTCTACGAAAGATAACTTTAACAGTATTATCTGTTGCCTTAATAATGGGTGGTGGCAGGTGAGCCTTATGGGTGGCTTCGTGCATTCGGCTAATACCACTTGCATTCAGTTCCACACGCTGCATTATGAGGAAAATTTTAGCGATGATATAATTACGCCTGAGGGGATCTATGTTCTCTGGATTATCATTTAGATCCTTCTCAGAGAGTCCATTCATCAAACTGCCATAGCTCGTAATCTCAATACGATCTGAATAAACTTCAAGACGTGTTGGTTGATCCTTCAAATGGGCTTTCTCATAATCTCTATGTACTAGCGCATTAGCTAAAGCTTCTCGCAGAGCAATCTCTGGAATTTCCAAATCATCGCGCTCATCGGTTCCCACGCGTCCAGTGCGACGGAGTATTGCAGCGTTACGAAAAAAATTCATCCCAATTTCGAAAAGATTTAGCAGATTATCTGTTACTGTCTTGGGGCTAGCAGTTGATGAGGCACGTTTTTTATCACTGTAAGCCACCATATGTAGGCTACAAGATGCAAATTTATTCACCAGTAATTCTCTGCCTGCAAAACACAAAAAAGCACCAAGTGTAGGTTTTTCATTTTGTATAATCCCTAAAGTTTGAAGATGCTCTTGTTGATCTGCAAGTAATAATCCTGCATTATTTAGTTCTTCTTTTGCTAATGGCTGATCAAGAAATATAGCTATTAGCTTTTTATCTAAATCCTTAAAGGAATGATGCTGAGCCAGACGACGGTCATAGGTTAAATGGTTCTGGTTGCTTAGAAAGTCTGAACTATTAAGGGGAGATGTGAATGTCTGGGTCTCTTCATTAGTGCGTTCCTTTAATATGCTTTTGTTTCTAGTAATCCAAATACCAGACTCTGCCTTTTCAATATTGTATTCTGGACGCTGACGAAAAGCAGAGTAAGCAGGCTCCTTGTCCAGCTTCTCTCGGATATAGATAACAATATCCTCAACTGTAATTAGATTATTATTGGTTTGTCTTCCCCCCAAACCAGTTTCAATTCCTTCACAGAAAAGCTTGGTGAAAACACTAGCCGAGCCATCATGTAACTCTTGGCTAACTTGTATGGCGCGAGAGGAAGCGATTACTGCAATTCCCTTAGGAATTTGCATACTTTCTAAATCAATAGTATCTATACCTTTATTGCCAAAAATTCCTCCGCTTCGGCAAGCATCAACGATCAAAATAGCTCGGCTTACACCTTGTGCCTCAAGCTCATTGAGAAGATTCTTAAATGGATATAAATCTCGCTCCCCAAATTTCAAGCAGTATTGCTCTCGTTTGAATTCACCATGACCAGAGAAGTAAAATACAAGCTGATCTTTAGGTTGCCAGCTATTCAGTATTGGAAATAATTCTTCCTCAAATTCATGGCGGCTTTTGCAATCTATAATTGGTCTATACCCTTTGCTAACACATCCTCCCAGTTCAGGATCTGTAAGTAAAGAGTAGATACGCGTAGCATCACGGCTGCCTGCTTGCAGTTCTTCTCCAGCTAAAGCACTACAGATAAAAGGGATTCTTCTAGCTCCAACTTCTGCCAAAGACATAGCTCACTGACGTAACACTTGAACTTGAATTGCTTCTTCACCTGCTTTGAATCTAGCTAGTTCCGATTCAACTTGCTCTGGTTTCAAGTTTTCTAACGTAAAAGTTTTATTACCGATAACAATGGAAACCGAATATTTGACCTGTTCAGCTTTCTGCTTAGATTCCCAATAAGAAAGAACAGAAACAAGCGTACTAATAGCAGAAAGCGCTAACCCAACAACGGTTAGGGCTATAACTAGTCCTCCATCCTTTACTCCGCCTTCAACTGATTGACGCTCCTGCTCAACTAAAGCATCGCATTCCTGCTCAAGCAGGATCGCTAAGTCTGACAATGCATAAGAATCTTCCTCGTCTACATTGCCTACTAATTTAATTTCAGCTTTCATTGCGAATTCTCCCTCACAAAATATAAATGACTAAGCATTTGTATGAAAACCTCACCCCTACTCAGCTACTATGCCTTGCGCTCTTGTAAAAAAATCTTCTAATTCGTATCAGTAGTCTAACCTGGTGACCAGTTTCATTCCAAACTTCATAGTTGCCTTCTTGGGTTTTACCTTGTGAATTGGTAGGGCGATCATCATGCAGTGCTCTCGATTGCTTCTTCTACAGACTGAAATTGCTTTGTGCCAAAACTCACATCTTCTCGTCTGGTCCTCTCACCTCAACCTTGACGATCGCAACAGCTGCTTGAATTTTGACCAACATAACTTAGTCAGTGAAAGGTAGGAGGAGAAAAGTGGCAGAAATGCAATCTTTGCTCTCACTGCCTCAATTGCCTCTCGCACGCCTAAAGCAAGGTGAACGGATCAGTTATCTGTCAGGATGATCCGTCCAATAGAGATGTAGCTTGGGTAATACCTATGCAAAAACTGAATACAGTCCTTATCCTTTACACCTTTACCCTGTTCAAGTCTGTATGCAGGTGTATCGCGCAACTGTTAACTCCCGCAGACCTTGCAGCTAACTGGTTTAAGCTGTGTATGTCTACGGGGAATACTATGGTCATAGACTTCTTCAACACTCCTTATGGCGACGCTTATTCCTGCCTTTAATAGTTGCTCTCAACGCATGACCTCTGGTGAGCGGCGATTTGCTCAAAGGTTAGAGGATAAGCTAGAGGACGATTATTTACTTTGGTATAACGTACCGATCAGGTGCAAGCGTCTTCACCCCGACTTCATTGTGCTGCATCCTCTACGGGGCATCTTTGTCCTGGAGGTTAAAGACTGGAAAATCAGTACGATCGCCCGGATCAACCCAGAGACAGCAACCCTGTTAACTGCTGATGGAAAAAAGGAGGAGAAAAATCCTCTGAAGCAGGCGAGAGACTATGCGTTAGCTGTAAAGCAATTGTTGGAGTGCGATCGCCTGTTAGTCCAGATTGAAGGACGGTATAAGGGTAAGCTCGCCTTCCCCGTCAACTATGGGGTTGTTTGTACCAATATCACCCGCAAGCAGTTTGAGGCTGAAGAGGGCCTACAGGCTGTTTTTGAGCCAAATTTGGTGATTTGCCAGGATGAGACGTACGAGCAGGTTGATGCTTATGAGTTTCAGCAACGGCTCTGGAATCTTAGCACATATGAGTTCGGTGAACCACTTACCCTGACCCAAGTTGATCGCATTCGCTGGCACCTGTTTCCAGAAGTCCGAATTGGCGATTACCCCGTAGGGGAAACTGCTTCACATCGCCTCCATTCCATCTCGGTAGAGGAGCTAAGTTCAGAAGGGCAAGATATTCAAATTCCCGATCTTCTCCATGTGATGGACATTCAGCAGGAGCAACTTGCTCGGAGTCTAGGAGATGGGCATCGAGTGGTTCATGGGGTGGCAGGATCTGGAAAAACATTGATTCTGGTGTATCGGTGCCTTCATCTGGTTGAGCAGAGCAGCAAACCTATCCTGGTTTTATGCTTCAACGTCTCCCTGGCTGCCAAACTGCGACAGATGCTTCATGAGAAGGGAATTGGCAATCGGGTTACCGTTCGGCATTTTCATGGCTGGATCACTGAACAACTTAGGTTTTACCGAGTTCCTAAACCAAGTACCAATGAATTTCGAGGGGCAGCTTACGTTGAGGAATTAGTACAACGGGCAATCCGGGCTGTAGAGGCAAACATCATCCCGGCTGCTAGATATGGAGCAGTGATGATTGATGAAGGGCACGACTTTCGCCCTGAATGGTTGAAGTTGGCGGCACAAATGGTAGACCCTCAAACCAACTCACTGCTACTACTGTACGATGATGCTCAAAGCATTTATGAGCAACAACAAAAGCGAAAGTTTACCTTCAAAAGTTTGGGTATCCAGGCACAAGGCAGAACGACGGTACTTAAGATTAACTACCGCAATACCCATGAGATTTTGACCCTAGCCTATGAATTTGCCAAGGAAGTTCTGACACCTGCGCTGGAACCGGAGGAAGATACTCCACCGTTGGTTCATCCTCAGGGTGCAGGGCGGCGTGGTTCCGCTCCCCAACTGATTAAACTACCCAGCTTTCAACGAGAAACCGAGTACTTGTTGGAGCAGGTGCAGCAGTTTCACGAAAAGGGTACGCCCTGGAACGAGATGGCGATCGTGTATCGGGCATTAACACCTATCTAGAGCGACGACGAACTGGGCAAAGTTATGTGCAAAAAGCAACGCAACGAGAAATACTGACAGACGAAAGTCCTTTATTCCTTTCCTACGATTTCCGCAGCCCAGGGCAAAGACTGGGTTACCAAGGAATTTACTACTTCACAAAAGTTAAACTTAGCGAAGCTACAGGTATTACAGATCTCACCCCGCACCGCTTTCGTCACACCTATGCAACGGAGTTGGTTGAGTTAGGGATTGATACCTTCCTTGCTAGAAGCCTGACAGGACATAAATCAGAGCGGGTATTTGAACGATATGTAAAAGGCAGACGAATGGCGGCAGCGGAAGAAGCTTTTTTTCGGGCATTTGGGGAATAATTCTTGCGGTGTTTGCTCATAGTTTGTGTAGTAGGAGATATGGAGTTGAAGCTATAGGAAGGGAGTATCCCTTGACATCTTCCATCCCTCCTGCTGAAGAAAGTCCATTACATAATTACTGCCCCAAAACCTTGTGCAGAATGTGTTTCAAATATTGGTCAACCGAGTTGCACAAAAATGCCTACGAAGAGCACTATGAATCGAAGAAAATTGGTGGACCGTTATTACTGTGGGTGATTGACTGCAACGAAACAACAGGAGTTGTAGCACTTCAAGTTGGTAAACCGAGTTGCAAAATCCCACCTGGTTTCTTGCCTCTGGGATTGTGCAGCAAAACATTGGCGCAGGCAAACGCGTCCTCTGGTGGCTGGCACAAAGCGTCATTTTAATCGGTGGATTTGGGCTGACTCTAAATTTTTTGCCGCAGCTGGGCTTTATGTTTCTGCTTTTGCCGTTGTTTCCACCGCTGATAGGAATTTTGTCTCTGGTTGCGAGCCTGTTGAATCAAGCGTGGGTTTATGCGATCGGCTCTGCTCTTTTCTTCGGCTGGCTGCTGGCGGCGGGCTTTCCCCTATCGGCATGACCGGACATGCCCCAACTCGGCTGATCCCTAACTCGGCTGACTCCTGACTGGCTGACCCCTTCGGCTAAGTGAGAAACACTAGCTGGCTTCTGGAGCAACTCAGGTTCCTACAACTGATGCAGCAGCAAGGCAGGCTGTTTTACCATACCTTTGTCCAACCACTTACCACCACCCATGAACCCGCCTAATCCTACCGATTTGATTCAAGACCGCTATGGCACCAGCACATTCGATCCAGACCAGCTCTGGAATGAAACATTGACGACTCTGCTGTCCCATCGCTCGGTGCGCGCCTATCTGCCGGATGCACTGCCGTCCCAAACCCTGGAAACGCTGGTTGCGGCTGCCCAGGCTGCTGCCACCTCCTCGAACCTGCAAACCTGGAGCGTAGTTGCGGTCGAAGATCCGACGCGTAAAAATACCCTGGCTCAGCTAGCAGGCAATCAAGCACACATCCGTCAATGCCCCTTGTTTTTGGTCTGGTTGGCTGACTTAGCACGGCTCCGTCAGCTTGCTTCGCAGCGGGAAATGCCCGCCGAAGGATTGGATTACCTGGAGATGTTTGTAATGGCAACGATCGATGCGGCACTGGCAGCCCAGAACGCGACGATCGCGGCTGAATCGCTAGGACTGGGCACGGTTTACATTGGCGGCATGCGAAATCATCCCGAACAAGTCGCCGACACTCTCCAGCTACCGCCCCACCTGTTCGCGGTCTTTGGGTTGTGCGTCGGGTATCCTGATGTAGCAAAACCTGCTGCGATTAAACCCCGATTGCCTCAAAGCGCTGTTCTCCATCGCGAAACATACAATTTTGCGCAGCAGGAAGCGGCGATCGCCCAATACAACGAGGTCATGCAACAGTTTTACCAATCCCAGCAAATGAACGTTGGCGGAGACTGGGTCGAGCATTCCCTCAAGCGAGTTGCCACAGCACAGACATTAAACGGACGCGATCGCTTGAGGGAAGCCTTACAGCAGTTAGGATTTCCGTTGCGCTGAAGCACTCAACCTGTGGCTTTTGAGGGTTACTGCCCTGGAATTGGCAGCACATGCATTTAGCTATGTCCTAACACCGGATGAGGTTGATAAGGTTCCTGCAGCCGTTGGCACTCTGCATCAGTTAGCTGAATCTCCAGTGCAGATAGGGCATCTTCCAGGTGGTGCATCTTGCTTGCCCCAATAATCGGAGCTGTCACGCCCGGTTGGTGCAGCAGCCATGCCAGGGCAATTTGAGCTGGAGCCACACCCCGCTGCTCAGCTAATTCAACCACGCGATCGACAACCTGAAAATCCGAATCCTGATAGTAAAGCTGGTGAGCAAAATCATCCGTTTTCGCACGGGTTGTTTCGCCCTTAGTTTCCTTTTGCCGGTTGCCTGCCAGAAATCCTCGCGCCAGCGGACTCCAAGGAATCACCCCAATGCCTTCTGCCCGACACAGCGGCAGCATCTCTCGCTCTTCTTCTCGATACACCAGATTGTAGTGGTTCTGCATGGAGACAAAGCGCGTCCAGCCGTGCAAATCTGCGAGATACAAAGCTTTAGCGAACTGCCAGGCATACATGCTCGATGCGCCAATGTAGCGAACTTTGCCTAATTTCACCAGGTCATGCAGCGCTTCCAGCGTTTCTTCGATCGGCGTTTCGTCATCCCAGCGATGAATCTGGTACAGGTCTACATAGTCGGTTTGCAGCCGTCGCAGAGATGCATCGATGCTATCGAAAATGTGTTTGCGCGATAGACCGCGATCGTTTGGGTCATCGCTCATCGGATTAAAGACTTTGGTGGCGATCACGACCTGTTCTCGTTGAGCAAGCTCCTTCAGTGCCCGTCCTAAAACGGCTTCACTCTCGCCCAGCGAATACATATCTGCGGTATCAAAGAAGTTGATGCCTGCTTCGATCGATCGGGTAATAAACGGGCGGCTTTCCGCTTCTGGCAAGACCCATTCCCGCCACTTAGGGCTGCCATAGGTCATGGTGCCGAGGCAAATTCGCGAAACCTTTAGTCCGGTATTGCCAAGTCGGATATATTGCATAAAGTTTGTTGCTTTCGGAAGAATAGGGGCTGCCTGAACCGTTGCAGCCGTCTGTCATGATACAGAGCTTGATCGATTCTTGCCGCTATCCGGGATGAAGCGTCGTGCTGAGTGTGATCCAGGGAGCATGGGCAAGACGCTCGCGCATCATTTGCTCATCAGTGGCTCTTTCCTGAAGAATCCGTCCCTCAAACACAATCGTTACCTCGTCCGACTGGAAGCACCACGGCTCCAAAGACAGCTGCGTGGGATCGCCAGCGATCGGCATCAGCGTTAGGGTTGTCTCTCCGTCGGCGGCTGGCACTTGCTCGATCTGGCGTTGTTTGGTTACACCCATGCAAATAACCAGAGATAGCGCATCCAGGGTGGCAACAAGCCGTTGGTTGCGGAGGAGCGCCTCGGGTGCCACATAGGGTGCGTAAGCCGGGTCTTGTTCCAAACGGTGAATCAACTGCTGTTGAAATTCCTTTTCCTGTTGCAGAAACGTTTCGACAATTCGCCTTGATTCAGGTGAATTCTTCCAGTGAGTGAAGCGTTCATACAAGCCAGTCCCATGGAGGGAAACCAGCAGTGCAGCATATCGTCCCATTGGCATTGCCAAATGTTTCGCCCCTGCCCAAAGTTTTGTATGAACTCCCGGAGCAACTTCGTTGAAACTGTGCGGATAGCCTGTGTCAGGATTGAGCGTCGGCGCGGCTTCCCAGGGTATCCAGCCAATGTCATGCTGCTCCGCACCCAAGCAGACGGACTGGTGGGGAGCGATCGAGCCGAACTGCTCATTGCCCCAAGCCTGAGCGAACTGTCCAGATACCCAGGCATGGGTGGGCTGCGTAATACAAATCCGGTTTTCATCAAGGGTACGGTACAACATGGCTGTTTCTGTTTGAACCATCCTTCTATTCAAACCTTAATGCCTAAAGCAAACAGATGTCCTCATGCTACGGTCAGGTTATTGACGGCAATAAAGGGGTGTTGCGGCGGCATTGCTTAACAGGGGGATGATTTTTGAGTAAGAGGGGCGCGGCGCGCCCCTCTTACTCAAAAATCATCCCCGAAATCAGCAACACCAGGCATGCCTCAGTTTTAAGCTACATTGAGGAACGACATCCAGGAACGGCATCAGGCTCAACAAATCTCCCATGACCCCGCTTTTTCCAGACTGTAAGATTCGATCGGCTCGAATTGAAGATCTAGCAAAACTGGCTGAGATAGAACAAGCCGCAGCCACCTTGTTTCGCGGTACGCCCTACGCTTTTCTAGTTGATGCCGAACCCCTGCCGTTGGATCTCATCACTCAGCAGTTTCAAGCAGAACGGGTGTGGGTTGCCGTAACCGATTGTGATACGCCAGTGGGATTTGCGATCGCGCAGGAGGTAGATGGCAACGCTTATCTACAAGAAATTGACGTACATCCAGATTATGGACGGAGAGGCATTGGGCACAAACTGGTCGAGACTGTCTGCGTTTGGGCAAAACACCGGAACTATCGCAGAATATTGCTATCGACTTTCCGAGATATTGAATGGAATGCACCCTTCTACAGAAAACTTGGGTTTGAGGTCTTGGCTGAATCTGAACTAACTTCTGGCTTTCAGCAGATTAGGCGCAAAGAGGCTGAAGCTGGATTGCCAATTGCTCAACGGGTGATCATGTGTCGTGAGCTGCCACGCACTGCGCTAGGCACGTAGCCAGGCAAGTATAGCGCTACGCGCTTACCTTAAGACACTGTTTTTATGTAAAAGTCCCGCTTCGCGGGGCTTTTACATAAAAATAATTTTGATTTAGGCACGTAATGCCATCCCACCTGCGAGGGCGAATGCCCGCTGCCGGATATTGCTTGATTAACAGGGAACAAGCAGCTCGATGAATATTAAGGATGCCAATCTTCCCGCTTCAGGCGATACACAAAGCAATCATCCTCACCGAATTGACGACGATCGATACGCTGAAAGCCAAAACGCTCATAGAAGCGGTGGACGCGGGTATTGCTGACGAGTGGATCAACAAGCACAGCCACTACCGCAGGGTCAGCGAAACAGCGGGCAAGGGCAAGCTGCATCATGTTTGTTCCATAGCCCTTGCCTAAATCAGTCTCTTCACCAATCCAGATGTCAATGGCGCGAAGATTCGCTGCGATATCACCCCAGTAATGGCTTTCCTCCCGCGCCGGATCGATAATCTGAATAAATCCGATCGGACGTCCTTCAACCTCCGCAATCAACTGCTCTCGCCAATCAGGGGTGCGATCGAGTTCTACTTCCCAGTGCCAATCGTCGTTGGGATCTGAGGCAATTACGTGAGGCTGCTCATCCCAATGTCGCAGTAGGTTCAAATCAGCGGCGGTAGCAGGGCGTAATATCATCAGGTGGTTAACCGTACGAGAGCAAAATATTATTCAAGTATCTATAGCTGCGAGGTTGGCGCAGTCATCCATTGCACAAGTTGAAGCACAACGCCGTTTGGATCAGTCACTTGAAAAAAACGTTCCCCCCAGGGCTCCGTCTCGATCGCAGTTGTAATCGTTACCCCTTCAGCCTGCAGGCGTGCATATTCGCGGTCAATGTCATCTACCACAAAGGCGATCAGCAGACCATCTGCTCGATGTCCCCGCATATGGGTTGGTTTAAAGCTTTCCAGCCCAGTTTGCAGAAAGACCACATTGAATCCAACGTCTTGCCGAGAGAGCGATACAAAGCCGTCGGCTGACATCTCTTCTCGAAAGCCAAAGTGTTGTTTGATAAATGTAGCCGATGCCGTGACATCATCAACGTTAAGTGAAATCGCTGAAGCAGTGATTTTCATATCTTCTCCTGGTCTTCTCAATTTAGTCGTGGTGCGCTTAGAGAGAGTAGCGCTCTACCCAGCCTACATTCCAGAATCACCCTATCAGTTCTTCAGGATGTTGCTAACCCTTCACATTAAATGATTCGTGATATGAGACAATTCCACTCGGTATTGATGTACCAAACGAGATAGCTTGGAAATATTCAGATGGGACATCTGGAAGAACAAGACTTGGCTCTGCCCTGAAACCAAAACGGCTATAGAAATGAGGATTTCCAAGTAATACACACCCAGACGCACCAAGCTCACGTAGAGCCGCTAACGCCTGCCTCATGAGCTGTGACCCGACGCCCATTTTCTGATATTCAGGAAATACAGAGATCGGACCAAGCCCATACCAACCCTGGCTTCCATCAGAAATAAAAACTGGGGATACAGCAACATGTCCGACAATTTGTCCATCAGCCTCGGCAACGAGCGAAATTGTTAGATTTCCTGAGTTACGCAAGGCATTAACAATAAGCTGCTCAGTATGGCTACTATAGGGCATATTGCGAAATGCAGCTTCTGTCAATGCTTCAATATCCGCAATATCAGAGGCAATTTCTTTTCGTATCTCTATATTCATCACGGGCTCTTGTCTTAGAGGGCGAACTGTTGATTCGGAGATTTTAGTGACTGAGTAGATTGAACTTCTGTAGATTTGCTCGTTGATTATGACACAGCCTAGAGGCAGAAGAATTGTAAAAAATTGACCTAATTGGGTAAAACAATGTGACAGGGATGAAAGCTTCGCTGTGCCAGGTATACAGTGGGAGTACAATCTGCAAACGTCCGAAAATCGTGAATCAAGTGTGCCTGATCGAAGTAACCACAGGCGAACGCGATATCCATCCAATCGATCTTTGTTTGACCAGCCAGCAAAGAAAGCACTTGCTGTAAGCGCTGAACCCGACAATACAGCTTGGGAGTTAATCCTACTCGATCGCGAAATAGCTGATTGAAGTGACGAGTGCTGAACCCGATTTGCTCCATAACTGCCCCAATGGTGGGAGTAGGCGATCGGTTAAACTCACGCAAGGCAAAATCAACGGCAGCATGTTGTTTGGGTGGCTGCATTATCGTCAGAAGAAACTGTTCCAGCACCAGGAAACGAATTGCCAAGGTTGGGGCTTCCAGGAGGCGATCGCGCAGCTCTGCGGCATGCCCCTTCCACAGGTCTTCCAAAGAGGTAATGTGATTGTGTAGTTCCCCAGCCGGAAGTGTAAAGAAGGCGGCACTTCCCCCTAGCTTGAAATGTACTCCCATGAAAAAAGTCTTGCGGTCATTGCTGATGATGAAGCCTTCAGAATGGGCACCACAAATTCTCGTGCCGTTGGTGCAGCCCCGCTCTGCCCGAGTGTGGCGATCGAACAGCGGTATTCTGTCTTCATGCAGATTAATCACCAGCTCCATTGAGCCAGTTGGCAGCAAACACGACTGGGATTGCAGTAAGCTATCGCCTTCTCGAACCCACAAAAATTCAACAAACTGAGAGAGAGGCGATCTCGGCTGATAAGTCTGATAAATCATCTGTTTTCTGGGGCGTCATCCCCCTCCTCTTGCCTGGCTCTAAAAGTCGTAATAAGGATTGAATGGCAAATCAGTACTTCCATAATCAATGTCCATCTTATGTAGTTCTGAGGTGATTTGGCTACGATGGTGGATTTGATGGTTAAACAGCTGTATGTAATAGAACGATCTGGGTATATTTCTCTTCCGATTCAATCTTTCACTCCAGATCTCGAAAATTTCATTCAGCCAATCTTGAGAACAGCGCTGAGATTCTTCGATCAATTTCTCGTCAAACTCAAAGCGCGCGGATTTTAGCTGATGGTACTCAAGATACGGCGTAAAGCTAGGATCGAATTTAGCAAGAGTCTTTGTGTGAATCAACGCATGAATCGCTTCATCTACATGAATAATGTGATTGAGAGAGTTGAAGATTGAACTAAAAAACATCCCTCGATCTAAACGTAGCTGAGCATCGCTTAGCTCATCACAAATGCTGAAAAGCTTTTCATTTTGCCATTTATTGTAGAGAGCCATTGTTTTTAAGTATTCTGAAGTGATCATGATTTGCGTTCAGCTCCTCTCCAGAGATATTGCTCCAAGAGCGTATCAGTTTGTGTCAAATATCTTTTGCTGCCAAGCCCTTATCGTTCAATCGTTCGCAACAGACAATATGCCCTGCATCAGGATAAACTTCAGTATAGTCTTTACCCAGTTCCTGAAACATCTATTGTGTAGATCCTTTATTTGATAGATAGCAAGCAAATTCATCAGAAAAACCCAATTCATCTAGTTTTGAATCGCCTGCGCTTTCACAAAGTCCCGCCCGGCTTTACAGAGCTTTATTCAGCATTGCGAGAATCGACCGCAAGATTGTAACAATGGCACAAGAATTAGATAGCAAGACAGAGGTAGCTTTCCTAAGCTGAAGTAGCAAATGACTTAGGGAAGCACAAAAGATGAAACTAGTAATTTTCGGAGCAACTGGAAGCATCGGTCGTCAGCTCGTTCAGCAAGCGCTGGAGCAGGGGCACATCGTCACGGCGTTTGTGCGCGATCGCGCCAAGCTTGATGACCAGCATCAGAACCTGAAGGTTGTTCAGGGCGACGTATTGAACCTTGAAGAAGTGGAGAGGGGCGTTAAACAAAGCCACCTGGATTGGACGATCGTTCGTCCGAGCGCATTCATAGATGGGAGCCGAACTGGGCAGTATCGGCAGGGCTTTCCAGGCACAGACAAGACAACAAAACTTAAAATTTCCCGTGCGGACGTTGCCGACTTCATGCTACAGCAATTAACGAATAATTCGTATCTTTATCAGACACCTGGTATATCGTATTGAACCAGATATTACTTTGGATAGTCTGATTAAACGGAAAATGGGCGATCGACTGTATTTTTCTTAGGAGGTCGAATGGCAATGACTAGCTATTGGTTTTTTGCATTAAATCTTTTCGCAGCGCTGGGATGTGGGCTAATCGCAGGTGTCTTCTTTGCTTTCTCCACCTTTGTGATGAACGCGCTTGCCCAACGACCGCCATCAGAAGGCATTGCCGCCATGCAGACCATTAATATCACCGTGATCAATCCATGGTTCATGACAGCATTTCTGGGAACAGGTTTAGTTTGCATCATTTTGACTATTTTTATGCTGCCCAACTGGCAACAACCGAACGTTGCTTATTTGATTACAGGTAGCCTGATCTATTTGATTGGCACCGTTTTAGTGACGATGGTGTTCAATGTGCCGCTGAACGACGCTTTAGCGATCGTCAAACCTGACAGCGCTGAGGGTGCAAACCTTTGGGCAAGCTATCTAACTAACTGGACGTTCTGGAACCATGTTCGGACAATCGCAGCACTGGCGGCAGCAGCATTATTTACTCTAGCGATCGGCAATTCAGTAAAGTTGTAAAATTTCTGTAATTCGTTGAGCCGACATGGCAACGATATCGCACAATCTACGGCATCGTTTAAGCACCACTCACCTTGAGCAGTCGCAGCACACTCCAATAGCTCTCTCCTGGTGATATTAGAAAAGCTGCGTTTAGGGCGTTAGCATTTTCTGCTCTAGTTGAAACACCTACATGGTATCTGCGAAATCAGGTTCAACAGCCTTCAGTACAAAACTTCAAGAAATTCAATGTCGTTAACCCTTGACATTTTTGATTAGTACATTTAACCTAGTGGTTAATTAACTGCACAGTTAAGCATTCAGAGCCTACGCAATTGATTACTTCTAGCTGCATTGCATCTGGGACACATAATGGCAACCTGCCAGTTCAAAACCGCTCAAGAATGTAGCCGATCAGAATATGCCGATCAGAATATATCGTCAATTCTGACAGGAACACCTCGATCGCCTAGCCAATTATCTATAGGAATCACACACAGGAAGAACAAGATCGCAACAAATAGACCGAACTCGCCTAGCAAAGGAGAAACAAAATGTCGCAACAAAATCATTCTGCGACGAATCAATCCGATCGCGAGATTGTTATTACCCGCGTTTTCAATACCCGTCGAGAACTGGTCTTTAAAGCCTGGACAGAGCCAGAACACATTGCCCAATGGTGGGGACCCAAAGGCTTTACTACCCGCGTTGATGAGATGGACGTGAAGCCTGGTGGTCACTGGCGCTATGTCATGATCGGTCCCGACGGTACAGAATATCCCTCTAAGGGCACATTCCACGAAATTGTGCCGCCAGAACGGATTGTTACCAGCGATGAATTTGGCGAAGGAATTGAACAGGTTGTCAAAGTTGATTTGCCACAAGGGAAGATTGTCATCACTGCACTGTTTGAGGATTTAGACGGCAAAACCAAACTCACGATTCAAATGCTGCACGAATCGGTTGAAGATCGCCGCAAGCATGAAGCAATGGGCGCGATCGCCGGCTGGAATTCTAGCCTCGACTGCCTGGATGAACATTTAGCAACATTGGTCGAAAACCCTTAGAATAATTTGACCTTGACGTTACCGTTGAATCGGGAAATTGTTGTAATTCGCATTTTTAATGCATCCCGTAAGCTCGTTTTTGATGAACAACGAGATGGCCATCTGCAGTCAGGCATGGAGATAGGAATGCGCGAAACGTTCGATCGCCTTGCAGCACTGCTCCATTCAATTAGGTGAACTAATATGCCCGATCGCTGCAGCAAAGCTCGACGGCGATCGGGTAATCTGTCCCATTCATTCTGTTTAATACTTCCTCCCGAAGATAGATTTTGCTAACCAACTCTGTAGTAGAATTGGTACAAATGAACTAAAAACCGCCGAACATCCACATTCTTTCAGGCAGTTTTTTCAAGTTGGGCTTTGCGCTAATTGTCAGAGTGCACTACTTGTCAGTTTGCCCTAATTGTCAGAGTGATAATTCTGAGCCAGATTGCAATACATTTCTACCCAAAAGGTGAAAGCCATGGTTGACAACCCTAACCATTCAACGGCAACCATAATTCCAACTCTGCGGTATAAAGACGCGCCGGCTGCTATTGAATGGCTTTGCGCAGCATTCGGCTTTGAGAAACACCTGGTTATCCTGGGTGAAAATGGCACGATCGCCCATGCCCAACTGATCTTTGGCAACGGCATGATCATGGTAGGTTCTGCTCGCGATGATGAGTTTGGCAAAGTCCAACAACCGCCAAATGGTGAAGCAACTGCCGTTTCACAAAGCCCCTACATCATTGTGGAAGATGTAGACAAACACTACACTAGGGCGATCACGACGGGAGCCGAGGTTGTGATCGCTATCAAAGACGAAGACTACGGAGGACGCGACTATTCCTGCCGAGATCCAGAAGGCTTTCTCTGGAACTTTGGCACCTACAATCCTTGGAACGCTGCATAACGCATCTTCTCGTCGTTCAATCGGTGCTTACATCGGCTTGACGATGACGAACGCTATCAACCTCAGCATCATAGAAAAAAACAGCAGATGGTAAAAGGAGAAACAATGGAAACACCTACAGCACAACAGGAACCGACAATGCAAGCTGAACCCCAAAAGGAACACCAGTGGTTGCAGAAGCTTGTTGGTGAATGGATCTACGAAACCGAAGTAACAATGGGGGCAGATCAACCCTCGGAGAAAGCTACGGGAACTGAGAGTGTGCGATCGCTTGGAGGTCTGTGGATTCTGGCAGAAGCGCAGGGGGAAATGCCGGGTTGCGGTGAAGCAACCATGCTGATAACCCTCGGATATGACTCCCAGAAACAGCGCTATGTGGGCAGTTGGATTGGGTCAATGATGAATTATCTCTGGTTGTATGATGGTGAGCTGGATGCAGCTGAGGAAAGGCTGACGCTCAACTCTGATGGTCCCGCTATGACAGGTAATGAGAAGATGGCGAAGTACAGGGACGTGATCGAGTTCAAGAGCGACGATCAGCGCATGATGAGCTCGTATGTGCTAAATGATGACGGACAATGGCATCACTTTATGACCGTGAACTATCGGCGCAAGCAGTAGCATTGGGAGTGATTTGATGAGTCCTCCCGACCACACAATTCTATGGCGTAGAATTGATTTGCCAGGACATGACATTTGTTATCTCTGGCGGTCTGAAGCTGGCTGGCAATTGTCTGGTACAGCCATCTTCCTATTCGAGCAGATGCCTTGCCTCCTCTCCTATGAAGTCAGCACCAATGCCAGCTGGCAGACCTGTATTGCTAGTATTTCAGGGCATATCGGTCGATCTGCGGTTGCGCTGACGATCCTTCCTACTGCAAATAGACATTGGAGCGTTAATGGATTGGAGGTACAGGAAGCGGCAGGTTGCATCGATCTTGATCTAGGCTTTACGCCTGCCACTAACTTAATTGCCCTGCGCCGTTTGTCGTTGGAGATGGGGGAGCGATCGCAGGCACCAGCGGCATGGTTAGATTTTCCAGACTTTAAACTAAAGCAGCTTGAGCAGCAATACCATCGGATATCGCCCAGCGAATATGAGTATGTATCTCCCGACGTGGGTTATGCTGCTACTTTAACGGTCGATTCTCATGGTGCAGTTACCCACTACCCAGATCTCTGGAAGCAAGAAACATCACACTGAGGCAAGGGTGGCACAGACTGGCACAGGGCGGGGTCAAAGAGATATCCCGTCCCACCAAAAACTTCGAGGCGGCAGGCAGCTTTCGTAGGTAATGGCTGAGAATGAAACAAATAGGAATACTGACCACCGTTACAGCAATCGACTTGAGAAGTGGATCGAACCTGAAATTAGCAATACTAAACTGTACTGCAATCACAACCGGAAGATGAATAAGATAAACGGTATAAGCATTCTGAGCGAGTATTTGTTGCAGCATTCCGTGAACATTCCATCATTCTCGAAACAACATGAGCAAACCAACGCACAGCCAACGCAAATATACGCTTCCCAGACGCTTGTTAACAGCGATCGCCAACTCCATCCTCCATTTACAAAAAGACCCGCTTGAAAGACAGAATGCCTTCCGAGCGTATACCCATAGCAGACTAAAGCGGCTCCAACCCCAACCCCCAACCAGATTAATCCCTGACGAATTGGCATCCGGAGGAACCAATTCCCGTGGTACGCCACAATTCCAATCAAAAATCAACTCAGGTATTGCGGTAGATGAGCAATTTCTGCAGTTTTCTAGAGATTAACCTGCCAGATAGTTCAGTTAACATTTTTTAGAGATTCATCTGCCAGATAGTATAGTGCTGAGAATGCTACCGCTGCTGGAAATATCCGATTGGTACGATCAGTAGAATTGATAGTTGAACTGGATGAAGGATTGATTGGGCTAAACAAATCAAACGGGGCAGAGGTTAATTTTGACTGCACAACTGACCGATCAGGTGAAGCCGCTCTAGCCTCACGGATGGTAGTTTGAAGCAGCTTACATTACATCACAGTAGAGAGGTGAAGAGAAGCATCTGTGCTCCTTCACTTCTCTGTTCTTCTTATGCGTCAGCAACCTATCGACAGCAGCTTACTATGGCAACCTACATCAAATCGTGCAGCGTCAAAACAGCTTTAGGTAGGGCGATCGCTTGGTACGGCAGCTCTACAAAGGGCTTTGTCAAGGGTTCTAGCTGCAGAATCTGCCGAACACCAAGCTTGGCAACAGCAATTCATACGCGAGCGGGTACGTCTGGTATGATGGGCTATTGTCCCTTGTCTTTCGACAACTGTTGCAGTTAACGTTTATATTTCGTTCCCTCATGCCAGCCAATTTGATGCAGGTGTGGAGAAACTTTTTAAGGCGTAGACTATAGCAGAAATCATGAGATAAATCCCGATCGCAATGCCACAACGGCTGCCTGAACGCGATCATCTACTGCCAATTTATTCATAATGCTACGAACGTGAGTTTTAATCGTACTGAGACTCAAGTAGAGTATGGCTGCAATTTCAGGATTGCTCTTGCCTGCAACCAATAGTTTCAATACCTCTAATTCTCTCTCGGACAGCCGTACCGCTTGTGAATGATTCGTTGGCGACTTGAAATGCTTGACCATACAACGAGCAATTTGCGGATCGAGATAAATGGCTCCCTCCTGGGCAGCAGCGATCGCAGTCAGTAATCCTTCCAAGCAAGTTCCTTTGATGCAGTAGGCATCGGCACCTGCCGCCAAGGCTGCAATGACTTCTGTTTCTGCATAGTGAGAGGTCAGCATTACCACCCGCACATCTGGTAGTTCTGCTTTAATCTGCTGTGTGGCAGCTATCCCATCGAGTTGTGGCAGACCCACGTCCATCAGGACGAGATCTGGTTTGAGTCTATGCGCTACTTCTACTCCAGAATATCCATCTGACACCTGAGCCACAATTGAAAGTTGTGCAGTCTCTGACAAGAACTGCTCCAGTCCTAACTGCATAACAGGATCATCTTCAACCACTAACACTCGAAGCAACGTCTTTGAAAATATCGGTGCTGTATCGGGCGTGGAGGTCAACATAGAAGTCATTGCGTTCATTGTAGATAGGAGTAAAACTGGATTTTGACGGGAGCTAACATAGCTTAAAGGGTAGAAATATAACCCTGCTTCACCCGATCGGTTAGTGATTGTTGGCGTGTTCATAGTTCAGAGCGAAAAACAAACCCCCTAAACTAAAACTTCTGGTTCAGACACAGCTTTAACCCCAGTAGATCGAGCATTTCTACCAAAATTTTCAGTGAAATGTTCTTTAGTCCCTTCGAGCATTCAAATAAGAATTACGCAACAACTGCAGAAGCTTAGTCAGCTGAATCAAATCATGTAATGGGATTGAAGACATGATATTAACAATGCCTGTACAGTCAGAATTGATTAGTAATTGACTTTTGCTGCGATCGCTCGCGCAAGTAGATGCTCTACAAATTCAGAGATTGGCGGGAGATGATTTCTGCTACCGCTTTGAATATTCTTTATCTTTTAATCGGTGCTATCAGATTGTTGATCAATATTGCTAATGCTCACGCACAGTTGAGTTACTGGATTGGCACCTACTGCGGAAAAGGAGATGCCTCAGAAGTGGGGCAAGTTGTCATAGGATGCGGCTTTCAAAGCCTGACGTTTCATCGCATCACGGTTAAGAACGACGAAAGCCACCTTCGGAGTGAATGATTTGTCCAGTAATCCAGGCGGCTTCGTCACTGGCTAGAAAGGCAACCAGCCGGGCTAAGTACAGGACAAAAATTGAAGAACGTGGAAAAACTCATCGACGAACAACTCTAGATTCAGTAATATTTGACGTAGGTGGTCGAAACCATAGCGAAAAATACTCT